>NZ_JBHWUF010000003.1:0-80348 GCF_042738325.1 Rhodococcus sp. NPDC059969 | reverse complement strand
CCTTTTTTTTTTTTACTCCCCCCCCGGGGGCGGGGGCCCCCCCACCCCCCCCCAATCACCGGGCGGGGCCTTTCCTCCCCCGGCGCCCCTAAACCCCCCCCCCACAGCGGGGTGACTATTCGACCTCGAACGTCCCGGTCAGGGTTGCACGCGCAATCGCGTGATGGAACACGTTGAAACCGAGGAACGCCGGCGACGAGTCGGCAGTGACACCGTCGAGGGTCTCCACGTCGAGGGCATGCACCGCGACGATGTAGCGATGCGGACCATGTCCGGGAGGCGGGCCTGCACCGATGAAACCGAACCCGCCGCCGTCGTGGCGGAGCGTGACGGTTCCGGCGGGCAGGACACCGCTGTCGGCCGCGCCTGCACCGGCCGGAAGTTCGGTGACGGAAGCCGGAATGTTCGCCACGGCCCAATGCCAGAATCCCGACGCCGTCGGTGCGTCCGGGTCGAACACCGTCACGACAAAGCTCTTCGTCTCGGTCGGAAAGCCCGACCACGAGAGCTGCGGTGAGATGTCTTCGCCACCGGGAACACCGAAGGCACCACTGGCCTGAGCAAGCTTCAGCGGCTGGCCGGCAGTGATGTCGTCACTGGTCAGCTCGAAACTCGGCAACTTCGGCAATGGTTCGTACGGATCGTGCGCCATGCGAATCCTTTCTGTGACAAGAGAGCTCGATGTGAGTCGAGCTCACGGATCTATCCACGTGCTCGTCAGGAATTGAGCAGGAAATGTTCCAGAACACGTGTCCCGAACAGTAGTGCGTCCACCGGAACTCGCTCGTCGACGCCGTGGAACAGCGCGCTGAAATCCAGCTCGGGCGGCAACTGCAACGGTGCGAAACCGAAGCAGCGAATGCCGAGTTTCGCGAATGCCTTCGCGTCGGTTCCACCGGAGAGCATGTACGGAACTGTGCGAGCCTCCGGATCGTGGGCGAGAATCGCCTCGTTCATGGCGTCGACAAGGTGGCCGTCGAACGTCGTCTCGTACGAGTCCAGCTTGGTGATCCACTCGCGGGTCACGTCGGGACCGATCAGTTGGTCCACCGTTCGCTCGAATTCGGCCTGCCGGCCCGGCAACACACGGCAGTCGAAGACCGCCTCGGCCGTCTGCGGAATGACGTTCGCCTTGTAACCGGCCTTGAGCATCGTCGGGTTCGCGGTGTCACGGAACGTCGCCCCGATGATGTTGGCGATCGTGCCCAGCTTCGCGAGGGTCCCGTCGATGTCGGGTGATCCCGGATCGAAGTCCAATCCGGTCTCTTCGCCGACGGCGGTCAGGAACTCCGCGACGGAATCGGAGATCACGATCGGGAACTGGTGGGCAGCCAGCCTCGAGACCGCGCCGGCGAGTGTGGCGACCGCGTTGTCGTCGTGCAGGAAGGAGCCGTGCCCGGCGCGTCCCTTGGCAGTCAGACGCATCCACCCGAGACCTTTTTCCGCGGTCTCCACCAGGTAGAGGCGGCGGTCGGTTCCGTCAGGTCGCGGAACCGTCAGCGAGAAGCCGCCGACCTCACCTACGGCCTCGGTCACTCCCTCGAACAGATCCGGGCGATGCTCGACCAGCCACTGGCATCCGTACTTTCCGCCGGCTTCCTCGTCCGCCACGAAGGCGAACACCAGATCACGCGGCGGTACGACGCCTTCCGCCTTGAACTGTCTGGCGAGGGCCAGGATCATCCCGACCATGTCCTTCATGTCCACGGCGCCGCGCCCCCAGACGTAACCGTCCTGGACGGTGCCGGCAAAGGGGTGCACGCTCCAGTCGGCGGGCTCGGCCGGGACGACGTCGAGGTGACCGTGAAGCATCAGCGCGCCGCGACCCGACTCGGCTCCCTTCAAGCGAGCAAAGACATTCCCGCGGCCAGGTGCACCGGACTCGACGTATTCCGTCTCGTAACCGACTTCTTGAAGCTGCGCGGCAACCCACTCCGCGCACGCACGCTCGCCTTTGGTGGTTTCGAGTTCTCCCGTGTTCGAGGTGTCGAAGCGGATGAGAGAACTGACCAGTTCGACTACTTCTGCTTCGGCCCTGCTCGGATTCGGATTAATCGGGGTTGTGGTCATTCCACTTTCCTACCATCGAATCAATCGACGCGGGCGACCGGAATGCCCCGCAACCTGGCGATTTGGGGCAGCTGAGCTAATCGGATACTCTTTCCCAGCACCGAGAAATCGGGGCCGAGTCCGAGTGGCGGAATGGCAGACGCGCTAGCTTGAGGTGCTAGTGTCCTATTAACGGACGTGGGGGTTCAAGTCCCCCCTCGGACACTCTGTGTTGAGACAGACAGGAAAAGCTCCGGTTCATCGAACCGGAGCTTTTCTCGTAATTGGCGAAGTTCCCGAACCAGGGAACAGTCCGCGCGAGCGGCGATCGAGATGGAACAGAAGTTCGAAGTGGATACAGACACCAAGAAGTCGGATGCACTGCAGGCAGATTCGCTGGAAACAGCCGATTCAGAATCTGCTCGAGCCGAACTCACCGGACTCGACCCCGCAGAACTCGAAATCTGCTTGAAGGTCCTTTCCGAAGCCGCCGAACTCGACGACGAGCATCCCGACTCGATCACCATGCAGCGCGCTGTCGGCCATCTGTTCAAGCGACTCAAGAAGAAGCGCCGCCTCGCTTCGCGCGCGGCCGTCAACGAAGCCGACCGCCAAGTGGTCGCCGCGACGGCCACCGGTTCACCCGATCGCATCGACGACGAAACCGCCGGCATTCCGATCAAGTCGAACACCGCAGGCGCTTCCGCCGGCACGCTCATCAAGGCGCGGCCGTGCTACATCTGCAAGCAGCGCTACACCGCAGTCGACGCCTTCTACCACCAACTGTGCCCCGATTGCGCTGCCACCAGCCGCAGCAAACGTGACGCCAGCACTGATCTGACCGGCCGACGCGCACTTCTGACCGGAGGCCGCGCGAAGATCGGCATGTACATCGCGTTGCGCCTGCTGCGTGACGGTGCGCATCTGACCATCACGACGCGATTCCCCAACGACGCGATCCGACGCTTCAAGGCGATGGAGGACAGCAACGACTGGATTCATCGTCTGCGCATCGTCGGCATCGACCTCCGCGACCCCGCCCAAGTTGTTGCGCTCGCGGATTCTGTTGCCGCACAGGGCCCGCTCGACATTCTCATCAACAACGCCGCACAAACAGTTCGACGCTCCCCCGGTGCTTACGGCGCTTTGGTGGACGCCGAGTCCGGCGCACTGCCTGCCGGTGAACTGCCCGATGTCCTGACCTTCGGCAAGACGAGCGACGCTCACCCCGCTGCTCTGGCTGGATCGCTGTCGGACGTCGCGAGCATCACCTCCGGAAATCTCTCGGCCGACGCGGTCAGTTCGCTCGCTCTCGTCGCCAAGTCGGCTTCGCCCGATCGCATCGAGCAGGGCATCGCCATCGACGCCGGCGGACTGCTGCCCGACCTCGCGCACACCAACAGCTGGGTTCAGACCGTCGAAGAGGTCGATCCGATCGAGCTTCTCGAAGTCCAGCTCTGCAACTCGGTGGCGCCCTTCATCCTCGTTTCGCGCCTGCGCCCGTCGATGGCCGCGGCCGCGGCGCGACGCAAGTACGTCGTGAACGTTTCCGCCATGGAGGGTCAGTTCAGCCGCGCGTACAAGGGCCCTGGCCACCCGCACACCAACATGGCCAAGGCAGCACTGAACATGTTGACCCGCACCAGCTCCAAGGAAATGCTCGACGACGGCATCCTCATGACCGCCGTCGACACCGGCTGGATCACCGACGAACGCCCGCACTTCACCAAGATGCGGCTGGCCGACGAAGGTTTCCACGCACCACTCGACCTCGTCGACGGTGCAGCCCGCGTCTACGACCCCATCGTTCAGGGCGAGCTGGGCGTCGACCTGCACGGCTGCTTCCTCAAGGACTTCAAACCCTCGCCGTGGTGATGGGCGGCACCGCCGCGGTGGTGACAGGCAGCACCTAGCCGCCCCGATGTGGCGATCTCGTCACCCCCAAACCCCCGTGTCGAGTAGCTCATTTCAGGTAGAGCACAGCATTGCAGGCGATAATGGACTGCGAACCTGCTCACCGACTCGGAGGAACCATGACGATCGCCGTCGTACACAAGGACAGCCCGGAAGGCCGTGCCGCAATCGTGGCCGCTGCACGGGAATCCGTGGGTCGAAGCGAGGAACTGCTGGTTCTGCACGTCCTGGACGACGTCAACATCGGAGGCACGGTCAACCTCGGAGACACCGAGGATGATCGGGCCGCTCTTCGCGGCGAGATTCAGTCGGCGCTCGACGCCGGTGGATTCTCGGAGACGAAGTGGGATCTGCGCACCACCGAGCACGACGGCGATCCGGTGACCGCGCTCGTCAACCTGGTGCACGGCGCGGGTGTCGATCTCCTGATCGTCGGAACGCGCCGGATGTCCCCCATCGGCAAGTTCCTGCTCGAACGCCCGCTGCAGCGCCTGTTGCTCGAAGTCGAGGCTCCGATCCTCGTAGTCAAGGAACCCCTCCCCGCTGAGTGACCGCGGTCACATCACTTTCCGGTACTCGTTTGTAGGCTGGCTCCATGACTGGAACCTCGCCCGCCCGAGAACTCGACATCATCGTCTACGGAGCGAGCGGCTTCGTCGGAAAGCTGCTCGCCGACTACCTGGTCAAACACGCGCCCGAAGGCACGAAGATCGGCCTCGGCGGCCGCTCACTCGAGAAGTTGGCAGCCACCCGCGCGGATCTAGGTACCGCCGCTGCCGATCTTCCCCTGATCATCGCCGACGCCGACGACGCAACCGCACTGACGGCACTCGCCCAGCGGACCCGGGTCGTCGCCACCACGGTCGGTCCGTATGCCAAGTACGGCCACGCTCTTGTTCACGAATGCGCTGCCGCCGGAACTCATTACGTCGACCTCACCGGCGAGGTGCTGTTCCACCGCGAAAGCATCGACGCCAACCACGACCTGGCCGTGTCGACGGGTGCCAAAATCGTCCATTCCTGCGGATTCGATTCCATCCCTTCCGATCTCGGAGTTCACGTACTGCACGAGAAGGTCGCCGCCGACGGCGCCGGCGAACTCACCGACACCACCCTGGTGGTCACCGCGCTGCGCGGTGGCGTGAGCGGTGGCACCATCGATTCGCTTCGCAACCAGATCGACGTGTCGAAAGACGATGCGCGCCTGCGGAAACTCGCCGCCTCGCCGTACTCGCTGAGCCCCGATCGTGATCGGGAGCCCGAACTCGGACGCCAGAGCGACGTGAGCGTGGTCGACGGCAAGAAGATCGATCCGTCAGTGAAGGGGTGGAAGGCACCGTTCGTGATGGCGTCGTACAACACACGAGTCGTCCGTCGCAGCAATGCGCTCCGAGAGTGGGCGTACGGCAAGAAGTTCAAGTACAGCGAGGTGATGAGCGTCGGCTCTTCCGTCGTGTCTCCGGTGATCGCGGGCGGAGTGGCGGTCGGCCTCGGTGCGCTGGTCGCCGGACTCGCCCTTCCCCCGACGCGCTTCCTTCTTGACAAGGTATTGCCTGCTCCCGGAGAGGGCCCGAGCGAGAGCACCCAGAAGAAGGGTCATTTCACGCTCGACGTGTTCACCACGACCACGACCGGCGCTCGATACACATCACGAGTGAAGGCGAAGGGCGACCCGGGATACAGCGCGACGGCGGTGATGCTCGGGGAATCTGCGTTGTCATTGGCGAAGGACCACAAGGACCTCCCACAGGCCACCGGCGTCCTGACCCCCGCGACAGCGCTCGGCGACGTCCTGGTCGAGCGTCTAACCAAGGCCGGTTTCGAGATTTCCGCGCGCAAACTCTAGACAGAACGAATTTCACTTGATCGTTTCAGCTCTTCGCGCCCGATTATCGCAGCTCAGGGCGCGGACAGCGGTGGGAATACTCCCAGGTAACATTGATGTTGGTTCATGGCATCCATATGTGGTGCTCCGCTTTCGGAAAAGTGAGGCTATTCATGACTGAGCGCGTTCAGGTCGGCAGTCTTCAGGTTGCCAAGGTTCTCTACGACTTCGTGGTCGAGGAGGCTCTTCCCGGCACCGGTGTAGACGCCGAGACGTTCTGGGCCGGCGCCGACAAGGTCATCACCGAGCTCGCACCGAAGAACCGCGACTTGCTTGCCAAGCGTGACGATCTGCAGGCTCAGATCGATCAGTGGCATCGCGATCATGCCGGCGCTCCCATCGACGCTGCCGCATACAAGGCGTTCCTGCAGGAAATCGGCTACCTCCTGCCGACGCCTGCCGAGTTCTCGGTCACCACCACGAACGTCGACACTGAGATCACCTCCACGGCCGGCCCGCAGTTGGTCGTGCCGATCCTCAACGCGCGCTTCGCACTCAACGCGTCCAACGCCCGCTGGGGTTCGTTGTACGACGCGCTGTACGGCACCAACGCCATCTCCGAGGAGAACGGCGCCGAGAAGGGTTCCGGCTACAACAAGGTCCGCGGCGACAAGGTCATCGCCTGGGCGCGTGAATTCCTCGATGCGGCAGCACCTCTCGCGTCGGGATCGCATGCAGATTCAACCAAGTACATTGTCGACGGCAGCGAACTCAAGATCACGTTGGCAGACGGTACTGTCACCACGCTCGCCCAGCCGGAGAAGTTCGTCGGCTACCTCGGCGGGAAGGACGCACCGACGAGCATCCTGCTGCTCAACAACGGGTTGCACGCCGAGATCCAGATCGACGCATCCTCACCGATCGGCAGCACCGACGCAGCCGGCGTCAAGGACGTCGTTCTCGAATCCGCCGTCACCACCATCATGGACTTCGAGGACTCGGTCGCCGCTGTCGACGCCGACGACAAGGTTGTCGGTTACCGAAACTGGTTGGGCCTCAACCGCGGTGACCTCTCCGAGGAGATCAAGAAGGGCGCCAAGTCCTTCACTCGTACGCTCAACGGCGACCGTAAGTACACCGCCGTCGACGGCAGCGAACTCAGCCTGCACGGTCGTTCACTTCTGTTCGTCCGCAACGTCGGTCACCTCATGACCAACCCCGCGATCCTCGACGCCGACGGCAACGAGGTTCCCGAGGGCATTCTCGACGCTTTGATCACCAGCACCTGTGCAGTCCACGGCCTCTCGATCAGTGACGCCAACGGCCCGCTCGACAACAGCCGCACCGGCTCGATCTACATCGTCAAGCCCAAGCAGCACGGTCCCGAGGAAGTTGCCTTCACCACCGAACTGTTCGGCCGTGTCGAGCAGGTCCTCGGGCTTCCGGAGAACACCCTCAAGGTCGGCATCATGGACGAGGAGCGTCGTACGACGGTCAACCTCGCTGCCTGCATCAAGGAAGCCGTCGACCGCGTCGTGTTCATCAACACCGGCTTCCTCGACCGCACCGGCGACGAGATCCACACCTCCATGGAAGCCGGCGCGATGGTGCGCAAGGCCGAGATGAAGAAGCAGAAGTGGATCGGCGCCTACGAGGACTGGAACGTCGACACCGGACTGGCCTGCGGCCTGCAGGGCAAGGCTCAGATCGGCAAGGGCATGTGGGCCATGACCGAGCTGATGGCGGACATGCTCGAGCAGAAGATCGGCCACCCCAAGGCCGGCGCAAACACCGCGTGGGTCCCTTCGCCGACCGGCGCAACGCTGCACGCGACGCACTACCACCGCGTCGACGTGTTCGCTGTTCAGGACAGCCTGAAGGGTAAGCCGCGCGCGAGCGTCGACGACATCCTGACCATCCCGCTCGCTCCCAGCACCGACTGGACGGACGCGGAGAAGAAGGAAGAGCTCGACAACAACTGCCAGTCCATCCTCGGTTACGTCGTCCGCTGGATCGACGCGGGCGTCGGCTGCTCCAAGGTTCCCGACATCCACGATGTCGCGCTCATGGAGGATCGCGCCACGCTGCGCATCTCGAGCCAGCTGCTCGCCAACTGGCTGCGTCACGGCATCGTCAGCGAAACCGACGTCGTGACTGCGCTCGAGCGCATGGCACCGGTTGTCGACCGTCAGAACGAGGGCGACGCCGAGTACCGCAACATGGCACCTGATTTCGATTCCAACATCGCTTTCCAGGCTGCCAAGGAACTCATCCTGGAAGGTGCGAAGCAGCCCAGCGGATACACGGAGCCGATCCTGCATCGCCGCCGCCGCGAGTACAAGGCTGCCAACGCCTGATTTCACCTTCTTCGAACTCGAAGCTGAACCCGAACAGCCTCGGCACCGCTCCCGGTGTCGAGGCTGTTCGCGTAGGCCCCGAAGATTCGTCACTAGACTGGCCGAGGACACAGTCCGTTCAACAGACATTCTTCGAGTGACCAAGGTAGGGCAAGGTACGTGGGCGAACATCGCGGCGGGTCAGGCGCCAGAGGTATCAGCAAGGGGCCGATTCTTGTCGTCGTGCTGATCGTCTTGATCGTGGCAGGCTTCTTCGGATGGAAGGCCCTCAGCAACCGGATCGACGATCAGGGACAGCAGGCAGCAGGCACGTGCGTCGAGGGCAACAAGACGCTCGACGTCTCCGCGGATCCGTCCATCGCCCCACAGGTCGAGGAACTGGCGAAGCGGTACACCCAGACCTCGCCGGTGGTGCGTGATCACTGCATCGCCGTTGTGGTGCACGGTGCGCCGTCCGCGTCGGTCTCGACGGCACTCGAAGCCGGTCCGGCGGCGCCATGGGACGACGCAGCATTGGGACCGCGTCCCTCCCTGTGGATCCCGACGAGTTCGTTCGAACTCGCGCCGCTAGCGGGCAAGGCCGTGATCAATGGTGATCCTCGCTCGCTCGCGAGTTCCCCGATCGTTCTGGCAGCCGGTCCCGAGACCGCGACAGCATTGGCCGGCGCAGCATCGAGTTGGAAGTCATTGCCTTCGGATCTGACGGTTGCCCTGCCGGTCGGAAGTACCGAAACTTCGATGGCTGCACAGGCAATCGCTGCCGATGTCGCCGATGCGGGCGCCGGTCCGGTCACGACGGATCAAGCGAAGTCCGCCCAGGTCAACGCTGCACTCAGTGCGCGGGCGTTGCAATTCCAATCCTTGCCGACTCCCCCCACGTCCACCGCCGAAGCCCTCGGTGCACTGAGCGCCGGAACACCGGATTCGGTGAAAGCCGTTCCGGCCACGGAACAGTCGATAGCGCAGAGCGCGAACGCTGCGATGACGACGTACTCACCCACCGGCGCAACGCCCGTCGCGGACTATCCGGCGGTCATCGTCGCTGGCAGCGGGATCGACGAAACGGCTTCGCGCGCAGCGGCACAGTTTGCCGACTTCATGCGTGAGCCGAATCAGTCACAGTTGTTCGTCGGCGCCGGTTTCCGGGTCGAGGGCCAAGACCTTCCCGATCTCGGTGCGGTGTCCCCGGCCAAGATCTCGTCCACGTTGAAACCGGCTTCGGCCGAAACCGCAGCCATGCTCGGTGACATCGTCGCCAACCCGGTCTCTCCGCGTAGTGCCACCATCCTGATGGACACGTCGGTGTCGATGGGTACCGACGACGGTGGCACTACCCGCTTGGCGAACATTGCCGCGGCGGTGAACACCCAATTGGGTCGCAGCCCTGACGCTTCGGACATCGGCCTTCGCGAGTTCAGCACGGGCACCGACGGAAAACCGTCCGAGCGCATCCTGGTTCCGGGCGGTTCACTGTCCGAGCCGAATCGGCGTGCCACGATCACCGATTTCCTCAACGGGCTTCGGGCCGGCGGAAAGACCTCCAAGTACCCGGCGCTTGCCAGCTCCTACAAAGCCGCCGTGGACGGTTTCGACGCGGGGCGAGTCAACTCGGTGCTGCTGATCACCTCGAGTACGCCTGACGAATCCGCCACGACGCGAGCCGAACTGCTCAGCGCGATCGCCGCTGCGGGCAATCCGGCGCGTCCGGTACAGGTCGACGTGATCGTCGTCGGTGCGGGCGACGACGTCTCCACACTCCAAGACGTCTCGGATCGGACGGGCGGAACATTGGTTCGGGTCGATTCGACGTCCGACCCCGCTCTCGCGGCCGCAGTGACCAAGATGCTGTCCTGATGGGGCGCGTCGCGGTTTTTGCAGTCCTTCTCGCCCTTCTGACCTGGTTCCTGCATCGCCGACTCGTTCGCGCCACCGGCATCCCGAGGCGATGGGCTCGTCTCGCCGACACTGCGCTTGTCGTCTTGGCGGTCTCGACGCTCATCGGGGTCGGCAGCGGCGAAGTCTTTCCGACATCGTGGGCGCGACCGATCGGATTTGTCGGATGGGTCTGGTTGGCTTCGTGGCTGTATCTGATTCCCGGACTGCTCGTGATCGGCCTGTTCGCCGGGATCGGTCGACTACGTGCACGCCACACGGATACCACGACCGAAGTCGACCCAGCCAAGCGTCGTACGTTGCAGTTGGCTACAGCAGCAGTCACTCTCGCGGCGATCGGCACCGCCGGCTACGGCGTCTACGAGGCGTCGGGCCCCAAGATTTCCCGCGTCCGCGTGCCGCTCGCTCGCCTACCTGAGGGCTTCAACGGATACCGGATCGCCTTGATCACCGACCTGCACGTGGGACCGGCCCGCGGGGTCGACTTCACCCGCAAGGTGGTCGAGATCGTCAACTCGCAGAATGTCGATCTGATCGCGATCGGCGGCGACCTCGTGGACGGAACCGTCGCGAAAGTTGCTCCCGATCTTGCTCCGCTCGCCGATCTTCGGGCGCCCGACGGAATCTTCGGAGTCAGCGGAAACCACGAGTTCTACGCCGACGACGGCGGCAAATGGCTCGACGTGTGGGAGACATTGGGGATCACCACACTTCGCAACAGCCGCACCTCGATCCAGCATGGCGGCGATACCATCGACATCGTGGGCATCCACGACTACACGTCGCCGGTCCCGTACGAGCCGAACCTGACTGCCGCGCTCGCAGGTCGCGATCCGAATACTTTCGCCTTGCTTCTCGCGCACGAACCGCGTCAAGCGATCGAGGCGTCCGAGATGGGTATCGATCTGCAACTGTCCGGGCACACTCACGGCGGTCAGATGTGGCCGTTGAGGTATCTCGTTCCGCTGCAGCAGCCTTCGGTGCAAGGTTTGGACAAGGTCGGAAACACCGTGCTGTACACGACACGTGGCGCCGGGGCCTGGGGCCCTCCGGTACGCGTCGGCGCACCGCCGGAGATCACCGTTCTCGAACTCGTACGCGAGAGGTGATGATCTCCGGCGGGCACACGCCTTAGTTGCCCGCGAACGCTTCGATCGGCGGGCAGGAGCAGACCAGGTTGCGGTCGCCGTGTGCACCGTCGATACGACGCACGGACGGCCACACCTTGGGGCGAGCCTTGCCACGCGGGAAGACTGCGATCTCACGCGAGTACGGGTGATCCCACTGCGCTGCAATGCTTCCGGCGGTGTGGGGAGCACCGCGAAGCGGGTTGTCCTCCACCGTCCACTCGCCGGCACCGACGCGATCGATCTCGCCGCGAATGGCGATCATCGCTTCGCAGAACTCGTCGATCTCTTCGAGGTTCTCGCTCTCGGTGGGCTCGACCATCAGTGTGCCGACCACGGGGAAGCTCATGGTCGGGGCATGGAATCCGTAGTCGGCCAGACGCTTTGCGACGTCGTCGACGGTGACGCCGGTGTCCTTGGTCAACCCGCGCAGATCGAGGATGCACTCGTGCGCGACCATGCCGTTCTCGCCGGTGTAGAGAACCGGGAAGTACTCGTCGAGTCGACGCGCGATGTAGTTTGCCGACGCGATGGCGGTCAGGCTGGCGCGGCGCAGGCCCGCAGCTCCCATCATCCGGATGTAGGTCCAGGTGATGGGCAGGATGGACGCACTGCCGTACGGCGCTGCCGAGATCGTGCCTCTACCACCGAGTTCGGGGGCCATCGGGTGTCCGGGCAGGAACGGCGTCAGGTGTGAGCGCACACCGATCGGGCCGACGCCGGGTCCGCCGCCGCCGTGCGGGATGCAGAAAGTCTTGTGCAGGTTCAGGTGGCTGACGTCGCCGCCGAAGCGTCCCGGACGAGCAAGGCCGACAAGCGCGTTGAGGTTCGCGCCGTCGACGTACACCTGGCCGCCGGCGTCGTGTACCGCTGCGCAGATGTCGGAGATCTCGTGCTCGTAGACACCGTGTGTTGAAGGGTAGGTGATCATGATCGCGGCGAGACGCTCGGCGTGATCGGCGATCTTCGCGCGCAGATCGTCGACGTCGACGTCACCGTTGGGACGGCAGGCGACAACCTCGACGCGCATCCCGGCCATGACGGCCGACGCCGCGTTGGTGCCGTGAGCACTCGAGGGAATCAGGCAGGTGTCGCGGTGATCGTCGCCGCGACTGAGGTGGTAGTTGCGGATCGCGAGCAAGCCCGCATACTCCCCCTGGCTGCCGGCGTTGGGCTGGAGGCTCACGTTGTCATAGCCGGTGACCGCGACCAGCCAGTCTTCGAGATCCTTGATGATCTTCAGCAGACCGGGCGCATCCGACGTGGGCGCGAACGGGTGGATCGCGTTGAACGCGGGCCAGGTGATGGATTCCATCTCGGCGGTCGCGTTGAGCTTCATGGTGCACGAACCCAGCGGGATCATGCTGCGATCGAGCGCAATGTCCTTGTCGGACAACGCACGCAGGTAGCGGAGCATTGCCGTTTCCGTACGGTAACGGGTGAAGGCTTCGTGCTGCAGGTAGCCGGAGATGCGCTCCTGAGCAGCGGGGACCGAGTTGCCCTCTGCTTCGATGGCGACAACGGCGTCTTCGATGCCGAACGCGTCGAGCACTGCGAGAACGTGATCGGCGGTGGTGGCCTCGTCGCAGGAGATGCCGACGTGATCGGCGTCGACCAGACGCAGGTTGATCCCGGATTCCTTGGCCGCAGCGACAACGTCGGCCGCCTTGCCCGGAACCTGAGCGAGCACGGTGTCGAAGAACGAATCGTGGACAACGGTCACGCCGCCTTCGCGCAGGCCGTTCGCCAACGCGTGTGCGCGGGCAGCGACGCGCAACGCAATCGCCTTGAGCCCCTCGGCGCCGTGGTAGCTCGCGTACATCGCAGCGAGGATGGCGAGGAGCACCTGAGCGGTACAGATGTTGGACGTCGCCTTCTCGCGGCGAATGTGCTGCTCACGTGTCTGCAGCGCGAGGCGGTATGCCTTGTCTCCGTCGGCGTCGATCGAGACACCGACCAAGCGGCCGGGTAGCTGACGCGCATGCTTGGAGTGCACGGCCAGGTAACCGGCGTGCGGTCCGCCGTACCCCATGGGAACACCGAAACGCTGGGTGGTGCCGAAGCACGCGTCCGCACCGAGTTCGCCCGGCGAGGTGATGAGCGTCATCGCAAGGAGGTCGGCGCCGACGGCAACCAGTGCGCCGCGCTCGTGAGCCTGCGCGATGATCGAGGTGTAGTCGACGACCCGTCCCGAGGCTCCGGGAATCTGGGCGATGACGCCGAAGAAGTCACCTTCGGGAAGACCAGCGGTGAGGTCTGCGGAGACGATCTCGATGCCGAGCGGCTCGGCGCGAGTCTCGATGACGGCGAGGGTCTGCGGGTACAGATCGGCGTCGACGACGAATCGCGGGGACTTGCTGCGGTTCGCGCGGCGCAGGAGCGTCATGGCTTCAGCGGCTGCGGTGGCCTCGTCGAGCATCGACGAGTTGGCCAATTCCATGCCGGAGAGATCGGCGACCATGGTCTGGAAGTTGAGGAGGGCTTCGAGGCGGCCCTGGCTGATCTCCGGCTGGTACGGGGTGTACGCGGTGTACCAGGCCGGGTTCTCGATGATGTTGCGCAACAACACCGGAGGCGTCAACGTGTCGAAGTATCCGAGGCCGATCATCGACGTCGCGACGGTGTTCTGGGCGGCGAGAGCGGTCAGTTCGGCGAGTGCCTCGTGCTCTCCGACCGGCAGCGGAAGAGCGTCGAGTCCGGCAGCGATGCCGTCCGGTGCAGCGTCGAGGATGGCGGAAGGAACGGCCTTGGTTGCCAGTTCGTCGAGTGAATCGACCCCGACAAGTTCGAGGATGCGCGCGAGTTCCGCGGCGTTCGGACCGACATGGCGGTCGGCAAATATACGGCTTGCAGCGTCGATCACGACAACTCCCAGACAGATCGGAGGATCAGGACACACACCGACCTGCGGTGTGTTCCTCCCCCTCTGTCGCATGCTCGATTCCCGAGCGCCTGAGAGATTCGGTAGTGACCCGCCAAACGACGGAAGCCACAGCCTTTCCCCGTCGGCGGGTGGGTTGTCCCACCGCTTTCCAGAGGCGTCGGAGCCCGTACGGTCCTTGGTGCCTGAGAGATTGACGGGGAGGTATTGCTCCTTCGGCGCCCTGATCCCGCTCACCACTGGCCTTTGAAACAAACGCTGCAACAAACACTGCAACAAAGACTAGTTAGGTGAATCGGTATCCGAGGCTCTCCCGTACGCCGGCGACGCAGGCCCAGTCTAGTAGACCGAGGCGCCTACCTGCACCGTGGCATCCTCCAAAGAGATGTGACGTACGTTATCCGGTTTTGCGGCTGGCGCGATTCTTGCGTCGTGAGGCCAACTCGTCCTCCGGGTTGGGATCACTTTCACCGCCGTCGGCGCGCTCGGCCGGGAAGTCGGCGATGGTTCCGGTGAGTTCACGCATGGCGCCGCTGACCGCGATGCCGAATACACCCTGCCCACCTTGAAGAAGGTCGACGACCTCCTCAGGAGACGTGCATTCGTAGACGGTGGTGCCGTCGGAGAAGAGCGTGATGTTGGCGAGATCGCGCACGCCGCGCTTGCGCAGGTGATCGACGGCAACGCGGATGTTCTGCAGCGAGATTCCGGTGTCGAGCAGACGCTTCACGATCTTCAAGACGAGGATGTCCTTGAAGGAGTACAGACGCTGACTACCGGATCCGGCAGCGCCGCGGATGGACGGCACGACCAACGACGTCCGTGCCCAGTAGTCGAGCTGGCGATAGGTGATCCCGGCAATCTGGCAAGCGCTGGGTACTCGGTATCCGACCAGATCGTCAGGAATGGAGTCGTCCGGGAACAAGCCGGGCTGCAGCTCTTCGGAAGACATTTCTGCAGTCGGATCGGCACTACCGGTTATGCCCGTTCCGCGCTCATTCGACTGTTCTTCCACTGCCGTCTCCCTCTCGCTTCGCCATCATGTAACCAACCTGTGCTATCAGCAGTCACGAGAATCCCGTGCCGACCGAACTTTCAGATGTGAATCCAAGGCAGGTAATTCCATGAGTGGACTTACCCAGAGTACGCCTCGATCGACAAGGCGAGAAGATCTCCACCGCACGCAACGCTAAGACCAGGAGGGTGCGCGGTCAACGCAACACGCCGACCGAGACTCAACCTCTACTTGAGAGTTGAAGACTAAAGTCCGTAACCAGTCAATTCACGCTAGCCATCAGTGGCTTTGAAATCGTCCGGCGAGATTGTGTCGAGGAATTCCTTGAACTTCTCGACCTCGTCCTCGCGCTCGTCGGGAATGACGAGACCGGCTTCGGCCAGGACGGCCTCCGACGCGAAGATCGGAACGCCGATGCGCAAGGCCAATGCAATCGAGTCCGACGGACGTGCCGACACGGTGGTCTGCTCGTCGAAGACCAGATCCGCGTAGAACGTGCCCTCTTGCAGGTCCACGATCCGCACTTCCTTGAGACTCCGACCGAAGGATTCGATCAGAATCTTGATCAGGTCGTGAGTCAGCGGACGCGCCGGCTCGACTCCCTGTTGTTCGAGAACAATCGCGGTAGCTTCGGTTTGCCCGATCCAGATCGGCAGGTACCGATCGCCGTCGGACTCCCGCAGCAACAGGACCGGCTGATTCTGAGGCTGCTCGACACGAACTCCGATCACACGCATTTCGCCCATCGAGCTTGCCTCCAACCTGACGTGATCCAGTAGACCGACTCCGATGCGGTCGTACTGAAATTCTATTCGAGTGAGCCCCGCTGATCGAGGAACTCAGCGATCGAGACTTCCCCGAACCGCCGATTTGACCAGACACGTGTGCAAAGTCAGTGACAGGGCAGCCAGTTCCCGGACCATTTCCTCGGCGCGATCACGCGCTCCGGCGTCACGACCCTTGGCAACCGGTCCGGCGATTTGAGTCACCAGTCCCGCTTCGCGGTCAGCAGCCAACTTGAACGCCCGCAGATGGCGGACCTCCAAGCCGTACTCGGACATCGCTTTCGCGGTGCGCGCCAATGTCACGGCGTCCTCGTCGAAGAAGCCCGCCGCGCCGGGAACGACCAAACCGGTGCGGATCAGATCGGTCAGAAACCGATCGTCGATGTCGGCGCGCGCGAGAAGATCCTGACGACCGACTCGAACTTCGCGGTCGACACGGAAAGCTTCCGGCGAGACATCGCCCGAAGCGATCGACAGGACTCGGGCACGACGAGGCGGAGGAACTTCCGCACTCACCGTCGCCGCGCCGCTGTCGATCGCTTCGAGTTGTTCTTTGATCACTTTGAGCGGCAGGTACTGATCGCGTTGAGCGGTCAGCACGAAGCGAAGACGCTCGCAGTCCTCCACGGAGAATCTGCGGTATCCCGACGGTGTCCGTTGCGGGCTGATCAAGCCCTCGGACTCGAGGAAACGGATCTTCGAAATCGTCACGTCGGGAAAATCTGGACGCAACCGATCCAGCACGGAACCAATCGACATTCCGGGCTGGCTCTGCTGCCGCACTGCCGTCATTAGCTACCCGCACCTGCTGACGACTCGCCGACCTGCGAACCGCCGGCACGAGGGCCGGTGAGGAACACCAGACGGAACTTGCCGATCTGAACCTCGTCACCGTTCGCGAGAACTGCCGAATCGACAGGCTCACGGTTGACGTAAGTGCCGTTGAGGCTTCCGACGTCGACGACGTGGAAATCTGCATCTTCCTGACGGAACTCGGCGTGACGACGGCTGACGGTCACGTCGTCGAGGAAGATGTCACTGTCCGGGTGCCGACCGGCCGACGTCGTCGGCTGATCGAGCAAGAAGCGGGATCCTGCATTCGGTCCCCGCTTGACCACCAGAAGTGCGGCTCCGGCGGGAAGGCCTTCCACGCCAGAAACCGGCTGCTCGGCGGCCGGTGCTGCAGAGGAGGTGTTGTCGAGCTCATTGAGGAAGTCCGCACGGAAAACCGAAGTGGTCTCCGCCGGCGACTCCCCATAGCCCGCGTCGTTACCGTTCTCGCTCACTGTTTCTCCTCCTGGGTCAATCATCCAGATCATGAATCACTGGACTACGCAGTGCACTTTCTTCACGAGCATCTTTCACAGTCACGTTCGATACGGCCCTGCGCCCCGACTCGGCACATGCGTACCTAACGACCGTACCCTGCGCAGACCGCCGTGTGCAGCGAGACAGGCCGCGACACAACACGAGTTGGCCGGTCCACGCGTAGGTTTTCTACTCGGACGTCAGTCCGTTGTACGCCTCCGCGTCCAGAGTTGCCGCGAGTGCGGCATCGAGTGTGGCTTCGTCGGCAACCTCGAGCTCGACCAACCAACCCTTGTCGTACGGATCGGTGTTGACGAGGTCAGGCTGTCCGTCCAATTCACCGTTGGCTGCAAGAACTTTCGCAGTGAACGGAGCAAAGATGTCGGAGACGCTCTTGGTCGACTCGACCTCACCGAGCGATTCACCGGCGGTCACGTCTTCGTCGACAGCGGGAAGCTGGACGAACACGACGTCACCGAGCTGCGACTGAGCAAAGTCGGTGATACCGACTCGAACTGAGGTCGGGCCGGTCCGCTTCACCCACTCGTGCTCCGCGGTGTAGCGCAGATCGGTAGGTGTATCGAGCTCACTCACAGTGGCTTCCTTTCACAGGCCGTCCGAAAGTCGGACGCAAAAGATCAATTTCCAGGTTGAGCGTATTGGCGCGGATTCAATTGTCGCAAGACGGAGATCGTGACCTGCTGCGATTGCTCGACCGAGGAACTTCCGCCGTTGCGTGCGACGTTGTCGAAGACGCCTCCGGGAATGTTCAACGCTGCTGCCAACGTCGGCGGATCCCCGATCGCGGTCACAGTGTACGGCTGCTCGATCCGGGTTCCGTCCAATTCGATTTCACCGCCGCGCCCACTCACCCACGAGTTCACGCCGATACGAATGGGTTCGCCGTTCGCACCTGCGATCGAGATGGCTTCGGCACCGGCAGCACGCAATTCCTGGATGAGATCGAGAATCACTTCGGAGCCGACACCGCCCGCCGGATCCGTCAGGGTCATCGTCACACCGGGTCCGGCAGCAGGAGCGGTCCCGACTTGAATGGAGAGCGAGGTCAGCCGCGCCCGCGCCTCGTCCAACGCTGCTCCGGTGTTGCCGCCGGCTTCCAAAGTGGCAAGCGATTCCTGAAGATTGGCAACTTCCTGCCTCAGCGCGGCTTCGCGCCGATTCAAGTTGTCGAGAACGACCAGGAGATCGGCAGGGCGCGCGGCGTCGAGTGAATCTCCGGCCACGGTGCTACGTACCTGTGTGGCAATCGCGACACCGAGCACACCCAGGAGCACGGCCGCGAGGATGGCGAAGACGACGTTGGTGCGATGTTTCGACGGTGAACGCAGCTCGTGCCGACCTTCACTCGCGGTGGTGACGGGTGGTTCTTCGGGTTCGGTCGTGGAGTGATCCGCCATGACTCACGCTCCGAACAGTCGGCGTCGCAATGCCGCTGCGTTGCCGAAGATCCGGATACCCAGCACGACGACGATCGCCGTCGAGAGTTGAGTACCCACACCCAACTGATCACCGAGCCAGACGATCAACGACGCGACGAGCACGTTGAAGACGAAGGAGACCACAAACACCTTCGCGTCGAAGATCTCGTCGAGATACGCGCGTAGTCCGCCGAAGACGGCGTCGAGTGCCGCAACGACCGCGATCGGAAGATACGGCTGGATCACGTCGGGCACCTGCGGGCTGAAAACTACGCCCAGGACGATGCCGACGACCAGTGCTGCGAGTCCGTACAGGGCGGAACCGGCCTTCATCGAACTCCTTCTGTCACTTGGGTTCTGTGGGTTCTGTTGCCACCCGGACGGCGCGCGGCGTCGCGGGTGGCAGTGTCAACGAATCGTCTTCGGCCACCGCGAAACCGACTCCGTACAGTTGCGAGACGCTCGACATTCTCCCGTAGGCGTCGCTGACGACGAACTCTCGCTGCAGTGCACGCGTGTCGCCGATCGCCTCGACGCGGTACGGCGAGAAGACAGGTTGGTTGTCGACGAGCATCGCGCCGCCGGCCTGACGGATGGTCACCGTCGGCCCGATTCGCACGCCGCCGACGGCGATTGCCTCCGCACCTCCCGCCCACAGCGCGTTGACGACGGTTTGCAGATCTCGATCGAGGACGACGGTCTTGCCGCCGACGCTCCGCTGCGACGCGTCCGAGAGGTTCGGGCGTCCGGCCGGGTCCGTCAGCGTCACCACCAGTCCCTCACCGTGGACAGCGTCCGCCCCGGCACCGGATTCGACCGCGCGCAGTTGGTCGAGGACGGCGCTGCCGCGTGCATCGCCTTCGAGCGCCACGCCGCGGGCCGCGTCGACGTCGCCGCCGAGCGAATCGCGGGAGGCAGCCAGCGAATCGATTCGATCCTCCGCGTCACGGACCTTTGCCACCAACTCGCTTCGAACTTCTTCGGTGCCGGTCACCTGCGTTGTCGCCTGAACTGCTGAGACCGTGACGATGAACCCGATCAACAGAGCGCCGAGAGCCAGCCACGGCCCGGTCTTCGAGGACGTGTTCTTGGTGTGCTCGTGTTGGCGTTCGAATGCAGTTGCTTCGTAGCCCGGGTCGAGATGTTCGGTCATGAGCGACCGAAGCAGCGACGGTACCGGGTTACGACGGACGTCCTCCCCGGTCGACTTCATCGGGGCACGACCTCGTGCGTTCGCGCCACGTCGACGGCCTTGAGCACGTAGATCGCTGCAGTCCACACGTACAGGACGGTTCCCCAGATCAGGAAAGCGAAACCGAAGGCATGGGTGAACGGTCCGATGGCCCAGTCTCCGTGCCCGGCAAGGATCAGCGGCAGCGCGAACATCAGCAGGAAGGTCGCGGCCTTGCCGAGATAGATGACCTCGGGCGGTGGCAGTCCACGTCTGCGGTAGATCGGCAGCGTCAACGCGAGCAGAAGGTCTCGGCCGATGAGTATCGCCGCAACCCACCAGGGAATGAAATCGCGGGCGACGAAGGTGACCAGCGTCGTCACGACGTAGAGGCGATCGACCAGTGGGTCGAGAAGTGCTCCCAGACGCGAGGTCTGTCCGAGCACCCTGGCCAGCTTGCCGTCGAGCCAGTCGGTGAACCCACTGAGCATCAGCAGCGCTAACGCCCACCCGTCCGAGTGTGTGACGAGCAGCAGGTAGGCGAACAGCGGAAGGGCGAGTAGACGCACGATACTGAGCACGTTGGGAACAGTGAGAATCCGATCCGTGGGGATCGGTTCTTGTTCGCCAGAGTTCACTGCACACACCTCGCGTCGTTCGATTGCCGTGCGGTCAGCTTTCCACAGCGGGGCGCACTATTCGCCGAGGCACCGAAGCCCGAACGACCCCGAGCGTGTCGAGCTGCTCTCATCGCCAGGCGAACACCGGCTGTTCGAGGTTGTCGATGCGGGTGTGCCGGCCGTTCAACACCTCGCGGAACTGATAGATGACAGCTCCGGTCGGCGCATGGATCAGGCTCGTTCGGAACGGCCACTGGATCACCGGGTTCGGTGATTCCTCGATGGTGACGAATCGCGAGTCCACGTCGAGTTCCTCCGACGTCACGGCGTACACCTGAGCCACCTCGTCTGGGTTGGGTACCAGTCCCCCGACGTCCTCGCCGGACCAGACGACAAAAGGACGGATCACGAATCCCGAACGGGTGACGTAGTCGTCGAGCCGGCCGATGATGTTCGACTCGGGAACTTCGACGCCCAACTCCTCGGACAGTTCCCGAAGCGCTGCTTGTTCGGACGTCTCACCGGGATCGACGCTTCCGCCTGGCAACGCGAACTGACCGGGGTGAGCTCGCATCTTGCTGGGCCGCTTGGTTACCGGAAACACCGGTGTCCCGTCCGCGTTCCGCATGACGACGATGACCACCGACGCAGAACGCCTTCCGTCCAATTCGACCGATCGAGGTTCGAAAGCGGTAAGTGAAGTGACAACGTGGTCCCGATTCAGTAAATCTCCGTTCACCATGGCTCGACAGTAGCGCCACGAGTCCGAGACCCCCAGTCAGTCTGGTCCATTTTGACCGCTTCGCCTGATTATCGGTCGGTATTCCTGTCATGCTGAACAGGCAGAATCCACCGTGCGGCATGGCGAGAAGAGAACCTCGATGGCTGAGCAGTCCCAGACCCCCACCCCGCAGACCGAGGAGAGCGCACCGGGTGCGCCGAATCGGGCCTCTCGCTTTGCTTCCGACGCACTGAGCGTCCTGCGGCGCGTGCCGTTCACTTCGATCGTCGTCCTCACCATCACCGTCGTCGGGATTGCGACCGGCGCTTTGTGGAATCACGTCCGCACCTACTCGTGGTTCAACGACATCGCCTACGGAGTCCCTGCCTTGCAGGAAGGCAAGTGGTGGACACTAGTCACGGGGTGGTTCTTCGGATTGACGCCAGGTCAGTATGTTTCGATCATCATCGTTTTCGCCTTCGCGGTCGGTTGGTGCGAATGGCGCCTGGGAACCAAGAACGCGGCCATCGTCACGATCAGCGGTCAGTTGGCGGGTGAACTGGGTGCATCGCTCCTCCTCTGGGCGGGCAGCCACACCGACTGGGATTGGGCCCGCAACCTCGCCACCCACCGCGACGTCGGTGTGACCACCGCAATCATCGCCGCTCTCGCCGCAACCACGGCAACACTCCGCTCGCCCTGGCGAATGCGAGTGCGCGCCATTCTGTGTGCGTACATTGCGATCGCGTTCCTCTTCGAAGGCCGCCTCGCCGACGTGCAGCACCTCATCGCGGTCGCGATATTCCTGCCGGTAGGCGAGAAGTTCTTCGGCGACGGAGAGCGCGGGTTCATCCCCCGAACGCGACGCGAGATCCGCCTGCTCGGATTCATCGGTCTGCTCCTGATCGGCGTGGTCGAGATCGCCGTCTGGCTGTTCCCCGGAAGCGGACCGTTCGGGCCGACGGAAGCCGAAACCGGTTCGGGCTGGACCGCATTGGTCGACGTGATCATCGTTGCACTGATCGCGGATCAGTTGCGACGAGGACGCCGCTGGGCCTGGTGGGTTGCCGTCGTGTTCGGTTCACTGACGGTTTTGGCCACCGCCCTCGTCCTCGTTTCGGTCATCTTCTTCGACTACGAGAGCGCCGGCGCCGTCACGGTCGGAACCGCTCTGCTCTGGCTTCTCGAACTCATCTTGTTGATCAAGGGCCGTCACGCTTTTCACGTACCGATGCGGCGCAAGATTCGAGGCGGGCCGTTGTCCGGGAACGATCCGCGCGCCGCCGCTCGGGAACTGCTCAAGCAGCACGGCGGCGGAACCATGTCGTGGATGACGACGTGGGACGGCAACAATTACTACTTCGGCGAGTCGGGTGACAGCGTCGTTGCATTCCAACGGCACGTCGGCGTCGTCGTAGTCCTCGCCGATCCGATCGCGAGCCCCGACCGACTTGCCGCAGCGGTAGACGAATTCACGACGATGTCCGAGGCCAACGGCCTCACCCCCTGCTTGTTCTCCGTGGGGAAGGAGACAGCCGATGCCGCCGCCCGGCGCGGCTGGCGCACCGTTCAAGTCGCCGAGGACACGATCGTCGACCTGCCGGAATTGCAGTTCACCGGTAAATCCTGGCAGGACATCCGCTCGGCGCTCAACAAGGCCAAGAAGGACGACATCACCTTTCGGATGACAACTCTGGCCGACGAGCCGTTCTCCGTGCTGGCTCAGGTGCGCGCCATTTCCGAGGAATGGGTGGGCGACAAGGGACTACCCGAGATGGGGTTCACCCTCGGAAGCGTCGAGGAGGCGCTCGATCGCGACGTCCGGGTCGGTTTGGCCGTCGACCCGACCGGAAGCATTCACGGCGTCACCTCGTGGTTGCCGGTGTACGGCGAAGGCGGCGTGGTTCAGGGTTGGACACTGGACGTCATGCGTCGACGTCCCGACGGGTTCCGTCCGGTGGTCGAGTTCCTCATCGCATCGTCGGCCCTCGAGTTCAAAGAACAAGGTGCCCAATTCGTCTCACTGTCCGGAGCACCGCTCGCCCGCAGCGACGACGGCGCCGACGCCGCATCGATGGACCGCCTGCTGGACATGCTCGGAGCCGCGATGGAACCGCTGTACGGCTTCCGGTCTCTTCATGCGTTCAAGAAGAAGTTCAAGCCGAGGTACGAACCCGTTTTCCTGTGTTTCCGCGACGAGGCCGACCTGCCTCGGATCGGAATCGCACTGACGCGTGCCTACCTGCCCGACGCGACGGCTCCTCAGCTGATCAAGCTCGCTACCAGCAAGAGTTGACGCCGTGCGGTCCTGGTTCGAGCACACGGTCGTCGACACCGGCAGGCTCCCGCTGTTCTTCCTCCTACTCGCCTTTGTCCTGACGTTCCTGTTCATCCGCTTCAGCGTCCGGATGATCCGGGCGGAGGTCTCATGGTGGCCCGGCAATGTCACGCCCGGTGGAATGCACATCCACCACATGGTTTTCGGTTTGATGATGATGCTCGTGTCCGGCTTTGCCTTCATCGCTTTGGCCGACTATCACACCCCGATCGCCAATTGTGTTCTCGCGTCGGTCTTCGGTATCGGCAGCGCGCTGGTCCTCGACGAGTACGCGCTCGTGTTGCATCTGCGCGATGTCTACTGGGCCGAGGAGGGTCGCTCGTCCATCGACGCGGTGTTCGTTGCCATCGCGATCTCGTTCCTTTTCCTTCTCGGAGTCCACCCCATCGGGTTCGCGGGAGAGTTCGACCCGTACGAGCAAGACCGCAGCCTGGCGACGTTGATCAGTGTTGTCGTCGCGATCGTGATCCAACTCGGACTCGCCGTGATCACGTTGATGAAGGGCAAACTCTGGACCGGCCTGATCGGGCTGTTCTTCACCCCGCTTCTGTTGGTCGGGGCAATTCGGTTGAGTCGCCCGGGTGCGCCGTGGGCGCGCTCGCGTTACCGCGACAAGCCGGCAAAGATGAGCCGGGCAGTCGCCCGTGAGCAGCGCTATCGCGAGCCGATGATTCACGCGAAGATCTACGTTCAGGAAACGGTGTCGGGAAGTTTCGGTTCCACTCCCCCGCCCCCACCGCCGCTCCCCGTCGTCGACACCACAACCCCCACGTCGAAGGTCGGATTGTCGCGGCGGCTCTCGGACAGAATTCGCTGGCGCCGAACTCGCCGACGACTACGAACAGTCCCCGTCTGGCGCCTCCCCGTGATCCTCGTCGTCCTGTCCGTCGTCACCGCCAACATCCTCGTCGGGATCGACGGAGATCTCGTCAGCGACGGCGACGTCGGTACCATTTCCGAGGGCGTGGACGCCGGGGCCACTGCGACGTTGCTCAGCGTCATCGCCGGCGGGATGATCACTCTCACCGGTCTGGTGTTCACCGCCATCACTCTCGCCATGCAGTTCGGTGCCTCGCAGATTTCGGTGCGGGTCGTCCCGATGCTCGCGCAGCAGCGAGTCATGCGGTGGTCGATCGGCATGTTTCTGGCGACGTTCGTCTTCTCCTTGATCATTGCGCTCGATCTGGCGCTCGATTCGGAGAATTCCTCACCGACCATCTCCACGGCGATCGCACTGCTTCTCGCATTGGCCAGTGCGATCCTGTTCATCGCGTTGGTGGCGAAGGTCGGGTCGATTCTCAATTCCAGTCGGTTACTGCGTTGGATAGCGGCCCAAGGTCGCAGCGCGACAATCCGCGCCTATCCGTTGTACGAGGACTTACCCTCCGGCGCACCGAAACCCAGCCGGCCACTCCCCTTGATCCAGTCGAGCGAGCCCGCAAACTCCGAGAACACCGACGCACTGGTGATTCGGCTGCGCCATCTTTCTCCCAACGGCCGGATTCTGCTGGCGATCGATCTCGCACGATTGCAGCGGTTGGCCGGTCGCTGGGGCGTCGCTGTCGAGGTGGTGCCCAGCATCGGCGAGTTCGTCGCCCAGAACGCGCCCCTCTTCGAGGTTCGCGGGCCGTCGCTGAAGGTTCGTCCGGACACATTGATGTCGTGCCTGATCTTCGGCGACACGCACAGCCCGGTCGTCAGCCCCGGTGCAGCGCTGCAGTCGATCGTGGACATCGCGCTCAAGGCGCTCTCACCTGCCATCAACGATCCGGGCCGAGCCGTCCAGGCGCTCGATCACATCGAGGATCTTCTCGTCCTGCTAGCCCCGAGAGTCCGCTTCGACACATCAACCTCGGATCTCACACTGATTCGGGGGCAGCAACGCACGTGGGCTGACTACGTGTCGGTCGCCACCGACGAGATCCGCCACTTCAGCACCAATTCCGCACAGGTCCAGCGGCGTCTACGCGCGGTTTTCGCTACCTTGCTCGAGGCCTGCCCGCCGGACCAACATCCTCCGCTGCTCGAGCGCGTCGACGCTCTCGATGCGCAGTTGACCCGTGAATGGACCGGTGCGCTCGACCTTCGGCTCGCGAGTGTGGCAGATCCGCAGGGGTTGGGTTCCGAAGCCGGGGCAACCGGACGAATTCACCCGCTGATCATCGGATCCTCGGAACTTCCGGACGATCGTTCACCCGGGCAGACCGAGTCGCGTTCCCAGCCAACCTAATTGACTCGCCAAACCGGCAGACCACACCTGGAAGCTGTGTCCACCGTCGACCTCGGCGTACTGGACGTCCATTCCTGCAGCCTTGGCTGCTTCGTAGAGCGTCTGCAGCCCTGGGCGGTAGTCGTTGTCCTGCTTACCGACGACAAACACTCCGGCGCTGTCGGGAAACTTCTTCTCCCGGAGCAGATCCTGCGGATTCACTGCCACGAACGCGGCTTCGTTGCCGCCGAACGCGGCATCGACCGTCTGCTTCCGGTCACCGAGGGTGGGCTCGATCTGACCGGACAGGTCCAGGAACGTCGGATACACGGCGGGGAAGTTCGTCGCCATCTGGAATGCGCAGGTTCCGCCATAGGAAAGGCCCCCGATAGCCCACTTCCTCGGGTCGGGATCCACCTGCAGGTTCGCGCGGACCCATTCGGGAACATCACGCGATAGGTACGTCGCGACGTTTCCGAGTTGGGAATCGACGCAGAGCGGGTTCGCCAGTTCCGATCCGGTCCCGTCAGCTACGACGACGACGGGAGCCAAGCCCGAATGCGCAGCGGCGTAGGCGTCCATCGTCTGGACGAGGCGGCCACCCTGCAGCCAGTCCTCGGGCGCGCCTGGTTGACCGGCAAGCAGTACCAACACCGGCAACTCCGGTCGCGGGTTGGTGAAATACGCGGGCGGTAGGTAGATCTCGGCGTCACGGGCGCTGAATCCGGAAACCGTCCCCGCAATCGTGACCGTGCTGACCTTGCCGGCCGACGGCATGTCCGCCGGCGCCTTCCATTGCGATACCGGAACTGCGCCGTCCTTGCCGTCGTCCAAGTCTGCAAGCGAGACCTGCTCCGCGTCCGAGAGTCCCAGCGCTGTTCCTACAGTCGGGTACGACTGGAACTGCAGATTCACGTGAGCCGCGCTCGACACGACCACCAGCAGTACGGAGACCACGGTAAGCACACGGCCGTCGATTCGCGTCGCGGCAAAGATCCTCGAAACACCCAGCAGCACACCCAGAATGCCCAGCCCGATCCACACGTAGACCGGACGGGCAATCGGATCCGGGAACGGATGCCACACCTTCTCGATCAGCCAGTACAGCACCAGGGTTATCCCGATTGCCGCGACGATACAGACGGGAATCGAAATCAGGACGTGACGCCTCGACCTCGAAAACATGAGCCACAGAAGTGCCAGAATTCCGAGCACCGTCACCACGGGCGGGACGGGGCCCGTGACCAGCGACAGATCCGTGATCTTGTGCACGTCGTCTCCCGTCGCAGCCCTGCCTAGACAATATCCAAGAACAGGACATTTCGGAGCTGATGGCCTCAGATCACCGCGTTCGACGCCTGTGCACGCAGATCCCGGGCCGAGTGATCTCGCCGCTCGAGAACAAGCCTCCGCAGCGACGCGGGCGCCTCCGTATTCGCCTGGATCCAGGAATCGACTGCAGCGGTGTCGTCAGCTGCCGGGAAGAGTCCGTTCACCAACCGTCGCGCAATCTCGATGCTGCGTTCGGACCACCACTTCCCCAGAGACGAGAAGTACTCGTCCGCATATCCCTCGATCAATGACGCGTCCGTGCCCGAACGGAATCCGGCAATCGTCGCATCCAGGCGGTCGTTGGAGAGTGAGCCGTCAGTGGTCGCCGACGCCCAGGCAGCCGCCTTGGTCGCGGCATCGGGAATCGACGCCACAGCGCGGACGTACGCCGTTCGACCCGCCGACGTGCTGTCCTTGCTCAGCTCACCGTCGAAGTCGCTCACACTCGCATGGCCGATCGCCGACAGGGCGATCCACAATGCCCACCGCAGATCAGGATCGAGAGCCAGTCCGACCGGCCCCGGGCAGTTGCCGTCGAGTATCGACCGCAACTCGTCGGCGCGAGCATCGTTGACCGCTGCAGCGGCCGACAGAGCCCGTGCCCATGCCAGCTGTCTTCCGGACTCCGGTTCGGCTTCGAACACCGCCTTCCAGGTCGTTTCCAACCAGCCTGCACTTACATTGGGCCGCAAGCTTTTCGGAACGTAGTGAAGAACCGCGTAGTGGGCATCGGTCAGGATCGAGCTGAGAATTGCAAGATCTGTCTCAGCGGGAGCGAATCGTTCCACCATGTCGAGGTACCGGAACACCGAGAGCTGCGCATCACGCACCGAGTTCCACAGCGACGACCAGATCACCCCGCGCGCGAGCGGATCGCTCACGCGGTCCAGTGATGTCTCGACCGTGGACAGAGATTCCGCGTCCAATCGCACCTTCGCGTACGTGAGGTCTTCGTCGTTGAGCAGTGTGAGCGCTCCGGGCGGAAGATTGACAGACGTCCGGGATTCGGTGATGTCGAGTTCGACGCGTTCGGTGCGAACAAGATCTCCGGACTCGTTGTAGTCGTAGATTCCGACTGCGAGCCGATGCGGCCTCGGGTCCGTCTGGACCACATCGGTTCCGTCGAGCGACAGCGTGGACACCCCGGTGGTCTGCAACCAGATTCGGGCCCATTCGCGCACATCGCGCCCGGAAGTCTCCGCGAGCACATCGAGCAGATCGACCAGCGTGGTGTTCCCGTACGCGTGAGCCTTGAAGTACCGGCGTGCCGCTTCGAAGAACGCGTCACGCCCGACGAACGCCACAAGTTGTTTGAGGACACTGGCACCCTTGGCATAGGTGATTCCGTCGAAGTTCAGCTTCGCGGCTTCGAGATCGACGATGTCGGCGACGATGGGATGCGTGGTCGGCAGCTGATCTTGGAGGTACGCCCACGCCTTCCGCTTGATGGCAAAGGCGACCCAGGCATCGGTGAAGCGAGTGGCTTCGGCGCTGACCAGCGATCCCATGAAATCGGCGCAAGATTCCTTGAGCCACAGGTCGTCCCACCAGACCATGGTCACGAGATCGCCGAACCACATGTGCGCCATTTCGTGCAGGATCGTGTTCGCGCGACGCTGATGCTGCTCGTCGGTTGCGGTGCCGCGGAACACGTATGCCTCGGTGAAGGTCACCAGTCCCGGGTTCTCCATGGCGCCGAGGTTGTACTCGGGGACAAAGATCTGGTCGTACTTGCCGAACGGATACGGATAGTCGAAGTGCTCGGCGTAGAAGTCCAGCCCCTGACGGGTGATGTCGAAAACGTTGTCTGCATCGAGATGAGGAGCCAACGACGCCCGGCACAAAGCGCCCAACTCGACAGTGAGTTCGCCGCGACTCCACGACGAGGCCACGCGGTGATACGGCCCGGCCGCGATCGCGGTGATGTAGGTCGAGATCGGCAGCGTCGGGGCGAAAGTGACGCGTTGTGCACCGTCCACGGAGAGGGTCTGGGTCGCGGGCTGATTCGACAGGACTTCCCAGCCGTCAGGTGCTGTCACCTCGAACGTGAAGGGCGCCTTGAGGTCCGGCTGCTCGAAGCAGGCGAAAACACGTCTGGCGTCGGCGGGCTCGTACTGCGTGTACAGATACGTCTGATCGTCAGCGTCGTCGACAAATCGGTGCAGCCCTTCGCCGGAACGGCTGTAGTGGCCGTGTGCTGCCACCCGAACGACGTTCGATCCGCCGAGCCCGCGCAGCACGATCCGGGATCCGTCGTACTCCACCGGAATCGACGCACCGTCGACCTCTACGGAATCGACTGCAGCACCGATGAAGTCGAGCCACGTGGACTCCGCAGACGACGTCAGATCAATTGTCGTGACGGTCGAAAAGGTCTTCGAGGCAGAGTCCGCCGCCGATCGCAGATCCAACTCCACCCGGTACCCGGTGACGTCAATGATTCGAGATCGTTCGGCGACTTCGCTTCGATTCAGGTTCGCAGTACTCACGCACTCGATCCTGCCAGGCCGCGCGCGGCGATGTGAGCCGCAGTGTGCCTATCCCTTGAAAGCGCCCTGCCAGACGGTGTCGAACGGGGTGTGTGCCGAGACGCGGCCTTCGATGCCCGCCGTGACGAACTTCTTGGCCAGAGCGACGGCTTCTCCCACGTCGGCGCCCTTCGCCAGTTCGGCGGTCACTGCGGCGGCCAGCGTGCAACCGGCGCCGGAGACGCGCTCTTCGCCGACCTTGGGGGCGGAGAGAACCGTCACGTCGGTCCCGTCGAACAACACGTCGACAGCGTCGCCACCGGCAAGTTCGACCCCGCCCTTTGCGAGCACGTACTTGGGTCCCAGGTCGTGGATACGACGTGCGGCCTCGATGAGCTCGTCGACGCTCTCGATGCTGTCCATTCCGGCGAGGGTGCGTGCCTCGAAAAGGTTGGGTGTGACGACAGTGGCGAGCGGAAGGATCGAATCACGAAGTGCCGTATCGGTATCGAGCGCCGCACCGGGCTCCTGGCCCTTGCAGATCAGGACCGGGTCGAGGACGACGTGGCGCCAGGACTGCCGACGCAATCCCTCTGCCACAACCTCGATGGTGGCGGGCGTGCCCAACATGCCGATCTTGACGACGTCCAGATCGTGAGCCGCAGTGGCAGCCTCGATCTGATCAGCGATCACGTCAGGAGCGATGGGCACGAAGCGATGACCCCAGTTGTTCTTGGGATCGAACGAGACGATGCACGTGGTGGTCGCTACGCCGTAGACGTCCAATGCCTGGAACGTCTTCAGGTCGACCTGCAGGCCGGCACCGCCAGTCGCTTCGGACCCAGCGATGACATAGGCGAGGTCAACCACAGCACAATCTCCTTCTTCGGACTTTCGAAACGCGCGTGGATGGCCACGAACGCGGGGCCCAGTTTATCAACCGGCCCGACGTCGAGTTTTCGCCTATGCGGCCACCGGGGTCCCCCACGCGACGTCGTTGTCCTCGTACCCGAACGGCGGACCGACGAATTCGCCACCACAGGTGATCAGAGCGATGGTCTCGGGTCCGTCGAGAGTGTTCAATCGCTCGACCGGCAGCTCGCCGTCCTTGCCGTAGTGATCGACCGCATCGATGCGGTAGTTCCAGACTTGTCCCCCGGCGCCCGTCACGGTCACGATCGAGCCGATGTCCAAGGTGGAGAACTTCTTCCCGAAACCGTCGCCTTGATAGATATCGTTGATGTGGCCGGTGATCACCACGGTGCCCGCGCCGGAGCCGGGAAAGGCCGAGTCCGCCCACCACCCGATCTCGTTGACGTCCTCGGGCGGAACGAGCGAGCCGTCCGTCGTCGTTTTGATCGGCAGGATGTCAGCGGTGCTGTCGCCTATGCGCAGCGTGCTCGGGACATCCGGACTGTCGACTGAGGCGCGAACTGCCGGCGGCAAATCTTCCTGGCCGGTCGCGAGGACTTGAGTCGGCGAGTTCCCGTCGTCGGAACATCCGCCGACCAGGAACATCGTTGCCACTGCCGCAGCGACGCATGTCCGACGGATCACAGATCCGTGTGTCGCTGTCACGGACGAGAAGTCGGGCCGGACGGGACCTGGGAAATCGGAACGCGGTTTCCGACGTCGCGACCGGGAAGCGCGCCGCCGTTGTCCCCGACGCCCCCGCCGGAACCGTTGTCGCCGTTCCCTCCACCGCCGTTCCCGCCACCGCCATTCCCGCCGCCGCCTGGGCCTGGGCCTGGGCATTCACCTCCCGGATCGGTAGTGTCTCCGCTCAAAACGATCTTGACCGCAGAGAGGTTGACTGTCCGATTCTGGGCTACCTGGCCCGGAGTGGTGACATCGAAAGCGAGCTTGGCACGTACGGGGATGACCGAACCGTCGTCAGCGTCGGTGACCGTTGATCCTGACCGGCCGAGATCTTGGGTCAACGTCATTCTGGAGATCAAATCCTGATCTCCGGTCAAGCCGGCGCCGTCGATCCGAAGCGTGCCTCGGACGGGGCTTCCGTGGGCTCTGATCGTCACCGACGCGCGAAACTCGAGGATGTCTCCGGGCACGGTTCGCCATGCCTCGATCGAGTTGATTTTCGTTCCCGGTGAACTAGTCGAGATGTCGTACCAACCGTCGATCACGGCCGGATCGAGTGACATCGAATTCTCGTTGATTTCCGAGTTGCATGCGCGGGTGAGCGCGACGGGGGCAGCCGATCCCACAGCGGGGAGTGCTGTCGACACAACGGTCGCCAAGACGAAGGCCGTCGCGGTGATGCCCGCGGTACGCCTGCCGAAGATCGTCATTCTCTCGCTACTCTTTTCCGCGGACCGTAGCTTCCGGTCAATTCAGTCAAAATACCAGTACAGCTGGACAAATAGGTCGAATTCCGTGCCGAATTCTTCTTGTTTTCTGTGAACTTCGGTTACGAGCAATTCCTCCGCACACGCGTTCCGGCAAGGGATACATCGCATCCACAGGGGCCAGAAGTTACATTTCGCCCGCACATCGGAGCAGAACGCACTGATTTCTCACCGCATTGGACAGGTATTTCCGTTTCATAGCGGTCAGCCGGTGGAACAACGATCACTACAACGAGCGTGCCGGGCACGTGTCCGGTCACCCCACCGAATCAAGGGAAACCGTCATGTCGGATACAACGTCAGTCAAGCAGGGTTTCGCGGTAGGAACCTCGATCGGGGCAGCCGTCATCTTGGTGACGGTCGGCATCGTGCAGTTCTTCCAGGGACTTGCTGCCGTCGCCGAAAACGAAGTGTTCGTAGTCGGGATCGACTACGTCTATCAGTTCGACCTGACGACGTGGGGTTGGATCCATCTCGTGTTGGGCGCGCTCGTCGCTCTCGTCGGGCTCGCACTGTTCACCGGAGCGGCCTGGGCACGGGTGTCGGCCGTCGTGATCTGCGCGATCTCGATCATCGCGAACTTCTTGTGGCTGCCGTACTACCCCTGGTGGTCGACTCTCATCATCGCGCTGAACATCGTCGTGATCTGGGCGGTGTCGACATGGAAGCCAAGCCATTCGACAAACGCCGCGGCGCACACATCGTCAACGCCGACTCGATCTGCTTGAGTTGAAAGTATGTGTAGGTGGATGGCGTATTCGGGAGAACCGATACTCGCCCATGACCTGCTGTTCCGACCACAGCACTCGCTGATCGACCAGAGCCTTCATTCTCAACTCGGGGCCACGACGACAAACGGCGACGGCTTCGGAATCGGCTGGTACGGGGAAGGCCCACAACCGGCAGTGTTCAAGAGCATCGAACCCGCGTGGAACGACTCGAACCTGCGCGAGGTCACCTCCCAATTGCGTACCCCTCTGCTGTTCGCCCACATCCGCGCCTCGACGGGAACTGCAGTGCAGCGCAGCAACTGCCACCCGTTCCGGCACCGGCGGTGGTTGTGGATGCACAACGGTTCACTACACGGATTCCACGACATGAAACGGGAATTGGTGACTGCCATTGATCCGTCGCTCTTTCCGGATCTCGAAGGATCGACGGACTCGGAAACTCTGTTCTTCCTCGCGCTGACGTTCGGCCTGAGCGACGATCCATTCGAAGGTGTCGCGAGGGCCGTCGGATTCGTCGAGCACACGGCTCGCTCTCAGGGAATCGACAATCCGGTTCAGATGACTGTCGCCACGTCGGATGGCATCTCCACCTGGATCTTTCGCTATTCCAGCGAGCACCAGTCGAGGTCGTTGTTCTTCTCCACCGAGATTTCCACGCTGCGCAAGCTCCATCCAGAGGTGGAAGCACTGCACCATCTGAGCGAGGAGACCCGAATCGTCGTCTCCGAGCCTCTGCGCGACCTTCCTGGCGCCTGGAACGAGGTTCCCGAATCCGCCGCAGGCGTCATCCGGCCCGGACGGGACGAGATGCGGACCTTTGTGCCGAGCCCACCCGCCTGAGTGGGTCATATAACCAGGCATAGCTGTGAAATAGCCTGCATTCGAAGCGCTTTCACGAAAACTGAGAAAACGGAAACGCGGCACACTAGTCACGCGAGAGGATGAGCCGGAACGCCAAGCGAGCCTTCTCCGTATCCGGAGTGCCACCGGTGAGCAAATCGTTGTAGATGAACGACTCACCTACGCGAACCAGCAGATATGCCATGTCCTCGACGGGCAGGTCGGGCCGAATCTGCTCTGGTATTTCAGCTTCGATCAGCCTTCGCACGGATTCGACCGTCGTGCCCTGAATCGGCCCCAGCCCCGTTGTAAGACCCGGTACGACGTCGGCGTCGGCCCCGGAGTCGCAAAGGGATCAGCAATGTCCAACGCCCGGGACGCACGGAGCGCGAGGACCGGAAATAGACAGAGCCCCAACGCTAGTCCCACACACCCACAACAACCGCTCCGGGGACGGATCTTCACAAGGACGGCTGGAAATCGCGGCTCGCACCGCCATCTGCGCAACCGACTCGTGGGCCACCAAACCAGCGACATCGGATCCGCGCAACGGTGGGCGAATCGCCGGAGCAGTCGTAGTCGCCCCAGCAGTTGTGACGCCGGAGGTGTCGGAGTCGGTGCCTGCCACAGTCGAGGTACCGGCATCGTCAGCGCATCCCGCAACAAGGCTAGCGAAGGTGGCCGATGTGAGGATTGACTCCGCGCCAGCCTTCCGGCGGTCGTCGGCCTACTCTTCGGGGGTCATCGCACACATCTTGCGGTCGGCGTTCAAGCTTTTGAGGCTCGAGCTCGTAGACGATCAGCCCGCTGAGAAGCTCGATGCCGCGCTTGGACAACGCCTGCCTCACAGCGGCCCGGGAAATGACTAACATCGTGAGATGAGCTACGATTTCTGGCTTTTGCCTGCCGAGCACTGCCAACCCGCCGCAGCCGCCCGTGCCTTCGCACTGGCCCAGGACGAGGCCGACGAACCGGCGACATCGATTGCCTCCAGCCTTGCCGCGGACATCAGCGCAGTCAACGCAGATCTGACGGAAGAACAGGGATTCTTGTCGGTCACTCCATTGAGTGGAACCGGCGCCGCGGTGTTTGTTCCATCTCCGTGGCGACGCATACAGGATGCTCGCGATGTGATGGTGCCTCGAGCATTCGCCGCCGACTACGGCATGTATGACCCACAGCTCGACATAGTGCTCAGTCCGCGCAGTTCGGTCGCCGGCAGGTTCTCGACCTCTCGCGAAGGGACCTTTCCCACGATCACTCCAGATTTGATCGACCACTTCGTTGGAGCAATGAAGGTGGACGATTTCGTCGTCGTCGAAACCAGTGACGAGGTCTACATACAAACCACGCGCGTTGATATCAAAGCCTTCGCCATTGAGCACCGAGCAGGATCTGCAGACCAGCATTTCGGTACCGAAGTGGTAGCGGCGCCGGAGGTCGTCGGCATGATGAAAGCGTGGCTGGCGAGTGGCGATGTCGCGATCACAGATCAACACTCGTGGACCAAAACTGCCCTTTAACGAAAAGTCCCGAATCGAGCAAGGCCGATGCCGACTGCCGCCGGCGAAGACCGGTTGATGCGGGACCTGGGCGACTACGACCGATCCTTTGGAGTCGAATTCCCCTGTACTGCATCGTGTATTGATGATTGGGTGCACCCCAAGTCAACGCCGCGGCTGGTACCTAGCTGGCGTGAGAAACCGCGCCGGATCGGCGCTGGCTGTGGTTGCATCCGGCGTCGTCGCCATGATCGTTGACGCCGAAGCCACTATCGCAGCTGACGACTCCAATACTGCAGTCGATCTGATTACTCGCATCGCCGAGTCGCTGTTCACCATCGACACATTCACACCCGAGACCAAAGAACTCGCACCCGAAACATCTGTCAAGTGGCGGTCAGTCTTAGCTCACTGGTTGAGCGGTCGCGCCTCAGAGGAACTGATCGGCAACCGAGATGACATAGTTCAGTTCATCGAATCGGACCTCGCCTATCGGCTGGCATGGGGGATGGAAGCTGCAAGAGTCTACGAGAAAGCGCAGCTCAATCCCTACACGGCACTGATCGCCGGCACAGCTACAGCCGCAGTTGAAACCGGGACACTCAACCCGCAGGCTGCGATAATCATCCGGTGGGGATTCGACTACCGATCCGCTGCTATCAAAGCCGTCGAAAGCGTCGAGTCAACATTCAATACGAGCACCAGAATGCGGCTCTGGATCCGAGACCTACCCCCTCCCTGATGTCCGATCCAGTCTTGCCGACTGCCGAATCACGTAGGGCCTGGCTGCAATTCGTAACGCATACGCGTGCGTCACGCGCCTTCCCCTGGGAATTTCGAACGTACGCGGTCGAGGATGTCCAATGGGATGAAGAGTTGCCCGATCCTGAGGCTCGGTTACGGGTCACAGACCTTAGCCCAGGTGTGGTCGAACTGTGGTCGACAGGATTCGCCTACCTGGGTGAGGCTCGCGTCGAAATTGATCCCGACCGGGAGGGCGCCTTGTACGCCCGCCGCAGCCCAGACGAATTCTCGATCACGCTGTACTACCACGGTCCCAACGACCTTCTTCTCGCCATGTTGCATCGAAACCAGTGACTCGCGTTCAGACCTAGCCCTGGCACGGATGCCACTGCTGCTGCGTCAGCCCGTAGACACTGAAATGCCAACAGCATCAAGGACTGATGCCAGACCGGGGTTGTTCTTCACTTGTTCATCAAGATCAACCGTCGCAACTCGGTTGCGAAGTTGAGCAGGGTGCAGACGCCAGGCCGGCCTCATGCCTGGTTCATGCAGGCCCAAGCATTCTTCGAGTGTGCCAGGTATCCACAGCATCTGGGCACTCCCGCCCACTGAGTTGACCAGGGCCACCAGGTCCTGGACCTCGCGACCCGCCTTGCTGCCCACTTGGTCACTTTCAAGGATCGCCACAAACGAGATTGGCTTCTCTGCAGCCTGGGCGACTGCGTCGATCATCGGCGCCATGTTCATTGGTCCAGCGCTCGCTACCAACTTCACGGGTAGGGTCGCGGCTCGGAACTCACGCAGATATTCAATCACCAGCTGATCAAATCGACCCTCAACGAAAACGGTCCGCACGGAAGGAACCGTTCCGCGGGCACTCAGGAGATCTCCAAGTGTCACGTAAGGTGTGCCCGACTCCGCCGCTGCCCGAAGCTTCAATCGAATGGCGTCCGCGATGCCGATCCCGCCGTCGGCCAGGAGACGCACGTCGGCACCGTCGAAAAGCACCAAGTTGAGGTCCTTACCGGCTATAAGAGCTTCAACGGCATCGGTGCTGTACCCGCTCATGCTGAAGAACAAGCCGACTGATCCGGAGAGCTTGCCATCGATCTTGCCTTTGAACTGGTAGAGACTTGAGGCTGGATGGGACGCGGCCGTCCATTTGGCTTCGAAGAGGTAAGTTCGGCCATCCAGCCATATAGATCCGTCGACTTCTTCGCCGCTCGGCCGAAAGCTGGCCCGAGGTTCGAGACCCGCCTCGTGGAACATTCCTACGAGCGCACGTTCAAAGTCGCGACCTCTAGCCGCCTTCTCCGCCGTCGTTGCATTTGCTGGAAGCGAGGAAGCACTCGCTAGCCAACTCCTCCACCCGTGGTTCACAGAATTTCTTTGGTTGGTGTCACTCGTCGGACGGTCAATCTGGTCTTTGTCGTTGATGCCCGATCGTCTAGTCAACTCTGTAAGGCGCACGCCCCATTCTCACTGCCACCGGCGCATCGCCTGTCGAGGGGTCCGCTTTGGCACATTCACGTTCAGGTGTACCTTGATCTTGGGCGCAAACCGATCTGCGCATCAGTGCCGGTGTCACCACGCCTGGTCATGGAAGCGTGGGCGGAGCGGGAAGCCGCTCGGGTCCAGCGTCTAACAGAATCTGATCTGAGATATGCGATCATCGCGGAAGGCGTACCGGGAGATCAAACGGATGGTCGCGGCGATCTATCGACAGTTCGACTCCACAGTGCCCTCACGAACTGGCGGCGCGAACCTACTCGCAAGATAATCGGGCCTTGACCCCGTGTGATGGACACGCTTGATCCTGGTGTCAGACCAGGGAAAGCGAGAAGATCTCACCCGATAACCAAAAGGAATTACACCGAAGAGTTCCGCCGCGACGCAGTCGAGCTCTACCGCGACACCGACGGTGCGACCGTAGCCGGGATTGCCGCCGATCTCGGCATATCCCACAGCTCCCTGACCACATGGCTGAAAAACGCGGGTATTCCGATTCAGACACAGCACCAGCAGTGCACCACGGCCAGACCCCGGCGAAACACCCGAGCAGGAAGCCGGCAGGCTCCGCGCCGAGGTCGCGCATCTACGCGCGGAGAAAACCAAGCTCGAGACCGAGCGAGACATCCTGCGGTCGGTGGCCAAATACTTCGCCGGAGAGACGAATTGGTGAACCGCTTCCAATTCGTTGCAGACCACTCCGACACCTACCCGGCGAAGCGGTTATGCGAGGTCATCGATATCGCTCGCTCGTCGTACTAGGCTTGGATCAACGCTGCCGTCACGCGGGCTGCCCGCGCCGCCGCCGACGTCGAACTCGCCGAGAAGATCCGCGCCGTCCACACGGTGGACAACACCTAGGGGCGGCCCCCGATCACCGCCGAGATCAATCACCGACAACCTGCCGGCCAACGGATCAATCACAAACGGATCGCACAGATCATGCGCAAGAACCACATCGAGGGCCTGCGGCTGCGCTGAAAACACCGCACCACCAGCGCAGAATCAGCCGACACTCCGTCCCCGGACCTGCTCAACCGTGATTTCACCGCAGCCGCACCGAACGCCAGATACGTCGGCGACCTCACGTATCTGCCGTGCGAAGAAGGCGCTTTCCTATATCTGGCCACGGTGATCGACTGCTTCTCCGGCCGACTGGTCGGGTAGTCGATCGCCGAGCACATGCGCACCGCACTCGTCGAGAACGCCTTGAGCGCCACAGCACTGACCCGCGGCGGCCTGGCCGGTGCAGTATTCCATACCTATCGCGGAAGCCTTTACACCTCAAAGGGTTTCGCGATGCTCTGCGCAAAGTTGGGTGTCGCGCAATCGATGGGAGCGGTGGGCACGAGCGCCGATAATGCCCTGGCCGAGTCGTCCAACGCGACACTCAAACGGGAGACCCTGCAAGGCGCAACCCGCTGGGAATCATTCCGGGCGGCGAGGCTGGCGGTGTTCCGGTGGATCACCCGCTACAACACCCGGCGTCGGCACTCGTACTGCGACTATCTCAGTCCTGACAACTACGAAACCGCCCACGCATCCGATAGCTTGCGGCATGCCGCGTAATCACGAACTCCGTGTCCAACTTCCGGGGTCAAGACCCACCGATTGTTCGATCAAGATCAGACTGCGCTTACAGTCGCTCTATGCTTCGTCGCTGGCGGTATGGGATCTTGTGCATCCTCCTCTTTGTAGTAGGTGCATTCGCCGGCCACTGGACTGCCAACCGGGTGAACGCAGACCAGTTCGGTTCAAGTCAGTGGGGGCCAGCTGCGGCGTGGGTAGGTGCGCTGCTTACAGCTACTGCAATCAGCGTTTCTCTGTGGCAGGCCTTCGAAGCCAAGAGTAAGGCCAAACGCGACGCGGAATCTGCCGCAGGCAAGCTCGCAGAAGAGCGGGGACGACACGAGCGTGAGATGAAAGAGGCCAACAATCGTCTTGAACAAGAGCTTGACCTACAGCGACGGTTCGAGCAGATCCGGTCGATTCCACCGATTTGGGCCTCGATGACCAGGTTGACTTTGCCGACCTCAGACTTCCTGATGAGCTTGGCACGATTCAACGCAGCAAGCGAGGAGCGTCGGCTGGACGGGCGCACCCTACAGCGGCATGAGCTCGAAGATGTCCGAATCACATCATCAGCATGGATGGACGCCTTTGTACGAGTTGAAACCTCGTTCACGACCGCGCAACTTGTCATCGACAATGAACAGGTCACGAGGCTGATCGCAACGCTTTACAAACGATTGAAGACACTTCACGAAGAGGTCGCGGGCGCCCTGCACCGATGCTTCGACGACAAGCCAACGGACACATCCGCCCTGAACGAGAAGTTCGATCAAATCAATGATTTCAAATCACCGATAGTGATTCTCGCGCGACGGGAACTCGGTCGCGGAGGCCCCTTGATCGCGTACCCGGATGACATGTCAATCGAGGATATGATGCTTGTTCCACCCGACCCGACGGTGTTAGCGCAGATCGCGGAGGAGAAGGTTAAGACTGCGTAGACAGAGCGCCTCAAGCCAGTGGTACAGCTCCTCCGCTTCACGGATCGCTACCCTTCGACCGCTCTGCTCGACGGTGGCGAAGCCTGAAGTCAAATGTTTCAGCTCCACGCGACTCGAGGAACATCAAAGTCTCCGGACTCGCCGATGCGATTCATTTTTTAAATTCCGCGCTCCTTGCAAGAAGCCCTGAGGCGGCCAAAGTATCCGACCCGCGAAACACCGCCGCCCAAACTATGACGGAGCCCATGTGACTAAGTCCAATCGAGACCTCTTCAAGCCGGTTGTCTCCCCCACCAAACTTGATCCCCAATTCGCTGAGTTGATGCAAAACCTCAGATTTGAGGCAGCACGCGTGATCATGAATGAGGAATTCGCGAATTTCCACGATATCGATCACAGTTTCGTCCGCGAGTTCCAAACTGGTGGGTTCTCAGCTCGCGTATTTGAACTTGCGTTGTTCGCATATACCAGAGAAAAGGGACTAACTCTAGACCGCACCCACGCGTCTCCCGACTTTCTACTCGATGGGGATCCACGCTGTGCGATCGAAGTTACCACCACCAACCCCACACAGGACGCGACGCGCAAGGAGCTTACACAGCTACCGGATAACCTAGAAGCTGCGGCTCTCGCGTTTGTCTTTCAAATAGGAAAAGCTCTTCGCCGTAAGATCAACCATCGTGTCCACGGCTTACCTTACTGGGAGCTTCCCCATGTCGTAGGTGCTCCGTTCGTTATCGCCGTCGGGGCCTTTCATGACCAGCACGCCCAACTTCACCCGATGGGTCTCGTCGCCGAGTATCTATACGGAACGCGCGATATCGCCAGTTACGACAAGACCGGCAAATTGACGCTTAGACATGAGACCGTTACCAAACACAATTTCGAAGAAAAAGAGATTCCTAGTGGTCTTTTTCGACAAATCGATGGCAGAAATCTAGCAGGGGTACTGTTCAGCAATAATCACACCGCCATGATGTTCAACCGCATCGGCGGGGAGCGTGGACTAGCCGCCCCCAATACAGCCCAACTCCGCTTCGGAAGCCGCTACGCTTCCGATCCCGACGCCTCCGAACCTGCCTTCTTTGCATACGTCATCAGTAACACCGCAACCGAGGAGAGGGAGAGTTTCAGCGAGGGCCTACATCTTTTCCTCAACCCTTGGGCACACATACCTTTGAACCCTCGAGCACTTCCAGGCGTCACGGTTCACGAATTGCAAGACAATGGAGACCTCCTGACCACTACTCCACCCGGCCTGCATCCGTATATGTCTAAGACAATTAGCATCGTGGGACCGGGCGCCGACGAGTTCGCACATTACAAGTGCTTAGAAATCCTTGGACTTCTCCCTCCGGATCGGGGCAGACACAGCCAATAGGTCACGACAACGGAAAGCGTGGCGATTATTAAACTCCACCACTTGACCCCCATTCCTTCCGTGCCGACCCTGGCCGTACAGAAATCGGTTGCTCTTGCGCACCGTCACCGAACCGATTGGGAGGCAATCACTTCGGTGCGGCCGATTCAAAACGGTAGGACTTCTCTAAATTCTCGCTCGTGCGATTCTCTGTCGCAGTTCCGGATGCGCGCGTCTTTGAGGCCCTGTCTGGTATACCCAAGCCTCGATCAGCGGTCGAGTCGTTCTCTCCCATCACAACTTTGCACTCCTTTAACCGTGGAAAATTAGGCGAGGAGTCTCCATGCTGAGAATGGATTTCGCCGAAACTCGCGCAGGTCGAGAAGGAAAACAGACGAGTACTGTTGTTGAGCGCTGATAATGGCCTGCTCTTGGGAAGCTAAAAGGTAGTGGTCCTCTCCTCGCCAGAGCGGATGCGTGAGCAATACGCACTTCTGTTCGCATGTCAGTGTCGGCACGCCGTCAATTGATAGTGCGGTGGTATTCGGAAGGGCGGTTGCGGCGGCCTCGATCCACGTGGCGCGATCGGGCATAGATCGCGAGATCGTAAGTTGCTCTCCAGTAGTGAGTTCCAACATGTCGAGAGCGAGCCGCCAGTCGAGGAGAGAGTGGCGGCGTGCATTGTTGTACGACCTGAGGCAGTCAGGACAGGACGTATCGCAGTTGTCGGCATGTCCAGGGTCCTCCCAGGCAGTGCGGAGTTCTTCCAGAGCACCGGCAAGAAGTCGCTGGAATGCTGCACCCTCGCCGATCTCTATGGCGTAGCCCGCACCGTTTTCGGCTGTGTCGGCGAGGAAGACGCCGGCGCCGACCTGGTCTCCAGACTCGCCTTTGCGTGTTGTGGTCGGCAATCGCATAGGTACAAGGCCCGCTGCGATCTCGACAGGGTCGAGATCGAGCAGAACTTGCGCGGCGCGACGGAGCACCTCAGCGAAGGATATGTAGGCGGCCTTCCCCGACGGAAGGTCGTAGAGCGCAACTGTCCCTGATCCGATAGCAAGGGGGCCAGGTGTCACGAGGAGCGCATCGGTAACTCGTACCTCACCAATAGTATCCATCGTGCCGATCGCCGCGGTCGGAGTCTCTGCGATGATTGATTTGTCGGCCTGCGTGCGGAATTCGTATCCGCGCCCGAAGTTATCATTGATAGAGACCAGCTGCGCCTGCTCATACAAGTCGATCTTGAGATGCTCGAGCGGAGTTGATCCGGTCGGAGCATCACCAGGTATCAGTGCGGGCGACGATATCGTGTTGAGTACTTCCTGGTCGTCGTTGAAGGCTCGAGGTGTGTATGTGGTCCGAAAGCCGCGAGGTTCGTAGAGATTCATCTGCGTCATCGTGCTTCCGCAGGCGTTGCATTTAGCGAGCGCAGATAGTGTGGTCTGGCCGCAGGCGTCGCAGGTGCTGACTGGGCGCGCTTTGCCGATCGGGTCAGCAGGTACGGCTCGGCCGCCCATTACTGTGTATGCAGCGAAGCCATTGACAGTATGGACAAGTCCATCCTTGACAATCTCGGCTCCCGGCGCAAAATTTCGGATGGCCAGCTCGAGCGCCCTGTCACTGACTGCGTGGCGTTCCATCTCGCGCGGGTTGTGCACCTGCTTATTCCACAGGGTCCGAACTCTAGTAGGAAAGCCAAACATTGGCACAACACCATGCCTGGCAAGTCCAGCACTAAGTTCGGTATCAGCCGAGCCCGTCTCGGCATTCACGACTTCATCGATTCGGCTCGCGAGTGTCGTCCTGACGAAGCCGAGAACGGCCTTGCAATCAGTTGCGGGGAGAGGTGTGTGGGCAACCAGTCTGCTGACGATCAAATCGACTGCTGCGGATGTCCGGAGCCACTCAGCGACACCGTCCCGGAGGAGCGGAAACCACTCGTCCATCTGCCCGAATGTGCCGTGGTTACTGCTGGGTGTCCAGGTGGGAGGGGGCGATTGCGCGGCGAATGCCTCGAACAGGCACTCGCTAGCAACCACACGCTGGATTATCCGGGTACGTGCGAGGTCGAGGAAGGGTTGAGGGGGAACGTCGCCGGTGATGCGTTCTGGCCTGTTGAAGTAATATTCGTCGTGAGTTCGGTCGCGGCAGATCGTGAGCGCGAAACTTAGCGCCTGCCCGGAGCGGCCCGCACGGCCGACTCGTTGTTGGTAGTTGAATCGCTGTGGCGGCATATTTGCCATGAGTGTAGAGCGGAGTGATCCGATGTCGACTCCCACTTCCATTGTGGTGGTGACCGACAGCACGTCCAGTTCATCGGCGAGCCGATTCTCGGATTGGGTGAAAGCGCCCTTAAACCATCTCTGCCGGTCCCTTTGAACCGAGAGGGGCCTTGTCTGCCCGGTGAGCTCCGCAATAGTTAGCCGCCGAGGATCACGATGCGCAAGCCACGAGTAGTAGTCGTCTGCTTCTGCTGGAGCGGGTTGCTTTTCCAGGCTTGGAGCGAAGCACTGCCGGTTGGCGCATATTCCGAGGCTGGGTTGCAGGTGTGCAAAGTTGCAGCGGGTACAGCGCCATTCTGATTCGCCCGGTGGATGGAATCTGAGGGTCGAATCCGCGGAGGTTGTCTTGAGCAGCCATCCGCTTACCGCACGAGAGACCGCCGGATCGGCCATGAGAGCTATGAGCTGGGTGTTGAGCTGATCTTCGTCGCAACTGTGGGCATTGGCCGCGGCAGCAAGATACTTGCGGATGGGCGCTGGGGTGATCGCAACGGTGTCCACTCCGCCGCGGCTACTACCCTCGGTCCGACCCATGAGCCCGAGAATGCGTAGAACCGTGTGAAGCAGCTGTGCCTGCTGAACGTCATTTAATGGGCCGGGGACGGGCGTCCATCCGTCGACGTCAATGCGCGCAATACCGACAGATTCGAGATCGCGCCGCGCACGGTCGAAAGTTGCATCAACAACTGAAGACCGGAGAGCCGATTTGAGCTTTTCCTGCCCCATTGTAATCGGGGGCTCGGCCCAAAGGCCGTTCTGCGGTGGTCGAAATGCCCGATACCAGGGAGTTTCGCCGTCGAGAGAGTCCTCGAGTTGCTGGTTCCACGGGTCTGTCCCTGCCGGGTTAACGCCAAGCTTTACCAGAACACCAGTAATGCGCTCGCACATATCGCCGAAGGCAACAGTCGGAATCGAGCTGAGTTGCGCCAGGGCCTGCTCAATGGCCGACTGCTCCTCCCCCGAGAGCTCAACGCCTGCTCGTTGTTTCATACGAGCCATCGCGCCGCCGAGGAGTTCCTGCCTCGATTGAAGCTGGGTTGGATCTGCGATGATCGCGTCGAGCGCAGCCAGTGGGTCGGCGCCTTCTGCCAGCTCCTGCCGGAGTACCTGGCGGATGAGGTCACGGTGGTGGTTGCGGGCTACGCCGGCGGCGGTGCGGGCTGCGTCATCCCGGCTGTCGGTGAAGACGATGGTCTTTGAGTTCGCACCGCTCACCGTGCCCTGCCCTTCGTCGAGGGATCGAATGAGCTGCGATAGGTAGAGCTGCGTTGCGGCAGCTGCGCCGGAAGTGTGGGCGCGAATTGCGGACGTCACTTGCCCCGCCCGAAAAGTTCCCTTCGGGGACTTGCCCCCGGGCTTGTATGCGCATGAAGGACAGCGGTCCGGGAGTGCTGGAATCTGGTCCTCCGGAGAGGCTCCGGTGAAGGCGAGCCGAACTCCGGTTGGTGCACCACCGGTGGACGCGGTACCCAGCGACGGGTTCCAAGATACTGGCGCGAATGCGAGCTTGACACCCTCACGGGTCCAGGAATCGTAGCCGCTGAGGGTGCCTGGGCGATACCAATAGAACTGTTTGGCCGGACGTAGGAAGACCGGCTTTGCGCTCTGGTTCTCGCCCAGAGGGGTCGGAGAGAGGAGGGTGTCGGACCCCTGGGTCTCGATGATGTATCCACCGAGGCTGATATCGCCACACTCGTAGCAGTACAGGAGCTCGAGGACACGTGCGCCGCAGTCTGAACACGCACCTAGCGGAGTGGTGAAGAGACGACCGATCATCCTGTCTTCCGATTCCGTTGTAACACCCGAACATTCGGGGTTAGTGCAGGCCCACATCCCGCGGGGCACTCGGACGAAAAGGTGGGCACGTAAAGGAATGGGGGTGATGGTTGCGGTGGCCAGGTCAGCGTTTGCTAGTTGCCTTAAGGCAGTTGTGATGAGCTGACCTTCTTTGTCCTCAGGGAACAGTCGGCCGGAAATCGTTTCCAGCGAAGTAGCCCGTATACGGCGCTCACCGTCGTCATGACATGCCGCGGCAATGGCGTGCGTAAGCTTGCCGGAGTCGATGGCACCTGTCGAGAGCAAGCGAGCGTCAATTGCTTCGAGTGGCGAGATGGAGATCTGCTGACCTGTCTCTACCGTGAAACTATCCGAGTCAACGCCGAAGAACTCCTCGAGGTACTTACGCCCTTCGTCTGTATCGGTGAGTGACGCCGACGTCGCGATAATCCGCAGCTGCGGACTGTCGGCGGATAGCCCGAGCCTTCTCAGCAAGGCCCGCAAGATCATCGCGACTTCGCTGCCCTGTGTGCCGCGGTAAAGGTGAAGCTCGTCGACGACGAGTGTGAACACGTTCTCGCTGCTGGCGGCAAGCCACGCGGCGGTCTGTACAAATATCTCCTCCTCCCGATGGCGCATCATCATCGTGTTGAGCATGGAGTAGTTCGTTACCAGGATGTCGGGAGCGTGCGCGATCATGTCCCAGCGGGTCATCATCTCACCAGAGCGCGGATCGGGGAATTGGCTCAGATCGACATCCGATCTGCCCTGTTGCTGAGCTTTGACCAGGGAATCGTACTCATGAGCGTAGGCACGCAACTCCTGCGCAACTTCATTGACGTTCGTATTCGACTTCTCACCCGTGCCGATGGTGTTACCGGTGTAGCGCCCGAACCAGATCGGGTGCAACGGATCATCCTGCCGCAATGTCCGGACTGCCCTTCGCAGTCGTGTCATCTGGTCTTCCACCAACGCGTTGGTCGGGTAGAGGATGAGGCCCCGTATGCCAGGCAGGCGATCTTCACTGCCCCGAATCGGGGTCCAGCTGGGCTTGGCTGATTCCCACCATGATGTGGATGGTGTTTGAGGTTTCCATTGCGCGGACTCTCCTACCACTCTCAAGAGCAGAGGTAGCAGGAAGGACTCGGTTTTTCCGGAGCCGGTCCCGGATGTGACAACAACGTTCCGGCCAGCGGAGTTATGTTGCAGGAAGTGGTGAATTATGGCGTTCGCCTGATGCTCTCGCAGGGAGATTTCACCCCCCGGCGCGCCGGGGAACAACGCGGTGGCCACTCGCTGAGCTATCGAGTGGGATATACCCGCCTTGGCTGCGACCTCATCGAGCCGGGCGATGTTGGGGTAAGGCATGACCGGTTCGATCATGACCTTGCCCACGAGCGCACCGGGTTTGCCGAGCAACTCGCGACGCTCCGCCATGACGGCGTCGTTGTTGAGCCAGAACGCCGTATCGAAGTAGCGAAGATATGTATCGCGCAACGCATCTGCGAGGGCTACGGGATTAATCGGGTCCATGCGAAAACCTTACGTAGTCAAGAGGGTTGTCAAGAGGTCTGCATTTGCTTTGTCGATCGACGAGTACATGAGACACTTTCGCTTTTCCTGGGCAATGGCGACTGATTTCAGGGAGGGGAGGTGCCCAGTAAAGGCAACCGCCGCACGGTCGTACAGACCCGGCAGTTCGCAACCGCGCGGTGTGAGGAGTGCTTCAGACTTCTCGATGTAGAACGCGAATGTCTTTCCAATAGAGTTCGCAGCCAGGTGTTTCGCGAGATGGACGCTGGTAATGGCAGCCAGGCCGTCGTTGATGTCGTTCTCATCACGAAAAATATAGAGAATTTCGAATCCGCGCTTGATGCGGTACGCACCTGGGTTGGCAATGTCGCCGGTTGACATCCACGTCGCAGACGCGAGATCGAATCGTTCTGCAGATTCGAAGCCAGGCACGGTCACTCGTTCGATTGCAGCACCGACCTCGGACAGCCGGGGAAGCGCACGAAGGAGTTCCGCGCCTGAGCCCGGCACTATCGTTGCATCCTCGAGGTTTGCGATGATTTCCAGTTGCTCAGTCGTGAGAGGCGAGACCAGGTTCTCTGATGGGCCAGTCTCCTGGGCAATCTGTTTCAGAACCTCGGAACCGAACTGCGATCTGACAGTAGCAATTGTGGGTCGCGACCATCCTCCAGTGAGTCGGTACTGACCACTCGCTACTTGAGCGAGGCAAGACGGTGAAAGTTCCCACCTTGTCGGCCGGCCTCGGTGATCGCGCTCAATAGCTATGTGGCCGAGTGCTTCCAGAGTCCGGGTAAAGGTGTCGACAAACAGTGCCGATCCCTCCAGCTGCCGCGCCACGCGGTCGAGTGAACTGAATGGCCCTCCGCCGAGGTGGATCAGCGTGTCGAGCGCGGCATCCCAGTTGAACTTGGCTTTGGCGACGACAGGCAGAGCCGTAACACTGACTAGGTCATCGCCAGCTTCCCTAGCGTTTGCTGGAATGCCCTTCTGTCGACGAGACGGGAGCCAGCCAGGAAAGCGCTTGACCAGCCCGCACGAACTGCATTCACCCTCAATGACTTTAGTTGCATGACCGCCGTACCACGTCGGGAGACTAATGTGGTGCGCTCCGGTGACGACGCATGACTTCGGATCTGGAGTACCAATGCTCACTCGATGAGGCTGGCTAAGCGTTCGGGGTTTACTCCAGAATATTTTGCTCGTCGCAGGCTCCGTGGCGGGAATGCCTGCGTCACCGTCGCATACCAGCCCATCGACAACGATATGCGACGCCATCTCTTCGGAAGCACAGAGAGCGCCGAGGGGGCTGTCGAGATTGTATGTGAGCCTGGGTGCACGATTCCACGTGATCTCGTCAATTGCGGCCCCGGAGCGCAATCGTACCGAAATCTGTTGGGTAGGATTCGTATTCGAACCCGTGAACAGTGATATCTGATAGTCACCGTCCTGCAGATCCAGATCCGAGAGTGGCGCAACGAGTGAGCCGCTAGAGGATTCCCAAGACTCGATAGGCACTTCGGTTTCCACGTCGGCCAGGGTTACCCGCAGTTTCTTCTCACTCTGCACAGTGGCCCGAATCTCTGGCGGGCTCACAGTCGACCATTTGCGAATCCGCGAGGGAATCTGGAGACCGCCGGCAACGGTGAGCTGGTTGCGAGCGAGTGGAACGAGCTCATTGAATTTGGTAGAGACCGGAGCTGTGAAGAGCTGGACGTTGCTGAACAACGTCCATCCGTCAGGGAGCCCTTCGATCGACGTCGCCGTCGTGAATCCTGGCCGTGCGCAATGACTGAGGACCCGCTGCACCTCTTCGACAGCGCCGCTTGCAGCTGCCGTCGTCCCGGTAGTGCGCACCAAGAGCAAGGAGTCGACCCCGAGTTGCAGACGCTCCGCTTGTACATATGCGGACTGGAGATCGTCATAAATTAGAGGCACTATTCTTCGGGGGTGCCGCTTGTATTCAGGTCCTTCGTTAGCCTCCGCGTGCCGGATCCGGACGAGTCCATCCAGAATTGAGCCGAAGTCGATCTCTTCGGTATAGCTTGTCCGCCATAGGCCGGCTGTGCCTGGAATGAAGCCGATTGCTGACCACCTCCCGGCGGTCTCCAGGACTTCCATGTGCCCGTCCATGAGTTCACCAATTGGACGTACAGCAAGCGAAAGATCGAGTGACGAGCCGAGGAAACCAGTACGCATATTCGCAACGAGAATGGTGCGCCCAGTAGTGACCGAGCTATGGGAATCTTGTTGACCGCCATCCCAGTTCGCGAGTTCGACCGCTGCAATTGTTGCGATACGATCGTGGGAGTCCGTACGTTTCCAGAGACGGCGCAGATTTCCTGAGGGCGCAGACGAGGCTGACGTCAACCACATTCCGAGGTAAGGAATAAGGTCCTCGGGTGCTAATCGCATGCCGGGGCTCAAACCGTACTGGGTGAACATCAAGCCGAAGCGGCGGCGGTCCGCTTCCCTGACGAGTGCCTGCGCCATCGGCAATCCGACGTATCTGTGGGTAAGTGCAAACGCCGTCGGAATCCCGCGCTCGCCTTCGAGGTTCTCAAGCCATTTGTTGACTCGCTTCCACAGCAACTCCGCATACTGCCGATATTCCTTTCGGAGAGCGGAATCACCGTCGTCGAGGCTGAGTATCCGGGCGAGCCGCGCATAGTAGGCATGAGGGGCAAGCCCTTCCTCAGTGTTGCCCATCTCTTCAGCTGCGATTACCGTCACCGCGAGAAAAGCGAGGCACGGCGGCTCCTCGATCGATCGTCCGGGCAATCGCCGAGTTTGCGATGCGATCTTGCTCAGTGAGAAAGCACCATCTCGATCTATAGTGGCGCCTCGAACAACTTCTACAAGGGCCGCACGGGAAGACGCAGGACCTTCCTTAGCTGCGGCCGCTATCTTGTCAATGAGATCCTGTTCGAGATCCATATAGGCCGGCACTGCCTCATCGGTTTCAGGATAGATAACCTCGGCCACGGCAGCATTCCATGCAAGGTATCGCTGCCAACGCTGAGCGGGCGTACCCGACGGTTGCCGGAATTCGATCTGACGCCTTTTATCGCTAGAGAGGTGCACCTTCTGAGTCCTCCCAAGCTCCAGGGGGTATACCTGCCGGTGACCCTAGCGCAGGACTGTGACAGAAACCCGGCTTTCTACGCAAAGGGAACAACTGTCATTGCATTTCGCCAAAATTCCACATGGAGGTTTTCTCAGCAGCGCCGACAACTCTCATCGAAATAACACGAATGCAGCTCTTTGGCTATCGAGCCGATCCGAGATGCCTGCCGCAGTACGACAAGGACGAACCGCGGGCGAAACTGCCGGACCCCGCAGTCCGATGCCCGCAACAGCCGTCAAGCGTGACATACCCATCTTTGGCCTGCCCTGCCGTTTCAGCGATCTGGCGAAACTTTCACTGTGAGATCAGCGATGTCTTCCTTTTCGATGTCCCCGTCCGGCCGATTCAACTTGGGAGTCACGTACGCGTTGGCCATAGCGCGACGGTCAGTATTTGTGAAAAGCCATCCCTCGGCAGGCCCATAGCCTGTGTTCCCGGCGACGGAATAGATCTCGATGACCTCGAAGTCGGGCTTTCGGCGTGGCGCTTCGCTTCCCCGCTGACATGGCCCTATCTGCCCTTACTCGGAACTCCGACGGTACTACCTCCTCCTTCGAAGACCGGTTTGATGTCGCATTCATAGGCGTCTCACACCATCCCGGGTTGCCGGACAGCGCCGAAGATTCGCCGGACGCTGCCCTAAATGCCCCCGAAACTTCTGCGGTGATGAGCATGTATTTGTTGTTCGGGGCCAACCGTCCCCGAGCTCGACACCTCGTGAAAGGCACTGCTCATGACGGACAGCGAAGTGAGCCGCTCCTCGCAGGTCTCTGCCGCCGAGTCCCTCGTCACGGTTGGCGAGGGAAAGAAGTTCACCACGCCCGACCTGAACAGAGCGGTCTCCGTACGCGCACAACGATCGTCGGATGCGTGACCTGCGTGCATATGGGTGGCTCATCGGCAACTACAAGGTCAAACCATCCCTGGCGCAGGACGAATATCTCGTCCGGGAGATCGCAACCGGAGCGTCATCGACGAGCGCCCGCCCAGGGCCGCACGCACACCGCCGGCGGAGCCAAACGCCGCCGGAATCTCGAACGCGACAGGCATGTCTGTGCCATCGGCGGCGTGCCCGCCAGTGAATCGTGCCCCGACGCCCCCAGTCAGCGGGCGGTGCTCACTATCGGGCACCTCATTCCAATTGCCCGCGGCACCGATGATGAGAACAACTTCCGCGCGGAATGGCAGCGCTTCGGTGAAGAGTCCAGGGACAACACCGTCGACCCGCCTATCACCGACTTCGTCCTGACCCGGGCGAGGAACGTCCGCAACCGCAAGGAGAGGAAGCGGCTTCTCGCGTGGACGGTCGCCAACCGCAGAAGCCCAGATGACGCCGTGCTGGTCCTCCTCGACTCGTGCCGCCTGCCCCACCCGGAGCAGGTGCGGGTGGGGCAGGAATCCGGAAAGGAGATCCTCGCCGACGAAGACGGCTAACCGCCAACCCCTATTCACACCCTGACGACCGCGAGGCGCAACAAGCACCCCGCGCGATCACCCCGCGCCCAACCGGCACCGATCGTTTTCCGGAAAGGAACCCGACCCATGACCACCATGGACGCCTTCGCAGAACCAGACCCCGAAATGGAGGCTGTTGCAGACGAACTCCTGCGCACCGACCCCGACGGAGCCCGCTGGGCCGCCGTGGTCCGGCACACCTACGACATGATCTACAACGGCGCCGAAACCGGGCGCTACCGCTGGGACCAACTGATGAAAACCGAGAAAACCCACTTCGGCACGCTGTTCGAGATCAATGCCCAGCGCGAATTCGAGTTTGACGGCGGTGACCAGACGGACTACCGCATCGCCGGACACCAGGTCGACGCCAAGTGGAGCCAGAAGGAAGGCTCCTGGATGCTTCCACCCGAGGTGTTCGGCCGCCTCGCCCTCGTCGCCACCGGCAACGACGAACGTGCGATCTGGTCCCTCGGCCTGGTCCGCGTCCGGCAGGAATACCGCTCCGAAGGAGCGAACCGAGACAAGAAGACCACCCTCAACTCCCTCGGCAGATCCTCAGTGCGCTGGCTGTGGAAGGACTCCCCAATGCCCGCGAACATTCTCTTGCAGCTCCCCCGCCCCAACGTCGACGACCTCTTCACCCGCAAGTACGGCACCCAGCGGACCAACCAGCTATTCCGACTCGCCGAAGGACAACTGGTGCACCGCAGCGCCGTCCGCACCGTGGCGATGCAACTCGACGACCAGAAACGCGTCCGGACCAACGGCGGCGCCCGCTCCGCACTCGCCCCCGAGGGATACATCATCCTCAGCGGAACGAGGGACGAACAGAAGCAGATCGCCGCAGACCTCGGGGTCCCTGTGCCGAGCAGGACGGAATACATCGCCGTCCGGATAGTGCCCGCCGGACCTGGTTTCGGCGTCGAGATCAAAGGGGAGCAGTGGCGGCGGGCCACCCCAGGTGAAGTCTCGACCAAACCTGCACCACTGTTCGGCAAGACCGAGGAGTAGCCACGCTGCGTGCGATCGGCTCAGATGTCTTGGCGCCGCGGATGTCTGAGCCCCAGCACCGAGACGAGGCAACAATCGCACTAGCCTGCGGACATGGCATCCGGGGTGCGAACGCCGAGGACCGGACGGGGTGCAACTAGCTACGACACCGTAGCGACATCGGTGGGCCGACCTGTCCTTCCCCTGCAAGTACCAGGATGATGTAGCGAGGAGGTCCTTCGGTACTCCCGCCAACAGCGGGAGTACCGGGGATCGGCCAACTAGGTACTGACATTGCGTCAGCCTTGAGTGAGCATCGCCCGGCTAGACTCGCCTCATGTCCACCAGCGGCACGGGTGAAGACTCCGCGTACCAACTGAGCCCGGGCCGATCACGAAACATGCGGGCAATTCGCCGAACTGACACGAAACCGGAAGTGGCACTTCGACTTGCTCTTCACGGACTGGGCCTCAGATATCGCAAGGATTTCCCCATCCGTGTCGGCGGGCGGCTTGTCCGGCCCGACATCGTATTCACACGTTGGCGCGTGGCGATCTTTGTGGATGGATGTTTCTGGCATTGCTGTCCTGAACATGGCCGGGATCCGGGAGTAAATCAGGAGTACTGGTCACCGAAGCTTCGCCGAAATGCCGAGCGGGACAAAGTTCAAACACTGCTGTTGGGGCAGGAGGGCTGGACAGTGATCCGTATCTGGGAACACGAGCTGATGGAGGATGCGGTACCGAAAGTTCAAGCCGCTCTTGGCGAACAGCAGTCGCGGGCTCGCTGCTGATCGTCAACTCGCAGGCGGCAGAATCCCCATCAGTGCTTCCACGTTGCTGTTCGTTGTCGATTCATACGTCACCGCGTCGGACGTGTCCTGGTACTCGTAGACACCGACAGCCCACCCCTGATGATCCGCACGTTCCCAGGCAAGCGGACCATCCGCGTCGGTGATGAGCGCAAATTTGTTCTCGTCAATGGCGAGTTCGATTGCTGCGCTCATGCCACCCGTCTGCGTGAACGTCGCGCGATACCCGTTCGACGACAGCAGATCCAAGACATCGAGATACTGGAGAGTGCCGTACTCGATCGATTGGCCGTAGACGTTCGATTCACTCATGCCGTGCTCCTAACTGACTCGCGAACGATACTCGGCGATGTATTCATGCCGATGGTGGTCCTCTTGCCCGACGAATCCCTTGAACTCACCGAGACGGTATGAGACACCGGTCTTGTTCTGCTTGATCTCTACCTCGAAGTCGCGGGAGAGATCTGCGATTCTGCGTTCGAGTTCGTGCTCTTCGGCAATGTCCTCCGAGATGGCTAGGAGGCGTTTTGCCGTCATGAATCCGTCGGTGGACTGCAATGCCCGGTAGACGGAGTCATGGACAGCGCTGGCGGCTAGTTCGGGTATGTCCCGTCGCTCGGCGGTCCGATTGAAGGCCGCGATGATGGACGTACCGATTGCCTGAGCGACCGGCGGCGGGAAGGCGTTGCCTATCTGGCGATATGTCGCGGTCTTGAGGCCAGCGAATTTCCATTCCCCGTCCTTCCAGCCTTGGAGACGCGCAACCATCGGGATGGTGAGCTTTGGTGGGGCATCAAGGGGGTGCGGCGAGTCCTTGGCCGGTACCTCGTTTGCGATTCCCATTCCGCTCACGCCGAGGTTCAGCCAGGCCCGTTTGGCGCGTGTCGGGCCGAGATCAGCGCCGCCGTGCTTCTTGCTGCCACCGACAAGGGTTGGTGCGATGTCGTTTGCCAGCTTCACCCAGTCATCGAGGTGCCGCCAGCCTTCCTGCCCCATCAGGTCTTTCAGCACAGTGCCAACGGTTTTCTTCGTCGGAGAAGGCTTGGGCCAATGGAAATATGCGGCATCCTCGCGTTGCAGTGCCACGAGGACAAATCGCGGGCGCAGCTGCGGCACACCGAAATCGGAGGCTTGCAGCAAGCGCCAATCGGCGACGTATCCAGCCTCTGTGAGCCGGTCGAGGATGCGTTGCCGATACGCCGCGAACCGCGGCGCGGACAACCCTCGCACATTTTCGAGCATCAGGGCGCGGGGCTTGATTTGTACAGCCGTCTCCACAGCCCATGCGAATAGGTCACGCTCGTCCGATGCGCCGAGTTGCTTGCCTGCGATGGAGAACGGAGGACATGGCACGCCGCCCGCTAGCAGATCGATGCCTGCGTAGTCGCTCGGGTTCCAGGTATCGGGGTTCGCGACGTCGCCCCAGGCGACCTTCCATCCCGGCCGATTGAGCTCGAGGGTGTCGCAGGCGTTGCGGTCGAGTTCGATAGCCAACTCATGCTCGAAACCGGCTTTCTCGAGCCCCAGAGCCTGGCCACCAGCACCCGCACAGATCTCGACAACCCTGTAGCGAGTCGCCGGTGGCACGGTTTTCTTCTTGGCTGGCATTGCTCCATCTTCCTATACCTGAAACGAAGTACAGTCCACACTACGAACTCGAACGTTTGTTCGACTATACCGCAAGTGATACAGCTCTCTCTTGCGCCAGTATCAGCGGTGCATATTTCTGCCGGACGATGCCGGACATTGCCAGGCTAGCATTCGGCACCGTCATTCACGTATGTTTGTTTCTGCCGCACTGCCGCACTGCCGAACGATCGTCAATCTCACACTGTCAGGAGGACCTCGTGCCCGAGGGAGAGATCCGCCGTTCGTCGAAAGTGCTCGTCGCGGCATTCATCGCGAACATCGGCGAAGGACACAAGTTCACGAAGCTGGAGCTGCACGCGGCTGTACCGGACTTCTCGCAGGTGGATCGACGCATGCGCGACCTGCGCGAGTGCCGCTGGGTCATCGACAACTACAAGGTGAACCCGTCTCTGAAACCGAACGAGTACCTCGTGCAGAAAATCGGTGTTCGAATCGACCTGGGTGAACGGCCACCCACGCCAAAGCGCAGAACGATCAGCGGAGCGAAACGACGCGAGATCCTCGAACGGACAGGGAACCTCTGCGCAATCTGCGGTGTCCCTGCGGGCGGCTCGTACCCCGACCTGCCAGGGCGCCGGGCAGTACTGACCATCGGGCAGATCGCATCGGACAACCCATCCGGCCCCGGCGACGAGAATAACTTGCAAGCCGAGTGCCACCGGTGCAACGAAGGGCACGACAGTACTGCCAATCCACCGGAGTGGGAATCGGTATTGGCGCAAGCCCAGGACATCGGCGCGAAGGCCGACAAAGCACGGCTCCTGTCGTGGATGATCGCGAAACGGAGAACCGCGGACGACATCGAACGAATCTTCACCCAATGGCGCCGGCTCCCCCGCAACGACCAGGACCATGTGATGGCGGCCTTCTCGAACCAGGTCCTCAGGTCCATGGACGACTGACAACCCTAATAAATGTCTCCGAGTCGACTCCGCGGCGCCAGTCCACACATAAGGTCGCGGATCTCGTTGCACACGTCGTGGCACCAGGATCGAGTAGACCGGTGTCTTAAACGAGTGAAACACCTTAGTTCGCAATACTTTATCGGTCCCATCTCGAAAATTGGCAATCGGCTAAGTTGATCCACGATGGAGGGCGCCGGTGCTTCTGTCCCGCAGTGAGGCAGTGGGATAAGGTTCGACATTGATCGCGCCGGGAATGGGCCGACGGCCCTACACCCGAGTGACCGGCGTATTGAGATGCTGGAGGAGTGCACGAACGTCGGCCGCGTCCATTCCCGCACCGGCTGCCGGTTCCTCTTGCAGATCGGCAAGCTGCTGGACCCCGGGGTCGTCAAGGATGCGGCCCATGAACTCAAGTTTCTGCTCCAACCGCAGCCGCACGACCTCATCGACCGTGCCGCGGGTCGCCAGGATCGTCACACGCGTCTCGGTATCGGGGGCCAATCCGAGGCGGTGAATCCGGTCCAGGCTTTGCAGAAACCGGCCTGCCATGAAGTCACGGTCCACGTAGACGGCGTCGTGGCAGATTTGGTGGAGACTGATGCCCTCCCCGAGGGTGGCCGGGTTGGAGATTAGGACATGGCAGTCCGGATCCTGGCGGAAGCGGCGAATCTGCTCATCGCGATCGGGAGTTCCGCCGTACACCGCGGCCGGACCGTAGCCCTCAAGCAGCTTTTCGAGGGTGGTGAGACTGCGTACGAATGTGGTCCACACCAGGGTTTTACGACCGTTCGCGGCGTTGTCGGCGACAATCTTCAGTGTTTCCTGGTACTTCGGTGACAGCCCAAGGCTCGGGAGTTGTTGTAGAAGCTCGAAAAGCGAATCGCCTGGGGACGGCTGCAACGGTGGCAGCTGGTACTCCAGCGGTTCATACTGGCTTGCACCCTCCAGAAGCAACGCTGGGCTGATCGCAGCCATTAGTAGCCGCAGCATCGACCGGCCCAGCGATTCGATGCCGTCTCGTGAGCCTTCTGCCCGAGTCGAGAAGTTGCCCTTCAGTGCCTCGTAGACCTCGGCATGGACGGGCGGCATGTCCAGGTAGCGGATTTTCGGTTCGAACGGGGGCAGGCCGAGTTCGTGTTTAGTCGTGCGGGTAAACAACGGGCGCAGTACCGAGCTGGCATAAGCCAAGTCACCCCCACCGACCGCCTCCGTCACCACACGTTTACCGTGGCCCGGCCACACGAAGGACAGAAGATTCTCCAAGTCCTTTGCCCCATTAGGCGCTGGCGTTCCGGTCAAGATCAGTCGTCTGTCGGCAAGCGGTCCAAGTGCCAGACACGCGGCGCCGTATGCGCCGCTGGCACCAAGCTTCATACGGTGGGCCTCATCCAGCACGATCATCGACGGCTCGGCTCGCAACCAGGTTGCCAGGCTTCCCATTGTGCGATCCAGGCGTTCGTAATTTACGATGCGTAGCTCCGCGAGGTGGTCGTCCGAACGCCCGGTGATTGCGGTCCGAAGTGGTTCATTGAAGCAGAAGCCGCTCTCGAACTCCCATGATTCATAGGCCGATTTCGGGCCAACGACCAAGAGCCGTCGGGCTTCTCCGCGGTCGCGCATCGCGGCGTAGACCGCGAGCGCCACACGGGTCTTGCCGGCGCCCGGGACGCTGAAGTTTGCGCCGTGACGCAGAGAAAGCAACCGAGCGATATCTCGCTGCTGGAACGGCGTGAGATCTGCCTTCCACCGTGGGCCCAGCAACCGAGTGACGTCATCGGACCGGACGATGTCTGTCGCGTTTCCGGACATTCCATCATCAAGACTGCGTTCCACAGTTTCGGCGTCGTCAAGAACGCCGTTGACAAGCGCCATGAGGTCGTCATCCCAATCGACATCGGGATGGACCCATGTAGCAAGCTCGATAAGATTTACCAGGAAATCATCAAGGTCGACGACTGCGGATAGCGGTCCTCGTTGACCTTTCGTGGCGATTCGTGCCGTCAGCTGGGTGAAATCCGACTGAAACGCCGGCTGGGTACGCAGTTCGACACTCGTGCGAGTTATGTCGAAACCCAGGTACAAGGAAGGCGCGCTCTCCGGACGGATCACTGTTGTGCCTGCTTCGGCTCGACTGCACCGATCAGCCAGGCCAGCCCGTTCCCGGGGAGGTCAATGCTGCGTTGCGCTTCGACAGCTAGCTTTGCAAGGACGCCACGCAACTGTTCGAGCGAATCGTCGAAGGCGCCTTCGTCAAGACTGGAATTACCCCTGGACATCACCACGTCAGTGATCGACTGTTCCAGGTGCTTACAGGCGTCGCTTACCCGGTCCGGTGCCGCCCGGCGCTTCTTACGCAGCCGCTCATCCCGATCAGCGCTGTCGATAGCGGTTTCGAATGCCTTCTTGTAGGAGTCAACGATGGTCGACGCAGCAGAACTTTGAGCAGGCGTGGCGGCGTCACCAGCTGCCTCAACGGCCTTAGCCTTGAGCAGCTTGTTAGTAATTGCGCGTGCGGCACTGACGTTCGGACCAGCCGCCTTCACATTGCGATTCAGCCCGGGGATCGAAACCGACGAAGGGGCAGCAGCTCCCCCATCTTCCCTATACTGTTGCGGCAGAGTCGATTCAAGGTAATTGCTCAGGAAGTCAGCGTTGATATTTCTGACATCGGTCTTGGAGAAGTCAAGTGTGATCGCAGAGAGTCTTGCCTCCTTCATCAAGTCTGCCCGTTCTTTACTTTTGCCATGCTCTTTGTCGTAGGCCCGGTAGAGCTCGGCCAATTTTTCCTGAGCGCCTTCGAAGTCCATGAGACGTAAGGATGCTCCTTCGTCCGTAACGCTGCGCTCGATCAAATCCCGAAGCTGCGCAAGGACCCATTGGTCACGCTCGCAGGCCGATACCGTGGTGTGAAACGACTTGGCGATTGCCGCGAGGTCTCGGTTGAGTTGGCCTCGCTGCTCATCGATAGCAAGGAGCCGATTTATATATGAGTAGTCGCGCCGCGTATCGGGACGTAATTGCAGCGACAACTCGACATCATTGATATCCCCCCACGTACAAGACGCCGGCAGTACTGCGACGCGCATATGCGTTGCAGAGTTGAGTTCCCGAAGCGCCGCGCAGCGTGTGTTTCCATTGACCAGAATCCCGTCCCGCGTAATCAGGCCTGGTTCGATCTGCTTGTGCTCTGCGAGGCTCTCTTTCAACTCGTCGAATGCCGGATCCCGGTGGTCGGGCTCGGAAGGCCGGATCGTCAGCAGGTGCTTCAGATAATCCTGACTTTCCGAACTCCAGGGATCTGCCGTGAGTTCGCCATCAAGCTTCGGAATGAGGCTACGTTGCGCTCGAATGCGATGCGTGCCGGGATTGTAGAAGAGGGCCTTTAGCGGCACATCGATGACTTCGACGTGCAGAGAAGCGCCGCGCCATTCCACAGTCAGGGTCTCAGCGACGCCGGCGTTGTCGCGTTGATCTTTAAGCCGTGTCTCAACTATCGAACGGAAGGCAGCAGCATTTGGGGGAGTTCCAAAGTCGGTGAACATGATTGTGTCTACTCCTCAAAGATGGCGGGATCAAACATCGGAGACAACCGGCGACGCCGGCCTTGATAACTTTGCAGCTTCGAACTAGTTCAGGGCAGCGCGAACCGCATCCCTGCTATCTCCAGGGAGCGTCCGATAGGCCGCCCACAGATCCTCCGCCTCACTGAAGCTACGTGAATCGCGATCAAGCCAGCCGGCCAACATCTTTCGCTCGTAGACAGGCAGGCGATCAATACGTGCAAGAACATCGTCAAGGTCTGCGGTCAGCTCCCGACCTCCAACCCGGCACCGATTGCATTCGATCACCAGTTGCACGCTGGTCTTGCCACCCGGCATCCTCACCGTGCGCCGTGCAACATCGAGCTGCGACGCGACGTATGTCCCGACGTACTGCTCCCCGGGGCCGATCCCGCAGGAGCGGCACTTGTGACCGTCTCGCAGTAATAACGCGTGCCGATCGGTGGCCGTTACCTTGATTCCATGCCGACTCGTTGCCTTGCCTGGCTCCCATACCGAGGTGCCCTGTCTGACAAATCTCTGCTCGTGTGACCCCAACGAAGGGTCTTCGCGACTGGTGTCAATACGCCACTCGTGGTCGCGCAACTCACGCATGCGCCGATCAACCTGCGAGGTGTCAGGGAACGCTTCACGTAGCTGATTCTTGGTAAAAAGCTCACCGACTCCTACTTCCTCTACGAGCCAGAGTGCGACACGCTTCTTGGTGCCAAGTTTCTCGTCTTTCCAGGATGGCGCAGACATGGTTGGTCCAACTTTCTTGATTCCAAAAGAGCAGCCGATGCCACGAGACGGAAGGTGACGGGCAATCGATTTCGATAAGGCCAACTCAACATCATCTGTCGCACAACTGGAAGCCAAATCGTGTCCAGGTAGAAATCGGGACAGCCATATCGGGTGTAAGCAACGCCGCAGGACAGACGATGGGATTATCTAGTGCAACTGACGGTCCAACTACCAGAGGGAAACATTTGCCGAAGTGTGGCGAGTTCGCCGAGCTCAATCCTGATTTGACGTCGGCCCAGCGCGAACTCGCGGTGGCAGTTCGCGGCCTAGTCCGGCAGATCGATCTTCCTTGCCGGGGCATTGCGGTGAAACTGGAGAAACGGGCGGAATACGGCGGATACCTACAAACGGCGGGTTGCCTGAGCAAATCTGCCCTCTCGGCCCTCATCAATGGCAGACGCAAGCGAGAACCACGACACACCGAACCGTTACACGGGCTTTGGGAACTCGCAGTCAGCAATGCGAAGTCCGGGGAAACAGTCATATCTTGGGAAGAGCTCACCGAACTCCTAGCCCAGTTGGCTCCCCCGAAACCTGATGCGTCCCAGTCGGATCTCTGTCCTACCTGCGGCGGCCTCGACCAGAGATACAGCACCGTCTCGACGGCAAGTGAGGAATCCGCGGTCGACGTGCCGGCTACCGCCTCGACGCCCTTAACCTCTGTTTTTGCGCCGGTCCCCCGACAGGAGGGGGACCGGCGCAAAAGACAGTCGGCGGAGTTGCCGTGGCCTGCCGCAGCTGACGTATCCAAATACCTCACCGCCGGCGCACTCGAGAGCGCAAACGGTCTCATCCGCCATGTAGGCACCGAAGCTTCCCCCACTGAAACTGCACATGCCATCATCTCGTGCCGAGATCTTGGCCTCCTCGACGCAACCGCCACGATCATTGGCTACGCCGGCGCCCGAGATAGACGCGACGTTTTGCAGATCATTCACTCGCTCAATCAACGAGACCGACGAGACGACGCTGACTCGCTACTGAACCGAGCGCTTTCGATGCCGGAATAATGCCAACTCAATTCTGGCTTCCCCGGAAGCACTTCCCGCAAGTGACGGAACGCCAGTACTCGCACTATCGAAAGAACGATCCGCAGCCTCTCGCCCTTGGAAAACTTGGCACCGATATATCCCCTGAGCTCGTCCTCGCGCGCAGACCCGGCTCACCTCCTGCACCGGAGTCGACTGAGTCTCCTTTTCTGGTCAGGTGCAGTCGACTTGATAGGACGAGTAGGAGTTCCCTGCTACGGGTGGGGGGTTCCAGCCGACCGGCGCATCGGCGGCGGCATTGACGTCGACCTGGCCGGGCGATCGTCGGTGGAGTCTGTGACGGCCGTTCCGCTTGGGAGAGGCGGGCACCCCGGCGACTGCACTCGTGTCGTCGCTTTGACATGCGGTGCGACAGCAGCCCAACCGCGGCGACCGCGACAGTTACGGCGCGGCGGGTTCGGTTGGCAGAGTCATTCATTGGGAATTCATCTCGACACCACGAACTTTGCAAGCTCTTGTGCTCGTGCTGCTAGCCTTCCGCCCATGCCGGTTTCTGCGAATGTTCGCGAGCGCCTTCGGTCTTACTTGGATCCAGATGACGAGATCCGGTACGTATTTCCAGCGGACGTTCTGATGAGCGCGAAACCGAGTGTGTTTGTCGTGGTGAGCCGAAAGGCGATCACCGTCTTCTCGACGAGCTTTCGGTCCAGAAAAGTGCCGAGGTCGATCCTCACCCAGTTTCCGAGAATGACCGTTCTCGGACCGGTCGATACTGCGTCCACGCCGCACTTCACCGCGGCGGGCATAACGGATGAGATCGACGAAGAATATGTTGCAGTCGTGAACGCTGCCGACGCGAAGGTCACGTCACCGCAGGACTTCCCACATGATCCGTTGCCGAACCTCTGAAGGCACAAAAAAGGCAGTTTCTCATTTCTGAGAAACTGCCTTTTTGATCTAACTTCGGTCGGGCTGACAGGATTTGAACCTGCGACCACTTGACCCCCAGTCAAGTGCGCTACCAAGCTGCGCCACAGCCCGTCCCACGCCCTTGTTTCGGGCGCTTGGAAAGATTACATCAGGGACGGGCCGAAGTACCAATCGGCTGGTCAGAGCCGTTTCAGTACCGAATTGGACGCAGAATCAGCGGCCCTTGCGGTCACGCTTCTCGCGCACTCGGACGGATACGCGGATCGGGCTCCCGTCGAAGTTGAACTCTTCACGCAGACGCCGCTCGATGAAGCGGCGGTAGCCGGCCTCGAGGAAGCCCGTGGTGAAGAGAACGAATGTCGGCGGGCGCGTGCTTGCTTGCGTCGCGAACATGATGCGAGGCAGGCGGCCACCACGCATCGGCGGCGGTGTGGCCGCCACAACTTCCTTGAGCCAGGTGTTCAAGCGACCCGTGGGGATGCGCTTGTCCCAGGACTCGAGAGCCGTGTCGAGCGCCGGCACGAGCTTCGCCACGGCGCGACCGGTGTGGGCAGAGATGTTGACTCGCTGAGCCCACGGAACGCGGACCAGATCGCGGTCCACTTCCTTGTCCAGCATGAGTCGACGGTCCTCGTCCACGAGGTCCCACTTGTTGAATGCGATCACCAATGCACGACCCGTGTCGGCCACCATGCTCAGAACACGCAGGTCCTGCTCGGTGATCGGCTCGTGTGCGTCGATGAGCAGGATCGCGACCTCAGCGGCCTCGATCGCGCTCTTCGTACGCAGCGACGCATAGAACTCCGCGCCGCTGGCATGGCTGACGCGCTTGCGCAGACCAGCCGTGTCGACGAAACGCCAAGGGCGCCCGCCGAGTTCGACGATGGAGTCGACCGGGTCGACGGTGGTGCCGGCAACATTGTGCACGACGGACCGCTCGTCACCGGACAGCTTGTTGAGCAAGCTGGACTTTCCGACGTTCGGCTTTCCGACCAGAGCGACACGACGCGGACCGCCGCCGGGGATACCTTCTCGCGGGGTTTCCGGCAGCTTCTCGAGAACCTCGTCGAGCAGGTCCCCGGTGCCGCGGCCGTGGGTCGCACTCACGGAGTACGGCTGACCGAGGCCCAAGGACCACAGCGCTGCAACCTCGGACTCGGTGCGTCCGTCGTCCACCTTGTTGGCAACGAGGATGACCGGAGTCTTCGAGCGGCGAAGCACGCGAGCCACAGCTTCGTCCGTCGCCGTAGCGCCGACAACGGCGTCGACGACCAGGAGAATGGCGTCAGCCGTTCCCATGGCCAACTCTGCCTGACGTGCGACGGCCTGCTGAAGACCCTTTGCGTCGGGCTCCCATCCGCCGGTGTCCTGGACGAGGAAGCGTCGTCCGGCCCAGTTCGCCTCGTACGAGACACGGTCACGGGTAACGCCGGGGATGTCCTCGACTACCGCTTCACGACGGCCGATGATGCGGTTGACGAGCGTCGACTTGCCGACGTTCGGTCGACCGACAACAGCCAAGGTCGGGACGGCAATGTGCGCTTCGCCTTCGCCGTCCGCTTCGAGATCGGCGTAATCCCACTCCGATTCCTCGGACCAAGTTCCGTCACCGGCATATTCGGTTACCAGATCGTCGCTCACTGCACTGCTCCAGTTCTGTCGCTGACCACCAACAGCAACTTGGCGATCACATCTTCAATTCCCAATTCGCTCGTATCCACCAGAATGGAATCCTCGGCAGGGCGCAACGGCGACACTGCCCGAGTCGAATCGAGATGGTCACGGCGCTGCACATCAGCCAGCACCGCTTCGTAATTGTCTTCACGGCCTTGGCCGATGTTCTGCGTATTGCGCCGTGCCGCACGGGTTTCCGCCGATGCGGTCAAGAAGATCTTGACGTCTGCATCGGGGAGTACGACGGTTCCGATGTCGCGACCTTCCACGACGATCCGGTCTGCGCTTGCCGCCAACTCACGCTGAGTGGCAACCAGCAGGTCGCGAACCTCGGGTACGGCCGACACTGCGGAGACAGCCTTGGTTACCGCGTCGCCGCGGATCTCCTCGCTGACGTCCGCGCCGTCGAGATGCACCTGCTCGCTGCTCGGATCGGTACCGATGGACCACGGCAAAGCCGCAACGGCGGCCGTGATCGCGGCGGAATCCGCCAGATCGATTCCCTGACGCAGCACGTGCAGGGTCGCGATCCGGTAGATGGCTCCGGTGTCGAGGTAGCGAGCGCCCAAACGCTGCGCCAACGCGCGAGAGACGCTGGACTTGCCGGTTCCGGACGGTCCGTCCATCGCGACTACCAGCGGCATGGACGAATCGGTCACAGGCCGACCGCCTCGTACAGTCCACCGACCTCGCTACGTCCGAGGACGCGCTGCGTTCCCGGACGCTGATCGCCGAGGGCGACAACTCCGACGTTGGTGCGAACCAGACGGACAACGGGGTGACCGACGGCATCGAGGAGACGACGCACGATGTGCTTGCGACCTTCGTGCAGAACGAGCTTGACGAGCGTCTTGCCCTCGTTGATCTCGAGCACGGTGAACGCGTCCACCTTGGCCGGACCGTCGTCGAGGGTGACACCGTCGCGCAACTGCTTGCCGGTGCTGCGCTCGACAACGCCGTGAACCGTGGCGAGGTACGTCTTCGGAACCTCGAACGACGGGTGCATCAGGCGGTGAGCCAAATCGCCGTCGTTGGTGAAGAGGAGCAAGCCTTCGGTATCGGCGTCGAGGCGGCCGACGTGGAAGAGTCGCTGACCGGACTGAACGCGCTCGGAGACGATGTCGCCGACGCACGGACGACCGAGATCGTCGGACATGGTGCACTGCCAGCCACGCGGCTTGTTCATCGCGAGGTAGACGAGATCCTTCTGCACGACGACACGGACGCCGTCGACGCGAACCACTGCGTTCTCGGGGTCGACACGCAGCCCCTGCTCGACCACGATGCGGCCGTCGACCTCGACGCGCCCCTGGTCGATCAGTTCTTCAGCAGCGCGGCGTGATGCGACGCCGGCCTGAGCCAGCACCTTCTGCAAGCGGACGCCGTCGCCCTTCGGCGGGCCGTCGTGCTTGGTGACCTCGGCGTGCTGATGACGCGCCGGCTTGGCGTTGGACACCAACGGGTTCTGAGAGACCACGCGCTGCGGCTTCTCGGTCTTCGGCTTGCCACGCTTGTTGGTCGCCGGCGGTGTCGGGGCTGCCGGGCGCTTGCGCGGAGGTCCGTCGAACTTGGATCCACGAGGTGCGTTCGACCATGCACCGCCGCGAGGAGCGTCGGGGCGTGCGCCGCGCTGATCGTCGCTACGACGGTCAGCGCCGCCACGCGGTGCGCGGCGGGCGTCGACGTGGGGAGTACGACGGTCGTCGCTGCGCGGTCCGCGGCGATCGTCCGTGCGCGGGCCGCGCCGATCGTCCGTGCGCGGTCCGCGCCGATCGTCGTTGTAACCGCCACGGCGGTCGTCCGTACGTGCGGGGCGGCGATCGTCACTGCGCGGCGGGCGACGGTCGTCACTGCGCGGCGGGCGACGGTCATCACTGCGCGGCGGGCGACGGTCATCATTGAATCCACCGCGACGGTCGTCCGTGCGGGGACGGTCGGATCCGGCGTTGCGGTCGTATCCGGAGGTACTGCGGGAAGTGTTGCTGCGTCCACCACGGGGCGCTTCGCTACGTGCGCCGCGGGGGGCGTCACTGCGTCCACCACGAGGTGCATCGCTGCGTGCGCCGCGGTTGTCGCGGGAGTTGTTACGGTCCGGTGTGCCATCTCGGCGAGCGGGATTGTTCACTTTTTTCCTGTCAGTTTTCTACTGTTTCCCGAGCGTGGTCGGGTCTTTCTCGGTGCTGACGACCGCCGGAATTCCGGTCAGTCGTCGACTTCGGTGTCCACTACGTCAGCGGGCACGTCTGCCTTGTTCATTCTCGCAAATCGCGGATCGGATTCCAGGCTTTCGCTGATGTCGTCGATGAGATCGACATCAGGCAAGAGCGGGGCCAACTCCGGGAGCTCGCTCAGCGAGGCCAGGCCGAGCCGTTCGAGGAACAGTTCGGTCGTGGAGTACCGTGTCGCGTTGGTGTCCGGGTCCGGCCCGGCTTCCGCGATCAGTCCGCGGGCAAGGAGGGTGCGTACCACCCCGTCCACGTTGACGCCTCGTACCGCACTGATCCGCGCACGAGTCAACGGTTGACGGTATGCGACTACGGCCAAAGTTTCCAATGCCGCCCTGGTCAATTTGGTGCGTGCGCCGTCCAATAGCAGCTTTTCCACATACGGGGCAAACTCTTGTCGCGTGTACAGACGCCATCCGTCGCCCGCGTAGCGAAGGTCCATTCCGCTGCCGCGAGCGGTCAATGCGGCCGACATCAACGTCAGACGTTGTTCGACGCGCTCCGGTGCGGTACCGGTGACAGATGCGAGTTGGTTCACTTCGGCCGGTGAGTCCACGACGAGCAGAAGCGACTCCAGCACTGCGTCGAGTTGATCGTCGTCGAGGTCGAAATCGGGGGCAGAATCTTCGGAAACCGCAGCGTCGTCAGTAGGCTCGATCATCTCGTCTAGCTGCGAAGATTCCGATTCCGTCGGCTCGGCGTTCATCCGTAGTCCTCCTCTGTGACCGGCGCGGCCGGGTCGTCTCCGGTCCAACTCACCATCAGCGGTCCGAGGGCTTCGGGTTGCTCGAACACGATGACCTGCCGGCGATACAGCTCGAGCAATGCGAGAAATCTTGCGACTATCTCGACGGTGATCTCACACTCGGCAACGAGGTCCCCGAAGGGTGTCCACTCCCCTATGCCTCGCTCGCGCAGCAACTCGAGAATTCGCTCGGCCTGCTCGGGTATCGAGATATTGGACACATGGAGGTGATCGAGGCCCACCGTCGGCACCGGACGCGGTGTGAACACCGTCGCCGCGATCTCCGCAAAACGCTGAGGGTCGACGCCCAACAACACCTCGGGTAGGAGTTCGGTGAACTGATCCTCGACGGCAACCGACCGCGGATAGCGCCGCAGTGCAGCTTCCTCCAACTCACCGAACAGCGCCGCAACTTGTTTGTACGCCCGGTACTGCAGCAGTCGCGCGAAGAGAAGGTCGCGGGCTTCGAGAAGCGCCAGATCCTCGGCGTCCTCGACCTGCCCGGCGGGCAACAGCCTTGCGGCTTTCAGGTCCAGAAGCGTGGCCGCGACGACCAGAAACTCTGTCGTCTGATCGAGGCCCATCGCACTGCCGAGTTCCTTGGTGTACGCGATGAAATCGTCCGTGACGGTGTGCAGGGCGACTTCGGTGACATCGAGTTGCCGTTGATTGATCAGGTTCAACAGCAGATCGAACGGGCCTTCGAAGTTCCTGAGTGTGACTCGGAAACCGGCAGCCTTGGCTGCGGTCTGAGCGTCGGTCGGCACGTTCGGGTCGATCGAATCCGGCTCGACTTCGACCGAATCTTCTTGCGATGCAATCAGTTCCACTAACGACCAGACCGGTGAATGACCTCGCGGGCCAATGCTCGATATGCCTCGGCCCCAGCCGATTTCGGCGCCCACGTCGTGATCGGCTCACCGGCGACGCTGGTTTCGGGGAATCGAACGGTGCGGTTGATCACCGTGTCGTAGACGACGTCGCCGAACACCTCGACGACGCGCGCCATCACCTCACGAGCGTGCAGGGTCCGAGCGTCGAACATCGTGACGACGATGCCGGCCAACTCCAGCTTCGGATTGAGACGGTCGTGCACCTTTTCGACGGTGTCGTTGAGGAGTGCCAGGCCGCGCAGGCTGAAGTACTCGCATTCCATCGGAATGATGACCGAATCGGCGCAGGCCAGCGCATTCACGGTGAGCAGGCCAAGCGACGGCTGGCAGTCGATGAGCACGTAGTCGTACCGATCGAGAACAGGGTGCAACACGCGCCCCAAGGTCTGCTCACGCCCGACCTCGGTGACCAATTGGATCTCGGCGGCCGAAAGGTCGATGTTGCTGGGGAGCAGGTCGAGGCCGTCTACCCGAGTGCGCATCAACACATCGTCGATGGACACACGTGGTTCGACCAGAAGGTTATGGACGGTCAGTTCCAGGTCATGATGCTGAACGCCCAGTCCGGCAGACAACGCGCCTTGGGGGTCAAGATCCACCAGGAGCACTCGACGACCGTATTCAGCCAACGATGCACCCAGGTTGATGGTCGACGTCGTCTTGCCGACGCCGCCCTTCTGGTTGCACATCGCGATGATCATCGCGGGTCCGTGGTGCGCCAACGGTGTCGGTTGCGGCACCTCGCGGACCGGTCGGCCTGTCGGGCCGAGTTCTTCCGCGGAAACGGTCAGGGTTTCCGCAGGTGGAGAGGCTACTGGCGTCGTATCTATTTCGAACATCGCCTCTGGTTCGGAGGGTACAGCTGGTGCTGATTCGTTCACGCGCTCGAAGAGTTGGGCATTGACATGCGGCGGCGCGGACTCCGCCGCTGGTGGCTGCGATGTCGACACGGTCCGATGCTCCCCTACTCTTTCGGCGGTTGCTCTCGGCGCCGGCAAACCCCCGAAACTGCGGTGGAGGCCGCTCGCGCTCCTTGAACGCTACCGCTTACATCACCGAATGGTCTCGCAGACACGCATGAGCCAACCAACCCCTAACGGGCACGCGGGTGTGCCTGAGCCCACACTTCGCGCAACGCGGTGACGGTGACCAGTGTGTAGATCTGCGTCGTGGTTACCGAAGCGTGACCGAGAAGTTCCTGCACGACGCGTACGTCCGCGCCGCCGTCGAGCAGGTGTGTGGCAAACGAGTGCCTGAGCGTGTGGGGTGAGACGTCCGCCTTGATCCCGGCCGACGCCGCCGCATCCTGAAGTATCTGCCACGCGCTTTGACGCGAGAGGCGTCCACCGCGAGCGTTGAGAAACAGGGCAGGAACACCGCGCGTCGCCAAGCTGGGGCGCCCCCGGACGAGATACGCGTCCACCGCGGCGATCGCCGGCCTGCCGACGGGGACGATCCGCTGCTTGCCGCCCTTGCCCTTGAGCAGCACGGAACGGGTTTCGGTGTCGATGTCGTCGACGTCCAGATCGATCGCCTCGGTGATTCGCGCTCCGGTCGAGTACAGGAGCTCGAGCAGAGCGCGATCCCGCAGGTCGCGGGGCCCGTCGCCGGCCGCACCGCCACCCGAAGCGTCGAGCAGGGCGATCACGTCGTCGAGAGGCAGGGCCTTGGGCAGCTTGCGTCCGGGCGTCGGCGGCTTGACCGTTCGGGCCACGTCGACGCTGACCAGACCCTCGGCGGCGGAAAACTTGTGGAATCCGCGAACCGCGATCAGGGTGCGTGCTGCCGAACTGGCCGCCAACGGTACGACGCCGGCATCTTTGTCACCCAGGCGCAGATGTGTCACGAATTCGGTGACGTCGTTTTCCGTCACGCCCGCGACGTCGTCGATGCCGCGTCCGTTCAGGTACTCCGCGTACCGATTCAAGTCGCGGCGATACGAAAGTAGAGTGTTGCGCGCCGATCCTCGCTCGACCGCTAGATGGTCGAGATACGAGTCCACCTGCCGGGCAAGCACTTCAGGCTCGCGACTTGCGTTCTCCGAATGCGCGCGGACGATCAGGCCACGGTGCGTCGGCGGGGCGCAACGGCTTGCCCGTCGCGCGTGCGGTGGCGATCGCGAGTATGCCCGATACCGCTGTGGCATTGACGATGTCGCCGCGTAGCGCCATGTCGACGGCGTCGGCGAGCGGAACCCGCGAAATCTCGAGATCGGCTTCTTCGTGTTCGGGATCGTCGCGCTCCACCTCGTGCAGCCCCTCGGCGAGGAAGACGCGAACCGCCTCGTCCGTGAACCCGGGTGAGAGAGCGACATCGACCAGCACCGACCATCGATCGGCGCCGAGTCCGGTTTCTTCGCCCAGCTCGCGCGCTGCCGCCTCGACCGGGCTCTCCCCCGGAGCGTCGAGCAGACCGGCAGGAATTTCCCACAACCGGTGCCCGAGCGGGTGACGGTACTGGTGAATCAGCACAAGATTGTCGCGCTCGTCCAGTGCCACGACGGCAACGGCGCCGTGATGCTCGACGACCTCCCGATCGGCACGCTGACCACCAGGCATCGCAACGGTGTCGACACGCAACGCGATGATCGCGCCGGTGTAGACCGTCTTGGAGCCGAGGGTGTCGAATTCGTGCCGACCGGGATCGCTCATGTGTGGCTAGACCTTTTCCACGTTCTCGACTGCAGCGTCGAGCGCCGTCTCGGTGGCAGCGGTGTCGATCTTCTCGTCACCGTGGACGTCGACGGGCAGGCGCTCTTCGAGCTTGTACGTCAACGCTGCTTCGACGAAGGCCGCGAACAGCGGGTGCGGGCGCGTCGGGCGGCTCTTGAGCTCCGGATGTGCCTGGGTGGCAACGAAGAACGGATGCTGCTCACGCGGGTACTCGACGAACTCGACCAGGTGGCCGTCCGGTGAGGTTCCGCTGAACTGCAAGCCGGACTTGGCAATCCGATCGCGGTAGGTGTTGTTGACCTCGTAGCGGTGACGGTGACGCTCGGAAACGTCCTCGGTTCCGTAGGCCTGAGCGACGACGGAACCCTTGGTCAGCACGGCCGGGTAAGCACCCAGACGCATGGTGCCACCGAGGTCGGCGTCACCGGCGATGACGTCTTCCTGATCAGCCATCGTCGAGATGACCGGGTGCTTGGTGTCCGGCTCGAACTCGGCCGAGTTGGCATCGTCGAGACCGACGCTACGAGCAGCTTCGATGACGACGCACTGCAGACCCAGACACAGACCCAGCAGCGGCAGCTTGCGCGAACGTGCGAAACGGATCGCGCCGAGCTTGCCTTCGATGCCGCGGATGCCGAAGCCGCCCGGGATCAGAACACCGTCGACGTCACCGAGAGCGGCCTGCGCTCCGGCTTCGGTCTCACAGGCGTCCGACGGGACCCAGGAGATCTCGACCTTGGACCGGTTCGCGAATCCACCGGCGCGCAGTGCCTCGGTGACGGAGAGGTATGCGTCGGGCAGGTCGACGTACTTGCCGACCAATGCGACGCGCACGGTCTCGCGCGGCTGGTGAACACGATCGAGGAGGTTGCCCCACACGGTCCAGTCGACGTCGCGGAACGGGAGACCCAGCTGGCGAACGACGTAAGCGTCGAGGCCCTCACGGTGCAGAACCTTCGGGATGTCGTAGATCGAGGGAGCGTCGGGCGTCGAGATGCAGGCGTCGACGTCCACGTCGCACATCAGGGCGATCTTGTTCTTGAGGCCCTGCGGAACGTCGCGATCGCAACGAAGGATCAGCGCGTCGGGCTGAATGCCGATGCTGCGCAACGACGCAACCGAGTGCTGCGTGGGCTTGGTCTTGAGTTCTCCGGAGGGGCCGAGGTACGGCACGAGGGAGACGTGCAGGAAGAAGACGTTGTCGCGGCCGACGTCGTGGCGGACCTGGCGAGCGGCTTCGAGGAAGGGCTGCGATTCGATGTCGCCGACGGTTCCACCGATTTCGGTGATGACGACGTCCGGGCGGTGTCCCTGCAGATCCGGACCGCTCATCTCGAGGATGCGACGCTTGATCTCGTCGGTGATGTGCGGGATGACCTGAACGGTGTCACCGAGGTACTCGCCGCGGCGTTCCTTGGCGATGACCGTCGAGTACACCTGGCCGGTGGTGACGTTCGCCTGGCCGGAGAGGTCACGGTCGAGGAACCGCTCGTAGTGTCCGACGTCGAGGTCGGTCTCGGCACCGTCTTCGGTAACGAAGACCTCGCCGTGCTGGAAGGGGTTCATGGTGCCCGGATCCACATTGAGATAAGGATCGAGCTTCTGCATGGTCACGCGCATTCCCCGCGCGGTCAACAACTGTCCCAGGCTCGAGGCGGTCAAACCTTTGCCGAGCGAGGAAGCTACACCTCCGCTGACGAAGATGTGCTTGGTGGCGGTACGCGTGTTAGTGCGTGACTGTGGCAAAGGGGCTCCCGTGACGACTGTGCAGGGCTTGGTCTGATGAAGCATGCTGGGGCCTGCCGACCCACGGGATTTCACGGTAACACCTATCGGGGGTCGGCGCCTACAACGCGCCGACTTTCCGCCCCCGATGTGACCGGCGTATCAAAACCGGGGTGTCAGTTGGTGGGTGCGCCGACGGTAACCGCCGCCGCTCCCGGTCCCGTGCCGTAGCGGCCGGCGCCGCCGTTCAACTGTTCCTGCAGTGCCAACGGCGTCGTGATCTTGCCCGACTCCCGATCGATGTTGTCGATGGTCGTCAAGCCCGCTGAGAGCGCCGCATCCGCACGGGCGACGGCGACCGGACCACTGCCCTCGGCCGAGCCGGGCCGACCCGCGAGAATCGTTCCTGCGCCGCGCCCATCGAGAGCACCCGCAAACCGGGCGATGACGGCGCCGCGGTTACCCGTGGCCGCGTCGGATTCGCTCTTGTTGTCGCCGGTGAGAACGACCGCGAGCTGAGCCGGCTTGACCGCGCCGTCGTCGTAACTGATGAAGCCGGCGCTGCGCAGCGAGTCGAGCGCGAGATTCATCTCGTCCGGAGTGCTCTGCGGTTCGCTGCTCTGCCCGTTGAGAAGCAGAACCGAACCGAGCAGATCGCCCGCGAGACTGCCCTGATCGACCGCACCGGTCTTGAGGGTGATGCCCGCAGGAATGACATTGGTGACGACGGTCCGCAAGCGGTCACCACCCGTGGCGTCGACAAACGAATCGGTGAGCGAGACACGTCCGGTCACGGCGCCGCCGGCGGCAGTGACGAGTCGGTTGACACCGTCGAGATCACCGGGATCGGCATCCGGCGTCGTGATGACGACGACGGTGCGACCAGCGAGACTGTCACGCACGACGCGACCACCGACAGCGGCATCGAAGCCGTCCGCGGAATTGAGTTGCTGCTGAAGCTGATTGGACTGTTGATTGAGGTCTTCGATCTCGTTCTGCAGGTCTGCCTTGTCGTCACGCAGACCCGAAAGCAATCCACTGGACAGCATTCCGGAACCCAGCACCACGCCGATCGCGAGGGCCAGGAAGATTGCCGCTATGGAAATTGCATGTTGACGCATCGAAATCACTTGAAGAGCCCCTGAACCCACAGCGCGAAGCTGTTCCACGTTGCGACTGCCCAGTCGAGAACTTCACTACCGGCATTGGACACGACCAGGGCGACGATCACTGCCACCAGGGCGGCAAGCACCAGGAGCGCGATCGCGCCGCCGGACACTCGACTTCGATACAGCGTGGCGACGGCCTTGGCGTCGACCAGTTTCGGTCCCACCTTGAGGCGCGTCATGAATGCCGACGGATTGCTTTCACGGCGTCCGCGGTCGAAGAATTCGTCCAAGGACACCACGTTGCCGACCGTCACGATCAGCGAAGCCCCGTGATGATCGGCAAGGAGCAAAGCAAGGTCGGTCGGTGAGCAGGTCGCGGGGAACGTCATCGCCCCGATACCGAGATCCTGGATTCGGGAAAGTCCTGCAGCATGACCGTCCTGGTCTGCGGGCAGAACAACTTCGGCTCCGGATTTGAGGGTGGAACTGGTGATTTCTTCCGGGTCGCCCACGATCAGATCGGGGCGGTATCCGGCCTTGCTCAACACGTCCGCACCTGCACCGACACCGATCAGAATCGGCGAGTACTCCTTGATGAAGGGCTTGAGGTTTTTCAGATCGGCCTCGTGTTCGGGGCCGTCGGAGACGACCACGACGTGGCGATCCTTCAAATCGATGTCGATGTCCGGGACACCGATTCCGTCGATCAGCAACGGGCTTTCGGTGCGGATGAACTCGATGGTGTTGCCCGAGAACGCTTCGAGGTGATCGACCAGGCCGGTCTTGGCCTCGATCATCCGGTCGGAGATCTCGGCCTCGGTCTGCTCTTCACCCTTGACGAGACTCTTCTCGCCGTTGAAGACCTCGCCCTCGTGCAGGCGGATCTTGCTGCCGTCCTTGACGTTCTTGAAGACGTCACCGTCGACGGCATCGATCAGAACGATGTCGTTGGCGACGATCACTTCCGGTCCGAGGTTGGGGTAGCGCCCCGAAATCGACGGTGACGCGTTGACCACGGCCATGACTCCGGCTTTCACCAGAGCATCGGCGGTCCGGCGATCGATGTCGACTTCGTCGAGGATCACGATGTCTCCAGGACCGACACGGCGTAAAAGCTTCGCCGTGTTCCGATCGGCCCTGGCGATGCCACTGATCCCAGGCAAGGATTCGGTGTTACGTGAGAGCAATCCGGGCATCTTCATGGCTTCGATGATGAACCTGAAACCGCCTTGACCGGTGGAGGCGCGCCGACAACTACCACATCAGTCACACCAACACCACAGAACCTTCAATCTGTGACGCGGGCCGCATTCGCGATCTCGAGCAGTTCTTCGGCGTGTGCACGCCCGGTCTCGGTGTCGTCCAATCCTGCCAACATACGGGCCAACTCGACCACACGATCAGAATCCGACAATGTCCGCACACCACTGCTGACCACTCCGCCCTTGTCGTCCACCTTGTCCACCACGAGGTGGGTGTCGGCAAACGCAGCGACCTGCGGAAGGTGAGTGACGACGATAACCTGATGCGTCCGAGCGAGTTTCGCCAATCGGCGGCCGATCTCGACGGCAGCACGGCCACCGACCCCAGCGTCCACCTCGTCGAAAACCATCGTCGCGCCGGTGTCGCTACCGGCGAGAACCACCTCGAGCGCAAGCATGACGCGCGAAAGCTCGCCGCCGGAAGCGCTCTTACTGATGGGCAACGAGGGCGCCCCACTGTGCGCGGACAGACGAAATTCCACCTCGTCGACGCCGGCAGATCCGGCATGCAGGTCTACTCCCCCGACACTGAGCGGCGCCGAATCCTGCGGGCCCGCAGGCTGCGAACGAACCGTCACCTCGAGGCCCGCACGCCCCATCGCCAGACCGGCGAGTTCCGCGCTGACAGCCTTGGCGAGCTTTGCCGCCGCCTTGACTCTGGCGGCGCTCAGCTTGGTAGCTGCCTCCGCGGTCAGTCCAGCCGTTTCCTCGACCTGCTTGGCCAACAGCGACAACGCATCCGAGGACACGTCGAGTTTGGACAGACGAGCGCGAGCGGTATCCGCCCATTCGAGAACACCGTCGACATCGGCGGCGTACTTGCGAGTCAGAGTCTTCAGTTCGGACTGCCGCGACAGCAGCGAGTCCAGAGCACCCGGATCGGCGGGTAGCCCGGAGAGATAGGTGTTGAGGTCTCCGGCAACATCGGTGACGACGGCAATAGCGTCGGCCAAACGGGAACCGAGGCCGTCCAGATCGGCATCGGTGACCGACTCGATACGCGCTCGCGCTTCGGACATCAGGTCGAGCGCCGGCATGACCCCGACGTCACCGCTGGCCATATCGTCACTCCCGGCGAGCGCAGCGTGCGCCTCTTCGGCAGCGGAGCGGAGTGAATCGAGTTCGCTGAGTCGACGCACCTCGGCAACGATGGCCGTATCCTCACCCGGCTCGGGTGCCACGCCGTCGATTTCGTTGAGCGCGAAGGTCAACTGGTCTGCCTCTTGCGCCAGTTCACGAGCTTTCGACGTGCGCTCGATCAACTCCGAACGAGCATCCAACCACTCACGACGGTGTTTGCGATACCGCGTCAGGAGTGTCCCGATTGCTTTGTCCCCGAAGCGGTCCAGCGCATTGCGTTGCTGGTCGGGACGAAGCAAACGCAGCTGATCGTTCTGTCCGTGAACCGTCAGAAGTGGATCCGTGAATTCGGAGAGGACGCCCGCCGGCACGCTTCGACCGCCGAGATGTGCACGTGAACGCCCGTCGCTGCCAACAGTGCGTACGGCGATGATGGTCCCGTCCTCGTCGCGCTCGGCGCCGGACGATTCCAGGATTCGGACGATCTCACGCTCGGTGGCCGGTGAGACATCATCGGCGATGAATCGTCCCTCGACGACGGCTCGCGACGCACCCAACCGCACGCGACCGGCATCGGCTCGCGCACCGCTGAGGAGGTGCAAGCTCGTGACGACCATGGTTTTACCCGCGCCGGTTTCACCGGTCAGGACGGTCAGGCCCTCGTGAAACTGGGCGCTGGCCTCGGAGATCACACCAAGACTGTCGATACGGATCTCTGCGAGCACGATTAAGGCTTCCTTCCTCGCCATCCGGTAACCGGAAGCTCGAACTTGCGAACCATCCGATCAGCGAAAGGCGCAGAGTCCAACCGGACCCACTTGACGGGAGTGGCGCCGCGAACGACCTCGACACGGCCGCCGGCAGGCAGTTCCAACGTACGACGGCCGTCACAGAAGACCAGGCCGTCGTGGCTACCGGCGACGGTCTCCACCGCGATGATCGAATTTGGGCTCGTGACCAACGGCCGCGCGAACAGCGCATGCGCGTTGCTGGGTACGACGAGCAATGCTTCGAGTTCAGGCCACACGACGGGGCCGCCTGCGGAAAATGCATAGGCGGTCGAGCCGGTCGGAGTGGACACGAGAACGCCGTCGCAACCGAAGGCAGAAACGGGTCGGCCGTCGACTTCGAGAACAACTTCGAGAACACCGAGGCGCGAACGGTTCTCGATACTGGCTTCGTTGAGCGCCCACCCGCGGTCGATGATTTCGTCATCCACCCGAATCACGACGTCGAGTGTCATGCGGGACTCGACGCGATACTCCTTGCGAACTACCTGTGCGAGAGCCTCGTCGAGATGCTCGGCCTCGGTCTCTGCCAGAAATCCGATGCGTCCGAGATTGATGCCCAATACCGGGATGGACGCTTCTTGCGCGAGTTCGGCGGCGCGCAGAAATGTGCCGTCGCCACCGAGAACCAGTACCAACTCGCATCCGACAGCAGCATCAGGGCTGGGATGAACAACCGTGACGTCCAGACCCGGCGCAGAGAATCCCGCGGGCTCCGTCATTGCTTCGATGCGCGAACTGTCGGCTTCGTCGACGAGGACTCGCAGTCCGATTCCCGCGCGCTCGAAGATCTTTCCGACTCGCTTGGCGGTTTCCGTGATGTCGCGTCGGCCGGGATGTGCGACAAGAAGGATCTCGCGCGACTCGCCGTTCGTGACCGCGTTCACTGGGGCCCTTCCTCTACAGCCTTGCGAATCATGTCCTCCACCGTGGGGACTCCCTCGGTGTCGGTGTCTGTGTCGGTGTCCGTCTCTTGATCGCCGGGCACACCTGTCTTTCGAAGCCACAGGAAATACTCGACGTTTCCCGACGGACCGGGCAGTGGGCTGGCCACCACACCTAACGTCCGCAGGCCTACCTTTGCAGCAGCCTCCGACACGTCGAGCACCGCGGAGATTCGCAATTCCGGATCTCGTACGACGCCACCGGCACCGACGCGGTCCTTGCCCACCTCGAACTGAGGCTTGACCATCGGAACCAGGTCCGCACCATCAGCAGTACAGGCGACAAACGCACCGAGTACGAGCTTGAGAGATATGAACGACAGATCCGCCACAACCAGATCGACGGTTCCGCCGATGGTCTCCGCATCAATTGCACGAACATTGGTTCGGTCGATGACGTGCACCCGGTCGTCGGACTGCAGCCGCCACACCAGTTGTCCGTAACCGACGTCGACTGCGACGACTTCCTTCGCACCACGCGTCAGCAGAACATCGGTGAACCCACCGGTGGATGCGCCGGCGTCAAGGCAGCGTCGGCCTTCGACCGTCAATCCTTCGGACCCGAAAGCGTCTAGGGCGCCGATCAATTTATGCGCCCCTCGCGAGGCCCATGAGACTTCCTGCTCCACCTCGACGACCCGAAGCGGAGTACCGGCTTCGATCGCCGTCGCAGGCTTGGTAGCAACCGCTCCCGAGATGAGAACTCGGCCGGCGGAAATCAGTTCTTGCGCATGATCTCGCGACCGTGCGAGTCCGCGCCGGACCAGTTCGGCGTCCACCCGTGCTCTACGTGCCACGTCAAGCCCTGTCCACAGAGGCGAGTGCCTGGACGAGCACCTCGTGTGCCTGTTCCAAAATATGTGCCTTCTGCGGGATCACACCTGCTCCGTGCTGATCGTTCGGATCATGTTCGATGCCGCCGAGGCGCGCCAGCAAACCGTCGACGTCAGAACGTATGCGTTCCGGATCGACGGTAGGGCGTGGCCCGGGCAACGGAGATCCGTTACTCGTGTTTCCGGGGTGCGGTGTCGGCGTGCTCATCGGGCACAACGTTAGTGCATGACTCTCGGTTACGCATACACCCGCACCCCCGCGAGTCGAACACATTTGCGAGGAATCAAACAAGCCAGGAAGCAAACAGATCCGCTACGCCGGCATCGGACGCTTCCAGGGTCTGGAACGACGGATTAGCCCATGCGACAGGCGCAACCGCACGTAGAAGTGACATCTCGTCCCCGACAACCGGGCCGTCGACTATCAGCGTCGACCCGTTCACCGAGACGGACCACTTGGAGTCCGCACCGACCAGCGACTCGACGGCCGGCTGATTGAGCGAATCCAGAGTTGCTGCAATGTAGGTGGGACGCTGCTGAATCGGAGCCCGCAGTACGTCACCCGGCGTGCTCACACCGGTGAGAACCAACAGCGAATCGATCGAAACAGCATGTGCGCCTTCGATATCGGTGTCCAAACGATCGCCGACCACCAGAGGACGCGAACACCCGCTGCGAGCTAGCGCATCCTCCATCAGAGGTGCAGCAGGCTTACCGGCGACCAGGGGCTCCTGGCTCGTCGCAGCGCGCAGAGCCGCCACCATCGAGCCGTTGCCGAGAACCAAACCCCGTTCCGACGGCAGTGTGGTGTCCAGGTTCGCAGCCACCCACAGCGCGCCGGCCCTGATCGCCAGACATGCTTCGGCAAGGATCGACCAGTTGGTCTCCGTCGAATGTCCTTGAACGACAGCAACCGGGGAATCGGCGAACTCACGAACCGGCAGCAATCCGACGCGCGTCACCTCGTCCGCAAGCGCGTCGGTGCCGACGACCAGAACAGCGGCACCGGGTTCGAGGCGCTCCGCCAACAGACGCACGGCAGTCTGGGAACTGGTGACCACACGATCGTCTTCGGAATCGAAACCGAGTTCGGTCAGGTGCGCCGACACTGCCGAAGGTGAGCGACTTGCGTTGTTGGTCACGTAGTACAAAGCCTGCGAGCCTTGAGCCAAAGCAGCCTGGGTACCGGGAATCGCATGAGCTCCGGCGTACAGCGTGCCGTCAAGATCGAGCAAAAGTACGTCGTACTGGGTACGAAGCACGGTCACTGATCTTCTCCGGTCAACTCGGCCACCCGTTCTTCAGCATCCGTGTCACCCTCGAGGTCTGCAGCTGCAGCGTTGAGGAACCACTTCAGACCGTCTTCGATACGACCGGCTGCAACGAGGGCATCGGCGTACGCGTAGAACAAGCGAGCCGCAGCTTCACCGGTACGCGCTGCATCAAGATCCTTGGTCTGCAGTGTGACAACTGCCTGATCGAACTGTCCGAGATCCATCCGAGCACCGGCGACGACGATCCGCAACTCCGAAGCCTCGTCGCCTGAAAGCAGCGCAGCCTCGTCACTGCGACCGAGTTCGATCGCGCGTTCGGGTCGACCCAAACCGCGTTCGCAATCGGCCATCACAGCGATCAGACCCGGTCCACCAGCCATTCGACGGGCAGCACGGAGCTCGGAGAGAGCCTCGGCCCATTCACCCGCGTGGTAGGCAGTGATTCCGGCAGCTTCACGAACGACAGCAATGCGGCCGGCACGCTGACGAGCAGCGCGAGCGTGGAGCAGTGCAAGTTCCGGGTCTTCGTCAACGAGCTTGCCCGCCATGACGAGGTGACGCGCAACTGTGTTGGCGTTGTCCTTGTCGAGGCTGAGCAGATCCCGACGAACAGCCGGATCCAACTCGGTCGGCTCTACGTTATCGGGCAAATCTGGTTCGTCAGGTCGAGCTTGCTGACGGTTGCGGTCGCCGTCGCGCCCACGAGGGGTGAACCCACCCTCGCCGCCGCGGCGCTGTCCGCCACTGAATCCGCCGCCGCGATTGCTGTTTCCAGCCCCGCCACGGTTGTTGTCTCCGGCACCACCGCGGCGGTCTCCGCCTGCAGCGCTGCGTGATCCACGCCCGTCGTTGTCACGACGGGGGCCACCTGATCGAGGCGCTCCTCCCCCACGGAAGGACCGACGCTCGTCGCCATTCTCCGACACAGTCATTCCTTTCATACAACGCACGAAAGGGGACCCAGTATGTTGGGTCCCCTTTCGGTTAACGGGTGTTCGGCGGTGTCCTACTCTCCCACACCCTGTCGAGTGCAGTACCATCGGCGCTGAAGGGCTTAGCTTCCGGGTTCGGAATGGGACCGGGCGTTTCCCCTTCGCTATGACCGCCGTAACTCTATGAAACTGTCACAGTAACCAACCTTGGATCACCTGGTTTCACCGTGCACCAACCCGAACCCGTTACCGGGTGGATGGGTGACGGAGAAAACAGGGTTTCTCATCAGTATCTGTGTGTTGTTTCAGATACCGCACAGTGGACGCGTAGCTTCTTTGTGGTAAGTCCTCGGCCTATTAGTACCAGTCACCTGCATGCATTAC
>NZ_JBHWUF010000002.1:367385-583494 GCF_042738325.1 Rhodococcus sp. NPDC059969 | reverse complement strand
TCTAATGCGGCCCCCGGGCTTCTGCCGGGCGGCCGCTTTCGTGTGGTCGTGTTCAATGTTCGCGGTTTTTCATGTTGTCGTGAATTTCTGAGCAAAACTCCCCAACTCGCGAATCAACTCTCGCGCAGCCTCGTCCTCACGCTGCACGGCGGCGCGAGCCTCTTCCGCCCAACCGTGACGGAGCAGTCGCTTGGCGGCCAGGACTGCCGGTCCGACGTTGGCGGCAATCTGCTCGGCACTCTCACGGGCACGCGCATGTACCTCGTCGGCAGCTACAGCTGCGGTCGCCAAGCCGTAGTCAGCCGCCTCGATGCCGCTGAGCCACCGGGCCGACAGGATCAGCTCGCCGGCGCGCTGTGTTCCGATCACCTTGGGCAGCAACCAACTACTGGCAGCTTCGGGCGCCGTGCCCAGCGAGGTGAACGGTGCCCGCAAGCGTGCGTTCTCGGCAACGTAGACGACGTCGCAGTAGAGCAGCATGGTCAGGCCGATGCCGACGGCGGCGCCGTGCACCGCGGCGATCAAAGGCTTCGGAAACTCCACCAGCGCAACGATCAGCGGCGCGAATGCGTCGCCGAAGTCGGTATTGTCCGTGCCGGGTTCGGCCAGTGCGCGTAGGTCGACGCCACTGGAAAATGCCTTGCCCGCGCCCTCGAGGATCACCACGCTCACGGCATCGTCCGACGCCGCGTCGTCGAGCGCCTTGGTGAGCGCTCGAAAGCCGGCCGCATTGAAAGCGTTCAGGCGGCTCGGATTGTTGAAGGTCAGCGTTCGCACTGCTCCGGCATCCGCGACCAGGACGGGTTCAGTGGTGTTTGTCGACATTCGCTCCCCTTCGTTCCAAACCAAGCAGTTGCTAGGCATCAAAGCACCGTAACCGCCCACAGACGACAAAAGAAGGGCCCCTCGCGGGGCCCTTCTTTTGTGTTCCGGAACGACTCGAGAACTAGTCGTTGTTGAAGTAGCTCAGCAGACGCAGGATCTCGACGTACAGCCAGACCAGGGTGACGGTGAGGCCGAATGCGACGCCCCAGGCCGCCTTCTCCGGAGCCTGCGCGCGGATCAGCTGATCAGCGGCGTCGAAGTCGAGCAGGAAGCTGAAGGCCGCGATGCCGATGCAGACGAGGCTGAAGATGATCGCAAACGTTCCGCCGTCACGCAGTCCCAGTCCACCCTCGGTGAAGAAGCTGGCGACGAGGTTGCCGAGCGCCAGAACGACAACACCGATGAGCGCACCGATGATCATTCGCGTCAAACGCGGGGTCACCCGAATCGCACCGGTCTTGTAGACCACCAGCATTCCGAAGAACACACCGAAAGTACCGAGGACTGCCTGCGCGATCAGAGCCGATCCGCCGACGCCACCGAATTCGACGCTGGTGAACATGAACGACAGCGCACCGAGGAACAGACCCTCCGCGACGGCGTATGCCAACACGATTGCCGGGTTGTCCATCTTGCGGCCGAACGTGGCGACCAGAACCAGTACCAGGCCGACGAGACCGCCGCCGATGACCAGCGGGGCTGCGAGGTCGGCGTTGTTGTTGACCAGGAAGTACGACACCAATGCCGAGATGGTCAGCACACCGAGCGTGATGCCCGTCTTGGTGACGACGTCGTCGATCGTCATGGCCCGCGAGGTGGGACCGGTCTGGTACGGCTCAGCCGGAGCGTACTGCGGCTGACCGAACTGCTGGGTTGCCTGCGAGGCGCCCGCCGTCGCAGATCCGAACGAGGCGTATCCGTTGCCCTCTTGCTTGGGCAGATTGCGGAACACCGGGTTGCTGGTGGTGCGCACCGTGATCATCCCTTCATCGTGGTGGCCTACGACGGGTGCGTCGCGGGTTCGCCGGACGGATCCGAGTTTCCGACACGGTCCGTGTACCTAACTAAAAGTAAAGCACTCGTAATTTACAACGTCGAAGCATCCGTTGTAGTTCCCGGCGCGTTTCCGGAAGGTCAACACTCTTCGACACTCGTCCCTTTTCGATACTAGGACGGTTTGATCGACTTCATCACGATGAACTTCGCGTTCTTCGCCATCGCCTCACTGGGACCCACCGCGGCTTTCAACGGTTCGCGATAACCCAGATGCGCGTTGTGGACAGTCCACAGCTCCCCGCCGGGGCGCAGGACGCGACCGGCGGCTTCGAACATCTTGAGCGCTCCACCGGTGTGAACCGCCGCGCCGACGTGGAACGGCGGGTTCAACAGAACCAGATCCGTGCTCGCGTCGGGCAGCGAGCTCATCGCGTCGTCGCGCAGACCGCTCACCCGATCGCCGACGCCGTTTGCGGACGCGGTCGCCAGTGCCGAAGCGACGGCTGCCGAGGACTGATCCGTCGCGATCACGTGCACGTCCGGGAACTTGCGTGCGATCGCCGTCGCGAGAATGCCGCTGCCACAACCCAGATCGACCACATCGCTCAACGGGTCGACCGCTATCTTGCCGAGATTCTCCAGGAGCAACCGGGTGCCGATGTCCAGGCTCGCACCGGCAAACACTGCGCCGTGAGCAACGACGTCGAGATCGAACTCGTCGAGGCGTTCGGTCAACGGGAACGTGATCGCAACATCGGCCTTGGGTTCCGACGCCTTGAGTACGCGCGACTTCTGACGCCCACGTGAGGCGCTGACGTCGGAAAACGATTCGCCGAGAACCTTGTTCATCGCCGGGGTGATGTGCTTGTCACGCCCACCGGCGAAGACCCGTACTGCCGGGTCGGCATGGAGTGCGATCAGTTGAGCGATCTCGGCAAGTTCGGCGAGACTACGCGGCAATTGCGTGAGCACGACGCGGGCGCCGCTGAGCAACTCCTCGTCCAGTCCGTGGGAGGTCAAGGCGTCACTGAAACCTAGTTCGCGCGCATTGTTCGCGAGTGCCAGTTCTCCGGTGAGCGGATCCTGATGAACCCGCACGCCGGCAATTCCGTGAACGAGCGCAACACCGGCGGTCAGCGCACCGTAGTGATCGCCGATCACGACGACGGAGTCCGCCGGCGCGGCGGCCAGAGCGTCGGCGGCCTCGTCGAGGATCAGGCGATCGGCCGCATCGACGGCAAAGAGATTGGGTGCCTCGACATCGGGGAATCGGCGCAGACGATCGAACAGTTCGGGTGTGTCGGACATGCCACCAGTCTTTCAGGTGGAACTACGCAACACTCAATCCCCGGACCAGCAGGTGATCAGTTCGACATCCCCGTCAGTTCGACATCCCCGTCAGTTCGACATCCACTGCACGACGTTGTCGACGGTTTCGCGTTCGGTGCGGAATCCGTTCACCGGGTGGTCGGTGTCGGCGTATCCGAACGAGATAGCGCAGACGACCTTGCGGGTGTCGTCGATGCCGAAGTGTTCGTGAATGAACTTGGAACTGCCTGCGAGTGCCGCCTGCGGAATGGTGGCCACACCCAGACTCTGGGCCGCGAGCAAGAAGCTGTTCACGTACAACCCGCAGTCGACGGCTCCATAGGTGCCCAATGCCTCGTCGGTGGTGATGATCGCGACGTGGGGAGCGCCGAAGAGCTCGAAATTCTTCATCGTCTGCGCCGCGGACCCGGCGCGGTCACCGTGCTCGATTCCGACGCTCGAATAGAGCGCCATCGCGCAGTCGAACCGACGCGACTTGTAGATGCCCTGGTATTGGCGTGGGAACTCGAAGTCCGACTCCTGGGCGTTGGCGATCACGTACTCACCGAGGCCGGCGCGGAATCGTTCGGTGCCCTCCCCTTCCGTGATCGCGACCTGCCACGGTTGCGTGTTGCACCACGACGGCGTCTTCTGCGCCAGCCGAAGGATCTCCTCGATCACCTCACGCGGCACTTGGCGGTCCTGGTAGGCGCGGCAGCTGATCCGGGCATCGAGCAAGGCTTCCAGGCTCGTATCCACGACGATGCTCTCGGTCATTTGTTCTCTCCTCGATCAGGCTGCACTACAACACTTCGCACGATAGAACTACCGTCTCGACGCGATGGTCAGCGGGTCACCTTTGCGAAGGCACCCACCAGTTCGCCGAACTCCTCCATCGCCGCATCCGGGTCGGGATCAACCGCTGCCAGCGCGACCAGCACATCGGTAGCTCCGGATTCGAGCAGCTGTTCGGCACTGAGCATCGTCGCCGGGAGGTCGATCGAACCGTCAGCCCCGCGAACGACGGTCAATCGCCCCCGAATCTGCAGTTCCGCCGGATCGCGTCCGAGATCTGCCATTGCCTTGCCGATGACGTTGATCCCAACACGTAGGTCGTCGTCGACGGCGCCCATGATCGGAATCCATCCGTCGCCCCAGGTTGCGACGCGTCGTACGACCGCTTTGGAGAGCGAACCCGACACCCAGATCGGGATTCCTGCGGACGGCCGGGGCGCGCAGTACACGTCGTCGAATGTCAGTCGAGGAGTGTCGATGCTCGCGGGCGCCGAACTCCACAGGGCCCGGCACACGGCGAGAGCGTCGTCGAGCAGAGGTCCTCGTTTGCCGAAGTCCATACCGGCAGCTTCGTATTCGCGTTCCTGCCAACCGGTTCCGACGCCCAGGTCGAGGCGGCCGCCGGAGAGCAGGTCGAGTGTCGCGGCAGTTTTAGCCAGTACCGCTCCCCCGCGCAGTGCGGCGATGACGATTCCGGTACCCAGACGAATCGTTTGTGTCTGTCCGGCAACAAAAGCCAGCACGGTCAGCGGTTCGAGCCAGTTGGCGTCAGGCTCGGTGGGAAACGCCGACCACGTGTACGCCGAGTTGTCCGAGCCCATCACCACGTGATCGGTCACGAGGACCCGGTCGAAGCCGGCGGCTTCCGCGCTCTGACAGACCTGGACAAGTTTGCCGTAGGAGCCCTCCGCGAGAGTGGTGCCGAAATTGGGAACATTCAGACTGAAAGTTGTCATGTGTCAAGCCTTTCGGGGCCGGTTGGTCCAGCCGCCCTCTTCTGTGGGGAACCAGCCACCAGCAGCGTGCGAGCCGCCGTCGACGTGGATGACAGTTCCGGTGATGTATCTCGACAGGTCGGAAGCCAGGAACAGTGCGGGACCGGCAATGTCGACCGGCTGGCCTGGTCCACCCAACGGCGCCCACCCCGGCCACTTGTCCCAGTCGTCCGCAGAAACGATCTTGCGATACGGCACCTGTACCGACTCGATCAGATCCGGCGCAATGGCGTTGACGCGCACTCCGGTTCGACCGATCTCGACGCCCAGGCTCCGAGTGAACTGCGTCAGCGCCGCTTTGTATGCCGAGTACATGGTGTGGCCGGGGATCGCTCGATGCGCCTCCACCGTCGTCAGGTTCACGATCGATCCACCGGTTCCGCGGTCGATCATGCCGGGAAGCAGGGCATGGGTCAGGCGCACGACGTGATCGAAATTGATGTTGCCCGCCTCGGACCAGAAACCCGGATCGGTACCGGTGAACGCTGTCGGCGGATTCAGGAAATGCCCCACATTGTTCACCAGGACATCTGGCGCGAATTCGGTCAACGCGACGGGGACTTCCCGCGCCCGCACGTCGTACTCGAGATGGTTGATCGAACCACCTGCAGCGGAGTCGAATTCGCTCTCGTTCAGCGGAGCCACGTCGACAACCAGAACTGACGCGCCGTGCGATGCGAATGACCGAGCTATCGCTGCTCCGATTCCCTGGGAGCCACCTGTGACCACTGCCTTCTTACCCACCAACATCGGCCCTGGGGAGTACGCCGATCCGACCTCCACGAAGACACCCTTCTGCAGTTCGATGTGAATCACTTCGGCGTACCGTCACACATCGATTCGCAAAACGGGCACTACGTTCTCACTCAGTGGTAGCCGCTGCACCCAGCCTGGGCGGACCGCCGAGTCGCCGATTCAAGTAGTCCGGAATTTCGGCTGCCCGTATCGGCACTCCCTCCAGGTACCCCTGGATCACGTCGCATCCACACTCGATCACTATCGCGCGCTGCCGCTCAGTCTCGACACCCTCGGCGACGGTGTCGAGCCCGAGAGATTTGGCAATCGCGATGACGGCTCGCAGGACAGCGAACCTCGAATTCGAGGGATCCGCGTCCAGTGGTGCGACGAACGCCCGGTCAATCTTCAACCGATCGAGTGGCAGGCGGGCCAAGCTGGCAACCGAGGAGAACCCTGTGCCGAAGTCGTCCATCGCAATGGCGATTCCGAGCGCCGACAGCTGTACCAATACGTCTCGGTCCGCGTCGTCGATGACCAGCGATTCGGTCACCTCGATCTCGAGTCGGCTGGGATCGAGGTTCACCTCGTTCAGTGTCCGGCGTACCGATTCGACGTATCGACTCGAACGCAGTTGAACCTGAGAGACATTGACGGCAACCCGAATGTCCTGCGGCCACCTTGTCGCCGCCGTGCAGGCAGCCCGCAAAACGCCCGCACCAATTGGCACGATCAAGCCAGTTTCCTCGGCGACCGAAATGAAGTCTCCCGGCGAGACGAGACCTGAAGTCGGATGGTTCCACCGCAGCAGAGCCTCGAACCCGACGACAACTCCCGTCGCGGCTGAAACCTGCGGTTGATAGACCAACTCGAACTCTTCGTCGATCAGCGCACGACGAAGATCCAGCAGTGCCCTGGCCCTACCGGTCGCACGATCGCGCAAACTCGCATCGAAGGCGCGGATCTGGTTCCGACCGCTCTCCTTTGCGTGGTACAGCGCGAGGTCGGCAACAATCACCAGGTCTTCGAGGCTGTCGGCGTCGTCGGGCATAGAGCCGTAGCCCAGGCTCGCGCGAATGCGAATCTGATTGCCGACCAGTGAAAATGGTCGTTCGAATGCGTCGAGAATTGTTTGGAATCGCTCCTGCACCTCGTCTGCATTCCCGATGTCGTCGAAGGCGATGTCGTCGAAGGCGATGTCGTCGAAGGCGATGGCAAACTCGTCACCCCCCAGTCGTCCACAGATCTCGTTCGATCGCAGAACGCTGCGCAGTCTGCTCGCTACATCACGAAGCACGTCGTCTCCGACGTGATGGCCCAACCGGTCGTTGATCGACTTGAAGTTGTCCAGATCCAAGATCGCCAACCACACTCTGCGCCCGTCCCGAAGCCGCGACGACAGTTGAGCGTTGAAGCTGTACCGATTTCTGAGCCCGGTCAGCGAATCGACCTCCGCCAGTCGCAAGATGTTCTGACGCTGGTGATAGGAGTGCGTGATATCGGATCCGACACCGCGCCATCCGTAGTCCGACCGCTCACCGCTGCCGGGGTGCCCTGACATCGACCACCAGCGAGTGTCGCCCCGTACGACGACCTGCAGTGTGAGGTCCCGAAACGCCGTCCCTGCTTCGAAATTCGCAGCGAGGAGAGCTAGGGACTTCCTGCCCGCGCCTGTTCGGGATGCGCCGATCCCGATCAGAATCTCGTGCATGGTGCGGCCCCGGATCTTTGCTGCCGGTAGACCGACCTGCTCGGCGAATCGATACGACACGGTACTGGCGATACCGCGCGAATCGGTCTCCCAGAGCCAATCCTGAGCACCGTCTTCGAGATCGTTGAGCAACAACTCCACAAGATCTCGTTCGTCCTCGGCGACGAGCTCGGCACGTAGCCGTCTCTCGAAAAGGTTGGCCAACAGCAATGTTCCGCTGTAGAGCGAACCCAGAAAGATGACCAGCACCCCGATCAGTACGTAACGCGACGTGCCCGGTTCTGTCCAAAACGCTCCAGCCAGACCGGCCCCGACGAGGCTGATCCAGACGACAGTGATTCCGCGAAACATCATCGTGGGAAATACGCCGACCGCGATCCCGCCGATCAACGTCGAGCTCAGTACCAATTCGTCACCAGGGTCGAGCATCGGGAAGAGAACGAGAGCCAAGCATGCCAGGAGCACTCCCCAGACAACGATTTCGACTGTGAGCACCACCAATTCGGTGGTCTGCGACTCGGAGACGCCGAGACGCGCGCGCCGCAGCCAATAAACACTGAATCCGGCGCTCGACAACAGCATGACACTCGACCAGGCGAAGCTGAACCATCCGGCATCCACCGGCAAGAGCACCACGATCGCTGACAACGCAACAGCTGCGGTCAGAAACGACCACGGAAGAACCCGCGCGGTGAACCGCAGCCGTCGATCGAGTAGACGACGGCGATCGTAATCCGAAAGGTGTTGTTCCGAGCCGCTTCGACCGAGCTTGCGCACCGACGTCTCGACACGACGCCTACGGAGTGCTGCCGGGTCATCCATGATGGCCTGCTGTCGCCAGTGCAACCTCGTCGACCGACATGACTCCGCCGGCGGCGTATCCCTGGACAGTCCGCACTCCTGCTGCGGCCACGGACTTCAGGTCCTCCTCACTCTCCACTCCCGAGACGACGACTTCCATTCCCAGTGCGCCGACCAGATCCACGACAGCTTCGAGAATCGGCCGGCCGCCGGGCGCCGCACCGGAGATGGAGCGTTCGATCCGAACTCTCGTGAACGGAAGCCCGGACAGTGATGCCAGGGAGGAGAATCCGGCGCCGAACTCGTCCACCGTCAGCGATACCCCCATTTCCGCGATGGCGTGCAACGCGGCCCTGGACTCGTCGGTGATGGCCGAGGATTCGTTGAGTTGGAGTTCGAGTTGGTCGGCACTGGCACCTGATCGTCGAAGCGAATCCCCTATCGAGTCGACGAAGGAATCCGATTCGAGCTGACGCGTCGATACCGCGACTGCTACCCGCAAGTGATCGGGTAGGCGTGACGCCGCCGCGCAGGCCAGCTCGAAAACTGTTGTCCCGAGCGAGTACGCCAAACCGGTGTCGTCGGCGACACTCATGAATTCTGCGGACGTCACAGCCCCGAGCCGCGCGTTGTGCCAGATCACACGCACCTCCACAGCCACGATCTCGCGGGAGACGACGTCGATCCGGGGCAGCATCTCGAGTTCGAGGTCCTTGTCGGACACGGTGTTCCCCAGATCCTCGAGGAGGCGGGCGCGCCGATCTGCCACGGACTTCATCGAGTCTCGATACTCGCGTACAGCGCCACGCCCGGATTCCTTCGCGGCGAACAACGCCAAGTCTGCTGCGCCCATCAACTCGTCGGCGGAGGCTGGGAGAGCGTCAGGGCGGTAGTACCCGATGCTGCACCCGATCTCCAACCGCGTGCCTGCCACTGTGATCGGCTCATGGAGAGCTTCGATGTAGCGGCCGAGCAGAGTTCGCACGTGCGAACTGTCACCCACATCGGTGAATAGAATCGCGAACTCGTCTCCGCCCAAGCGCGCGAACAACTGTGACACCCCTCCGGCTTCGGACAGGCGATCCGCGACCTCCCGCAGAACCGCGTCGCCAACGGTGTGTCCCAGTGTGTCGTTGACCGATTTGAAGTTGTCGAGGTCGAGCATGGCCAACGCGAGGCCGCTCTCGCTTGTGTACGGATCGCGCAGCAGTCGTTCCAGCTCGGTCCAGAAGCTGTGCCGATTCGGCATTCCGGTGAGTGCGTCGACCCGACCCATCCGCACGATTTCGTCGCTCTGCAGTTTCACTTCGGTGACGTCGGAACCGACTCCTCGCCAGACGAACTCGTCGGGTGTGCGGCCGGGTCGCGGCCGCCCGGACACCTGCCACCACCGGATTTCTCCGTGCACTCGGACAGGAACGAGGACGTCGACGAATGCAGTTTTCGTGTGGCGGGCTTGCTGCAACTCCATGAGCGCATCGATTCCGCCCGGGATTCGTAACGTGCCCAGCTCCATGAACAGGTCCTGCCACGCCGTTCCTTGCAGCTCGGTGGAGTCCAGCCCCGCTTCGACCGCGAGCCGCGTCGGGATTCGGTTGAACTTTCCTTTCTGGTCCGTCTCCCACACGAAATCCCCGGCGTTGCCTTCGAAATCTTCGAGAAGCATCTGCACGACCGATCGTTCCGACGCTGCGCTCAGCTCAGCTCGGTAACGCGATTCCAGATTGCCCGAGACCACTATCGTGCCGCCGATCAGAGCGGCTCCGTAGGCGATCATTCCAATAAGTATTCGTTCGAACTCGGGTCCAGGTTGAAGCCAAAATGCCACCCCGAGGATGACGAGATTGGACAGCACCCAGGTGAGCCCCACCACCCGCAACATCGCGGTGGCCACGGCTCCGGCCCCGGTGATGGATGTGGTGACCGCTATCAGGATCAGATCGCCGGAATCGTCCAGGATCGGGTAGAGGACCAGTGCAAGCGAGGAATACAGGATCCCGACGACGGCGAATTCGACGATGAGAAACACGTACGACATCCGGTACGTCGGTGCGATCAGTTCGAAGCGGATAGCGAGTCCGACGAACATACCCACCAACCCGATCACCGCGGAAAGGATCGGCCACAGGCGCGGCAACAGCCCGCTATCCGGTGGAATCACAAACAGCGCCAACCCAAGTGTGACGACGAGGTGGACAGCTGCAGCCCATGGCAGCACGCCGAAGGTGACGGCCATCTGTTCACGCGTTACGTCATCGCGTTGCGCAGGTGTCAGTCTTTCTCTCGGGTGCGGTTGCAGACGAGAGAGGACCGACATCACTTACCCTCCCTCTCCCACTCGAAAATTGAGTCGGACGTCCGACTGAGCAATTCTCCCGTAAATGGACACTGCCGTGTCAACCAGTACGTCCGACCTGTTTCGGAGCGAGGTCCGCCCATAGACACAGTAATCAGCAAACTGCTGGTCTGCGCGGTGGTTGGCGCAGCGAGTTGCGCGTCCTCGGGTTGAAATCCGGACATGAGGGACAATGGCCGGAGATCGCCGATCACGTCGGTGGAGATTCCTCGACGGGTAACACGATCGGACTCATTCGAGTTCAGACAAGGACTATCACGATGGCAATCGACTACACCCGACGTTCCGGCGAGTCCACATCGTCGCAGGCACCGGTCAGCCTGAGCAAGATCACGCTCACCAAATCAGCGCCGACGGTCAACCTCGCGAAGGCGGGTGAACGACAAGGCAATATGCGCGTGAACCTCAACTGGTCACAGGGAGCGCCACCGAAGAAGACCGGTTTCCTCGCCAAGCTCGCCGGCGCAGGCTCCGGCGCGGTCGACCTGGATCTCGGATGCCTCTACGAACTCGCCGACGGGTCCAAAGGAGTAGTCCAGGCCTTGGGCAACAGTTTCGGCTCACTGACTTCCCCGCCGTACATTTCGCTCGACGGTGACGACCGCAGTGGCGCGAACACCGGCGGCGAGAACATGCACGTCAATCTCGGTGACCCCAGCGCTTTCCGGCGAATCCTCATCTTCGCGATGATCTACGACGGGGCCCCCAACTGGGCGGCCGTGGACGGCGTAGTCACCCTGTATCCCACCAACGGACCTGAGGTGGAAGTGCGACTCGACTCCGCCAGTAACCAGGAGCGACTGTGCGCGATCGCGCTCATCCAAAGTTCAGGTCAGGGCGTGACGGTTACCCGCGAGGTGCGGTACATCAACGGTAGTCAGTCCGATCTCGATCGGGCATACAACTGGGGAATGAAATGGGCAGCCGGACGAAAGTAGGTGTCGCGGCCGGGGCATCCCCCATCCGATGGACAAAGTCCGAATCGTCCCCAATGTCGCAAATTACTGGATAGTGTCGAGAAGTGGGGTCGGACATGAGGGGTCACGCTCGACACCGATAGTGGGTCGGTGACGCTATGTGCTTGGCGACGCCGACGTTCGACCGGAAAGGCCCTCGATTTCCCCCGAGATCGAGGGTCTTTTCGTATCTTGCGTCACTGTTCGCCGCGCTCGTACTAGTTGATTGTTAAATTAAACGTTCACCACTGCACTGATGGAGAACGTGAATGTCCACGAATTCAGATCGCCGCCCTCGCCTGCCCGTGAGAATCGCCTACCTCGCCGCGGGGATTCTTTTCGTCGCCGCAATGCTCTTACTGGCGAGCGTCGTCAACCCTGACCGGGACCGCGATTTCTCCATGAACCACGTCCCCGCGGGGACGTCGGCGACTTCCGTCGTCGCCACCACTGACCTCGGCTAACGAAGGTACTGGTACGTAAGTGGCGCGCATCACGAAGTGTGGGTACCTTCAACGCCAATGGTTCGCCGTAGGTCGGTATTGAGAGGGACGGCCAACCACTGCCCTGCCTGGTTGCCCCACCCAAGCAGGCAGGGCACCCCCGGTAATTTAAGCCTCAAGTAACTGTTACCCGGGGAAGACTTGTATCGAACCGGGACGAATCGTACATTTCATCCGGCAGTCGGCCTTCGTCCGACGCCTTCGCCGTCAGTGTCGACGGAACTTCTCTGAACACCACCGCAAGTCGGCCACTTGTCGTGACCGCATTCGTCCTCGCGAAAGGCTCGCCCATGTTCGATTTCTTCGGCGCAATCTCCGGCTTCTTCGGTCTACTGTTCGGCACCGGCTCATCGAGCGGGAGCTCGGGAGGAAGCAGCGACGCACCCGTCGCGCCGCCTACCTGATCCACCAGCCTCACCCGGCGCCGATCCGCCGGGTGAGGCTCTCCCGAATCTCTTTGAAACACAACGTAACAGCACTTCAACCCCACCGACTTTTCTGCGGATCCACGCCGACACACTCCGGCGTCCGGACAGTTTCACCACATCGCCTGCAGTAATGCGTCCTGTGTCCGCCATTCTCCGTCGAGGCACACCCGCAGACCTCCCAGCCGACAAGGCACGTATTCGCCGTGAGTCGATGTCCATTCGGGCAGCGGTCCGGGGATCGCTCGGTCAACCGCATCTCCATATTTTCGCACACACGTTCGATAAATTGGTACTGCAAACGGCAAATTCGACTAGACCGGGCGCTTCCGGTCGGCCCGAGCGCAACTATCCCTTCTGTCACTTCGGTCTGCTTTAATACGAAGGCTTTGTCGGGGGTTTACCAATGTCCGAAGTTGTCGAGTTTCTGCGAGTACACGCAGGCGAACACGGGGTATGAACTATGGGTTTCTTCAAGAAAGCGGCTGTGACTGCTCTGGCGGTCGCTGCAGTCGGAGCATCAACAGGGATCGCATCGGCTGATCCGTCTACCGACGTGAACTACGAAGCGAAGGTCGTCGACAAGTCGATCGTCACCACCATCGACGCCGGGCTGTTCAAGGTCTCCGGCGACGGCAAGTCCGTTATCTTGCAGGACAGCAAGGGAGCCGACCTGGTTTCCCTGCCTCTCGCATACAACCTCGGAGATCTGCAGTTTCCCTTCGATCGTGCGATCAGCGAAGACGGTAAGACCCTCACGCTGACACCGATCACCGATTCGGCGAAGGCCACCCCTCGGCCCGAGAGTGCGCCTGCGGCAAAGGAATGGACGCCCGTCGCCTCGCCCGAGGAAAATGATCGAGCAATCGCACACTTCCAGAGCCAGCTCGGTCTCGGCACTCAGGTTGGCAGTCTGCTTGGCACCATCGTCGGCGCCGGAATCGGGTGCGCTGTCGGCGCTCCGCTGGGCTTGACCATCGTCGGTCTCCCCGTCGCTGCGGCACTGTGCTTGGGCGGTCTCGCGACAGGAGCCGGCATCGGCGGTGTCGCCGGAACGATCCTCGGCGGCGGCGGCGCGGCAGTCGTGGCCGGTATCGATCTCGTCAACACGCTGAATGCTCCTGCAGGGACGACCGTCTGGGCTCAGTAGCCCCGACAACCAGTCGTTGCTCCACGAAAAACCCCGCCCGTCCGTATGAGGACGAGCGGGGTTTTTCGATTCGTTGTGCAGGCGGATTACTTGGTGCCCCCAGTCGGACTCGAACCGACACTTGACGGATTTTAAGTCCGTTGCCTCTGCCAATTGGGCTATGGGGGCCTTGACGCACCCGACTGGTCGGGTGCGGCAGGGATCAGACTATCGGGTCGGTCTGGGCTATCGACATCGCGATGCCGTCGAGGATGTCGTGTTCGCTGACAATCAGTTCGGTGATCCCGGCTTTGGCCTCGAAGGTCTGAGCCAGCACCGTGGTGATGATCGCTCCGCCGCCGATGACGTCCACCCGCCCCGGATGCATCGGACCGAAGGCAGCACGATCAACCCGCGGCATGGCAATGAGACGCTCACACACGTCGAACAGTTGCTTGAAGGGAATCCTCGACAGGTGCACCTTCTCGGCGTCGTACTCCGGAAGATCCTGCGCGATCGCGGCCAGCGTCGTCATGGTTCCAGCGACACCCACCCACGTGTGCGCCTTCTCGACGGGTACGGCCTCGAACGCCTCGGCCAGTTTCGCGGTCGCAAAAGCCGTCGCCTCGGAAACCTGCTCTGCCGTAGGCGGATCCGACGGTAAGCACCGCTCCGTGACGCGCACACAGCCGATGTCGGTGGAGTACGCAGCTTGGACCCCGGACGCCTCGCCGAGGACAACTTCAGTGGATCCGCCGCCGAGATCTACCACCACGAAGGGGCCCTCCGACGGATCGAGTTCTCCCACAGCACCGCTGAACGAGAGACGTGCCTCTTCGTCGCCGGTGATGACCTCGGCTCCGGATCCGGGAATCACCGCACCGAGCACGTCCTGCGTCATCGTGAAGAAGTCTTCCCGATTCGCAGCGTCGCGAGTAGCCGAGGTGGCGACCATGCGAACGGCGGTTGCTCCGGCGTCGGCGATCATCGACGCGTACTCGACGAGCGCAACCCTGGTGCGTTCGATGGCCTCGGGCGCGAACGCCCCTGTCGCATCAACGCCTTGACCGAGTCGCACAACGCGCATCTCGCGTCGGACATCCACCAGACGACCGTCAGCTCCGACGTCGGCGATCAGCAGTCGAATGGAGTTGGTACCGCAATCAACTGCGGCAACACGGCGAGTCACTGGTCGGTGGTGTCGGCATCGTCGATGCCAGGCCAGTCCGCGGGAATTGCAGTGCCGCGGAGCTTTCCGTGACCGGCCAACGCCACGGACTCGTCACCGAGCGGATTCACGCCGGGACCCTTGGCAAGCGAATGCGCCATCAGCACGTGCAGGCACTTGACGCGATCCGGCATCCCACCACCGGCAAAGTCGGTACCGAGAGATTCGATCGCGTCGCGCTCGGCGAGGTACGACTCGTACGCCCGGCGGTAAGCCGCGGCAAGTTCGGGATCCTGCGTCAGACGTTCGGTCATCTCACGCATGACGCCGGCGGATTCCTGACGGCTGGCTTCGGCAGTCAGTCGCGGGTCGGTGAGGTAGTACAACGTCGGGAACGGTGTTCCGTCCGGAAGTTTGGGGGCAGTCTTGACGACGCCCGGCTGACCGTCCGGGCTGCGGTACGCGATCTCGATCACTCCGCGTGGCTCACGGCCCAATTGAGCGGCAACGGCGTCGAGGTCCGCCTGTGAAACCTGTGGGGAATTTTCGGACGTGTTGCTCACCCGGTGGGTACTCCTTGTTCTTCTGGCTCTATCGGCGCCAAGGGCATCGGGGCCGGTGTCGTCGTCTCGGGAACCACTGGCGGTTCCGAAATCGTTTGCCACAGATCGCGATACCACGGACCTGTCAGCGGTGTTTCCTTTTCCTGCTTCTTCTCCGGTTCCTTGTAGTCACCGGGAAGCTGAACCTGAAACGGGGTCTCGCCCGGTTTGACGTACCGAAGGCGTTCTCGTGCAAGAGCTTCGATGTACGCAGGGTCGTCGAAGCGTGCGTTCTGCCCTTGCAGCTTTCGCAGCTCTTCCTCGAGCACCTGACGTTCGGCCGCCACCTGCGCGGCGTCCGATCGCTGGCTGATGTAAGTACGCAGCGGCACAGCCAGTGTCAGCGCCAACATGAGTACAACCATCGCGAGCACCACGGCCCGGCTGGTGGACAACCCGAAAATGGTGTTGTCCGACTTGGGAAGCCGAGACCAGAACTTGTTGGTTCCGCTCTTCCCTCGAGCCGACTTCGACCCGCGTGCCGACGCCTTCTCTGTCGAGGCACCCGACTGCGCGGGGTCTGTCACAGCGGAATCAACTGCTGCCGGATCTACCGAAGGTTCCGACGCCCGTGGGCGTCGGGCGCTGTCGCGACGCGCACGAGACGGTGTGTCTCCACGACGGGAACCACGACCCCCCGGACTTCCGCCGGGGGATCGTGGCTTACCGCGCTGTGCAGACACTACTGAATCTTAGATTTCCGTCAGGCCTCGAAAGCGAAGCGCGGGAACGCAACCTCGCCGGCGTAACGTGCTGCATCGCCGAGGTTCTCCTCGATACGCAGCAGCTGGTTGTACTTGGCAACGCGCTCGCTGCGGGCCGGAGCACCGGTCTTGATCTGGCCGCTGCCGACGGCAACTGCGAGGTCGGCGATGGTGGTGTCCTCGGTCTCGCCGGACCGGTGGCTCATCATCGTCTTGTAGCCGTTGCGGTGAGCGAGATCGACGGCGTCGAGGGTCTCGGTCAGGGTGCCGATCTGGTTGACCTTCACCAGGAGTGCGTTGGCCGCGCCCTTGACGATGCCTTCTTCGAGACGCTCGGGGTTGGTGACGAAAAGGTCGTCGCCGACGAGCTGGATCTTGTTGCCGATCTGATCGGTGAGCGCAACCCAGCCGTCCCAGTCGTCTTCGTCGAGCGGATCCTCGATGGAGACGAGCGGGTATGCGTCGATGAGGTCGGCGTAGAACGCCGCCATCTCGGCCGCCGTGCGGTTCTTGCCCTCGAACTTGTAGCCGGTGCCGTCGGTGTAGAACTCGGTGGCGGCGACGTCGAGAGCGAGCGCGACGTCGGTGCCCAGCTTGAGGCCGGTCTTGTTCACGGCGATCGTGATGAGGTCGAGTGCTTCCTTGGTGCCCGCGACGTCCGGAGCGAATCCGCCTTCGTCACCGAGACCGGTGGAGAGGCCCTTCTCCTTGAGAACCGACTTCAGGGAGTGGTAGACCTCGGTGCCCCAGCGCAGCGATTCCTTGAAGCTCGGTGCGCCGATGGGAGCAACCATGAATTCCTGGACGTCGACACCGGTGTCGGCGTGTGCGCCACCGTTGAGGATGTTCATCATCGGGACGGGGAGTACGTGAGCGTTGGGGCCACCGACGTAACGGAACAGCTCCAGGCCCGAGGACTCGGCAGCGGCGCGAGCGACGGCAAGCGAGGCACCGAGCAAAGCGTTTGCGCCGAGGCGGGACTTGTCCGGAGTGCCGTCTGCGTCGAGCAGCGCCTGGTCGACCGTGCGCTGCTCGGTCGCGTCGATGCCGATGATGGCAGGAGCGATCTCGCCGAGCACAGCCTCTACGGCCTTCTCGACGCCCTTGCCGCCGTAGCGCGCGCCACCGTCGCGCAGTTCGACGGCTTCGTGCTCACCGGTCGAAGCGCCGGACGGCACCGCAGCCCTGGCGAAACTTCCGTCTTCGAGCAGAACCTCGACCTCAACCGTGGGGTTGCCACGGGAATCAAGGATCTCGCGAGCTCCGACCTGCTCAATACTGGCCACTGTGTGGTTCTCCTTCGAATGGGCTTCGCATTGGGGCACGCACTGCGTGCTTGACACTTGGGCTCCGACCCCTCCGGTCGAAAGAGGACCACGATCGCGGCTGGGCCTCTGCAGTGCCAGCACCTCTGTAGTGCCAGCACACAGCCTAACCGCACCGGCCGAAGGCTTCTTTATCGACGCGCGGTCATGGCCCCGACCTGCGGTCGATCACCGTCAGTCCGGCCGAACCCCGACTGAATATGCCGACGCACGATCACGGACCAGCGCGAGATAGTCGCCCGAGAGGTTGTACGCCATCAGCGCCTGCTGCCAGCCGGCTGCGGTAGTGAGGTCGCCCCCGCGTGCGCACAGGTAGCGGGCAGCGGTGAGGGCGGCGTCGTCGATGTTGTCCGGGTCCACGCGGCCGTCGCCGTTGGCGTCGACGCCCCATTTGAGCCACGTCTCAGGAATGAACTGCATGGGCCCCATGGCGCGGTCGTGCACGGGATCGCCGTCCATCGCTCCGCCGTCGGTGTCGGGGATCTCGGCAACTCCCGGGCCACCGTCAAGAGGGATTCCCCGAATGATCGGGGCGACCTGCCCCAGCGCGTCGACCGACGAACCGTCGTAGGTCCCGTGGCGGCTCTCGACGCTGCCGATACCGGCCAGAGTTGTCCACCCGATTCCGCAGCCGGGAAGCGTCTCGGCCATGACCGCAGCGGCATACCCGTATGCCTCGAGCGCAGTCGTACCGATCCCGATGTCGTCGGACAATCCCGCCGCCCAATCGGCAAGTTGATCGGCACTGCGACCGGGAGCGTTGATGTCGATCGGCGGTGTCGGAGAGCCGCTACCTGGGGGTATGCCCTCCGGAATGGCCACTTTCGGTTCGTTCGATCCACACGCCACTGCGCCAACGCCCAGCAAAGCTGTTCCGGCAGCTACTGCGGCGACGGCTCTCGAAAGACGCCGGGGACTTCTGCGGGCAGCGGGGGTTCGGTACACCCTTCCATCATCCACATGCGAGCGAACTACTCCCGAGTCCATTGGTAAAGAACAGTAAAAGCACAGGTCAGGGCATGGTTCCCCGCTGATTGTGGAGTATCTTTTTCTGAGTTAAGGCTGGCCTAGCCTCATGAAGCTGTCCGAACCTGTTTCACCCACTCAGTCAGGAGTCGCCCGTGCCCGTGTCGGTACTCGCTGCCGCGAGCACACCGTCAGTTGCCACTCAGCTATTCGGTAGTGGCCTGATCGGTCTACGCGAAGGCCTCGAAGCGGGCATCGTGGTGATGATTCTCGCTGCCTATCTTGTGAAGGCTCAGCGCAAGGACGCACTCAAATGGGTGTGGCTCGGCGTCGCGATCGCCGTCGCGATGGTGGCGATCATCTTCTTCGCGATCCACTACGGAACATCGACGGTCGACGGCTTGACCGCTGAGATCATCGCAGGCGTTGCCTCCCTGATCGCCGTCGTCATCGTCACGATCATGGTCCTGTGGATGCGCACGGCAGCGAAGAACATTTCCGGGGATCTGAAAGCCGGAATGGAAAAGGCGCTGATCGCTGGCCCCGTCGCCATTTTGTCGCTGTCGTTCTTCGCGGTTGGTCGTGAAGGCGTCGAGACGGCGTTGCTCATGGTCGGATACGCCGAGAACACCGCAGGCAGCTCCTGGCCGCTGGTCGGACTGCTCCTCGGAATTCTGTTGGCCGCAGCCTTGACCGTGGCCATGTACTTCGGCGCCCTCCGCCTCAACTTGACGACGTTCTTCCGGTACACGGCGATCTTCCTCATAGTCGTTGCCGCCGGAATCCTCTCGTACGGTGTTCGTGCTCTACAGACCGGAAACGTCCTGCCGGGCGGATCCTCTCTCGCGTTCAACCTGACGCCCGGCTACGACCCGTCGACCTGGTACGGCACCGTCCTTGCCGGAATCTTCAATTTCCGACCGGATCCGACTGTCCTGCAAGCCACCGCGTGGGTTGTGTACCTCGTCGTCGTTCTCGCGCTCTTCCTTCGTCCGCTTCCGTCGAAGCCGTCCGAGCCGACGGCCCCGCCTGCGCACGACACACATGTTCCCGAAAAATCCTGAGAGGCATTGCCGACATGCGTAAATCCACCCTCGTACTGGCCACGGCCGCGGTACTTCCCTTCTCCCTCGCCGCATGCACCGAGAAGACGACGGCGAGCGACGGTGACATCGTCGTCACCGCCACCGACGACTCGTGCGAAGTCAGCGCCACGACGGGGACGACCGGCACGTCGACCTTCCAGGTGACGAACAACGGCTCCAAGGTCACCGAGTTCTACGTCTTCGCCGAGGGTGATCGAGCGATGGGCGAGGTCGAGAACATCGGCCCCGGCCTGACCCGTCAGCTGATCGTCTCCCTCCCCGAGGCCGCGACTTATCAGCTCGCGTGCAAACCGGGCATGGTCGGAACCGGAATCCGTCAGGACTTCGTCGTCACGGGCGATTCGCAAGCAGCCACCGACGAGAGCGGCCAGCTCGCCGAGGCTGCCGACGGTTACCGTCGGTACATCCGCAGCCAGATCGTCGCGTTGCAGGACACCGCAGCGCAGTTCGTCGCCGCCGTGCAGTCCGGCAACGTCGACCAGGCAAAGGCACTGTTCCCGATCGCACGTACCTACTACGAGCGCATCGAGCCCGAAGCCGAGAGCTTCGGCGAACTCGATCCCAAGCTGGACCTTCGCGAAGCGGATCTCGAGCCCGGTCAGGTCTGGACCGGATTCCACCGACTCGAGAAGGATCTGTGGGTCACCGGGCTGCAGCCGGACACCAACGCAGTCGCAGATCAGCTACTCGAAGACATCCAGTACCTTGCCGACCAGGTGAACGCAGACGATTACACGATCGATCCCACCAAGATCGCCGGCGATGCCCAAGGACTGCTCGACGAGATCTCGACTTCCAAGATCAGCGGTGAGGAAGACATCTTCTCGCACACCGACCTGTGGGATTTCCAGGCCAACGTCGACGGCTCACAAGCTGCGATCGCGGCGCTGAATCCGATTCTGCAGGAACGTAATCCCGAGCTCGCCCAGCGCATCGCCGACCGATTCGCCGACCTCGACGCCGCGCTGGCACAATTCCGCGTCGGCGACGGATTTGTGTACTACGACACCGTTACCGAGGCACAGCGTCAGGAACTCTCGCGTAAAATCGATGCCCTGTCCGCCGAGGTCAGCCAGGTCCAGGAAGTAGTTGCGGGACAATAGATGACAGATTCACCAGAAGGCACTCCCGCTGCGGAAAACGCAGCACCACATGCAGTCTCACGGCGCCGACTGTTCGGCGCCGTGGGAGCCGGCGCCGTCCTGGCCGGTGCCGGTGCCGTCATCGGACGGGTGACCGCCGACGAGAACTCCGGCGCCGATCACGCAGATGTGGTGGCCTTCCGGGGTGAACATCAGGCAGGCATCACGACGCCGGCCCAGGATCGCATGCACTTCGTCGCTTTCGACGTGACGACAAAATCACGCGACCAACTGATCTCGCTCCTGCAGACGTGGACGGCGATGGCCGAACGAATGACTGCGGGTCAGGAAGCAACCGAGGACGGCGCGACCGGCGACGGTCCGTACGCGCCACCGAGTGATACCGGCGAGGCACTCGATCTGGCGCCGTCGCAACTCACCCTGACCATCGGATTCGGACCGTCCCTTTTCGACGACCGTTTCGGGCTCGCTGACAAGAAACCTGCTGCCCTACTGGATCTCCCCCACTTCCGTGCTGACAACCTCGATGCGAATCGCAGCGGGGGTGACATCGCCATCCAGGCGTGCGCCAACGATCCCCAGGTTGCCGTGCATGCGATCCGCAACCTCGCACGAGTCGCTTTCGGGACCGCGTCGGTCAAGTGGTCACAACTCGGGTTCGGACGAACGTCCTCGACTTCGACCACGCAGGCGACACCACGAAATCTGTTCGGGTTCAAGGACGGAACCGCGAATATCAAGGCAGAAGATCCAGACGCACTCGCCCAGCACGTCTGGGTCGACCCCAACGACGATCAGGCCTGGATGGCAGGCGGATCGTTCCTCGTCGCCAGACGCATTCGGATGCTGATCGAGCAGTGGGATCGCGCAGTTCTCAAGGAGCAGGAAGCCGTCATCGGCCGATCCAAACGCAGCGGAGCGCCGCTCGGTGGCAAGGACGAGTTCGACGAACTCGATCTCGATTCCAAAATGGGACACGACTTCGTCATCCCGGAGGATTCACACGTGCGTCTGGCCTCGGCCGAGGAACTCGGTGGGATTCAGATCCTGCGCCGCGGATACAACTTCACAGACGGCTCCGACGGCTTCGGCCACCTGGACGCGGGACTGTTCTTCGTCGCATATTGCCGCAATCCAGTCGAGCAGTTTGTTCCGATGCAGCAAAACCTTTCACGACACGATGCGTTGAACGAATACATCCAGCACGTCGGTTCTGCAGTCTTCGCCTGCCCCGGAGGTCTCGCCGACGGCAAGGACTGGAGTTCTCAACTGTTCACCTGATGAGCATCTCCAGGTTCAGTATCTCCACGAACGCACCAAATTGACCGGCGCCCGATTCCGCTCAGTCAGTGGATCGATCGCCTCGGTCGTAGTCGGTGGCAGCAATGCCGAAGTAGGTACCGGCGCGACAATCTCAGTTGTTTGCGCCTGCGGCGGTTCCGCCTGTGCCGGATCCGAGAACGGGCGCAGCACTGCCCACGCGAGGAAGCTGGTCAGAGCAACCAGCGAGAACCCCACGCCCACAAGGATTTGCATTCTCCCAAGTCCACCTGCGGGTGGCGAATCCGATTCGGTGCCTTCTTCGGTTACACCGACGCTGTGCACGTCGGCCTCATCGGGAGACGCTTCTACCGCATCCGTTGCGATTTCCGAGTCCGCGACTTCCGAATCCGGAAATTCCGTATCCGTGATTTCCGAATCCGTGATTTCCGAATCCGTGATTTCCGAATCCGTGATTTCCGAGCCGAGGTGGTGTTCCTGATGTAAGACCTCGGCTATCAGTGCGGCGCCCTTGGCCGAGGCGAGCTCGGGCTCGGCCGGCCTGATCACCGGTACCGAAAACTCTCGCTCGAGAATCTTCTCCACCAGTGATATTCGGGCGCCTCCCCCGACGAGGACCAAGGCGTCGGGGACGCACCGGGCTCGCGCCGCAACTTCTCGAATCACCATCAGCGTGTCTTCGACTTCCCGTGTGACAACCGAATCGAAACGGATGCACGTGGATTCGGGAACGGGCATCACCTGCGCACGACGGGAGCCGCTGGCGAGGTGTTCCTTGACTGCGCGTGCGTCGAACACGCCATCGCCGTCGAAAGCCGCATCAGGACCGGTTGCCGACAGCAACTCCGCGACGGTCCCGTCGAGCCTGTCACCGGCGAGCGCGGTCGACCGCGTGGACGCGATAGTTGTCGCGGTTCCGATCTCGATCATCGAGACAGTCACTCCAGTTCGGCCGATATCGAGAACCGTCAGTAGCCGAAAACCGTCGGCCGCACCGGAAGTTCGAACCAACGCGACAACGGCCACTGCTTCCGGCACGGTGACAGCGCCCTCGATACCTCGGGCACGCAATTCCGATTCGAGCGCTACGTTCTGTCGCTCGTCGGGAACCGCGACGACCATCCGCGACGTGTCCCCGCGAACTGCAGCAACCAGGTGAATCGCGGCTGTCCGCGCCGGCGATGCGTCGAATGCGCCTACCGTGCGAGTCAGGAATCGACCGCCGCTCTCGGATCCGGTTTCCGGCTGGGAGTCGGCGCGAACTATACGAACCGATGCAGCGCCCAACGACGCACCGAATACTGGATCCATCGCTGTACGCACCCCCGTATCCAACCCTTGCACTGTTTATTCGTCACTAAACATACTTGCGGTATGTTATCCGTAGCGGGAAGTTTACCGGATCCCTCGGAGACCGGAGAACTACGCGAAACTGGCAGGCCGAATCAATGTGTGGAGAGGTCCTTGAACAAATCGATGGCCAACATGACAACTGTGATGTCCGCACTACACATACCCCACCCCACCCAGCTGGCGAGTACCACCCGACACCTCCGCGACCGCCAGACACCGACCGGGATTCGCACGATTGACACGTGGATTCCAGGCCCTGGTGATGGGGCACTGTTCGCCTCGCTTCACCTGCCTACGGATGCTGCCGTGCGCGGTGCCGTCGTCATATGTCCACCCCTTGCGAAGGAACACATCAGCGCTTATCGGGGACTGCGCCAACTCGCCCAGGAACTTGCCGGGCACGGATTCCTCGCTCTTCGTTTCGACTATGAGGGACAGGGAGATTCGTCCGGTCGGCAGGACGACCCGCTAGCAGTTGCGCACTGGCAGGCCAGCGTGGCGGCAGCCGTTGCGTACGTGCGGCGCACAGGTATCGAGTCCGTTGCCGTCACAGGTTTGCGCGCAGGAGCACTACTCGCCGCATCCACCGTGGATACACTTGGAGACCTACGTGCGATGGTCTTGTGGGATCCGGTCATATCCGGTAGGTCCTACGTTCGAGAACTGACTTCGCTGTACCGCGTTTCCGTCGACGACGACCCCCACCACGACGACCGCACATCAATCGTCGGCGGCCTGCTGGCTTCCGCGGCGATGAAAGACCTTTCCGGACTTGACCTCAGCACGTTCGATCCGAGTTCGTCGACAAAAGTCCTCGCCGCGATTCGCCCTGAATTCGCTGATTCGCCCCGCACGGTTCGGATGCTCGAGCGATCCGGTGCTGAACGCGTATTCGTCGAACGGCAGAATCAGTTCGTTTCCCCCAGCAGTTTCGTACTCTCGGTGCCTACGCACGACATACAACGAATTTCGAGTTGGGTGTCGCGACAATTCGGCGAGGACAAGACTTTCGTCGATCCAGAGATCACGTCAGCGGCGCATGTCGCGACGACTGACGACGGCGAAGAAGTCTGGGAAATCTTGGAACGACGGTCCACCGGATCACTTTTTGCAATCTCCACCGCATCCCGCACGACTGCGAGCCACGCTGCCACTGCGATCTTTCACAGCACCGCGAACGAGCACCGGATCGGGCCGGCGAGGCTGTGGGTCGAGTCTGCTCGAACTCTCGCCTCGCATGGCATCCGGTCGATTCGCTTCGACAGGATGGGCACAGGAGACAGCGGAACTGTCTCCACAGACGAGAACACCCCCATCGTGTCTCCGGAAGCGCGCCGCAATGTGCTGGACCTCGTCGACACCCTCGACCTACCTCCGTCGCGCCGGATGCACGTCGGAATGTGTTCCGGCGCATGGATGGGCGCCTACGTGGCAAGCCAGCGCGGGGCACGGTCGGTGGTGCTTCTCAACATCGTGAACTGGTCGATCAACAATCGACGACCACCGGTGAAGAAAGCACACGTCGATGCAATGGAGTCTGACGTTGCAAACCGAATTTTCATCGTGGCCAGAACAATTCGCAACGCCGGACGTCGAGCCCAGCGGTACGTGCCTTACCCGGTGTGGCTCGGTCTCGGCTTCCTCGGTCTGGTCAATGCCCCCGAGTCGATGCTTCGCACCTTGACCCGCCGCGGGACAAAAACTGCGGTGTCCCTCTCGCCAGAAGACGAAGCTTGGTTCGAAGCGAACCGAGGCCGACGAGGTCTGACACGTTTGTCGACTTCGAAGAACCCCCCACACGTCACATTTTCTGGCACCGGCGAGCACAATCTTTTCCACCGCAGTTCGCGAGAACGCGTTGGCCGGTTGATCGTCGCATCGGCACTCGACGCGTTCGCAGATCGAAGCCTCGCTGTGCCGAAGCGCGACCAGGAGCGACTCGGAGCATGATTCGCACATCGACACGGGACGGTATTCGTATGTCGTCTCACGTATTCGTAGTCGTTGCAGTGACAACAGCGGCGCTTCTGACCGGTTGCGCAGCCAACACAACTCCAGCGGAGCCGACTCCGACATCTGCGCCGCTCCCTGTGATCAGCGCGGTCGCTGTCGAGGCCAGAGGGAAACTGGAAAGCGCCACTGTCTTCGAGGATGTCGATCCGCTGATAGCAGAAATGGGCGCGTCTGCCCACCAGATCACATACCGATCAACTTCAGGCCTGGACGGAAGCTCAACGGTCGTGTCCGGAATCGTTTTCGTGCCGGAAGGCGATCCACCACCGGGCGGGCGGCCTGTTGTCGCCGTCGGTCACGGCACAACGGGAGTCACGGCGGAGTGTGGACCGTCGATGTACCCGGATCTCCTGGGCTACGCGAGCACGATCGTCCCTTTGATGAAGCTGGGATTCGTTGCGGTCATGACCGACTACCAAGGGCTTGGCCCGGCCGGCGGCACCAACCCGTACCTCGACCCGAACACCAGCGCGTTCAACCTGATCGACGGAGTTCGCGCGGCGCGAGAAATGGTCCCGGACACAGCCGCGAAATGGGCAGGACTCGGCGTGTCGATCGGTGGACAGGCGACGTGGGCGGCGGCGGAGTTGTCCGGTTTCTACGCGCCCGAGTTAAATTTCGTCGGGTCCGTGGCGTTGGCTCCGGCCGCAGATCTGTCCAAGCTCGCCGACTTGGCTCAGTCGCAGTGGCTCACGCATGAACAGCAGATCATGATGTCGTACGTAGTATCTGGGCTGACCACGGCCCGACCCGGCACCGATCCCGGCAACTACCTACACGGCGCCCTTTCGAGTAACTCTGCGATGTGGTTGGCATGTGCGGGTCCGGCGTTGAAAGAACGCGGCGAACAAGCATCACGACTGAATCCCGCCGATACTCTCCCGAGCTCCGACGAGGCCGGAGCAGTCTTGCGCGACTGGCTCACATCGATCGCCCTGCCGCAGCGTCCGGCCGGAGGACCACTCCTGGTCATCAACGGCGACGCTGACGAGACGATTCGTCCGCAGTGGGTGCAAGAGGCTGTCGACAATGCTTGCGCGTTCGGCGATTCGGTGCAGCACATCGTCAGGGCAGGCCAAACTCACAACAATCTGGATCCGGGGTCGGAGACCGCAGTCTGGCTCCAAGCACGCTTCAGAGGCGAGTCGCCGCCGTCGGACTGCTGATTGTCATCGAAAACTCGAATCGACCAGGTACTCCATGTTCTGAACCGCAGGAGTGGATACGACGTCGGAATGTGTCTTCACCGAAGTCACTTCCGTGCCGTCCCGAACCACACTGACCGAGACGGCACCGACCGCAGCAGGAACGGTGCACACATCCATCCCGGAATCAGCACTGCACGTGGTCGTCGTACCGCCGACCGTAACCTTCACTTCTGCACCCTCGACCAAGAATGTCAAAACCTCGATCGTGTCGCGAACCGGGGACGATCCCGCACGCAGAATCATCGGCGACTCCGAGGGAAGTGTGGGTTGCGCGGACGACAGTTGGTTCCGGTAGCTGACGTACGCGACGTCACGTGTAATCGTCGGTGCCGTTCCGGTTTTGAACCAGTCGACAAAATATGCGTTCAGATCGAGCAGTGCCCGACCGTGTCCCTCACTCGGCGCAAACGCCGTACCTTCACTGTAGTCGTTCCACGAAATGAGTTGCACCCATTCACTATTCGACTCCCGCGCAATCTGCCAGGTGTTTCGGAGATTTCCGGTATTCTGCGCTTCGTCGAAAACCGATTGACTGGGACGCGCATCCTGGAATGAGACCGACTGCATCCATATCTTGCCCAAGGCATGCGCTCGGTTCGCCTGATCCAGTGGAGAACCGATCCCTGTGTCCGTCACTGGGTTGAAGGCGGGGTTACGTCCACCCCACGTCGACATTCCATAGCTTATCGACGCGAATGAATCCATATTCGTAGTGGAGTTGAGGAAGAGCGGAACGAAGGCTACCTCGATCCCGTAGCGGGCCTTCATGATTTCGAGAAACTGCGACCACCACGCCGGGTCGTGTTTCTCGGCAAGAAACGGCGAAATCACGACCCTGTTGTCCGTCAATCGAAAGACTGACGGCGATGACGCATACTTCGACAACTCATCTGCAAGATTCGCAGGGTCCAATGTTCCGAGTTCGCCGTTCATATCCGGCATCAACATTATTTCGAACGCAGGATCGACCGCCGCCGAAGCCGCGAGTAGTTCGGACGGAACGGAAGAAGACCACAACGAGTTCGACGACTTCGTCAGAATGTCAACCGAGAAGCCACCGATTCCCGCGTCGATTGCCTGCCGAACTTCGTCTTGCAGATCTCGCTGCCTCCACTGTGGGTCGGCTGAAACGGGCCGTGATTGTGGCCGGTCCCGGAGGAACCCTCCGACTGCGGCGTGTGCACCTCGTTCACCGTTCGGGTTGAGATACTGCGTGGCGTAATAGTCCTCGCCCGACGGTAGATTGTCGATCGAGACGGGATAAGGCGGGAAGTAGTGTGCAAAGACAATCTTGCCGGTCGACTGTCCGTAGACCGGAACATCAAAGGCGAGATGCGACGACGCCGTCTCGTCAACTTTCGCAGTTCGGCCCACTCCATCAGAGAGTCGAAAGCCGGCCGCTACGAGAAGCGCTGACGACACCAGCGTAATTCCGATGGCAATTGCACGGAATTTCCTGCCCCGCGAACCTTCGATACTCACCCGTCTCCGATTTCGAGCATCGGCGTTCACCGAATCAACCACCCCTTCTCGCGCAAGGCCTTACGCCGCAATGCCCGGTGACGTTGTCATCCAGAACCGGGGAAGGGCATTCCAACTTGATTCTGCTGCAAAGAATCCGAAGCTTGCGGCGGGTGATTCGACCTGGAATCGGAATCGCCGTTTCCACCGAGTGATCCTACCTCCCGCTCCTCGGTCGGCAACTCGTCGCTCGAGCGGTCTGCCTTCCGCGCGACCTTCGTGCGGAGCATCGAGCGAGGGATTGCCACTGTGGGACTGTCCAGATCACTGCGCGTGTAGCGCCCTTCGGTCTCTGCCGGCTCCCATTGGTCGAAATCGATGCGCATATCTTCGGCCGGAGATTCGACCGAATCACCCGAATCGCCCGAATCATGCTTGTCCACTTCATTCTTCCCCGTCGATCCAACACCTGGTTCTGCGTGGACTCCCTGCGCAGCAGCTCGTCGTTCGACGGGAGGCCACGCGCCGACTGGTTCATTCGATTCATTCTTCACCAGAGGCTCGTTCGCCGCAGGCTCGTCCACCATGCTCACTCGGCTACGGCCCTTGACCGAGCCACTACGTCCGACACCCGTCAGCACCGCACCCAATAGGTTCGCACCGGCAGCGCGTAGTGTGGTCGCTGCGCCTGCCACCTCGTCGACCGACGAAATACTCTGTGTTGAAACAAGAACCACGCCGTCGACGACTGAGCCGATCACAGCCGAATCGGAATAGAGCGACAACGGTGGACCCACGACGATCGTGTATTCGAATTTCTCGGAGGCTTCCAAAAGCATCTCGCGTGCCGAGACCGATGCGATGGCGTCACCGGAATCGGATCGTATCGAGCCGGCGGGCAACAGAGTCAATGAGCGACCGGGTACCTGAACGAGCACGTCCACAAGCGGAATCGCGCCGGCAAGAACGTCGGAAAAGCCGGCTGCCGGCTTGATACCCAGGTATGAATCCAGGCTCGGCGACCTCAAGTCACTGTCCACCAACAGCACTCGACGTCCCGCTTCGGACAGGACAACCGCGAGATCGGCTGCAAGACAACCCGCAGGCTCCGAGTACCGAGGTGAAGCGATGAGGACCGAACGGATCGCGTCGGCACTCGGCCCGGCGAACTCGATACCCGTCCTGAGCTTGCGTATCGACTCGGCATACGCAGTCGCTCCGTCGGAGGGGAACGTCAGAGCGTGAGATCCCCGCGAAGTCGATTCCGGAACTGTCGCCAAAATCGGTACACCCGCAACGGCCGATAGCATGGAAGCACTTCGAACTGATCGATCGAGCCGCCCGACGAGCACCCGGACGCCGACGCCGACGACTAGACCACCAACGAGGCCGAACAGGGACGTCATCACGAGATTCGAACCCCCACTGGCATCTTCAGCGTTGGCCTCGGTGACCACCTGGACAGACGTATTCGGACGGCCACCACCGTTAGGGGTCTCCAACTGCCCGACATATTGTGCGAAATTCTTCGCATACGCATTGGCGATGCCGGCTGACCCTTCGGCCGTCGAATCCGTGACGGAGACTTGCAAGAGCACGGTTTTCTCTACTGCTGCCGCCGAAACTTGCGAGGCCAACTCGTGTCCGCTCATTGGAAGTCCCAGGTCGTCGATTACCTTGACCGCCAGATCGTCGCTCGAAAACAGTTGGGCATAGGTCGCCGCACGTTGCTGAGAAAACAGATCGCCCTGATAGGCGCCAGCCGAGTCAGCACTGATCGGCGAGCCGATGAACAGCACAGTTGTCGACGTGTAGGACGACGGACTCGAGATGGCCATGAAGGCACCGAGGATCAAGCCGAGCACAGCGAAGACAGGTATTGCCCACCCCCGTCTCAGGATTCGCACGGCAGTGCTGAGTGCATTCATGTGTTCGCCTTTCTTGGAGACCGCTGTGTGCGTGTGTCTCCGTCGCGCCGTAGCGTGTGACTTGCCACCGAGTCAGTTGTGTCTGGCCCACCGCCGGGCAACACTGCCCGTCGCTGTGTTCGGCGCGTGGTAGCCAGCAGGACCGAGCCTTCGATCTTCGCACCTGCGATTTCCAGATCGTGAATCTTCGTCGTCAACGTCTGCCTGTTTGTCGAATGAGATTGAACGACAAGGATTATCGAACGGCACACCTTGGCCAATCGGCTCGAGTCGGCGTACTGCGTTCCGCCGGAGTCGAAGACAACCACAACGTCGAACCTGGCATTCAGATCTCGCAATATGCGCTTGAACGACTCAGACTCGATGACTCTGTCGGGAGTTTCGGTCGGCGAACCGCTCCGGAGGAGAGTCGGCCGCAGTGGCGTCGAGGCCAGGACATCGTCGAGAGTGGTGTCCGACATGACGATGTCGGTGACCCCCAACTCGATCTGCGCCCGCGAGGATCGGAAGTTGCAGTCGACGAGAACCACCGAATATCCCAGAGTGCAAGCAGCATCGGCGATGCCGCCAGCTGCGAACCTGCTGATCTCCCCCTCGTCGGCAGCGGTCACGAGCACGGGCGACGCGGGCGTACCCGCCCCGATGAGGTCTCGGTTGAACTGCAGTCGCGCAAAAGAACTCTTTAATGCCGACTGATCGCCTTCCTCGGCGGACGATCCCCTGTCACCGAGGTACGGGATGGACTCGAGCACCGGTAGACCCGTCCAGGCCGCCAATTCGTCGACACTCTGAACTGCTCTCGACCTCGCGGCAGCCAAGGTCACACCCGTCAGTCCAACCATCGATCCGACGACCAACCCCAGAAGAACGTTCGGAATCGTCTGCGGGCCAGCCGGGCTCGTCGGTGCTGACGCCGTGGCGACAGTCAGCGGCTGAACAGTCGGGATCAACGTCCCACTCGGTGTCTCGAGCCGCCGGATCGTCTCGTTCATCTCGTCCGAAGCCGCATTCGTCAGTTGCAACGCCCGGTCTGCGCTGTCGGCGGTCCCAGAGATTTCGAGCAACACGGTGTCGGGCACAACGCGAACCGAAATGCTCTCGACGTCACGAAGACCACTCTCGCCCAGACGACTTGCGACCCTGGCCGAGAAGTCGGAACCTTCCGACAGACGCGTGTATGTACCCGCTCGCTGCTGGGAGAACTCGTCACCTTGGAAAGGGCTCGAATCGGCATTGCCCAGAGTGGTCGGTGTTCCCCACCCTGGCGTGGTGAGAAAGAGTTGGGTCGAGGACTTGAAAGTTGTCGGCGTGAGCAATGTCAGCAGAACGCCTACCAGCAGACCGAGCGCTGTCGAGATGCCGACGACAATCCACCTGTCACGAAGGACCTCGAAGAAGCGGGACGGGTTCATCGCAGAATCCCCCCATTAGGCGCGCCCTCGCGAATCACACCGGAGGCGGTCAGCGATTCCACCAGTTTCTGAGCAATCACTGCATTCCCCACGGCATTCGGATGCACACCGTCCTCGAATTTCAGTGTCGCGAGGTCCACGTCGGCATACCAACCGTCGGCAACGGGATCGATCACGGTCGCGGCAACCGATTCCCCGTAACTTCGCAGCGCTGATACGGATGGGTCGTATCCGTCGTACGGCACAGGTGTGACGTATGTCGGCACGATGATCACCAGACGCGCGTCCGGCCATGCATCCCGGACGGCATCGATGTACGACGTCATGACGGGAAACAAATCCATCGGACTCATGTGCAGATCGTTTCGCCCACCGTCCACGAAAATGATGTCCGCTCGATACCTCTCGATCGACACCGGAAGTCGATTCGCGAATCGTGTTGTAGTTCCCTGATACTCGGGTGCGCCGTCGTTGGTGAAACCGGTGCTTCCCTGTGCATCGACATTGCAGTCCCACCCCATCCGGACGCAGATGATTCTCGGGTATGCCCCGAGCCCGATTCCGTTGATGCCCGCAGTGAAGCTGTCGCCGAACCACATCGATGCCGGCGCTGTGTCCGGCGGCAACTGAGGAACCGTTGTCGCTGCCGTGAGGGCGGACCGGCCGTTTTCGGCAGCCGAATTCTGACGCACGGCCAGCGCCGTCGCACAAACGACCAATACCACCAGCAGAGCAAGGCCCACTCGTTCCAGCGGGCGACGGGAGGAGATTCTCGACGAGAATCGGATCGTCCGAGTCATCGAGTCACCTCCCGTCGTGAGACGAAGAATGCACAGCCGATGATGACAAGGAAGTACGACATCGCTTGCAGCAGTGATCCTCTGAGAAGAATGATCAGGTAGAAGGGCAGGATGCAGGCGAGAATTGTCGGCGCCCTGGCCTCGCGCAGCGACGATTCAATTCTTCTGTCCTGAATTCCTGCGATCAAGCCCAAAGCAACCATTCCGGCAATCAACGCAATCCATCCACCGTTGACGAACAACTCAGACCACAACGGTGCAGAAAGGTTCTTGACCGTGTAGTTGCGGCTCTCCGCGAGCAGGATGCCCGTGTCCGTGGCTTTGCCGGGCCAGATAGTCCGCGGAATCCAGAAAAGAACAACTCCGAGTGCCTGCTTACCATCGGTAACCCCGTGCGTATTCACAAAGTTGACGGTGTTGTTGACCTGTGCAAATGCGTCGTAGTCCGGAGACGTGAGCGATTCGAGAGGCGAGCTTGTCTTGAACTGTGCCGACGTGCTGTACCTGAACGCATCGGCGAGCGGAAAGACCAGGACAAGTGCAGCCACGGCAAGCAGGGCAACCACACGGAAACGAACGCGGGTTGCGAAGAGTCCGAAAAGTGCCGCCACGGCGAGTGCTGCAGTACCGAACAGATACCTTGCACTCGAGATCGGATTGAACGTCAACAACAGCACGGCTCCGAGCACGATGGCGCAGAGAAGAAACAGACGATCCGCTCCCGGATTCTGATCACGGTATTTGACCACCGCGATGAATGCGACGAGCAAGGACATCATCGCGACGGCGCCGATGATGCTGGCGACCGTCGATTGCCCCAGCGACGCACTCGCCTGCTCCACCACGGCACTTCGGCTCGACAGAAGCGTCCCTACACCGAGTTTCTTGATGTAGTACGCGTTGGCGACAAGGGCGCAACCGGCAAGAATCAAAACCCGAACGGGATCCACACGCACGCTCGTGGCGTTTCCCCATCGTGTGTCTCTGATTCGACGCCACACCGCTCCGGAGAACACTACTCCGACCAGGAAACCGCCGATCCCCAGCAGGACGATCAACACCGCTGTCGAGTTGAGGGACGGATCCACTCGGGGCGTCGTAGGAGGAATCTCTCGCAGGCGGAGCTGGGCAAGTGGAGCAAGACCCATGAAGACATAGGTGAAAACCCAGAACGACATCTCGACGAGCCGACGAAAGCCCTCGCCCACAATCCACGCATAGCGCAATCCCGAGATCGTGGTGACGGCAAGTACCGCCATCCATACGCGCCCTGGGGGTGTCGGAGTGAACTCGACGACTGCGAAAGGCACGATGATCACCATGATCACCGCGGTCCAGATCGCAATCAGTGGTGGCATCAACGAGTCTTGCCGACCGACGTCGAATTCCGCGAACTCGTCAGGCTTTGTCCGCCCGCTGGAAATTGTTTTCACGTGGTCGTCCCGGCCAGTGCGCCTGTTCGTGTTCGGCGCAGGTCGCCGGGTTCGGAACGATCGACAGTGGATGGCACGATCACAGGGCTTTCACGGCCGGAGTGCTTCCGTTCCGCAGCGACCACCAGGCAGACTGCAACCAGGATGGACGAAAGCGCCAGTCCGATCGCGACTCCGACCGCGGTTCCAGTAAGGGCTGCAGCCGCACTGCAGATGACAATTGCCGTGAGACTCTGGACGATTCGCAGCTTGAGCAGTCGGCCGCTGGCTCCTTGAGTGCGATAGAGATTGTAAACACCCGCTATCCAACAGATCGCCGCGTACTCGAGTCCGAGAAACGGCAGAACATGGCGAGCCTCGGCCCAGGACTCTCCGAGAACGACCCGGCCGAGTTCATCGGGAAGGAAGGGAGCGGCGAATCCGATCGTTGCCGCCATCGCAGATGTGAGCCACGCTGCATAACGCAGTGTGCTCCACACCTGGCGCGCGGTGTGGCCGGCCCGAACCGATTCGGGAATGACAATCAGAGGAAGCGAACTGATCAGCACGGCGAACGGACCCAGGACGGTCACTGCTCCGCGCAAAGACGCGGCAGCCACCGTTCCGATGAAGGCTGTGGACACCGCGACGATCACGATTGCAGCCAGTTGGTCGATGCCACTCTCGAATCCGAACCGGATTCGATGAGTCCAGAACGACGCCCACCAGCGATACAGACCAGTCAGTCGCGGTAGCGTCTGTACGCGAATCATCAGGTAAACGAGTGCAAGCGCTCCGGCGAGGGACCACAACCAAATCATCTCGGCGATCGAAAGTGCCTCTGGTCGAATCCAAGTCACGACAAGCACACCGAACGCCGCGCTCGCCCACAACGCATCGCTGAAGAACGCGTGTTCCGGTTCTCCCATCGACATCGCGGTGAACCGCAAGGCATCCTGCGCGAGAACAACCGGCGCGGCGACGGCGTATGCAATCCCCACCTGCGGTTCGTGAAGGAAAACCGAGACTCCGAGGGCGACGATCCCGACCAGGATTCCGAAGATGGCAGCACCCGAGATCGCATGTCTGCTCTCCGCGCGAATCCTGTTGCGACTGTAGGCACTCATCAACAGCAGGGGTGTGCCAACTGCACCTCGAACGAATCCGAGCGCAGCCGTGAGGATGGAGAAAACAAGGATCGCCAGACCGAACTCACTGACGGAGGACGGTCCGGCCATCGCGAACAGAATCAACGCGTTACTTACGCTGGACAGCACTTGGTCACCCGCACTGAACAGCACTCGTAGCTTCAGACCTGCCACGACCCCACCTCCCTTGCACACGCGGTGTTTCCAGACTGCGATCAAATTGAAACCGTCGGTCGGCTCAGCCCACCTGAAACAGTCTATAGGATTGTTTACTGTGAAGTAGCCGGGGTGGCCGTCGCGTATTCCTCCAGAGAGAGAACCTCCTCCAGACGAACCTTCTCTAGTCGAACCTTCTCTAGTCGAAGTGAGAACCAGTGTTGACCGCGATTCGAAGCCCGAGGTAGGCGGCCGCAGCGTTCACGGCCGAACGCATCTTCTCGAGATCGACGAAATGACCCGAGTGGCTGTATGTACAGTCCGCGTAGCGGCCCGTCGTGCGCATGTTCGACGCGAGAACTGCCGGCTCGAGTGTCTGCATTCCCCTCGCGAACGCCAGATCACCACCACTGAATGCATGATCTCGATCACCTGGCACCCGAAAACACGACATCGTAGTTGCAAGCACCATCGGGGACGCCACGCCATCAGGGTCGGCCGGGGACCGACTATTGCACCGTCCGACCAACTCCCCAGCAGCACGCCGGACGAGCGCCTCGCCGGAGCGAATCCTCGACCGAACCTGCGAAGCCACTTCGAGGGGGCTACTAGCTGTCCAATCTGCCCGGAAAGGAATATGACTGAACGCATTCCCCCCTGTCCTCGCCAGCAGGGGCGATGCCGATCGCAGGTCGACAACCACGTGATGAGTGACGTCGGGGCCGCACTCCAGAGCCGCGAGCACTGCGCAATAGAAATACACGGAAGGCACACGGGTTCCAGGTGCGGCAACCAAACGAACAGAGAGCCACCACCCTCGAACAGGTTCCGCGGATACAGCCGAAGCCGCGATTGCGTTTCCCGATGCCCGTCGACTCACCACCTCACGCTGGAACATTCTTGTACCACTGAGGATTCGCCTCAGGGACGTCGCGGCAATCAAGGGATTGGTCGACGCCATCAAAGCCCCGGCGGCAACGATCCGACGCTTCGACAATCTGTGCACCGCGGGAAAGTGCGGACCAAGCGTCGGATCCAGACCCGACAACGCAAGAAAGAGTCGTTCTGATTTCGGCATGAAGACCGTCTCGTCACCAAACATGTGTGAATAGATCAGGCCGATCATGTTGCGTGCAACGACGACAGTGATCTCGCGAGGGTCACTGAATCGTCGCGCGTTGAAATACCTGAACAATGCCCGGTCGAATACCTCGACGCCTATCGCCGAGGACACGTCGGCCATGCGCAATCCTTCGACGGCACCCAGTTCGTGTAACGAGGCAGTAGGCGAACCCTCACCAGCGGTACGCATCTCGAAAATACGGGGAACGACCCCGATACCCGCTTCGAAAGTCTCCGAGATCCACTCGTTGACAACGGCTGCGACACCAGCCCTATCGACTGGGCCGAAGGACTCCTGTGCGTGACAGCAGTACGTGCTTGCCAGCGGATCGACCTTCACTTCATCCCTCCACGATCACGTTTGCCCGAAATTCAATCTTCACCGACCAATTTCCCTTCGTTCGCGGCAAAACAACCGTGCGCCGGTTTCAGCGAGTTTTGCAGAGCCTCCGTGGGAACCCGCGGCCGGATCGAAATCTCCGCCTTCCGCCAGTGCGCTCCGCCACATTCGAAATTGCCCATCGACGCCAGTCCACCCATCACACTGCTGCAACCTGCTGGTTAACACTACGCACATACAGGCTCACCCCATTTGATGCAGCAACATCGCTCCCGGCGACCGAAGCACGACATGATCTCGGTTGATAAACCGTGGAGATGCGGCTTAAATAGCGTAAACCAAACCATTTGACTGTTTGAAGCGCAGTTTCCCAACTGGAGGTTCGTCATCAGTACACAGATCGAACAGATGCATGACAATCCTGGTGGTGTCTCCGCGACTTTCGAGTTATCCGATCGTGATACCGTCGACTCGCTGAACATCACGATTCTCGGTATCAACTACGCGCCCGAAACCACGGGGATAGCGCCGTACATGACGGACCTTGCCGAGTCTCTCGGCGAGCGCGGGCACAAGGTGCACGTCGTCACCGGGTACCCGCACTATCCGGCGTGGGAAATCGACGCTGCCTACCAGGGACGGTCGATCGACGAGGTCGTGAACGGCGTTCACGTTCACCGACGCCGTCACTTCGTGCCCAGCCCACCGAACGCCTTGGGACGAATCAAGATGGAGCTGAGTTTCGGCGCACGTGCCGCCAGTTCCGGATGGAACACACCTGACGTAATCGTATGCACCAGTCCGGCATTACTGGCCACTGCGATGGTCCTCGGACGTGCTCGGCTGACACCCAATCGTCCGGCCATCGGGGTCTGGGTGCACGACTTGTACGGTCAAGGCGTCGTGGAGACCGGAGCGATGACAGGCCGCAGTGCCCGCGCAACGTCGAGGCTCGAGGCGGCTGTCGTGAAGTCCGCTGACGGAATCGCCGTCGTCCATGACCGTTTCGTCGACCATGTCGTCAACGAACTTCACGTCCCACGCGAACGAGTCACAGTCGTTCGGAACTGGACGCATGTGGCGCCGATCGATGTGGACGATCTCACCGCCGCACGCACCAAATTCGGTTGGTCGCCTGACGAAACCATAGTTCTGCACACCGGAAACATGGGTGTGAAACAAGGTCTGGAAAATGTGGTCGAGGCCGCTCGACTCGCCGACGAGCAGAGTCTGCCAATCCGATTCGTTCTGGTCGGTGACGGCAATCAGCGACCGAACCTCGAAGCCGCGGCAGTCGGAGTCAATCGAATCGACTTCGTCCGCCCACTCGACGACCATGATTTCCGCACTGCCATGGCCGCCGCTGACGTTCTGCTGGTCAACGAGGCGCCCGGGATCGTCGGGATGGCAGTGCCGAGCAAGCTGACGTCGTACTTCAGCAGCGGTACCCCGATTGTCGCCGCAACCGACGTGGCATCCACGACTGCCGACGAGATCCGTGCCTCCGGTGCCGGGGTCGTCACTCAGAACGGTGATCCTGCCGGCCTGCTCTCCACGGCCCTACAACTCGCCGGCGATGCGGAGACTTCCGCCAAACTTGGTGCCGCCGGAGTCCAGTACTGCGCTACCTCGGTCGGCAAAACCGCGTCCATCGACAAATGCGAACAGTGGATCCGCGAGCTGGTGGCCGCCCGCAATTAGAACGCGAGTCGCTCGGAACAAAACTCACACATCTCGACTCGGATCTGTAGACGACGAACACAGACAAGGCAGCTGACGCTCGATGACCAAACGCGCACTCATCACAGGGATCACCGGACAGGACGGTTCCTACCTGGCAGAACTGTTGTTGGCCAAAGGCTACGAAGTACACGGATTGATCAGACGCGCATCCACTTTCAACACGTCACGCATCGATCACCTCTATCAAGACCCTCACGAACAGGGTGCACGGCTGTTCTTGCACTACGGCGACTTGTCCGACGGTGCACGACTTGTCACCCTCTTGTCGAAGATCGCACCAGACGAGGTGTACAATCTCGCTGCACAGTCGCATGTTCGGGTCAGCTTCGACGAGCCTGAACACACCGGCAACACAACCGGAATCGGGTCTATTCGTTTGCTCGAAGCAGTCCGCATGACGGGATTGCAGTGCCGCTTCTACCAGGCTTCGAGTTCTGAAATGTTCGGGGCAAGTCCGCCTCCCCAGAACGAGGCGACCCCGTTCTATCCGCGGTCGCCGTACGGTGCCGCGAAGGTGTATTCGTATTGGGTCACCAGAAACTATCGTGAGGCATACGGAATTCACGCGGTGAACGGGATCCTCTTCAACCACGAATCACCCCGCCGCGGTGAAACATTCGTCACGAGGAAGATTACGCGTGCGGTCGCCCGGATCCAGGCCGGAATCGAAGATTCCCTGTACCTGGGCAATTTGGACGCGGTCAGGGACTGGGGCTACGCACCCGAGTACGTCGAGGGCATGTGGCGGATGCTTCAAGTCGACGAACCAGATGACTACGTGTTGGCCACCGGAGGAAACTTCACGGTCCAGGATTTTGTTGTGGCCTCATTCGAACATGTTGGTCTCGACTGGCAGAAGTACGTCAAATTCGACCCTCGTTATCTTCGACCGACAGAGGTGGACGCTCTGGTCGGCGACGCAGGCAAGGCCGAGGACAAACTGGGCTGGAAAGCGACAGTACAGACCCCAGAACTGGCTCGAATCATGATGGACGCCGACATCGCAGCATTGGCGCATGCCGGCACACCTTGGATCGACACGCCAAATCTCCCTGATTGGAAGATCTCGCTCTCATGATCACAACGAATTCGATTGCACCTCTTGATCGCAGCGCCCCGACATACATCGCCGGGCACAAGGGACTGGTGGGATCCGCGCTCTGGCGCAAGCTCGAGCAGAGCAACTTCACCGACCTGATCGGTCGCACATCTGCCGAACTCGATCTCCGAAACCGCGCAGACGTCTTCGACTTCTTCGAAGCCACCAAACCGTCGTGCGTTGTCTTGGCTGCCGCGAAGGTCGGAGGAATCGTCGCGAACGACACCTACCCGGTCGACTTCATCTCCGACAACCTCCAGATCCAGACCAATGTGCTCGACGCAGCGCTGCGGCACGGCGTGAATCGATTGTTGTTCCTCGGGTCGTCGTGCATCTACCCTCGCCTGGCACCACAGCCGATCACCGAAGATCAGTTGCTCAACGGCCATCTGGAACCGACCAACGACGCTTATGCGATTGCCAAGATTGCGGGAATCATCCAGGTCCAGGCTGTTCGCAGGCAGTTCGGGTTGCCTTGGATCTCGGCGATGCCGACAAGCCTGTACGGACCCGGCGACAACTTCTCGGAGAACGTTTCGCACGTACTTCCTTCGATGATCCGTCGACTCGACCAAGCCAAGAAAGATGGAATCGAATCCGTCACGAACTGGGGTTCGGGGAGCCCGCGACGAGAATTCCTTCACGTGGACGACTTGGCCGACGCACTCCTGCACCTACTCGACACCTTCGACGAGTCCGGACATGTCAACGTCGGTACCGGTCACGACGAAACCATCAAAGATCTCGCAAACATTGTGGCCGAAGCAGTGGGATTTGAAGGCCGAATGGACTGGGACACAAGCAAGCCCGACGGTGCACCACGCAAGCTACTAGACGTGTCCACACTCACGGCCACCGGCTGGAAACCCCAGATCTCAACCCGCGAGGGCATCGAGTCGACCGTTGCCTGGTATCGCGAGCATGTCCAGGACGCGTCTGCAGCGGTCCGACTGTGAGCACAGACCGCACTCTGTCCGGGTTCACCGGTGCAGGATACGACAAGGGTCGCGGCCCGCTGGTTCAAATCTTCTGGCTCGTAATTTCGGGTGTACTGCTTTCTCATTGGTGGTGTCCCAACGGAATACGCATTGCAGTTCTCCGGAGATTCGGAGCAGACATCGCCGACGGGGTCCTGATTCGACACCGCGTCCGTATCCACTGGCCGTGGAAACTGACGGTCGGAGCAGACTCGTGGATCGGCGAGGGAACCTGGATACTCAATCTCGAACCCGTCACCATAGGGGCGAACACCGCTATCTCGCAGGATGTTCTACTGTGCGCGGGCAGCCATGATCACCGAAGTCCCACATTCGAATTCGACAATGCCCCCATCGTCATCGGTGACCAGGCATGGATCGCGGCCCGCGCGACGATACTCCGCGGTGTCACGATAGGGGATAACGCAATCGTCGGCGCAACGGCCCTGGTGACGTCGGATGTTCCCGCCGGAACCACGATGTTGGCGCCACGGGCGGGCGCTGCACGATGAAGATACTGCAGATCGTCACTCTCTTCTCACCGGACGCCGCCTACGGAGGGCCTATTCGGGTCGCCCTCAATCAGTCGAAAGCATTGCAGGACAATGGTCACGACGTAACCATCGCTGCAGGCGAGCGTGGGTACGCAAAGCCTCCTACACACGAGCAGGGAATAGCTCTGAAATTGTTTCCGGCGCGGACCGTGATCCCGACGATCGGGTACGCGGGGATCGGCGCGCCGTCGATGCTTGTGTGGCTCCACAAGCACATCCGAGAATTCGACGTCGTGCACATTCATCTCGCGCGCGACCTGGTGACACTTCCTGCAGCGAAGCTGGCTCTTGCATACGGTATTCCAGTTTTCGCACAGACTCACGGGATGATCGACGAGACGGACAAACTGCTGGCAAAACCGTTGGACGCTGTTCTCACGATCCCGGTCCTCAAACGAGCACGGACAGTGTTCTATCTGACCGAACGAGAGCACGCAGACCTGCAGTCCGTCGTCGGAGACGGTCGCGTCCACTTGGTGGAACTCAACAACGGGATTCCCGAGGCCGAAGACCTCGAGTCACGACCAGTCAACAGTTGCGACCCGCCCGAGGTCCTCTATCTCGCACGACTACAGGCAAGAAAGCGACCCCAGGTCTTCGTCGAAGCCGCAAAAGAGTTGTTGGACAGCGGACACGCGGCTAGATTTTCGATAGTCGGACCGGATGAGGGTGAAGTAGAAGCCGTCAACCGACTGATCGAACGCTCCGGACATAGCAATTCGATCCAGTACGAAGGCCCACTACCGTTCGACAAGTCTGCCGCACGATTTCGTCAAGCCGCGGTATATGTCTTGCCCTCCGTGAACGAACCGTTTCCGATGTCTGTACTCGAGGCGATGGCCGCTGGACTGCCCGTAGTCGTCACCGACACGTGCGGCCTCGCACCACTGATCCGCGATGGTCGGTGTGGCCTCGTGATCGATGACGCCACCGAATCACTGACTGCTGCGATCTCGTCGCTCTTGAGCGATCCCGTCGCCGCCGCAGAGATGGGCGACCGCGCACGAAGTGTTGCTCGCGAACGCCTCGGAATGCCTGGCGTCCGTGCGGTACTCGAATCCCAGTACGGGCTCTGAGCCGCTCCCACATCCGCAATACAGGAAGTCATTGTGAAATCCACTCGACACAAGGTTCGTCGACGCATGTTCGTTCTCAGCGGGGTGGTCGGCGGACTTGCTGCAATCACCGCTGCCGGCTGGCCGGTTTACGTCGATCCGGTGATCGACACACCCGAAATGGCCGACGCAATAGTTGTTCTCGGCGGCGATCACGACGGCCGAGAAGAGTACGGACTGTCCCTGGCCGAGCAGGGCTACGCCCCCCAGATAATCTTTTCGAATCCGTATCGCAGCAATGATCCGAAGATCAACGCAATCTGCGAAGGAACCTATGACTTCGAAATCAGCTGTTTCAAACCAGATCCATCGACGACTCGGGGTGAGGGACAGGAGATTCGGCGTCGCGCAGAGGCACAGGGTTGGAAGCGCGTCATCGTTGTGACCTTCGTTCCCCATGTCTCGCGCAGTCGCTACATCATCAACCGCTGCTGGGACGGTGACATCAACGTAGTCGCGGACCCCCGACCACTTCCATTCTGGGTCTGGGCCGCAAACTACGTGTGGCAAACCGCCGGGTACGTTCGCGCCCAGTTCCAGGAATGCTGACGGTCTCTGGCCAGTCAGTACGCTCCGTCGCTCCTGAGCACTGCGGATACGGTCTTGGTGATGATCGAGATATTCTGCGCCGCAGACCAATTCTCCACGTAAGAAGAGTCTAGTCGAACAGATTCTTCCCACGAGAGGTCACTGCGTCCACTGACCTGCCAGAGACCGGTGATGCCTGGTTTGACCAGCAGGCGCCGGGCAACCTCGTCGTCGTACATCTCGACCTCGCGCCGCAACGGCGGCCGCGGACCGACAACGCTCATCTCTCCGCGAATGACGTTGAAGAACTGCGGTAGCTCGTCGATGCTCAATCGACGAAGGATTTTGCCGACGGACGTGATTCGTGGATCCTCACGCATCTTGAACAACACCCCTCCCGCACCTTCGTTGTCCCCCATCAGATCGACAACCTGCTGGTCGGCACCTTCCACCATGGTACGAAACTTGAACATGGGGAACGGTTTCCCGTTGAGACCGATGCGTTCGGCCTTGTAGAACACCGGGCCTTTGGACGTGAACTTGACTGCAGCGGCAGCGGCGATCATGAGCGGCGCCACGAGGAGGATCATCATCATCGAGAACGCCGCGTCGAAAACAGCGGGCGCAAGCCGGTTGGCGCCCTGGTAGCGTGGCCGCGCAACGTGAATCAACGGGAGTCCCGCCGCGGGGCGAAACATCAAGCGAGCCTTCGACACATCGGCTACCACCGGTGAAACCACCATGTCGACACCCTCGGCTTCGAGGTCCCACATCAGTTTACGTATGCCCACCTGCCCGAGGTCTTCGGTTCCGGTGACGATGACGGTGTCTGCGCCGCTTGCGCGCATCGCCTCGACCACCTCGAACTCGTTGCCCAATACCGGGACTGCTGCGCCGTCGACGACGATGTGATCGTCCAACGCGGTCGCCCGACGCGGAATGCACGCTCCCACAACGTCGTAGCCTGCAGAGGAATCCCGTACGAAGGCTCGCGTAGTAGCAACGACGGACGCGTGTCCACCGACCAACAGCACCGAGTTGCGGCAATCCCCGATTGCACGCTTCTTTCGGATGTCGCGTCGCCAGAGGTAACGCCCGAGCAGTAACGCAGCGAGCCCGACGGGCAGCGCGATCATGAGATAGCTACGCGCGATTCCTACGCCGAGAATAATCCCAGCCAAAGCACCCACTCCGAAGACCTGACCGGTAGCGAGCAGCACCTTCTCGTACTCGTCACTGCCCTCACCCAGCATCGACTGATGACGGCTACGTCCGCGTGCGAGCGCGATCATCCACAGCCCTCCCAGCGCTGCAGACGCGATCAGCTTGAGTGGTGTCAGCCACTCGATGGGATGCGGCCACATACTGCCGATCTGAGCGAGTGCGATCACGAACAGGACCGTGATCGAATCGCTCACGGCGATTCGCTTCCGGTATGCACGGCGCCAGTCGGTGCCGACATCAGCGGAATCCTGCAGTGTCGCCGACCGGGTTCCCACTTCAGCATGAACGCTCATTTGCCATCAGTCTTTCTTGTCATTCGAACGGCTTCCGTAGGTCCGAACGGCTTCAGTGGGTCGCTGATCGGTAGCCACAGCGAGCATCCAGGTACGGCAACACCCCGCCGGTTGCCGTACCTCGCTGCTCGCAGTGCAGAAGTGAACTGTCATCGGACTCCCTACATAACCGCCGATCAAAGGCCACTTCGTACGATAAAACGACCCCGTGTTGCTCATTCCGTACGTAAACATACCTTAGGTTTGTTTTAACTGCACTCACCGAACCCAAGCTATTTTCCGGTTGCCAGATGATTACCGGGCAATTACGTCAAAGTGGGCTAATCCTCCACGTTTTCGAGACGTCGTCCCTCACGTCTCCGAATGTCGGCCATCAGCCTGTCCAGGGCCCCCAGCAGTGCGGTGTCGGCGCGTCGGCACCGTTCGATCAGGGCTTCCAGGTCGGCTTCATCGGTGCTCTCGATCACACCGGCTTTGGCCGCTCTGCTCAGTACTTTCTCGGCGAGGAGCAAAGGCGGTTGCGACCGTGCGATGCCGTCCATGGACGACGCTCGCGCCTTCTCGGCAGCCTTCAATGCGTCCCACGCACGCTCCTGTTCAGCGATGTCGACCACCCCTGAACTGACCAGGTGCGGGCTGCGATGGACAAGTTTCGCGATCAATGCGCCTGCCACGTCATCCAATTCGAAAACGCCGTGTGATTGAGCAATCCGCGAGTGGAACAACACCTGGAGCAACAGGTCGCCGAGTTCTTCACGGAGATCGCTCTCGTCGTCGCTTCGAATCGCGTCGAGCACCTCGTAGGTCTCCTCTACGAGGTAAACCGAGAGGCTCTCGTGTGTCTGAGTCGACTCCCAACCGCCTCGATTCCACAATCGGTCCATGATCGACGCCGCTTCCACCAGTCGATCGCCGTGAACGGGTTCGGCGCGAATCACCCTTACCCCAGCAGCAGACAACGCCTCGATCCTCTGATCTGGGGTGTCCATCATCACAGTCACAGTGGCACCTGGTGTCGGGATCGGCAGTGCACTGCGAACCGACTCGGGAACGTCGGGGTCGATGTCGAGCACGCCGGACAAGAACGGCAGTGCCGCAAGCGGAAAGACGTGCGGCCGCAATGGATCAAGCAGTATGACGACGGGCGATTCGTTCACCGTGCGCTCACGCCTCGACAAGGGCTGCACCCGCGGCTCGCCCGTCTATCGCCAGGATGAAGTCCGCGATGTACTGCAGCAGTTCGACGTCGCGGAGGCGATCAGAGCCGACTCCGCCGGTACGTGGCAGCGGGAGTTGCACGAGCCCGGTCGTTGCCCGGTACTGCGCGCTCGGATAGATCCTCTTGAGCCTGATCTGTTTGGAATCGGGCAGTGCCATGGGCGAGATCTTGAGCTGAGTTCCGGTGACGGCGACTTCCTCCAGTTGATACTCGCGGCAGAGCAGTCGAAGTTTGGCCACCGAGATCAGCCGTCGAACCTCTTCGGGCAGTGGGCCGTAACGATCAACCAGTTCTTCGACGACGGCGGCGATACCGTCGGAATCCGTCGCGGCCGCGAGCTTGCGGTACCCCTCCAACCTGAGTCTGTCGCTGGTGACGTAATCGGGCGGGATGTGTGCGTCCACAGGCAGGTCGATCCGGACCTCCTTCGTGCCCTCGTCCATCGTGATCGGTTTGCCGTCGGCTGCCGCCCGGAAGGCTTCGACTGCCTCTCCCACGAGCCTGACGTACAGATCGAACCCGACGCCCGCCACGTGGCCGGACTGCTCGGCGCCGAGGACATTTCCGGCTCCACGAATTTCAAGGTCCTTCATCGCGACTGCCATACCTGCGCCGAGGTCGGAGTTCTGCGAGATCGTTGCCAGTCGGTCGTACGCCGTTTCCGTCAAAGGCTTTTCGGCCGGGTACAGGAAATAGGCGTATCCACGTTCGCGACTACGCCCGACTCGGCCGCGCAACTGATGCAATTGCGAAAGCCCCAGTGAATCCGCACGTTCGACGATCAGCGTGTTCGCGTTCGAGATGTCGAGGCCGGTTTCGATGATCGTGGTACAGACCAACACGTCGAAGTCGCGCTCCCAGAAGCCCTGCACGGTCTTTTCGAGAGTGTCCTCGTTCATCTGACCGTGCGCCACGACGACGCGAGCCTCCGGAACGAGTTCGCGGATCTTCTTGGCTGCCTTGTCGATCGAGCTGACGCGGTTGTGCACGTAGAAGACTTGGCCGTCGCGTAGAAGTTCACGCCGAATGGCCGCGGCCACCTGCTTGTCCGCATACGCACCGACGTAGGTGAGGATCGGGTGACGCTCTTCCGGCGGCGTGAGGATCGTGGACATTTCGCGGATCCCGGCCATGCTCATCTCGAGAGTACGAGGAATCGGGGTAGCCGACATCGTCAGGACGTCGACGTGGGTGCGTAGCGCCTTGATGTGTTCCTTGTGCTCGACTCCGAATCGCTGTTCCTCGTCGACGATCACAAGCCCGAGGTCCTTCCAGCGGATTCCGGTCTGCAGCAACCGGTGAGTGCCGACGACGATGTCGATCTCACCTTCCGCCATGCCGGCGATGATTTCCTTCGAGTCCTTGGCATCGGTGAAACGCGACAGCCCTCGCACCTTCACCGGGAAGGACGCCATTCGCTCCGTGAAGGTCTGAAGATGTTGCTGTGCAAGCAGAGTCGTGGGCACCAGCACAGCCACCTGCTTGCCGTCTTGTACTGCCTTGAACGCGGCACGAACGGCGATCTCTGTCTTGCCGTAACCGACGTCACCGATCACCACTCGGTCCATCGGAACCGGCTTCTCCATGTCGGCTTTGACCTCACTGATAACGGTCAACTGGTCGATGGTCTCGGTGAATGCGAATGCGTCTTCGAGTTCCTTCTGCCACGGCGTGTCCGGGCCGAACGCATGCCCGGGGGCTGCCTGACGCGCCGCGTAGAGCTGAACCAACTCACCCGCGATCTCACGAACGGCCTTGCGGGCCTTGCGCTTGGTGTTTGCCCAGTCGGATCCACCGAGCTTGCTCAGCGCCGGCAACTCTCCGCCGACGTACCGGGAGAGTTGATCGAGCGATTCCATCGGGACGAACAGACGATCACCCGGGTGACCACGCTTGCTCGGCGCGTACTCGATGACCAGGTATTCACGACGCGCCCCGCCGATGGTTCGTTCGACCATCTCGACGAACCGGCCGATACCGTGCTGATCGTGCACGACCATGTCCCCAGCTGACAGCGCGAGGGGGTCGACCTGATTGCGGCGCTTGGCCGGCAAGCGCTTACCGTCGCCGACCGCGGCAACACGGTTGCCCGTCAGATCTGACTCGGTGACGATCACCATCCCGGGCGTCGAGTCGTCGCCGGCGAGTACCAAGCCGTCATGCAGTGATCCGCGGAGCACCGCGACCTGTCCGCGGGCGGGGGTAGCGCCGGCGTCGAGCATCTTGGCGGGCACTTCGGCTTCACCGAGTCGCTCCACTACGCGGCTTGCCGTTCCGGCACCTGCCACCACGATCGCCGCGCGACCGCCCGTGCTCACGTGTGCCCGGAGGCTGACGAACAGTTCGGCCAACAGGTCGTCGGAACCACGCACCTGCGGTGCCGCCTGAACCGGGAGTTCGAGTTCTTCACCGTTTCCCGACGCCAGCGGGCTGACCGTCCACCAGGGTCGGCCGGCAGCTTCGGCAGATTCGCGAACATGGCGAAGCGACCGGTACGCGGAGGCGCCGAGATCGACTCCTCCGCCGTTGAGGATCGACGTGTCGAGCGGTGCGGCGCCGCCGATCGACGCCGCCGTCCACGACGCTTCCAAGAACTCCTGGCCGGTGCGCACCAGGTCGGTGGCGCGGGTGCGCACCTTCTCCGGATCGCACAGAAGGATGTGCGCCCCTTCGGGAATAACATCGGAAAGTAATTGCAGTTCACCGGGTTTGAGAACCGGGAGCAGAGCTTCCATGCCTTCGACGGGGATGCCTGCCGAGATCTTGTCCAGCATCTCGACCAACGACGCGTCAGCCTGGTTCTCAGCAGCGAGTGCCGCAGCTCGATCGCGAACATCAGCTGTCAGAATCAGCTCACGACACGGCGGCGCAATCACGGAATCGACGTCGACGTCCGGTAGCGAACGCTGATCGGCAACCGAGAAGTAGCGAAGCTCCGATACCTCGTCACCCCAGAATTCGATTCGCACCGGATGATCCGCCGTCGGCGAGAACAGGTCGAGAATGCCGCCGCGGACCGCGAACTCACCACGCTTTCCCACCATGTCGACACGGCTGTACGCCATCTCCACCAGACGTACGAGAACGGAATCGAAATCGATCTCGGTGCCGACGCGCAACGTTATCGGCTCGATCTCGCCCAGACCTGGTGCCATCGGCTGAACGAGAGAGCGCACCGTGGTGACGATCACCCGAAGAGGCGAACCGTACGAGGCATCGTCTGGTCTGGCGAGTCTGCGCAGTACCTCCACCCGTCGCCCGACGGTGTCCGCGCTCGGCGACAGTCGCTCGTGCGGCAATGTTTCCCACGACGGGAACTGCGCGACACCTCCGCCGAGCATCTCGGTGAGTTCTGACGTCAGGTCGTCGGCTTCGCGACCGGTGGCGGTCACCAGCAGCACTGGCGTCCGAGCGGCAAGAGCAGCAGCGATGAATGGCCGAGCCGGCTGCGGCGCCACGATGTCCAAAGCGGCCGCGCCGATGGCGTCGATCACCGAAGTGAATGCGGCGTCTGCGAGGGCGACCTCGGCGAGTCCAGCGAGCGCAGTCTGGGCAGAGGACAAGGAAGTCAACGAACGCGCTCCTGAACAGTGATGACGGGTTGCGGACGCACAGCCCGAGCGCAAGATCCCCACCGAGGCAGAGTTGTGCGCCGGTTCGATTCTATCGGTGCGCGATCTCGAAGCGCAGTCCGATCCGTTCAGTTTCCCCTAGCACTCGTCTTCTTCGACGTCCGCTTAGCCGGAGAGGATTGCGTGGCCGGTGCACTCGGCGGCGTCACGGCCACGCTGGTGTGAGAGTTGAGCGCCCGAACCCGGCCGATCACCTTCGTTGCCTTGCCGGTTCTCCGTAGACGTACGGTCCTGCGACCGTTCGGCGCGAGGTGAAACCAGGAGTCTTCGGGCTCGAAGCCCTGCAGTTCGAGGGCTACGTATTGGGCGGCAGCATCCGTCGTGACGTCGACGACCCACTCTTCGTCCCCGAGGCCTCGAGGCCGGCCGACGCTACGAGCAGTAGAGACAAGCCCGACCGACCGCTCGAGGGGCCGCGCCGGACCCCCCAGGAGATGCACCACTTCGTCCACCAAACCGCCGTCCTCGTCTTCGAGTGTGACGGTGACGGCGTCGTACGTCCGCGCCCCGAACCGAAAGACGTGGGTGAGGTCGGTGAAACGGCCGACAAGACTGTCCACGGACCAGGTCAGACTTGAATGCGCTTCCACCTTGACCGGTATCGCGACGTCGACCGGGACGACACCTGACCGACTGTGTGCTCGAAACCTGATCTCGCCGACGACAGGATTGGCGGTCTCGTTGATCGCGTCGAGCCGCAATCCATCCATACCGTCGTCCGTGACAAGAAGCGCGATCGGTTTGGCGCTCCGACGGAGCACGAACCACGGAGCCTTGGGACTGCCGCTCCAATCGAGGACCCCCCATCCCGGTCCGGGCTCCAGGTCTCGCAGTGCGAGTGTCAAGGCGCCGTCGCACCGAGAGTCCGGGCGACGCCAGTAGCCGAGCGTCGATGCGAACGCCTCACATACAGCTGCGCGTCCCAGGTCGAGATAGCGTTCCGGGTCTGACCACCTGAGTTCACGAGGGTCTTCGCCGAAAAGGGTGTGGACGTAGTGGTCCCGAACATCCTCGAAATCCCACGACGATCCGTTGTCCCGCGGCACCGCGGCTTTCCATGCCGGGTGGTGCCCTGCGACGGCGATCGAACCGAATTCGTTCTCGATCACCGCATTCGACGGTGGAATCGAAAATGCCAATGATTCGGTCGCAAAACGAACTCGCGCGCTGAGCACGTCGGCCAGTGGACGACGATAGGCACCCACCCCGAAGTAGTGAGCGACCCCGCTTCCGACATGCGTAGCCAATTGCTCCCCCCCGGGAGGCGCCGAGGGCGACGACGTCACGTACTCGAGTTCGGGTGCCAGCGTCGAGATCAGCTCCGGCAGTCTCGAATGAATGAGCGGAATGTGTTGATCGACCAAGCCCAACATGGTGGGCTGCTGTTCGGTCTCGCTGCCCCCGCAGAAGACTGCCAATGCTGGATTTCCACGCACCCTGCGCAGGAACGCAGTGACCTCGGCGGCAACAAGTTCGAAGAATTCGTCAGTGTCAGGCGGGTCAAGCGTCGCCAACATCATGTCCTGCCACACGAGAATGCCCAGACGCGCGCATTCGTCCCAGAAGTGGTCGCTCTCGTAGACCATCGTTCCCGGAATTCGAATCATGTTCAGACCGGCCTCGGCCAGCCGTTCCAATACAAGTGTGGTGTCGCCGTCGCCTTGAAGCGAGATCGGGTCGGTCGGCACCCACACCGAACCACGGCAGTACGCCCGGATGCCGTTGACATACAGACGGAATCCACCATCGGATCTGTCGACCTCCACCGTCCTGAAGCCAACCGAACCGAGGTGCTCGGCGACTCCGTCCGTTTCTATCGTGACCGGATAAGTACGCGGGGGGCCATGAGTGTGCGGCCACCACAACTGCGCGTCCGGCACTTCGACGATGCCGGACACCTCGAGGTATCCGTCCGGCCCGGTAGCCGTAGCGAATTGTTGCGAGTGTTCGCCGACACGCACGGTGACGTACTCCAGCGAGACCGGCAATCCGGTGAGCCGAGCACTGACGGCAACGCGACCGGTTGTGCCGTGGACACTCGCCTGCTTGACGGCAGAGACGACGGTGGCGACTCCCCTGTCCAACAGCCGGATACCTCGCCACGGACCCACTGGTACCGGCGCACCACTGAATACGGGAGCCATACCTAGCATCGTGGTTCGGATCCACCGAAGACCCTGTTCGCGGACCATCGACGAGCGCCAACGACCTCGTGGGCGCCTCGATCTCAAAGTCGCGGAGAGAGAATGAAAATGAACAGCCACCTGGACACGTTTGCCTACGCCGTCTCCGCCCGGAATGCTCACTTCCCCAGGCGTGAACATGGATTCGGTGGACGCGACGAGGACACCGTCGATCCAGACGTCGGCAAACGCCGTCACACCGTCGAACTGGAGCAACCACGGCCCCTCACCGGTCGTAACCACGGTAGTCACGAACCACCAGTCGGAGGACGCTGTAACAGACTTTGCCTGTCTGGCATCGGATTGCGCCTCACGCAACGCGCCGGCGACTGTTCCCGGCACGGGCGCTGTCATCCACTCGGTCACGGTTTCGAGGGCAGCCGGATCGGTCACGGAACCGGGTTCGGTTGCAGCGCATCGCCATATCGCGCCGGCCAGCAGGTCCGCTGACGAGCGAGTCACTGCTAGACCAACCTCAGGTGTCGATGTGAGTCGACGCCGACTGTGTCGGCAACGACTTCCATCGCCCTCTTCCACGACACGGCCATCTCGTCGAGTTGCTCACGTGGGTCGACCGCGCGGCCCCTGGCGGCGCGCGCCATCTGGAACTGCACGCTCTTGGCCCCGGACGCCACTTTGCGGAAATCCGGCGCAGCCTCGACCATCCCGGAGAAACCTGCAGTGTCCAGGAACTCACTGGCGTCCGCCGCCAGCTCCGCGCTGGCACCGCATTGACGAAGAAGCCCGAAGGACCAGAGGTGAAAGGCATCCATGCCAGCCCCCTGCACCCACTCCAGGTCGTCGATCACCCTGCGGCCCAGCTCTCGCACGGGATTACCTGCCGCTCGAACCGCCACGTTCCGTCGAGCCACTTCAGCGATGTTTCCGGCATTGGTCGCGTGAACCGGATTGAGCCGGATCTGTTCGACGTAGGGTACGAACGAAGGAAGTGAGGAACGATCGAGATCGAAAACGCCGGAAAAGTCTTCACCTCGCAACATGTAGTACCCGCTGTTGTGGAAGTACTCGAGTTCGCCGGCAACGCGATCGATCCGATTGGGCACGATCGTGGTCTTGGTGTGCCCCTCGTGATAGCTCGTTCCGAGAGTGTCGGGAAGCCAGTATCCGTCTACCTCGACCGTCGACAGCATCCCGACCGCGAGGTTGTCCTCGACATGGATCAGCGGTGCCCGCCAGACGTTCATCTCGGCGACTTCGATTCCGTACAACGCGTAGATGTCCTCCGCCTTGAGCTTGAGGAACGTCCACTGAGTCCCGTCGAACCGCGACGAGAAGGCACACGCCAATGCCGGGACGGGGTCCAATCCCAGCGAATGCAACACTTCGATCCACAGATCCGTGTAGCAGTTGGTCTGCGCCCACACCCGGTCGTCCTGATGCAACGCGTGTGGCCGGTAGCGATCAGGTGAAATATCGACGAGACGTGACATCAGATGCCCATTCGTTCACGAACGGAAGTTGGCCACGCAGCCACATCAAGACCATGAGTCCGCAACAGGGACAACGCGATTCGCTCCATCCCGAACCCGACGCACGAGCTGTGCGCCACCTCCCCCTCGGCCGTTCGGATGTCGAAGTTGACCCCGAAATGGTCGAGATGGTTGTTCGAGGACACGATGGCCGTGCCCTCGTCGAGGTCTCCGTAGAGCCGAACTGTCAGTTCTGTCTTGAGATTCTCTTCACGCTGGTTGGCTGCAAGCATCTTTCCGGCGCGCCCGAAGAAAGGATCATTGGCGATCACTGGGGTGGCATCTAGCTCGAGTAGGCCGAGCACCTCGAGTCCCCGCTCGATCCAGTGCTCTCGATGCGCTCGCGCTGCTGCGGCGTCACCGATCGTCACGAACTCGTGCATCCGAAACGCTTGCATACGAGCCGGATCGATCGCCGGTTCGTGCCGGAAGCAAAAACCGTAGATGTCCAGCAATACCCCACCTTCGGGGAGAACTCCGGTGTGCCGCGCATAGGCGGGATGGCACGCTGCGGACACGAGCATGGTCTCGGTCGGTTCGAGATGGCGATCCCACGATTGCCCATCGGCGCGATCGGCCAGCAGTCGCGCGTGATCGCGATTGGAACCGGCGAAGGTGTTGATGGCGCCGGTGAGGTTGGGAAACGAAGCGATGTAGTCGGTGCGCTCGAAACTGCTCCGCGGGAACACCGGCGGGAACCGCAGGCGGGTCGCAGCTGCGCCTGGCCCCGCTGCAACCACCACTCGATCGATGCCGTCGACGATGTCCTCGAACACCCCGGAACGCCCGTACAGTCCCGGTACTTCCGTCTCTACGAGAAGTCCTTCGACAAGCAGTTCGCGTTGAAATGCAGCTCGGGCCCGATCCAAATCGGTTTCGGTTGTCGCGGTTTCGGTTGTCACAATCTCGGTTGTCATAGCGTTCCCCGGTATCCAATAGCCATGTGAGCTGAACCTGCCATGATTCGATCGTTGTTCACCATCACCGCTGCGCCGTGCGCATCACGAAGGTGGCGGCCGAGCGAGAATTCGGTGTCCTCGCGATATCCGGAGATTCCGCAGATCAACATTGTCTGCCCCACGATTTCCACCACCGCAGTGGAGGCTGTGACTTTCAGGTTGTTCATCGCGAGCGAAAAGCCCACCGCGCCCGTCGCCTCGAAATCGGCAGCGCCTTCCTCAGCGCGGACTGCGCGGTCGTACCTACGCGCAGAAGCGTCGACGAGATCGGCGAATTGTTGTGCCGAAGCAGCAACTTCGGCGAGACGCAGCGCTCCGGGGGACGTGACTCCGGGCTGCTTGCGGGCGGCGGCACGCACGTACTTGCGCGCCTTCTCGACTGCCGCGTCGGCGATTCCCAACCACACCGAACTCCACACGACGTGCGAGACCGGGAGCATCGTGTGGGTGGAGATATCGGAATACGGTACGTCGGCGACCATCTCGGGCGTCGAGGTGGCCCGAAGGATGTAACCGAGACTGCAAGTTCCCCTCAGCCCCAGCGTGTTCCACTCGGTGGTGCGTTCGAGCGTCAGGTCTGGGGTACGGCACACCACGAGAACCTGATCGTTGGGCTGACTCTCGGGTGTTCGCCGAGCCGTCACGACTATCGCGTCGGAATGCTCACCGTACGAAATGACGGGCGCATTCTTGATCAGTAGTAGATGGCCGCCCAAATCTTCTACAGCGCAGTAACTCCGGCTGACATCGCCACCGATTCCCAGCTCGGTAGTCGCCGATGCCAACAGCAGTTGCTTGTCGACAGTTTCTTCGACGAACTCGCGGAGCGCTTCGGTATTGCCATGCTTGACCAGCGAGTAGATCTGCGTCTGATGCATCGCAAAAATCATTCCACTTGCGGCACAGCGCGTTCCGATCACGCGGGCGATCTGCGACACCTCCTGCAGCGAGAGACCTTCGCCGCCGAGTTCCCTCGGTACCGCGACGGACAGCAGCCTTTCGCTTCGCATGGCGTCGACGGCTTCACGCGGAAACCTCGCCTCTGCGTCAACTTCGTCGGCCCACACCGCTGCAACTTCGTCGGCTAACCGTACGGCCCGCTCGAGAGCCGTCCCGGTGGAGCACTGCGCTTGCGGAGCGTTCATGCAGCACCCAACTCTGCCAATGCGCCCTCTATCGCCTTGACACTCGCGAAGGTGCTCTTCCGCAACAACTCGTCCGGAAACTCGATGTCGAACGAGTCCTCCAGCGCCAACATGACATTCACGCTCGCGTGCGATGTCAAACCCAACTCGTAAAGATCGGCCTCGCCGTCGATCGTGCTCACGTCGACTGCTAGCCGACCGTGCTCGACGAGCACTTTCCGAATTGCCTGATCAATCATCAGCGATGTCGTCCTTCTTTTCGATGCGAGCGCCCGAGCGTGTTGCGATCACCATTGCGATGGCCACGTCTGCTTCGTGCGAGATAGATACTTGAAAGTCGTTCAGATCCTGAGCCCACGCGAGTTCCGCGGCATTGCCGGACAGAGTCACCCCACAACCACCCCACTCGGCCCGAGTGATTTCTATGGAGTTCCACGGAACGGGAACGTCACCCGGCCTGAGCACCTTCACAACGGCCTCTTTGGCAGCAAAACGCGCAGCCAGTCGTTGATCCCGGGCCGGCCCGGCGCACGTCTGCAATTCATGAGGAGTGAAGGTCCGATCGAGATACCTTCGTCCGAAGAGGTCGATACTTCGAGTGACATCCACGACGTTCACGACGTCACAGCCGATTCGCGGACCGATGTCGAGCATCGGCGTCGGTGCAGTGTCACCCATTTTCTGACTCCCCCTTTTGGGGTCGTACACGCCGGGCAGCCCCCTATGCTGCCCGGTGCGTCGACGCCGTCACCCTGCCCTGACAAACCTGCAGACTCAGCAATTCTTCAGCTACCGGTAGAACATACCGCAATCCGAAGATTGTCGGCAAGATCGGACCTCCAGATTCCCTTCAACACTATAAACATACTCTCAGTTTGTTTCGAATGCAGAACAAAGAGAACAATCTCCCTACCAGGACATTTGCAACAAATTCACCAATGAGCTGCGCGGAGATCCAGGGCTTTCAGTGATCGCTGGCGAGACGCCTAGCTGCGAATTGTCTGAAATACTCCACTTTGGATTCCGGGACCACGATCGGAAGTATCAGGTTCCACGATGCCTTCATGGAGTCCGAAAGCTCACGAACAGTCCCGGTCGCCGCTGCCATCAGCCGAACTCCGGACGCCACTTCCAACAGGAAGCGCGCGATATCGGCAGAATCCGCGTCCGAACGCAGATCACCTTCGTCGGCCGCACGGCTGGCAAGTTCGCGGTAAATGTCGAGCCAGACATCCAGCGTTGCCGGCCCGGATCCCCGATAGTCCCCGATCTCGACCAACAAGCGGAAAGTCGCACGAACCATGGCGTCGTGCGCACCGATGTCGACGATGACGGACGAAATACCGATCAACGACTCGAGTGCGGGAGTGCGACGGTCCAACCAGAGTTCGCATTTCGCGTCGAAACGTGCCGAACCCTCGTCGATCACCGCCCGCGCGAGTTCTTCCTTGGACCCGAAATGGAAGTACAGGGCGCCTTTGGTCACCTGTGATTCGGCGATGATCTCGCTCAAGCTGGCATTGGCATAGCCCAGGCGTAGGAACACCCCCGCTGCTCCGCGCAGCACCGAATCACGGGTGGCTTCTGCCCGCTCTTGCCTCACCATCGATCCGGCCTCCAATCACCACACATCGAACGAATCCTTGGTCTTACCCGTTCACAGCGTCAAAATGGAAGGCACGGTTCGGCATTCAACCCACCCTGCAAACAAATGAGACATTTGCCCATCAAACGATCGTGATACAGCGAACACAGCTTAGACCGCGATCCATCTCTGCGTGGCAGGCGCGCCTGGTTAACCCTCCAATTGTGGGTCGGCTTCCAGATTCGTCAGGCCATTCCAACACAAATTCACGAGGTGAGCGGCGACAACTTCTTTGGACGGAGTCCGTTCGTCGAGCCACCACGTAGCCGTCGTGGACACCATGCCGACAAGCGCCTGGGCGTACATCGTTGCTAGTCCGGGGTCGAAACCGCGTCTGGAGAAGTCGCCAGCGAGCAGGTAGCCCACCTGACTGATCGCGTCGTTGAGCAAGCTCGAATACGTCCCACTCGGAGCGACAACGGACGAATCACGCACGAGGATCCGAAATCCGTCAGTGTGCTCTTCCACGTAGGTGAGCAAAGCCAACGCAACCCGCTCGACTCGAACTCTCGAGCGATTCTGTGAGAGCGAAGACGTGATCATTTCGAGAAGCCGCGACATCTCCCGGTCCACTACGACGGCGTAGAGCCCCTCCTTGCCGCCGAAGTGCTCGTACACGACCGGCTTGGACACGTTCGCTCGCTGGGCGATCTCCTCGATCGAGGTCGCCTCGTATCCCCGTTCGGCGAACAGTGCCCGCCCTATCTCGATCAGTTGTTGCCGACGTTGGGTACCGGTCATCCGGATCCGTGTCGCTCGTTCGGGAACTGGATCCCCGCCACCCGAACCGGACACCGTCGCCATTGTCTTCCTCTCGCCGACACACAAATTACTGCTGTGGACGCTCAGCCTATCGGGACTTCGGGGGCCGAATCGGAGGAGCGGTTCGACCTACGGCGGGTCGGCATGCGATTATTCTTTCGCGCGTTCGGCCGCAAGGCTCGGCAATGCGTGGCAATCCGCCGTGGTGTAATGGCAGCACCTCTGATTTTGGTTCAGATAGTTCAGGTTCGAGTCCTGGCGGCGGAGCCGGTGAACAGCATGGGTTTTCCGAGCGGAAATGCATGTCGTGATCGACAGCTTGATCGACAGCTTGATCGACAGAGGGAGCTCAAACCAGTGCAGACCGCCGTGATCGTTCTCGCAGCGGGTGCCGGTACACGAATGAAGTCGAAGACTCCCAAGGTCCTCCACACTCTCGCCGGACGCAGCATGCTGGCACATTCGCTTCACGCGGCAACCTCACTGAACCCCACGCACCTGGTGACCGTCGTCGGTCACGATCGTGAGCGTGTCACCGAAGCGGTCAGCGCAGTCGCGGGTGAACTGGGCCGCCCCGTCACCGTCGCCGTTCAGGACGAGCAGAAGGGCACCGGGCACGCCGTCAGCTGCGGACTCGAGGGACTGCCTGCCGACTTCGCCGGAACCGTACTCGTCACAGCCGCCGACGTACCGCTGCTCGACGGCAAGACAATCGCAGACCTCCTCGCTCAGCACACTGCCGCTCCCGCGGCTGCAGTAACGGTGCTGACGTCGACGGCGCTCGACCCCACCGGCTACGGACGGATCCTTCGTACGACGGACGGCGAAGTCAACGCCATCGTCGAGGAGAAGGAAGCCACCGATTCGCAGCGCTCGATCACCGAGGTCAATTCAGGTGTCTACGCCTTCGACTTCGAGACTCTGCGCGACGCTCTGGCGTCTCTCGACTCCAACAACGCACAGCACGAGTTCTATCTCACCGATGTGATCATGATCGCCCGCCGCGCAGGCAAGCGTGTTCGTGCGCAGCACATCGCGGATTCGGTTCTCGTCGCGGGCGCCAACGACCGCGTGCAGCTCTCGACACTTGCCCGCGAGATGAACCGTCGGATCCTCGAGACGTGGATGCGTGCCGGCGTCACCGTCGTCGATCCCGCGAGCACGTGGATCGATTGCGGCGTGCGAATCGCACAGGACGTGACGCTCCTGCCCGGAGTTCAGTTGACCGGCACGACGTCGGTGGGCGAAGACGCCGTGATCGGCCCTGACACCACCTTGGACAACGTCAGCGTCGGGGAGCGTGCGACTGTCGTCCGCTCGCACGGGACCGACTCCGTGATCGGCGCGGACGCAACCGTCGGTCCGTTCGCCTACCTCCGGCCGAATACTCGCCTCGGCGAACACGGCAAGATCGGCGCCTACGTGGAAACCAAGAACGCCGACATCGGCGAGCATTCGAAGATTCCGCATCTTACCTACGTCGGCGACGCCACCATCGGCCATCACAGCAATATCGGAGCTTCGAGCGTCTTCGTCAATTACGACGGGGTGAACAAGAGCCGTACTGTGGTGGGGTCGCACGTCCGAACAGGCTCCGACACCATGTTCGTCGCCCCTCTCGTCGTGGGAGACGGCGCTTACACGGGTGCGGGCACCGTCTTGAAGAACGACGTACCGCCTGGGGCGCTTGCCGTCTCGGGTGGAGCGCAACGCAACATCGAGGGTTGGGTCCAGAAAAATCGACCCGGAACTCCTGCAGCCGACGCCGCTGCAGCGGCTGCACAACCTGACAGCACAGATCACCACCAGATCGACCGGCAAGTACAAAAGGATGGCATGAACCAGTGACTGCGAATTGGATCGACAACCAGAAGAACCTGATGTTGTTCTCGGGTCGCGCACATCCCGAGTTGGCGGAGCAGGTGGCGAAGGAACTCGACATCCGCGTCACCCCGCAGACCGCGCGCGACTTCGCGAACGGTGAGATCTTCGTTCGATTCGAAGAGTCGGTTCGCGGCTCCGACGCGTTTGTCCTGCAGAGTCATCCGGCACCGCTGAACACGTGGGTGATGGAGCAGCTCATCATGATCGACGCGCTCAAGCGTGGATCGGCGAAGCGCATCACTGCCGTTCTTCCGTTCTACCCGTACGCCCGCCAGGACAAGAAGCACCGCGGACGCGAGCCGATCTCCGCTCGCCTGATCGCGGACCTGCTCAAGACCGCCGGCGCCGATCGCATCATCACGGTCGACCTGCATACCGACCAGATCCAGGGCTTTTTCGACGGTCCCGTCGATCACATGCACGCACACAGCCAGTTGGCCAACCACATTCGCGCGGGATACAACCTCGAGAACATCACGGTGGTCTCCCCCGACTCGGGCCGCGTTCGTGTCGCCGAGAAGTGGGCCGACTCGCTCGGCGGAGCACCGCTGGCGTTCATTCACAAGACGCGCGATCCGTTGGTGCCCAACCAGGTCAAGTCCAACCGCGTCGTGGGTGAGGTCGAAGGTCGCACCTGCATCCTGATCGACGACATGATCGACACCGGCGGAACCATCGCCGGCGCGGTCAAGGTGCTCAAGGAGGCCGGTGCGGGTGACGTCGTCATCGCCGCAACCCACGGCGTCCTCTCCGACCCTGCGGCCGAGCGTTTGTCGACGTGTGGCGCGAAGGAAGTTGTTGTCACCAATACACTTCCGATCGACGAGTCGAAGAAGTTCCCGACGCTGACGGTGCTGTCCATCGCACCGCTGCTGGCTCGCACCATCAAGGAAGTTTTCGAGAACGGTTCTGTGACTTCGCTGTTCAACGGCAGCGCCTAGTCTTCCGTTGCACTACGGGCGCGTACCTGTGACTTCACGGTCACCGGTACGCGCCCGTAGTCGTCTTCGCGAACCCCACGAAAACAGACCACCCGGTCATCATGAAACCACCTGTGCGACACACGAATACCAGCAAATGCGATGAAGAGCATGATCTTGATCACGCCCGCGTCGAGAAACCCAGGTCGATGTTGGGGTGGTGTTCACCGCGCCGCAATCTTCGCCTAGTGTGGCTCGTCGTGATCGACGCGCAAACCCTGGAATCCCGGCCCGAATCTCATTCCCTGAATTCATCAGTTCCGACGATCCGGCGGTGGCGCCCAGGATCTTGTGTCTGGTGCGGAGACGACAACTCCGTGGACATGTTCCGCAACGAACCTCGCTGTGGAAAATGCCGTGAAAACGAAGGCATCATCGACGACGCCAAGCGCTTCCTCGGGATGTACGGTCTGCGCCCGCTCGGCGGCACGCTGCAGTCCGACGACGACGAAGAGCGCGAGTACCGCGTCAACGCACGCGAGGCACGCCGAGTCCTGAACGAGATCCGCATGGACGTCCTTCCCGATGCGGCCGCTGTTCGCAAGGCGATTCGGCCCCGCGCCGCAACGGTTGTCGCCGACACGTCACCCGCGCGGGCTTCTCGCCCCTCCAGCACGGGCACAGCGACGCGCGTTGCCGCTCCGGTCAAGACAGACACCGTGGACATCGACACGCTCCAGACGCGCGTTCTGGGGCTTCTTGATCAGCTCGGTTCGATCGACGAGCAGATCAAGGTCGCCGAACTCGCACAAGGGTTGCCGGCTCGCGCACGACTGAGCGATCTGAACAAGCAGAAGGCCACGGTTCTTCGCACGCTGGCCGCGCTCGAGAAGGCCCGCATCGCCGCCTCCAACTAATTCTCCTCGCGTCCATCCCACGGCCCCGTCTCGCTTGCGAGACGGGGCCGTTCTGTCTGAGCAGGTACCTTTACGAATCGTGAATGACATCACCATCACTTTTGTCGTGCTTGCACTGGTCGTGGCGCTGTTCGTGATCGGCCGAATCCCGGTCGGCATCATCGCGATCGGCACTGCCCTGGCGCTGTACGCCACCGGTGTGATCACGATGGAGCAGGCGCTCGCCGGATTCGGCGATCCCACGGTGGTGTTCATCGCCGCGCTTTTTGTCGTCAGCGAAGCCCTCGACGCCACCGGTGTCACCACGTGGGCGGGCGAGAAACTGCTGGCGAAAGTCGGCGAATCCCGAGTCCGTCTCGTGAGTGCGATCATGTTGCTGGTTGCCGCGTTGACCGCATTGATCAGCGTCAACGGGGCCGTAGCAGCGTTGGTACCGATGGTGGTCGTCTTGGCGGTTCGTCTCGGCAAATCGACGTCACAACTGCTTCTCCCGTTGGCATTTGCCGCCCATGCCGGATCGATGCTCACCTTGACCGGAACACCGGTCAACATCATCGTTTCCGAAGCCGCCGAGGAATCCGGGGCCGGTGCTTTCGGGTTCTTCAGTTTCACATTGGTCGGTGCGCCGCTCGTATTGGGAACGATTGCGATCGCCGTACTCCTCGGTCCTCACGTTCTCCCCCATCGTGCGGGGACGTCGATGTCGCCTGACCTGAGCCGGCATGCCAAGACCCTCGCGAAGCAGTATCAGCTCATGGGAAACGATGCGCCGTCCGCAGAGCCCTTGATCACCAAGCACGACGGCGTGGTCGAAGTGATCATCCCGCCGCGCTCGGAAATGATCGGCGACAGGGCTTTTCCGGGCATGGTGACCGACAGCGGAGATCTGGTGATACTCGCAGTCCAGCGCGCCGGTGAGGACTGCGGCCCCAAGGGCGTCAAGTTGGCGGCCGGTGACACGCTTCTCCTACAAGGAAGCTGGGACGATCTCGACACCCACACCGCGGTCGATCCGAACGTCCTCGTGGTCGACGCGCCTGCCCAGATCCGTAAGCAGGCAGCCCCGTTGGGAACCCGCGCGGTCATCGCCCTCGTCGTCGTCGCGGCGATGGTCGTGTTGCTGACCTTCGGACTGGTGCCGTCGGCGATAGCCGGACTCCTCGCTGCGTGTGCGATGGTGCTGCTACGAGTCATCAGCGTGGAGCAGGCGCATCGGTCCATCTCGTGGACCACGTTGATTCTCGTCGGCGGAATGATCCCGCTCTCGACCGCGATCCAGCAGACCGGTGCAGCCGAAAAACTCGCTCATGCCTTCGTCGACGTCGTCGGCGGTGCAAGCCCCTATGTCGTTGTGGCCGGACTCTTTGTCGTGACGGCGACTCTGGGTCAGCTGATCAGCAACACCGCGACCGCGCTGATCATCACGCCGATCGCCATCTCGGTCGCCATCGAACTCGACATCTCGGTGCTGCCTCTTCTGATGACGGTCACCGTCGCTGCCGCGGCCTCCTTCCTGACGCCCGTGGCCACTCCCGCGAACATGATGGTGATGGGCCCTGGCGGGTACAAGTTCGGCGACTACTGGAAGCTCGGGCTCCCGATGTTGTTGTGGTTCCTGGTAGTTGCCACAGTGTTGATCCCAGTGATCTGGAGTTTCTGATGTGCTCACCGAAGGTGTTGTCGGAGGTCTACGAATCGATCGGACGAGAAGGCAGGAAGGTCAGCCGACGATCGATGTTCGCGGCACTTGGCACTACGGCGCTAGGCGCAACCGTCGTGGCCGGCGCGGTGCAGCCCACTGCGTCGGCAGCGCCGGCGGGTCAGACCATCGTCGATCTGACGCACGTGCTGTCGCCCGAATTCCCGGTGTGGCCGGGCGCGCGCTCGTTCGAGATGAGGAACCTGGCGAAGATCGCCGACGCCGGCGGCTCTCTGGGCTCGCTCGGGTCCGCTGGTTTCGGCGGAAACTTCTACCTCAACGAACTCCGCCTCGAGGAACACACCGGCACTCACATCGACGCGCCCGCACACGCCAGTGCGGACGGAATCACCGTCGAGAAGATTCCGGTCGCCGACCTCGTCGTGCCGATTGCGGTCATCGATATCAGCGCCCGAGCCTCCGCCGACCCGGACACACTGCTCACCCGCCAGGACGTCCTCGACTGGGAGACCCTCCACGGGACTATTGCTCCCCGCAGCCTGGTGGCGATGAACTCGGGCTGGGATACCCGGGCCGGTGCCGGTGGGGCCTTCACGAATCGAGATGCACTCGGCGTGCAACACACACCGGGGTTCGATCCCGAGGCGATCGACTTCTTGGTGTCCGAGCGCGACATAGTCGCCGTGGGATCGGACACCCTCAGCATCGACGCAGGCCGAAGCACGACCCACGGGGCTCACCGAAGCGCTTTGGGCTCAGGAAAGTACGCGGTCGAAGCCCTTGCAAACCTGTCCGCACTTCCAGCCGTCGGCGCTACCGTGATGGTGGGAGCGCCGACGCATGCCGGCGGATCCGGTGGTCCGTGCCGGGTTATCGCCTGCTACTGAAGATCAGGGCGTGGGTGTCACCCGCAGCACCTTGTCGCCTGTTCCGTTGTCCGTGGTCACCAGGAGCGAGCCGTCCGCCGTCGGAGTCACCGAGCGCAAGCGCCCGAACTGGTTCACCAATCCGAAGGTCTGAGCGTCGACCGAACGGCCGTCGGCACTGAGGCGGAGAAAGATCAGTTCCTTGCTCTTGAGACCACCCATCACGAGTGCACCGTCCCAGGCACCCCACGCGGCTCCGCCGGTGAAGGCGGCGCTGGCGGTAGCCAACGTGGAGCTACCTGAACGCCACACTGCCCCAATTGCTCCCGGCACGCGCACGGGATCTGTCATCGGCACGGATTCGTCGTACGTTCCGGGAAGACGATCCGGACGGTAGCCGTAGTTTCCGCCGGGGGTAAGCAGGTTGACTTCGTCGTCGACGCTCGTGCCCTGCTCAACCGAGTACACCCGGCCGGTTCCGGTTTGCACGGCCAAACCTTGGACGTTGCGGTGCCCGAGCGTGTAGACAGGGCTGCCTGCATTCGGATTTCCCGCCGCCGGAGTTCCGTCGGTGTTGATGTGCAAGACCTTGCCGCCCAGCGAATTCGGATCCTGCGGAACGCTCGGCGTCGCGGTGTCGCCTGTCCCGACGAACAGCGTTCCGTCCTGGGCCGCAAGAATTCGGCAACCCCCGTGGCGCCCGGACGAGACCGGGATTCCTGGCAACACAGTTCCGGTTCTAGTGAGCGCGGTCCATCCGGCGTCGACGGTCCACGAGATCACTCGAACGTCCGTGACTCCCCCAGCGCTGAACCCCTGGCAGGTGTACAAGGTGCGCGACTGAGCGAAGTCGCGGGCAAGCGCGATGCCCATGAGGCCGGTTTCGGACTGCGCGTAAAGATCCGAAAGGTCAGCAGCGACTGGACCTGTCGTGTTGTCGCCTCGGCGAACGAAGAATCCGCCGGATCGTTGTCCCGTCAGGATTGCACCGTCCGGGGCCACCGCGACGTCCCAGGGGTGATCGAGTCCGTCGACGAGTGTGGTGACCGACAACTGCGGGAGAGTGTTCTCGATGGGGATGTCCGGGTCTTCACCGCCCAGCGACCCTGTACTTCCGTTGCCGAAACTGCCGGGGTCGAAGGGGAATGGTTGAGCCACGCTCTGCGTTACCGGCATCACCAGTACTGCAGTCAGGGCCACGGTCAATGCGGCGAGCTTCGGATGACGCACGCGTTCTCCTCGGGTCGGAAACCGTTCTGCGCCTCACTATAAACAGACAAACACCATTTTTCGGGCCGTCGCGGCATACCTGCAGGCCATAGGGCAACGAAACCCCTTCAGAAGTCTGCAATCTCCGGCAAAACGTTCGCCAATGTGGACGCGGTCCGCCTCGAGGCAGATCGTGTCTTCCGCCAGCCGGGCACATTCCAGTCCAGGAGGTACTCGAGATCCGCTTCCACTCCCCTGTCCCGCAATCCGAAACGTCGTTCCAGCGCATACTCATCCACGAAATTCAGTCTCGCCGCATCGGTGGCACTCAGTTCGGGGTCGCAGAACGGGCCGACGGGCGCGGTAGCCGCTCGACGCCCTGACGGGTCTTCCCACTCCAAATGACCACCTCCGATTTGCTTCACCGACCACCTGCCAATCGTCTTGATTCGGTGATGTTTTCGACACAGACAGGCCAAGTTCCGCTCCGCAGTAGGTCCTCCCTGGGCGGGGCTGCCGTGATCGAACGGCACCGTGTGATCGATGTCGCAACTATCAGAACGCACAACACAATTCGGAAAGCGGCACGTGCCGTCTCGCGTCCTTACAATCTTCGCCAACGCTGCGGACGGCCGGTAAGTGCACTCGGTGCGCCGAGAACCATTGTCCCGCGTCGAGCGATGGCCCCTTGCCACGGCGGGCAAGACCGCCGGCGAGGGCATCGACCGACCCACGTCAATTACGGGCCCAACCGTCCCGGCATTCGAACACCGTTGCACCTCGGACGGTGCGCGGGTGAGGACTCTCTGCCATGTACTGTCCGCGGCGATCGCGCGCGCAAGGTCAGCATCAATGTGGCCGTACCCCTGCAAATAGCCTGGCAGGTCGTCGAATCCGAGCACGGTGGAAGCATTGACACCCACAAGAATTGTCGCAATCGGGAGCACGGAGGTCTTCGAGTCATCCCGACGGGTGCAATCGCCGTCGCACTGACAATCCAACGACGTCTTTCCTTCCGCCAATGCGATCAGCGCATCGGCACGACGTTGCCCGAAAGTTCTCGGATCGAAACCACACACCTGCATCGACATCGCACGGAGTCTGGTGGCCAAAGTCTGAGCGCCGACCGCTGGAAGCATTCCGTCCAGAGTCGACATACCGTCGTGCGACGCGCACGTCCGAACGTCCCGATCGGCCTCCGCACGAACTCGCCTGGCACGCACCCCATCAGGGTCGTGCCGAGCAATGAGACCTCGTGCGCGCGCCTTCAACTTGTTACCGGTTGCGCGGCAGGCACCGTCCACTAGGAGTCGCTCGATCTCATCGAGCACGTGCTCGGAAACATTGGCGAGAGCTTCGGACAGTGCCGTCGCTTTGGCCAGATCTATGTCACCGCAAGCAAAAGCGGCCGCCACCCGCGGAAGTCGCCAGCGCAGGTCACATCCCAGTGCAATCATTTTCTGCGCGGCGTACTCCGTAATGCTCAGTATCGACGCGATCTCCACGTGCGCGAATCGACCCTGAAAAGCCTCATTGACTCCAACCGCGGCATCCTCCTCACAACGGTCCAGGTACAGCGCAGTGACCGCGTCGATCTCGAGGAAGTGGGCGCGCGCGATTTCCGCATGCTGCCGAAACAGCGCGTCCGCGGAAGTCTTCGATTCGAACATATGAGCGATTCTACGGGCACCCACCGACAAGTTTTGCGGAATCCCGGGGTATTCACCGATACCCTTTGCGCTCCGATGTCACTACGTTCAATCGCATGACTCAGCATCCGACACGAGATCAACCGTACTTCGGCATAGCGATATTCGAGTTGGGGAAGAATGACGGGGACGGGTGCTTCTACCGGGAGGACTGTTATCTCATCTGGGCTGGCGACCCCGCTGAGGCGCAGTCGAAATTCGAACGCAAGGCCGGCGAGCAGGAGTATCCGGTCGGCGCGAGCGATGATCAGTCCTATGTAAAACTCGCGCATCTCGTGGATCTTGCCCCGGTGTCCGACAAGGTCCAGACCGGCACAGCAGATCTCTACTCCCGACACTTCTCAAATATTGCCGCCTACAGAACTTTTGAGGCACATTTGGGAGGAGACAGCATCCTCTGACGTGCGCCCACCTCACGCCCGCTGCGCGCACAACAGCGCGAAGCGCTGATCCTCATCCGTCCACACCTTCCGTACCCCGAAGCCCGCGGACGCGAGCTCCGCAGCAATCCTGTCCTCGGTGAACTTCGCCGAGATCTCAGTTCGCAGCTGCTCGCCCGCTGCGAAGGTGATCTCCAGATCCAGGTCGTCGATCCGGACCGAGAGTTCACGAAGCGCTTCCAGCCGCATCTCGATCCACTCGTTCTCGGCATCCCAGAGCGCGACGTGACGGAAGTCCTCCAAGGGAAAGTTCGCTCCCAGTTGCTTGTTCAGGACCGAGAGAACATTGAGATTGAACTGCGCGGTCACACCGGCAGCATCGTCGTATGCGGGCACGAGGACTGCAGGATCGATCACCAATCCCACGCCCAGGATCAGGTTTTCACCGGGATCGAGCACGGCTGCAATGCCCGAGAGGAACTCGGCGCGTTCTGCCGGAACGAGATTGCCGAGAGTTCCACCGAGAAACGCGAGCGCCCGCCGTCCACCACCGGGTAGATGATGCAGCGAACCGGTGAAGTCGCTGACCACCCCGACCACGTCGATTCCGGGGAATTCGGCACCGACCTGCCGCGCCGCGCCTTCCAGCGCCGTCACCGAAACATCCTGCGGTACATACGTTCGCAGAGTTCCACGAGCCGTCATTGCATCGAGCAGCAAACGCGTCTTCTCCGAGGAACCGGAACCCAGTTCGATCAGGATCTCAGGTTCGGTCAACGCAGCGATCTCGTCGGCGTACCGAGTAAGCAGGCCGCGCTCGGTACGGGTGGGGTAATACTCGGGCAAGGCCGTGATCTCCTCGAACAATTCACTTCCACGCGCGTCGTAAAACCATTTGGGCGAGAGCCACTTCGGCGTAGCGGTCAGACCCTCCCTGGCCTCGGCTCGCAATGCGTCGACCGATTCGGCCGGTGTCAGATAAACCTCGAGCGTAGGGGTTTTCATTGTTCTCCCATCGGTATCGGGGTGATGATCAAGTGGCCAGGACGCGCGCAGACGATGTGCCGGTCCGGCACCTGCTCCCAGTCCGGCGATCGATCGAACGGTTCGGAAACGATCAGGGCCCGCGATTCGTCGACCCGCGTGTACAACGTGTGGCCCCAGGCCGTGGCCCACAGTTCCTGCCCGTCGCCGAACAGGAGGTTCAGTCGTGAATCCGGTGCCGCCGCAGCCACATCGTGAACGAGGCTCGTCACGGCGGCCTCCGCGGGCTTCGAGGTCAACCGATGCCGAAGCACTGTCCACAACAAGGCAGCATCCGTCGGGGCGGGCATCTTCAGCAGTTCGACGGCCGGAAGTTCTGCCGCCAATTCGGCAAGTGAACCAGGCCAACCGGATACCGCTCCGTTGTGGCTGAAAGCGTAGGTTCCGTCGACGAACGGTGCGCAGGCACCGATCTCGACGGCCATCCCCTCCGTCGCGGAACGGACGGCGGCGAGAACGGATCCGGAAACGATGTGGGACAACGTCTCGTCGACGGTCGGGTCCGACCAGATCGGCGAAATGCTGCGATACCGCCCCTGCCTTCCGTCGTTCCACCACACCGCGCCGAATCCGTCGGCATTGATGGTCCCGCCGCCACGCATCTCGCGAGGTGCCCACGACTGTCGCATCAGTGAGTTCTCGCCGTCGTGGATGAGTTCACGAACCGAACGCGGCGGCCCGAGATACCCGAGGTGCCGACACATGTCAGGATCTACCCGAAATCGTTCTGGCGCAGCGAAAACCCGAGAAGATCTGGCGCCTGATCGGATGGTCCCAGTTGCGGAACGTCCCCCGGCAGGCAACGCTGTCGGTCCCGAACGAGCCCCCTCGCAACACCTTGTAGTCGCCGCCGAAGAACACCTCCGAATACTCCCGGTAGGGGAAGGCCCGGAAACCCGGATACGGATGGAAACCCGAAGAGGTCCACTCCCACACGTCGCCGATCAACTGCTCGACACCTGCTGCCGACGCACCCGCCGGGTACGAGCCGACGCCCGCTGGACCGAGATGGCGCTGACCGAGATTGGCAAGATTCTCGTCGGCGGACGCGTCCCCCCACGGGAACCGTCGTGATCTCCCGGATTCCGGATCCCACCGCGCGGCCTTTTCCCATTCCGCCTCGGTGGGAAGCCGTTTACCTGCCCAGCACGCGTAGGCCTCGGCTTCGTAGAAGCTCACGTGCACAACCGGCTTGTCGGGTGGGACCGGAGCCTCGACGCCGAAAGTCTCGTGCCACCAACCCGAACTGTCATGTTCCCAGAACAGAGGCGCACGAAGTTTCGCGTCGACGCGATGCCGCCAACCGTCACGGGACCACAGTTCCGGTCGGGAATAGCCGCCGTCCTCGATGAATTCGATGAACTGCCCGTTGGTGACCGGGAATCTGTCGATTGCGAAATCGGTGAGATAGACCTGATGTGCAGTGCGCTCGTTGTCGAGTGCCCACGGCTCGTCGTCGGTCCCCATGACGAAGGAGCCGGCCGCGATGGTGATCTCGTCGAGTTCCGGCATGCGGGCAGCTTGCGGAGCGGGTGTCGCAACGAGTGCCGCGGGCCCCGAACGTAATTGGTGTGTCGCGAGCATGGTCTCGGCGTGTTGCTGTTCGTGCTGCGCGATCATCCCGAACGCAAAGCCGTCCACGTCGAGTTCTGTGCGCCCGAACGTGCTGGCTTCGAGCACATCCCAGACCTTCCCGCGAACCGTACGTACGTATTCGCGCGCCTCGGCCGGGTTGAGCAGGGGAAGTGTCGGTCTCGACGATCTCGAATGCTTGAAAGCGTCGTACAGCTCGTCTATGTCGCTACGCACCGGATCGCGGCCACCGACATCGCGCACCAGCCAGAGTTCCTCTTGATTGCCGATGTGCGCCAGGTCCCACACCAGCGGACTCATCAACGGGGAATGCTGCGCGATCAATTCGGTATCGTCGACGCAGTCGGTGAGCAGCGTCGACCGCTCACGCGCTCGCAGAAGTACGGCCTCGACCGCTTCCTTGGTGATCTCCCCCGTCATGTGTCGCTCTCACCGGGCACAATTGCGCGACAACACCGTTCGGCTGCGGCATCGAGAAGACGGACAAACTGTGGCTCCGGCGCGTAGGACGCGGCAAGCGACATCAGAGATGTTGCAGCCGAACGCAGTTCGACGTCGTCCAAACCGTACTCTGCCGCATCCCGCCACCTCCCGGCCGTCGACGCTGCAGCATCACTCGCCTCGCGCATCACGGCTGGCCCGGACAGCAACGCGTCGATCGCTGCTATCGGCACTCGCCACAAATCTCCCGGTTGTGCGTCGATGTAGCGAACCTCCAGATGGCCGACAGCGCGAACCGGCGGGAACAGCGTGGACAGGTGATAGTCCAAGTCCGCCCAGACGGGGCGACGTCCGATCTCGGCATCCAAGGCGCCGGCGATCCAGTCCGCGAACGTCGCGCCACGCGGAGCCGTCCAATCATCGCCTTCGTTTCGCACACACATGAGCGGAACGTCGAGCGCCCAGGCTGCGTAGTCCTGCGCTTCCGGGATTGCTGCGGTGCGCCAGGAATCGAGTTCGAGCCACGTCCGCATGCGTTGAGAAGCCCAATCTCCCCTCGGAACCCCTTGCAAGCGTGGAGAACACGCAAACGCAGCGGTCAGAGCGGGACCCATGTCCCCGAGGAGCCGCCAACGCTGGGCGATCGACTCCGGACTCCCGCCGGCATCGACACTGACCTGCACTGCTGCGGTATTGCACATCATCAAGGTGCCGTACGGGCCTATCCCGGCGAAGCGGGATTCCATTGCGCAGTAACGCGGCAACCGGAGAATGCGGGAAGGGGGGCGGGCGACGTCGGCGGCAGCCGAACTGATTTCGATCGAGTACGACGCGAGAAGAGATTCGAGAGTCCGACGGTCTTCGTCGAGACAGTCACACAGTTCGCGGGCGGACGTGCGCGGAGCGGACGAGAGTTCGATCTGTCCGCCGGGTTCTACGGTGACGAGACTGCCACGAGGAAGCGGAACCGCCGGTGAATCCGGGTCGATACTGGTGGGTGCGTGCCGCCCGAGTGCTCTTGCCAGCGTCGCGGCGGATGGCCGCTCCCCACCGGGATCTTGCCTGGTCAGCCACTCGATCTCGGCTCCGACCAAGCGGGGTGGCCCCTGTTTGAAGCACACACCACCGACGTAGGCCTCGGCCGCAGGACGCGAATCCACCTGCGTGGTCTGTGCTGCTGTCAACGCTGCTGTCACCATTCGACTTCCCCTTCGGGCGGTCTTCGCGGTCGTTACCGACGATAGAACGCCTACGTCCGAGATGCACCCATTGTGGTGTTACGTGTCGTTGAATTTCTTCAGTCGTATCCACCGGTACCCACAACCGGCCAGAACCACACCTACCCCGGAAACAACCGCGATCCACGGAAGTGTGGCCACCAGAACGACACAACCGGCCGCCCCGACTGCCTGCAGCCACTTCGGATACATCCGGTCCACTCCGCGCTGGCTGTACGCGCTCACGTTCGCGACGAAGTAGTAGAGCAGCACTCCGAACGACGAAAAGCCGATCACGCCCCGAAGATCGGTTGTCGAAACCAAAGCGATTACAACAGCTCCGACCACAAGTTCGGCATGGTGAGGGACTGCGAACCGTGGATGGACGGCAGCGAGAGCAACGGGCAGATCACTCTCGCGGGCCATTGCCATCGCAGTGCGGCTCACCCCGGCGATCAGAGCCAGCAGCGCCCCCGCCGACGCCGCCGCGGCACCGATCACCACCACGGGAACGGCCCAGTTCCACCCGGCTGCGCCCACTGCATCGGCCAGGGGCCGCGCCGAATTCGCCAGCCGATCAGGCCCCAACGTCACCAACAGCACCACCGCTACCAGCGCATAGAGCACAACCGCGGCGGTGAGTGCAATCAGAATCGCCCGCGGAATCGTGCGGCGCGGATCACGCACTTCCTCCCCCAGCGTCGCGATCCTGGCGTAACCGGCGAAGGCGAAGAAAAGCAGCCCCGCCGATTGCAGAATTCCGTACCACGACCCGAACACGAGGTCCGGGAGCTCACGCACTGCACCAGGTCCCACCACGGCAACCACCAGTGCTACACACAATGCCGTCGTCGACACGGCGACGATGGCCCTGGCCATCTGCGCCGTACGCGTCACTCCGCGGTAGTTGACCGCCACCAGGGCCACGACCACCAGGGCGGCGGCGGGAACACGCCAGGCCGCAGGAGCAACGTACGTCGCGAAGGTCAGAGCCATTGCCGCGCAACTCGCGATCTTCCCGATCACGAACGACCAGCCTGCGGCAAACCCCCACCAGGGTCCGAGCTGCTCACGTCCGTAGACGTAGGTCCCACCTGAAGTGGGGTATCTGGCCGCAAGCTGCGCCGACGATGTCGCATTGCAGTAGGCGACGAACGCTGCGATCGCCAGGCCGAGCAGCAACCCGGTACCCGCTACGGCGGCAGCGGGCGCGAACACCACGAAGACTCCGGCGCCGATCATCGCGCCGAGGCCGATCACCACGGCGTCGGCCGTGCTCAGTCTTCGCTCCATCGGGACAGCTTCGTTCACAGGTAGTTTGAACCACACCGACATGAACGGAAGGTGCCATGTTCGATCTCGACACGATCCGCCGCGACACTCCCGGATGCCTCGACAAGGTGTTCCTCGACAGCGCGGGATCCTCGCTCCCGCCCGAGCCGGTGCTGACCACCATGATCGAGCACCTGCGACGTGAAGCCGACGTCGGCGGGTACGTCGCCGCTGCTCGCCAGAGCGGCGCACTGGCTGCTGTTCCGCATTCACTGGCCCGGGTCATCGGCGCCCAGGCAACCGATATCGCGTTGACGGACAGCGCAACCCGCGCATGGAACGACTTCTACGCTGCCGTTCCACTCGGACCTGGTGATCGAATCCTCATCAGCGGAGTCGAATACGCGAGCAACGCAATCGCCGCTCTGGGGCGGGCGCGTTCCACCGGCGCCGGCGTCGAGGTCATTCCGAGTGATCAGTACGGATGCATCGACCTCGAGGCACTCGAGAACATGCTCGACGATCGGGTTCGACTCGTCTCCGTCGTACACGTCCCCACCAACGGCGGCTTGATCAACCCGGTCCGTGAGGTAGTCGAATTGGCCAGAGCCCACGGCTCTCTCGTCCTGCTCGACGCGTGCCAGTCCGTCGGCCAGTTGCCCATCGACGTCACCGAACTCGGCGTCGACGCGCTCAGCGCCACTGGCCGCAAGTGGCTCCGCGGGCCACGCGGAACCGGATTCCTGTACGTCCGCCCCGGACTCGTCGACGCGCTCGAACCCGCTGCAATGGACCTGCACGGAGCGGAATGGACCAGCGAGAACAGCTTCGTTCCTGCGCCGGATGCAACACGATTCGAACTCTGGGAAACGAGTGTCGCTGCGCGCCTGGGTCTCGGCGTCGCCGCCGACTATCTGCTCTCGATCGGCACCGACACGGTGTGGGAGCAGATCGAATCCCGAGCCTGCGCATTGAGGGAAGGTCTGGCAGCGATTTCCGGAGTCGAAGTCCGCGATCGAGGAACCCATCTGAGCGGCATCGTTTCCTTCACCGTCGACGGTATTTCCGAGCACCTGGTGCGGGATCAGCTTGCAGCACAGAACATCACCGTCACCGTCAGCGGTCGCGGGTCCACACTCCTCGACATGGATGCCCGCGGACTCGACGCCGTGGTTCGCGCATCGCCGCACTACTTCGTCGACGAAGCCGACCTGGACACATTTCTGGGCGCGGTCAGGAGTTTGCAAACCTCCCGTTGACCGGGACCATGCCTGATCTGCGGAAGTCGAAACTGCAACTGTGTGGTGACCAGTAGTTTCGCCTTCCGAGAGGACGCTTCGCATGGCCGACCCCACCGTCAAACCGATCTCCGCTGCCGACATCACCACCTGGGACTACGAGGCCGACGTCGTCGTCGCGGGATACGGCATCGCCGGCGTCACCGCTGCGATCGAAGCAGCGCGGTCCGGCGCCGAGGTTCTCGTCCTGGAGCGAACGGGCGGCTGGGGTGGAGCAGCTTCGCTGGCGGGTGGATTCATCTATCTGGGCGGTGGAACGCCGCTGCAGAAGGCGTGTGGGTTCGAGGATTCGGTCGAGAACATGAAGACGTTCATGAAGGCAGCGCTCGGCCCCGGAACCGACGACGCAAAGATCGACGCGTATTGCGAGGGCAGTGTCGATCACTACAACTGGCTCGTCGATGCCGGCGTTCCGTTCAAGGAGTCCTTCTGGGGTCAGCCCGGCTGGGAACCGCCGTACGACGACGGCCTGATGTACTCGGGAGGCGAGAACGCCGCGCCGTTCAACACCCTCGTCGATGCCGCGCCCCGCGGACACGTTCCGCAGATGTCCGAGAAGAACACCGGCGAGAAGGGCGGTGGCTACATGCTGATGAAGCCACTCGTCGAGACGGCCGAAAAGCTCGGTGTCCGAGCAGAATACGATCTACGCGTCCAAACTCTGGTGGTAGACGACGATCGAGTTGTCGGCGTCGTCGCCAGGCGTTACGGCAAAGACGTCGCGATTCGCGCACGCAAGGGCGTCGTGCTGGCGATGGGCAGCTTCGCGTACAACAACGAGATGGTGCGCTCGAATGCACCGCGTATCTTCGGCCACCCGGCGGCCTCCATCGAGGCGCACGACGGCCGCGCAATCCAGATCGGTCAGGCACTCGGCGCCGACACCGCGCACATGGACGCCACCGAGGTCGCGTTCTTCTGCGACCCGCAGTTGATGGTGCGCGGCATTCTTGTCAACGGCCGCGGTCAGCGATACATCCCCGAGGACACCTACCCCGGCCGCATCGGCCAGGCAACGCTGTTCCAGCAGGACAACCAGGCATTCCTCGTCATCGACGAAGCTGCATACGAGGAAGGCATGAATGCCGAGTCGTCCAGTGCGCAGTTGCGCGCGCAGCCGAGCTGGGTGGCGGAAACCGTCGAGGAACTCGAAGCCGAGATGGGGTTGCCCGCCGGATCGGTGCAATCGACCGTCGACCTCTACAACCGGCACGCGGCTGAAGGGTCGGACCCGGTGCTGGGGAAGAAGGGCGAGTGGGTGAAGCCGATTGTCGGCCCGTTCGCGGCAATCGATCTGCGCGGACGCACCGGCGGATTCACGCTCGGCGGGTTGAAGACCACCGTCGACTCCGAGGTCCTGCACGTCTCCGGTGTGCCGATTCCAGGATTGTTCGCGGCGGGCCGGTGCACTTCCGGTGTGTGCGCAGGTGGTTACGCCAGCGGAACCAGCCTCGGCGACGGCAGCTTCTTCGGACGACGCGCCGGAATCAGCGCGGCGCGCTAGATCACCACGACCCGCACGCCGTCGGCAAAGCGGTACGGCTGAGTCTGCAGGACCGCGCCGAGGTGTTTCCGCAGTCTGGACACCTCGGCGCGCACTGCCACCACATGCTCGCGATCACCGAAGAGCACTTCGCTCAGGCCTGCAGCGTCCACGCCCGCCGAACCGACCGCTGCCAGGGCCCTCAAGATCTGGGCGTGCCGCGGGGAGAGCGCTCGCGTCCAATTGGCGTCACCACGCACCGTCACCTGCGGCGATGCGCCGAGGGACAGCTCCAGCTCGATCACCGGCCCGCCGACGCCGGTGCGCAACAGCCAGCCGTCCCCGAGGGGCTCGGGCAGACACATCCCCAGCCCTGGCACGATGACGGGCTTTCCCGCGCTCGGCGCTGCAACTCGGTCGGGCGCGGCTATCCCGCTGGCGCCGGCCACCCAACCGAACTCGTCGACCACCAATGCCGGACCGGTCCCGGCCGCGAACAACGGTGCTGCCCGCGAACGAAGGCGCTCGAGCTGAGCTGCGTGCTCGCGCCACAGCGTCGCCTCCGCGAGGCGAACCGCGGTGCGGACCAGCGCGACGGTCGTGGGATGCACCGAGGCTGCGGACCCACTGATATCCACCACTCCCAGGATCTCGCCCGTCCGCGGATCGTGCACGGGTGAACCGGTACACGACCAATTGTGGTGAGTCGGCGCATAGTGCTCGGCCGAGAAGAGTTGCACCGCAGAATCTTCGATCAGCGCGGTACCTATCGCATTGGTACCCACCGACTGCTCCGACCATCGCGCACCTTCTGCGAATCCGAGTGCGTCGGCCGCCCGCTTGACCGCCTTCGACCCCTCGCGCCAGAGCAGGACACCGTCGGCGTCGGCAACGACCACGATGAAGCCCGCGTCCTCGGCCACCTCGGTCAGAGTGGTTCGCAACTCGGGCAGAACCGAGCGCAGTGCGGTACGCGAACGCCTCGACTCCAACTCGGAGAAATCAGCGACAGCAGACGCGCCGCAGTGATCCGGCGTGAGCCCGCCCGCAGCCACTCTCGACCACGACCGTGCCACGACGGTCCGCGGCTGCGCCGGTGGTTCCTGCCCGGAGAGAACTGCGTCGTGCACCCGACTGAGTAGGCGAGCATGCTGCGACAGATCGGTACCCGGCACGACGGCACCGAGCCGACTGCCTTCGGGAGCGTTCCCCAGGGTGGTCACTCCGTCAGGCTACCGCTTTCGATGTGACGCGAACCACGTCCACACGGCCAGGTCGCCGCCACCTGCGATTAGCGGCGACGAGCAAACTCCGGTAACGTATCCAAAGTTGTCTCGGCGAGGGTGAATCGCAGCAGTTCCACACGTTGCAGGTTTACCGTGATCGACGCGGCTACGGCTCAGCTCGAGCGTTTCGCTCCTGGCCGTGTGCGCGCCTGTCCCCCTTTTCGCAGGCAAAACCACACGTCAGTAAACCGAGCACGAACCCCGTGAGTTGTAGGAGCCGTTTCATCATGTCTGAAGAAAACAACCTCGTCGCCGTCGTCCGCACCGAATTCGGCAAGGGCGCTGCTCGCCGCGCACGTCGCGACGGCCAGGTCCCCACGGTTCTGTACGGCCACGGCGAAGATCCCCGCCACCTCAACGTGCCGGCTCGCGACTTCGCTCGCATCCTCCGCGCGCAGGGCACCAACGCCATCCTCACCCTCGACATCGAGGGCACGGAGCAGGTTGCACTGACCAAGTCGGTCGTCGTGCACCCCATCCGCAGCTACATCGAGCACGCTGACCTCCTCGTCATCAAGAAGGGCGAGAAGGTCACCATCGACGTTCACGTCGTAGTCGTCGGTGACGCTGCTGCAGGCACCATGGTCGCGCAGGATGCATCCACCATCTCCATCGAGGCAGACGCCCTCCACATCCCCGAGCAGATCGAGGTTTCGGTCGAGGGCCTCGAAATCGGCACCCAGATCCTCGCAAGCCAGCTCGAACTGCCCACCGGCTCCGTCCTGCAGGCTGACGCTGACACCCTGATCGTCAACGTCGTTGCTGCACCGACCGAGGCTGACCTCGAAGAGGGCGCAGAAGCTCCCGCCGCCGACGAGGCTGCAGAAGAGGCCTGATCCTCTCGGTTCCTACAGAACTCACTGCGCGCGGCGCGTCATTCCGATTCGGAGTGACGCGCCGTTCGCGCGTAGCAGGAAAAAGAACAAGCCAGAAAGTAGCGTCCGTTGAGCACAGATACCGCCCTCGTCATCGGCCTGGGCAACCCCGGCCCGCAGTACGAGAAGACCCGGCACAACGTCGGTTTCATGGTCGCGGGCACCCTTGCCGGACGCATGGGCGGAAAGTTCAACGTACACAAGAAGAGTGGCGCCGAGATCGTCGAAGGTCGCCTCGCCGGCCGACGCGTGATCCTCGGAAAGCCGCGCTCGTACATGAATCTCTCGGGCGGCGCGGTCGCCGGTCTCGCACGATTCTTCTCGGTCGATGCCGCGAACATCATCGTCGTCCACGACGAACTGGATCTCGATTTCGGGACCGTCAGGCTCAAACTCGGCGGCGGCGAAGGCGGCCACAACGGGCTCCGGTCCATTTCGAGCTCGTTGACCACCAAGGACTACCTGCGCACGCGCGTCGGGATCGGTCGCCCGCCGGGCCGCATGGACCCGGCGGACTACGTTCTCAAGCCGTTCTCGTCCACGGAGCGAAAAGAACTCGATCTCGTGTGCGAAGAAGCTGCGGATGCAGTGGAGCTACTGCTCGAACTCGGGCTCGAGGCAGCCCAGAACCGTCTGCACTGACAATCAGTTACCCAGCAGGGCAGCTGAATTGGCGCGGCGAAGCTTTCCCGACGACGTCTTCGGGATACTGCCGGGACCAAGGACCGCAACGGCACGAGGGCGCACGCCGACGTCGGCGACCACGGCGTGGACCACTTCGCGCTCGATGCGCTTGACCTCTTCCGGATCCTCGAAAGCGTTGGTCTCGACCGCGACGGCAAAGCTCTCACGCTTCTGGCCGGCATCCAGGCGAATGGCGACTGCATTTCCCGGGCGCACACCGGCAACGCTTCCGGCCGCCCGCTCGATGTCGGTCGGATACACGTTCCGGCCGCCCATGATGATGACGTCCTTGACTCGCCCGCACACCACAACCAGGCCTTCTTCGGTGAAATAACCGACGTCACCGGTGTCGAGCCAACCGTCGGCGTCCTGGGCCGGCTTGTGTCCGTCGACTGTGACATATCCGGGGGTGACTGCCTTGCCGCGAACCTCGATGATTCCGACGCCTCGGGCCGGCAGCACCTGGCCGTCACGGTCGACGATGCGTCCCTCGAGGTCAGGCACCATCTTTCCGAGCGTCGCAAGGGCGCGCGCATTGGGACGATTGGACGGCACCGCGCGAGACATCGACTCGAGGAAATCGGGATCGACGTAGTCGAGAACCTGGCCCTGATCGGGATCCGGAATCGACACCGCCAGGGTGGTTTCCGCCATTCCGTACACGGGAGCCAGCGCAGTCGGGTTCAAACCGAATCGCGCGCCGGCCTCGGCGAGGGCATCCATCGTGTCGGGATCCACCGGCTCGGCACCGTTCCACATGTACCGGACGCTGGACAGGTCGACCGCCCCGTCCTCTGCCTGTGCGAGTCGACGCGCCAAGAGGGAGTATGCGAAGTTCGGTGCGGCCGTGACAGTTCCGCCGTATTTGCCCATCAGTTCCGCCCACAGCACCGGGGTGCGGAGGAAATCCATCGGCGTGATGCTGATGACCTCGGCGCCCACCTGCATCGGAACCGTCAAGAACCCGACCATGCCCATGTCGTGGAACAGCGGAAGCCAGCTCACCATCACGTCGTCTTCGATGGAGAACTTGATGCGGTTGATCATCGCGTAGGCATTTGTGTAGAAGTTCTCGTGCGTGATCTGCACGGCCTTGGGTGAACCGGTGGAACCGGACGTCAACTGCTGGAGTGCGATATCCGATTCGACCGTCTCCACGGGATCGATCGACGTTCCGCCACGAAGCTCGTCCACCGTCACGACGGTGATGCCACGCTCTTCGAGGAGCGGCTTGGCCGCATCGAAGGGCGCGCCCAGAATCACGGCTTTTGCCGAGATCATGTCGATCACCGTCTCGGTGTCCTGAGCCCAGACACCCAGATCCGTTCGGGGGGTCGGCTGATGCAGCATCGTCACCGACGCACCGCGCATCCACGTCGCCTGGCAGGCAGGCGCGATGTCGACGGGCTGTCCAGCGAGAATGCCGATCGCAACGCCACGGTCGATACCGACCTCGGCCAGGCCGCCGGCCATGCGCCGCGCCTCCTGGTGGATGTCGCCCCAGGTCTGACGGAAAGCGTTGTCGGGCTCTCCCGTCACCAGGCCGCGGTCGGTGACTGCGGCGGTCGCATACATCTCTTCGGTGAACTTGCTCAACGCAACTCCTCGGTCAGTGTCACTCTTCGATCAGTGCAACTCTTCGCAGGACACAAATGGCTGTGTGTTCGAACACACACATACTTGGATAATCAGCGATCGTTCGCCGAGTGTTACGCCGCAGTGGTTATTGCATCGTGGTCTGCGAGTATCCTTTCTCTGTTGTGCTGCCGCACTCTCCACCTGTCCGCGCACCGGCACGTCGCCGGCACTGACGCCCACTTCGAGAGGTTCTTCGTTGACTACCCCGTCCGACTCGACCGTCCCTTCCGACTCGACTGTCCAGTCCGACACCGAAGGCCCCGATTCCACCGAGAGCGGGTCGGTTGCGGTCACGACGACCACCAAGGGTTTGTCAGCCGAGGCGGAGCGTCGCCGCACCTTCGCCGTCATCTCGCATCCCGACGCCGGAAAGTCGACGCTCACCGAAGCGCTGGCACTGCACGCGAAGAAGATCTCCGAGGCAGGAGCCGTCCACGGCAAGGCAGGCCGCAAGTCGACAGTCTCGGACTGGATGGAGATGGAGAAGGCCCGCGGCATCTCCGTCAGTTCCACCGCACTGCAGTTCAACTACCACTCGTCCGAGACGCCCGACGATCAGATCAACGTCATCAATCTCGTCGACACCCCCGGCCACTCCGACTTCTCCGAGGACACGTACCGCGTCCTGACTGCCGTCGACGCGGCCGTCATGCTCATCGACGCCGCCAAGGGCCTCGAACCGCAGACACTCAAGCTCTTCCAGGTGTGTCGTCACCGCGGCATCCCGGTTATCACGGTCATCAACAAGTGGGACCGTCCCGGCCAGACCCCGCTCGAATTGTTGGACGAGATCAGTGAGCGCATCGGCCTCACACCTACTCCCCTGTACTGGCCCGTCGGCATCGCCGGCGACTTCCGCGGACTGCTGCGACGCGGCGAAGACGGTGCGGCTCGCGAGTACGTCCGCTTCACCCGTACCGCCGGCGGCGCGAAGATCGCCCCCGAAGAGGTCATGGACGCCGACGCCGCACTCGCCAAGGAAGGCTCCGAGTGGGAGACCGCGGCCGAGGAGAGTGAACTGCTCTCCGCTACCGGCCAGGACCACGATCAGGAGATGTTCCTCGCCGGTCAGACGTCCCCGGTGATCTTCGCGTCCGCGATGCTCAACTTCGGCGTCCGCCAGATCCTCGACACCCTCGTCGAATTGGCGCCGCCGCCGCGAGGCCGCGAAGACGTCAGCGGCAAGCCGCGCGAGGTCACCGATCCGTTCAGTGCGGTCGTCTTCAAGGTGCAGGCCGGTATGGACACCGCGCACCGTGACCGTCTGGCATTCATGCGCATCGTCTCCGGCGTGTTCGAGCGCGGCATGGTCGTCACGCACGCACAAACCGGCAAGCCCTTCACGACCAAGTACGCGCAAACGGTGTTCGGCCGCGAACGTTCCACTGTCGAGTCCGCGTTCCCCGGCGACGTCGTCGGCCTCGTCAACGCCACCGCCCTCGCGCCCGGCCACACGCTGTACACCGAGAAGAAGGTGGAGTTCCCGCCGATTCCGTCGTTCGCGCCGGAACACTTCTCGATCCTGCGCGCCGAAAGCGCAGGCAAGTACAAGCAGTTCCGCCGCGCCGTCGACCAACTCGACTCCGAGGGCGTCGTCCAGATTCTTCGCAACGACATCCGCGGCGACGCCTCCCCCGTCATGGCGGCCGTCGGCCCGATGCAGTTCGAAGTTGTCGCGGCACGCATGAAGGCCGAGTTCAACGTCGAGGCCAAGATGGAACCCCTCGGCTATGCATTGGCCCGTCGTACCGACGCCGCGTCCGAGGTCGAGCTGAACCGTCAGCGCGGTGTGGAGGTCTTCACCCGATCCGACGGTGTTCTGCTCGCCCTTGTCAGCGACAAGTGGCGCCTGCAGTACATCCAGAAGGAACTTCCGGATCTGACGCTCGAACCCCTCGTCGCTGCTGCGGACTGATGAGCCTGATCGAGGCGCTGTTCGACGCCGAACTGCACATCGGCAGCGCCACGATTCTCTGGCGAGAGATCATCGGAAACGCGTTCGGAATAGGCTCCGCGATCGCCGGCGCACGACGCTCGGTATGGGCGTGGCCTGTCGGTATAGCCGGAAATGCCTTGTTGTTCACGGTGTTCATGGGCGCGCTTTTCCACACGCCGCAAGAGCTCAATCTCTACGGCCAAGCCGGCCGTCAGTTGTTGTTCATCACTGTCAGCGTCTACGGATGGACTCAGTGGCGACGTGGGGCACGCGACTCCGGTCGCGCAGTCCTGCCGCACTGGGCGACAACTCGCGAGCGCTTCGCCATGATCGCCGTCATGGCAAGCGGCACAATCGCTTTCGCCTGGATCTTCGACCTTCTCGGCTCGTACGGGGCGTGGGCGGAGGCCTGGATTTTCACCGGCTCCATCCTCGCGACGTACGGCATGGCACGCGGCTGGACCGAGTTCTGGCTCATCTGGATCGGCGTCGACGCCGTCGGTGTTCCCCTTCTTTTCCGGGCCGGGTACTACCCGTCGGCAATCCTCTATCTGGTCTACGCATTCTTCGTACTGTGGGGTTTCGCGATGTGGCTGCGCATTCAACGTCGAACTCCACAAGGGGTGCGACCGTAAACGAACTCCTGGTATGTTTGCGTCGATTAAGCAAACCAGCGGTCTGTTTACGGGCATCAGGAGCGAAACAATGGAAGACAAGAATTCTCACGGAATAACGGGTCCCAACGGTTCCGGAAACGGATCGAGAGCCAGTAGTTCCGCGAGTAATGGTTCCGCGGGTAATGGTTCTGCGAGCAGCGTTTCCACTGGCAACGGTTCCGGCAGCGCCACCGCCACAGCTGATTTTCTGTCGACCGCACCCAAGCAGTCGGATGCATTCACGTTTCCGCTCCCCTCCCGGACCACGGCCGCACACAGCAGCGGAGAGGACCTTTCAGTGCCAGCTTCAACACGTGAATCATCGAGGACGCTCGAAACTCGGAGTCGTACCGTCGTACGGCGCGACGCGATGGGCGTAGCCGCAGTTCGAGTGGCCGGGCGTCTCACCCACACCGAACTGATCGCGAATCAGGCCTCACCCTCGAGCACGCATTCCTCCGATCCCACGATGGATCTGGACGAGTTGCTCACGATGCTCGGCAGCTACCTGTTGTCCTCGGGGTTCGAACATCCCGAAATCCACGCCAAGCTCGGCGGACAGTCGATCGTCGTCAACCTCGTGTCGCCGGAAATCAGCGCCAGCTGAGCTCGACCCAGCTGTTCAGGGCCCCGCTATTCAGGGCCACAGCACTGCGCGTGTCCATGCTCGGTTCGAGCCACGCCGGTACAACCACCGCTGATGCCGACGCCCGGAGTCTGCCTGCCAGAACTCGACAGACTCCGGCTCGAGGCACCACGCACGCCAGTCCTTCGACACGAACCCTGGGTCGTCGCCGATTCTTGCTTCCGCAGCGGCCACCGACATGTCGTACGCGTCGAAGTCTTCGAGCACTTCACTCTGCTTACTTGCCGTCGCCACCGCTCTCGCCGTGACGGAGCGTTCGACGAAGTCTCGGCGCCGAAGTGCGTCGTCACCCTCGCGTACCAATCCGCGAATCCGGACCTGCTGGCCCGTCTCACGCCAGTAGAACGCCAACGATGCCCGCGGATTTTCTTTCAGCTCAACACCTTTCGGCGATGCAGCCGAACTGGAGAACCAGAACCCACGCTCAGTCACGTCCTTGAGGATGAGGAAGCGGGAATCGGGCATGCCGTCGCCGTCCACGGTCGAGAGCGCACACACGTGCGGCTCGACGACACCGAAGGCCACGGCCGCACGGAGCCAGTCGAGGAACAACTCTCCTGGGTTCTCCGGAAAACGTTCAGGCGCCGGCGGCGGAGTTCCGGTCAGTGCGGGAATACCGCGAATCCATGCCCGGACGTCCGGCAGCGAGAAATCTGCGTCAACCATGAGCCGACTCTAATCGCGGGCGGCTTCAGGAGACGTTGCGAACGATCGAGTCACCGAACGAGGGTTGCTGCAGCAGTGCCCACTTGTTGGACGTCAATCGAAAACTCGGCATGTCGGCGAGCGCCACCACCGATTCCCAGGTGCGCTCGTAGCTCGTGTGGGAGATTCGCCATTCACCGTCGCTGCAGCGGGTGTATCTGTCGTGATAGAAAGCCGATCCACGAAGCAGCATGCCGTCCTCGGGGATGACCACCGTGTCCGCAAGGCACCAGATCCCGGTTGCGGTGTCTCCGTCTACGTCGATCTCGGGTTGCCCACATTGATGTTCGGTGATGATGTGCGAGCCGAGAGTGTTCTCGAGGAAGGAGACGAACGAATCTCGGGAATCGAAACTGAGTTGCTCTCCGTAGATCGCGGTGGCGTCGACGGTCAGAGTGTCGGCGAATTCGACCCACGATTTGGTGTCCAAGGCGCGTGCGTATCGGTACTTGAGTCTTTGGATGAGAACAATCGCTTCGAGATCCATGATCCCCGCCTCCCGGTGCAGCAACCACCCGTCCTATGTGTGCACATTAGCCTGTATCACGCATAAACGGGCATTACTCTCAAAGCTAGTAGAAATGTCAGCCGATAACACGCTTTTCCAGGCCGTCGAGCATGATCGTGATCTTCTCGTCCAACCAACCGCGTCCGTGCCACGTCGATTCGTCGCCGATCCCCTCGATCAACGACTCCGACGCATTCCAACTCTCCTGATACGCCTGGCGTGCAGAACGCGAATCCGCAGAACTGACGGTCTTGTCCAGTGCCGCCATCATCGCGAACTGAGTCATCGTCACCTCGGAGATGAAGTCAACCGCCAGTACCGCGTCGTGTGGTGTGAAGCCTTGCGCAGTCAACGAACCGACCAGTTTCTCCACGATCTCGATTATCGCCGGCGGCGTGCCCGGAACAGCGAGACCGACCTGGGCGAGACCAGGGTAGCGCTCGAACGAGGACCACAGAACGTCGCAGAGGTCCTTCAGAAATTCACGCCACGGACGATCCGTGTCCGGCCACACAGTCTGACGCACAACGTGATCCGAGCAGGCCCGCAGCAGCGCTTCACGGTCGGCGAAGTAGCGATAAAGAGCAGAATGACTGACGCCCAGACGCTTTGCCACACTCGGCATGGTCAATTCACTCAGATCACCAGCCAGGGCGGCCTCGACGATGTCCACTCTCGACAACGTCGGCGGCCGCCCTGTCTTCTTTCCGGTCTGCATTCTGCTCAGCCTGCCACCTGCTCAGCCTGCTACCAACCGCCATCCCGACGCACGGTGGCGCTGATTCCAGAACGCGGCGTAGTTCCCACCGGCGGCAAGGAGAACTTCGTGAGTTCCCACTTCGACGATTGATCCGTCGTCACCGAGCACGATGATCTGGTCTGCGGCCACGACGGTCGACAGTTTGTGAGCGATCACGAGCAGTGTGCTTTCGCTGGCGAGTTCCTGCATCGCACGCTGAACGTGTGCCTCGTTCTCGGGATCGAGCGCGGCCGTCGCCTCGTCGAGCAGCACGATGGGTGCACGTTTGAGGAGTGCACGCGCAATGGAGACTCGCTGCCGCTCTCCACCGGACAGTGCCGTCCCGCCCTCACCGACGCGGGTGTCCCAACCCCGCGGAAGTCGCTCGACGATTTCCGCGACGCCGGCGATCCGAGCGACGTCGAAGACTTCCTCGTCCGTGGCTTCGGGGCGGCCGAGGCGGATGTTCGCGATCAACGTGTCGTCGAAGAGATACACGTCCTGGAAGACCAAGGACAACTGCGACATCAGATCGGCACTCGTGAGGTCACGCACGTCGACGCCGCCGACACGCACCACCCCGGAGTCGACGTCGTAGAAGCGCGAGATCAGCCGGGTGACGGTGGTTTTGCCCGACCCTGACGGACCGACCAACGCCGTCAGCGACTTCCGCGGCACGTCGAAGGAGATGTTCCGCAGAACCTGCCCGCCGTCGGTGTAACCGAAGTCGACGGCGTCGAACTGCACGGCCGTCTCCCCCGTCGCCGACCCGCTGGTTTCGGGTTCGACCAGTGGTTCAACTTCGAGGATCTCGGACATTCGGCGGATTTCGTTGCGTGCCATTCTGATTGCGCCGCCGAACTCGCCGATCTCACCCAGCGGTTGGATGAACCGTGCGGTGAGCCCCAGTAGCGCGATCAAGGTGACCGGATCGATGTCGCCGCCGAGCGCGAGGAACGCGCCCAGGATGATCACGGCCGAGAACACGAATTGCAGGGCGATCCCGTTGACCACGGAACCGATCACCACGAACCACAGTTGTGAACGACCTGCGGCGTGCTGAGCTTCGATCGCGTCGTCGAGCGGTTCGTACACCCCGTGGGTGCGTCCGAAAGCACGTAGGACCGGTTGGCAACGCGCGTATTCGAGCACTCGATTGTTCGATTCGACCGCCGCGGCATGGGCCTGATCGTCGGCTTTGGCGGTCATCGCCGAGGCAAAGCGTGCTGCTGCGAACAGAATCGGGACGCCGACCACCAGTGCGAGCCCGAGCCGCCAGTCGAAGAACAGCATGCACACGACAATGGTTGCCGGGCTGGCGATTCCGGAGATGATCGGTGTCATCAGATGCGCGGCCGCCCCCATCACCGAGATGGTGCCCTTGCTGGCGACCTGCGATACCTGGCCGAGTCTGCCGGCACCGAACCAACCGAGAGGGAGCGCGACGAGGTGATCACCGAGGCGCAGATGCATCGTCCGCAGCAAGGTGAGCGCCGACTCGAATCCCTTGATGGCCTGCAGGTAATGCGCAATCGAACTGATCACCGCGCACACAGCCATGGCGGCGAGCCACCGAACGAAACTTCCCCAGTCCTGCTCGAACAGTGCCCGCACGGTCGGCACCAGCAATGCCACTGCCAAACCCTGCATCACGCCGTACAACACAGCCCACACCAGGAACTCTCGATAGCGTCCCTGATTCTGCGGGCCGAGAATCCGGAAGAGGTCGCGAATCATGAGTTGGCCTTTCCTGCTGCGTCAGACGTACCTGCAATGCTGTCGGCCCGACTGTGGCTCGCCCACATCCGGGCATACGTCGAACCATTCGCCACCAGCTGATCGTGCGTGCCCTTCTCCACGATCCGCCCGGCGTCGAGGACCACGATCTGATCGGCACTCACGATCGAAGCCAACCGGTGCGCGATCACCAGCACCGTGCGCCCCACCGTCAAACGCGACAATGCTTCCTGGATATCGGCTTCGGACTCCGGGTCCGCAAACGCGGTCGCCTCGTCGAGCACGAGAACGGGAGTGTCCGCGAGAATCGCCCGCGCGATGGAGACTCGTTGCGCCTCACCGCCCGAGAACCTGGCGTCGACCCCGACCACAGAGCCGTACCCTCTCGGGAGGGCTTCGATTCGGGTGTCGATCTGCGCGGCTGCGGCAGCAGTCTTCACCTCGGCCTGCGACGCCTGAGGGCGGGCAAGCCGAATGTTGTCGAGAACAGTTGCTTCGACCAGCTGCACGTCCTGCAGAACGAATCCGACGTGGCGGTACAGCTCGTCGGTGGCGACGTCCCGGACGTCGACACCGCCGATGGCCACGGATCCGGTACGCACGTCATGGAATCGGGGAACGAGCGTCGCCAGTGTCGACTTACCCGAACCCGAAGGTCCGACCAACGCCGTCACCGTACCCTCCGGCAGCGTCAGATCGATGTCGGACAGAACGTCGGCCCCGTCGTCGAAGGCGAAAGAGACTCCGGAAAATCGAACTTCGTTCCCCGCGGGCTTTTTCGGATGATCGGTTTCCGGCAGTGCGTCGGTTGCGAACAGCGCGATCAGCCGCGCCGCAGCGGCGGCAGCCTCACGGCGGGCCTGCATACCGAAACCGATGGTCGTCACCGACACCGGAATCACCATCGCGACAAGAGAGCTGGTCAGGACGTCGATGGGTGACACCCACCCGGAGTGGACGAACCACGAGCCGAGACCAAGGTTCACCACCAGCACTACCGGCGCACTCAAGGCAATCGAGGCCAGCGCCTCGGTCCGCAGCATCGGGCGAACCCAACCCTCGTACGAAACGGCAAAAGCCTTGGCGGCATCACGGTATCGAGAATGTGACTGCTTGTCCTGACCGAAAGTCTTGACCACTGCGATGCCGGTGACGAACTCGACGATCGTATTGCTGATGGCCGCGATGCCCTCATTCATCCGGCTCATCTTGACGGCCATGTCCTTGGTCATCGACGCATAGGCGATCATGTAGATCGGGAGCGTGGCAATCGCGACCAATCCAAGACGCCAGTCGATCGAAATCACGTAGCCGAGTCCGACGAGCGGCACCGCGATGGCTCCGGTGGTCTCGACGGCGCTGTGCGCAACCAGATAGTGGAGATCGGAGATGTCGTTCTGCGCAGCTTTGCGCACGGTTCCGGACGAGTGGGAGGTGAACCAGCCCAGAGGAAGTCGCCCGAGTGTCGCGGCGATTCGGCGTCGATGCACAGCTTGGAGATTCACGTCGGCGAAGTGCGTGACGATCAACGCACCGCCACCGAAGAACGCACGCATGCCCAGGCCGAAGACGACGACCCACACGATCGTCCAGACGCGAGACGAGTCGATGTCGCCGCCCACGATCAGTGTCTTGCCCAGTTCGGCGATGGCAACGTAGGGGACGATGGCAGCAACCGCGGCAATCACCTGCATCACCATCGCGATGGTCGTCCGTGTGCGAACTGGCGCAAGGAGTTCGCGTAACGCGCTCTTGTGCGCCGCCGCTTCGGCCTTGGCCAGTGAGGCTTCGGCCGCAGACCCATGCGGCGCGTTTGCCTCCTCGGGTGGAACGTCTGCTGACTTTTCCTGTGTTGTCGTCATTTCGAGAACGCCTTCCATCGGGTGACTGCGTCGGCGTCGGATGCGATATGACCCTGGAGTTCCGCGCCGGTGAGAGTGCGATCGGCAAGTGCCTCGAGATCTTCGAGGATCCAGTAGACCGCGAAGGGATAACTGCCGAACCAAAGTTCACCGCTCACGTCCGCGGTGCGTCCGGCCTGCACGGCGGCAACCTCGTTGAACAGCGGATTTGCGTGAACAAGGGCGCCGTCGTAGATGTTTCCCGACGTCACGATCATCGCGTCCGCTGCGTGTTGCCCGACCGCCTCGCCCGAAACGGAGGACGTGGCAACCCCCGTGTTGGGGCCGACCTTCGCTTCGAGTTCGGCTTGGGGGCGCCCGAACCCTGCTTCTCCGATGATCGAGGACATCGGCGACTGTGGGATGACGGTGTAGATGCCGCCCGAATATCCGACCAACACGGACAAGGTTTGTGGCTGCTCCTCGACCCTTCCGGACACCTCTGCGAATTTCTCCTCGAGCCTCGAGACGATCTGCCGAGCCTCGGACTCCCGGCCCAGTGCGATGGCAGCAGTATCGAGAACCTCGCGCCACGGCGCCGCATAGGCGAGCACCGTCGTCGGCGCAATCTCATTGGCCTGCGCGGTGATCGAGGTCAACGAGCCGACGTCACTGAGAAGGATCCTGTCCGGATCGACGGCCGCAATCTGTTCCACGTCGGGTGACTGGAAGAACGTCGGTTTGTCGATCACCTCGATACCCTCGCTCTGCAAGATCTCCTTCGCCGCCTGTGATTGCAGGGTGGCGAAGACCGTATCGGGCTTGACCCCGAGCGTGAGCGCGTTGAGCGCTGCAAATTCGTCCAGTGCGAGCAATTTCTGTGGTGCAGGCACGGCCGACGACTCGCCTACTTCCGATGCATCCGCGTCATCACTGCCCGACGAGCAACCGACAAGGACCGTTGCCGTCGCTGCGAGTGCCGCTGCTTGTAGGCCCCACTGCCGCATCATCTCTCCCTGCCTTAGTTACATGCTGTCTCGATTAGGGGAGCCTACAATAACTCAAGCCGTTTGTGCAGACCTCGTCATCGGAAGTGCAATCGCCGGCAGACATGCAACAACACTGATGACGGCGCCCATCACGAACGCCACCACGAACGAGTCGCCGGAAACTCCGATCGCCAGGACCGCTGTGGTCACCGGGGCACCCACCGCCGAACCGACGGTTCTGATCACACTGTTGACACCGCTGGCCGCTGCCATTTCCGATGGCGGGACGATCGAAGCAACCAGCAGAGCACAGACCGCGAACCCCACGCCGTTCCCCAATCCGACGAGGGAGAAGAACAGCACGATCGCAACCACCGAGCTCGGCCAGATCGCGAGTCCGACCGCGCCCGTCGCCATGAGTGCCAGCGCTAGGACTGCCGGCACTCGCGGCCCGTATCGCCGCGCGAGAGCCGGCGTCAGACGCCCACCGAGGAAGACGAGGACAGCGGCAGGCAAGAGGGCCAACCCGGTCTGCACAACGGTGAATCCACTTCCATACGTAGAGGTTTCCGGCGCCTGGAGGATCCGCGGCAGGCAGAGGTAGAAGATGTAGGGCACGAACCCGAACACCAGGGTCAGTGCGCTGGTGATCATCATCGGCCTGTCCCGAAAAACTCGCATGTCGACGATCGGAGCGTCGTGGCGGGAATCGACGGCAATCAGAGTTGCGAACGAGACGAACGCGACAACCACCAGACCCCAGAATCCGAGCGACAGAACTCCCCACTCGGAGGCTTTGGTGATCGCCAGGAGCAGGCTCACCAACCCGAACGCCAGAGCGCCGGCACCGGCCCAGTCCGTCGGCATACCCGGCCGGCGATGCGAACCCGGAACCACAGCCACCACTGCGACCAATGCAAGCACGATCAGGATCCCGGTGATCACGAACAACCACTGCCAGCTGAGGTACTCGAGAATGACACCACCGATCACCAGTGCACTTCCGGCACCGATTCCCAAGGTCCCAGCGAGCCAACCTATCCCCGAAGACAACTCGGGACCGGCCACCGTTCTTCGCAGCACTGCCATCGCGAGCGGGAAGCTCGCCATACTCACTCCCTGGACAGCTCGAACGACAAGCAGCACCCCGATATTCGGGGCGGCCGCCGCGGCAAATGTCGCGAGAGCGAAGATGATCAGGACGATCACCAGGACTCGCTTGTCGCCGAATCGATCCCCCATCGCCCCGACGATCGGAGCCATCACCGCGGCCGCCAACAGGTATGCCGTCAGGATCCAGCCGGTCACCGCCACGGACGTATCAAAATGCTCACCCAACACCGGCAACGCCGGCACCAACATGGTCTGCATGAGCGAGTAGACGAGCACCGCCCCCGCAAGTGCGGCGATCACCCGACTCCCGGATCGCGTGGGCGCCTCCGCCAAGGTTGTCATCGACACCTTCCTCCAATCATGGTTTCAATCGGAACGGAGCACTCCGTTCCGATTGAGTAAACCACGCATTGCTAGCCTGTGGGAATGGCGAAAGAGAATGCGAGCCTCCCCGGACGCGCCCGAGAAGCCGCAGACAACGACGTCACCGTACTGCGAGCAGCGCGCGAGATCTTCGCCGAACAGGGTTGGAATGCACCGGTATCGGCGATTGCCACCCGGGCCGGGGTAGGCGTCGGCAGCATCTATCGCCGCTACCGCGGCAAAGAGGAACTGGCGCAATCCTTACGCGTCTGGGCGATCGACCACCTCGCCACCCTGGCACGAGAGTGCGTGAGCAACGCAGACACCGATGAAGCCGTACTGAAGACGTTCTTCTCGCGATACCTTGCCGAATCGGTGGGACCGCTCATTCCCGTCCTCGGCGGCAGGTTGCCCGAACACACCGAAGTCACCCGCGCCGCAGAAGAATTGGAGGCCGCGCTGCAATCGATGGTCGACATCTGCATCGATACTGGCGAAGTCCCGCCCGACTTCACTTCTGCAGACGTCATGCTCATGACGGTGCATCTACGACCGACCCTGCCGATCGAGGGGGTTCGCGCCACCGAAATACACACGCGCTATCTCGAGTTCATGCTCGACGGACTTCGTCACGGAAGACCTCAACCGTCGACCACTCCCCCGTCCTGGAGCGAATGGCTTCAGATGTGGCAGGGCAGCAACTGACCCTGAGGACACCCGAACAACATGTCAGGTTAGGCTTACCTAGCTTATTTCGCCATGTTCGGAAGGTTCTCATGAAAATCACTCGCAGGCTCGCAGGCTTCGCCGCACTACCCGCCGTTGCCGCACTCCTACTCACCGGCTGCGGCAGCAGCGACGCATCAACTTCTACCGAGGCCAGTTCGACGGACCAGTCCTGGAGCTACACAACGGGATACGGAAACACGATCACCCTCGATCACGCCCCGGAGCGGATCGTCGTCGACGCGTACTCCGCTGCTGCGCTGTGGGACTACGGCATTCGGCCGGTCGGCATCTTCGGTTACGGCGTCGGCAATCCCGACGTCACCGATCACGCTGACGAGTCGACGATGACCGTCGTCGGTCGTGAAGGTGAACTCAGCGCGGAAGCTCTTGCGGCGCTGGACCCAGACCTGGTCATCGGGTACGGAAACAGCGACGACCCGACCCGATGGACTTGGTGGGACGAGCCGATGGGCAAGACCGTCAACGATGTTGCACCGTTTGTCGGTGTGAAGTTCTCCGGCTCTTCGACGCCGGACGTGTTGAGCGAATACGCCTCACTCGCCGAAGCTCTCGGCGGAGACACGGACACAGCAACTGCGCGCGAAGGCAAGGAAGCATTCGAATCCGGGGCAGCGCGCATCCGAGCCGCTGCGGGCAAGGTTGACGACATCGAAGTACTCGCTCTGAACGGCGACGGCTCCGAGTTGTACGCAGGCACAACGGCACTCGCTCAGTTCGGCTACCTGAAGGAACTCGGCGTGAAGTTCACCGGCCCGGGAGGTGACAAAGGCTGGGCCGACCTCAGCTGGGAGCAGGTCCCTGACTATCCGGCGGACATCGTGTTCCAGTTCGCGAAGTCGGCGGAAGCGTTCGCAGCATCACCCGTGTTCGTCAAGCTGCCCGCGGTGACCGCGAACCAGGTGATCGACTTCGACGACAAGCGTCCCAACACCTACGCCAATTACGGTGCCTGGTTCGAGCAGGTTGCACAACTACTCGACCAGGCCCGCAACGTCGCCTGAATTACTCTCCAGCGGTGATTCGCCCGGCCGCTTCCTCGAGAACGTCGAGGAAGATGGCCGCGGTCAGCGCAAATCCTTGGTTGTATCGCGCGTCGCTGGTCAACACGTTGCCCGCTTGGACTGCAGGCAACCGCTGCCACGTCGGCTGCGTCTTGATCGCGTCGAGTGCTTCCTGATCGCGTGCCTGCGCGATGATCACATCCGCCGGAGCCAAGGTGTCGAGTTGCTCGAAAGACAACTCGAACGAGTTCTCTGCATTGTCGTCGTCACGGAAAAGCACGTCGAGGCCGGCATCGATTGCGACGCTGATCCGCAGATTCCGCTGATGCACAAGGAATCCGGTCGGCGTCTGAACGCCGAACACGATCTTCTTTCCGCCGAGCTTCTCCTGCAACATCGGACGCAGTCTCGCGAGTTTGTCGTCGTACTCCGCGATGGAAGCCTCGGCGATCGCAACCCGGTCGAGTTGGCTCGCCTGCGCCATCAGCGCACCTCGCCAGTCGACCGGGTGTCCGGCGATCGGTTCGACGTCGTCGCCGACGACCAACAGCGGCGCGATGGAGGACAAGCGCTCGGTGCCGTACCAGTCGCTGGTGTATCCGATCGCAGTGATGACGATCAGATCGGGCTCGAGAGCGAGCAACGCCTCGAAGTTGGTGGAGAAGTCGCCGGCGACGTTGACGAAGCTCGCGTCCTCGATGGTGCGGCCGGGAAACTGGAATCCCGCCTTGGCGTCGGGGAACCAGAAGTTGCCCGAACCGACGATCGGGTAGTCCATCATCATCGCGAATTCGAGGTCGACCCGGCCGTCGAGCACCACCACACGCTTGGGGTCGCGTGGAACGTCGCCACTGAACTCGGCCCACATGTACGGGAGAGTGTCACTGGCCGAGTCGGATTCGCCATCGGAGCTTCCGCAGGCGCTCAGCGCCAGTGCTGCAGCCACACCGGCAGCGCCACCGAAGAATCGGCGTCGTGAAATGCGGTCGACGATCTGAGCCCACTCCGTGTCGGTAACCTGCGTATCCAGGACGAGTGTCATACGTTTGCTCCTTCGTTGTTTCGCTGACGCTCGCGTCCCAGCGGAATGACCAGCGGTGTGTGGGAAACCGGATCGTCGATGATGCGGCACGCCATGCCGAACACCTCCTGTACCAGTTCTTCGGTGATGATCTCCGCGGGCGGGCCTTCGGCGACTACTGCGCCGTCCTTCATCGCGATGATGTGAGTTCCGTAGCGGCACGCGTGATTGAGATCGTGAAGCACGGCCACCAACGTGTGTCCGTCGTTCTCGTTCAGATCGCGGCACAGCTCCAACAGCTCGATCTGATGAGCGATGTCGAGGAAGGTCGTCGGTTCGTCCAGCAGCACCAACGGGGTCTGCTGCGCGAGAACCATAGCGACCCAGACGCGTTGGCGCTGACCGCCGGACAGTTCGTCGACCGGTCTGGCCGACAGATCCGTGACCTTGGTTGCCTCCATCGCCTTGATGACGGCGGCCTCGTCCTCTCGGGACCACTGGCGGATCAGCTTCTGGTGCGGATAACGTCCGCGCGCAACCAGATCGGCGACTTTGATGCCGTCCGGAGCGATCGACGTCTGCGGCAGAAGCCCGAGTCGCCTCGCAACTTCCTTGGCCGGGTACGACGTTATCGCCTTGCCGTCGAGGAGGACCTTGCCGGTCGTCGGCTTGAGCAACCGCGACAATGCACGCAGAAGCGTCGACTTGCCGCAGGCGTTGGGACCGACGATGACGGTGAAGCCGCCGTCGGGGATCTCGACGTCGAGGTGCTCCGAGATGACGCGCTTGTCGTAACCGATCGTGACGTCCTCGGCGCGAAGCCGATTCGTCCTTTCAGGCACGACGGCGGCCGCACTTGTCTCGTTCACACTGTTCCTCGTTCCTTCACCGATCACTGCTTACGTGCCTCTCGCGCGAGAAGCCAAACAAAATAGATGCCACCGATGGAGACGGTGACGACGCCGACCGGCAACTGCGTCGGTGCAAAAGCTCGCTGCGCCACCCAGTCGCTGATCATCAGCAGTGCTCCACCCATCGCCGCCGACGGCAGCAGGGTCACTCCGGCACTACCGGTCAATCGTCTGACCAACTGCGGAGCCGCCAGCGAAACGAACCCGATGGGCCCGGCCGCAGCCGTCACCATGGCTGTCAATGCAACACCGAGAACAACCAGGGAAAGCCGGGTCGGTTCGGCCCGGACGCCGAGCGCCTTGGCGGCGTCGTCGCCCATCTCGAGCATCTGCATCCGCCTGCCCAACACCAGGATCAGCGGAATGAGGATGGCCAGCACGACAACCACCGGCCACACCTGAGTCCAGCCGAGACCGTTCAACGAACCGGCACCCCACACTGCGGCAGCCATGGCGTCGTCGAGCTTCGCCTTGAGGATCATCCAGGTATTGACCGAGCCCAACATCGCGCTGATGGCGATACCGACGATGATCAGCCGGAATCCCTGCACGCCACGTTTGTACGCAAGAAGGTAAACGACTGCTGCGGTGGCGATTCCGCCCACCAGAGCGCCGACTGCGATCTCGTAATAAGTGCCACCGATGAGGAGGATGACCACCAGAGCGCCCGTGTACGCACCGGAGTTGAAGCCGATGATGTCCGGGCTACCTAGCGGATTCCTGGTGAGCGACTGGAAGATCGCACCACTCATGCCCAGTGCCGCACCGAGCATCAGCGCCAACAGAACTCGGGGCAGACGCCATTCCACGACGACCATGTGGATACGCGCGGGAGCTTCGCCGAACAGGGCGCCGAGGACGTCCCCGATCGGCACCTGGTAATCACCACTGCCGAGGGCGATGACACCGATCGCCAGTGCAAGCGCAACGAGGATGAGGCAGACAGTGACCGTACGGACGTCGATCCGCGCGGACCAGCCTTCTTTGGGTGAGCGCACCACCGTGGTGGGGCGCCCGAAATCGATGCTCACAGACCGCTCACCTTGCTTCGACGCACCAGCATGATCAGCACCGGAGCACCGATGAAGGCCGTGACGATGCCGACCTGAAGTTCACCCGGGCGCAGCACGATTCGGCCGACGACGTCGGAGAAGAGAAGAAGAATCGGCGAGCACACCAACGTGTACGGGAGAATCCATCGCTGATCTGGCCCGACGAACCATCGCGCGACGTGGGGAACCATCAGACCGACAAATCCGATCGGGCCGGCCGCAGCGGTCGCCGCGCCGCACAGCAAGGTCACCGCAATGACGCCGAGAATACGAGTGCGGGTGATGTTGGCACCGAGCGAACGTGCCAGATCGTCACCCAAGGCCACGGCGTTGAGTTGGCGCGCCAACGCGAGCGCCAGGAAGAGTCCGATGAGAATGAAGGGGGCAACGGCCAGAACGATTTCCAACGAACGTCCACTGAGTGAGCCGGCATTCCACTGACGCATCTGGTCGAAGGCGGTCGGGTTGAGCAGGGTGATGCCGGACGAGATGCCGCCGAGCACCGAGCCGATGGCAACGCCGGCCAGGGTCAGCCGAATGGGCGTCGCACCACCTCGGCCGATCGACCCCAACGTGTAGACGATCGCCGTGGCTATCACCGCTCCGAGGAAGGCGAACCAGATGTAGGACCAGATGCTGGTCAATCCGAAGACCGCGACGGCAACAACCATCGCGAACCCCGCGCCGGCATTGACACCGAGAATTCCGGGGTCAGCCAAGGGATTTCGTGTCATCGCCTGGATCAGGCCACCGGCTACACCGAGCGCCATACCGACTATCAGACCGAGCAGAGTACGCGGTAACCGCAGGTCACGGATGATCACGTGGTCATTGGAGTCGTCGTAGTTCACCAAAGCGTCGATCACGGTGCCGAAAGGAATGGTCTTCGAACCCACCGCGATACTCAGAAGGAGCACGGCGGCGAGCACCACTAGGCACACCAGAAGACCTGCCATACGACGAGAGTTGGTCGATACCAGCCCGTCGGGTTGCTTCTGCTTCTCTTGCAGCGACTCGTCGATCAGCTCTTCGGTGTGTTTGTCGACTGCACTTTTGTCTACAACACTTTTGTCGACAGCACTCTTGTCGAATCCAACGGTCACAAGCCGGCGCTCTCTAGAGTCTTCTCGACCTCGTCGCGGATCTCTTCCTCGTCGCGGTCCGATTCCCAGGCCGCATCGAGTGCCGCACGGACACTTTCGTCGAGGGCCTCGTACTTCGCGTTCCACACCTCGGCCTTGTAGGTCCAGTAACCGATGACCTTGTACTGCTCACCCGGCAACTTCAGTTCGTGGCGAAGGTACTTGCGGATGTCACGGAGCATCGTGCTTTCGCCGGCCACCCACACGTATCCGAGATCGGTGGGCAGGTTCATCGCCCGGACCGCGTCCGGGAGTTTCGACGGTGCAACACCGTTGCCGCTGCCGACAAGCCAGATGAACTCGACGTCGGCCGCGGAGGTGATCTGCTGCTTGTGAGACTCGTCCACCACCTCGACGATTGCCTTTGCCGAGATGCCGGCGGGCAACTGTTCGATCAGGCGCCCGAGTGCGGGGAGTCCAGTCGCGTCGGCGACGAATACCTGCCAGCGTGCGTCGGCCGGCGGCTCGTAGAGCCCGCGAGATTCTCCGATCGCCAACTTGTCGCCGATCTCGGCCTTCTGTGCCCAGTCGCTGGCGATGCCGCCCTCGTGAACGACGAAGTCGATCGTCATGCGGCTGGCTTCGGTATCGAACCGTCGCACGGTGTACGGCTGGCACGGGGACGGTTCCTCGCCCTCCGGGTACCGCCAACCGCGCGGCGCGTCCGGATCTTCGGCCGGCAGAACGAACTTGCCCGTGGCCGGGACCGGGAAGTGCAGACGCAGGTATTCGTCGCCGGTGCCGGTGGTTTCGAACGCGGTCAGCTCCTCCCCACCGAACACGATACGAACCATTCCCGGGGTCACGTACTCCTTGTGAAGTACCTCGCCGAACACAAGACTCACAACAATCTCCAACATCGATGGAACATGAACCGGACCCGAACACGAGGATCAATCCGACTTCCGGACATAGTTAACCCGCGCTAAGTAAGGTAGACCTTAATTTATTGCAGTGTTGTCGATGAGTCGATGCCTTCCCCGCCGCAACGGGGCCAACTACTATCGCGATTCGGCCACCGCCAGACGTATGGCCTGTTCACGACAAGTATTGGCACCTGTGTGACTTCTGACTACCGGCCACGGTCCCTAGCGTGGACCCAGTGCCTTCGACACCACTTCTTTCGGCCGATACAAACGGCCCCCCAACCAGCCCGGCGATCACGCCGCGCCAGGTAATCACACGCGCGATCGCCTCCGACGGACGCGGAGCCAAGCTGGCGGCAGCGTCCGTCGGCTTCACGGGCCACCAGGTCGCGGAAGCGTTGGTGCCGGTGGTGATCGGTGCGGTCATCGACCGAGCTGTGGCGACCAGCGATGCGGCAGCACTGGGAAAGTGGATCCTCGTTCTCGGAATTCTCTTCACCGGCTTGTTGCTCAGTTGGCGCTTTGCGGCGCGCATCTCCGATTCCGTCACCGAGCACGGAGCACACCGCTTGCGGATGGACATCGCGCGACGAGGCCTCGATCCGCACGGCATGTCACCGCGGCGCATGCCCGGCGAGGTCTACTCGATCGCAACATCCGACGCGGGTTCGGTGGCCGGATTCACGCACACACTGAGCACAAAACTCGCCGCGGCCTGCGGAGTACTGACCGCAGCGATCTCGCTACTCGTGATCTCGGTACCGCTCGGCCTCCTCGTCATCCTCGGCACTCCCCCGGTGCTCGCCCTCATGCAGGTGGTCAGCCGACCGCTCGAACGCCGGGCCGAAACCGATCAATGGCAGGGAGCCAAAGCCGGTGCACTGGCCGCAGACCTCCTGTCGGGGCTCCGGATCCTGTCCGGAATCGGCGCCGGAGACGCTGCAGCGCAGCGTTATCGGGGAGCCAGCCGGACTTCGCTGGAAGCAACCCTTCGCGCACAGCGATACCAGGCGATGTACTCCGCCGCGAACGTGGCGATCGCCGGCGCTTTCCTGGCCGTCATCGCGTACGTCGGTGGACGGATGGCAGCATCCGGGAGCATCTCGGTCGGTGAATTCGTGGCCGTGGTGGGTCTGGCACAGTTCCTTCGAGGTCCGTTGATCGACATCATCTACTTCGGCGCCGGTCTGGCACGGGCCCGCGCTTCCGCCAACCGCGTCGCAGCGCTTCTCGGGACCGACGAGGCTGTCACACCCGCGAGTGAACCTGTACCCCTGAACCACTCGGAGTTCCTGACGCTGCGTGACGTCGTGTTGGCCGGAGCGTCACCAGTCGACCTGGATGTCAAACGCGGCGAGATCATCGGCATCGTCACCGAGAATGCGGCCTGGGCGGACGCGTTGGTCGACGCGTTGGCTCGTCGAATCGAGCCTTCGAGCGGAACGATTCATCTCGGCGACAACGCCATTCACGAACTGCACATCGACGAGCTCCGGACCCATGTTCTGGCTGCGCCGCACGACGCGGCACTGTTCATCGGCACAGTCGGTGACAACATCGAGGCACTCGCACCGATCGGCAGCCGCAGTGACGAGGCAATCGCTGCCGCCGCCGCAGATCAGGTGATCTCGGTCCTTCCACTCGGCCTCGCCACTCGAGTCACCGAGCAGGGAAATTCGCTCTCCGGCGGTCAGCGACAACGCATCGCCTTGGCAAGGTCACTGGCGAGCGAAGCTCCGGTCCTGGTGCTGCACGACCCCACCACTGCCGTCGACTCCGTCACCGAAGCGCGAATTGCACGCGGGATCGCCGAGGTACGCGGTGCTCACGCGACTCTTCTTCTGACCAGCAGCCCCGTGCTGCTCGATATCTGCGATCGGGTGATCGAGCTGTGAACGAACTACTCCCCACCGCGACACCGAAACAGGCACGCCGCGCAGCACTTCGGTTGATGGGTCCGCACCGGATATCCGCCGTCGCCGCCGTCGTCACTCTGACTGCTGCGACCGCGATCGGCCTGCTCACGCCGCTGGTCCTCGGCGCGATGGTCGACGCTGTGACGGACGGAGACGGCGACGCTGTCTCGCGCATCGGCACGCTGACTCTCGCGTTGGTCGCCATCGCGGTTGCCTCCTCCCTTCTCGTCGGAGTCAGCAACTACCTGCTCGCCGGCGTCGGCGAAAGGGTTGTCGCCGACCTGCGCGAAGAAGTTGTCGTCCGGGTTCTCGATCTTCCGCAGAGCGACGTCGAACGAGCCGGGCGCGGAGATCTCGTCTCCCGCATCACCGGGGACGTCCGCTTGGTGACCCGCGCTGTATCCGAAGCACTTCCGGTTTTTGCCACCGCGGCACTGACCATCGTGTTGACCCTGATCGGATTGGGCAGCCTCGATTGGCGATTCGCCATTGCCGCGGTGATCGCGGCGCCCATCCAGATCCAGGCGCTGCGCTGGTATCTCTCGAAGTCGGCACCGGTCTACCGCGAGGAGCGGGAGGCAGAAGGTGCACGTGCGCAACAACTCCTGGACTCACTGAGTAACTCCGACACCGTCGGATCACTACGTCTGGCTCAGCCACACCTGGAACAGATCGAATCTCGATCGATGACGGCCGTCCGGCTCAGCTTGTTGACCACGCGTCTACGCACCAGGTTCTTCGGCCGACTCAACATCGCGGAATTCATCGGCCTGTCCGCCGTGCTGATCACAGGCTTCTGGCTGGTGCGAGACGGTCAGATCAGCATCGGCGCCGCCACCGCCGCAGCATTGTTCTTCCACCGGCTCTTCGATCCGGTCGGCGCGGTTCTCAGCGTGTTCGACGAATTGCAGGAAGGCACAATCGCATTGGCTCGGCTGGTCGGAGTCACCCTTGCGCCCGTGCCACCCGCGCCGTCCGATCCACATGAACCCGTCGACAGTTCAGCGTCTTTGGAGGAGGTGACGTTCTCGTACCGCAGCGGCGACGCTCCTGTTCTGCGAGACATCGACATCACCATTCCGGCCGGGACCGTCACGGCACTCGTGGGCGCAACCGGAGCCGGAAAATCGACGGTCGCAAAACTGATCGCGGGTACCTACGAGCCGACCGAAGGCACCGTGAAGATCGGGACGGTGCCCCGGAACGAATTGCCACGGTCGACTTCTCGGAGCGCGGTGGCCCTCGTGACTCAGGAGGTCCACGTCTTTGCCGGCACGTTGGCCGAGGATCTACGGCTGGCTGACCCGTCGGCAACCGACGACGACATCACCGCGGCGCTCGATACCGTCGGTGCGTCGGATTGGCTGCGGGCCCTGCCGGACGGGCTCGAAACCGTAATCGGGGACGGTGGACACCGGCTGACCGCGACTCAGGCACAGCAACTCGCGTTGGCAAGAATCGAATTGCTGGATCCGCCGCTGCTGATTCTCGACGAGGCGACCGCCGAAGCGGGTAGCGCCGGAGCCAGGGTCCTCGACGATGCCGCGCTGGCCCTGACCCGGGGTCGCACTGCTGTAACAGTGGCACACCGACTCTCACAGGCCGTCGACGCCGACCAAATCCTGGTCATGAACGACGGCCGCGTCGTCGAGCAAGGCTCTCACGACGAGTTGGTCAACCTCGGGGGTCGGTACGCGGAACTGTGGGAAGCGTGGTCCGCGCCGCGACGTTGACCGCGACGGTTGCACCGGGCACTACCGCCCGGTGCGACCTACCTCAAGCGTGCAGAAGGTACGGCACCGATTCGGGCGCCACACTCCCCTTGTTCATCATGCTGCCGGGCGTACGACCGGTGACCCGACGGAACACTGCGACAAACGCACTCGGAGTTTCGTACCCGACTCGCCTACTGACAACCGAAACCGGAACTCCAGCAGCCAGATACGTCAGGGCTGCGCGGACTCGAACCTGAATTCGCCACTGTGCAAAGGTCATTCCCGTGCCCTGAGCGAACACTCGCGTCAACGTACGGACGCTGCCGCCAGCCGTCAGTGCCCATTCCGACAGCGACCGCTGGTCTGCCGGATTGGCGACCAATGCTTCGGCAACGAACAGCGCCCGCGGATCGGTCGGCATCGGAACCTCCACCGCAGCAACTTCGAGCGGCTGCAGCATGTCGAATGCCACCCGCTCGGCGCGACTACGCGCCTCGTCGGGCATGTTCCGCCGATGCATGTGCAGGAGTACCTCACGCAGCAGAGCACTGACACCGAACAAGCCCGGAACGCCCGAGGGGGCAGCATGAGCCTCAGGCCGGAAGTAGGTGCAGAAGAACTCGGTACCTGGGCCCGCCTTCACGGCATGCAACGCGCCGGCGGGCAGCCACAGTCCGGCCGAAGGCGGAACCTCCCAAGTGATGCCGTCAGCGACAACCGTGAGCATTCCGCCGGAGTTCCCCCAGATCAGCTCGTGCTCAGGGTGACGATGCGGTGCCCACTGCCGCTGGTGAGAGAGCTTCAGAGTCACCGTTGTCATCGAGTAGGGGTGATCGATGGAACGCGGCCCCACGGGCACCGAGATTCTCTCTGCCACAGCTGTCATGATGACGAGTATAGGACTTTCGTTAGGCATACCTAAATAGGAACCCGAAAAATGTTGACTGTGACCCGCGAGTTACACATACCGGGGTCCCCGATATCGTGACTGCAACTCCCGGCTACGGGTCGGCAACGAGAGGTACACGATGGTTGACGCATCACGAATACCGGTCATCGTCGGCGTCGGCGATCTGCGCTGGAACCCAGCCGACGGGCACCGCGAACCTCTCGATCTGATTCACGATGCCACCGTCTCCGCATTGAACGACAGTGGACACGCTGAACTGGGAACACAGATCGATTCCGTGTTCGCGATCAAGACAGTCAGCTGGTCGTACGACGATCTCCCCGGGCTGCTTGCCTCACGATTAGGCGCGACCCCCAAGGTCACCTCTACCTCGCCGATCGGTGGCCACTGGCCCGCGGCGCTCCTCGATCGGATCGGCGCGTCCATCGCCCGCGGTGAATCTTCGGTTGCTCTGCTCGTGGGCGGAGAATCGCACGCCAGCAGCACCGCGCTGCGAAAGTCCGGAGTCGCTCCCGACTCGATCGGGTGGACGGCAGCGCCCGGAGGGCCTCCCGGATTCGATCCGACCGACCTGGGAAGCCCCGAAATGCAGCGCGCCGGTTTCATCGTGCCGACGCGCGTCTACCCGCTCTTCGAGAACTGCTTCAGTGCAGCCGAGGGCCACGGCGCCCGCGAATCGCTCGCCTGGTCCGCGAGGATGTACGCCGCGTTCTCGGAGCTGGCGTCGAAGAATCCCGCTTCCTGGACGTCGGAGATCCGATCGGCGGAAGAGATCGGCACCGTCGGCCCCGGCAATCGGATGGTCTCCGAGCCGTACCCACTGATGCTCAACGCCATGCCCTTCGTCAATCAAGCTGCGGCCGTTGTCGTCTGCTCGTTGTCGACGGCCCTCGAATTCGGTATCGACGAAGGCAAACTGGTCTACCTCTGGGGCGGCGCGGGCGCCAGTGATCCATTGGACATCCTCAGCCGCAACGGCTTCGACAGCTCAGCCGCGATGCACGACGCCGTGCATCGCACACTCGATGGTGCCGGAGTCGGTGCCGACGCACTCGACATCGTCGATGCCTACAGCTGCTTCCCGATCGTGCCCAAGCTGTTGATCCGTGAACTCGGGCTCCCGGATACCGCGATCCCGAGTGTCACCGGAGGTCACTCGTTCTTCGGTGGGCCACTCAACAGCTACACACTGCATTCCGTCGCCGAGGTCATCCGGCGAATTCGCGACGGCGCGAACCTTGCCCTCGTCCACGGCAACGGTGGATTCCTCACCTACCAGCACTGCGTACTACTGTCCGCCTCTGCTCATGCTGACGGGTACGTCGGCGACCCCGACGCACGCGCGTTAACTGCGGAGGTTCCGGGAATGATCACTGATTACACGGGCACGGCGGAAATAGTCACGGCCTCTGTCGAATACGGCCGCACCGGCGAGCCTGAGATCGGGTTCGTGATCGCGACGACGCCGGACGGCCGCCGCGTCGCCGGTCACACCGGTCCCGAGAATGCCGCCGAACTGACGCAGCTTCGCGGTGACAACCCGCCGGCGATCGGGCGAACTGTTCACATCAGCGACGAGAACGGGCGACTCACGCTCACGTTCTGACAGTAGCGTTCTGACAGTAGACAGCGGTGAGCACCGGGGCATGGTGATGCCCCGGTGCTCGAGCCTTCAGTTGTGGAGGTTCACGCCGCTGTCGGTGGACTGTTCCCACCGATCGGATGCTGGAACGGATCGATCGACATCGGCGGATAGAACACAGTCTTCCGATCCGGGCCGATCTCCACCCGCCATTCGGTGTGGTGCATCGTCCGGTGGTGATGACCGCACAACAAGATCAGATTGTCGAGATCTGTTGGGCCGCGATCGTTCCAGTGAACAATATGGTGAGCATCGCACCACCCCGGCGGTGTCCCGCATCCCGGAAACGCGCACCCTCCATCGCGCACAGCCAACGCCCGCCTTTGCGGCACCGTCGCGGTCCTTGCTTCCTTGCCGCAGTCGAGCGGAACACCGTTCTCATCCAACAGAATCCGCGTCACGGTGCAGTCGCACGCCAACATCCGGGCAGTGTCGATACTGATCGGACCCACCCAATCCGTCCACGCGAAACCCAGTTCCTGAGTCGACGGCAGTAGATCCTTCAAGGCTTTGAGGTCCGTCATATCTTTTGCCGACGCGGTCACCGTGATGTGCGGTTTCACCCCGCCCTCGATCGGACCCAACCCCGCCCGCTCGTACCGCCGCAACAACTCGCAAAACCCATCCGCCCGCCTCAGCGCCGGAGTACGGGCGTCTTTGACGCCGTCTTTCTCCGGTGTCGGCGCCGACAGGCTCGACAACAACGTGATCAGACGGGCCCCGTTGACCGCATCCAAATCGCCCTTCACCGACACGCGCCCGTACAGGCCTTTCGAGGCGTAGAACTCGTTGCGCTCCGAATCCTCCCCGACAGGGACGCCGTCTTCGCGTTTTCCGTACTGCTTCTCGATCCGCCGGATCGCCGCCCGCACCGCATCACAATCCGCAATGTTCTTCGACGCCAAGTGAAGCAGGATCCCGCGGGCCTTGTCCACATCCGCCGGCGTCATATTCTTCGGCGGATGCTGACAAAACGACGCCACCTGCCGCGCCTTCAACGCATCCACATCACCCCGGTGAAAAGCATCGGCGACAACAGGTTCGAGCAACAACAACCGCGCCAGACTGACCAACAGACTGCACTCACCGATCTCCAAATTCGTCGAACCGTGCAACCACTGCGCGATCGCCCGAAAACCCTTCCCGACCACAGTCTCCCGGGAAAACATCTCCACGATCAACAACACCATCCGCGACTGCAACTCATGCCGGACACGCACCAGATCCAGAACCTCACACTTGAGGCCCTCACCATCCAGCTGCCACGCATCCCGACTGTCCATACCCAAAGTTTAATCGAACATACTTTCGATAACCAGAGACATAACGGACAACTTCAAAAGCAAAGAATACCCGAGACCCGTTGAAGTACATCAACATTCAGCTAGTAGTCAAAGACGACGCGATAGAGAACATATCCCGCGAAACACACAATCGCAACAACGCACAGCACAAGCAGGATGTCGAAAAAGAAGAGCCGGGCTGGGTTTCGCGTTTGTTCGATGAGTGGCGTCGAGGACGTAGCCGGCGTGCCACACGGCAGCGCACGGCACTACTTCGCAAACCAACGTGGACTGATAGCCGAAGTGGTGCGACACCTTCTGGACGGTGATCTTCCTCGCCCGGGCGAGACACCCAAGCAACAGGTGACCCGATGGCTGGGGCCTGAGTCCGGTCGCACTCGTGCCCGCTACGAACTGATCATCGCGTCATTCCACGATCCCGACCTCGCAGTGGAACTGGTGCGTGGTCGGGATCGATTTGTTGCCATCTTGATCGAACGCGACATGACCTCGTCCAAGCAGTTCGGGGCGAAGTTCCCCTAGCCGTCCAGCTCCGCGAAGAGCTCCATCCACTGCTCTTCGGCGGCTTCCTTGTCGGCGATGACCTGCTTGAGTTCTGCGCCGAGCTTCTGCAGCTTGTCCGGGTCGGTGGCCGCGTCGGCGAGTGATGCGTGCAGCTTCTTCTCACGATCGTCGAACTTCGCGATGGACCGCTCGAGCTTCGAAAGTTCCTTGCGCGCAGCGCGATCCGCGGCACCGTCGCGAACCTGCTTGCTCTTCGACGCACCACTCGCGGTCGAGGCAACTGACGGGTTGTCGCCATCCCCCATCGCGGCGCGTCGACGCAGGTAGTCCTCGATACCGCCGGGCAGGTTGGTGAGCTTGCGATCACCGAAGAGCGCCCAGGTGGTGTCACAGATTCGCTCGATCAGGTACCGGTCGTGCGAGATCACAACCATGGTGCCTGCCCAGCCGTCGAGCAGATCCTCGAGTTGCTGAAGCGTGTCGATGTCGAGATCGTTGGTGGGCTCGTCGAGAAGCAAGACGTTGGGCTCGGCCATGAGAACACGCGTCAACTGCAGACGTCGGCGCTCACCACCGGACAGGTCACCGACGGGGGTGCGTTGACGCGCCGGTGTGAAGCCCAGCCGCTCAGCGAGCTGACCAGCCGATACTTCCTTGTCACCCAGGGTGATTCGCTCGGCTACGTCCTTGACCGCGTCGAGTACGCGCATGTCGGTCGGAAGATCGTCTAGTTCCTGCTTGAGCCAACCGATGTGGACGGTTTGTCCCTGAATGCGCTTTCCGGCTGCAGGCTCGAGTTCGCCGGCCAGCGTCCGCAGCAGCGTCGTCTTGCCCGAGCCGTTGACGCCGACCAGGCCGACACGCTCGCCCGGCGCCAGACGCCAGGTCAGATCCTCGACGAGTACGCGGCCGTCCGGGGTTTCCAGACGCGCGTCTTCGAGTTCGATGACTACCTTGCCGAGCCGACGCTGCGCGAACGACGCGAGCGCCACCGCGTCACGAGGTGCCGGAACGTCGGCGATCAAGGCTTCTGCTGCTTCGATGCGGTACTTCGGCTTGGACGTACGGGCAGGAGCACCGCGGCGCAGCCACGCCAGTTCCTTGCGCGCAAGGTTGCGGCGACGCTCTTCGGAAGCGTCGGCCTGACGGGAACGCTCGGCACGGGCGAACACCCAGTCGTTGTAGCCACCCTCGTAGCTTTCGACGCCGCCCCCGACAACCTCCCAGGTGCGGGTGGCGACGGTGTCGAGGAACCAGCGATCGTGGGTCACGACAACAAGCGCACTGCGACGTGAGACGAGGTGCTCGGCCAACCACTGAACACCTTCGACGTCGAGGTGGTTGGTGGGCTCGTCGAGCACCAGCAGATCGAGGTCCTGAACAAGAGCTGCAGCCAGCGCGACGCGACGGCGCTCGCCGCCGGACAGGCCGTCGACCTTGGCGTCCAATGCAGACCGCTCGCCGCCGGCGCCCAGATTGTCGATGCCGATACCCGAGAGCACTGAACGGATGCGCGCATCGCCGGCCCACTCGTGCTGAGCTACTCCGAGCGGCCCCAGGACCACTTCACCGACCGTGGAGCCGGGAGGCAGTACACCGCGCTGCGTCACGACGGCCATCCGCAATCCGCCGACGCGGCTCACTCGTCCCGAATCCGGCTGCTCCACACCCGCGAGGACCTCGAGCATCGTTGTCTTGCCGCCACCGTTGAGACCGACGACGCCGATGCGCTCGCCTTCCTCGACGCCCAGGGAGACCCCGTCGAGCAACGGCTTGACGCCGAAAGACTTCGACACGTTTTCCAGATTGATCAGATTCGCCATCAGTGCTGTCCCTTTGCCGCATTGTCGAGTATTCGTGCTCCGGGAACAGGTCCGCTCGCCACGCGAACGGTGCGGCACACCCCCGCTCCCGCAAGTTCTGCGCTCACTTCCACCGCGGACTGTGCGTCGGCGCAGAGAAACGCGCATGTCGGTCCGGAGCCGGAGACGATGCCGGCCAAAGCTCCGGCTTCGACGCCCGCTCGCAGCGTCCGTCGTAGGTCCGGGTTGAGTGAGAGTGCTGCCGCCTGCAGATCGTTGCCGAGGAGCGGCGCAAGTAGATGAGCGTCACCGGTGGTGAGCGCCTGAATCAACGCATCGGCGCTGCCCAGCCGTTTCGGGGAACCTTCGGCCCGCAGCTTGTCCAGTTCGCGGAACACGACCGGTGTGCTCAAGCCACCCTTGGCCAGCGCCAGCACCCAGTGGAAGGTGTGGCGGGTCAAGACAGGCACAAGTTGTTCGCCGCGGCCGGTTCCGAGGGCAGTGCCACCGTGCAGCGAGAACGGAACGTCACTCCCGAGGCGTGCCGCAAAAGCGTCGAGATCAGGCCGCGAGAAGTCGAGCTTCCACAAAGCGTTGAGCGCAACCAAAGCGGCGGCTGCGTCGGCACTCCCGCCGGCCATTCCGCCTGCGACGGGGATGCCTTTCTCGATGACTATCTCGACGTTCGGGGCCACGCCACCCTCGACCGCCAGCATCTCGGCGGCACGCCACACGAGATTGGTGCGATCGGTAGGCACGGCCGCGGCGTCGTCGCCGATAACCCGCACGGTCAGGGTGTCCGCAGGCGCCACCGTGACGGCGTCTGCCAGGGACAATGCCTGAAACACCGTCGTCAGTTCGTGATAGCCGTCCTCGCGCAGGTCCCCGACGGCAAGGTGGAGATTCACCTTGGACGGGGCCCGGACGACTACGGGGCGAGGAACGACGGAGAGCACAAGGAACAACAATAGGCGCTGCGAACACCTGGGCGAAAACCTGCGACCGCCACACCCCGTCCGACAGCCAGTACACCCACGCTATTTCACCGCGCGCACACCCACGCCCAGACCGACAACCGCAACGCCCACAGCGGCCACGATTCCTGCCAGAACGCTGCCCGACGCGAAGTCACCGGCGAACAGTGCCCGTTCGGCATCGACGACATAGCCCAGCGGATTGACGTTCACGAGGACCTTCATCCAACCTGGCGCATCATCGAGTGGAAGCATGGTTCCGGACAGGATCAGGAGCGGGAACATCAGCGTCTGCTGAACGACCCAGAACATCCAATCCTGCTCCCGCACAGCCAGAGCGAGAGCGTACGAGAGCGCACCGAGTCCGACGCCGAACACTCCGAGCAGGACGATCCCGAGCGCGGCGCCCGCTGCGTTGACGTCCAACCCGAGCGGAAGCGCAACCAGAATGATCAAAATCGCCTGCGCGGCAAGCGGAACCATCTCCTTGCACGCTCGCCCGATCAACAAGGACGAGCGTCTGAGCGGAGTCACCAACATTCGCTCGTGCGATCCCTGCTGCATCTCCATCAGGAGGTTGGACCCAGTCATCGTCGTTCCGAAGATCGCGATCATCACCAACACACCGGGAATGAACCAATTCCATACGCCGTCACCGGTACCCGGGACCCCTTTGAGCAGGGGCCCGAACAACGCCAACAGGATCAGCGGCTGAATCAGGCTGAAGATAACGCTGACCGGGTCGCGCAACATCGGTCGCAGTTCACGACCCATCACGATTGCGCTGTCTCGAACGATGTTGCCGTGCACGGTACGTGGGGTATCGAGCGTGATTGTCATGGCAGATTCCTGTTCTTCGAAGTACTTTGTCGTGGTTTCAGGAAGCGACCGCGGCGGCGCTCTCGCGCAGGCTGCGACCGGTGAGGGTGAGGAAGACATCGTCAAGAGTCGGCCTGGTGATGTCGGCGGTGAGAGCGCGGGCACCTCGGGCATCCGCTTCACGCAGCAACACCGGTAGCGTCGAATCGCCCTCGCCGGCACGGATACTCACCGTGCTTGCGTCGACAGTGACTTCACGGACAGTGACTAGTTGCTCGGCCACCGACGCTGCGACGCCGGCCGCCTCGACGCTGTCGAAGGTGAGCAGAAGATGATCTCCCGCAAGGTCCGCCTTGAGCGCGGCAGCGGTGTTGTCCGCTATGACAGTGCCCTCGTCGATGACGATGACCCGCTCTGCCATCGAATCCGCTTCTTCGAGGTAATGCGTGGTCAGCACGATCGTCGTGCCCATCTCGCGCCGCAAGCGGAGGATGTGGTCCCAGAGGTTGGCCCGACTCTGCGGGTCCATTCCCGTGGTCGGCTCGTCGAGGAACAGGAGGGGTGGGCGGTGGACCAGGCCCAGAGCGATATCGAGCCGCCTACGCTGCCCGCCCGACAGAGTGCTGACCTTCCGAGTGCCCAGATCGGTGAGTTCGAGATCACCCAGCAACTCGTCGGCCCGGACCTGCGAATCGGCCTTGGACATTCCGTAGCACAACCCCTGCGTCACCAACTCGTCGCGAACCCGCTGGTTGTGGCCGGCGCCGTTCCCCTGTCCTACGTATCCAAGGCTCGAGCGCACCTCGTTTCGTGCCGCGGAGATGTCGAATCCTGCGATTCGCGCGCTGCCGGAGGTGGGCTCGAGCAAGGTGGTCAGCATTCGCAACGTCGTCGATTTTCCGGCACCGTTCGGCCCCAGCAAGGCGACCAATTCGCCCTCCGCTACGTCGAGCGTGACTCCCTTGACTGCTTCCACGAGTTTCTTGCCCTGAGCGAAGTGCTTGGTGAGCGCCTTCGTCTCGATCATCGGTCTGCTCATGATGTGGCCCCAATTTCTGCTCGACTGGTCGGATATGGACCAACCTAAATTCAATTGAGGACTCATACGGTCCTAAATGTTTGGCAGACTTCTTGCCATGAAGGAGACATCGGCTCGCCTACTGCGGTTGCTGTCACTGCTCCAGACGCGTCGAGACTGGTCCGGTGCCGAACTCGCAGACAAACTCGCGATTACCCCGCGCACGGTTCGACGTGACGTGGACCGCCTCCGCGATCTCGGTTACCCCGTCGACGCAACGGTCGGCGTCGGCGGCGGATATCGCCTGGGTGCCGGCGCGGAGATGCCCCCGCTACAGCTCGATGACGAGGAAGTGCTCGCGGTTGCGCTCTCCTTGCAGTCCGGAGCGACCGGCTCCGTGGTCGGCATCGGCGAGGCCTCGATGCGCGCGCTGGCGAAACTGCGTCAGATCATGCCGTCGAGGCTGCGGCACCGTCTGGAGTCACTGTCGATCGACGTCGTGCCGCGCGAACCGGCAGCTAGCGCGGTCGATGCGTCGGTCCTGTCCGCCATCGCGTCCGTGTGCCACAACCACGAACGCTTGAGATTCGACTACAGCACACACGACGGCACGCAGAGCCGGCGCGAAGTGGAACCGTATCGGCTCGTGAGGTCGGGTGTTCGGTGGTATCTGGTGGCCTGGGATCTCGCTCGCGAAGACTGGCGGTCATTTCGCGTCGACAGGATGGAACCCAAGATCCCCACCGGTCCGCGGTTCACGCCTCGGGAACTACCTGCGGGCGGTGCAGCAGACTTCGTTTCCCGCGGTGTCGCTCGGGCCTATTCCTCCACGCGCGCAACAGTTCTACTGCACGCACCCATCGAGCAGGTAGCACCCATGGTCAGCGAACAGTGGGGGTCAGTGGAGTCCACCGACGAAGGGCGTTGCGTCATAGTGCTTTCGGGCACTTCCCTACGGTCGATCGCACAGTGGCTCAGGGCTTTCGACGTCGATTTCACCGTTGTGAATCCACCTGAACTCCGCGAAGAATGCCGGACCATCGCGGCGGAAACGACAGTCGCCGCTCAGCGGTATCTCGATGCGTGACAGCGTTTTTCACCCAGACGCAACAAGACCCCAACTCCGAAGAGTTGGGGTCTTGTCAGTACGTCATGCGTCGGTTGCCCGACTTACATGGACGTCTTAGACGATGGTAACGCCGGTGGCCTGCGGGCCCTTGTTGCCCTGACCGATCTCGAACGCCACGCGCTGGTTCTCCTCGAGAGTGCGGAAGCCGCCACTCTGGATCTCGGAGTAGTGAACGAAGACGTCAGCACTGCCGTCTTCGGGAGCGATGAAGCCGAACCCCTTCTCGGAGTTGAACCACTTCACGATGCCCTCTGCCATGTAAATCTCCTCTAACACAGTGTCAACAGGCAGTCGCTTCGACCGCCCGGGTCACTTACTACGACCGTTCTGAGACAAATCCGTGGAGGATGTCCAAACGCTCGCAACCTAACCATTTGCGAGCGTGGAAACACAAACACAAACACTTACGACCAACACAAGTAGACCACACATCCGCCGTGTTGTCTTCCCTGAGGTCTTCATCACTGACCAACCCGTTGACAGGCATACCCCCTGGGGGTACCTTCGATGGCAGAGCGATACCTACACCGGGTATCCGTAAAATGAGTTTTCCACAACCGAAGGGATCTGCGATGACCACCGCCGAATACACCGTTTCCGGAATGACCTGCGGACACTGCGTCGGATCCGTCAAGGAAGAGATCGGCAACATCGCGGGCGTAACCGCGGTGGATGTCGAATTGGCGAGCGGACGCGTCGTTGTCACCAGCGATGCTCCCGTCTCCGCAGCCGACGTCGTCGCAGCAGTCGACGAAGCCGGCTACGCAGTCGCACCAAGCTGAGTCAGCCGTGCGCACCTCGACAACACTTGCCGCCTACGCCGTAGGGTTGGTCGCCGTCTTCGGCGCCGCCCTCGGTGTGGGGGCCGCAATCGGAAGCCCGATAGACATGTCCACTACCCAGCACAGCACCCACGAATCAACCATCGAATCGATGCCAGGCATGGATTCGGCAACACCCTCAGGGCTCGAAGTCTCCTCCGGCGGATACACACTCACCGAAGTGACCGCACCCGATCGAGCTGGGGAGCCGGGAACCTTGACCTTCCGGATTCTCGACAGCAACAACGAGCCCGTCGTCGATTTCGACCTTCTGCACGAGAAGGAGCTCCACCTCATCGTCGTCAGAAACGACACCAGCGAGTTCCGCCACGTGCATCCTTCGCTCGCCGCAGACGGCACCTGGTCGATCGACTGGACCTGGCCTGTCGCCGGTACCTACCGAGTCTTCGCGGACTTCGACCCCACCGACGGCACCCAACTGACACTCGGCCGAAACTTCGACGTGGCAGGCGAATTCGCTCCTGCTCCGCTGCCTGCGAAGAGTGCGACCGCAACTGTCGACGGATACACCGTGACTCTCGACGGTGATCTGACCACTGCCGGCGGCCCGATCACGCTGAGCGTTGCTCGCGACGGAGCCCCGGTCACCGATCTCGATCCGTACCTCGGTGCCTTCGGTCACCTCGTTGCCCTGCGCACCGGCGACCTCGCCTACCTGCACGTGCACCCCGAAGGCGAGCCGGGCGACGGCGTCACAGCTCCTGGTCCGGACATTTCCTTCCACGCACAGGCACCGAGCGAAGGCACATACCGGCTGTTCCTCGACTTCCAGCACGAAGGCGTGGTTCGGACCGCCGAATTCACTGTTGATGCAGGCACTTCCACGGCTTCAGTTCCAGACAATCACGAGGGAGGGCACTGATGACGTCACCGACTGTGGTCGACAATGCTGCCAACTCGAGTAGCGTCGAACTCGCGATCACCGGAATGACCTGCGCTTCCTGCGCGTCACGAATCGAGAAGAAGCTCAACAAGATCGACGGCGTCACAGCCACCGTCAACTACGCGACGGAAAAGGCCAAGGTCACTTTCCCGGACGGGGTACCCGTCGAAGATTTGGTCACTGCCGTCGAGAATGCCGGCTACGCTGCCGCGCTCCCCAAGCCGCCGAGCGCGCCCGACACCGTCGACCCGGACGCGGAAACCCCGCAGGATCGTGATCTGCGCGAGCTTCGCACCCGCCTGATCATCTCGACTCTGCTCTCAGTACCGGTCATCGCGATGGCGATGGTTCCTGCGCTGCAGTTCGACAACTGGCAGTGGCTCTCCCTCACGCTGGCCGCACCGGTCATCGTGTGGGCGGCCCTTCCCTTCCACCGTGCCGCATGGGTGAACCTGCGTCACGGCGCCGCCACGATGGACACGCTCATCTCCCTGGGCACCATCTCGGCATTCGTCTGGTCGCTCTACGCACTGTTCTTCGGCACCGCGGGCGAAGCCGGTATGAAGCACGCCTTCCGGCTGACGGTCGACCGGATGGACGGCAGCGCCAACATCTACCTCGAAGTTGCCGCGGGCGTCATCACGTTCGTACTGGCCGGACGCTACTTCGAGCACAAGTCCAAGCGCACGTCCGGCGCCGCACTACGCGCACTCATGGAGCTCGGTGCGAAAGACGTCGCGGTATTGCGCAACGGCGTCGAAGTACGAATCCCCGCCGAAGAACTGGCAGCGGGCGACTCCTTCATCGTTCGGCCCGGCGAGAAGATCGCCACCGACGGCATCATCACCGAGGGCCGCTCAGCCGTCGACATGAGCATGTTGACGGGTGAATCCGTGCCGGAGGAAGTCGGTGTCGGGGACACCGTAGTCGGCGCCACCGTCAACGTCGGTGGAACCTTGACCGTCCAGGCCACCCGCGTCGGGAGCGACACCCAACTCGCCCAGATGGCGGCACTGGTCGAAGACGCCCAGAACGGCAAGGCCGAAGTTCAGCGCCTCGCCGATCGGATCGCCGGTATCTTCGTGCCGGTCGTCATCGCGATTGCCGTTGCGACACTGGGCTACTGGCTCGGTACCGGTAACCCTATCGAGATGGCCTTCACCGCTGCGGTCGCCGTGCTGATCATCGCGTGCCCCTGTGCCCTCGGATTGGCAACGCCCACAGCCCTGTTGGTGGGCACGGGTCGCGGAGCTCAGATGGGAATCCTCATCAAGGGACCCGAGGTGCTCGAATCGACGCGCGCAGTCGACACCGTCGTGCTCGACAAGACGGGAACCGTCACTACCGGTCAGATGACATTGCTGGACACCGTGGTGGGCGAAGGAACAACCGTCGACGAGGTCCTTCGGCTGGCGGGCGCACTCGAACATCGCTCCGAGCACCCCATCGCCGCAGCGATCGCGAAGGGTGCGACCGAAGCCGTGGGCGAATTGCCTACGGTCGAGGATTTCGTGAACGTCGCCGGGCGCGGCGTACAGGGAATGGTCGACGGTCACGCCGTCGTCGCCGGCCGAGACGCGCTGCTCGCCGACTGGTCGATGCCGTTGCCGGAAAATCTCCGCGAGGCGAAGGCTGCAGCAGAGAAGGCCGGGCGCACCGCAATCGCGGTGGGCTGGGACGGCAAGGCGCACGGCATCCTCGTGATCGCCGACGCGGTCAAGGACACGAGCGCCGAAGCGATCGCGCAGTTGAAGGCACTCGGCCTCGAACCGGTTCTGCTGACCGGTGACAACGCCACCGTCGCCCGCACTGTCGCGGATCAAGTCGGAATCAGCACCGTGTTCGCCGAGGTCATGCCGGCCGACAAGGTCGACGCCGTCAAGAAACTGCAAGCGGAAGGACGCGTCGTGGCCATGGTCGGCGACGGCGTGAACGACGCGGCAGCCCTGGCCCAGGCCGATCTCGGTCTGGCAATGGGCACGGGTACCGACGTTGCAATCGAGGCCAGCGACATCACCCTGGTGCGCGGTGACCTGCGGTCGGCAGCCGATGCAATTCGACTGTCCCGCAAGACGCTCAAGACCATCAAGGGCAACCTGTTCTGGGCATTCGCCTACAACACGGCAGCGATTCCGCTGGCTGCGGCCGGTCTGCTCAACCCGATGCTCGCCGGCGCCGCAATGGCATTCAGCAGTGTGTTCGTGGTGAGCAACAGCCTGAGGTTGCGGCGGTTCAAATAGCGGGGGGCAAGGCCCCTGTGCGCGGTTAGGGAGTCCCTGCACTCCTTAACCGCGCACGGGGCTATTCGCCTCCAGCCAGCCGAACGAAGGCTGCTGCGTCGAGCATCTCGCCACGCGTCTGTGGCTCGATGCCGGCAGCGAGGAGCCGTCGTTCGGCCTCGGCAGGCGAACCTGCCCAACCACTGAGCGCGGCACGCAAAGTCTTGCGGCGCTGCGCGAATGCGGCGTCGATCGCCGCAAAAACCTGCTTGCGATGCTTCTCGTCCATCGGCCACGGCGGCTCCGCATACCGGTCGATACGAACCAGACCTGATTCCACCTTGGGTACCGGCCAGAAGACGTTGCGTCCGACGGCGCCGGCGCGGCGAACCTCGCCGAAGAAGTTGGCCTTGACGCTGGGAACGCCGTAGATCTTGCTTCCCGGATCAGCCGCCAGGCGATCGGCAACCTCGGCTTGCACCATCACGAGTGCGGTCCGCAGACTCGGCAACGATGCAAACAGGTGCAGCAGTACCGGCACCGCGACGTTGTACGGAAGGTTCGCGACCAGCGCGGTCGGCTCGCCGGGTATCTGCGAAGGCAACACACGCATTGCGTCGGCTTCGACGACGGTCAGGCGATCGGCCAGTTCCGGCGCTCGCTCGGCCACCGTCTTGGGGAGGCGGGCCGCGAGGTTGGGATCGATCTCGACCGCGATGACCCGATCGACCACGTCCATCAGCGCCATCGTCAGCGAACCGAGACCGGGCCCTACTTCGAGGACGACGTCGTCACGAGTGACGCCTGCGGTGGTGACGATGCGTCGCACGGTATTGGCGTCGTGAACGAAGTTCTGCCCCAACTGTTTCGTGGGTCGGACACCGAATTCCTCGGCAAGAGCGCGCACCTCGACCGGACCGAGCAGGGCTGCCTGCCCGCGCGGAGTAGCGATGGGTTCGTTCGATTGTTCGGCGTCTGACACCAGTAGAACTTATCCCAGTCCGAGGCGACCCGAGCACGACGGCCATGCGCCCCAGCCCTGAGTGCGCTGCGTCTGGGTCGCAATCGCGATCTGCTCTTCACGGGTGGCGAGGTCGGCGCGGGGCGCATATTTCAACCCGCCTTGTCGCTCCCAGGTGTTCTGATCGAATTGCACGCCGCCGTAGAAACCGTTGCCGGTGTTGATAGCCCAGTTACCGGTGGCCTCGCACTGTGCGAGCGCATCCCACGTCGAACCGTTCTCGACGGGCGGCACCTCGGTGCCCGGCTTCGTTCCGACACGCACGACCTTCGGCTGAGCCGGTGTGGTGATCGTCTCCGACACCTGTGTGCGTCCGGCCTCGACACCGTTGACGAGATTGACGGCGAACGTCACGTCGCGCACGCCGGGAACGCCCGGGTTCTCGACGGTCGTACGGCTCTGGTTCATCGTCGGATCCTCGATGCGCTGATCCGGCGGATCGAGCGGCAAGGTCTCGATCTTGTTCTCGGTGCGGTTACGCGTCACCGTGACCTCGAGGCCCTCGGTCAGCGGAGCATCTGCGGCGGGAACAACCGTGTCCGACTGCTCGAGCGGCGTTCCGTTTGCGGTGAGGAACTCCCCTACCGTCGGAGCCGCGATACGCACGTCTGCTGCCGCGTTTGCGCCGTCGACCAGTTTTGCGACAACCGGTGTCAGCACGTCCAGCGCGGCGCCGTCGAGCGGAAGACGCTGCGAGCGCGACGCCGACACGTGCACATCTGCTGCGACATCCAACTGCTTCAACGCGTCGTCGACGGTCAAAGCGGTGGTCCAGAGCTTCTGAGGCTGACCGTCGACCGTCAGCGTGATCTCTCGCGCGCGACGGAGCACCACGGTGTCGCCGTCGGACAGCGAAGCGTCGGCCGCGGGAGCAACTGCGTCCTTGTCACCGATCGGGTAACCCGCATCCTCGAGAGCGCCGTCGACGTTGGTCGACATGGTGCTCAGGCGAATCTGCTCACCGTCGACGTCGAGGGTGATGGTCTTGTGCCGGACGACAGCGAGAACACCACCCACGAGGACGGTGAGAAGGAGCGCGGCGATCGCCGAGTACAACAACGGCGACCTGGTCGAGTTGATCTTGGCGAACGGTGACATGGGTTCCTGAGTTCTGTGTGGAGTGAGGGCGGGTCAGCGCAGGCCCAATTTGCTGGTGCAGGACGGCCACGCACCCCAGCCCTGACCGGCGCGGACCTTCTCGCCGATCGCGATCTGCTGTTCACGTGATGCGAGGTCGGCGCGAGCCGCGTACTGACCGCCGCCGAATGCCTCCCAGGTGCTCTGGGTGAACTGAAGTCCGCCGTAGAAACCGTTGCCGGTGTTGATGGCCCAGTTTCCGGTCGCTTCGCACTGAGCAATGGAGTCCCACGTCGACGCGTTGGACACGGCGGGCGCGGAAGTCTGCTTGGTGCCGACCTTCACTACTGCTGCGACCGGTTCCTTGATCACGGTCGCGGAAAGTTCGGTTCGGCCGGCCTCGACGCCGTTGACGGTCTTGACCTCGACGGTGGCCGTGCGCTCGCCCGCAACACCCGGGTTCTCGACGACGGTCTTGTCCTTCTCGAGCTCGGGATCTTCGACCTTGTTCTCGGGCGGCGCGATCGGCTGCGTCTCGACGCGAGTGTCCGTGCGGTAGCGGGTGACCTGGATGGTCAGGCCGTTGGTGACTGGTGTGTCCGCGGTGGGAACAACCGAGTCGGCCTGCTCGAGCGGCGCATTCTTCGCCGCGAGAAGATCACCGACGGTCACGGCGGCGAGCTTGATCTCCGATGCGGGAGCGCCGCCGTCGCTGACGCTGACGGTCTTCGGGCTGACGACGTCGAGTTCGGTCCGTTCGAGGGGCAGACGATGCGAGCGCGAAGCCGAAACTGCGAAGTCGTCGGAAACATCTACTTGCTTCAATGCCTCGTCGACCGTCAATGCGGTGGTCCAGATGGTGGTCGGCTGACCGTCGACGGTCAGCGCCAACTCACGGGCACGGCGCAGTACGACGGTATCGCCGTCGGACAGGGAGGAATCGGCGCTGGGAGCGAGAGCGTCCTTGGGATCGACCGGGTATCCGGCGTCCTCGAGAGCGGCACCGACGCTGCTCGACATCGTGGACAGCGAGATCATGTCGCCGTCGACATCAAGGGTGATCGTCTTGTGCCGGACTACGGCGAGCGCACCCCCGACGATGAGCGTCAGAAGCAACGCACCCACCACTGAGTAGAGAAGTGGTGACTTCGTGGAGTTGATCTTGGCAAAAGGCGACACAGGAAATCCCAAGGCAGACGACGTTCGATCACAATACGGTAACGACCGAGCGTTGTATCGGCAACCAAATCACAACGAAATGCGACTTTTGTCACGGAACGGCAACGGCGTGTCGTGTGTTCTGCACTTTCCGGCTCCGATACCCGTGTATCGATTCAGCTCTGGGCGCAGTATGTTCTCGTCTGGTTCAAAGCAGTCCGGCGATCCCGGGCGCGACAGAAGAAAGCTGGGCGATAGTGCGAAGAAGATTCGACAGACCACGTAATGCCAGGTGGCCGATCCTGGCCATCCTGCTGGCGCTGATCGCAGCGCTGTTCGCCCCCGGAATCGCGAGCGCGCAACCCGGTCGCACCTACACGATCGCCACCGATCTGACATTCGCCCCGTTCGAATTCGAGAACGAAGACGGCAAACTCGTCGGCATCGACATCGACCTGCTCAATGCGATCGCCGAGGACCAAGGTTTCAAGGTCGACATCAAGCAGCTCGGCTTCGACGCGGCCCTTCAGGCCGTGCAGGCGGGGCAGGCCGACGGTGTCATCGCCGGCATGTCCATCACCGACGCCCGCAAGCAGGTCTTCGACTTCTCCGACCCGTACTTCGAGTCGGGCGTGCAGATGGCCGTCCTCGAGACCGACAACGACGTGAAGTCGTACGAAGACCTGAAGGGCAAGCGCGTCGCCGTCAAGAACGGCACCGAGGGCGCCAGCTTCGCCGAGTCCATCAAGGACCAATACGGTTTCACCACTGTCTATTTCGCTGACTCCGCCAGCATGTACGACGAGGTCCGAACCGGGAACTCCGTCGCCGTCTTCGACGACTATCCCGTCCTCGCCTACGGCATCACGCAGGGCAACGGCCTCAAGACCGTCACCGAAAAAGAGGTGGGCGCGAGCTACGGCTTCGCCGTCAACAAGGGCCAGAACGCCGAACTGCTCGAGATGTTCAACGCCGGACTGCAGAACCTGCGCGACGACGGCCAGTACGACGAAATCGTCTCGACCTACCTCGGTCAGGGAGCATCGACGTCGGACAACTCGATCATCGGCTTGATCAAGAGCACCTACCCCCAACTCCTCAAGGGTCTGTGGCTGACCATCGTCCTCTCGGTCGTCTCGATCGCGATCGCTCTGGTACTCGGTGCGATCTTCGGTCTCTGCCGGGTGTCGACCAATATGTTCGTCCGAGGAATAGGCACGACCTACGTCGACATCTTCCGCGGCACACCACTGTTGGTGCAGGCATTCTTCATCTACTTCGGTATCCCGGCGGCTCTGCATTTCCAGATGTCCGCCTTCACGGCAGGCATCATCACGCTCTCGCTCAACGCCGGCGCGTACATGGCTGAAATCGTCCGCGGCGGCATCCTGTCCGTCGACAAGGGACAGATGGAAGCGTCACGAAGCCTGGGCATCAGCTACATGAAGTCGATGCGAAAAGTCATCATGCCGCAGGCAATTCGCACGATGATCCCGTCGTACATCAACCAGTTCGTCATCACCCTCAAGGACACGTCGATCCTGTCGGTCATCGGACTTGCCGAGCTCACTCAGACGGGGCGCATCATCATCGCGCGCAACTTCCAGTCGTTCAACATGTGGCTGATCATCGGCGTCATGTACTTCATCATCATCATGGCGCTCACCAAGCTGTCGAACCGCCTCGAGAAGAGGATCAACAAGTGACCGAAACAGCCGTCAACATGGGCAAGTCCGACACCGAGGTCAAGATTTCGGTCCAGGGACTGAAGAAGTCGTTCGGCGACAACGAGGTTCTCAAAGGCCTCGACGTCGACATCAAGAGCGGTGAAGTGGTCTGCGTCATCGGACCTTCCGGTTCGGGCAAGTCCACCTTCCTGCGCTGCCTCAACCGCCTCGAGGACATCACCGCTGGTTCCGTGCGCGTCGACCAGTTCGACCTCACGAACAAGGACGTCGACATCGACAAGGTGCGCCAGCACATCGGGATGGTGTTCCAGCACTTCAACCTATTCCCACACATGAGCGTCGTCGAAAACGTAATGCTCGCCCCGGTGCAGACCGGGCGATCGTCCAAGGAACAGGCTCGCGAGATCGCCGTCAAACTGCTCGGCCAGGTCGGCCTCGCAGAGAAGGCAGATGCCAAGCCCGCCAGCCTGTCCGGTGGGCAGAAGCAACGTGTCGCCATCGCCCGCGCGCTGGCGATGAGCCCCGACATCATGCTGTTCGACGAGGCCACCAGCGCCCTCGACCCCGAAATGGTGGGCGAGGTTCTGCAGGTTCTTCGCGACCTCGCCAAGCAGGGCATGACCATGGTCGTCGTAACCCACGAGATGGGCTTCGCCCGTGAGGTTTCCGACCGGGTCATCTTCATGGCCGACGGATACATCGTCGAAGAAGGTAAGCCGGAGAGTCTGTTCGGCAACCCCCAGCAGCAGCGCACCCAGGACTTCCTGGCGAAGGTTCTCTAGGGGGCAAGCCCCCTGTGCGCCTTTTTGGTAGTGGGGCCTACCGGAAAGGCGCACGGGTGGTGGCCAATTCGACGACCAGCCCGGTCTCGATCCGATTCTGCGGCCCGAATTCGAAGTCACCGAACCTTCGGAACCACCGAGGACTGGCGTCGACCCGTCGATATGTCTCGCTGCCGTCGACGGGTAACCACATCTTCGGGTTTCCGACTTCCACGTAGCTGGTGGTCTCCACCAGAATCCCGAGGACTACGCCTGAGGTCTTGACTCCTGATGCCGGCATCCCGCCGTGAACCCAACCGTCGAACTCGCCGTACTGCGATCGCGGTGGCTCCTGCGATCGCGGTGTCAACGTCCACGAGCATGGTTCACCGACAACCGGAAATGGCCCACAGCACTCGACTTCGACCATGTCGAGATGAACGGACACGATCTGGACCGAAGAGTCGACCGGGGTCGGCTCAGTGAAGCTGTGTGCCTTCATTCCCTCCCGGGATGCGAGAAATTCGCCGCGCTCGAGCCGGATCGAGCGGACTGTTCGGCTGTGCGATAGACGTCATCGCGATAGACGTCATCGCGATAGACGTCGTGGGGATAGACGTCGTGGGGATAGATGCAGTCATTCATCTGAAATACCCCGCGCAGTAGACGGACCGGGACACGACGGTCCCGGGCGCGGAGTTACCTGTCAGACCACCATAGCGTCAGAGTTTGTAGACGCGCTCCGCTGTCGCCGTGGACGCTGCCGCGAGAGCTTGCGGATCCTCACCGCGGATGCTTGCGAGCGCACGCACTGTGTAGGGCAGGCAGTACGACTCGTTGGGGGCCCCGCGAAACGGGTGCGGCGTCAGGAACGGCGCATCCGTTTCGACGATCAGCTGATCCGACGGCACCAGCAGCGCGGCCTCACGCAACGCTTTCGCGTTCTTGAAGCTGACGGTTCCCGAGAAACTCAGCACGTACCCGGCGTCGATGCACTCCCGCGCCATCTCCGAATCCGAGGAGAAGCAGTGGAACACCACCGTCTCCGGTGCACCTTCCTCGTTCAGCACCCGCAGCAAATCATGGTCGGCTTCGCGGTTGTGAATCATCAACGTCTTGCCCAGACACTTCGCCAAGTCGATGTGCCAGCGAAAACCGTCGATCTGCTCCTCGATGGTGGCGCACCCCTCGAGTTTGCCGGGCCAGTAGAGATCGAGCCCGGTCTCCCCCACGGCAACGACTCGTGGATCGGACGCCAAACGCTCGATCTCGGCTCGGGTGCCGGCATCAAGAACGTTTGCCCTGGTCGGATGGATTGCGACGGCTGCGTAGACCCTCGAATCCCAATGAGCCGCGTCGACGGCAAATCGCGCGGCGTCGAGGTCGTCGGCCACCGTGACGACTCGCCCGACGCCGACTGCCTCGGCTCGATCGACTATCTCGGCCACGGTTGCAGCGTCATGCGCACCGCACGCGTCGAGGTGTGTATGGGCGTCGATCAGAGGCGACAAGGGCTCAGGGGCATCGGGGGCGGGACGGTCTTTGCTCACGCCCGATAGAGTAAGCGCACCATGACTGTGCCTGCCTCACCCTCCCAGACCCCGCGCCCGGACTCCGCCGCCTCGGAAGGCGCGGAACGACCGCCGTTCTACATCACGACAGCGATCGCGTATCCCAACGGCGCTCCGCACATCGGCCACGCGTACGAGTACATCTCCTCGGACGCGCTCGCCCGCTTCAAGCGGTTGGACGGACATGAAGTGTTCTTCATGACCGGCACCGACGAGCATGGTCTGAAGATGCAGCAGACAGCGATCAAAGAGGGCATCGACGTCCGCGAACTCGCGGCTCGGAACTCCGACGTGTTCCAGAACCTCGACAAGGTCCTGAACATCTCGTACGACCGGTTCATCCGCACCACCGACGCAGATCATCAGGTCGCCAGCAAGGCAATCTGGGAGAAGATGGCCGCATCGGGCGACATCTACCTCGACACGTACTCGGGGTGGTACTCGGTTCGTGACGAGGCCTTCTACACCGAAGCCGAGACAACGCTTCTCGAGGACGGCACCCGTCAGTCCACCGAGACCGGTACGCCGGTGGAGTGGACCGAGGAGTCCAACTACACCTTCCGTCTCTCGGCGTACGAGGACCGTCTCCTCGCACTGTACGAAGAGCATCCCGAGTTCATCGCCCCCACGACTCGCCGCAACGAGATCGTCAGCTTCGTCAAGGGCGGCCTCAAGGACCTGTCGATCTCGCGCACTACGTTCGACTGGGGCGTCGAGGTTCCCGGCGACCCCGACCACGTCATGTACGTCTGGGTCGACGCCCTCACCAATTACCTGACCGGCGTGGGCTATCCGAACGTCGACTCGGAGGAGTTCAAGAAGTTCTGGCCCGCGAGCCTGCACATCATCGGCAAGGACATCACACGGTTCCACACCGTGTACTGGCCGGCGTTCCTCATGTCGGCCGGCATCGAACTGCCGGAACGAGTCTTCGTCCACGGGTTCTTGTACAACAAGGGCGAGAAGATGTCGAAGTCGGTCGGCAACGTGGTCGATCCGATCGCGATGGTCGATCAGTACGGCCTCGACGCGGTCCGCTTCTTCCTGCTCCGCGAGATCTCGTACGGCCAGGACGGCAGCTACAGCCACGAAGCAATCGTGACTCGAATGAACGCAGACCTGTCCAACGAACTGGGCAACCTTGCGCAGCGTTCACTGACGATGGTCGCGAAGAACTGCGACGCCCAGGTCCCCACCCCCGGTGAGTTCACCGCAGACGACCTGGCGATGCTGGCGTCGGCGGATGCCTTGCTTGCCAAGTGCCGCAGCGAGTTCGACGTGCAAGCACTGCATCTCGCGTTGGAAGCCATCTGGGGCGTCCTCGGAGAGACCAACCGGTACTTCTCCAAGCAGGAACCGTGGGTTCTGCGCAAGACCGATCCGGCACGGATGGCAACGGTCCTCTACGTGACGATCGAAGTTGTCCGTATCGTCGGCCTTCTCGTTCAGCCCGTCATGCCCGACGCGGCGTCACGCATCCTCGATCTGCTTGGTCAGAGCGAAGAGAACCGTCAGTTCACCGACATCGCGGTTCGCATCGACGCGAACCGGAAACTGCCTGCTCCGGCACCGGTCTTCCCCCGCTTCGTCGAGGAATGACCTAGGCACGAGTGCCGCATGTGGGGTCCGAAATATCCGTCTACCGGCGGATGTGTCGGACCCCACGTGCACACTCCAGCCATGACTACGAATAGAACATACATTCGAACCAGCGCTTCGGCGCAGACACTGCCTTGGAACGGAGCACGGGTGTCCACTCAGGAGGTCAGCCCTCAATCCGTCTCTGCGGCGCAGGGTCTCGTCAGCGAACTGACGGCCGCCTACGAACGCGGATGGCAACCGGCAGATCTGATCCATCTGGCTCGCCGAAGCAAAGACGCGTCCGACGCCGATCTCGCTGCCACCACCATCCTGTTCGACGCGCACGCATCCCGCGCGTCGGATCGCGCACCACTCGAGTGGGTGGGGCAGTTGCAGACGATCGGCGAGCAGTACCCGAAGTCTCGGCGCGTCGCCTCTCGAATCACCGTGGACGACGACGCTTTCCGCTCCCTCGCGGCCGGCCTACTGTTCCAGGACCCCTACTTCCTTGTTTCGCAGATCGTCGATGTCACACGATCGTGGATGCGCCTACCTCAGTGGACGGTATTGCTCGCGCCACCATCCACCTGGCCGTCGCAACGCACCCACACCAGCTATGCCGGCGTCGGTGACACCGAGGTCGACGCCAAGGTACTCAAGCGAATTCGTGGGCTACTCGCCAAAGCGGAAGCCACCAACTTCGCGGAAGAAGCCGAGATCTTCACCGCGAAGGCCCAGGAGTTGATGACGCGATATGCGATCGATTCCGCACTGCTCCACAGTCGCGCCGGGGTCACCGACACGTCCGTGAATGCACGACGCATTCACATCGAGAACCCGTACGTGAAAGAAAAAGTTCACCTCTTGACCGAGATCGGCGAATCGAATCGTGTCAGGACGGTGTGGTTCAGTGATATCGCGCTCGCGACCGTCGTCGGCACTCCGGTCGACCTTCAGCAAGTCGACATGCTGTTCACCTCACTGCTTGTACAGGCAACCCGTGCAATGCAATTCGCCGATTCGAGCAATCGCGGCGGCTCCCGCACCACATCGTTCCGCAAGGGGTTCCTGGCCGGTTTCGCCAGCCGCATCGGACACCGCTTACGCGACGCAGGCACCAAGGCCACAGCCGAAGCGGCCGACGCAGCATCGATGGACGTCGCGGATCTTCTACCGATCCTCGCCACCACGTCCGAGGCTGTCGACGCCGAATTCGATCGACTGTTCCCGACAACCCGCAAGACTCGCGGACGATCCGTCGACGCCGAGGGCTGGCACGCCGGCCAGGCAGCAGCCGACGACGCCAACCTGCGTCCCGGTGCGCCAGCAGTGCACCGCTCCCGCTAGTCCTTGCGAGCGGCCAGAACCGTCTCGTACAACTCACGCTTGGATACTCCGGCCGTTGCGACCAGAGCGCATGCGTCCTTCAAGCGCGTTCCCCCCTCGACCAGCCTTTCCACCTCGTCGACAAGATCGGCAGGATCGGATGCCACCAGCACGGCGCCTTCGAGCACCACCGTGATCTCGCCGCGAACACCCTCGGCCGCCCAGGCAGCTAACTCCCCGAGAGTGCCGCGCTTGACCTCCTCGTAAGTCTTGGTCAATTCCCGGCACACGGCCGCGCGCCGATTCGGCCCGAGAACTTCCACCGCATCTGCGAGGCAGTCGGCAAGGCGATGGGGTGCTTCGAAGAACACACATGCTCGCTGCTCGGTTGCCAATGCCGAGAGCCACGTCTTGCGCTGCCCCTGCTTACGCGGTGGGAATCCGTCGAAGCAGAACCGCTCCACCGGCAAACCCGAGAGTGCCAGCGCAGTCGTCACCGCCGACGGGCCGGGAAGGCACGTGACGGCGAGGTTCTCGGCCACGCAGGCGGCAACGAGGCGGTATCCAGGATCGCTGACCGACGGCATGCCGGCGTCCGTAACCAGAAGGACGGTCTTGCCTTCGGCGACGTCGGCGACCAGTGCGGGCAGCCGCGAAATCTCGACCTGATCGTAGAAACTGACGATCTTTCCGGTGATTGTTACGTCGAGCGCGGACGCCAGAGACTTGGTGCGTCGTGTGTCCTCCGCAGCGACGACGTCGGCGGTTGCGAGAGCAGACCGAAGACGCGGAGACGCGTCACCGACATCTCCCATGGGTGTTGCGGCGAGTACCAAACGACCAGTCATACCTGACAGCCTACGATTGCCAGGTGACTGTGCAGACGGACGAGCGGCCAACGCCCGCCACGAGCGATCGGGTAGTGCGTAGTCCCGGGCCGCTGGTACCGGATCCTGATTTCGGCCCGACCGACAGATTGCGCGGCTGGATCGTCACCGCTTTCATCACCGCCATCGCGGCTATCACACGCTTCACGATGCTCGCCTATCCGACCGACGCCGGCACTCCGGTCTTCGACGAGAAGCACTACGTTCCGCAGGGTTGGCAGGTTCTCACCGGCGGCGGCATCGAAGACAACCCCGGCTACGGATTGGTGGTTCACCCGCCGATCGGCAAGCAGATGATCGCGATCGGAGAAGCACTCTTCGGTTACAACGGTTGGGGGTGGCGATTCTCGTCGGCCCTGGTCGGGACACTGATGGTCTTGCTCATCATCCGCATCGTGCGCCGCATGACGCGCTCCACGCTGATCGGCGCGATTGCCGGAATCCTGCTCATCGTGGATGGCGTCACCTTCGTCTCCTCGCGTCTGGGGATGCTCGACATCTTCCTGGCTTTCTTCGTCCTCGCCGCTCTCGGCTGCCTGGTGGTTGATCGCGACCAAGTCCGTGAACGGATGGCGAAGGTATACGAAGAAGGTCGAATCGATGATTCGGCCTGGGGTCCGCGACTGGGTTTCCGTTGGTGGAGGTTCGGCGCCGGCATCCTGCTCGGTCTGGCCTGCGGAACCAAGTGGTCCGGCATGTATTTCATTCTGTTCTTCGGATTGCTCAGTGTTGCCTTCGACCTGTCAGCGCGCCGCGCATACCGCGTGCAGCGCCCATGGGTCGGCACCGCCGTTCGCGACATCGGACCGGCTCTGTATGCGCTGGTGATCATTCCGCTCGGTGTGTACCTCGCGAGCTACTGGGCTTGGTTCACCAGCGAGACCGGCGTCGACCGTCACGCCGTCGGTAACGAGATCGGTGAGGGCGGCACGTGGAGTTTCATCCCCGCCGCGCTGCGCTCACTCTGGTATTACAGCGGAAACGTTCTCCAATTCCATGCCGGTCTGACGAACTCCGCCGGAAACCACCACCCGTGGGAGTCGAAACCCTGGACGTGGCCGATGGGGCTGCGACCGATGCTCTACTACTACGCCGACGGTGAGCAGGTCACCGGTTGCGGGGCCGCCAGCTGCGTCAAGGCCGTGATGCTGATCGGCACACCGGCGATGTGGTGGCTGGCCCTGCCGATGCTGGCGTGGGCGATCTGGCAGACGTTCGTGCGCAGGGATTGGCGATACGCAGTGGTCCTGACGGGTTACGGTGCCGCCTACCTTCCGTGGTTCGCGACGCTGGACCGCCAGATGTACTACTTCTACGCCGTTGCGCTCGCCCCGTTCATGGTCATGGGATTTGCGCTCGTCCTCGGCGACGTTCTGGGCAAGGCGAGCGCGTCCGTCGAGCGTCGTACCACCGGACTTCTTGCAGTCAGCCTGTACATCGGTCTGGTGGTGGCCAACTTCGTCTACCTCTGGCCGATGCTTACCGCCATGCCGATCACGCCGGAATCGTGGCAGAACCACCTCTGGTTGCCGAGCTGGAAGTAACAGGACAAAGAAGGAGGCACCGAACCCAGTTCGGTGCCTCCTTCTTTTCACGCTTACTCCGCCGATTTACCGACGCGACGCCCCCGCCGCGGGCGCAGGAGTGCACGTTTCTGCTCCTTCGCCGCAACGATGATCGGGTCGTGCGAAAGATCCTTGTACAGCGAGAAGCACAGTCCGATCATGACAAGCACGAACGGCGCCGCAGCGATGATCGTCATCGTCTGCAAGCCGTCTAGCGCTTCGGAACCACCGGTCCACAGCAGAAGCGCTGCGACGCCACCGGTCAACATGCCCCAGAAGACCACGACCCAGCGACTCGGTTCGAGCGTTCCACGCTGCGAGAGCGTGCCCATCACCATCGACGCGGCGTCCGCGCCGGAGACGAAGAACACCGCGACGAGCAGCATGACCAGGACAGTCGTCACTCCGGCCAACGGCAGATTGTCGAGCATGCCGAACAGTTGAGCCTCTTCCGAGCCTCGGCCGGACAAGCCGATTCCGTCGCGTTCCTCGCCGATGCCTGCGCCGCCGAAGATCGCGAACCAGAGCAAGCTGACAGTCGTGGGAACGGCGATGACGCCGACGATGAACTGACGGATCGTACGACCACGGCTGATGCGCGCCAGGAACATGCCGACAAACGGCGTCCAGGAAACCCACCATGCCCAGTAGAAGATCGTCCAGGACGAAAGCCACGCGCCCGTTTCAGGATTCGACGACGCACCCGTGCGGGCGGACATCTGGGCAAGGTCGGAAACGTATGCACCAATGGTCGTCGGGAGCAGATTGAGAATCAGTACGGTGGGCCCGAGAACGAACACGAACAGGGCCAAGACCAGCGCGAGCACCATGTTGATGTTGGAGAGCCACTGAATTCCCTTGGCCACACCGGAAACTGCGGAAGCGACGAACGCCAGGGTGAGCACCGCGACGATGGCAACGAGCAGGAACACGCCGGCTTCTTCCATCCAGCCGACTACCTCGAAACCGGAGCCGATCTGCAGGGCGCCGAGCCCCAAGGATGCTGCGGTTCCGAAAAGTGTCGCAAAGATTGCCAGGATGTCGATGACCTTGCCGATCGGCCCTTCAGCCTTGCGACCGAGCAACGGGATGAAGGCCGAACTGAACAGTTGCTTGCGTCCGCGACGGTACGACCCGTACGCAATGGCAAGGCCCACAACGGCATACATCGCCCAAGGGTGAAGTCCCCAGTGAAACATGGTGGTAGCCATGGCAGTTCCGACGCCGCCGTCGGTGCCGGGAGGCGGAGTCACGTAGTGCGCAAGCGGTTCCGCCACACCGAAGAACATCAGGCCGATCCCCATACCGGCGCTGAACATCATGGCGATCCAGCTGACGGTGCGGAACTCGGGCTTCTCGCCGTCTTTACCCAGCGGAATGTCGCCGAATCGGCTCACTGCGAGGTAGATGGAAAACAGCACGAAAGCCGAAGCCGCGAGTACGAAGAGCCAGCCGATGTTGGTCACCAACCAGCCGAGAACACTTCCGGTTACCGAGTCGAGGTTGTCGGGAGCTACCAGGCCCCACACGACAATGGCCGACACCGCTGCGGCCGCCACGGAAAACACCACGTAGTCGGTCCGAACGCCTACCCGAGTAAAGCCCGTCTCCGGACGCTCTTCGTTGGCCCCGGAATCTTGTTCGGATCGATCAGATTTCGTCACCATAGATGACTACGTTCGTCACTTTGTGGTCCAAAAGCAAGCCAGAAGGCGGGCTCAACGTACGCTGAGCCCGCCTTCTCACCCCGATCAAGCTGGGGTTTTAACCCAACCGTTGCCCTTGCCGATCAATCCGTCGATGCTGATGCGTCCTGCGCCGATCACGGCGATCAAGAGCGAACCAACACCGAGAGCGACGACGAGTTCGTAGCCACCGTTGTCGATGAAGACACCCTTGTCCGCGTGCACGATGAAGAACGCGCCGACCATGTCGAGGAACAGCAGCGCTCCGACGAGCGGGGTCAGCAGACCCGCAATGAGCAGGATTCCGCCGCCGAGTTCGATGGATGCGGCGAGAACTGCAGAAATCTTGGGGAGCGGGGCGCCCATCCCTTCGAATGCAGCCTGTGTTCCGGCGATCTTGTAGGTGAAGAACTTCTGCCAACCGTGGGCGATGAAGATGATCCCGAGGCCGACACGGGCGATGAGGAGTCCGAGGTCACGAGCAATCGACGAATTCATGAGCCAAGACTGACAGCTTTAACTTGAAGCGTCAACTTAATCACTGTGTCACGCACCTCTCAATGCCGACTCCACCATGGCGACGATCTCACTGTCCGAGTACCCGAGCGAGCGGACGCTGTGCGCAAACGCAGTCGCCGCTTGTTCGGCCTGCGCCTGCACCGGATCGGTCCCGGAGGCGATGAAGGTCCCTTGCTTTCCCCGCGTCTCGATGACGCCCTGATCGCTGAGCGCGCGATAAGCCTTCGCAACGGTGTTGGCCGCCAAACCCAGCTCCGAGGCGAGCGCCCGCACCGTCGGGATCTTGGTTCCCGCGATCAATCCGCCGCCGTGAACCTGCTCGATAATCTGTTGCCGCAGTTGGTCGTACGGAGCCGTGGAGGAATCGTGTTCGATCGCGATCTTCATCGTCACCCTCGTCGTATCTTCTCGGTCACAGGCCACAGCATCTTCTCGATCACAGACCCTCGACAGCCTCGCGGATCGTATGGGGGCCGGAGGTCAGAACCAATATCTTGCCGACGCTGGACGGCGCATCGATGAGCGCCTCCACTACGGCGGCAACGTCGGCACGCGGAACAGAGCCGCGATCGACGGGCGGCTGTGCAAGCAACACTTCACCGGTTGGGTCGTCGTCCGTCAGGAGGCCTGGCCGAAGAATCGTCCAGTCCAGCGAAGTCCTTGCCTGGAGGTCTTCCTCCGCCGCAGTCTTCGCCCGCAGATACGCGGCAAAAACCTCGTCGGTGCCCTCTGGCACGTCGTCACCAGCACCCATGGCGCTGATCTGGATGAACCGACGCACTCCTGCTTTCTCGGCGGCATCGGCCAACAGCACGGCCGCCGCTCGGTCGACGGAGTCCTTGCGTTCGATCGAGCTGCCCGGTCCGGCGCCCGCGGCGAAGACCGCGACGTCGGCACCGTCGAGTACCTTCGCAACTTCCTCGACCGTCGACGATTCCAGATCGATAACCACGGGGAACGCGCCAAGCGTGCGGACGGCACCCTCGTGCGCAGAATTGCGGATCAGCGCTACCGGCCGATCACCATGCCCGGCCAGCAGGTATGTCAGGTGCTGCGCAATCTTGCCGTGCCCACCGGCAATGACTACGCGTCGTTCGTCCACACTTCGATGTTCCGTCATCGTTTTCTCCTCACACGTCGGTACTTAAAGTGCAGCACGCCGGAGCGGCCCGTTGTTCCCCTGTTTGTCCCACGAGTTCGGACGCAGAGGCAGAATGACGAACATGGCATCTGCAACCATCTTCCACAATCAACGGTGCAACACCTCGCGGACTGTTCTCGGGCTCATCCGGGATGCCGGAATCGAACCCACCATCGTCAAGTACCTCGATACTCCGCCTACCCGATCCGAGCTGGAAAAACTCCTCGCCGACGCCGGCCTCGAGCCCAGTCAAGCGGTTCGCAAGCGCGAAGCGCAGTACAAGGAACTCGGACTCGCCGACGCTTCCGAATCCGAGATCCTCGACGCGATGATCGAGCACCCAATTCTGATCGAACGCCCATTCGTCGTCACTGACAAGGGCACCGTGCTCGCGCGTCCGGCAGCCAAGGTGGAAGAGATTCTCTAACAGCGTCTACCACTCACAGCGGATCGCGGGCGATCGGACAGGACATACACCGAGGCCCGCCGCGGCCGGAGCCCAGTTCGGAACCCGCGATTCGCAAGACCTCGATACCCGAGGCCTCGAGCCTGGCGTTCGTTTCGACGTTGCGCTCGTACGCGACGACGACGCCAGGTTCGACGGCCAACGTGTTGTTGCCGTCGTCCCACTGCTCGCGCTCGGCCGTCACCGTGTCGAGTCCGGTGTCGATCACACGAAGTTTTCCGATTCCCATGGCGTCGGCTGCCGCTTCGAGGAACGGCGTCGCACCGCGAATACTCACCCCGTCGTCTTCCTTGCGCAGGGTGAAAGCCGACAACGTGTCCTGGATGGCCGGGTACATGACGACCGCGTCGGCCTCGACCATGGTGCAGACCGTGTCGAGATGCATCGACGCTCGGCGCTGCTCGATCGGAACAACCAACACGGTGTGAGCGAGACCGTCGTCGAACACGCTGCGCGCCAATGCTTCTGCTCCCGCGGGTGACGTCCGCTCACCGACACCGATTGCGATCACCCCCGGAGCGAGAAGCAGCACGTCCCCTCCCTCGACAGGAGCGGTGTGGGACTCGTACGCGCGTCGCACGCCCTTGAATCGAGGGTGATGCGCGTACACGAGATCCGTGATCGAGGATTCGCGAGCTCGCGCCGACAACGCCAAGGACGTGATGATCACCCTCGGCCCGACCCAGAACGACGAATCACGGGTGAAGAGCAAATTGGGCAGAGGGTCGATCACGAAGTCACCGCCGTGATGCATCCTGCGCACCAACGAGGTCGAGTCTGCATCGATCGGCAGCTCGTCGAACGTCATTCCGGCAGTGAGGATCGACGACAGCTCCTTCGGCTCCACCTGTCGCAGGTACGCGGCCAGGTGTTGCCCGAGCGCGTGTCCGATCTTGCGTGCGTCGACGGCAGCCGCGATTCCCTGGATCCTGGCTGCGCCACTGACCTCGAGCGACTCGGTGAGGAGATCGGACAAAAGCAGTACCTCCACGCCGCGCTCACGAAGGACGGTCGCAAACTGGTCGTGCTCTTCCTGCGCACGGTCCACCCACGGCAACGCGTCGAACAGCAGCTCGTCGTTGTTGCGCGGGGTCAACCGTTTCAACTCGTCGCCAGGCCGATGAAGAATGACCGATCGCAAGCGGCCCACCTCGGAATCGACACCGAGGGGGACGGAGCCAGAAGCGTTCATGAGTGAACACTAATCCCGTAGGCCCCACCCAGCAGGGAGAAGCAGCTGCCTTACCGGCCCGCGTAACGTCTGATCCGACGCAGGCGAGAGGACTAAGCAATGGACAGTACGGATCAGGCGGCGCTGAGCGGCGCCGGAATCGACAGGTTCACCGGACGCTGGGTCGGCGCTGGAGCCGGACATTTCCCGACCATCGACGACTTCGAGTACTCCGAGGAGATCGAGTTCGCGGCCACTCCCAAACCATTTGTCACCTACTCGTCGCGCACTCGCGGGCTTCCCGACGGCCGACCGCTTCACATGGAATCGGGATACCTGCGTCCAACACCTGGTGGCGAACTCGAACTGCTCGTCAGTCAACCCACCGGATTTGTCGAGATCCACCGCGGCACCGTCGACTCCGAAGGCACTCTCGCCTTGACCCGTCTCACGCTCGCAGCATCGCCCGACGCAAAACCCGTTCACGACGTCCGACGCGTCTTGCGGGTCCAGGGCGACACGCTGACATACGACGTGTGGATGGCGCATGGAGACACCCCGCTGACGCATCACCTCCACGCCACTCTTCATCGGGCAACGGACCGGTAGTCGTCATGGAGATGCCGTCGTGGAAAGCCAAGGAACTGACGCCCGGCCAACTCTCCGAGCGCAGCGGTGTGGCCGTCTCAGCCCTGCATTTCTATGAACGGGAAGGCCTGATCGTCAGTCGCCGGACCAGCGGCAACCAGCGTCGATACCAACGAGACACGCTTCGACGCGTCGCCTTCATCAGAATCTCGCAACGCGTCGGAATTCCGCTGTCGGAAATCCGGGAGGCACTCGGCACACTGCCTGAAGGCCGGACCCCGAACCGCGCAGATTGGGAAAGGTTGTCGACCGGGTGGCGGCGCCACCTCGATCTACGCATCGAGCAGTTGGAACGCCTACGAGACAACCTCACCGGCTGTATCGGTTGTGGGTGTCTCTCGCTGGAGGGGTGTGCCCTCGCCAACCCTCACGATCAACTCGCGTCCGCCGGTCCGGGTGCGCGCGTTCTGGAGGTCGATTTCGGCGCCGATTCAGGCGAGAAATGACTCGACGGCGTCCCGATCGCGCCCCAGCAAGTCCTCGACGGTCTTCTTCAGCAACTTCTCGATCTGGCCGCCGATAATCGGCATCTTCACCTCAGCCGTTCCGTCGACGACCAACCGCGTGCAGGACTCGGCAGCGGTGAGATCGAGCGTCGTCTCGATTCGTATCGGCAGTCCCTGCGCAATTCCAGTCACCGAACCTGCCGCACGCCCGTCCGACAGAGGTCCCCACCGATCGATCCGCTGCAGACCGAGTCGACTCGGCGCAACCTTCGCAACCAAGCTCGGCAGGGAGGCGGAGTCGATTTCCTCGGACACCGATACTTCGATGGATCCGTCCAGTACCGCGATGTCCGAGGTGGCATACAGATCGCCCAGTCGAACTTCCCAATAACTCGGGTCTGTCAAAGTTCGATGAACGTCGTCGATCGGATATTTGAAATCGATATCGAAATGAAAACTCTTCGGCATGACCTTGGTCCCTATTCGACTAGATAAAAGTCCCGACTGAGTTAATGCTCATCGCTCGAGCAATTTACCGAACTGGTCATTCGCTTTTTGCATGACGAACTCGTAAGGCGGGGCGAATTTGCGCGCCCACCAGTATCCGAAACGGATGTCATTGGACGTGTAAACGAGATACTTGTTCTTCTCGATCCCCCGAACAATGCACGACGCCACCTTTTCCGGCGAAACCGCACGCTTCTCGAACCGATGTGTGAGCTTTTTTACCCGCGGGTCATCCCTGTCGATACCCGCGATTTCCACGGTTCCCACCAAAGGCGTCTTCACCCCACCAGGCACAACCAGACTGACGCCGATCCCGTGCCGCTTCAGATCGAATCGCAGCACCTCGGAGACCCCGCGAAGGCCGAACTTGCTCGCACTGTAGGCAGCGTGCCACGGCAGGGCCAAGAGTCCGGCGGCCGAAGACACATTGACCAGATGTCCACCCTTGCCTGCACGAATCATGGGCGGAACAAACGTCTCCATGACATGAATAGGCCCCATCAAGTTGACGTCCACCATCGACTTCCAATGCCGATGTTCGAGGTTCTCGATAGTTCCCCAAGCTGAAATGCCGGCGATATTCATGACGACATCCATCGGTGAGAATTGAGTGTGAATCTCGGTACCGAATTTCACGACCTCGTCGTAGTCCGAGATGTCGAGCGCCTTCGCCATGCTGACCGTGCCGCCGCCGGCACCGACCATCACAACGGTCTCCTCTAATCCGAGGTCATTGATATCGGTGAGAAACAATTCTGCACCAGCCTCGGATGCGCGCAGCGCGGTTGCGCGTCCAATTCCACTACCAGCGCCGGTGATCAGGCATTTCTTGCCGTCGAGCGACCTTACAGACATGGATGAACACTCCCCCGCACTCGTACTGTGGACATGCGGGAAAGTCTACGCACGCACGGTGCGGCCGCCCCGAAACACGCAAGGCGACCTGCGAGTGAGGCCGCACTCCAAAAATGTTCGGTGGAGACGACCGCACGCAGTACTACAGACGCTGCATCATCTGCTCTTGATAGCCCCTGACCGTACGGTCGAGTTCTTCCGCCGCTACATCGTCCCCGCGCTTGCGCGCGTCGTGGGCTCGATCCTGAATTTCACGGATTGCGCGGCGCAGTTCGTCATCGCTCATCGTGTGTTTCATATCACAATTCTGCACCTGTCCAGCGGGTTTAGCTAGCACAGATCGCATTCCGGCAAACCGTTCAAGGTTCAACCCAGAAGTGATCCCCACGACATCGCGAATAAGCAGTCAGATTGCGGCCCCATTCATTCAAACCGCCTCTGAACTGCAGTTTTTCAACCGAAACACTCTCGAAAAACCAGGCTAACGCTTAGCTAATATCGCCAAAACAGGTAAATAGTTTGATAATGGGCATATTAGCCAAGTACTGGAAGGTTCGAATAGCGCAGCCGTAGCTGCGCATTTCCGTGCGGCGGATACTCAATGTGCGCTGGGACATAGCTGAGCACTCAACGACCCGATGAATCGAATCTCGGACACATTTGACAACTAGTCCACTAAACAGACTACGGTGAGCTACCGATCGGTTATCCGCGTGATACCGTAGGATTCACTGAACGGACAATTGCTAGCTAGAGAGGATTACGGGGCGGTTCACAATGGCTGACTTTGCAGAACGATTGAACAAACTGTTCGACAGTGTTCATCCTCCGGGGCGCAAACCCCACACCAATGCCGAGGTTGCGGCAGCGCTCATCGAAGACGGCCATCAGATCTCCAAGCCGTACATCTCGCAGCTCCGCTCGGGACAGCGCACCAATCCGTCCGACGAGACAGTCGCCGCATTCGCCAGGTTCTTCAAGGTGAAGCCCGACTACTTCTTCAACGACATCTACGCAGCCAAGATCGATCACGACCTCGAGCTGCTCTCGCAGCTCCAAGGCTACGGTCTTCGCCGCCTCTCGAGCCGTGCATTCGACCTCTCGGAAGAATCGCAGAACCTGCTCACCACGATGGCTGAAAAGCTCCGCGCGAGTGAAGGATTGCCAGAGGTTCCGCCTGACGCGTCACGCTGATGCGAAAGTGCTGAAGTGGCGAGAGCACTGAAATACTGAAATGACATGGAGTAGGTCGACTATGGACGTCGACCTACTTTTGTCGTTTCATCGAGTTCTTTCGCCAACAACAAGACCCAGCGGCGCGCAGACATCTTCTCCGGTGGTGCAATCCACCTGGTGTCCAACACATCCGAGGCCAACGGATCCGCGATCCACCCTGCCATTATTCCCGCATGTGCAGTGACTGCCCGTGGCGGTTCCTGTCCGCCGACGTCGAACATCCCGGCGCCGGACTGGATGTACATTGCATCCATGATCTGGGCGATCATGTCCGATGCTCGCAGCACAGACGTACTTCCGGCACTGTCCGCGTCGACAACCTCGGGAAATCGCTTGACGAGAAGCGCATGCATTCGCCGCAGACGATACAAATCTCGTCGTGCGCGCAACCAGGTCTCGAGAAGCACCCATGTGATGCCCAGCGCTATAAGAACACTCGACGCAGCGATGAACCAAACCCCTGCGCCCGTCCAGACATCCGATTCGAGTGCTCCTGTGCCACCGATCGATTCGACCAGCATCACGACGACCACGACAAGCAGGATCGACGAACCCGTCACGATCAATGCGATACCACGGCCCAACGGCGCCCACGCCACGTGCCGTAGACCTGTCGAAATGACAAGGGACAGAGCGACTATGACAAAGATCAGAGCCGGCGCCGGGTAACCGAAAAGAACCGCGATCGCCACCAGCAGCCCCACCGAGTACAGCACCGTAGCGAGACCGCGCATAGCTGGGCGCGACATCACCGGCCAGGCAGACACGGCACCGACTGCGCTGGCCGCAGACAACGCTGTCCACAACACGATGACGATCATCGCTGCGGCATGCTGCTCCGGTGCAATGCGATCGACGATGTCCCACACCGCCGGCACCATGACCGTCGAGGACAATGCGACCGAGAAGCCGGCAAAGACCATCGACATTCGCAAGGGCGTAGCGGTGCGCGCGACAACTCGACCCAGTCTCGCGCCGGCTGCAACCCAGACGAGAAGGGCGACAGCCCAAAAGATCATCCGATCGCCTCGTCGTACCGCAACACCGACAGCGGTGTCCCACGGCCACTCATCGTTCGCAGACGCATGATCAACATGGACGCAAACGTCTCGGCTTCCCACTCGGCGATGTCATCCATCGGCACAGGCTCGTTGCGCCGCAAAGAACGTTGACTCAGCATGTACGCGATCAAATCGTCACTGACTTCGAGCGTCGCTTCGGCGATCTCGGCACCCTCGTGACGAAACACTATGTGCCCCAATTCATGTGCCAGGGTTCGCTCGACATTGGGCAGTCCGGGAGCCAGGACGATGACATCGTGATCGTCGTAGGCTCGACGCTGACCGCACACTCCGGTGGCGAGCGGGGTTTCCAGATCGATCTCGATCGGGCGCCCACGCTCGCGGGCGACTGTCTGCACCACCGTCAGCAGTGACACAGCCTCCGACGACGCTGCAGCGTCACATACGGCATCCACCGCAGCCAGAACGCGGCGATGTGAACGTCTGTCCGGCACGACTCACGCACCTCCCTGTGATCCGGGTGCCAGGAATTCGGCACGAGCGGCAGCCAATCGCGCCTTCTGCAGCGATGCTCCGCGGAAAGTCATTGCTCCCGCACCGGCCGCTACAACTGCCATTCCGCCCACACCGCCGGCGACGGCGGCAGCGTTGAGAATCGGCGGAAGCCCTTGAGTGAACGCCGTCGGAAATGCCTGCGGGTTGTCACTGGGAGCCGCGACGTTCGGCGTATTCGACGGCACCTGGGGAGCCACGGGTGCCGGAGCGGCCAGGACCTCGGGGACCGATGGTGCTGCGACTGCGCCCGGCGCAGCGTTCGCCGGTCCACCGGAAGAGGGTGCAGGCCCTCCGCCCGCTGACGGTCCCTGCGGATCAGACGGTCCCGCCGGCGGAGCCGCTACCGCGGACGACTGCTCGGAACTCGGCTGCGATTCGGAAGGGGACTGCGTCTCTGACGTCTGCAACTCGGAGGGTGCTTCGCTCGGAGAACTCTCGGTCTGCGAGGTTGGGCTGGTCACCGGTGACGCACTGCTGCTCGGACGTTGCGACGCCGAAGGGTTCGCTGAGGGCTCAGTCGTGGTCGTGGGCTCAGTCGTCGTGGTCGGCTCAGTCGTGGTCGGCTCAGTCGTCGTCGTCGGCTCAGTCGTCGTCGTGGGCTCAGTCGTCGACGTGGGCTCAGTCGTCGTCGTGGGCTCAGTCGTCGTCGTCGTCGTCGGCTCAGTCGTCGACGTGGGCTCAGTCGTCGTCGTCGGCTCAGTCGTCGTCGTGGTCGTCGTGGTCGGCTCAGTCGTCGTCGTCGGCTCAGTCGTGGTCGTGGTCGTCGGCACAGTCGTCGTGGTCGTCGGCACAGTCGTCGTGGTCGTCGGCACAGTCGTCGTGGTCGTCGGCACTACCGTCGTTCCGCAGTTGTGGTGATGGCAATGCCAGCCGTAGTTGCCGTTGCCGCCACCGTTGTTGCCGTTGCCGTTGCCGTAGTTGCCGTTGCCGCCACCGTTGTTGCCGTTGCCGTAATTGCCACCGTTGTTACTGTTGTTTCCATTGCCGTTATTGCCACCAGGCTGGGCGGCGACGATGGCGGGGAAGACCGATACGGCAAGGACGCCGATTCCCATCAGGCACATCACAGCAACAAGCATCATCGCTAGCCGTCGTGGCTGGCTCATCGACATTCCTCCCCGACATATACGTCCTACCTGCGGAAAACTGCAGCGGACTCATCGTGCCTATCGCAGCGGGCAGACCCTCGTTACATTTCCGGCAAACATGTATCCGCCCAAGGATCATCCCTCACTTGGAAGCTCAACGGTCCGGATCGGCGGTCGCAATCGTATGAAACGGCGCACACTCAGACCGAATCTTCGCAATTCGGGCAGGCCCTGAAAATGCAGGAAAGGGTCGCTCAACTTTCGTTGAAAGACCCTTTTTGCTGGTACTTCTTGGTGGAGCTGAGGGGAATCGAACCCCTGACCTCTTCGATGCGAACGAAGCGCGCTACCAACTGCGCCACAGCCCCGTGCCACCGCCTCAGCGGTGCTCGGCAACTCTAACAGGAACGATTACTCCCGTTGGAATCACCCGACACGAACTTTCGGCCCGACAGATCGGCCCAGAGGATCACTGACCGGACGCGCGACGCATCTCGGTGTGCCTGACCTCTTCTTCATAGTGGTCCAAGTGATCGAACACCGGATCTTCGTCGTCGACCTCGAGGACAACCGCTCCGGGCCGACGCAGTCGCGCCGGAATCAGGCGCAGCTCTTCGTCGGTGTGCGACTCGACTCCGAGTCGCGATCGGTTGAGGCGTTCAGTGCGGCGGCGGCGAATCTCCTGCTCGATCCGAACCTGCCGACGCAAGTAAGCCATGTACCCGCCGAGGCCGCACACGGTGAGCGCGAACAACCACCACACCATCGGCGAGATGATCAATGCGAGAGCGCCCGAAAGAATTGCGACGAACGCAAGTCCCAGCAATGTCCGCTGACGGAAGGCATACCGCGCCTCCCGGGCGATGGCATCCGCTTCGGGGTCGAACCCGCCTCGGCCGCGCCTGACGGGAACAAATTCTCCGACCGGTGCACGACCGCCGGCGTAATCGTCTTCTGCGTGAGTGTCCATCTGGTCCTCCGCGTCGTAGCTGCTGCGCACTGGTTCTGGTTGCCAGTTCGGATCGCTTCGATGTCCTGCTGCCGGCCCGCGCTGAACAGGGTTGCTGTCGCCGCGGTGGAGTACTCGAGTCGCGAGCGCCGCGTCACTCGTCTGCCGGATCCTGGGGCGCTTGTTGACAAGCATCGGCACCAGGACGAACAGCCACACGGCCACCAGCCCGATCCACACGAATGAGCTAGGCATGCCGCGGCCTCCTCCCGATCACCTACCAGCACCTATGCCAGCCGTTGACGAGTCAAGGTTAACGGCCGACGCCCTCGCATCGTTGCCGACGCGCCGAACCCCACCATACTCATGTGTCACACGCGTACCGAACTGAACTTCCGGTTCAGTCCCAAAAGTCTCAAGTTCTAGTTGAATCAAAAATCACAAATTTCCGACCAAAAGTAGGACTACTCAGCGGTAACTGCTGTTTAGCTCGCGTTTCTCACGCTTCTGGCGCCGTCTTCGTCACACCCACGAAGCGCGCCCGGATCGCACCAATCTGTCGACGACGGTGGTGGGGACTTCCTCGATCGTCATTCCGACCAGAAGATGGTCGCGCCATTGGCCGTCAACATCGAGATAGCGTTTGAGGAGACCTTCCTCCCGGAACCCCACATTTCGTAGGACTGCGCGACTCGACGCGTTCTCCGGCCGAACAGTGGCCTCCACTCGATGCAGACCGACCTTCGAGAATGCGTGATCGAGTGTGAGCGCAACGGCCGCTGTGGCAACGCCCCCACCGGTGACGTGCGAGGCGACCCAATAGCCCACCCAGGCGGACCTCAGGGCGCCGCGCACCACATTTCCGATGGTGACCTGCCCGCAGTACTTCCCGTCGAGTTCGATCACCAGGGGAAGGATCCTGCCCTTGCGCGCTTCGGAGCGAAGGTTTCCGCACAGGGAGGGCCAGACGGTGATGTGATGGCGAGCATCCCAGGGCGATTCTCCGGTGGGCTCCCACGGCTCGAGGTGCTCGCGATCGCGAATGCGGAGACGACTCCACACGGCAGCGTCACGAAGTTTGACGGGGCGGACGGTCACCACGCCCGCGGGCACTCGCAGCGGGCCGAGATCTTCCGGCCATCCTGGATGGACTGACATCACACCCCACTCGGGTCGGCGTTACCCACGTTGGGCGAGAAAAGCTACGTCGACTTCTTCACCGATGTGCACTTCGGTGACGTCTCGATCGACAAGAACCAGGCAATTGGCTTCCGCCAAGGTCGCGAGGAGGTGAGAGGACGCGCCGGGTGCACCGCCGAGGGCCTGCACCAGGTACTCCCCCGTCGCTTCGTCACGCATCAGCTGACCACGCAGGAAACCCTTGCGATCGGCGATCGACGTAATCGTTCCCACCGTGCGCGCCTTCACTACTCGTCGCATCGGTTGGCGTCGTCCCAGCGCGATTCTGATCAGCGGGCGAACCATGACTTCGAATACCACCAGTGCGCTGACCGGGTTCGACGGTAGGAGAAAGGTCGGAACCTCGTCTCGTCCCAGCTGTCCGAAGCCCTGGACCGATCCCGGATGCATGGCAACGCGCTCGACCTCGAGTGTCCCCAGATCGGCGAGCGCCTCACGAACTTCGTCGGACGCTCCGCCGCCCACTGCACCGGCGATGACAACGATTTCCGAGCGAATCAGCTGACCCTCGACTACTTCACGAAGACGACGCGAGTCGTTGCCTGCGATTCCCACGCGGTTGACGTCGGCACCGGCATCGCGCGCGGCCGCGGCGAGAGCATACGAATTGACGTCGTAGACCTGACCAGGCCCCGGCGTGCGATCGACGTCGACGAGTTCTCCACCGACACTGATGACCGAGAGGCGCGGACGCGGATGGACGAGCACTTTGTCGCGGCCGACGGCGGCAAGCAACCCGACCTGTGCGGCTCCGATGATGGTGCCTGCACGAACGGCGACATCACCCGGTTGGACGTCGTCACCTGCACGGCGAACGTAATCGCCCGAACGCACCGGCTCGAAGATCCGAACACGAGCGCGACCACCGTCGGTGTTTTCGAGCGGAAGGACTGCGTCGGCCAGCGTGGGCAACGGCGCGCCGGTGTCGACTCGGACGGCCTGACGAGGTTGCAGCCGGATCGGTTGGCGTGAGCCCGCCGTCACCTCGCCGACCACCGGCAAGCTGAGGTCCGTGGGCTCGCCGTCCTCTCCTCGGAGATCGGCTCCCGCACCGGCGACGTCGACGCTGCGAACCGCGTAACCGTCGATGGCAGCTTGATCGAATCCTGGCAATGGGCGTTCGGTCACCACTTCCTCGGCACACAGCAGTCCCTGCGCCTCCGAGATGGCGACCCGAACCGGACGGGGTGCCACTGCAGCAGCGGTAACCCTGGTCTGCTGCTCCTCAACCGACCGCATCTGGTCCGCGTCCTCCTGTGTCTGGAAATTCGGTGATATCCGTCAGCTCATGATGCCTTGCCTTCGAAAAGGGACAAGCACATTGATACTGCGTTATCGGGCGATCAACCACCGTGGCGACACGCTCAGCGGTCGAGTCGATCCGCGAGCCACTTGCGCAAGGACGGGCCGTAGTCGTCACTGTCGAGAGCCAGGTCAACCGAAGCGCGGAGGTACCCGCCGGGGTTGCCCAGGTCATGACGTGTTCCGCGGTGCACAACCACGTGAACCGGATGGCCCTCGGAAATCAGGAGCGCGATGGCGTCGGTGAGTTGCAACTCACCGCCGGCTCCCGGCTTGATGCGACGAAGTGCGTCGAAGATCGCACGGTCGAGCAGGTAGCGACCCGCCGCGGCAAAGGTCGACGGCGCATCTTCCACAGCGGGCTTCTCGACCATGCCGACGACCTTGAGTACGTCGGGATTGACCGCGTCGGGAACGATCTCGACGTCGAAGACGCCGTACGCACTGACCGCATCTTTGGGTACGTCGATTGCGCAGAGAACGGAGCCGCCGCGCTTGGCCCGAACTCGCGCCATGATCTCCAGGACACCACGCGGCAGTACGAGATCGTCGGGCAGAAGGACTGCGATGGCATCTTCGTCGTCATCGAGAACCGACTCGACACAACCGACGGCATGCCCGAGCCCGAGGGGCTGTTCCTGAATCACGGAATCGACTTCGAGCAAACCGGGCGCTTTGCGCACCTTTGCCAGCGCAGCAAGTTTTCCGCTTGCCTCCAGCTTGCTTTCGAGTACGAGATCCTCGACGAAGTGAGCAACCACTCCGTCTTTACCCGGGGACGTCACGATGACGAGCCGCTCGGCTCCCGAGTCCGCGGCTTCACCAGCCACCAGTTCGATACCCGGTGTGTCCACGACCGGCAGCAATTCTTTCGGAACCGTCTTGGTGGCAGGCAGGAAGCGCGTACCAAGTCCGGCTGCGGGGACCACGGCCGTACGGAAGGCCCTCGTGCTGCTAGCGACAACGTCTGTCATGCCAACACCTTAGCCGCCGCTTGTTACCGCTCGGTCAGCAAGACGAATATCGTTGCGGGGTGACACCTCGGACAAAAGCGCAATGGCGACAAATCGCACTCGCAGCCCGTGAAGCAGTCTCGGAGCACACTCGAAACACGGAAACTGCGGCGTTGATCACGCACCTGCGGTCGGTGATCGTCGACGGGTCAACGGTATGTGCGTATGTCCCCACTCGCACCGAACCCGGATCCACCGACTTGCTCGACGCCGTTGCCGAGATCGCCCAGCGAGTACTACTTCCGATCACCGGGGAGCCCGGACCCTTGTCCTGGGTCCAGTACAGCGGCGCCGACGGTTTGCGCCCGGCGAAGTACGGCATTCGGGAGCCCGTCGGACCCGTCCTACCACCGGAAACCCTGTCCGAGGTGGAATGCATGCTGATCCCTGCACTTGCGGTGGACTTTCGCGGAACACGCCTCGGCCGTGGCGCAGGCTTCTACGACCGCACTCTCGGGTCGGTCGGCTCGCAGACTCGATTGGTGGCCCTCGTCAGAGACTCCGAACTCGTCGAGACCTTGCCGGCAGACGACCACGACATTCCCATGGGCTGGGCACTGACGCCGGGCGGCGGTCTCACGCGGCTCCATCGCGAATGATCTGCGGGAATAGATCCCTGATTAGCGCTGTTGGCACTGTCACTTGTAGAGTGCTAAAGGCTGCGGTGTAAATACGCGGCTGCTCGAACATCACAGTGCGGAGGAAGCCCGGTGCCCACCTACTCATACGCATGTACGGAATGTGACAACCGTTTCGACATCGTCCAGTCCTTCAGCGAAGATTCGCTGACGGTCTGCCCAGCCTGCTCAGGCAAGCTCCGCAAGCTGTTCAACTCTGTTGGCATCGTGTTCAAGGGCAGCGGCTTCTACCGCACCGACAGCCGCGGCGGCTCCGGAACAGCGAGCGAGCCGGCCAAGAGCGATTCGGCACCCGCTCCGAAGTCCGAGTCCAAGTCGGACTCCTCTTCGACCTCGAGTTCGTCGACCAGCACGCCGGCGCCCGCGAAGGCTGCCGCAAGCTGATTTCCACAACCTCCGGGTTGTCCACAGGTTCACATCGTTAGGGCCGGAAGCACCGCTTCCGGCCCTAACGTGCATGAATGCCGTCAGTACGTTCTCGTTCGCCGAGGCGCTCCCATCCATTGCGCGCCCAACTCGATCTCACGCCGAACATCTTCGATCGCCTCGTCGAACTGACACGCGGCACGCGATTTCGCTCGGCGACCGTCCGCAAGTTCGCAGCCGTTGTCCTGGCCACACTCGGCGTTGTTCTTTTCTTTCGAGGCGATCCCGCGACCGACACCGTCGCCGTAGTTGTCTCGAGTCGCGATCTCACTCCGGGGCAGGTGATCGCGGATTCGGATGTCGAGGTCAGCGAGATCGACTCGAAACACCTTCCCGAAGGAGTTGTCTCCGATACCGACCTGGTAGTCGGCAGAACCGTTGCCGGCCCGATTCGCTCCGGAGAAACCGTCACCGACGTGCGTGTTCTCAGCCCCCGGTTGGCCGGGTTGTCGGTGGGCACCGACGACGCCCGCATCGTTCCCGTTCGACTCGCCGATGCGGCCGTTGCAGATATCTTGCGCAGCGGCGATGTCGTCGACGTCCTGACTGTCGGCCCAGACACACCCCGCCCCGACACACCCAACGAATCGATTGCCGACAAAGCACCGCAAATTCTTGCCGCGGGGGCGGTCGTCGCGTTGGTCACCACCTCGGAAAGTACACGTAACCAGCAGGAACAGGTGATTCTGCTGGCCCTGCCGACACCGGCGGCAAACGTCGTAGCCGCGGCATCTCTGTCCAATGCGATCACCGTGACATTTCGCTGACCGCACAAAGCGGCCGAAGCTCCTCTAGGATTTTTCCAGTCGGTTCGGTATCAACGGACCATCTGGCACTTGCCATCGGAGACTCGAGGGGACACCGACATGCTCAAGGGATTCAAGGATTTCCTGCTTCGCGGAAACGTGCTCGACCTGGCCGTCGCAGTGGTCATCGGCGCAGCCTTCACCGCCATCGTCACGGCCTTCACCAGCAACATCATCAACCCACTCGTCGCTTCGATCGGCGGCGGCAACGAATACGGGTGGGGTATTCAGCTGACGGGTGACACCTCTGAGACGTTCCTGAACTTCGGCGCAGTGGTCACCGCGATCATCAACTTCGTCATCATCGCGGCGGTCGTCTACTTCGTGCTCATCGTTCCCGCGAATGCGGCGAAGAAGAAGTTCGTCTCCGAGCCCGAGGACAAGGAAGCCAGCGAAACCGATCTGCTCATCCAGATCCGCGATATCCTCTCCGCCAACAGTGGCGCCGACACGGGAGCGCACGCCAAGACGCTCGAATAAGCAGTGCCCGCAGAACAAATCAGGCCCTCGGACATTGCGTCCGACGGCCTGATTTTCTACTCAACCACCGTGGTGCGGGGGGCGCTGACTACGCAGCCAATCGTCGTCCGAGGATCGCGACGATCCTTCCGGACCCCGCTCGTCCGACGTCGTCTCGGGAAAGACGTCCCCGAAGATGCGCGCCAGGCGCTTCTTGTCGACTGGCGGCTTCTTCGGGATATCTGGCTGCTCGGGCAAACCGTCTCAGCCCTCGAGGCTGGACAGCTCGGCGATGACGTGGCTCGCCAGAGCCGTCAGGGTTGCCATGCCGTCGCGAATCGCCGGCCTGGTCGACGCCAGGTTGGCGACCAACGTGCTGCCCGAAACCCCGACGAGGCCACGGGACAAGCCTGCATCGAGTGATCCGGCCGAAAGACCGGAAGCGCGAAGTGCTTCGGCAATTCCCGGGATCTCGCGATCGAGAACCTCGGCGGTCACATCGGGAGTGACGTCACGCGGGGACACCCCGGTACCGCCGACCGAGATGACGAGGTCGACGCCACCGATGACTGCGGTGTTGAGAGCGTTGCGAATTTCCACTTCGTCGGCGGCGACGGCAACCGTCGCATCGACGAGAAAACCCGCTTCGTTCAGCAGTTCCGTGACCAGAGGACCGATGGAGTCGGTGTTGTCGCCGTGGGCTGTTCGATCGTCGACGATGACGACCAGAGCGCGGCCGGCCGATGTGGCTTCGAGTTCCATGACTCCTACCGTAGTGTCCGATCCCGACGCCGTTGCGATCTGGCCGAAGATCGGGTCGATCGTCTGCTGATCGCCGAACATCATCGGCCGCCCTGCGCCGCCGCGGTTCCCAACGTGACATCGACGGTCTTGGTCTGCCCGCCGTCGCTGTACGTGATCGAGACCTTGTCTCCGGGAGCATGCGAACGCACTGCCGCGATCAGCGAATCACCATCTGCGACAACACGATCGTCGACTTTGGTGATGACTGCACCCTTCGGGATGCCGGCCTTTGCAGCCGGTCCGTCAGCGGTGACATCCATGACGGTTGCGCCGTCGGCGTTGTCCTGCGACGGCACGGTCACGCCGATCATGGCCTGGGTCGCCTTGCCGGTCTTGATCAGCTCGTCGGCGACGCGGCGTGCCTGATCGATCGGGATGGCGAATCCGAGGCCGATGGAGCCGCCCTGGGTACCCGAGGACGCTCCGAGGGAGGCGATCGCCGTGTTGATGCCGATCAGCTGGCCGTCCATGTTCACGAGGGCACCACCGGAGTTACCGGGGTTGATCGCTGCGTCGGTCTGCAGAGCGTCGATGACGGTGTTCTGGTTGCCGGACTCGCCGCTCGTGGACACCGGACGATCGAGGGCGGAGATGATGCCTTCGGTGACCGTGCCAGCCAGACCGAGCGGGGACCCGACGGCAACTACCTGCTGTCCGACCTGGACGTCGCCGGAGTTGCCGAGATCGATGGGCGTGAGGTCGTTGCGACCGTCGACCTTGATGACGGCGATGTCGGAGACGGGATCGGCACCGACCAGGGTGGCCGAGGCCTTGGTTCCGTCGGAGAACGCGACGCGAAGTTGCGCTCCCTGAGCACCGGCAACGTGGTTGTTGGTCAGGATCAGGCCGTCGGAGGACAGGATGACGCCGGAACCCTCACCGCCCTGTCCCTGCGCGGTGGCCACCTCGATCTGCACGACGCTGGGCACCACCTTCGAGGCAACGGCCTGAACCGAGCCGGCAGGAGCGTTGGACGTGTTGGTGGCAGTGGGCTTGGGGGCGTTCAGCGAGTTGGTGACCGTCGCGGTTCCACCGTTGCGGTCCGCTACGACGGCACCGACCACGCCACCGACACCACCACTGACCAGGACCAGGGCGAGAGCGCCGGCAACCAGCGCCATGCGTCCTGACTTCGGCTTGGTGGTGGTCGAACCGGAGTTCGGCCCCTGCAGCGGCGCTGGGATCTGATTGTGGCCGCCCGGACCGTTCGGGCCGCCGGGGCCACCCGGGTTGGGTGCGCCGTACGGAGCGTTCTGCTGGTACGCCGCCTCATGAGCACCGTGCGGGTGGCCGAAAGCCTGCGTGGGCTGCTGCGGCGCCTGCCCGAAGCTTTCGGTGGGTCGGGCAAAGGATTCGGTCGGCTGGTACGGCTGCTGCGGCTGCACAGGAGGCTGCTGCGGCTGCGCCTGGGTGGTGGGCTCGCTGTTGGGCTGCTCGGGCCGGGTCGGCCCGACGTTACGGTCCTCGGTCATCGGCTCGCTTTCGTCTACGGTGACCACCGGACGGGCAGTCACAACTGTTCTGCCGACAATGCTGCCTTGCGCTGCTGAGAAGGCGCTGAGACGTGCCTGTCACTTTACCCAGAGTTCGACGTGAAAAGCCGGTGTTGCCGGCTCGGCCCGAAATACTTTCGGCCCGAACGCATTACCCCGTGACCTCGGTCACCGATATGCGGGACCGACGGGCCTGGGCAGCCGCCCGAACACGCTACTCGGCGCTCGGACCCGGTTCGCCGGGAAGCACGATTCGAACCAGCGCTCCCCCACGATCGGATTCGTCGATCGCAATGGTGCCGCCGTGCTTGACGACGACCTGACGCACAATCGCAAGTCCCAGACCCGATCCCGGCATGGAGCGAGCCGCGGTCGACCGGTAGAAACGATCGAACACCAACTCCCGATCCTCCTCCGGAATGCCAGGTCCCGCATCACTTACGGTCAATTCCAACAATCCTTGGCCGACCGGACGCATTTCGACGCGTACCTGTTCGCCCTTCGGGCTCCATTTCGCAGCGTTGTCGAGGACGTTGAGCACGGCACGCGAGAGGCCCGCCTGGTCTCCGTAGACGTACCACGGAGTAGTGACCGCCTCGAACTCGATTTCGTTGCGCCTGCGCCGTGCTCGCTCGAGCGCCCGCTCGACGACGTCGCTGACGTCGACGCGCTCGTACACGGTTTCGGGCGCGTCTTCGCGGGCCAGATCCACGAGGTCGCCCACAAGAGTCGACAGTTCCTCGATCTGCGCGACGACGTCGGCACGCAGTTCGGCCATGTCCTCGTCGGGAATCTGCGGCGCGCCTGGTCGGCTGGACGCGATCAGCAATTCCATGTTGGTACGCAACGAAGTCAGCGGTGTGCGCAACTCGTGTCCGGCGTCCGCAACGAGACGCGACTGACGCTCGCGGGACTCGGCGAGTGCCCGCAGCATCGTGTTGAAACTCTCTGTCAGACGCGCCAATTCGTCGCTGCCGGTCACGGGGATCTGCGTCAGATCGTCGGTCCGGGCGACGCGTTCGGTGGCTGCAGTCAGCCTGGCAATGGGCCGTAAACCGGTGCGGCCCACGGTAGTACCCGCCACCGCTGCGAGAATGACACCACACCCGCCGACCACGAAGAGGACCCAGGCCAGCCGGTCCAGTACCGCCACGGTCGGCGCGAGCCGCTGCCCGATCACCAAAGTGCTTCCGTCATGGGTTCGTTGGGCCAGCACGCGCTGGCCGTCGACGGTTCGCAGCGAGGAATCCGATTCGCCCCGCGCGACGGCATCTTCGGCTTCGCCGATCGGCACGTCGGAACCGGGCGGCTGGTACGTGCTCAGATCCGAGAAGATCAGGGCAACACTGATGTCGGTGGTGTAGAGCGTCGCGCCGGAGATGTAGCGAGGATCGAAGCGCACGACATTACTGTCGATGAGCACCGCTGCTCTGGTCCGCAACTGGTGATCGACGTCCGCGTAGAGCGCACGCGAAACCACCGCGTACGCCGCGATGGCCATGACTGCGACGGCAATGGCCACCACCGACGCAGCGAGCAATGTCACGCGCCAACGCAGCGACACCGAACGGGTCAGTGGCATCGGCGGGCGCATTTCGACGGACGCTTGGGTGGTGGAGGATTTCTTCGGTTCGGCGTTCTTGCCGAACGGAGCGGTGATCACGGAGGCGTCTCCCGCAGGACGTAGCCGACTCCGCGGACGGTGTGAATCAACCTCGGTTCGCCGTCCGCCTCCGTCTTACGACGCAGGTAACCGACGTACACCTCGAGCGCATTGCCGGACGTCGGGAAGTCGTATCCCCACACCTCTTCGAGAATGCGTCCACGAGTCAGCACGCGGCGCGGGTTGGCCATGAGCATTTCGAGGAGGGAGAACTCGGTTCGGGTGAGGCTGATCGATCGTTCGCCGCGCTTGACCTCGCGGGTGACCGGGTCGAGGGTGAGGTCCTCGAACGCCATCATCTCGGAATCGGCGTCGAGATCGGGTGCGGTGCGACGCAGCAGAGCGCGCAGTCGCGCGAGCAGTTCTTCCAAGGCAAACGGCTTGGGCAGGTAGTCGTCGGCTCCGGCGTCGAGGCCGGCGACTCGCTCGCTGACCGAATCGCGAGCGGTGAGTACCAGGATGGGTAGGTCGTCGCCGGCGCTACGCAATCGGCGGCACACTTCGAGTCCGTCGAGTCGCGGCATCATGACGTCGAGAACGACGGCGTCGGGCCGGTTGGCGAGGATCTTCTCGAGAGCGTCGAGTCCGTCGACCGCGAGTTCGACCGTGTAGCCGTTGAAGCTGAGCGACCGCCGAAGCGACTCGCGAACCGCCCGGTCGTCGTCGACCACCAAAATACGCATACCGACAGTTTGGACTGAAGTGCTGAGATGCGGCTGAGAGGGTCCGATTCCGGGCTCCGGCGTGTCGCGATCAGTCCCGGGTTCGCCGGGGTCCCGGCAGACTCCAATGACGCCACAACGCAAGCAGTCTGAACACTGCGGCGAATGCGGTGCCGCATACCAGCGCGGCGTTGGTGGACAGTCCGGCTTGCGAGACTGTGACCACCAACGCAGCGCCGAGCAGTGCGGGAACCGCGTACAGGTCCTTGTGCAGGAGCAGCGGCACCTCGTTGACGAGGACGTCGCGGATCACTCCGCCGCCGATTGCAGCGGTCGCACCGATCAACGTCGCCGCCAGCGAACTGGCGTTGTTGTCCAGCGCGATGACGGCGCCGGTGCTCGCGAACAGGCCCATTCCCAGTGCGTCGAGCGCCAGGATTTCACGACGCAGTCGATTCAGCGGCTCGTGGAGGTAGAACACGGCGAGTGAGGTGGCGGCGGCCGTTCCGAAGTACGGCCAACTGCTCAGCGAGCTGGGCGGATGGACGCCGAGGAGAACGTCGCGGACGATACCGCCGCCGATACCGGTGAACACACCCACCGAGCACACCCCGAAGATGTCGAGTCGCTTGGTGACGCCCACCAGGGCACCCGAGGCCGCGAACGCCACGATGCCCACCAGTTCGAGGATCCTCAGCAGCACCGGCCAAGGATCGCACGGTCAGATGCGGCTCGGGTCGATCACCCCGAGTCGAACTGCTTTGACCAGTCGCCGGGGAACCCGGTGGGTCTGGCCGAAGGCCGTGACCTCGACCAGATCGGGCGCCGTCGCCTTCCACTGGGCACGGCGACTGCGCGTATTGGAGCGGGACATTTTCCGCTTAGGAACGGCCATCAGAGTGCCTTGCGCTTCCCGTAGCGACGCTCGAACTTCTCGACGCGTCCGGCGGTGTCCATCACGCGTTGCGCTCCGGTCCAGAACGGGTGCGAGTCGCTCGTGACATCGACGACCAGCAACGGGTAGGTGCCGCCGTCTTCCCATTCGACGGTGCGGTCACTCGTCACGGTCGATCGGGTCAGGAAGCTCTTGCCGGTGCTGGCGTCCTGGAACACCACCGGGTGGTAGTCGGGGTGCATCTGCTTCTTCATTCGTTTCCCTCTCGCGTTGATTCGGTTTCGGCATAAGGCGATTCGGATTCGTCACACGGGTCTTCGTGGAACTCACCGAACGGGTCTTCCCAGGTGGCCCACGACGTTTCATCTGCCAATTCGTCGTCGGTGACCAAGGCGTGCTGCAGTGTTCGGTCGATCTCGAGCGGGTTCGCACCGCAGGTCAGAACAACCATCGAGGTGTCGCGATCACCGAAACGCTCGTCCCATTTCAGGGCTGCGAGGGCACGGCGCTCGGCCGGAACGCGCTCTCGTTGCTCCGGCGTCATCGCGGCCAGCCAGGTGTCTGCGCTGGCAACCCGCAAGCCACCGCCGGCCGATTCGAGCCAGAGCGCTTCACCCGGTTGCGTCGCCACCCAGACGCGCCCCCGGGAGTACACGACGCCTTCGAGCAGGACGTCGATCGCCTCGTGCAGACGCCCGGGGTGGAACGGCCGGTTCGCGGTGAACTCGACCAGCATCACTCCGCCGTCGTCGTCGAGCGGCGGCTGGCGACGCAGCAACGGTGAATGTGCGTCGGCCAGTTCACCGCGTCGCGCATCCGCAGGCACCTCGAGGAGCAGTGCCTCGATGTCGTCTCCCTCATCGAAGACGGGTACCCGCGGAGCGATGCGCGCGAGAACCGCGTTCAGGCGGGACCGCTGCCAGCCGTCGAGCCCGTCGGACCCGCGCAGGACGAGCGCGTCGGCGAAGTCGACCTGCCCGACGACGACCTGAGCCAGGGTGCGGTCGTCGTCGAGAGCTTCGTCGCCGGTCGCGTCGGCGAGCCAGGTCTGCGCGTCGATGCACGTCACGACAGCGTCGACGCGGACATCGCGCTGTGCCGGTCCGTCCAGTTGGCCGACGACGCCGGTCACGACGACGTGCTCGATCGCCCAGCACAGCGCCTCGGGCTCGAGTTGGCGGTCCAGCAGCAAGACGATCCGCTGGACCGAACTGTGCGAGTGAAGCCGGCGCAGGAGCGGCAGCAAGTCTTCGCGCAGGGTGCAGGAGACGCAGCCGTGCGCGAGCTCGAGGATCGTCTCGCGCTCGGACACAGTGCTGGCAGACCCGGCACTCCCGGTCATCGAGGTGACCGTCCGCCGGACCACCCCTTCACGGACGTGGCTCAGGTCGTGATGGACCAGAACAGTTCCGGTTCGCAGCAACGCTCGTGCGGTGTGTGGGGTGGATTCGCTCATGCCGGCGACCAGGACCAGCGGAGTCCTGCCGTCCAAGATCGTGTTCACAGCGGGCCTTTCTGGGAATGATTGTCATTACCGAGGTTGAACGGTACATTGATCTCACCGCATTGTCGAAAATGATTGTCATCTGCAAGTTGAAAGGAACACCCATGTCGGCTCACTGCCAAGTGACCGGACGTGTGCCGGGGTTCGGAAAATCCGTCTCGCACTCCCACAAGCGTTCGAACCGTCGCTGGAACCCGAACATCCAGCGCAAGACCTACGTGCTGCCCAGCGAGGGTCGCCGCATCACGCTCACTCTCTCGACCAAGGGGATCAAGACGATCGACCGCGACGGCATCGAATCCGTCGTCGCCCGGATTCGCGCCCGCGGCGAGAAGGTCTGAGCAGATGGCGCGCAACGAGATCCGTCCGATCGTGAAACTCAAGTCCACCGCGGGCACCGGATACACGTACGTGACCCGCAAGAACCGTCGCAACGACCCCGATCGGCTCGTGCTGAAGAAGTACGACCCGGTGCTGCGAAAGCACGTCGATTTCCGAGAAGAGAAGTAGGCATGGCCAAGAAGTCGAAGATCGCCAAGAACAACCAGCGACGGGTCATCGTCGAGCGGTACGCGGAGCAGCGATCCGCTCTCAAGGAGGCGATCCGCTCGCCGAAAAGCTCGCCCGAGGAGCGCGCGAAGGCCCAAGCGACCCTGCAACGTCTACCACGCGACGCCAGTCCGGTACGATTGCGCAATCGAGACGCTGCGGATGGACGTCCGCGCGGCCACCTGCGGAAGTTCGGGCTCTCCCGGATTCGCGTGCGAGAAATGGCGCACCGTGGGGAACTGCCTGGCGTACACAAGTCGAGCTGGTAAGGAAGTCGGATGGCAGTCAAGCGTTCACCGTCGAAGAAGCCACGCCCCGTAGAGGGTCGTAAGCCCAAGAAGAACCCGTTGTTCGCAGCGAAGATCACGCATGTCGATTACAAGGACATCAACTTGCTTCGCACGTTCATCTCGGACCGCGGCAAGATCCGCAGCCGTCGCGTCACGGGCCTGACCCCGCAGCAGCAGCGTCAGGTCGCCGTTGCCGTGAAGAACGCACGCGAAATGGCGTTGCTCCCCTTCACCGCCGCACGGTAGTCACACGTAGAAGTACCGAAGAGGCCGCGCAGTCACTCGACTGCGCGGCCTTTTTGCTGCCCGGACTAAGATTTCTCGAAGTCGTTCATTCCAGTCGAGAGGTGCCCGCAGCGTGTCGGGAGTTGTTGCGGGTTTCACCGTAATTTTTGTTGTCATCGCGGTCGGGTATCTCCTCGGCCGTCTCGGCACCCTCGGTAGCCAAGGACAGTTCGTTCTCGGTCGACTCGTGTTCTTCGTCGCGACGCCTGCCCTGCTGTTCACGACCCTCGCGTCGTCCGATTTGTCGGTGATCTTCTCGCCGACGCTCGCGGTTGCGTCGGCGACGGCCTTTGCCGTCGGCGCTCTGTACGTTCTGGTTGCGAAGATCTGGCTCAATCGGCCGCTGCCCGAACTGACTATCGGCGCGCTGTCTGCTTCGTACGTGAATTCGGCAAACCTCGGAATCCCGATCGCGGTATTCGTGCTCGGCGATGCCACGTTCGTTGCCCCGCTCCTGCTGTTCCAGATCGTCGTCTACTCCCCGATCGCTTTGACGATCCTCGATCTGACGGCGCTTCGCGGCGAGAATGCCGAGAAGCTCTCGTTGATCGACACCGTCACCGCCCCGTTCAAGAACCCGATCGTGCTCGCGGGCGCAGCGGGATTGATCGTCGCGTTGGCCGGTTGGTCGCCGCCCCGGCCGCTGATGCAGCCTTTCGAATTGATCGGCGCCACGTCGGTACCCGGAGCGCTGTTGGCATTCGGGCTCTCGCTGTACGGCGTGCGGGTGCTGGAGAAGGGCTCGAGTCCGCGCCGCGACGTCGCGCTGGCGTCGACGCTCAAAATCGTCGTCCAACCTGTGCTGGCTTATCTGATGGCGCATTTCCTCCTCGGCATCGACGGCCATCAGTTGTTCGCGATCGTGGTCGTCTCGACCTTGCCGACTGCGCAGAACGTCTTCATCTACGCAAGCCGCTACCGGCGCGGAATGGTCCTCGCCCGAGACAGCGCCTTTGTCACCACTTTGGCGTCGATTCCGGCAATTGCGCTGGTCACGGCACTACTCGCTTGAGCAGGGTTACGGTGGATCCATGCGTGTACTAACCCTCGCCGTTCTGGCCTGCCTTGCTTTGGCCGGATGCTCCGTCGGGGCCCAGACAACCGGGCCGGTTGCCGCACCGAATCCGATGGCGGCCAACGAAGCGAGTCCCGCCGACTGGTCGCTCGGAACGCCCGTTCCCGACGAGGTCGACGACAGCGAGATGGGCACGGAGTTCGACAGTCGCACCGACATCGTGGGAGCAACGGCCACGATGTTCGAATCGTGGTCCGAGGTCGACGATCACACGGTGGCCGTCCACTTCGTGACCGGCACTCCGGAGTGCTACGGCGCGTACGCAACCGTCGAAGAGACCGATACGACGGTGATCGTCACTCTACGAACCGGGGCACTGCCCGAGGCCGCGGACAAGATGTGCATTCTGGTTGCCGTGTTCGGCAGCTTGGACGTCCCGCTGAGCCGACCGCTCGGCGATCGTCACGTCATCAACGGCTAGCCGCGCGCCTAAACGGCACAGGTTCGACGATCGAACACTCCGTTTCGTCAGGTGTGGTGTGCGTCTCCTCGGGACAGACTGAAAACCGACACCCGTTCACTCGCTCGTCGGCAGCTTTTCGACTCGAGCGGTGCTCAACATGAAGGAGCTCGCAAGTGCCTACTCTCCAGAGAGACGTTGCAATCGTCGGCGCCGGCCCCTCTGGCCTGGCAGCGGCAACCGCGCTGCGCAAGGCCGGCTTGTCCGTCGCCGTGATCGAAGCACGTGACCGTGTCGGCGGCCGCACGTGGACCGACACCATCGACGGCGCAGTCCTGGAAATTGGCGGCCAGTGGGTCTCCCCGGACCAGACAGCGCTGATCTCCTTGCTCGACGAGCTCGGCCTCACGACGTTCGAGCGCTACCGAGAGGGCGAATCCGTCTACATCTCGTCAGCGGGTGAGCGGACGCAGTACACGGGCGACTCCTTCCCCACGAACGAAACCACGAAGAAGGAGATGGACCGTCTCATCGACGAGATGGACGATCTCGCAGCGCAGATCGGCGCGGAGGAGCCGTGGGCACACCCCCTCGCCCGCGATCTCGACACCGTCTCGTTCAAGCAGTGGCTGATCAACCAGTCCGACGACGCCGAGGCCCGCGACAACATCGGCCTCTTCATCGCCGGCGGCATGCTCACCAAGCCCGCCCACTCGTTCTCCGCTCTGCAGGCAGTCCTGATGGCCGCCTCCGCAGGTTCGTTCTCCCACCTCGTCGACGAGGACTTCATCCTCGACAAGCGAGTTGTCGGCGGAATGCAGCAGGTATCCATCCGCATGGCCGAGGCGCTCGGTGACGACGTCTTCCTCAACGCGCCCGTCCGTACGGTGCAGTGGAACGAATCCGGCGCAACGGTGTTGGCGGACGGCGACGTTCGCGTCGAGGCAAGCCGGGTCATCCTGGCTGTACCGCCCAACCTCTACTCCCGGATCTCCTACGATCCCCCGCTGCCGCGCCGTCAGCACCAGATGCACCAACACCAGTCCCTCGGCCTCGTCATCAAGGTGCACGCGGTGTACGAGACGCCTTTCTGGCGCGAAGCCGGCCTCTCCGGCACCGGCTTCGGCGCGTCCGAGGTAGTGCAGGAGGTGTACGACAACACCAACCACGAGGACGATCGCGGCACCCTGGTCGCTTTCGTCTCCGACGAGAAGGCCGACGCGATGTTCGAGCTTTCCGCCGAGGAGCGCAAGGCCACGATTCTGGCCTCACTCGCCCGCTACCTGGGCCCGAAAGCCGAAGAGCCGGTTGTGTACTACGAATCCGACTGGGGCTCGGAGGAATGGACACGCGGTGCCTACGCGGCGAGCTTCGACCTCGGCGGCCTTCACCGCTACGGCGCGGATTCCCGCACGCCCGTCGGCCCGATCCACTTCTCGTGCTCCGACATCGCGGCCGAGGGGTACCAGCACGTCGACGGTGCCGTCCGGATGGGTCAGCGAACCGCCGCCGACATCATCGCCCGCAACAAGGCCTGACGGCCGCTTTGCCAAGTCTCGATCATTGCCCGGCAGTCACGACTGCCGGGCAATGATCGAGAGCAGCAGTTCCGCACGAACTCTCGCAACTTCGAGCCGACAGTCGATCAGGCTCTCCACCTTCGCCATTCGGCTTCGCAGCGTGTGCCGGTGGACGCCCATCGTGATGGCTGCCGCTTCCCAGTGCCCGTTGGCCTCGAGAAATGCCCGCAACGACGCCAGCAGTTCGGTGCCGTTGTCACGGTCGTAATCCTCGATCGGAGTGATCATCGTTTCCGCCAGCGTGTTGAGCACTTCACGCGTCGAATCGAAAGACAGCAGCACACTTCCGGTCAGCGCCGCGAATTCCAAAGGCTCACCGCCGATTTCCGCCGCAGACGCACACAGCTGGGACTGTTCGACGGCGACCGCAAGGGCCGCGACCACGCGTCTCGCGCTCAGGCCGACGCGAAGTGAGCGTAGATCCGACCTCGATACCCCGCTCAGTAGCTCTCGGGCGAACGCGACGTCGTCGGTTCCTCGCAGCAGCACCGTGACGCGAGTGTCGTTGATCCGCGAGAACAACTGCCGCCCTGCCTTGTTCATGAACTCGGCAATCTCGACTGCGACGCGTCCCGCGACATCGGACGTGTCGGCAAGAACTGTCAGGCCACGGATCATTCCCTCGCCGTCGGCGGCCTGACGGATCTGTTGCCACGCCGGCGCCGGGTCGCGGTCTTCGGTGAGCAGCAGTCCGAGGGCATGCGAATTCAACTGATCCTGAGTGGCACGCAGGCGCGCAGGTTTCTCGAAGTCCAACGCCAACAACGAGTTCGCGTGACCGAGAAGTATCTGATCGACGTAACTGAGCGCAGACGAACTGATGACCGCCAGGTATCCGTACGGTGTTCGCCCGACACTGATCTGCTGCACGGCGATGGACGCTCCGGAACGTGCAAGCGTCACGCTGCTGGACGCGCCGCCCCCGAGAGTTGCTCGCAGTTCGTCGATCACGTCGTCGGTCGGCAGTTGAGGTGAGCTCTCGAGAACCCGTCCGGCGACGTCGAGCAGGAGCACCGTCGCCGAAGTCGCGATCGCCAGTTCACGCACGGTCGCAGCAGTCCCACCGGAAATGACTGCGCGTGTCATCCGCGGTTGCGCCCGTGACGCCCGAAGGACAGCTTCGTATTCCTGCTCTGCCAACCGGCTCATCACGCGCTTGACTACGGCGGCAAAGGGCGTTGGCAGTGGCACCTCGATCAGCGGCAACCCGATCTCGTCGGCGACGGCCACCAGATCGGCCGGGACCTCGGGGTACGAGAGTCCGGTCCCGAACCCCACCGCCGCCACACCCGCTGCGTCGAGCATCCGGAGATAACGGCCGCGCTTTTGCTGAGTGGACGGCAATCGAATGCCGGTGGTGAGGATGAATTCGCCGCCGGTCAACCATCGGAACGGGTCGAGCAACTCCGTGGCGTGCGCAAATGTGATTTCGCGACCGACACCCTGCGCCCCACCTTTGAGTTCCAGCGCGAGGTCCGGCTGCGCCAACATCCACCGCACAGCGATCGTCATGCGCTGGACTGTACAACTCGGCGCGTTCGCGATCAAAGATTTCACCTTTTTGGCAGCTGTCTTTACCTGTGAGTCAGCGCACACTTGCTCACACACGCCCCACAAAGTGCGAGTTCCGCGCTGATCACCTCAGCCGGAACTCGTTCGACCTCGAGAGGAACCGGTACCGATGTCGATCGTCGTACTCGAGAACTACATCAACGGTGAATTCGTCGCCTCAGCCGCGACGGAAACGCTCGACCTGATCAACCCCGTGGACGAGAGTGTGGTCGGGCGTACGCCGGTCTCCACCAAGGAAGACGTCGACGCCGCCGTCGAAGCCGCGCAGCGCGCCTTCGAGACCTGGGGCAAGACGACTCCGAGCGTGCGCCAGGCCGCACTCCTCAAGCTCGCCGACGCCATCGAAGCGCACAGCGACGAAATCGTCGCGGCCGAAAGCGCCAACACCGGCCAGGCCCACCAGATGATCGCCGACGAAGAGGTCAAGGTCGGAGCCGATCAGATGCGGTTCTTCGCTGGAGCCGCACGCCTCCTCGAGGGCAAGGCTGCCGGAGAGTACATGGAAGGTTTCACCTCGTACGTCCGCCGTGAGCCGATCGGTGTCGTCGGGCAGGTCACTCCCTGGAACTACCCGTTCATGATGGCGCTGTGGAAGATCGGGCCCGCGCTCGCAGCCGGCAACACGATCGTCCTCAAGCCCAGCGACACCACACCGGGCAGCACGCTGGTCTTGGCGAAGCTCTCGAAGGGCATCCTGCCGGACGGTGTGTTGAACGTCGTGCTCGGCAACGGCGGAACCGGCGCGACGTTGGTGGAGAACCCGGCCCTCGGTCTCGTCTCCATCACGGGGTCGGTACGGGCAGGCATCGCAGTCGCGGTGTCCGCGGCGCAGCAACTCAAGCGCGCACACCTCGAATTGGGCGGCAAAGCCCCGGCCATCGTCTTCGGCGACGTCGACATCGAGAAGACCGCCACCGGTATCGCCGAGGCAGCGTTCTTCAACGGCGGTCAGGACTGCACCGCGGCCACTCGCGTGATCGTTCACGAATCCATCCACGATCAGCTCGTCGAAGCTCTCGTGCGTAACGCCGAAAAGCTGCGACCCGGAGCGCCTTCCGATCCTGATGCCTTCTACGGCCCGCTCAACAACATCAACCACTTCAACGCCGTGAGCGACAAGATCGCGAACCTGCCGGCGTCGGCCAAGATCGTTACCGGCGGAAAGCGTTCGGGCGAAACCGGATTCTTCTTCGAGCCGACCGTCATCACCGGCGTCGCGCAATCGGACGACATCGTGCAGGAAGAGACTTTCGGTCCTATCCTCACAGTCCAGAGCTTCTCCGACGAGAAGGAGGCGATCACGCTTGCCAACGACGTTCGGTTCGGCCTGGCCTCGAGCATCTGGACCAAGGATCACGGTGTCACGCAACGCGTCTCCGCTGCTCTCGACTTCGGTGCGGTGTGGATCAACTGCCACATCCCGCTCGTCGCCGAGATGCCGCACGGCGGCTTCAAGTACTCCGGTTACGGCAAGGATCTCTCGGCCTACGGAGTCGAGGACTACACCCGCCTCAAGCACGTCATGAGTTCACACGACTGAGTCGCCACCCCTCCTGCTGTGCGCCTTTATTAACCCCCCGCGGTTAATAAAGGCGCACAGCAGATTCCTCCAATCCGGAAAAGAGCCACCATGCGCCTTATCGTCGGATACCTCGCCACACCCAGCGGTAAAGACGGGCTGGTCCTCGGGGCCCAGCTCGCGCGCAGTCTCGGCGCGCAACTCGACATCTGCATGGTCCTCCCACCGGATCGGACACTGCCGGCCAAGGTTCCCTCGGAAGCCGGCTACGACGACATCCTCGCCGCACGTGCACACGACTGGCTCGCCGAAGCGAAAGCGTCGGTGCCCGAGGATATCCAGGTGGAAGTACACCTGAGCTTCCACGAGTCGTTCGCTCAGGGCCTGCTCGACGAGGTGGACCGACTGAACGCGCTGGCGATCGTGGTGGGCGCTTCCGGCGACGGTCTGCTCGGCCGTCACGCGATAGGTTCGGTCTCGACCGAACTGCTGCACTCAGCCCACGTCCCGGTAGCACTGGCGCCTCGCGGAACGCGGCACTCGTCGGCTACCGCAATACGAGAAGTCACCTGTGCACTCGGCACCCGCGTCGGCGCCGACATCGTCTTGAACACCGCCGTACGCGCCAGCGAACTGATGCAGGTTCCGCTGCGACTGGTCTCTCTCGTGGCGCTCGACCCCCAGAACGATCTGCGCGATCATCGCGACACCGCCGAGTCGGCCAGGGAGCGTGCACGAAATCACGCTCAGGACACACTCGACGTCGCAAGAGCCGCGCTCCCCGCGGAGTTCCCCATCGAGGTCATCATCGCCGACGGGTCCACCGTGGAATCGGCAGTGCGTCAACTGGACTGGCAGGACGGCGATCTCGTGATGGTCGGTTCAAGTCGCCTCGCCCAGCCCCGCAAACTTTTCCTGGGTTCCACCGCCGCCAAGATGCTGCGCGTGTTGCCCGTTCCCATGGTCGTAGTGCCCAAGCACGAATTCACCCAGCCGGAGGCACTGTCATGACCAGCACCGAACTGAGTTCCAAAGGCCTCGCTACCGGCAAGATCGGCATGATCTCCGGCGCAGTCCTCGGAATCTCCTCCGTGGCACCGGGTTACACCCTGACGGCCAGCATCGGATTGATCGTCGCTGCGGTCGGTCTCAAGATGCCCGCCATCTTCATCGCCGGCTTCATCCCGATGTTCCTCACCGCGTACGCGTACCGCGAACTGAACTCCGACACTCCTGACTGCGGAGCGTCATTCACGTGGTCCACCAAGGCATTCGGACCATACGTCGGCTGGATGTGCGGCTGGGGCATGGTGATCGCCACCATCATCGTGCTCTCGAACCTCGCGGCCATTGCCGTCGACTTCTTCTATCTGTTCATAGCGCGGGTGGTCGACAATCCCTCGATCGCCGATCTACCGGGCAACAAATTCGTCAACGTCGGCACCACCCTGGTGTTCATCGCCCTGGCCACCTGGATTGCCAGTCGAGGAATCACCACCAGCGAGCGCGTGCAGTTCGCGCTCGTCGGTTTCCAGATGGTGTTGCTCGTCGTCTTCGCCGTCGTTGCACTGGTTCACGTCGGTGCCGGCGACGCCCCGGCCGGATTGTCCTTCGACCTGAGTTGGTTCAACCCGTTCAGCGGACTCGCGATCGGCGCATTTGTCATCGGACTCACCGGATCGATCTTCGCGTTCTGGGGCTGGGATACCTGTCTCACACTGGGCGAGGAGTCGAAGAACCCGAAGAAGACCCCGGGCCGTGCCGGTTTGCTCTGTGTCGCAACCATTCTCCTGACCTACCTGCTGGTCGCCGTCGCCGCGATGATGTACGCCGGCGTCGGCGAGGAAGGCCTCGGCCTCGGCAACCCCGACAACTCCGAGAACGTCTTCGGCGCCCTCGCCGACCCGGTCTTGGGTAACTGGGGCGGAATGCTCCTGTTCCTCGCCGTCTTCGTCTCCTCCGTTGCCAGCCTGCAGACCACGTTCCTGCCCGCTGCACGAACCATGCTCGCCATGGGCGCGTACGGAGCCTTCCCCACGAAACTCGCCGAGGTCTCCCCTCGCTTCCTGGTGCCGTCGTACGCCACAGTCGTGGCCGGCGCGGTGACCGCAGTGTTCTACAGCGTTGTCACGTTCCTGTCCGAAAGTGCACTGCTCGACACGATCGCTGCACTCGGCATCATGATCTGCTGGTACTACGGCATCACGGCATTCGCGTGCGTGTGGTACTTCCGCAAAACGCTTTTCGAGAGCTTACGAAACTTCGTCTTCCGGCTCACGTTCCCACTCATCGGTGGCCTCATGCTGCTTGCGGTGTTCGTCATTTCGGTCCAAGAGAGCATGAATCCGGACAACGCCAGCGGAGCATCCATCGGCGGGATCGGCCTGGTCTTCTTCCTCGGGTTCGGAATCCTCATCCTCGGCGCGGTCCTGATGATGGTCATGCGAGTGCGCAATCCCGAGTTCTTCGAGGGCAAGACCCTCAACCGCGACACGGAGGCACTGCGCGACGAGAACGACCTCAGCGTGTCCTAGGAGAGAGCGGTTTCGGGAGCCTGCGCGATCAGGCCTGCCATCAACACCCGCAAGCCGAATTCGAAGGCGGCGTCGGCACGTTCGGGATTCTTCCCGGAGGTTGCCAACGCCGCCTTCATCGCGTCGTTGGCTTCGGGCCCCGACGCCCACTGAACGTCCGGCGCCGCCAGGTCCAAGGCCGAACCGAGAACAAAACTGTCGACGGTCGTGATCGCGTGCAGTGTTTCAGCCGGGTCGAAGCCACCATCGGCAAATGCCTGCGCCAATGCGTTGTACAGGGTGAAAGCCACTCCGGCCTGCACGGTCTGCGCAGTGAAGAGCGGAATCAGACGAGGATGCGCGGCGTAGCTTCGCCGGTACTCGGCTGCCAGCGCCGCGACGGTCTCACTCCAGGTCCCCGAGGCCGACTTCACGTCGATTCCTGCCATCAGTTGAGCCCTCATCAGTTCGACGATCTCGGCTCGTCCGGAAACGTGGTTGTAGAGCGACGACGGTCGAACCTTCAGCCTTGCGGCGAGTCCAGGCATCGTGAAGTCGCCGGACTCGTCCACCGACTCGATCGCTGCCTCGGTGATGATCGCCGGTGAGAGCAGTCGTTGCGGTGGCCGCGGCATATGTCCTCCTGTAGTGATCCACACCGTTCGGGGCGCCGCAAAAAACAATTCCCCGAAAGGCCTTGATCAATCAGCGCTCACCTACCATACTTAACGAATCATATTCGTTTTACGTTGAACGTCGAATACCCGAGCACCGAGGAAACCCCATGCTGACGATCACCGCCCTCACGCCGCCTGAGTCTCTCGCCGCGACTTCGCCCTCCACGTCTGCCCCACTGCGAGTAGGTCTCGTCCAACATCGCTGGCACGAGGATCAGAACGACCTCCGCGCCGAACTCAGTGAGGGCATCGCAGCCGCAGCGAAGCTGGGAGCGGCGGTGGTGTTCCTTCCGGAGTTGACGCTCAGCCGCTACCCCGCCTCCACCCCGGCCGGCGACAATCCCGGACGCGAAGCCGAAGACCTGCTCACCGGACCCACCCTCACCTTCGCTGCCAAGGCCGCCGCCGAGAACCAGGTCCTCGTTCATGCATCGCTGTACGAGCGCAGCGAAGCCGAGGACGGCCTGGGGTTCAACACCGCGATCCTCGTCTCCCCCGGCGGGGAGCTTCTCGCTCGTACCCGCAAGCTCCACATTCCGGTGACGGCCGGGTACTACGAGGACACCTACTTCCGAGGCGGTCCGGCCGAGGACCCATACCCCGTTCACGAGGCGCTCGGCGCCAAGTTCGGACTCCCGACGTGCTGGGACGAGTGGTTTCCCGAGGTCGCTCGTGCGTACTCCCTCGCCGGTGCACAGGTTCTGGTGTACCCGACGGCGATCGGTTCGGAGCCTGATCACCCGAACTTCGACACCCAGCCACTGTGGCAGCAGGTGATCGTCGGAAACGGGATCGCGAACGGCACGTTCATGGTTGTCCCCAATCGCCACGGCAGTGAAGGCCTCATCACCTTCTACGGTTCCTCCTTCATCTCGGACCCGTACGGACGCATCCTCGTTCAGGCTCCCCGCGACGAATCAGCCGTGCTGGTCGCCGATCTCGACCTGCAGCACCGTGAAGACTGGCTGGCACTGTTCCCATTCCTGGCAACGCGTCGTCCGGACACCTACTCGACTCTGACCGCACCGGTGAACACTGCGGGAGCCAAGCGATGACCTGGCGCATGCCCGCGGAGAGCGAACCGCACGAACGTACCTGGATGGCCTACCCCAGCGCCGGATACTCCCTCGGGGACACCGCGGAAGAACAACACGAAGCTCGCTCGACGTGGGCTGCAGTTGCACACGCCGTCGCCGAATTCGAGCCGGTCACCGTCGTCGTCGATCCCGCCGAGGTCGAAGAAGCGCGAAAGTACCTGTCCGAGAAGGTAGACATCGTCGAGGCGCCTCTCGACGACGCATGGATGCGCGACATCGGGCCGACGTTCGTTCTATCCGACGAGGGCCGCCTCGGCGGAGTCGACTGGGTGTTCAACGGGTGGGGCGCACAGGATTGGGCGCAGTGGGACAAAGACTCGAAGATCGGCAGATTTGTCGTCGAGCAGTCCGGGGCCCAATTGATCGACTCACCAATCGTCAACGAGGGCGGCGGCATTCAGGTCGACGGCCTCGGCACTGTGCTGGTCACCGAAACCGTGCAACTCGATCCGGGACGAAACCCCGAACTGACGAAGGCGGACATCGAGGCCGAACTCGCCCGCACCATCGGAGCCAAGCATGTTATCTGGCTTCCCCGCGGATTGACCCGCGATCAGGAGACCTACGGAACGCGCGGACACGTCGACATCGTCGCGGCAATCTCTTCCCCCGGAGTGGTACTCGTCCATGACCAACGCAATCCGGTGCACCCCGACTACGCCGTCAGCAAGACGATCATCGAGTTGTTCGAACGCTCGACCGACGTCGGCGGACGGCCGTGGAAGGTCATCCGGGTACCTGCGCCCGAGATCCTGCGCGACGACGAGGGATTCGTCGACTACAGCTACATCAACCATCTCGTGGTGAATCGCGGAGTGATCGCCTGCAGCTTCGACGATCCTGCCGATGCCGAAGCGGCCCGGATCCTGTCAGCCGCTTACCCCGGGCGCACCGTCGTCACTGTCGACGCGAGGCCGCTGTTCGAACGTGGCGGCGGCATCCACTGCATCACCCAGCACCAGCCCGCTGAACAGAACTAACGTCGACCTCGCATGTAGTCACTCACCACGGCGGCGCCGAGGCCGTCCAGGTCCGGCGCGATGACGCGTCCACCCACACGGTGCGCCATCCGGTCGACCACCCTGGCCAGGCCTGGATCGTCACCGAGCCGGAAGAACGTGACCTTGGCGCCCAGCCTGGCCACCGCGTCGAGTGCGCGAACCGTCAAACCGAGGGTTCGTGCACTCGGCGGGTAGTCGAACCTGGCTTCTCCGTCCGCTTCGAGATGAGCCGTCGGTTCACCGTCGGTGACGATCAGTACCACCGGCTGCGCATTGGAATGGCGTCGAAGGTGTCTGGCCGCCAACAAAAGTGCATGATGCAGGTTGGTTCCCTGGTCCCACGCGCCGTCCAAACCGGCGAGCTCAGACGGAGTCAGTACGTGCGCGTGGCGTCCGAAGGCGATCAACTGCAGCTCGTCGCTACGAAATCGCGTACTCACCAGGTGATTGAGCGCCAGAGCGGTGCGCTTCATCGGAACCCAGCGATCCTCCATGACCATCGAGAACGACGTGTCCACCAGCAGAGCCACGGCAGCCTGACTACGTTGTTCGGTTTCGGCCACCTCGACATCGACGACGCTCAGCCGCACCGGCATTCGGCCCGGGTCACGCAGGACGGCGTTGGTGATCGTTCTCGTGACGTCCCACGGTTCCGTGTCCCCGAATTCCCATTCGCGGGACGCTCCGGTCGGTTCACCCATCGCACCGGCCCGACGCGTGTCGCGTTGACCGGTTCGCGACGACAGTTGCCCGGCGACATCGCGTAGAGCAGTCTGTCCGAGCTGCCGCATGGCCTTGGGCGACAGGCGCCATTGACCGTCCGGTGCGCGATCGAAGAAACCCTGCTCCTGCAAAGCCTTTTCGAGGTCGGCGAGGGTGCGGGCGTCAGCAGCGGCTTCGTCGCCGAGTTGCCGCGCGAGCAGTTCGGGGTCGATGTCGTCGAGTGCTGCGCCTGCATACTGCTGCGATAGTTGGTCCGCCAACGATTCCAGCTCGGCAATGTCCTGCAGTGCGCCGGTTCCCTCACCCAAACCCATCCCGTTGTCGCCGCGGAACTGTTGCGAGCCTTCCCAGTCCTCACCCGGCCGAGCTGCCTGAAGGTACTGGTCGAGTTGCCCCAGTTCACTCATCAGGCTCGGATCCCCGAAAGCCTGCTGCGCCAAAGCATCCAACTCGTCACGCTGCTCCTGCGAGAGCGAGTTCCGTAATCGTTGTGCGGCCGCTGCGCGCTGCGCCAACGAATCCAGAAGTTCCTCGACGTTGCGGGGGTTGTCCGGGAAATACTGCCCGTGCTTGTCCATGAACTCTGCGAACTGCTCCGGAGTGTCGACGCCCCGAGAGTGCGCGTCGAGCAGGTGATTCAGATCTGCCAGCATCTGGCGAATCTGCTCACGATCCTCATCGGTGGCACCCTCGAGCGCCTGCTTCATACCCGAGAATCGCTGATCGAGGACTTCACGACCGAGCAGATCACGAATCTTCTCGTAATCCGCGCGAGCCTGTTCGCTGCGCCAGTTGTAGTCGGCCAGATCTTGCACGGCCTGAGCTGTCGACGGCGGTAACTCCTCGATCCGCATTTCGTTGAACCGTGCGTCGTCGTCGAGAGCACGTGCCAGTTCCTTGCGCTCTTCGAGCACCGCCTTGTCGAGAAGCTTGCGAACCTCGTCGAGAGTTCCGTCGAGGTTGTTGCGGCGCAGCAACTCACGTCGACGCCGGTTCGCCTGGGCGGCAAGGTCGTCGAGCCCGCGCATGTCACGATTACCTCGCCGCAGGAGCTCTCGGAGGGCATGGCGCGGCGACGTGCCGGACAGGACGTCGTCGCCGATTGCTGCCAGGGCCTCGCGCAGATCCACGGGAGGCGCGAGCGGATCGGGGCCACCGTCGTAAGGCCCGTACCGCGGATTGTGCATCATCACTGCCCCTTACGAGTACACCGAGCGGCCGCCCGGGCCTTGATCTTTGGAGATCCGGCGCGCGAGGTAGAGCCCTTCGAGGGCAAGTTCGGCACCGGCGGCACGCTCACCGTCGGATTGCGCGCCGAGACGTTCGGCTACTTCGTCCAGTACTTCGAGGTCCGGAAGTTCGTCGAGAAACGCCTTGGCCGTGACAGATTCACCGGTGACGATCGTATTGCCCATCTCCACGGCTGCAACCAGCATTCCCAAGTCGATTCCGCCGAGACGTACCCGAACCGTATCGGCCGTCGCGCGACGCAACAGGTGCTCGAGCACCTCCAGTTCCCGTCCCTCTTCACCGGATTCGAACTCGACCTTGCCTCGAAGAACCTCGACCACGGACTCGAGATCGACCGGCCGTGCAACAGGATCAGCTTCGCCGAGCACCGCCGCGCGTCGTACTGCGGCCGCACTGACGGTTTCTGCGCCGGCGACGGCAAATCGTGCCGACACACCAGATCGCTGGTCCACCGAGGTGGATTCACGAAGCAGGCGTGTGAATCTGGCAAGAATTTCGAGGAGATAGTCGGGCACCTCGGCGGCCAGATGCGCTTCCTGCTCGATCACCGCGATCTCGCCCTCCAGTTCGACCGGATAGTGAGTCCGGATCTCGGCACCGAAGCGGTCCTTGAGCGGTGTGATGATGCGTCCACGGTTGGTGTAGTCCTCGGGGTTCGCGCTCGCGACCAGCAGGACGTCCAACGGAAGCCGAAGCGTGTATCCGCGGACCTGGATGTCTCGCTCCTCCATCACGTTGAGCAGCGAGACCTGGATGCGCTCAGCCAGGTCGGGAAGCTCGTTGATGGCCACGATCCCGCGATGCGCGCGGGGCACCAAACCGAAGTGAATGGTCTCCGGATCGCCGAGGCTCCGACCTTCGGCAACCTTGACCGGATCGACGTCGCCGATCAGGTCGGCGACCGAGGTATCCGGCGTCGCCAACTTCTCGGAGTACCGCTCGCTGCGGTGGCGCCAGGCGATCGGGAGGTCGTCGCCCAGTTCCTTGGCTCGACGTATCGAAGCCGGGGTGATCGGCTCGTACGGGTGCTCCCCCAGTTCCGAGCCTTCGATGACGGGCGTCCACTCGTCGAGCAGGAGCCCGAGAGTGCGAAGCAACCTCGTCTTTCCCTGGCCTCTTTCGCCGAGCAGAACCACGTCGTGGCCGGCGATCAGTGCCCGCTCGAGTTGTGGAGCGACCGTGTCCTCGAACCCGACTATCCCGGGCCAGGGGTCACGGCCGTCCCGCAACGCGGCGAGAAGATTCTCTCGTAGTTCTTCCTTGACACTTCGCTGTACGTGTCCGGAGGCGCGTAGCTCTCCGAGGGTTTTTGCGACAGTCACCACTCCACGCTACGAGTGTTTGCGGGGTTTCGCCTCTCGCCGAGGAAGTTCGGTCGCTCAGCCCTCGATGTTCTCGGGATTCATCCAGATGATTTCCCAGATGTGGCCGTCGGGATCCTGGAAGCTGCGGCTGTACATGAAGCCGTGATCCTGCGTCGCGTTTCCCTCGGAACCGCCGCTCGCGAGTGCCTTGTCGACGATGGTGTCGACGGCCTCACGGGTCTCGGCCGAGAGACCGAGCAACGCTTCCGTCGACGTCGAAGTGTCGGCGATGCCCTTGGTGGTGAAGGTCTTGAAGAAGGGCTCGGCCAACAACATCACGACGATGGTGTCACTGATGACCATCGACGACGCGTTCTCGTCGGAGAACTGCGTGTTCTTGGAGTATCCGAGGGACTCGTAGAAGGTGGTGGCCTTGCCGAGGTCCTTGACGGGCAGGTTGAGGAAGAACATCGGTTGCGGGTTTGTCGCCATGGAAGGTCCTTTCCGAGACTTTGCTGTGCGCCTTTATTAACCGCCGGCGGTTAATAAAGGCGCACAGTAGACCTAAACTCCACCCATGGATACCTGGGTGTTGCCCGCCATGCTCGGCCTCGGACTCGCCGCAGCGTCCGGAATGCGAACCTTCCTGCCGCTGTTGATGCTGAGCGCTGCGGTGCATTTCGAACTGTTCGGGGTCACCGTCGGCGAGTCGATGCGGTGGATCGGATCCACCGGCGCACTGGTGGCACTGGGAATCGCCGCAGTGGTCGAACTGGGTGCCGACCTCATTCCCTTCGTGGACAACGCGTTGTCGGTGATCGGGAACGTCACCGGACCCATCGCCGGAGTGATCGCTGCCTGGGCGGCTTTCAGCCATCTCGATCCTGCGATAGCCGCGCTCGCGGGCATCATCGTCGGTGCACCGACGGCATTGACGTTCAGCGCCGCCCAGACCGGAACTCGCGCGGTCAGTACGGCCACTACCGGTGGGCTGGCAAATCCTGTCGTTTCCGTCATCGAGGACGTACTGACTTTCTTCACCTCGTTGATCGCGATGATCTTGCCGTTCCTGATCATTCCGCTGCTCGCCGCACTCTTGTGGTTCAGTTGGCGCGGCTGGCGCCGTGTACGGAGTCTGCGCACCGCCTGAATGTGCGGACCTGGTAGACAAGTCGTCATGTCCGACACCGAGATCTCGTTCCAATCCGGCGACGTCACCCTGTACGGGAGTCTTCGCCTGGCCGCCTCACCCGACGCACCTGCCCCGGCCGCACTGATTCTGGCCGGCAGCGGCCCCACCGATCGCAACGGCGACAGCGCGCTCCTCGAAGGTGACATCGGAACCCTCCGCTTCATCGCGGATCTCCTTGAGAATCAGGGCATTTCAAGCCTGCGTTACGACAAGCTCGGCAGCGGCGAAACCGCACTCGGCGACTACGAGATCGAAGACATCGCCGATCTCGGCTTCAACACTTTTGTCGACGCCGCCTCCGACGGACTGGACTACCTCGCCGGGCAACCCGGTGTCGATCCCGAGCGCTTGTTCGTGGTCGGACACAGCGACGGTGCCGTCGTCGCACTGGCTCTCGCCACTGCGAAGGAGGGCACCAGAGTCAGCGCCCTCGCACTCCTCGAGCCACTGAGCGTCAGGCTTCTCGATCTACTCACGACGCAGATTCACCGCCAGCTCGACGCCGTCGTCGGCGCCGGTCAGTTGCCGGTCGAACTGGCTGACGAACTGCGCGTCGCGCTCGCCGACGCCGTCGAGTCGCTGCGATCCGAGGGCACTGTTCCGGATGACCTGCCCGAGCCGCTGCAGAATGCGGGACTCGTACACGCCAACGCCAAGGCACTCGCCGAGGAAGACGCATTAGACCCGGTTGCGCTCGTGGCGGCTCTACCGGCGGGCATGCCGGTTCTCACGAGCTGCTCGGACAAGGACATCCAAGTCATTCCCGCCGATGTCGCAGCACTGGATGCCGCGCTCTCACATACAGCGCTGACTTCCGTGCGGATGCGCAACGCCAACTTCGTACTCAAGGACATCGGCGACGAACAGTCCACCGGTGCCGACTACGTCGCGCCGCTTCCGTACTCGGCAGAGTTCTCGGAGCCCTTCACAGCGTGGGTCCGTTCGTTCTCCTGATCACGTACAGACCGAACGTCCTTTTTTTCAGGTAGAAAGTTCCCTCCGCGAAGCATCGCGGAGGGACTTTCGCTTTCTACGCCTGACCTGCACCAGAGGCTCTTTCAATCCCGCAAATCCGGGGACAGAAGTCACCCGGTGTTTACGTTCGCGGCGCTTTTTATTGGTGCGAACCCTCGATCCGTGCTGTACGGTCATCCATTAACCAGCAACGCCACACGGAAAGGAACGGACATCATGTCGCTACACCCGAACGTCGTATCCGTACTTTCGTGGCGCAGCTGCACCGCAGACAAGCACATTTTTTCGGCCGCAATGTCGGCCGAGCACATGGGCAACAAGCGCGGTATACCCCGAGAATGATCCCCAGTTTCACCGGATTCGTTCTCGGGCACCCAGGGCAAACGCCTCGGGTGCCTTTTCTTTTACCTTTCACACGCAGGAGCACCACATGAAACTTCGAGTCAACCAACTGTCCATCGCGCCGCCGTATGTCGATCTGCCCGGTGACCTCACCGGATACGCCGTCACCCTGGATCTTTCGCACTCCGACGCTGCCCACGAAGCCACCCTCGGCGCACTGATCAGCGAGATCCGCAGTCGCGGAGCCTCACGCGTCGTCATCACCGGCTCACCCCGCGAACTCCAGGGCACCCACAGCAGCGCTGCCTGAAAGAACCGGGCCGCCTGAAAGCAGAACGGGCCCCGACAACCTACGAAGAGGAAGTCGAGGCCCGCCAGCGAAGCAGAAATCAGTGCGCGAAGTGGCGCGCGCCGGTCAGATAGAGAGTGACGCCGGCTTCCTTGGCCGCAGCAATCACTTCGTTGTCGCGAACCGATCCACCCGGCTGCACAACAGCCTTGACGCCGGCGTTGAGCAGTACCTGCAGACCGTCCGGGAACGGGAAGAACGCGTCCGAGGCCGCAACCGAACCTACGACGCGGTCACCGGCGCGCTGAACAGCAAGATGCGCTGCATCGACGCGGTTGACCTGGCCCATGCCGACGCCGACGGACGCGCCGCCGGAGGCCAGCAGGATCGCATTGGACTTCACCGAACGGCTGGCGCGCCAAGCAAATTCGAGGTCTGCGAGGGTCTCGGCATCGGCAGCCTCACCGTTGGCGAGAGTCCAGTTGGCCGGGTTGTCCCCGTCAGCGTCGAGGACGTCGCGCTGCTGGAGCAGAGTACCGCCCGAGATCGGACGCAGTTCGATGCCGGTAGCGGTCGGAGCGGCAGCTTTCAGAACGCGAATGTTCTTCTTACGCTGCAGAACCTCGACAGCTCCGTCTTCGTACGAGGGCGCGATGACGACCTCGGTGAAGATATCGGCGATCTGCTCGGCCAGTTCGACGGTGACCTCACGGTTGGCTGCGATCACGCCACCGAAAGCACTGACCGGATCGCACGCATGCGCCTTGCGGTGAGCGTCGGCGATGTCGGTGCCGATGGCGATGCCACACGGGTTGGCGTGCTTGATGATTGCCACTGCCGGATCCGTGAAGTCGTACGCTGCGCGCCACGCGGCGTCGGAGTCCGTGTAGTTGTTGTACGACATCTCCTTGCCGTGCAACTGCTCTGCCTGAGCCAAACCTGCAGGCGCTGCGGGGTTTTCGTACAGCGCGGCGTCCTGGTGCGGGTTCTCGCCGTAGCGCAGGACAGCGCTGCGGTTCCACGTGGCACCGACCCAGGCCGGGAACAGCGAACCGTCTTCGTCGGCGGCAATCGTGCTCGTCATCCAGCTCGCAACAGCGACGTCGTACGACGCCGTGTGCTGGAACGCCTGCGCCGCAAGCACAGTGCGCTCACGCAGAGTGAATCCGCCACCGGCAACGGCAGTCAGAACATCGGCGTAGCGAGCCGGATCGACCACGACGGCAACCGACGGATGGTTCTTGGCTGCAGCGCGCACCATCGACGGTCCGCCGATGTCGATCTGCTCGACGCACTCGTCCGGGCTAGCGCCCGAGGCAACCGTCTCAGTGAAGGGGTACAGATTCACGACGACCAATTCGAAAGTCGCGATGCCGAGTTCCTCGAGCTGAGCGAGGTGATCCGGCTTGCGGGTATCGGCGAGAACGCCGGCGTGGACGCGCGGATGCAGCGTCTTCACACGGCCTTCCAGGCATTCCGGGAATCCGGTCAGAGCCTCGACCGGGGTCACGGGGATTCCGGCGTCGGCGATCTTCGACGCGGTCGAACCGGTCGAGACCAACTCGACACCGGCCTCGTGCAGGCCCGTGGCCAGCTCGATCAGACCACTCTTGTCGTAGACGCTGACAAGTGCACGGCGCACAGCCTTGCGTTCACTCACTGGGGATCACGGCCTTTCGTCCATCGGAAACCACTCCGCGCGTAGCAACAGCGGCGATGACGTCCGCCAACAACCGTCGCTCCACAATTTTGATGCGTTCATGCAACGACGACTCGGTGTCGTCGTCATGCACCGGCACAGCTTCCTGCGCCAAGATCGGCCCGGTATCAACTCCGCCGTCGACGAGATGCACCGTGGAACCGGTGACCTTCACGCCGTACGCCAGAGCGTCGGGAACCGCGTGCGCGCCGGGGAAGGCAGGCAGCAACGCGGGATGAGTGTTGATGATTCGGCCGCCGAAACGCGCGAGAAAGGTGGGGCCGAGGATCTTCATGAAACCAGCACTGACCACCAGGTCGGGGTCGTGCTCGGCCACCGCTGCCGTCAGCGCGTCGTCCCAGGTGGCGCGATCTTCGTAGGCCTTGATCGACACTTTGAAGGACGGAATCTTCGAATCCGCGGCGTGCTCGGCGGCGAGGCAGTCACGATCTACACCGACGGCAACGATCTCGGCCGGGTATCCGTCGGCATGCGAAGCGTCGATCAGCGAGGTCAACAGGGTTCCCGCGCCGGAAGCGAGTACGACTACCCGCGCGATCGAGTCGCGAAATTGGACCCTGTCGGGCATTGTCGGCTGCGGATTGTCGGCCGAGGCAGTCAGCGCACTACTCCTGAGAACTGGAAGATGATGCGGCCGGAGTATCGGCCGCATGACAGCCTAGTCGCTGGACTCCTGCGGCTTCGAGGGCAGGTCGGTCTCCGGCCCGGACTCTGTCTCGGGTCCGGCAGCGGGGTCGGTCTCGGGTGCCGCGACAACTTCGGCGTCGACTACTTCGATCTCGACGGTTTCCTCTGTCACGACCTGCACAGGTTCGCCTGGTTCCTCGACGATTTCAGCTTCGACGACCTTGGTGACAACTACCGCAGATTCCTGGGCGAGCACTTCGTCGGTGTTCTCGTCTGCCTCTTCCGGGGTGGCCGCGGCCGTGATCGCGAGTTCTGGCTCGGATGTTCGGGCCGGTTCAGCCTCCGGCGGCGCAACCTCGTCCTTCATGTGTCCGCGATGCGAGAACCACATCGCGAACAGCGCCGAGACGGTTCCGAACAATCCCAGCCACGCAAAAGTCAGAAGACCGAAGCCCCACCACAGGACCTCGACGGTGCCGAACTGCCCGAGGTCTCCCCCGGCAGCAAGCGCAAGCAGAGCCATGACGACGCCGGCACCGGCAGCTGCCGTCAGCACCGCGAGCACACTGTCCTGCCCGGCGATGCGTCGAGCGCAATCGCGGCCGAGCATCACCCCCACCGCCGCCGGAACGATCAACAAGATCGGCCAGATTCCGCCGGCGACGCCTTCCGGAATGGCTCCGAGAAGGGGCAGCGGTGGCAGATCTCCGCCGATGTTGCCGAACACACTGATGGAGACGTTGCCGAAATCGGCCGTCGATCCCGTCATCACCGCGGCAGCGCCGACGACGAGATTCGGAAGATAGAGGAGCGACAACACCGTCAATCCCAGAACGCCGACAAACCCGTTGCCGCGCGCGAGCAGGTCACCGACCGTCGACCACGACACGAGCAGTGACACCACGACGGCCACGGCACCTGCGGCCAACAGCGCTGCCGAAGCGGCCGTTGCCGGTCGAACAGCGGCGGACGCCCACGGCGGAATCTCGGCGACGACGCGATCCCAGTGCGCAGCAGCAACACCGACGGACGCGGCGAGCAGGTGAATCCCGGCGACCCAGCCGAAAGCGGCCAACGTGTTGGGGCTCGACAGCGGAATCGCCGCGGAAGCGTCGGCGACCACTGCGAGCGCGATCGCCGTGATCGTCAACGGTCCGGCTACCGCGGCCCCCACCAGGCGGAGGGTGTCGTCACGGGAGTCGGTGTGCACCGCAGTCGACGCGCATCGGCGTGCGACCACCCACATCATGACCGCCGTCGGAAGCAGTGGCAGTACACCGAGTTGGACGCCGCTGATAGTCGCCGGCACTTGGTGGATGACCAACCATGTAGTGGCAATGGCGCCGAAGGTTCCGGTCAGATCGCTGCTCGCCGATACCAAGGTGACCACAACAACGGCCGCGATCAGCAGCATCGTCAGGCCCGACGGCCGGAACGCGACAGTCAGCAACTTGCGTGCCAGGTCCGGGTTGGGTGCCGGGCGACCGCCGCCGACGCGGCCGCCGCCAGTACGACCGCGTCCGGGTCGTGCGGACGCGGGACGGGACCGGGTGCCATCAATCAAAGAACTCATCCCCTCGAGGGTTTCACTCGATAGTGCGCCGCGCACTCAGGCGCGCCGTCGGGCTCACGGAATGTGGCCTCCACCCGCAGCGGGTCGGAGGCCACATTCATGCTCGTGAAACGAAGTACTACTGCTGACGCTCGTCAGGGTTCTGGGAACCGAAGACCTTGGTCTCGGCCGCGGAATCGCTGCTGCCCTGCTCAGGTTCCGCGGGCGGCGTCGGTGCTTCGAAAGTGGGCGGCTCGAAGCCCGTCGGCTGCTCGGTCGAGCCAGTCTGCTGCTGGTTGTACGGCTGGCCGTAACCACGCGGAGCGGTGAACTGGTCCGACGAGTAGCTCGGGTTCGGCTGACCACCAGGCTGCGAGGTCAGCGGATAGTAAGACGAAGTCGTTGCGGACGACGACGAGTCGGCCTGGGTCTGCGTCGGATTCTGCACCGGGTTCTGACCGTAGGGAGATGCGCTCTGTCCGTAAGGCTGCTGCGAAGCAGTCGGGTCGGCGGGGGCGGCGTGCGCTCCCCCGTATCCCTGCTGCTGCGCCTGCCCGTACTGCGGATTCTGCTGGTACTGAGGCTGCTGCTGAGCCTGCTGAGCCTGCTGAGGCTGACCGTACTGCCCTTGTCCGTAGCCCTGGGGCTGACCCTGCTGCTGACCGTAGCCCTGCGGCTGACCGTACTGCTGGGCTACCGGACGCGGCGCGGGAGCCTTCAGGATTCCGATCTCGAACAGCAACGCCGCAACTGCGACGACGGTCTGCACGAACGAGAGAATCAGCACGATGATCAGGCCCCAACCGAGCCCGATATCTACGTAGTCGCTGGTACCGACCGAGAACGCGGCGAACACCAAAGAGAAGAAACCCGTGAGTGAGAGCGCTGCGGCAATGCCTGCATACGACTGCTTCGGGAGCAGCGAGATTCCGGCGACAACACCGCCGGCGAAGATGAACCCGAGGCCGTAGATGCTCGACTCGAAGAAGCTCGAACTGGTGTCCAGATCGCTGCCGATTCCGCTGCTGCTTCCACTGATCGTGGTGAAGGGCGCAAAACCGAGTAGGAAGTTGATCAGGCCGAGCGCCGCGACGGCGATGAGCAGGATGAATCCGAGATTCTTGGTTCCACCGCCCGCTGCCGGCTGATTCGGTGGCCCGAAGTTGGGCCCTTGCGGCGTGAACGTCATGACTTCTCCTCGTAGACGGTCTTCGATGGTTACCAGCGTATGTGTCTCGACTTCGCACGCTAACACCGACGGGAGACAATGGGCAGATGCCCTTCACCCTCGCGCCTGGCGCCGACCACGTCGTCGAAACCGAGGTGAAGCACTCACGATTCATCGCCGCGCTTCGCCGGATCGACGACACCGAAGCCGCCGTGGAGTTCGTCGCGGAGCAGAAGTCGCTGTATCCCGATGCGCGCCACCATTGTTCGGCTTTCGTGATCGGATACGACGCGAACTCGCGCGTCGAGCGTGCACACGACGACGGCGAACCGGGTGGCACTGCGGGGGTGCCGATGCTTCAGGTTCTCAAGTCTCGAGATCTGGTCGATGTGATTGTGGTCGTCACGCGCTATTTCGGCGGAATCAAGCTCGGCGCCGGCGGATTGGTTCGCGCGTATTCGGGAGCGGTCTCGGTGGCTCTCGATTCGGCCGAGCTTGTGGCCAGGGAGCGGAAAATCCTGCGCACTTTGGCGATCCGGCACTCAGAGGCCGGTCGAGTGGAAGCAGAACTGAGAGCGCGGGGCGTCTCGGTGCTCGGAACTACGTACGGATCGAAGGCGGTCATGACACTCGCCGCCCGTGATGCCGACGATCTCGAATCGGTCGTCGCATCCATCACATCCGGTGCCGGGCAGTTGGAACCAGCCGGGTCGATGTGGGTCGATACCACTGTGCGTGGTTAAGGAGTCCGGAGACTCCCTAACCACGCACGGGGGCGAAGCCCCTTACAGGGACTGAAGGATCTCGCGAGCGAGAGCAGCAGTGGCGGACGGCGTCTTGCCGACCTTCACGCCTGCAGCTTCGAGAGCTTCCTGCTTGGCCTGAGCCGTTCCCGAGGAACCGGAGACGATGGCGCCGGCGTGGCCCATGGTCTTGCCTTCGGGAGCGGTGAACCCTGCCACGTAGCCGACGACCGGCTTGGTGACGTTGGCCTTGATGTAATCGGCTGCACGCTCTTCCGCGTCGCCACCGATTTCACCGATCATCACGATGACCTTGGTCTCGGGATCCTTCTCGAACGCCTCGATGGCGTCGATGTGGGTGGTGCCGATGACCGGGTCGCCGCCGATGCCGATGGCGGTGGAGAAGCCGAAGTCACGGAGTTCGTACATCATCTGGTAGGTCAGGGTGCCCGACTTGGAGACCAGGCCGATGGGGCCGGTGCCTGCAATGTTGGCGGGCGTGATGCCGACGAGGGCCTCACCCGGGGTGATGATGCCGGGGCAGTTCGGTCCGATGATGCGGGTCTTCTTGCCCTTGGACTCGTTGTACGCCCAAGCGTAAGCGGAGTCCTGCACCGGGATGCCCTCGGTGATGACCACGAGCAACGGGATCTCGGCGTCGATAGCCTCGACGATGGCGTCCTTCGAGAAGGCCGGGGGGACGAACGCGATGGAGACGTCTGCGCCGGTCTCCTTGATTGCCTCTTCGACCGTCGCGAAGACGGGGAGCTCGACAGCGGAACCGTCAGCAGCAACGTGCGAGACCGTGGTGCCGGCCTTGCGTGCGTTGACGCCGCCGACGACCTGGGTGCCGGCCTTAAGCATCAGAGCGGTGTGCTTGGTGCCCTCGCCGCCGGTGATGCCCTGGACGATGACCTTTGAATCCTTGGTGAGGAAGATTGCCATTGTTCTGTGAGTCCCTTACTTCGCTGCGTGAGCGAGTTCGGCGGCCTTGTCGGCGGCCTCGTCCATGGTTGCGACGACCGTGACCAGCGGGTGGTTGGCCTCGGCGAGGATGCGGCGACCCTCTTCGACGTTGTTTCCGTCCAGGCGAACGACGAGCGGCTTGTTGGCCTCGTCACCCAGGGTCTTCAGTGCGCCGACGATGCCGTTGGCAACTGCGTCACACGCGGTGATGCCGCCGAAGACGTTGACGAACACGCTCTTGACCTGTGCGTCGTTGAGGATGACGTCGAGGCCGGCAGCCATGACTGCAGCGGAAGCTCCGCCGCCGATGTCGAGGAAGTTGGCGGGCTTGACGCCACCGTGGTTCTCGCCGGCGTATGCGACGACGTCCAGGGTGGACATGACCAGGCCTGCGCCGTTGCCGATGATTCCGACCTCACCGTCGAGCTTGACGTAGTTGAGGTCGTTCTCCTTGGCCTTGAGCTCGAGGGGATCGGTAGCGTCGCGATCCTCGAATGCCTCGTGGCCGGGCTGACGGAACGCTGCGTTCTCGTCCAGGGTGACCTTGCCGTCGAGGGCGAGGATCTGATCGTCAGGCGTGCGAACGAGGGGGTTGACCTCGACGAGGAGCGCGTCTTCGCCGATGAAGACCTCCCACAGCTTCTGGATCGTCACGGCCGCTGCGTCGAGCACCTCTGCGGGCAGCTTTCCTGCCTCGGCGATGCTGCGCGCGAACGCGAGGTCGACGCCCTTGACTGCGTCGACGGGGATCTTGGCGAGAGCGTCGGGGTTCTCCTCGGCGGTGACCTCGATCTCGACGCCACCCTCTACCGAGCACATGGCCAGGTAGGTGCGGTTGGTGCGGTCGAGCAGGAAGGAGATGTAGTACTCCTCGGCAATGTCACTTGCCTCTGCGACCAGCAGCTTCTTGACGACATGGCCCTTGATGTCCAGGCCCAGGATTGCCTCGGCGTTTGCCACTGCGGCATCCACGTCGGGCGAGTACTTGACGCCACCGGCCTTGCCGCGGCCGCCTACCTTGACCTGTGCCTTCACCATCACGGGCTTACCGATTTCTTCGGCAATCTCGCGTGCGCCGGCGACTGTGTCTGTAACACGTCCAGCCGAAGTCGGCACTCCGTGCTTGGCGAAGAGTTCCTTCGCCTGGTATTCGAAGAGATCCATCTGCTCACCGTCTCGTCTGCGTTGTCACCCGCTCGAGGGGTAGGAGCGGGTCTGTTCTGGACTTTAACCAGTTGCCGCGTTCGGTTTGCGCCCGCATTGATGCTATGTGGCCCAAGTCACGCGCAATTGCCCAATGAGGCACGCCTCACCGATTCGGCAAGGTGGCCACACCGAATTTGTCAAGCATCAGTCTCACTGATTCTTGCGCTCGAGAACGCTGCAACGAGAAGCAACACTATGCCCGTGGCTGCTGTGATCGCACCCACCCCCACCGTTGCGTCCGATATGCGCGATGACGTGAGCGGCCACTCACTGACGTACACCAGAGCTGCCGCGGCAGATCCGATCAGCAGTACTACGCCCTGTGTCGGCCGCGCAGACGCAGCGATCACCGCGGCGATCACGACGGCGACGCCGACGAGCAGTTGTCCCCAGACGTCAATTCCCCACGGCCACTCCAGAACTGACGCCGCCCTGTACGCGTCGCCTTGATAGAGCGGAAGCGCCGTTCCGATCAAGACCGCGACGCCGCCGATCCCACCGACCAGAAGTAGCAGCCCTCTCGAACCGCCGCCTACCGACGTGTCGACGTCCTCACGTTCGGCGCTTCCTGCCAACCAGACGAGCAGTCCCGTCGCCGCGGCGAGTAGTGCTGCCCCGCAGAGGACGAAGGCTCCGGCTCCCAACCCGACGCCCGGTACGTCCGTCGCGATGACTGCCGACTGCATGACCGCGGCGACTCCCATCACGACCGTTGTCCACAACACTCCGACGGCCGGACGCACTACGGCGGCGCGGCCCGGAACGAAGAGACCCAGTGCGGCGAGCAGCAGTATGGCAGCGGCGAGCAGGACAACTCGAGACGAAAGAATCGACGGTTCCGGGATGCCCGCCGGCAACGACAGGACCGGAAGGGTCGCGCCCAGGGTCGCCAGTACTGCCGTGACAACCGCGCCGGTTCCGGCAACGCGGTGAAGTCTGTTCACCCGCGCTTGCGCTGCCCGGGACTGAGCCACCATGGCTGCTTTGAGTGCCCCCTTCGTCGTCTTCGCAGGAGCGCGGACCTCACTGGCGGCGGGAATCGCGTCAGCTTCGCGGCTGGACGCCAGATAGTGCGCTGAAACTCCGATGACGACGATGACCACCGCTGCCAGCGCCCCGACGACGGAACCCGATCCGACCCCGATCCGATCACCGGCTGCGAACCCGGCCACCACCCTGGTGCCGCTGACTGCCAGCGCGCCGAGACCGACACCGATCAGCGCGCCGCAGCCGACCGGCAGCGAGATGGACGTCAATGCCGCCGCGACCGCCACGAGTACCGCGACGCCGACCAATCCCGTACCGACAGCGGTGGCCGCCGCCGAGTCGACGAGTGGTTTCACCAGGAAGATCGGATCCTGCGAACTGAAGGAAGGACCGAACAGGGAGAGCACGAACACCACCGCGGCCAGAATCAGCAGCGCTGTCGGCCACCCACCGATCCGCCCGCCAACCGATCGCCCGTCGAATTCTGCGGCGCGTGCACTGCCGTATCCGTCTCGTTCAGATTCACGATGGACGACCATGAGCCCGAGGACGCCGGACACGACAAGGAGGCCGTGGCCGACGAGTGCGAGGTAGGCACCCGGACCTGCATCGATCGAACCCGCAGATATCGGACGGAAAAGGTCCAAGCGGTTTGCATCGATTGCGTCGACGAACAACTGGACGTCCAGAATTGCGGCCCCGAGCGACACCGCGCCGATACCTGCCAGGAGTCCACCGGCAAAAGCGGGTCTGCGACTCGAAGCAAGCACTGCAACCAGCGGCACGATGATCACGCAGACAGCGGCGAAGAGAGCTGCAGAAGCAAGAGCCCCCGTCGTGTCGATCCCGCGGCCACTCCCGACTCCGACGACGGGACCGGCCGCCACTGCGAGGGCTCCGAGCAATCCGGTTGCCGCCGCGAGGGGCGCCCCCGACTTCACTCGGGGATCGTCGAAACGCGCCTGCGACGTAGTTCCAGGTGTTGTGGACACTCGATCGACGGTAGTGCCTGTGTGGACCGGTGATCCCGTTGTGACACGCTTGATCACGAAACGAGATGATTCGTCCGTTTTGCCCGAATCGACATATTCCCAGGTCAACCTGTGAGGCACGTCACATAATCGGACAGGTTTCCGCTACGGCTTGCGCCCATCGCAATCATTTCGTTACCGTCAGTCGGTCTAAGTCACGGGCTGATCACGAACTCGAGGAGAGAACCGGCATATGCATCACCGCAGCCAGTTCACCGCTAGTAGGTTCTCGAACCCAGCAGATGACGAGGTCACGACCACTTATCCAACGCACTCGGCCAGGCGTTACACCGAGACTAAAAGTTCTGAGATCTCTACCGATATGTTCATTCGAAATTCATCCTCCACGTCGTCAGAATCCGACTCTCACGAGTTCGTCGAGTCCGACGTGATCAGCGCTCCGACTTACTCCTCCTCCGCACCGACAGTCGATGTCGAATCTCCGGTTCGCCGCAGCGGTGCCCACCGACTCCCCACCCCTCCTTCCGCCCTCAAGGGCCGCGCCGCCGTTCTGGCCGTTGCAGCCGGCGCAGTTGTCGCTGCGGGCCAGGCAGTCATCAACGACGGTTCCCCTTCCTCCGCCGACCACTCGGAAGTTGCACTCGCCAACGAGTCCTCCGCGATCGGCACCACCGCAGAACCGCAGGCCGCTCAGTTCGCTCCGGCCACCTCCACGGCAGCCACCACCGAGGCCGACGCTCCCCAGGTCCTCAACGTTGCAGCGCCGACCGATCTCTCCCAGTTCAGCAATCTGCTTGCCAAGGGCCAGCGTTTCAGTGACGAGCGCGCCGCACGCGAAGCCGCTGCCCGTCGCCCGCTGTTCGTTCTGCCCGCAGTCGGAACCTTCACGTCCAACTTCGGCACCCGCTGGGGCACCCTGCACGCGGGCGTCGACATCGCTGCCCCGATCGGGACTCCCATCGTCGCCGTCGCCGACGGCAAGGTCATCGATTCGGGCCCGGCTTCCGGATTCGGCATGTGGGTCCGCCTGCAGCATGCGGACGGAACGATCACCGTCTACGGCCACATCGACACCTCGACCGTCACCGTCGGTCAGCAGGTCATGGCCGGCGACCAGATCGCCACTGTCGGCAACCGCGGCTTCTCCACCGGCCCGCACCTTCACTTCGAGGTTCACCTCGCCGGCGAGAACAAGATCGACCCCCTCCCCTGGCTCGCCTCGCGCGGCATCAGCCTCGGTATCGAGCAGGACTGATCGCAAGCCCGACACTTCTGAAAAAACTTCCGGCCCGCACCTGAAAAGGTGCGGGCCGGAAGTTTTTGTCTGCCTTCTACAGCTTGACCATCGGCACACCACCGATGAGCATCAACCGCACCTTGCCCGCGCTACCGAAGTCGATGGTGACCGTCGCGGTGGGTCCGGTGCCCTTGGTTTCGAGAACGGTCCCCAGACCGTACTTGTCGTGACTGACGCGATCACCCGTGGTGAGGACCAGAACGTTGTTGCGGCCACGCGCGGCTCCGAAACTGGGAGTCGACGCAGCCTTGCCTGCCCCACCCCCATAGCCCTGTCCGCCGCCGTAACCCTGGCCGCCCTGGCTGCCGTACCGGCTTCCGCTGCCGTAACCTGGCCTACCACTTCCGAATCCACCACCGGTACCCGGATCCTCGCGGCGCCAGTTGATCAGGTCCTCCGGGATCTCCTGGATGAACCGTGACGCCGGGTTCTGGATCGGTTGCCCCCATGCCGAACGCATGATCGCGCGCGTCAGGTACAGGCGCTGCCTGGCTCGGGTGATGCCGACGTAGGCGAGTCGACGCTCTTCGGACAGCTCTGCAGGATCGCCGAGGGCACGCATGTGCGGGAACTGTCCGTCCTCCCAGCCGGTGACGAAGACGACCGGGAACTCGAGGCCCTTGGCGGTGTGAAGCGTCATCATGGTCACGACGCCGTCGTCGGAGTCCGGTAGTTGATCGGCGTCGGCGACAAGCGATACGCGTTCGAGGAACGCGGCGAGCGAACCCGGATCGGGTTCACCTTCGCGCATGGCTGCCGTTTCCTCGTCGTCCGGATCTATCAGCCCCGCTGCGTTTCGTGCGTCGGAACTGAATTCTCTTGCCACGCTGACGAGTTCGTTCAAGTTGTCGAGCCGAGCGCCGTCCTGCGGATCGCTGCTCGCAGCGAGTTCGGCGCGATAGCCGGTGCGCTCGAGCACCGCCTCGGCGACCTCACCGATGTCACCGAGTTCGAAGGGTTCGTCCTCGTCGGCCGCTGCTGTCGGCAGCAGGGCCCGCAGTCCGTCCATCATCTCGAGGAACGACGCGATGGCCTTCTGCGAACGCGTATTGAGCAGCGCCACTTTGCCTTCCGCGCCGTCGCGCAGTGCGGCGGCGAAGCTGATGTTGCGGTGCTCGGAGTGCACGGCGACGCAGGCTTCGGCTCGATCACCGATACCGCGTCGTGGTGTGTTGAGAATGCGTCGCAGGCTCACGGTGTCGTCCTCGTTGGCGAGGACGCGCAGGTACGCGACGATGTCCCGAACTTCCTTGCGCTCGTAGAAGCGAACGCCGCCGACCACCTTGTACGGCACACCGAGTCGGATGAAGATTTCCTCGAGCGCACGTGAGGAGTTGTTGGTCCGGTAGAAGACCGCGATGTCGGCGAATTTGGTCTCGCCCTGGTCCACCAGGCGATCGATCTCCGAGGCGACGAACGATGCTTCGTCGTGCTCGTTGTCTGCAACGTAACCGACGATCAGTTCGCCCTCACCGGAATCGGTCCACAGGCGCTTTTCTCGTCGTCCCGTGTTCTTGGAGATCACGGAGTTGGCCGCCGAGAGGATGTTCTGCGTCGAGCGGTAGTTCTGTTCGAGCAGGATGGTTCGGGCGTCCGGGTAGTCGCGTTCGAACTCTTCGATGTTGCGGATGGTGGCTCCGCGGAATGCGTAGATCGACTGATCGGCGTCACCGACGACACACAGCTCTGCCGGTGCAACAGCGTGGTCGGACTCACCGGCACCGCCGACCAGTTCACGCACCAGCATGTACTGCGCGTGGTTGGTGTCCTGGTACTCGTCGACGAGTACGTGACGGAAGCGGCGACGGTAGTACTCGGCGATCTGCGGAAACGCCTGCAAGAGCGCAACGGTCTCGCCGATGAGGTCGTCGAAGTCGAGTGCGTTCGCAGCACGCAGTCGCTGTTGGTAGTGGCCGTAGACCTTGGCGATCAGTCGCGGCAGTTCCGCCGGATCCTGATCGGCCGCGACAACCGCTTCTTCCGGTCCGACGAGTTCGTTCTTGAGGTTGGAGATGTGCGTGGCGAGAAGCCGCGCGGAGAATCGTTTGGTGTCGAGCTCGAGGTCCTTCGAGATCATCGTCAGCAGTCGACGCGAGTCGTCGGAATCGTAGATCGAGAAATTCGAGTTGAGACCGGGCAGGAGCGCCGCCTGTGCCCGCAGGATGCGAACACAACTCGAGTGGAACGTCGATACCCACATGGCGTTTGCGCGCGGTCCGACAAGCGCGGCCACACGCTCACGCATCTCGGCTGCAGCCTTGTTGGTGAAGGTGATGGCCAGGATCTGGCCGGGAGTGACGCCCCGTTCGGCCAGCAGATAGGCGATGCGACGCGTCAGCACTGCCGTCTTGCCCGAGCCGGCACCCGCGACGATCAGCAACGGCGAACCGGTATGGACCACAGCCTCGCGTTGCTGCGGGTTGAGTCCCTCGAGGAGGGCGTCCGAACCCGCGTCGTGTCCCCGCGCGCCGCCCCCGTCGTGATGGGAATGTCCGTCGTGCTCACCGAGTGCTGGGTACGTGTTCATCGCCTGTCCACGCTACCGGCGTCCACCGACACGGTCGTCAGTGCGTCCACCTGCTGGTAGAGGCACTTGGATTCCTTGTGTCGAACATGGCAAACTGGACGCTATGTTCAGCATTTCCGTTCGCGACAACGCGGCCGACCCCGTCGGTCCGCTGTGGCGTTACTTTACGTGCCCCGGACCTCGGTGCACGTGATCTGAACAGCTCACCCGCCCCTGGTCCGAATCGGATCCGGGGCATTTTCGTCAGTGTGCCTGGATCGGTAACGACCCGAGCCGAGACCACGATCCACGCAGTAGGAAGAGGAGACGAATAGCAATGAGCACCCAGGCTGCAGCACCCAATGGAAATACTGTAAATACTGTAAATACTGCTCCGACGGACGTCGAGATCCCCCAGAGTGAGGCGGAGATCGACGAACTACGGAAAGAAATCGACCGTCTCGACGCCGAGATCCTCGCGGCCATCAAACGCCGCTCCGAGGTCTCCCAGATCATCGGCCGCACCCGGATGGCATCCGGTGGTCCGCGTCTGGTGCACAGCCGGGAGATGAAGGTCCTCGAACGGTTCAACGAGCTCGGCCAGGAAGGCCATACCCTCGCGATGCTGCTCCTGCGTCTGGGCCGAGGACGCCTGGGCCACTAGCGCACACGCCGATCATTCGCGAACGGCCACATCGGATGCCTCTGGCAGTCCCGATGTGGCCGTTCGCGTGTGTATCAGCTCTCGAGCGCGATGTACTTCGTGTCGAGGTACTCCTCGATCCCCTCGGTCCCGCCCTCGCGGCCGAATCCGGATTCCTTCACACCACCGAACGGCGCTGCCGCGTCCGAGATCACTCCGCGGTTGACGCCGATCATTCCTGATTCCAGAGCGTCGGAAACGCGAAGTGCACGGTCGAGATCCTTCGTGAAGATGTATGCGGCCAATCCGAATTCGGTGTCGTTGGCGGCCGCGATTCCCTCGTCTTCGGTGTCGAAACCGGTGATTGCGGCGACGGGCCCGAACACTTCTTCCTTCAGAATCCGTGCGCTCGCCGGAACGTCGGCCAGCACCGTGGCGGGATAGAAGTACCCTTCACCACCTGGCGCTTCGCCGCCCAGTCGCACCTTTGCCCCGGCGTCCACCGCGTCTGCGACCAGCTCTGCGACGGTGTCGAGCTGATCCTGGTTGATCAACGGCCCGAGCTTGGTCTCCGGGTCAGTCCCCGGTCCCATCGTGAATGCCGCCATCTTCTCGGTCAGTTTGGACGTGAACTCTTCACGCACCGCGTTGGCGACGTGGAAGCGGTTGGCGGCAGTGCAGGCTTCGCCCCCGTTGCGGAGCTTGGCCAGGACCGCGCCTTCGACGGCCTTGTCGACGTCCGCGTCGTCGAACACGACGAAGGGTGCGTTGCCACCCAGTTCCATCGACGTGCGGAGCAAGCGCTTCGCGGACTTCTCCACGAGCATCTTGCCGACGCCGGTGGACCCGGTGAAGGTGAGCTTGCGCAGTCGCGGGTCGTCGATGAGCGGGCCGGTCACTTCACCGGATTTCGACGTCGGCAACACCGAGAGGACACCGTCTGGCAGCCCTGCCTCGGCCATGAGCTGGGCGAGCAGCAGCATCGTCAACGGGGTCTCCGAGGCGGGCTTGACGATGATCGTGCATCCGGCAGCCAAGGCCGGTCCGATCTTCCGGGTACCCATCGCCAACGGGAAGTTCCAGGGCGTGATGGCCAGACACGGTCCCACCGGCGCCTTCGTGACGAGGATCCGGCCGTTGCCCGCCGGCGCCGGTGTGTAGCGCCCGCCGATGCGAACGGCCTCCTCGCTGAACCACCGGAAGAACTCCGCCCCGTACTTCACCTCGGCGCGGCTTTCGGCGAGCGCCTTACCCATTTCGAGGGTCATCAGCAGCGCCACGTCCTCGGCGCGCTCGGTGATCTTCTCGAAGACGGCTCGCAGGATTTCCCCACGCTCGCGCGCAGGTGTGCTCGCCCACTTCGGCGAGACCGCCACTGCCTCGTCGAGGGCGCGTAGCGCGTCCGCGGGGCTCGCATCGGCTACATCGGTCAACGGTTTCCCGGTCGCCGGATCCGACACCGGAAAGGTCGCGTTGTTCTCCGCGGGCACGAACCGGCCGCCGACGAACAACTGGGTGGGAACTGATCGAATGAATTCGAATGTGTCCATGGGTTCCATGATGCTCGCCGCAGGCGCGTACGTCTGCGGGCGAGTAAGACTCGCGAGGAAGTTTCCAGCCCGTGCCACTAAAGTCGATGATCGTGAGCACTGATATCACCGGAACCTCAGCCTGGCAGAAACTGCGCGCTCATTACGCCGACATCGAAGGCGTTCACCTGCGAGAACTCTTCCAGGACGATCCAGCCCGAGGGCGAGAGCTGACGATCGACGCCGGTGATCTTCACATCGACTACAGCAAGCATCGTGTCAGCCGCGAGACTCTCACGCTGCTCGTAGACCTTGCCCGCGAGGCCGGCGTCGAAGCACGACGCGACGCGATGTTCGCGGGTGATCACATCAACACCTCTGAAGACCGCGCCGTGCTGCACACAGCGCTGCGTCTGCCGAAGGATTCTGCTCTGACCGTCGACGGTCAGGACGTCGTCGCGGACGTTCACGAGGTTCTGGACGCGATGGGCGCGTTCGCGGATCGCGTGCGCAGTGGCGAGTGGACCGGCGCCACCGGCAAGCGCATCCGCACCATCGTCAACATCGGTATCGGCGGTTCCGACCTCGGGCCCGTGATGGTCTATCGCGCGCTACGGCATTACGCCGACGCCGGAATCAGCGTCCGGTTCGTCTCCAACATCGACCCTGTCGATCTGGTCGGGCAGCTCGACGACCTCGATCCGGAGACGACGCTCTTCATCGTCGCGTCCAAGACCTTCTCCACCCTCGAGACGCTCACCAACGCGACTGCGGCAAAGCGTTGGCTGTTCGCCGGCCTGGGCAGCGAAGACGTCTCCGCCGTAGCCAAGCATTTCGTCGCAGTCTCCACCCACGGTGACCGCGTGGCGGAGTTCGGCATCGACACCGCGAACATGTTCGGTTTCTGGGATTGGGTCGGCGGGCGCTACTCGGTCGACTCGGCGATCGGCTTGTCGGTCATGTGCGCCGTCGGACCTGTCCGTTTTGCGGAGTTCCTCGACGGTTTCCACCAGATCGACACGCATTTCCGAAACCAACCGCTCGAGCAGAACGCGCCGGTACTCCTCGGTCTCATCGGGCTCTGGTACTCCAACTTCTTCGGAGCTCAGTCCCGCGCAGTTCTGCCGTACTCCAACGATTTGTTGCGCTTTCCCGCGTACCTGCAGCAGCTGACCATGGAATCCAACGGCAAGTCGGTGCGCGCCGACGGCTCACCGGTAACCACGTCCACCGGTGAGATCTTCTGGGGCGAGCCTGGAACCAACGGGCAGCACGCGTTCTATCAGCTCCTGCATCAGGGCACCTGGCTCGTGCCTGCCGATTTCATCGGGTTCGCGGAATCCACCGACGATCTGCCGACGGCGGACGGCACGGGATCCATGCACGATCTGCTCATGAGTAACTTCTTCGCTCAGACCAAGGTTCTCGCGTTCGGCAAGACGGCCGAAGAGATCGCGTCGGAGGGCACGGCACCAGAGTTGGTGCCGCACAAGGTAATGCCAGGCAACCGGCCTTCGAGCACCATCTTGGCGAAGGAATTGACACCCTCGGTGGTCGGTCAGTTGATCGCCCTCTACGAGCACCAGGTATTTGTCGAAGGTGCCGTATGGGGGGTCAATCCGTTCGATCAGTGGGGCGTCGAACTCGGCAAGACGCAGGCACTCGAACTTGGGCCTGCACTGTCCTCCGAAAAGGCACCCGGCGACCTCGGCGACACATCTACCGATGCTCTGGTGCAGTGGTACCGCAAGGAGCGCGGACGGGCCTGACTTCACGCGGCGGCTGGGCCGAACCAACTCTCCGTTGTGTACACGCGCCCGGATCGGTCGACGAGCCGAGCGCGAAGCTCTTGCTGTTCAACCCATTTGATGGCACTGATACCTCGGATCAATGCTGCTTCACTCGCGGCGTACGCCCACACTGCGTCATCCGCGATCACCGAGACTTGCGCCCACTCCGTGGAGGGTCGCTCCTGGTTGGGTTCCCAGGAGGGCAGCTCTACCGCCCGCGCCGTCGCCATCGCGGTTCCGTTGATCAGCTCGACTTCTTCGCTGCCCGGCACCGGAATCTGCCAGCCTCCGGCGGGCGCATGGCCGGCAGTGGCGATCACGTCGCCGATCCGCACGGCAACACCACATTGCAATTCGGCAGCGACGATCTGCGCGGCGCGATCGACTGTGTCCGCCTTGGCAACTCCGGTGATGTCGAATGACGCACCCCACGGCGCGTACACCACGTCACCGTCGAGTTGGACGTCCTCGAACGTCGGGGTGGGGTGCACCGGAGGGATGGATTCGTCCTCGGAGTAGTTGTCGGCAAGCGGATTGACTGCACCGCCGGTCATGCGGGCCGCCCACAGCGCGGAGCGCAGCAGAGCCGACATACGTCGTGTCACTTTGACCGGAGTTCCCTGAGCGAGATTGACGGCGTGGATCTCGGCGTCGCCCCGGCGAAGGTCGCACACTGTCTCGGTCTCGTCGATGGCAGCTGCGATCAACGCGTGCGCAGTGGGCAGCGCAGCGCCCTCGGTGACATCCACCTCCACGGCGGAATCCCACATCGCCCACTTCTCGACACTGACCATGCCAGTCCTGCCCTTCAAACACCGCGTTGTAACCAGTATGCGCCGGTCAGCAAGCCCCGTGCCATAAGCCGCTGATCAGGGTCGAGGCAAGCGTGGTGCACGGCGTGCAGCGTTTCGGCAGCCGAGACAGGAACGGGACAGCGACGAATCGGAAGACCTGTGCGACAGAATTGCCGCGCGTCACTCTCACCCGCTGTACCGCCCTGACTGGCGTCTCGCTGCAACGCACGCCGACCACTACAGACGCAACAGGCAATTCCGACTCGAAAGATGCAGAGGCGATCCTCGACGTGTCCTTACGGGGTGCTGCGTCACGAGACCCGTGCGTCGTCGCCGAAGGCTGCCGAAAAATGTCCGGGCACAGGCCGACGGCGCCGACGGCACCGTATGAAATAGTGGCGAGCGACGAGATGTATTGCGCTCCAACATCGGTGACATACCGATCGGCCGCTTTTCGGAAAGCAACGACTTCGATCGGACCCACTGGGAACACCTGACCGACAGGTCGACTCGGCCGACCGCCCACTCGCGAATGACAAAAAGTGCGCGCCCGTTACTGCTCGCGGGCGTCGACTCGATCACCAAGTGAGGACGGCGCGCCAACTTCCGCGAAATGCAGCGACCGTCGCCTGCCGGCGGTTCGTGCACGTTACAGGCAGGGCCGTCATGCATCGACCCACATGGATAGGACCGGCCGAAAGAACCTGCAGCGCAACGGGGTAACCACCGCCATTTTGCTTATACGCCACCCCCGCGCCACTTGGCAAAACGAACGGTCAGTACGCGGTGTAAATCACATACTTTGCAAAGTCTTTGGAATGTCGCCGCACCAAATATTCGCAGGTGAAAGGACTTTCGACCGGAGTCCAGAATAACCGTGTCGTCTACTATGTGAAAACTGCGAAGTAGCTGTGACGCTGGGTCACGCTCGAGGGAGGAATTGTGACCGATTCATTCAAGGACCGCTTGAACGCCTTGTACCCGGCCACAGCCCCTAGACTCACCAACGCGCAAGTTGTGGAAGCCCTTTCACAACGAGGATGCAAGATTTCGACACCGTACCTCTCGCAACTCCGCAGTGGCGTGCGCACAAATCCGTCCGAGCAAGTCGTTTTGGCATTGGCCGATTACTTCGGCGTTGCCGCCGAGTACTTCTTCGGTCCGACGCCTCGTCACGATCCCGAACTGATTCCGGAAGAAGACCGTTCGGTTGTCGAAGAGTTCCACGACAGCGAATTACGTTCTCTGGCCATAAAAGCGGTTGATCTCTCCCCCGAATCGCAAGATTTACTCTCGTCCATTGCGGAGAAACTTCGCTCGTCCGAAGGACTCCCGGCCGTCCCCCCGGATTGCAGCACGTACACCCCACCGTTCACGCGCGACTAGTCGTGGTGAAGGTCAGCGAGTCAACCGGCCCAATAGTGCCGAGGCGGTGACGATTCCGAGCAGCGCTGCCCCGATCAGCACGCCGAAGTCGACGGCGTAATCGGTCGGCATTCCGATGAGCAGACCCCGCAGCGCTGACACCTCGTAGCTGAGCGGGTTGATGCGGCTGAGCCACTGAACCCACGTCGGCATGAGTTCGACCGGGTACAGCGCGTTGGAGGCAAAGAACAGTGGCATCGTGATTGCCTGCCCGATGCCCATCAATCGATCTCGTTTCAGCACGATTCCCGCGATCGCGACCGACAGGCAGGCAAAAAACGCGGAGCCCAGCACAACGACGACCACGACCCCGAGCAGTTTGAGCGGGTTCCACGTCATACTCACACCCAGCAGTGCCGCCACGATGACGACCACCACTGCTTGGGCGACAGCGCGGATACCGGCGGCGAATGCCTTACCCGTCACCAGTGCGGCGCGCGGCGTCGGCGTGACCATCAATTTGGTGAGTACTCCCGCGTCACGCTCCCAGATGATCTGGATTCCGTAGAAGATTGCAACAAAAAGAGCGGACTGAGCAATGATGCCCGGTGCGAGAAAGTCGAGATAGGGAACGTCGCCGGTCGGAATCGCTCGGATATGACTGAACGTCTGACCGAAGATCACCAACCAGAGGATCGGCTGGATTGCGCGCGTAACCAATTCAGATCGGTCGTGCCGCAACTTCTGCACTTCCACGAGGCAAAATGTGTAAATCCTCGACAGCAATCGTGCGGGACCGCTGGTTGTGGGATCAGCCCAAGCGGCGCGCTGTGCGACGGGCAGTGCGGACATCACGTAGACCTCCTGACTTGTCGCCGGTGAGATCGTCGCCGGTGTAACGGCGGAACACGTCTTCGAGAGTGAAATCCGGTCCCAGTTCGGAGGCCAACGCGCTCGGCTCGCCCACTGCGCGAAGTTCACCGTGATGCATCAACGCAACACGATCACACAACTCGTCGGCTTCTTCCATGTAATGCGTAGTGAGCAGCACGGTCATGCCGTACAGCTTCTGCATCTCTGCCACTCGCTGCCAGACGGATTCGCGGGCAATGGGATCCAACCCCACCGTCGGTTCGTCGAGCACCAGCAGCGACGGTCGGTTCACCAGAGCCTGCGCAAGTTCGAGCCGTCGCACCATACCGCCGGAGAAACTCGACGCGAGACGATCCGCCGAATCGAGTAGATCCACCATCTCGAGCGCCTGGTCGACGCGCTCGCGTCGTTCGGACCGCGGAACGTCGTACAGCCTCGCGAACCAGGTCACGTTCTCGCGTGCGGTCAATGCACTTTCGATCGAGAGCTGCTGTGGCACGTACCCGAGACAGCGCCGAATGGCCATCGCTTCGCTGCGAACGGATCGACCGAGAATTCGAATGTCACCATCCTGCAGTGGAAGCAGGGTGTTGAGCATCCTGATCGTCGTCGTCTTTCCTGCACCGTTGGGACCCAACAGGCCGAAACATTCCCCCGCGTTGATGACCAGACTCAAGTTGTCCACCGCGCGATGATCGCCGAAATTGTATGTTACCGAGTCGATCTCGACCGCGGGCGCGCCAGGGTCAGGCATGTGTGCCGCTCGGCTCTTCCACCACTGTGTCAGCATCTCACTGCCCCTCGCCTTCTGATCCGGCTGCTGCCAGAGCGCTCGCCAATCGAGACAGGGCCGGTAGCGCAGCCTCGATACTCGTCCTGTCTTCTGCGGTCAGACTCGACAATGCCTGACCGACAATCACACTCCGTCGATCACGCCATACTTCGACGCGGGCGCGCGCCTCGTCCGAGAGCACCAAACGCGCGACGCGTCGATCGGCCTCGTCGGCGACGCGTTCGATCACTCCCTCGTCGACCAGCTGACGAACCAAGGTGGACACCGTATTTGCCGCGACACCCAATCGCCCGGCAGCCTCGGCCACGGACAGGCCCGGGTTGCGTCGTAGCAACCTGACGAGTTCGATCTGGGCGCCGCCGAGCGGTCGTTCCGCAAACGGCCGCCCCGACGCCTTCCTGGTGCCCCGGCGCAATTGACCGAGCGTCTCCAGGACGTCATCCGCAAAGCCTGATCCGGTTTCATCCACAACCTCACAATAGCTCTGCAACAGAGCTATTGTCGAGAGGTCGGCTTACGCGGTGTAAGAACTCATGTCGTAGACCGTGTAATCGTCCACGGAAGTCGGGGTGAAGTGGGCGTGCACCCACGTGGTGATGTCGGAGTGGCCACCTCCCGCTCGCGCATTTCCGCCGACCTTTCCGCCGCCTCGATCACCACCCTCTTCCGGTGCCTGAGACTGAGACTGTGTCTGCGTGGGCTCGACAAAGTACGTGACACGGTGGTTCGTCACATCCGAGACGAACTCGGCCAGGGTGGGCGCCGGGTCGTTACTGAAACCACCGATCGCCATCACCGCAGTGTTGCTTCCCAATTCCAAAGTTGCTGCTGCCGAGGACCTGTCAATTGCCGCTGACCATCTCGTGGTTGTCGTCCGAAGCATCGAATCCAGTGCGGAACTATCAGCGCCACCCCCGAATCCACTACCACCGAATCCGCTGCCGCCGATTCCACTAGCACCGACGGACTGACCGTCCCGAGAACTGTTCTGCGCCTTCGGCCCTACCGCAGGGCTCCCACCGGTGTGTGGCTGTTCGAACGTCGCCACCGCGTATGCCGTGCCACCACCGAGACCGCCGATCAGTGCGCAGGCGATCAACAACGGCGTGAGAATCCGCCGCTGCGAACCAGAAGTGACGACGAGCCCCACCGAGCCGATGAGGACAGCAGCCAGCAGCACCCACCGAAGCTCGGGCAGCCAGTTCGAATTGCGTTGAAGAAGAACACATCCCCAGACTCCGGCCGTCAGGGCGATCGCTGCCAAGCCGATTCGTCCGAGCAGACGCTCGCGGATCGACCACATCTCGGCAACACCGATGCCGACCAGAGCAGCGATGGCGGGTGCGATCGCCAAAGTGTAATACGCATGGATAGTGCCACTCATGAAGCTGAACACCAATGCATCGACAACCAACCACACACCGAAAATCAACGCGCCACCACGGATCACATCTGTTCGTGGCCGTCGCCCCCGACTTACGAGAATCACGAAGAATGCCATCAGCGCAGAAGGCAGCAACCACGAAATCTCGTATCCGAACTCACCGGTGAAGAGACGGCCGATACCCGGGGCGGCGTTGCCCATTCCCCCACCACGGCCACCGGATACAGCATCGAGCGCTTCCGGCGACGGACCGGACGCCCCACCTCGAGCCCCTCCGCCGCTCCGGCCGAGTATTCGCGCAAATCCGTTGTACCCTAGTACCAAATTCATGAAATTGTTGTCCGTCGAGCCTGCAAGATAGGGACGCGCGTCGGCGGGCCACAGCAGAGTCAAGATGACGAACCATCCGGAAGCGATCATCATCGACACCAGGGCGCCGACAAGGTGGAGTAACCTTTTCGGCAACGAGGTAGGTGCTACGACGAGATATGCAATCGCCAACGCCGGCATCACCATCAGTCCTTCGAGCATTTTCGCCAGGAACGCAAAGCCCAGTGCGACCCCAGCCAATGCCAGCCAACGTGGACTCGCTTTCTCCAACGCACGGACAGTGCAGTAGGCGGCCACAGTCATCAGCAGAACCATCACCGCATCGGGATTGTCGAACCTGAACATCAGCGCGGCAACCGGAGTCAACGCCAAGATCACTCCCGCCAGAAACCCTGCCCCCGCGCCCGACAATCGCGTGACGGCGCCGTAGATCAGGGCCACGGCGCCCACAGCCATCAGGGCCTCGGGAATCAACATGCTCGCGCTGCTGAAACCGAAGAGCTGCCCGGACAGTCCCATTACCCACTGTGAGACCGGAGGCTTGTCGACAGTGATGAAGTTGGACGTGTCCAGCGAGCCGAACAGCAAGGCCTTCCAATTCTGGGAGCCGGCTTGCGCCGCAGCCGCGTAGAACGCGTTGGCGTTGCCATTGATCGCGATGTTCCAGATATAGACGATCGCCGTGCCGACGAGAAGTACAGCCAGAGCGATACGTTGCCACAAATTCTCGGCATGGGAGCGCGGTTCTCCTGCTGTCTGAGGTGCGGAGAGCAATTGATCGCTGGTCTGGGTCACACCACACTGTCCGACCACAACCTGGCCGTCGGCTGGCACGGTCCTGGCAGTTTCCTGTCAGACACCCGACTTCCAGTCAGGACTGTCCGCACCCGCATCGCGTTTTCAGCTCGTCCGCAACGGGTATCCCCGATTGCTTGTCCCGAGCACTCCCGCCCAGAACGGAGACGTCATGCGCAGACAGTGGTTGTTCGCGACGGTAGCGAGTACCGCCCTCGTCCTCACCGGGTGCTCGCCCGACGCCCTCGACTCCGGGGACAGCGCGGACAACGTCACCGCCATCTCGACGTCGCTGTCTCCACCTGCCGCTGCCGATGCTCCCTTGCTGAAGACCGCGAACTCCCCGCTCGGGACGATCGCCGTCGACGGCGAGGGCATGACGGTCTACGTCTACAACCCGGACGAGGAGAACTCCCAAGCCGGCGCGTGTGACGAAGCGTGCCTGCGCTACTGGCCGGCGGTCACCTCGGTCTCCGATTCACCGATCGTCGAGGGCATTGACGCCGCAATCGGCACCGTCGACGGGCCGGAAGGATCGTTCCAGATCACCGTCAACGGCAAGCCCGTCTATCGGTACCTCGACGACAAGGTTCCCGGCGACATGCTCGGACAGAGCATCGGCAGCCTGTGGTGGATGATCGACGCCACCGGAAACCCCGTGTTCACAACGGAGTAGCCCTCAGTTGTACGGCTGCCGAGCGGTTTCCGGATCACCGTACGTGATTGCCCGTTCCCGACGAGTTTTCGACGCCAAGGTTGCACCCCAGTTCAGCACCGTGCTGGCGCGGTTGCGGAACCCGGCGAGAAACGCGATGTGGATGATTCCCCAGGACACCCATCCGATGAACCCGGACAACTGAACCGGCCCTGCCTGAAGCAACGCGTGGCGACGCGAAATGTACGCCGCAGTTCCAAGATCGCGGTACTTGAAAGGCTTTCGGTTGGGTACACCGCTTTCGACGGTGGCCGCGATCCTGGCCCCGGCGTGCCTGCCACCCTGCATCGCAACCTCGGCCACCCCGGCGAGCTCGTCGCGAGACATCAAGTCGCCAACCACGTAGACGTTCGCGTGACCGGGGACGGTCAGATCGGCTTCGACTTCGATGCGGCCACCACCGACCTGCTTCACACCCAGCGCCGTCGCCAAGGCCTCGGCAAACGGCACTGCCTCGACGCCCGCAGTCCACAGAATCGTCCGAGTCTCGTACTGCTGCTTCTCTTTTGTCTTCTTGTCCGTCGTCTCGATGCTGGTCTCGCACACGTCGGTGACGTGCACACCGAGGTGAGTCTCGACGCCTATCCCGTCGAGAGTGCGTTTGGCTGCGGCCGAGAGCTTGCGACTGAACGAGGGCAACACACGATCGTCCCCGTGGAAAAGCAGCACCCGCGCCTCGTCCGGGTCGATGGACCGGAACTCGTTGGTCAGCGCGTGCATCGCCAATTCACGGATCTGCCCGGCCAATTCGACACCGGTGGGTCCGCCGCCCGCCACGGCGAAGGTCAGCCACGGTCGACGCTCCTCCGCCGTCGGGAGCGATTCGGCCATCTCGAACGCGGCAATGAGACTGCGTCTGATTGCCAGAGCGTCGTCGAGGGTTTTCATCCCCGGCGCCCATTTGATGAACTCGTCCTGACCGTGGTACGACTGACGCATTCCGGCCGCCACGATCAGATAGTCGTACGGCAATTCGAAGGTCGACCCGTCGAAGCGGCTGGCGGTCAGTATCCCGGCGTCCGCGTCCACCGACTTTGCCTCGCCCAGAACGACGTTCGTGTTCTTGTTGTCTTCGAGTAGATGCCGCAGCGGACTTGCGATCTGCCCTTCGGAGAGCAGGCCGGTGGCGCACTGGTAGAGCAGCGGCTGGAAGACATGGCTGGTTCCCCGGTCGATCAGAACTACCTCGACGTCGGCCTTCTTGAGTCGTCTCGCCGCGTACAGGCCACCGAAGCCGCCACCGACGATCACTACCCGGGGCTTGCCGTTCGAGATGTGGATGCTCATCAGACAAACCTCGCTGTCACGGAGTTGGGCAGGAATCGTAGGGCCGCATCTATCCCCTTCCACTTGAGGCCGGGCAGCGCCGCCCGTGTGGTTTCCTTCTCGATGGCGTCGACCATCGCGCTGACGCCTTCGTCCAAACTGGCCATGAGCGCAGCATCGTCGCCGGCGCCGGCTGACATGTCGGTCTTGATGAAGCCGGGCAGCAGCGTGGTGACCCGAATGGGTGTGCGCGACAACTCGATACTGAGCGCCTCACCCAGAGCCGCTACCCCGGCCTTGCTCGCCGAGTAGGCCGCCTTCGGCCCGGGTAGCCCCCGATCCGCGCTGATCGAAGACACGAGAACCAAGTGCCCGGCGTCCTGCGCGCGGAAGATCTCGAGCGCAGCTTCACACTGCGAAAGCGCACCGACAAAGTTCGTCTGAGCTGTTGCGAGATTCGCGTGCGCTTTGCCGGTACCGATCTTCGCGCCCTTGCCGAGCCCGGCATTGACGATCACCCGGTCCAGACCGCCCAGCTCGTCGCGAAGCTCGCCGAAAACCCGGACGACGGAATCGTGTTCGGTCACATCGAGTTCGCGCACTGCAACGCTGATCGACGGGTGCTGCGCCACCAACTCCTCGCGCAATGTGTCGAGGCGATCCGTCCGCCGGGCACACAGCGCGAGATCGCGACCTGTTGCAGCAAATCTCCTGGCCATCTCCTCCCCGAGACCTGAACTGGCACCCGTGATCAAAATCTTCTGCCGCGTCATGGGTGCAACTGTAGCCACCATCGAGCTCTCGTACCCGGCAGTAACCGAGCGAACTCGGACCGATCCGGCATACCGTGGAGCCATGACCGACGAATTCGATGTCATCGTGATCGGCGGTGGGCCCGCTGGTGAGAACGCCGCCGCATACGCCATCGCCGGCAGCAATCGCACCGCCGCAATCGTGGAACACGAACTGGTCGGCGGTGAATGCTCGTATTGGGCCTGTATGCCCAGCAAGGCGTTACTGCGTCCAGGGCAGGTCCTCGAAGCGGCCGACGCCTTGCCCGGGATCCCGGCCGGACCGCTGGACGTCGAGGCCGTCCTGAAACGGCGCGACTCGTTCACCCACAACCACGACGATTCGTCCCAGGTCGACTGGGCAACCTCGGTGGGCATCACCGTGATCAAAGGCCACGGAGTGATCGACGGCGAGCGAGCAGTGACCGTCGACGGGACCCGTAAGCTCCGCGCCCGCCAGGCAGTCGTACTCGCTACGGGCACAACTGCCACCGTCCCGAAGACACCGGGATTGCGCGAGGCGCTCCCGTGGACCTCGCGCGATGCGACCAACCTGCACGAGGTTCCCTCGCGAGTGGCGGTCATCGGCGGCGGAGTGGTCGCAACGGAGTGCGCAACGTGGTTGTCGTCGTTCGGCGCTCACGTGACGCTGCTCGTGAGGGGCGATGCCCTGTTGAAATCAGCAGAACCGTTTGCCGGAACGATGGTTGCCGAAGCACTCGGCGCCCGCGGTGTGGATGTTCGACTGAGCACTGACGTCAACTCGGTCTCACGCCCCGATGCCAAGGACACCGGCGAAGGCCACATCCACGGAGGACCCGTCAGCATCGAGACCTCTTCCGGCGTGATCGAGGTCGACGAGGTCATCGTCGCGGCGGGCCGCGGTCCGACCTCTGCCGATCTCGGCTTGTCCGCCATCGGCCTCGAGGACGGCAAGTACGTCACCACCGACGACCACCTCTGTGCCCAAGGTGAGTGGCTCTACGCAGTCGGCGACATCAACGGCCGTTCACCCCTGACACACATGGGCAAGTATCAAGCGAGAGTGTGCGGAGACGTCATCGCAGCGCGAGCCGAGAGTCGGGGACTGCGCGGACCTCGATACACGGCGTCGTCAGACAACGGGCAAGTTCCCCAGGTGGTATTCACCTCACCCGAGATCGCCTGGGTGGGACGCACCGAGAAGAAAGCTCGCGACGACAGTTACGACGTCGAAGTCGTCGAGATCGAATTCGCCGTCGCTGGATCTTCACTGCTGCGTGACGACTACTCGGGACGCGCGAAGTTGGTGATCGACAAGGCCACCGACGTGATCCTCGGCGCTACCTTCGCCGGGCCCGAGGTATCCGAACTGGTGCATGCGGCGACAATCGCGGTGGTCGGCGCCGTACCACTGGAAACTCTGTGGCATGCGGTGCCCTCGTATCCGACGGTCAGTGAGGTCTGGCTTCGATTGCTGGAGGCTCGCCGCTGACGCGATCCCGAAGTACGTATAGTCGCGACATGGCGTCCGACATACTTGTGACCACGGCCGACGGCATTCTGCGCGGCCGCCGGGTGGGAAAACTTCGTGCCTGGCGCGGAATTCCCTACGCCCGGCCGCCGGTCGGAACACTGCGTCTGACGCGACCCCAGCCGGTCACGCCGTGGTCCGGAGAACGCGACGCGACCAGATTCGGCGACGCGTCTGTCCAGCACAAGAAGGGGCTGCTGCTCGCGCCCGGGAAGTACCAGCCCAGCAGCGAAGACTGCCTGACGCTCAACGTGCTCGGTCCGGCGAACACCGGAAATACTCCGCGTCCCGTCATGGTTTTCATCCACGGCGGGGCCAACACCATCGGAACCTCCGCCACCGGCCTGTACTCCGGCGTGTCCCTCGTCGAACGCGGCGATGTCGTCTACGTCTCGATCAACTACCGGCTCGGCGCTCTGGGCTACCTCGATTTCACCCCGTTCTCCACATCCGAGCGCGTATTCGACTCCAACCTCGGACTGCGCGATCAGGTCGCGGCGCTGCAGTGGGTGCAACGCAACATCGCCGCCTTCGGTGGGGATCCCGACAAAGTCACGATTTTCGGTGAATCCGCCGGAGCCACTGCCGTCACCACCCTGATGGCCACTCCGGCCGCCAAGGGACTCTTCGCCGGGGCTATCGCCGAAAGTTCGGCTCCGGATCTGGTCTCGAGCACTCAGCGATCACACGCCTGGGGTGCGCGTTTCGTCGAGATCCTCAATTCCGGTCTACCTCCCGCGAAAGCCCTGACCTCGGCGACAGCCGTCGAATTGGGCCGAGCCGGAAGCCGACTGGGCGCCGAAGTACTCGCGAACACACCTGGACTACATCCCTTCGGACCGGTCGTCGACGGCGACTTCCTTCCGCGCTCCCCCTTGGACGCATTCAAAGAGGGATCGGCACACCAGGTTCCGATGATCATCGGAACCAACAGACGAGAGGGAACGCTGTTCCCGAAAGTGCTCGACGCACTCCCGACCAACCCGTCGCGCATCGACACCATGTTCGCCCTCACCGATCCCGAAGCCGGGAAACGCATCCTCGCAACCTATCCCGGTTATCCGGACGAGCAGTCCGCGATCGACGTCGGCGGCGACGTCACGTTCTGGCACCCGTCCGTGGAGTTGATGCAAGCCCACGCACAATCGGCGCCGACGTACGCCTACCGATTCGACTTCGCGCCGACGATGATGCGTTGGCTCGGCCTCGACGCCACCCACGGATTCGAGATGTTCGCAGTCTTCGGTATCGGTGACACGGTGATCGGGCGCGGCCTCACTCTTCCCGGTGGTCGACGCGGACTGCGCGCAGTCACCGAATCCGTTCAGGGACACTGGCTTCACTTCGCCGAGCACGGCTCGCCGCGCGGATCGTGGCCGCGCTACGACGCGCAGGAGCGTCGGACCATGATCTTCGACCAGATCGTGCGCGTCGAGAACGATCCCAGACGCGAACAACGCTTGGCCTGGGCGGGATACAGCGGTTACCGCAGCCACGGCACCGACATCCCTCTACCGTGACGAGCCCTCTCGAGATCACTCTCGATTCCGGAATCGTGCGCGGCCGCCTCGATCGAGGACTGCGCACCTGGCGAGCAATCCCCTACGCAGCGGCCCCGATCGGTCCTTGGAGATTTCGCGCACCACAGCATGTCGAGGCTTGGAATGGTGTCCGCCCGGCGGAAGCATTCGGCTCTCCGTCTCCGCAGCGCAAGAGCAACTTCGACGAGAACTCTCTGTTCGTGAACGTCGTGGCCCCTCGGCTACCTTCTGATTCGCTGCGACCGGTCATGGTCTTCATTCACGGCGGCGCGTACAACGGTGGGAATCCGTCGACGCCCATGTACCGCGGAACGACCCTGGTCGAGCGAGGCGACATCGTCTACGTCTCTGTCCAGTATCGACTGGGCGCCTTGGGTTACCTCGATTTCAGCGAATACTCCACTGCTGAGCAACCATTCGAGGCGAATCTCGGATTGCGTGATCAGATCGCGGCACTGGCGTGGGTCCAACGCAACATCGCCGCTTTCGGTGGCGACCCGAACGCCGTCACCGTCTTCGGTGAATCGTCCGGCGCCAACGCGGTCACCACATTGATGGCAACGCCGGCGGCACGAGGGCTGTTCGCCCGGGCCATCGCGCAAAGTCCGCCGGCCGCTTCCGCATACGGAAAAGAGCGAGCGCACCGCTGGGCACGCGAGTTCCTCGAGATCGCACAGGCCCCGGATACCGATCCGGCATCGTGGCTGCGCTCCGCTTCGGTGAAGGACCTGGTGGATTCCGGCGAAGAACTTGCGCGCCGCGGCGCCGACGAAGAACCCGGAACGCGGGCATTTGCTCCCGTAGTGGGTGACGATGTCCTTCCCGAACACCCGCTCGACGTGTTCGCAGCGGGAAAAGCCCACCCCGTCCCGTTGCTGGTCGGTTCGAATCTCCATGAGGGGCGGATTTTTCCGCGCGTTCTCGACATCTTGCCTACAAATCCGATTCGGATCGAGAAGATGTTCTCCCACACTCCGCCGGACGTGAAAGAACGCGCGCTTGCGGCCTATCCCACGTATCCACACCGGTTTGCTGCCGCAGATCTCGGCGGCGACATCACTTTCTGGGAACCGGCGATACTGTGCGCCCAGGGCCACTGCCAGGTGGCTCCGACCTACAGTTACCGCTACGACTTTGCGCCGCGACTGCTCCGACTCGTCGGCATGGGCGCTACCCACGCCACCGAATTGCTTGCGGTCTTCGGGCGTTCGGATGCACTCACGACGGCCTTGACCGCAGTCGGAGGTCGCCGCGGACTGACCGCGGTGACCTCCACCATGCAGCGCCACTGGATCCACTTCGCCCGCCACGGAGTGCCGGACCGGGAATGGCCCGTCTACTCCGTTCCGGAGCGGCAAACGATGATCTTCGACGAGACGTCCCGGGTGGAGGACGACCCGATGGGTGAGCGTCGACGGGCCTGGATCGGCTACGAGCACAGGCGTTGAAGCCCGATCAGAAAAACTGGCCTTTCACGAAACCTGCGAGTAGGACGGCGAATCCGCCGACCTCTCCGAGAATCAGCAGGAACATTCCGAGGTGCAGGGGCGGACCGGCGGACTCGAACTGGTTGTCGGTGTCTTTCATCGCACCGTGAGCGATGTAGCTGAATATCGCTGCAAGAAAGAAGAATACGACCACTCCTGCGCTGGTCAAGTTGATCCACGTCGGCCACGCACTGAGTTCGACGAACACCGCGATCAACAGCGTTGCAAACGAGTACATCAGTGCTGCGCGGTGTGCGATGTCGACATACGGATGGGCGAGGTGATTGTCCGAGGTAGCCATCTGTTGGTATTTCCAGATGCCCAGGCACAGGGAGAGCAGGAAGATCAGACCCGCCGCGAGCAGCGTGAGTGTCGTATCGGTCCCGAGCGTCATCTGCTCACCCCGCAGTGCGTTTCCAGCGAGTCACCGCTGGGTGATCCAGCCGAAGGCTTGTCGTAGACGACAACCAGCACCACCGCACGATCCGCCGACACCGACCGCATCCGGTGCGGCGTATTCGCGTCGAAGTACAAACTGTCGCCGGCGTCGAGGTGCATCGTCTGACCGGGGATTTCGAATTCCACAGATCCGGAGTGCACGAACACGAACTCCTCTCCCGTGTGGTCCATGAACTTGGGACCCATCACCGAGGACGGATGAACCACGAACGGCTGCATGGCCTTTCCGACCAGTGAGGGCGCGATCGGATCGTAGACGGAAGACTGCACGGAGGTGGCCGGGTCGATCACGCGGTCCTTCGCGCGCACGATCGTCATGGCATTTCCCTCCATACTGTCCGAGAACAGTTGCCCCACATCGGCATCGAGCACACGCGCAATCTTGAGTGCCACCGCGATCGACGGGGTACTGATACCCCGCTCGACCTTGGAGAGATAGCTCTTCGTCAGCCCGGTCTGCTCGGCCAGGCCCTCGAGCGTCAGACCGGCACGACGCCGATGTGTCCGCAGAAACGCTGCCATTCGATTCCCCTCACGAGACTTTGTGTCATCACCCTACCAACACATTGACCTGCGATGACCAGCACCATACGAACGCAGGGTTGCGCAATTCCGTCCTATATGACACTTTGTGTCCTGTAGGTGACTGAATGTCATCTACTCCTGGGTCCCGAGAAAGGCACACCCCATGACCGACACGATGCATGCGAGCAAGCAAGAACTCATGGCCACCGCCGAGACGAAGATGCTCACCGAAGTAACCACAGGTAGTTGGACCCTTCGACAGAAAATCGCGTTGACCTGCAGGGCGCTGTCGGAGGCCGGCCACGATTCCGGCCTTGCCGGCCAGATCTCCGCCCGCGGTGAGCAGCCCGGCACGTTTGTCACCCAGCGACTCGGCCTCGGGTTCGACGAGATCACCGAGGACAACCTCCTGCTTGTCAACGAGGATCTCGAGGTTCTGGACGGGGAGGGAATGCCGAACCCCGCCAACAGGTTCCACAGCTGGATCTACCGCGCCCGACCCGACGTCAACTGCATCGTCCACACGCACCCATTGCACGCGACGGCGTTGTCGATGCTCGAAATTCCCCTCGTCGTGTCCCAAATGGACATCGCACCCCTCTACGACGATTGCGCATTTCTTGCCGACTGGCCCGGAGTTCCTGTGGGAAACGAGGAGGGCGAGATCATTTCGGCTGCACTCGGCGACAAGCGGGCAATTCTGCTCGCCCACCACGGCCAACTCGTCGTCGGCAACACGGTCGAAGAGGCATGCTCCCTCGGACATCTGATCGAGCGGGCCGCGCGGCTGCAGTTGCTGGCGATGGCTGCCGGCGACATCAAGCCGCTACCGCCTCGCCTGGCGAAAGAGGCACACGATTGGACGCTGACTCCTCGGCGCAGCGAGGCGAACTTCGCGTACTACGCCCGCCGCGCTCTCCGCAATCACCCAGACACGCTGACCAACTGAATTTCGTTTCTCACCAACAGAACAGAGAATCTCATGAGCAGCACCATCAAGGGAATCGTCGCCTATCCCATCACCCCGTTCGACCGCGATACCGGAGCGTTCGATTCCAAGCCGCTACACACGCTCCTCGACAACATGATCGGCAGTGGTGTCGACGCGATAGCTCCGCTCGGCAGTACCGGCGAGAGCGCCTATCTCGACGACGCGGAATGGGAGACAGTCGCCCGGGAGACCCTCGACTACGTCGACCGCCGAGTCCCCACCGTCGTCGGCGTATCGGACCTGACGACGGCGGGAGCACTTCGCCGAGCATCGATCGCGGCAGACGCCGGCGCCGACGCAGTCATGATCCTTCCCACGTCGTACTGGCATCTGGGTGAGCAGGAGATTCGTGAACACGTCACTGCGGTAGCCGATTCCGTCGACATTCCGACGATGATCTACAACAATCCGGCCACCACCGGTATCGACATGTCGCCGGAGTTTCTCGTCGATCTCGTCTCCACCGTCGACGGCATCACGATGATCAAGGAATCCACCGGCGATATCACCCGGATGAACCGCATCAACGAACTGAGCGGTGGCACGATCCCCTTTTTCAACGGCAGCAATCCTCTTGCACTGCAATCTTTCTCTGCCGGTGCACGCGGATGGTGCACGGCAGCCCCGTGTCTGGCCCCAGGGCAGGTGGTGCACTTCTGGCGTCTACTCGAATCCGGTGAGCGGTCGGGTGCCGCCGCTGTGTTCGAACAGATCGAGCCACTACTGAAGGTCCTCATCAGTCGCGGACTGCCGTCGACGGTCAAAGCCGGATTGGAATTTCTCGGCGTCGACGCCGGCCTTCCCCGCCGGCCCCTGCTGCCCCTCGACGACAACACCAGGACTGCACTGTCCGATGCGTTGTCGGTGGCTCGCGGTGTAATCGTCGCGTCGTGACCTGACGTGGGGGTGGGTTCCGGCAAGATGGAATGCACACCGACCGAAGGAGGGGCACCATGTCCGTAGATTCACGGTCTGCGAGGATCGCCGTCACCGGCGCTACCGGTCATATCGGCGGCCTGGTGGCCGCGTCGTTGGCCGACGCCGGTGTCCCGCAGCGGCTGATCGCACGCTCGGTCAATCGATTACCGCAGCTCGCCGGTGCCGATTCCGCCGAGACCACATACGGGGATCGCGAGCGCGCGCTGGCGGCTTTGGCGGGAATCGACACCCTTTTCATGGTGTCGGCGGCCGAAAGCGCAGATCGCCTGGATCAGCATCGCACCTTCGTCGACGCCGCAGCGGCGGCCGGGGTCAGGCACATCGTGTACACGTCTTTCCTCGGCGCCGCTCCGGACGCAACGTTCACGCTCGCGCGCGATCACTGGGTCACCGAAGAACACATCCGTGCTTCCGGACTCGCATTCACCTTCCTGCGCGACAGCTTCTACCTCGATTTCCTACCCGCTCTCGCCGGCGAAGACGGTGTGATCCGGGGCCCCGCAGGAAACGGTCTCGTGGGCGCTGTAGCGCGATCCGACATTGCTGCCGTCGCTGTCTCGGTCCTGAAGGATCTGGATTCCCATGTCGGACAGACGTACAACCTGACCGGACGGGAGGCGCTGACGCTCTCCGAGGCTGCGAGCATCATCACTGAAGTCACGGGCAAGCAGACCACGTACGTCGAGGAAACTGTCGAGGAAGCTTACGAATCACGGGCGTCGTACAACGCACCGGCCTGGGAACTCGACGCGTGGGTATCGACGTACACCGCAATCGCGCAGGGTGAATTGTCGCTGATCACGGGCACCGTGGAGGACCTTGTCGGCCGGCCTGCGCTCACGCTGCGTGAATTCCTCACAGCAGAAACCGCCTGATGCCACCACGCAAAGCAACCACGGCACGCAAGGCTGCCGCAAAGAAGGCTGCACCGAAGAAGGCTGCACCCAAGAGGAACACGACCAGAAAGACCGCCCCGAAGAAGGCTGTCGCAAAGAAGAGCTCACGCGCGACGATGCCGGATGTGCCGACTGCCGGCCCTGGTGAGAGAGTCTGGCTCCTCGACGTTCCCTTTCGTACGCCGGCGCCTGGTGCGCAGTTCGTCAAGAAATGGAAGAGCTACGCGTGGGTCGGTACGGAGTTGCCCGTAGAACTCGCTCCATTCAAGGCACTCCCCTTCTCGTATCAGCAGTGGGTCGAGGACGACATCAATGACAGCACCGGCGAACGTCCCGTTGCTGCACCCAAAATTCCTCGGCCCGAGCAGGTTTCGGGGGCGAGCGCCGTCGTCGACGCTGCTCGCGCCGGTAAACGCGGATTTCTGTTGGCAGACAATGCCGGCCTGGGTAAAACGCTCATCGCGGTGATGGCTGCCAAGACGATTGCCGAAGAGCGCGGCGAAACCAACATCCTCGTCCTCGTCGATCGACCGGCACAGATCACCATTCCGCATTGGCGCTATTCCATCGCCTCGGTGGGCGACGGCGGCTTCCGTTGGCTGATCATGTCGCCTGACCAATTGAAGAAACTGATCGCACGAAACGGGCGTCCCAAGTACACGTTCGGTGTGGTGATTGCGGACGAGGCGCAGCTGTACAGCAACGACACACAGCGCACCGCTGCTTTCGAGAAGGTTGCGCGCTTTTCGAATGCGCACGACCAGGCGCCCTTCGTCCTGTCCGTGACAGCAACTCCGGGACATACTCCAGCCGATCAGCGTTACCTGGCACCACTTTTTGCGCAGCTGCATTCGGAGCCCTCCGAATACTGGTCGGACCTCGGCGCCAGGCTTGTCGAGTCCGGTCTTCCGCTGGACAAGTCCTACGGGAAGTGGACGTGGAGCGCTGAGGCGAAGGAATCACCGACACTGCAATCCCAGGCGCTCGAGACCGTACGAGGGTGGATGTCGAACAGTAAACCGCCCTTGATGATTCATCGACCGACGCCGTGGGGACCCGTTCCACTGGACGGTATGCCGATCGACCTCACGCATGCCCAGCGCGCCGAGTACGAGACGGAGTGGGCCGAGTACGCGTACGAGATGGGCTTGGCCCGTAAGAGCCGCAACATTGCTCGGGGTCGTGCGCTGGTTCTCCGCTATCGGCAGAAGGCGGGAATGATCCGTGCCGAGTCGACAGCTCAGTGGGCGCAAGCCCAGGTCAAGGCAGGCAAGCAGGTGTTGGTGGCCGTCGAGTTCGTCTCCACGGCAGGCGATCCGCTGGTCGAGATGATCGAAGACGCCGGAATCTCGGTCGCGAAACTGTTCGGTTCGGTAGCGGACAAGGAGGGCCAGCGTCTGCGATTTCAACGCGGGGACGCACCCGTCGTCGTCTTCAATGTCACAACCTCGATTTCGCTCCATGCCAACGAAGCGCTCCCGGACGGCTCTCACGCATCCTCGATGCCACGGACGGGGATCTTTCATCAACCGCGATACTCAGGAATCGCGGCAGAACAGACATTCGGTCGGTCACATCGCGACTACCAAACGTGCCCGTGGGTAATACCCTTCGGCGTGGGCACCAAGGAAGAGGACGTCGCCACGGTCATGTTGCGCAATCTCAATTCCGTGACCGGCCTGAAAGGGGGCGATCGATCCGGACTGCGGTCGCTGTCCGAATTGCTCGGTGTCGAATGGCTCGAGCCCGACGTCTTGACTTCGGAGGCCTGACCTTCCAGCGAACATCCACCGACCAAAAACGGGCGGTTTCAGAGATTTGCCCCAATTCCACTCCACCAAAACCGAATTCGGCCGACCGCTTCATTCTTTTCGGGACCTTGGGACTCAGGTATCTGTGACCTGACGTGGCAGACTCTTTCGAGTCGAGGTGCACCAGCCTCGAAACAGTGCCGAGAATGCGAGGGGTCCGATGCGCAATATCTACCGGTCATTGATGCGCAATGTCGGCCATACACAATGGTTCTCGGATCTCGGTAAGGATCTGGTTCCGCTCGATCGAGCAGTGCAGAGAGTGTCGGGAGGCAAGCTCTCGCTGGTCGGAGAGAACACCGTGACTCAGCTGCTGCTCACCACGACGGGCCGAAAGACCGGCCGTTCTCGCACCACGCCACTCCTGTACGCACCCGACGGCGATGCGTTCGTCGTCGTCGGATCCAACTGGGGGCAGGATACGCATCCAGCGTGGACACTCAATTTGATGGCCAACCCCACTGCGATCGTGACGGTGAAGGGCGTCGAAATTCAGGTCGGTGCAACCCTGGCGGAGGGCGCCACGCGTAAGAAACTGTGGACGCTCGCGACCACCGCGTGGCCGCCGTACGAAACCTACGCCGATCGAGCATTCGGGCGCCAGATCCGCGTATTTCGGCTCCACCCTGTCAAATAGCTGCTGCCGGGCGCAGGATGGGAAGGACAACCTGCCAAATCTCAGGAGCATTCACGAATGTCCACAGCACTGACTCACGCAGAAGACACACAGGTCAAAGCTTCCAACGGGCGGATCGCACTCGAGCCGAACCCCCGCCGAATTCGAGCATTCTTCGCTGGTCACGCCGTCGCTGACACCACTCGTTCGGTGTATCTGTTCGAACGCGGCCGCCTGCCGATGTACTACATCCCCCTCACCGACGTTCGCAACGAATTCCTCGTCCCGACGTCGACGACCACCCATTGCCTGTGGAAGGGTGACGCCACATATTGGACTATCGAGATCGGGGATCGCCGCGCCGAGGACGCCGTCTGGTCCTACCCTCAACAGTTCGACGGTTCCCTGGACCTGAGTGAGTACGTCGCGTTCTACTGGGATCGCATGGACGCCTGGTTCGAAGAAGATCAACAGGTCTTTGTCCACGCCCGCGATCCATACGTACGTATCGACGCACTCCCCTCGTCCCGGCACGTCGAGGTTTTTGTCGGCGACGTACTGGTCGCCGAGACGACACGACCCCGACTGCTCTTCGAAACCGGCCTGCCTACCCGCTATTACATTCCGAGAATCGACGTCCGCAGCGAGTACTTTGTCGCGTCCCCGACCACCACTGCTTGCCCGTATAAGGGCACCGCGTCGTATCTGTCCTTCACCGGCACAAGCGAACTCGCACCGATCGACGATCTGGCGTGGTTCTATCCGTTCACCACCGCCGAAGCGTCCGGGATCGACGACCACGTGTCGTTCTATCCCGAACGCGTCGGCAAGATCCTGGTGGACGGTGCCGAAATCTGAGAAGGTGCAGGGATCTGAAAGGTGCTGGAATCGAGAAGGTGGCTGCCTATCCCACCGCGACAGGGGATTCCGGGATTCGCAGTTCAGCCGTCTCCAGGCGGCGATCGTGCATCCACACCAACGCCGTTGCAAGGGAGAAGACCAACCCGGCGATGCATACTCCGTTCCAGCCGTACGACTTCCACACCACTGATCCCACTGCCGAACCCACGGCAGCACCGACGAAGTAGGTAGTCATGTACACGGAGTTCACACGCGAACGTGCCTCGGGGACAAGGGCGTAGATCACATTCTGGTTACTGACGTGTACTCCCTGCAGCGCGAGATCGGCAAGAACGATGGCAACAAGAAACCACACTATGTGCGCGGCACCGGCGACAAAGGGAAGCCACGAGACCAACAGAATCGCAATGGCGCCGCCGGTTGCCACCTGACCCAATCCCCGATCGGCCAGTCTGCCTGCCACTGTCGCCATCAACGCTCCTGCCACACCGAGAAGTCCGACGAGGCCGATTTGAGTGTCGCTGTAGCCGAATTCGTCGGAGAGCAGAAAGGCCATGGTTGTGAAAACAGTGCTGACAGCAGCAAAGGCCAACCCGCCCATAGCCGATCGAGTTCTCAGTCGCGGCAACGTCGCAGCCAACCTTCCTACCGAAGCAAGCGTGGCACCGTAACCGGCCTTCGGGCGATCTGCGGAATCGGAAGGCAGAGATCGCCACAATGCCACGGCCATTCCCACCATCAGCACCGCCGCCACCTTGTATACCGTCGACCAACCTCCCAGTCCGGAGAGCACGCCGGCAACGCTGCGCGCCAACAGGATTCCGATCAGTAGTCCGCTCATGATCGTGCCGACCACCTGACCGGACCTCTCAGGCTCGGCCAGTGAGGCGGCAAACGGGATCAGTACCTGCGCGGCGACCGAAAAGACTCCAGCGACTGCGATTCCCACTGCCAGCGTGGCAAAGTTCGGCGCAAATCCGCTGACCGCTTGACCGGTCGCCGCCAGCAGCATGAGCCCTACCGTCAGCTTGCGTCGGTCCACCATGTCGCCCACCGGAACCAGGAGTATCAATCCGAGTGCATACGCGACCTGCGCAATGGTCACCGTCGCGGCTGCGGTCGAGGCCGACACATTCAAGTGATTCGCGATGGAATCGAGGAGTGGCTGATTGAAATAGTTACCGCCCGCGCACAGGCCCGTCGCTGCAGCCATCAGCAGCACTGTCGGTAGTCCGAGCCTCGGACGCGCGTCGCTTGAAATCATGTCGCCAAGCATGACCCTCCACACCGTCGTGCGTCCAATAGATGGATACGCATGATCTATCGCTGAAAACGATAGATTGGTGATATGGAACTACGTCACATTCGCTACGCCCTTGCCGTCGCGGAAGACAGACACTTCAGCCGGGCTGCCGCGCGGTTGCACGTTTCCCAGTCCGCCCTGAGCGCCCAGATCAGAGACCTCGAAAAGGAACTGGGAGTAGAACTGTTCAACCGGAACAGTCGCAACGTGGGCCTGACTGCTGCCGGCGAGGTTTTTGTTGCGCGCTCCCGCGAGGTACTCGGCGCCATGTCGAGACTGGTCAGCGATGTCTCGGCTCGGAGCAACGAGCAGGTGCGGCTGACGGTAGGCACCATCACCTCGGCAGGACGCGTCGACGTCGGCCGCGCGCTGGCAGATCTGACACGGCGGCATCCCGCCATCAACATCACCGCGCGGCCCTACGGCAGTGAAGTAGTGATCGAGGGAGTTCGGTCCGGCGCGATCGACGTCGGCATTGTCGGATTGGCCGCCGGCCGCCTACCCAAGAGCTTTGCCGCGGCACCGTTGTGGAGTGAACCGACCGCAGCGTTTGTCGCTCCCGACCATCCCTTTGCCCAGGCCTCGTCGATCAGGCTCGAAGACCTACGAGATCACACTCTCGTGGACTTCGCCTCGGGCAGCGAGGCCCGTGTCCAAACCGACCAGGCCTTCGCCGAATCACAGGTCCCACGCGGAAAAACTCTCGAAGCCAACTCCGTAGACCTGATCTGTTCACTGACCGCCAACGGTTTGGGCGTCGGCCTGCTCCCCCAGTCCATGAGCGCCCTACATCCCGAACTGATCTGCATTCCGATCACCGATGCACCGCATCGGATCGTCCACGCAATAACCGAACCCACCCATTCGTCTGCCCTCGCCCGAGAGTTCGTCGAACTGCTCGCGGCGCAGTTCGCTACTTGAGTAATTTCGACATTCGCCTGTCCGCCAATGGCTTACCACCCGTCTGGCACGTCGCGCAGTACTGAAAAGAGCGTTCTGCGAACGACACTTCGCGTACGACGTCACCGCACACCGGGCAGGGAAGTCCTGTGCGCGCGTGTACTTGCATCCCCGAGCGTTTCTCACCCTTGAGTCGGGCCGCGTCCTGACCCTCGGAACGCTCGACCGCATCGGCCAGCGTGGATCGCATCACGGTGTACAGCGTCGAAATCTGCTCCGGAGTCAGGCGCGACGACGTCGCGAAGGGCGAGAGCTTCGCGGTATGGAGGATCTCGTCCGAATAGGCGTTACCGATACCGGCGATCAGCGACTGATCAACTATCGAGTTCTTGATCCGGGCCGACGTGCCGCCCAGAATTTCTGCGAACTCCGCTTCCGTCACAGCCATCGCGTCCGGCCCCAATCGCGCGATGCCTGGAACCTCTTGCGGATCGCTGACCACCCAGACTGCCAGGCGCTTCTTGGTACCTGCTTCGGTGAGATCGAACGCCGGCGTCAACCCTTCGGGTGTGAAGAAATGAACGCGTAGCGCCAACGGCCCCTTGCCAGGCTTCGGCGGTGCTGCCGACGGATTGTCGAGCCACCGCATCCAACCGGCACGGGAGAGATGCGTGACCAACCACAACCCGTCGCAGTCCAGCGCCAGATGCTTTCCGAAGCGGGCGGCGCCCGTCACGTCACGCCCCTGCAAGGCCGTGATCGGCGGATCGAAGGTCTTGAGCACACTCAGTGCGGCGATGTCGACGCGTCCTACCACTGCGCCGACCGCGTGCTGACGAAGGAACCCTGCCAGTGCTTCCACCTCGGGTAGTTCAGGCATGGCAACAGACTAGCGCCGACCACGGACACTCACAGCGCGCTCAGCCGGTTTCAGTCTGCAGAACCACCGAGTGCCCACCTCGCGCCTTCGCGGCGTACATCGCCCGATCCGCTCGCCGCAGCAGAGTCGGGTAGGCGACCAACGCATCGTCAACCGAGTCGAAAGGCCCTGCCACTTTCGCGATTCCGACGCTTATCGCCACCGGTGGATGATCGGGCGAGGTGATCGTCGGACGCCGAAGTTCGTGCGCGAGTCGATCGACCGAGCGTTGATCGACCGAATCGACGATTACAAACTCGTCGCCCCCGATCCGTGCGATCAACGCCGTCGGTCCGGCGCTGTCGACCAGTCGCGATCCGACTTTTTCGATCACCGCATCGCCGACGCTGTGCCCGTACTCGTCGTTGATCGCTTTGAATCGATTGATGTCGACCGCGGCGACAACCAAGAGAGTCGAGTGCTTGTGCGAGCGCTCGAGTAAGAGCCGTACTTCGTCTGCCAGCCCCCTTCTGTTCAGCAATCCGGTCAGCGGGTCCAATTGCGAATTCAGCGCATCGGTACTGAGGATCGAGAGTATGAACTGACAGGCAAAGGGAATCACGTAGATCGCTGCACCCACTAGAACAACCAGCGCGAGAAGAACCGGAATATCGGAATAGTTCTCGACAATGGCAATGCGTGTCACGATCCCGATGACTACGACGAACACCCACAACATGTGCAGGCTCTGAAGTCGAGCATTGTGAAAGAACGCGATGTAACCGCCGATCACGGAGAACATCACTGCATGCGCCAATGCCGCAAGTGGATTGGAGTACAACAGCATTGCTGCGGCAATTCCCACTTCTGAATAGAGCACGAAGGCGTATGACCACGAGCGAGACAGATTGCGCTTCGTCGAGAGAACAAGGACCATCATCACAGTTACGACGATGATCACCAGATTCGCAGTGCGCGCATGCGCGCTCGTCGGCCCCTGTGCACTGAATCGAGTCAAGAACATGATGACCGTGACCAGCACCAACGAGGAGACGACCAGAAAACGTGAAGCGATGGTCAGCCCCTTGTCCGCAAGGTAGCGATTGAAAGTATCGAATTGATCCGGCCGCTGATACCAATCGACGAGTTGCGAAGAGATCATCCGAAATGCTGGACCCGAGAGCGGTCGTTGCGACGCGACGACGTCCGAACGCTCTGCACCCCCGGTTGTTCCCATGAGGTCAGGGTAATCCAGTCAACTCCCCGCAATCAGACAAATATCACGGTTTTTCTTCGCACATCACAACCTGATTGCCGCCGCCGGCCTTCGCTCGGTACATCGAGGTGTCGGCTACTCGAAACAGTTCCGTCAACTCCTCGTCGGAAATGATCGCCGACCATTGAGCAGAGGTGATCGCCACTCCGACACTGGTCGTCACTGCCGGATCACGATCGTCGATTCGCAAGTGCCTCCGCAGCTTGTCTTCGAATGCAGGCGCTGCACCGGTGTCTATCATGTCGACCAACACGAACTCGTCCCCACCGAACCTGGCGAAGAGTGCGTTTTCGCTGCCACACCACCGCAGTCGATCAGCAATCTGACGAAGTACAAGATCGCCTTCTTCGTGCCCGTGCGAGTCGTTGACGCTCTTGAACGAATCGACATCGACAATCGCGACGACATAAGACGATTTGCTCGACGCATGTCCCGTTGCCCCCAACTCGACTACTGCTCGCTGCAGCCCGCGCCGATTCAGGAGGCCGGTCAACGGATCGACATCCGAACTTTCGGCGTCGGATCCGAGAAGTGAGAGGACGAACTGGCATGCAAACGGCACGACGACGATCGCGGTGGCGATGATCAGACACAGTGCAGTGGCCAACGCAGGGTCCGCGTAGTCCGCGACCTTTCGCCCGACGAGTGCCAGAACCACGATGGACAGCGCGATGTGAACTGCTTGGAGTCTCGCATTGTGGAAGTAAGCGATGTAACCGCCGATCAGCGCGAAGAGCACACACTGGATCAACCCGATGAACGGATCGCTGTTCAGGAATACACCGACGAAGACGCCGACCTCGCAGTAGACGACAAAGAAATACGACCACCGACGTGTGATTTCGGGTAAGAGACAGAAGAGCACGATCACCGCGACCGTGACGGCGATGATCACGGCGTTGACGACACTGGTGACGTGGTTGTGAACGCCCGCATCGCTGAAGCGCAACAGAGTCATCGCGATGATGACCGTCGTCAGGGAGCTGACAACCAGCAATCGGACAGCTAGCTCCAGGCCCTTCGCGGCGAGGTATCGATTGAAACTGTCGAATCGATCAGGGTTCCGATACCACTGGGCGAGAAGATCCAGAGCCGACTTCACCGCTGATTTTTCACGGCCACGCGGTGCGGGCAGAATCGACTGCCGTCGATCCTGCCCGAACGATGTCATGCGCAGATCATAGGTGCGCAGACCGTCATTCGGGATCAAGAGCGCAGGATCGACGACGCAATCTGTGGCCGGTCGTCAGCGCCGAACGAGGTACGTATCCATGATCCAGCCGTGCTTCTCTCGCAGCTCCGCCCGACGCGCGACGATCCGATCTTCGACGTCGCGCAGTTTGCCGGAAATCAACTCCTCGTCCGAGGTTCCGAGGTACGCACCCCACCAGATCTCGGCGTCGTCTTCGGCCACCTGAGTGAACGTGCAATGCGCGTCGAGCATCACGACGGCGTTGTCCACTCCGTCAGGTAATCCCTCGGCCAGTTTGCGGCCGGTCGTGATGTGGATGGGTTCACCGATGCGGTTCAGGACGATCCGGTGTTGTGCAGCCAACGACTGCACACTCGTGATCCCCGGGATGACGGAGTAGTCGAACGACACTCTCCCGCGAGCGAGCACGCGCTCGACGATCCGCAGAGTGCTGTCGTAGAGGGAAGGGTCACCCCAGACGAGAATCGCGCCCACTCCGGGTTCGGCCGCGAATTCCGCTTCGAATTTCGCTGCCCTGCGCTCGTGCCAGTCCTCGACGACACCTTCGTAATCGGTCGGGGTTCGGTCCCGCGGTGGGTCCGTGATCTCGACCACCTTGTAGTCGAGATGAACGTGCTCGTCGAGGATGCCGGTTCGCAGGTCGACCAGAGCCTGCTTCTCGTCACCCTTTCCGATGATGAAGAAGGTATCGGCCCTGTTCATGGCCTTGATCGCCTGAACAGTCACCTGGTCGGGATCACCCGCACCGATACCGATCACCAAGAGTTCGCGCATGCGCTGAGGCTATATTGCTGTGCGCCTTTATTAAACGCCGGAGGTTAATAAAAGCGCACAGCAGGCTAGGCCCTAGACTGATTCCCGGTCTCTTATAAACAACAGACGCAGCCGACGAAAATGAGAGTGTAGATATCGGTGGGGGCCGGAT
>NZ_JBHWUF010000002.1:0-367375 GCF_042738325.1 Rhodococcus sp. NPDC059969 | reverse complement strand
AACCCCCGCACCTATACCTAACACCACGAGTTCGCGCATGGGTTGTGGATATTTTGCTGTGCGCCTTTATAACCCGCGGGTGTTTAAAAACGGCCCACAGCAGGCTAGGCCCTAGACTGATTCCCGTGACTGTCTCCACTGCTTACGAAGACCTCCTCCGGCTCGTCATGGAGACGGGTACCGCTAAATCCGATCGCACCGGAACCGGCACCCGCAGCATCTTCGGTCACCAGATGCGCTTCGATCTAGCCGACGGCTTTCCGCTCGTCACCACCAAGAAGGTCCACCTCAAGTCGATCGTCAACGAGCTCCTGTGGTTCCTGCGCGGCGACTCCAACGTGGCATGGCTGCACGAGCACGGCGTCTCCATCTGGGACGAATGGGCCGACGAGAACGGCGAACTCGGCCCCGTCTACGGCGTCCAGTGGCGTAGCTGGCCCACCCCTTCGGGCGAGCACATCGACCAGATCACGCAGACCGTCGAGACCCTGCGCTCCAACCCCGATTCCCGGCGGATCATCGTCTCGGCATGGAACGTGGCCGACATTCCGCAGATGGCGCTGGCGCCCTGCCACGCTTTCTTCCAGTTCTACGTCGCCGACGGCAAGCTCTCGTGCCAGCTGTACCAGCGCAGCGCCGACATGTTTCTCGGAGTTCCGTTCAACATCGCCAGCTACGCGCTACTGACCCACATGATGGCCCAGCAGGCCGGACTCGACGTCGGTGAGTTCGTCTGGACCGGCGGCGACTGCCACATCTACGACAATCACGTCGACCAGGTGACCGAGCAGCTCGGCCGCGAACCGCTGCCGTTGCCGACCCTGAAGCTGAACAAGCGCGACTCCATCTTCGACTACACCTTCGAAGACGTGGAGATCGTCGACTATCGACACCACCCCGCGATCAAAGCGCCGGTAGCGGTCTGACGATGACCGATCGCACAGTCACGCTCATCTGGGCGCAGGCCCATGACGGCGTCATCGGCGCCGACAATACGATTCCGTGGCGCGTGTCCGAGGACATGGCCTACTTCAAACGCGTCACCATGGGCCATCCGGTGATCATGGGGCGGCGCACCTGGGACTCCATTCCACTGAAGTTCCGGCCGTTCAGCGGGCGCCGGAACATCGTCGTCACGCGCGATCCGGAGTGGCACGCCGAAGGCGCCGAGGTAGTCCACAATCTGGACGACGCGCTGGCATTGCCGGACGGTGACGTCTTCGTCGTAGGTGGCGGGCAGATTTATTCGGCTGCACTGCCATTCGCGACGCACCTACTGGTCACCGAGATCGACCTCGATATCGCCGGTGATGCCTTTGCTCCCGAGATCGGCTCCGAATGGAACCTGAAGTCCGACGAGCCCTGGCAGACCTCGGAGAAGAGCGGGCTGCGCTTCCGTTGGCTGGAATACACGCGCTGACCGACTTCCGTCGATAACGAGGCACCTCGCGAGTGAGTCGGTCATACTCCAAGAAGGACATTCACCGCTTTCGAGAGGTCTTCGATGGACAAGAAGTCACTGACCGCTCTCGCTCGCCAACAGTTGAAACTGGCGGGCTCGGCGACCAGCGGTCGCAGTTCACAAACCGTCTACGGCGGCCACCAACGCAGCCTGCGGCAGACAGTGATCGCGCTGAGCGCCGGCAAGAGCCTTGCCGAACACGACAGTCCGGGCGAGGCCACGCTGTTGGTCCTGAGCGGGAAGCTGAATCTTGTGTGTGGGAGCGACCAGTGGAAAGGATCTACCGGTGATTTCCTCGCTGTTCCGGCCGACCGGCACAGTGTCGAAGCGCTCGAAGACGTCGCATTTCTGTTGACCGTCGCCATGAAGGGCTGAAGTCGGTAGCGTCTTCCGGATGAGCGAAACCGTGATCGAAGTGTCGATCGTCGCAGCCCCGTCCGTACTCTGGCCCGCGCTGCGTGATCCGTCGCTGATTCGTCGTTGGTTCGGCTGGGAGTACGACGGACTCGACGACGAAATCACCCAGATCTACTCCACCGCCGAGGCCGACCCCGAAGCGTTGACGCTGAGACTCGGAAACGGTGACCGTTTCTCTCTATTGGAACAAAACGGCAAGACGCTCGTCCGCATCGATCGGCCGGCAAAGTCGGCAGAAGACGACTGGTACGACGACATCACCGAGGGGTGGACGACGTTCCTCCAGTTGCTCAGATTCGCCGTGGAACACCACGGGCTGGCCGAGCGAAGGACAATTTATCTCGACGGCCTTCTGCTCCCCGGCGAAAACGTGGCGACCGTCCTCGGGATCACCGAAATCGAACTGGAAGCGGGAAGTCGGTACGCGGCGACGATCGCTCCCGGCGACTACTTCGAGGGCGTCGTCGACTTCGTCACCGACCACCAATTCGGCTTGACAGTCGAAGATCTCGGCCCTGGCCTGCTGTCGGTCGCCTCGCAGTCCGTGACTACCCAGCGACCCGATGGAGGTATGTCGATCCTGCTGACCACCTACAACCTGAGCGATGACGAGTTCGACGAAATCAAGCATCACTGGTCTTCGTGGTGGGAAGGTCGCCGTCAAGAGGGCTGACGTTCCGCGAGGCGATATGCTTCGACCATGGTCGAAGCTTCGGGTCACAGTCCGGCACGCACGTTCGGCGAGTTGCTCGACCGCCTGGGCGATTCCAACGCAGACATCCCCACGCTCCACCGTCTGCTCGAGGCGGTCCTGGTCGTCGGTTCAGGCCTTGATCTCGACCTGACACTTCAACGGATCATTACTTCTGCGACAACGGTTCTGGATTGTCGCTACGGCGCCCTGGGAGTTGCGGCGCCAGGGGGCGGGCTCTCGGAATTCGTCTACGAGGGAATCCCCGGGTCCCAACGCGCGATCATGGGACATTTTCCCGAAGGGCATGGCGTTCTGGGTGTTCTGATGAATCATCCGCAGACTTTGCGCGTGGCGCATCTCGGCGACCATCCCGAATCGGTCGGATTCCCCGCAAACCACCCACCGATGGAGAGCTTCCTCGGAGCGCCGATCATGATGCGAGGAAAGGTGTTCGGCAGCATCTATCTGACCGAGAAGCGAGGAAAAGCCGAGTTCACCCAGGAAGACGAGGTCATTCTGGAGGCTCTCGCCATCGCAGCCGGTATCGCCGTGGAAAACGCCCGACTGTTCGAGCAGTCTCGAACTCGTGAAAGATGGCTCACCGCAACATCTGCCATTCGCTCCCGGTTGCTGGCCGGTGACTCGCTCGAGGACGGCTTGCAACTTCTTGCCAGCCGCGTTCGGGATTTGACCGGGGTCGAGGACGTGATCGTGGTGATCTGCGAGAACGGGTATGCCCAGGTCCATGCTGCGGCCAGCGCCCGAACCACTTCTCGTGGGGTCAGAATTCCAGCGACGACCTATCCGTTCGACGTCGTGCGGAGTACCCGAAAGCTACAGGTGCTCACCACATTAGGTGCGCTCACAGAACTGGTGCCGTCGGCCGGAAGTGCGGTCGTTGCACCGATGTGCGTCGCCTCGGGTGTAGTCGGCGCGATCATCGTGGCGTCGAATTCCACCAACACGCACTGGGACCACGACGAACTGACCCGAATCGAGTCGATGGCCGAACTCGGCTCCGTTGCAATCGAGTTCGACGAAAAGCAAAAGGCCCAGCGTCTGTTGTCGGTCCTCGCCGACCGCGATCGCATCGCACGAGACCTGCATGACAACGTCATCCAGCGACTGTTCGCGAGTGGAATGAGCCTGCAGAGCACGCTTCCGGACGAGGCCCTCCCCGCGTCGGCACGCGCGATTGTCAAACGATCGCTCGAACAGCTGGACAAGACCGTCCGCGAGATCCGGACAACCATCTTCGACCTGCAAACTCCTACTGCGGCCGGTTCGTCGAGCCTGCGCCGACGCCTCCTCGACGTCATCGGCGACGCCACCGCACAGTCCGCCGTGACCCCCAGCGTCCAATTCTCCGGCGCCATCGACACTCTCGTGAATCCCGGAATCCACCAGCACGCCGAGGCCGTGCTGCGTGAAGGACTGAGCAACGTCCTTCGGCATGCACACGCACATCACATCACCATCGCAGTCACCGCGGATGTCGAATTCGCGATCACAATCGAGGACGACGGCGTCGGACTCCCCTCCGACTTCCACAAGAGTGGGCTTCACAATCTCGAGCGCCGTGCCGAACACTGCGGCGGTACATGCACAATCGTCAACCACGAACCGAGCGGTGCACGTCTGCTCTGGCGAGTGCCGCTAGGCCGCACCAACTCGAATCGACCGAAGTCCGGTCGATAGTCCTATCGACTGCCGCTTCGGATTTCGGTGGCCAGCACTGCAGCCTGAGTACGGCGGCGCTGCATGCCCAGCTTGGACAGCAGACGCGTCACGTAGTTCTTGACCGTCTTCTCCGCGAGGAACAACCGCGCGCCGATCTCCCGGTTGGTGAGTCCCTCTCCGATGAGGTCGAAGACTGCTCGCTCCTGATCGGAAAGTTCGGCCAACGGATCAGCTGTGCGGTCGCTACGAATCCGCTGCATCAGCGCCTCCGTCGCCCGACTGTCGAGCAGTGAACCGCCGCGCCCAACTGTGCGGACGGCAGCGACCAGATCGGTTCCCAGAATCTGTTTGAGGACGAACCCCGAGGCGCCGGCCATGATCGCGTCGAGCAACGCCTCGTCGTCGGCGTAGGAGGTGAGCATCAGGCAGCGCAGGTCGGGAAGCATCGAGCGGAGCTCGCGGCACAGCTCGACGCCGTTACCGTCAGGCAGCCGTACGTCCAGAACCGCGACGTCGGCATTGCTCTGCGGTACCGCAGCCAGTGCTTCTCCCACGGATGCGGCCTCGCCCACCACCACGAAGTCTTCGACCCCGCCGAGCAGGTCGAACAAACCGCGTCTGACGATCTCGTGATCGTCGACCAGGAATATCCGCGTTGTCATCGAACCCCTCCAAAAGACATCTCGAGTCGAACGGTACCGGAGATGGTGGACTCAGAACTCATTGAATGCATTCTCTTCACTTGTTGTCGTGCCGGACTATGAGAACCGGGCAATCCGCAGTGTGCAGGAGCGCCCGACTGGTCGATCCGAGGAGCATTCCCGCGAATCCGCCGCGCCCACGGCTACCGACGACTATCAATTGCGCCGTCTCCGCGTATTCGCTCAAAACCCGGACCGGACGGTCACGCGCGACGACCCTCTCGACGACGACGTCCGGGTAACGCTCGGTGAATCCGGCCAATTGCTCGGCGAGCACAACTTCCTCGCCCGTCTGGATGCTGCTCCACAGCTTGTCCTCCGGGGTGGCGCCCAGCGAGGGCTGCACACTCACGTCGCTCCACACGTTGACCGCAATCAAGGTGGCGCCCCTCGCGGAAGCCTGCTCGAAAGCATGCTCGACTGCCTCGATACTGCTCTCGGATCCATCGACGCCGACGACGACGGGACCTTCGGTCGGCGGTCGCCCGTCGAGCGTGCGCCCTCTGACAACTGCAACCGGCGATTCGCCGTGCGAGACCACGGACACAGTCGCGGAACCGACGACCAGTCCGGTGAATTCACCGTGTCCGCGCGGTCCGAGCGCAATGATGTACGCACTCTTGGACAATTCGATCAGCCGATCGGAGACGCTGCCGTCAAGAAGTTCGGTGACGATCTCGAGGTCGTCATCGATGCTTTGCCGCGCAAGAATCTGCGCGCTGTCCAGACGAGCTGTGGCAGTTCGGCGCAGTTCTTCCTTGAAGCTCTCGGCGAGGTACGGCTCGGAGTAGTAGAAGGCGGGGATGTGCACCACCGTCGCGACATGGAGGGGGCGACCGAGCGCCACCGCCGTCCTCGCCGCCCAGACGACAGCCGACGACGCCGATTCCGAACCGTCTACCGCTACGACGACGGGTTTGGTTGCACTCATGTTCGTCCCTCCACTATCGACCACAGAATCTCTACGCCCTCACACTATTGCCCAATGACGGCAAAAAGGATTCATCAGCCGACGCGAGTCCCGAATCGGACATTCGACCTTCGGGTCTACTGCGGCAGCGGCCCCGCCAACATCCCTTTCGGGCGTCAACGAGGCCACTGGAGCCGGATTCGCACGCGGACCCTGGCTACCCGATCCACGATAGGTGAAGAACCCGACCGGTCAGAAGTGCAAAAAGTCCTGTCAACAAGCGCCTAAAATCGGGTTTCGTGCGCAAGAGATCCCGAATCGACTGGAACACCTCTCACCTGATCGTCACCGGAGGCTCGTCCGGAATCGGTGAGGCAGTGGCCAATGAGGCAACAACTCGAGGGGCAAAGGTTTCACTGATTGCGCGCGACGCCGATCGGTTGGAAGCAGTCGGCTCCCGAATCGGAGCGCAATGGGCCAGCGCCGACGTCACGGATTTCGATGCCGTTCAACGAGCCGTCGAAGATTTGCAGTCCCGCAGCGGCACGTGCACCGCTCTGGTCTCCTGCGCAGGAACCTCGCTCCCCGGGCGATTTCTCGACGTCGACGTCGCGGAGTTCGGATCTCAGATGGCACTGAACTATCTGGGCGCCGTGCATGTCCTACGCGCTGTCCTCCCAGCGATGGTGGCAAGCGGCAACGGCTCGGTACTGTTGACCAGCTCCACCGCGGGCCTGATCGGTGTTGTCGGATACAGCGGCTATGGCCCGACCAAAGCTGCAGTCCACCAACTTGCACACAGCCTGCGATACGAAATGGAACCGCACGGAATCACCGTCGGCGTCCTCTATCCCCCGGACACTCAAACGCCCGGATTCGACGTGGAGAACGCTCGGAAACCGCCCGAGACTGCTGCGGTTTCCGGTGCGATCACCCCGGTGGAACCGTCGGTCGTCGCACGAGCGGCGCTGAACGGAATGGAGCGCGGGCACCATCACATCGCAGCAGATCCGCTCACGAAAGTTCTGATCCGAGCGGGCGGATTGTTGGAGCCGGCCATCAGACCCTTCATGAACAGGACTATTTCCCGCTCTGCTGTGCGCCTTTATTAACCGCGGGCGGTTAATAAAGGCGCACGGCAGGGTCAGTCACAAATCTTGCGGAACTTCTCGATCAGCTGGACACGGCCGTTGCGATCGGCAGCCAACGGCGTGACGTTGAGCGTCGTGACGCCCGCTTCGGCGAAGGCTGCGACGCGTTCCCTGACGTAGCTCTCGGGACCGATCAACGACACGGCACGAACCAGCTCGTCGGGGACTGCTGCTGCGGCTTCGTCCTTCTTGCCCGCGAGGTAGAGATCCTGGATCTTCTCAGCGGCTTCTTCGTAGCCGTAACGCACTGCGAGGTCGTTGTAGAAGTTCTTGCCCTTGGCGCCCATGCCGCCGATGTAGAGCGCAAGGCTCGGGCGCACCCAGTCGAGCATGTGGTCGACGTCGTCACCGATGGCGAGCGCCGGCGACGCGTATACCTGAAGCTCGCCGAGGCTCGGATCGCGCTTGGCCTTGCCCTTGGCGATCGGCTCGCCCCACACGCTGGCTGCCTTCTCCGGATGGAAGAAGATCGGCTCCCAGCCTTCGGCGATCTCGGCTGTCAGCTCGACGTTCTTGGGGCCGAGCGAAGCGATCAGGATCGGGATGCGCTCACGCACAGGATGATTGATCAGCTTGAGGGGCTTGCCCAGTCCGGTGCCCTTCTCGGCGGGGAGCGGGACCTGGTAATACTTGCCCTGGTATTCGACCTTTTCGCGGCGCCACACCTGGCGGCAGATCTCGACGACCTCACGCGTGCGCCCCAACGGAGCGTCGTACTTCACGCCGTGGAATCCCTCGATCACCTGCGGCCCGGAGGCGCCCAGTCCCATGACGAAGCGGCCGTTGGAGACGAAGTCCAGGCCCGCTGCCGTCATCGCGGTCAACGAAGGCGTACGGGTGTAGATCTGAAAGATTCCCGAAGCGAGTTCGATTGTCGACGTCTTGGCCGCCAGGTAACCCAGCTGGCTGACCGCGTCGAAGGAATACGCTTCCGGGACGAAGGCGATGTCCAGGCCGGCCTTTTCCAGGTCACCGACCTCTTCGACGGTTTCGGCGAACCCGCCGCTGTAGTTCAAACCCATACCGATACGCACGTTGTAACCCCAATCCTGACGATTGCTGCCGTGTGCGACGCGCACACGGGCAGTGGTACTCCCATCGAACACTTACTCACATCGAACACTACGGAACCTGAGTCCGCATTCATGTGACTACCCCGTTCATATTCGATGACCGAAATGAACGGGGTAGCGGGAGAACCTGAAGAGGGTCAAGATTCTTCGGGACGAACCACCATGACGGGGCACTTGGCCGAAGCGATCAGGGTGTTGCTGGTCGAGCCGAGCAGCATGCCGCGGAATCCACCGCGACCACGGCTACCGACGACCACGAGCTGCGCTTTTGCCGACCAGTCCAGCAGCCGTCCGCGTGGGTTGTCGAGGTAGACCTCGCGCCGGACCTTCACGTCCGGGTACTGCTCGGACCAACCGGCCAAGCTCTCGCTGAGAACCGCGTGCTCTTCCTCTTCGAGGGACTGCGGTGCAAGTGCAGCGGCCCTCGGGTCTTCGAATGCCGCGCTACCGAGGTCACTCCACACGTGCAGCGCCACCAACTCGACGCCGCGGAATGCCGCTTCCTCGAAAGCCGCCCCGACGGCCTGCGCGCTCAATGCGCTGCCGTCGACGCCGACCACGACCGGCCCCTCCGAGGGCACCGCGCCGTCGCGGTCTCGGACGACGATCACCGGGCACTTGCCATGACTGGCCACGCCGACCGCGGTATTGCCGAGTACTGCCGTCGCCGCCTTGCCTGATGCAGAAGCTCCGACAACGACGCGCCTGGCCTGTGCCGAACTCTCGATCAACCACTGAGTTGCACTGCCGATGGCGATTTCGGTGTGAACCTCGAGTTTCGGATCGATCTCACGGGCGAACTGTTCCGCCTCTGCCAAGATCGCTTTTCCGGCCTCCTCGACCCATTCGTACACCCCACCCGCGTCGACGTACGGTCCACCGAAACCGTACGGCGCGAAGTCGAGAGCGTGGATGATGTCGAGTCGCAATTCGCGCTGGGCGGCGATTTTCGCGGCTTCGCGGAGCGCGGTGGACGCAGTGTCCGAACCCTCGACTCCGACAACAACACTGTTATGTTCGCGTGAACTCATGTGCCCACCTTCCTGAAGAAGTAACCGAGCCACTTTCACTCTAACCATCCCACTTGTCCGGCTTTTTTGGGGTCGCCCCCTCTCGATTTCGGGGACTTAGGTCCCCGAAACTGTTGACGGATAGGAGAATTAGCAGAGCAATCAGGACCAGGTGTGAACAGGATCTCCCGTGCGCATGTTCTCCACGTAACCGCGGAGCATTCCGGTGAGCGCAGTCGAGCGGTCCGCGCCAGAGGCCTCCGCCCGCGCAACATGCTCTCGTTGCCAGGCGGCACCGGTCTGCCGATTCATGCACCGCCCTTCGATGACGCCGAGGTACCGATCGCGGGCGGCGGCGGACAATCCGAAGTCCGTCAAGCCCTCGTGCGCCAACGGCAGCAACCTTCGCAATATCAACTCGTCGGCACCGACCCAACCGATCTCCGGCCAGTACAGGGTCGCATCCAGTCCGTACTTGGCGCCGATGTGCAGGTTCTCTTCCGCCGCGTGAAAAGACATGTGCGACCACAGTGGCTGCTCCGCGTTCACCAGTGCCCGAACGGTTCCGTAGTAGAAGGCTGCATTAGCCATGATGTCGACGACGGTCGGTCCGGCCGGCAGTACGCGATTCTCGATACGCAAGTGCGGCTTGCCATCCGAGCAGTCGTACACCGGTCGATTCCACCGGTAGACCGTGCCGTTGTGCATCTGAAGCTCGCTCAACTCCGGAACCCCGCCCGCCGCGAGCACTTCCAGTGGATCGGTGTCCGACACATCAGGCAGCAGGGCCGGGAAATACCGCGAGTTCTCCTCGAACAAGTCGAGCACCGAATGGATCCACCGTTCACCGAACCACACCCGCGGACGCACACCTTGATTCTTGAGCTCGAAAGTTCGGGTGTCCGTGGCCTGTTCGAAGATCGGAATGCGTGATTCGTGCCAGAGTGCCTTGCCCGCCAGGAAAGGAGAATTGGCGGCCAACGCCACTTGCACTCCGGCCAGACACTGCGCGGCATTCCAGTGCGCGGCAAATTCTTCCGGCGCCACCCGCAGATGCAACTGCATGGACGTACACGCCGCCTCCGGCACCACCGAATTGGTATCGGCCCGAAGAAGTTCCACGTCGCCGCCAGGTAGCGCGACACCTTCGACGTCGAGTTCGATGTCCTCTCCTCGCGCGGCAAAAATCTGCTCGTTGAGCAATTCGTAGCGCGGGTTGGCGGTGATCCACTCTCGATCGAGATGCTCGAGCTGCAGTGTCGGCAGCATGCCGATCATCACCATCTCGGCGTCGTGCGCGTGGATTCGTGCGTCTGCGACGTCGAGGGACGCCCGCAGTTTCTTTTCCAATTCGAAAGTCGCGTCACCGGTGAGCGGGCCGGGTTCGACGTTCATCTCGACGTTGAACTGTCCGAGCTCGGTTTGGAAAACCGCAGCGTCGTCTATGGATTCGAGTACTTCACGATTCGACATCGCAGGAGCCATGTCTCCGTTCACCAGGTTGAATTCGATCTCCATACCCAGCAGCGGCGCCGGCTTGTCGACGGCGTCCCGAAAGTCACCACCGTCGAGCATCTGCTTCATGGCGTCGACGCATGAGCGCACCTTCTTACGAAAGAGCCTGCGATCGGCTCTGGTGAATTCTCTTGCCGTGACCTCTGCACCCATCGCGCGTTCCCCCTTCGACGATCAACGTCACTGAAGGCTATCCGGCCGGGGTCACCGACAAACGAGAACTGCGGTGGCACCAGGAAGATTTTCCCGGCACCACCGCAGTACTACAAGAAGCTTTCTTACGAGTTGTCTACCCAGGTGACAGCCACGCCGCGGGCCTGCAGCCACGCTGCGGGATCGACCTTTGCGCCGTTCTCGGCAACCTCGAAGTGGAGGTGCGGGCCGGTGGACTGGCCACGGTTACCCACGGTGGCAATCTGCTGGCCGGCGTTGACACGCTGACCGACGTTCACCTGGTAATCGTTGACGTGACCGTACGTGGTGACGGTGCCGTCGTCGTGCTGGACACGGACCCACAGGCCGAAACCTGACGCCGGGCCGGCGTCGATGACCTGGCCGTCGGCGGCAGCCAGGATCGGCGTACCGATCGGGGCTGCGATGTCGAGGCCGCCGTGGTGTGCTCCCCAGCGCGAACCGAAGGTGGAGGTCAGCGTGCCGGACACCGGCTGCACCGTGCGAGCGGACGTGCCGGGATTGATACCGGCGAGGAACTGCTGTGCCTGCGTGTTGAGGTCAGCTGCAAAATCGGGAAGCTCGGGAATGTCGAGAGCGGGAAGAGCTGCCAATTCAGCCGGAACGACAACGCCCTCGGGAAGCAGACCCTGCGGGAGTTCGAAGCCCGCGATGGTCTGTGTTGCGGGCGCCGCAGCAGCGGTTCCTGCACCCATCTGGCCTGCACCGACGAGGAGTGCACCGGTAGCCGCAGCTACGACGCCTGCCTTGACACCGGCACCAGGGCCAGACGACGCGGTGCGGTGGCGGCCGCTCGCTGCCTCGGGATCGATCTCGAAGACAACATCGTCATTGCCCGTGCGGTGGTGGTTTCCCACAGTGTGTACTCCGTCAGTCGTCGGCGTGCAGGGTCCTTCTGATGAAGCCCGCTCCTCTGTCTGCCGAAGAATGTAACAGTTTGATCAAGGCGGCCGCCACCGTTACCCGATCTTGACCAAAACTATTTTTCGCCGTTCTGTCGGCTGGCGTCCAGTTCTGACTTGAATGCGTCGTATCGTGCCCGGTGAGCGGGTCGGCGCCGGATGATCGCCCACGCGATTCCCAGAACGACGAACCAGATCGGCGTGACGACAAGTGCCTGCAGGGTGTCGTCCTTGGTTGTCAGCGCCCAGAGGATGAAGACGAAGAACGCGAGCACGACCCAGCACATCACGATGCCGCCGGGCATCTTGAACTTCGACGCCTCGTGCAGGTGCGGACGACGCTTCCGGTACACCATGTAGCTCGCCAGGATGATCGTCCACACGAACATGAACAGCAGCGCCGAGATGGTCGTGACGACGGTGAAGGCCTCGATCACGGAGTCGCCCGAGAACAGCAGGATCAGCGACGCCAGCAGGAAGATGCAGGAGAACATCAGGGCGTTCGCGGGAACCTTGCGTGAGTTCAGCTTGCCGAGAGCCCGCGGTGCGTCGCCCTCTTGCGCAAGCCCGAACACCATGCGCGAGGTGGAGTAGATACCCGAGTTCGCCGAAGATGCAGCTGAGGTCAGCACGACGAAGTTGATGACCGATGCAGCGATGCCGAGGCCGGCGAGGGTGAACATGGCGACGAACGGACTCTTGTCTGCACTGATTTCACGCCACGGAGTCACCGCGATGATCACGGTCAACGCAACGACGTAGAACAGCAGCACACGAATGGGGATGGAGTTGATGGCCTTCGGCAGGTTCTTCTCCGGGTCCTTCGCCTCGGCTGCTGTCGTGCCGACCAGTTCGATACCCACGAACGCGAACACGGCGATCTGGAAACCGGCCACGAAGCCCATGAATCCGGTCGGGAACATGCCCCCGTCGTTCCAGAGATTGTCGATGCCCGAGGTGGCACCGTTGGGCGCAGTGAACCCGGAGACGACCATGACGATGCCGACGATGATCAGGCTGACGATGGCGATGATCTTGATCAGCGCGAACCAGAACTCGGTTTCACCGAAGGCTTTCACGGTCGGCAAGTTCAGGAGGAGTAGGGCCGCGATCGTCAGCAAAGCGGGAATCCACGCCGCGAGACCTGGCCACCAGTATTTGAAGTAGCCCGAAATCGCGATGACGTCAGCGATGCCGGTGACGATCCAACAGAACCAGTACGTCCAGCCGGTGAAGAATCCCGCCCAGGGGCCCAGCAGGTCAGCGGCGAAGTCCGAGAAAGACTTGTACGCCATGTTGGAGAGCAGCAACTCCCCCATCGCACGCATGACGAAGAAGAGCATGAAGCCGATGATCATGTACACGAAGATCACGGAAGGCCCGGCGAGAGAGATCGTCTTGCCCGATCCCATGAAGAGTCCGGTGCCGATGGCCCCACCGATGGCGATCAGCTGAATATGCCGGTTGGACAGCTGACGTGAGAGGTGGGGGTCTTCGCCGGACGGCTTCGTCAAATCTGGTGTGTTCGCGTGGTCGGACACGGAGGATCCCCCTCGTCGTTCGGTTCATCCGGGGCGTCGAAATCACGCCCGTCGGGGGAACCTCGGAAAATGTGCCCTCTCAAAGTACGCGTGCACTGGCTCACATCACGCATCGGAAAGCGGACGCCGATAACCTGTCGAGGTGAACACTGACAGCACGGCCCATCAAGACGGACATATCGCCGCGACGCTGTTCGATTTCTCCGGAACGCTCTTCCGTTTGGAAGAGAGCGACGATTGGAACGAGCACCTCGTCGATCACCAAGGTGATCCGCTCGACGTGCATGCTCAAGCCGAGCTGATGCGCCGGATGACCGCGCCGGTGGGTAGAACCGTCGAGATGGACGAAGCCGGTATCTACGCGTGGGAGAACCGCGACCGAGATCCGAAGTTGCATCGTCAGGCTTACCTCGACGTGTTGAGCAAGTCCGGAGTTCCCGATCCGGTTCGCGCCGAGGCTTTCTACGCCCTACTGGTCGATCCGGACCAGTGGTCGCCGTACCCGGATACCGGGGAGGTCCTGAAGACATTGTCGGAGAAGGGCATACGAACCGCGGTCCTGAGCAACATCGCCTTCGACATCCGACCGGCGTTCGTCGACCGAGGCTGGGACGTCTGGGTCGACGAGTTCGTACTCTCTTTCGAGGTGGGTGCAGTCAAGCCCGAACCGGCGATCTTCGAGTACGCCCTTGCACAACTCGATGTGGATGCGGCGCAGACTCTGATGGTCGGTGACAGCGACATCGCCGACGGCGCTGCCCGCGACGTCGGTTGCCAGTTCGCACTTGTCGATCCCCTGCCGACGACAGAACGCCCGCACGCGCTACTCGACGCAGTCCGAAAGTTCGGCCTGCTCTGAGCGATCAGCAGTCGCCGGGCTTGCCGGCAGTCTCGTATTCGCCGATCGCAGCAACCTTCTCGGCCGAGGCACTCCGAGTGTCGAAGTGGTAGCCCAGCCACTCCTTCGCCAGTCGCCTGGCGAGTTCGAGTCCAACCACTCGCTGCCCGAAACACAAGACCTGTGCGTCGTTGCTGAGCACCGATCTCTCCACCGAGAAGCTGTCGTGGGCAGTCACCGCGCGGATCCCCGGCACCTTGTTGGCGCTGATGGCGACGCCCAATCCTGTTCCACACACGAGGAGCGCCCGGTCGGCTTTGCCGTCGGCCACCAACCTGGCGGCGGTGACAGCAACGTGTGGATACGCAGTGTGCTCGTCGTTTCCGACGCCGACATCGGTCACCACCTCTACGCGGTCGTCGGCTTCGAGGTCGGTCTTGAGTGCCTGCTTGTATTCCAAGCCGGCGTCGTCGCAACCGACGACGATACGAAGTCGCTCAGCCATGTTCGTGCTCCTTGTGTTCAGAGTTCGTGTTCAAGAAATCGGCGACGGTACGGACACACATCGCCATCGACATCGCACCGGCATCCGGGGTCCCGACGCTCCGTTCTGCCAGCGGTCGTGCCCGACCCACCAGCGGGCGTAATTGTGCCGTGGCGTCGGCTGCGGTCTGGGCAACGACGGCGGCTTCGTCCCACGCCTGTGCCGTGAGCACCCCGTTTCCGACTGCGGCACTCAAGGTTTCCACGAAAGGCCACAGGGCGTCGAGCATCGTCTTGTCGCCTGGTTTTGCTCCACCGAGCGCCACTATCGCGTCGTAGCCCGCCCGCACACCGTCAGCGAGGTCATGGGCGCCTGGTTGTCCCTTGTCGCCCAGCCTGGTTCCCATCGCCGTCAGCGCGGCACCCCACAGCACGCCGGAGGTTCCGCCTGCCTTTGCCGCCCAGGCTTCACCCGCTGCAGTCAGAACTCCTTGCGGCCCTGCACCCTGCGCGGCTGCGGCTTGCGCTGCCAGCGTCGCGTACTCGGTTCCACGAACCATCCCGCGCCCGTGGTCTCCGTCGCCTGCCACCGCATCGATACGGCCCAGGTCTTCCTCGTTGTCCGCCATCACCCGAGCGAGAGCCTCGATGACCGTAGCCACAGTTTCTCCGCATTGTCGCCCGTGCTCGTCGCCCGCGGCGCTCACACCAGACGTCTCGTGCACGGAAGCGGCCCTGCGGCGCTCCCCCGATCGTGTTGCCACACCGAATGTTCCGCGCCGAAATGCCGGAGTGTCCGCGGCTGCGGTCCAGAACGATTCGAGTTCCTCGTCGAGCCACATGAGCGTCAGTGAACAACCGGCCATGTCCAGACTGGTCACCAACTCTCCGACCTCCGGCGAGACGATCGTGTATCCGGCCTCCCGCAACAGCTTCGACGCGGTTCCCCAGACCACGAACAATTCCTCGTACTTGGTACGTCCGAGCCCGTTGAGGATGGCACCGACGCGTGTCCCGGTACCGTCCGGTCGTTCGGCAAGCACGCCGTCGACCAATAGCCGCGCCAGTTCTGCGGCACTTGGCATCTCGTGCGTGGATACACCCGGTTCTCCGTGAATACCGAGCCCCAGATCCATCATTCCGGTTTCCACTGTGAAAAGTGGGTGGTCCGCGCCCGGCATGGTGCATCCGTCGAAAGCAACACCGAGTGTTCGTGTGTTGTCGTTCGCCGCCCGGCCCACTCGCTGTACCTCGTCGAGGTTGTACCCCGCTTCCGCGGCAGCCGACGCGATCTTGAACACCGTGAAATCACCGGCGATTCCCCGCCGCTTCGTGACGTCCTCCGCCGATGCACTCGCAATGTCGTCGGTGACCGGCAGGTATCGAGCATCAATTCCCTCGTGCGCCAGAGCTTTCACTGCGAGCGAGAAATTCATCACGTCACCCGCGTAATTTCCGGTGGTCAGAAGAACCCCGGCACCGCTGTCGACGGCGCGGGCGACGGAGGTCGCCTCCGCGGCGGAGGGAGACGTGAAGATGTTTCCCACCACTGCGCCGTCGGCGAACCCCGGCCCGACAACACCACAGAACGCGGGATAGTGACCGGAACCGCCACCTACGACGACCGCAACCTTGCCCGGTCGTGTCTCCTGGGCTCGTACTACACCGCCTGGTACACCGACAACATAGTCGGAGTTGGCGTCGAGGAAACCCTCGAGCATGTCTTCCGTAAATGTCGCGGGATCATTGAATAGCCGAGTCATGACAAAGTACCTCTAACGCAGTCGATTTCCGGTTTCGGGGTCGAACAGATAGACACGTTCGGGAAGAGCAGTCGCAGCGCACTCGTCGCCTGCCGCAAACCTCTCGTGGGCCGGCGTCTGAACCATCAGCGTTGATCCCGAGCCAGTCGACTCGGCTCCCGCTGCGTTCACCTGTACCAAACCGAACTCCATCAGGTGCTCGAAATGCTTCACGTGCACGGTGATCTGCCGATGCCCGGCAGGCCCCGGCACCATGGTCATGTCCTGGGGGCGAACCCCGACCCGAACCGACTGACCCTCAACGACATTGCGTGCCGCGACCGGCAAGGTACCAGCCGAACCTATGGCAACGACCGCAGATCCGTTCTCGAGTCGGACAATTCCGTCGAACATGTTGATCTGAGGTTCGCCCACGAACTCCGCCACGAAGATGTTGGCCGGATCGTCGAACACTTCGTCGGGAGTGCCGTACTGCTGGATGATGCCACCGTCCATCACCGCAAGCCGGTCGGCCAAGCTCAGCGCTTCGACCTGGTCGTGGGTGACCACGATTGTGGTGTAGCCGAATTCGCGTTGCAGCATCTTCAGTTCACGCCGAACCCGTTGCCGCGCCGACGCGTCGAGGTGCGAGAGCGGTTCGTCGAGGAGCAGCACCGGCGGATTGCGCACAAGCGCCCGAGCGAGTGCAACTCGCTGCTTCTGCCCGCTCGACAATCCTGCCGGACGCAAGTCGAGTAGGTCCTCCATCTCGAGACGACGGGCGATGGTGGACACCAGTTCGTCTGCGCCCGCAACCTTTCGGGCCTTCAATCCGTACGAGAGGTTGTCGCGTACCGAGAGCGGCGGATACAAAGCGTAGCTCTCGAATCCAACCCCGACGCCTCGTTTCCCGGGCGCCAACTGACTGATCTTCCGGTCACCGATCAAGATCTCCCCACTCGAGACGGTCTCCAGTCCGGCGATCATCCGCAGGGTTGTCGTCTTGCCGCATCCCGAAGGACCTAGCAGGGCGACCAACTCTCCGGGTTCGATGTGCAGGTCGATTCCTTTGACCGCGTGGAATGTTGCCCGCCCGCGTGAAGAGTAGGTCTTCTCCAGGTTGTCCAGGGTGAGTGATTGCGCGACCTTCGTGGCGCGACGGCTATCGGCGGTAGTGGTCATCGCCTGTCCTCCTGTGCTGCGTGGGTCGTTACACTGTCGCCGGTCCTACCGGCGCCGGCGATCGCGCTGCCGAGTCGTCGACTGTCTGTTCCCTCTGGCGCTCCCTCGAACAGGTGAATGTTCTGACGCGCCACTTCCACAACGATCTCGGCGCCTTCGACCGCGAGCGAACCACCCGAAGACAGACCGATCATCGTGACCCCGCCGCCGAGATCTATCGAGAGTTCGACATTGCGGCCGAGACGCTCCACCAATTGGATGCGGCCGCGTACGGCCACCGAACCGGAGTTCCGCGAGAAATCTGCCCGGATCTCGATGTCACACGGTCGGATACCGATTCGAGCACCAACCGACGTAGATATCGTGATGTCCGACGGAATCCCGACCTCCAGATCGGTTCCGAGCACCCGGAGCGCTGCCCCGTCGACTACTGCGTCGAACACGTTGATCTCGGGTTGGCCGAGCGAGCGCGCCACGAAGGTGTCAGCGGGCGCATGCCAGATGTTCGCCGGTGTGTCGATCTGGACCAACCGACCCTCCCGCAGGATCGCGATACGATCACCCAACGCCAGTGCTTCTTGATAGTCGTGTGTCACGTATACCGTTGTGGTGTTGGACATCTGACCGAGCTGACGCAATTCGGCACGCATCGCGGCCCGTAGTTTGGCATCGAGATGTGAGAGCGGTTCGTCGAGAAGGTACACGTCGGCCGGCCGTACCAACACTCGCCCGAGAGCAACACGCTGCCGCTGCCCGTTCGACAGTTCGCGTGGAAAGCGCTCGAGAAGGTGGTTGATTCCCAAGGTCTTGGTGACGGTGTCGATCCGGCGCTTCTGCTCGTCCTCCGAGTATTTTCCGGTTCGACCGGACTTGAGTGGTGACGCCAGATTCTCGGACACCGTCTTTTGTGGGTACAGCGCGTAACTCTCGAAGGCCATGGCGACGTTGCGGTGGTACGGCTCGACGAGCGTCATGTCCACTCCCCCGATGTCGACCGTGCCATCGTCGACTTCGACGAGTCCGGCTATCGACTTGAGCGTCGTCGTCTTGCCTGCGCCCGAAGGTCCAAGAATGACGAGGAATTCACCGTCTGCCACGTCGAGGTCGATGCCGTCGATGCCCACGGTCTTTCCGTAGTGCTTGGTCAATGCTTTGACAGTAAGTGCGACCATCAGGATTTCACCGCCCCGAACGACAGTCCGCGCACAAGGTATCGCTGGATCGTCAACGCCAGAATCAGCGGTGGTAGAGCAGCGATCACCGCAGCCGCAGCTGTCAGGTTGTAGTAGGCCTGTCCGCCACCACCGAGGAACTTGGTCACCGCGACGGTGACTGTTCCGGCGTTGCTGTCGGCGAGGATGAGTGGGAATACGTAGTTGTTCCACGCGAAGATGAACGAAAGTAGCGCTGCTGCGGCAATTCCCGGACGAACAAGTGGTAGCGCCACCATGACGAATGCGCGCTTGCGCGTGTATCCGTCCAGGAGGGCCGCCTGTTCGAGGTCTTCAGGCAGATCTTCGAAATACGAGCGCAAGATCCAGACCACCAGGGGCATCGTCACCAGTTGCAGAACCCACACCATTCCGAGTTTGGTGTCGAACAACCCGATCTGGTTGTAGATGACGAACAGCGGCACGATCACCATCAGCTCCGGCGCAAAGCGGAAGGACAGCATGTTGAACATCAAATCGTTGGATCCCTTGTACTTCCACCGTCCGGCAGCATACGCAGCCGGAATGCCGATAGCCAACGAAACCAGAACAGCACCACCACAATTGATCAAGCTGGTGAGCAGAGCCGACTTGAAGTCGACACTCGTCAGATCCGTACCCTTCTGACTCAGCACGGTTCCGAAGTTCTCGAACGTGGGACTGAACTTGAAGTATGTGGTGGTCTGCTCGGCCGGAGTCTTCAGCGCCAGCAGAAACATCCACAGGATGGGAAAGAGCGAGAAGACGAACCACACGACCAACACGATGTCCGCGGCTACGGCACCCACCGTGAACCTCTTCTGGCCTGGCATCAATTCACTGGCCATGACTTTACGACTCCGCTCCGGCAGCACGACGCTGCGCTTTGCCCAACACGCTCACCAGATAGCGCGCGGTGACGAACACGATGATCCACAGCAAGAACATGTAGGTGCTGCCGCGGGAATAGTCGAGATTGATGATCGAATCCTCGAACGCACCGATCTGGAGCGTTCGGGTGGACAGTCCTGGTCCACCCGCAGTCAGGACGTACACCGCGTCGAACACTTTGAGGTTGTCCATGAATCGGAAGATCACGGCGACCAGAATGTATGGCCACAACATGGGCAGCATCAGCCTGCGGAACATGTAGAACCAGCTGGCACCGTCCACCTCGGACGCTTCGAACGGCTCCTTCGGTAGCGAACGCATGCCGGCGAGAACAAGAATTGCCACGAAGGGAGTGAAAATCCACAGGTCCACCAGAATGACGGACCACAGCGCGTTCTGACTGCTCAACCAGTCGAATGTGTTGCCCAGTCCCAGAACGTGATTCAGAATTCCGAACTGCGGGTTGAACATCAGCTTCCAGATCACGCCGGCGATGACCGGTGCGATCATCAACGGAAGGATCAGCACTTTCTCGAAGATCTTCCCGATCAAGCTCGAACGGTTGAGCAGTAGCGCGATGCCGACGCCGATCACCGTCTCGACTGCCGTGGCGACAATCGCGAAGACTCCGGTCACACGCACGCTGGTCCAGAAGCTCGAGTCGCCCAGGACACTCGCGAAGTTCTTGAACCACACGAACTGCGGATCCGGGTTCACTGCCGCGTAATTCAAGAACGAGTAGTACGCGCCGATCACGAACGGATAGAGAATTCCGACAACGATCACCACAGCCGGAATCGAGAGGATGTAGGGGCGCAACTTGCGTCGCCACATCGGTACTTCGGGAGGTTCGACGTTGCGGGGCGGTGCGCCTGCCGGTTTCGCGGAGTGCGCCTCCGACGGCGGACGGGTGGATTGGGTAGTCACTTTTCCTTACTCCCTTGCTCCGGTGATCCGCCGCGGATCAGAGGTTTACCTTGGATGTGTTGGTCTTGGCGAGCGAGGACAGCGTCGATTTCGCGTCCTTGCCGCCGTAGATGTCCTGCAGCGCGACAGCCCAGTCCTCGGTGGTGTCGAAGAACTTCTTCTGAGGCGTGAACTGGATCTTGGAACTGCCGATCACCGTCTCGAACGTTTCGAGATAGCCCGGCATACCGTCGCCGACTTCCTGTTTGAAAGTTTCGTTGAACACGGACTCGCGCACGGGGTTCGCGAAGATGCCTGATTTGACCGCGTCGTTGAGAGTTCCCTTACTGGTGGCCCACTGCAGGAAAAGCCATGCCGCATGCTTTTTCTCGGAACGCGCATTCATGGCCAACGACCACGTCCACAGGTTGGTCGCGTAACTCCCGTCCGGACCCGCCGGACCCGGGTACCACGCGAGGTTACCCGCTTCGCGACTGGCTCCGGGCTTGTTCTTCGGGTACGTGGCACTGTCCGCGTCGTAGACCATCATTGCCTTGCCGTCACCGAGATCGCCTGTCGCCTGCGGATAGTCGTACGTTGTCCACGAGGTCGGTCCGGCAGCGTGCATCATGTCGATCCACTTCTCGGTGAAGGTGACAGCCTTGTCCGAATCCATGGTCGCCACCAACTCGCCACCCCGGAATTCGTAGTCCTTCGCGCCCTCGCGGGTGAACTGCGTCATGAACCCCGGGTGAATCGTCGCCCAGGACTTCGAGCCTCGCGTGGCGATTCCGTAGACGTTCTCACTTCGATCCGTGAGATCCGTTGCAAGTTGGATCAATCCGTCGAATGTGTCGGGCAGCTTGATGCCCTTGTCGTCGAAGACTCTCTTGTTGTAGGTGACGACGTTGTTCTCGAATCCGAGCGGTAGTGCCCACTGCCCACCGGTTCCGAGTGGAGACCCCAACTCGAAATCCCAGCGGGTGGAGGTACGCAACCCCTCGTAGATGTCCTCGAAGTCGTACTCGTCGCTGGTGGCCGATGTGTTCTCGAGCCAGGGCTGCAGATCCTCGAGCCAGGCCGGCGGCCCGTACTGCCAGATGAAGTACGCGCCGAGCATGAATACGTCGTGCTTGCCGGTACCACCGGCAAGTTCCGTGTTGAGCTTGGTGAAATAGTCGGCCTCCGGCACCAGATCGGCTTTGACTGTAATACCGGTCAATTCGGTGAAATCAGCGAGCAGCGGCTGCAACGCCTGCTGATACGGGTGCGGGGTTTGCAGGATGTTGATGCTCGTACCTTCGAGCGCCCGCCAGTTGAATCCGCCTGTCACCTCCGACGCTCCGTTGGTCGGCTTCTCACCGCCACCGACACCACAGGCGGAAAGTATGGGCACGCTCGCGGCAGCCATCCCCGCGATACCGAACGCCCGCAGCATCTCTCGACGCGAGAGCTGTGGACCACCGCTGAATGGGACGCGGGGTGTGAAACGACTCATGTTGATTCTCCGCTGAACTGGATGGGTGGGGATCTCGAACGACCTGCGGCACAGGTCGGGGGTGCGAACCGTCAGGGAATGAGTGAGACCTTCACGGACTCGGTGCCACTGGCCACCAGATCGAGTCCCTGCTGGAAGTCTTCCAACGGAAGCTGATGCGTGCAGATCTTGTCCATCGGCAGCAGGCCTGACTCGATCATCCGGATTGCGGCCGGCCAACAGTCGGGCCCCAGGTGCGCCCCGAGTACGTCAAGTTCCTTGTCGTCGCTGATGATGCTCCAGTCGACGCTGACGTCGTCTTTGAACACCCCGTATTCGACGTAGGTGCCGAGCTTACGCAAGATGTTGAGGCCCTGGGGAACTGCAGACGGATGGCCTGTTCCCTCTAGATAGACATCGGCTCCGTAACCGTCGGTGAGATCCTTGACGATCTGCACGGCATCTTCGTCGGCGATGTTGACGACGATGTCGGCTCCGCACAGTTTGGCGAGCTCGAGCTTTTCCGGTGCCATGTCGAGAGCGATCACGTGCGCCGGGCTTTTTGCCCGCGCACCGGCAACCATCCCCAGCCCGATCGGCCCGCAGCCCGCAACAACGACAACGTCGTCAAAGGTGATTCCAGCCCGCTCCACGGCGTGCAGTGAGCACGACAGCGGCTCTGCAAACGCAGCATGTGCTGCCGGCAGATCCTTGGATACCTTGTGCACCAAAGCTTCCACTGGATAGACCATGAATTCGGCCATCGCGCCGGGAGTGACTCGCTTGAATCCGTACAGGTTGTGCGGCTGGCACATGTGATACTGCCCGCGCTTGCAGTAACGGCATTCCCAGCACGGAACGATCTGTTCGGAGACCACACGATCGCCCACCGCGATCCCCCAGCGCTTCGACCCTTCCGCATCGATCGAGACAACCTCACCGACAAATTCGTGCCCCGGAATGACCTCGGTCTCGGCCCAAGCCGGACGGTTCTCGTCGCCCCAGAATTTTGCTGCACCGTGATAGCACTTCAGGTCGCTCGCACAGATTCCGACTGCTTCGACCCGAACCAGCGCTTCACCGGGGCCCGGAACAGGCTTCGGCACTTCTTCGAGTCGATAGTCGCGCGGACCGTGGCAGATGACCGCCTTCATCGTCTCGGACATCGTTGTCTCCTCTTGGGATCAGGTCTGGATGGGGCGCAAAGCGCTGGTCCAGTGGCTGCACATGAACACAATTTCATGTGTCGGCGGTCACAGTATCGGATCGAATTACATATGTCCAGCACAATTGTTCATTTGAACTAGGTGCGTGAGCATCTGTTCATGCGGTACCTTTCTGTCATGCCGATCAGCAGCTCAGACGCGATGCCACTACCCGCATCCACGCCTGCCGGTTCGGCACCGACCAGCACGAACAGCACCTTCACACGCGCGTTGCTCTACACCGCGGCCAAGCTTTACTACGACGAGGACGCCACTCAAGCCGAAGTGGCAAAAGCCCTCGGCACCAGCCGCGCCACCGTCAGTCGCATGCTCTCCGAGGCGCGAAGGCAGGGCATAGTCCGCATCCAAGTTGTGCCGCCTCAGGAAGAAGCACATGGAAGCCTGGCCGAGCGGTTGCGCGTCAAGCTCGGGCTGCATCGCGTGTACCTCTCAGGTCCCCTACCCACTCCGGCACAGCAGAAAGGCACGGTTGACGTCATGGGTTCGGTACTCGCCCCGGCGACGGCCGAGGCACTCGCCGGCGCAGGCCTCGTGCCAGGTGACGTACTGCTCGTGTCCTCCGGGCGGACGGTCTACGAAGTCGCGCAATACGATCTGACGCCCATTCCAGGAGTCTTGGTCGCTCCCACTGTCGGCGGCAACGACCAACCGGAAGAGTGGTACCAGACCAACGAGATCACCCGCTTGATCTCGAACAAGATCGGCGGACGTCCGAATTATCTTTTTGCGCCGGCGCTTCCAGGTCCCGATCTGTATCCGACCCTCACCAAGGATCCGGCCATACAGCGAGTTCTCGGCCTGTGGCCACGGGCTCGGGCTATCCTCATGGGCATCGGCGCTCCACCCCTACTGCGCGCCGACATTCCGCAGTTCGTTCCGATAACGTCGTCCTCACTTCGAGAAGCCGTGGGCGACATCTGCTCTCGCTTCTACGATCGCGACGGCAACACCGTCGACTTCCCCGGTAGCGAACGTCTTATTGCGCTCGAACTGTCTGCACTGCAAGATATCCCGGTGGGCATCGCCGTGGCCGTCGGTGCCGAGAAAGTCGCTCCAATCATCGCCGGTGCGCGCAGCCGGTACTTCAATCAACTCGTCACCGACCCCACCACCGCACAACAGATACTTGCGGTCGAGTAACTTCGAAAGGCTTTGCCATGCCTACTGCGTCAACGCGTCCGCTCGACGGAAAACGCGCTCTTGTCACTGGAGCCTCGAAAGGCATCGGCACGCAAATCGCACACGCCTTCGCCCAAGCCGGTGCGGACGTAATCGTCTCCGGTCGTAGCCGTTCCGAACTCACAACGCTGGCCGACAGACTCCGCGACAGTTGTGGCGTGCGCGCCGAGATTCTCGTTGCAGACCTCGCATCCCCCGACGCACCGACCCAGGTCGCACAAGAGTCTCTCGCGGTATTCGGCGGACTGGATGTGCTGGTCAACAACGCTGGAATCTCGTATCCCGAATTTGTCACCGACATAACCGAACCCAACTTCGACGTGGTTCTGAACGTCAACCTCCGTGCCCCGGCCTTGCTCGCCGCGAAGATCGGCTCGGCCATGGCCGATGCGGGCGGCGGAGCCATCGTGACGGTTGCTTCAGCAGCAGCCTTGCGCGCGTTGCCCGAGCACTATTCGTACTGCATCGCAAAGGCAGGTTTGGTGATGGCCACCAAAGTGCTTGCCTTGGAGTTGGGTAACCGCGGCGTCCGGGCGAACTCGGTCTGCCCGACGGTTGTACTCACCGAGATGGGACAGACGGTATGGGGTGAGCACGACAAGGCCGCACCTATGTTGAATCGTATCCCGAGTGGCCGCTTTGCCGTACCGGACGAGGTGTCCGAGGCCGTCGTCTGGCTGGCGTCGGACGCCGCCGCCATGGTGAACGGAACCGATCTTCCCATCGACGGCGGTTACCTCGTGAGCTGAACGGCCGCAGCCATCAGGCCGTTCAGCCGAATTCGGCGAGGGCGTGGATTTGTTCCTTCGTCGACGGATACAGCGTCAACCACGTTTGATACAAATCCTCGTACATCGCGCTGTTGGCTGCATTCGGCACTACCTCGTGCGAAAGCGTCGTCCAATCAGTATCCGGCGCAACAAGTCCGGTTCCGATCGCAGCCAACAACGCGTCGCCGTAGCTGGCGCCGATGGTCTGAGCGGGAACCAACTGTGTGTGTCCCGTGATGTCGCTGATCGCCTGCGTCCAGACCCGACTCTTGACCCCACCTCCCACCGCGATCGTGCGTCGGACGGGTTCATCTGTGTCACCGAACATCTCGAGTATCTGACGGATTCCGAAGGCTATGCCCTCATAGGCTGCTCGAAACAGATGACCCCGGCCATGGCGCAACGAGAGTCCTGCGACCACGCCTCTGGCTTTGGGGTCGAACACTGGGGTACGTTCGCCGGCAAAGTACGGCAGGATCAACAGCCCTTCGGCGCCTGCCGGTACTGCCTCAGCTTCGGCGAGCAACTGTTCGAATGGTGCATCACCGGTGAGCTTTTGAAGCCAGCCGGTCAAGCTTCCGGCGGTGGATGTGCCGGCCGCAAGTGCCAAAGTATTCTTCTGAACGCCTGCGGTTGTCCACAATGCCGGGTTGCTGTGAAACTTGTCGAGCACCTGCACAAGGAACATCGTCGACCCGTACATGAGCATGAGATCCCCGGGATGACGTGCACCCACACTGAACCCCTCGGAAAAGGCGTCGACGGTACCCGCGACAACAGGAGTTCCGACCGGTAGTCCGGTCTGCTCAGCCGCATCACCGTGCACAAGTCCGACAACATCACTCGGCCACACCAAACGTGGGCATTCCAGATGTCCCAGAATGCGATCGAGCCACTCGGATTTCCAGCTGAAGTCTCGAACCGAATAGAGCGGATCGCACTGACTGGCCGTGTGATGATCTTGAATGTACTCGCCGGTCAGCTTTGCGGCGATGTACGAATTCGAGCCGTACCACCGCGTCGCCGCGGCAAAAACATCCGGTTCGTGGATGCGCACCCATTCGATCTTCGGTCCGACGGCCTGACTCGACAGGAGTTTGCCACCACAATCGAGTATTGCCTCCTCGCTGAACAATTCGGTCAGCGAGGCCACCTCCGCTGACGCTCGACTGTCGATTCCGTAGAGGATAGCCGGACGAACAGGACGAAGTTCACTGTCGCACAACACCAATGCCGGGCCGACACCACTGACACATACGCCGGCCACCTTGGCATTCGTGGGAACTTGCGCCACAAGACGTTTCGAGATCGCACACACCTCGGACCACCACATCTTCTCGGCGTCCACCTCGGCCCACCCTGGCCGGGGCATCGAGATCTGGTGATCGATCTGCTCGGTTGCCAGGACCACACCGTCAGGGGTCACCAGAACCCCTTTGCTGCTGCCCGTCCCCATGTCTATCCCTACCAACAAGTCCACGGAGTCACCCTAACCGAGCGAACGGTGTCAGGCTCTGTGGTTACACGCCTTCGGTGAGTTCGCGCAGCGACGCGTAACGCTCACGCACGTGGGGAGCTGGCTCGGCGTCGAATCGCCGCTCTTCCGGTTTCGGCCACACCGGCGGCTGCACGTCTTTGGACAGAGCCCATGCTGCTTGCCGGCAGGCTCCCTCGGCGACGTACTCACCCGGAGCAGGGATCACGACCGGCACCCCGAGAATTGCCGGCGCTATCTCACAGAGTGCACGAGACTTCGCTCCGCCTCCCACAAGGAGAACTCGCTTCACCTCGACACCCTGACGAACCAGATCGTCGACGCCATCGGCCAAGCCGCACAGGAGACCTTCGACGGCGGCTCGTGCAAAGTGCGCAGGCGTCGAGTTCTGCATACGGAAACCGTGCATGGCTCCCGTGGCGTCGGGCCGGTTGGGCGTCCGCTCACCCTCGAAGTACGGGATCATGACCAACCCGTCGTTTCCGAGGGGCGCGGTCAGCGCCAACCTGGACAGTTCGGCGTGATCGACGCCGAGAATGGATGCCGTCGCATCAAGAATGCGAGCGCCGTTGAGAGTGCATACCAGCGGCAGGTGCAGTCCGGTCGCGTCCGCGAATCCTGCCACGTTTCCACTGGGATCGTGTGTGGGCGTGACTGATACAGCGGACACTACGCCGGAAGTTCCGATCGAGATGATCACGTCACCGGGGACTGCACCCAAACCAAGTGCGGCTGCGGCATTGTCACCCGTGCCCGGTCCGATGATTCCCCCGGAGTGAGTGCTTCCGATCTTCTCGTTCGGCGCTGCAACTCGGGGAACCTGTGGGGTTCGATCGCGAAATGCCAACGCCAACAGATCGGTACGGTATTCGCGCGTCGAGGCAGCGTAATAGCCGGTTCCACTGGCGTCGCCCGCGTCGGTGGCAAGTTCCTTCAACGACCCTGACCCGCCCAATTTCCAGGACAGCCAGTCGTGCGGAAGACACACCGCGGCAGTGCGATCGGCGTTGGCCGGCTCGTGATCTGCCAGCCATCGAAGCTTGCTTGCCGTGACTGCAGCGACCGGAACGACTCCGACGGCGTCGGCCCATTCGTTCGATCCGCCGAGTTCTTCTACCAGATCGGACGCAGCCTTGGCCGAACGAGTGTCGTTCCACAGCAGCGCCGGCCTGACGACCTCGCCGCCGTTGTCCAGACACACCATGCCGTGCTGTTGAGCTCCGACGGAAACGGCTACAACGTCGTCCAGCCCACCCGCCGCGGCAATTGCACTGTCCATCGCCTCGAGCCAGCGTGCCGGATCTATCTCGGTACCGACTGGATGAGCCGCTCGTCCTTCTCGTACCAGTTCGCCTGAATCGGCGTCACGGACAATGACTTTGCACGACTGAGTAGACGAATCGATACCGGCAACGAGCGTCACGCTGGAGTCCTTTCCGAAGGGACCTTCAGCTCGCGTTGGCGACCGCGGGCATCCGGTTGCTGCGCTTACGCAGCGATCGCACATATTCTGCGCGCTCGGTCTCCGTCATTCCACCCCAGATGCCGTACGGCTCGTGGACGGACAGTGCATGTTCGCGGCACTGCTGGAGTACAGGGCACGTCCCGCAGACCTTCTTGGCGTTGCGTTCACGGTTCTCGCGAGCATGTCCACGCTCGCCGTCCGGGTGGAAGTACACGGCGGAGTCGTGCCCACGGCACGCTCCCTGCAACTGCCAATCCCACACTTCGGCGGTCGGGTACGGCATCGGAAGGTGCTTGTGCATGATGGCGACCTCAATTCCTTACTCGGGTGAAACGGATTCGGGTGACTCGGAGCTACGCTGCGGACTTACCGGCGCCCGGCCGATTCGTCGATCGGCCGAGTCGATGCGCACAGACCGAAGCGAGTTCGCCGGCGACGGGCGGAGTCAGCGCTGCGACGCCGTCGTCGAGAATCGCCTGCAGCCTGCGGAAATACTCGTCCGGGGCGAGGCCGAAAGTTACGAAGATCTCTTCGTCGGGTCCACCGTCGAACTGCTGCCACTTACGTGCGAACTCGACGATCTCTTGTGTATCGGTGCGGCTCATCAGGTTCTCCCCTGTTTGTGCGCCCTGCTTCACAGAAACTGCGACTCGTCTCCTCGGACGCCCGTGGCAGTGAGTCAAGACACACACTATGCCTACTTCTGCTTTTGCACAAGACCTACTTAAGTCTTTTTGTGAACAAAGTAGGGCAACTTTCGCACGCTGAAGTTGCCGACAAGGAATGCTTGAATAGGACAATGACCCGACCGTCCACAACTCCGGCTACCGCAGGAGAGGTATTCACGCTGATACGCAGCGGTTCAGCGACCACTCGCAGCGAGATCGGGAAGCTCACCGGCCTGTCCAGGACAGCAGTATCGGCCAGGGTTGCGGCACTTCAATCGCTTGGATTGATCGCCGATGACGACGAGGGACCGTCGACGGGCGGACGGCCGCCGTCCACTCTCACGTTCGCAAAGGCGTCCGGCGTGGTTCTCGTCGTGGCGATCGGTCGATCGCGGGCACAACTTGCCGTCACCGACCTGGCGGGCACGATCCTCGCAGCGGAAGACATCGACAAGTCGGTCGGAGTCGGCCCGGACGAACTGATGCCCGAAATTGCCGAGCATCTCTCGTCACTCCTGGCCCGGGTCCAGCGCAAGTCCACCGAAGTCATCGGAGTCGGACTGAGCATTCCCGGAACCGTCGACGTCGCTGCAGGAGCCAGCCTCGATTCCCCGATGATGGCGGGATGGGACGGAGTTGCTCTTGCCCCCTACCTGGCATCGGTGACGACGGCACCGCTGTTCGCCGACAACGATGCCAACGTGATGGCTCTGGCCGAATTGAGCGAACGACGCGAGAGCGCGCCCAACCTCCTGATGATCAAGGCATCGACCGGCCTGGGCGCGGGAATCGTCCTGGGTGGAGTCCTCCAACGCGGTTCACTCGGAGCATCCGGCGAGATCGGGCACACGAAAACCGCTGCGGCGCGGGGCATGAAATGTCGGTGCGGCGACGTCGGCTGCGTCGAAACCGTCGCCAGCGGTTGGGCTCTCGTGCACGCCCTTCGAGATCAAGGTCGGAGCGTCGGGCATGTGCGTGACGTTGTCCGCCTCGCCCTGGACGGTGACAGCGAAGCCCGCCGGCTCATCAGAAGCAGCGGTCGACTGATCGGCGACGTCATTTCGGGCGCGGTCAACCTCCTCAATCCCGAGGTCCTGATCATCGGCGGCGACATGGCCGAGGCCGACGAACTCTTCCTCGCCGGGCTTCGAGAGTCCGTGTACGGCAATGCAACGGCGCTTGCCACCCGAAAGCTGCAGATCGCATCGGTCAGCCACGGCGCACAGTCCGGCATTCTCGGCTGCGCGGTTCTTGTCCTCGACCACCTACTCAGCGCTCGGGAAATCGACCTGCGCATTGCCGCGTCGCCCCAAAACTGAGCGCCCGATTTCTCGCACACTCCGCACCGGATAGTCAGACCTTTCCGACATCTCTTGTGCTGACGCTCACACTTCTGCATAATTCATTACCTACCGATCATTCGGTTGCCGATATCGACAATGGGATCGCGCAGGAACGCTCCGAATCAGCCAAAAGCATGCATCGAGCACACCGGCAACGTCGCAGATCGAACAGTATTTCTCCCCTGTTCCGACTTCGCAGTTCACCTCCTCGGTGGAACACGTGAATGGCAGAAAGTAGCTCGATGACCACAACCAGAACTGGCACCAAACCCGCCGCGAAGGAGTACGACCGCGCCGCGATGGCGTCGATGGTCGGCACCACCGTCGAGTGGTACGACTTCTTCATCTACGCCCAAGCCGCAGCGCTGATCTTTGCCGACCTGTTCTTCAAGCCGATGGGCTCGGCAGGCCAGATCGTCTCCTACGTCACGGTCGGCATCAGCTTCGTCTTCCGTCCACTCGGCGCCATCGTCGCCGGCTATCTCGGTGATCGACTCGGCCGAAAGCGCGTGCTGGTGGCAACTCTGGCAATGATGGGCGCCGCGACGGTCCTGATCGGCGTGCTGCCGACGTATGCCTCCATCGGAATCTGGGCGCCGATCCTGCTGATACTTCTCCGAATCGTGCAGGGATTCTCGACGGGCGGCGAATGGGGCGGGGCCGCTCTACTTGCCGTCGAACACGCACCCACCAAACGCCGAGGATTCTTCGGAGCATTCGTCCAGATGGGTGTACCGCTCGGAATGTTGCTCGCCACCGGTGTTTTGGCACTGTGCACGTTCACCCTCACGGAAGAACAGTTCACCACCTGGGGATGGCGAGTGCCGTTCCTGCTCAGCGTCGTGTTGATCGGCGTCGGCTTCTACATCCGAAGCCGGGTCAGCGAGTCACCCGTATTCGCCGAACTCAAGGAACGCCGCTCCGAGAGCAATACGCCTATCCGCACGCTGTTCAAGAAGCACCCGAAGCAGGTCGTACTCGCAGCCCTGTCCTTCATCGGCACAAACGGCAACGGCTACATGGTGATCGGTGGATTCATCGTCGCGTACGCAACCAAGACGTACGGTCTGGGTAAGACGGAACTACTGATTGCCACGCTCGCCAGTGCCGTCACATGGGGTGTGTTCACCATGATCGGCGCCTACTGGTCGGACCGACGCGGCCGCACCACGGTAATGAACGTGGGCAACCTCGCGATGGTCCTGTTCGCGGTGCCGTTCTTCCTCCTCATCGACACCGGAAATCTCGGCTGGATCTATGTGGCGATGATTCTCTTCTCGGTTGGACTCGGGCTTTCGTACGGACCCCAACCGGCGTTGTTCGCCGAGCTGTTCCCGGCCTCGATCCGCTACAGCGGCGCGTCGATCTCCTACGCCGTCGGAACCATCTTCGGCGGCGCCTTCGCACCCACCGTCGCGCAGTGGCTCCTCGGCAAGACCGGTGGCACTCTGGCCATCTCGATCTACCTCGCTTTGCTGGCAGCGGTGTCATTCGTCGCCACGACGCTCATCAAAGACCGATCGGGACGAGATTTGATGCTGTGATCGACCTCGACGTGGACGCCGCACGGCGCCGCGATGCCGGAGTTCGTCAGCCGAACTTTCGAATGGCGAACTCCGGCAACTTCTTCACACCGTTCGCGGTGCGCACGATCTTGTGATTTTTACCCCTCATCAAAGCCAGTTGGATCCGTGATTCGATCCAAAATGCCCAGCGAGGCGATCGGTTCCAGGTCCTGTGCAACAACGTCTTCGTTGCTGCGACGGCGTCCGGCGAGCGAGTCATGATCTGCGACAGCAGTTCCTGCGCCGGCTTGATCGGGTTGTCGCTGACTCCGCTCACGAAACCCCACTCGAGAGCTTGAGTTCCATCGAACAGTTCCGCCGTCATGGCGAGGCGTTTCACGACATCTATTGCCGCGAGTTCGCGCGTCGTGACCGTCCCGGTCATGTCTGGAATCAATCCCCACTTCGCCTCCATTACCGAGAACGTGCAATCGGGGGTGGCGAATCGAAAGTCTGCGGCGAGCGCCAATTGCAGTCCCCCGCCGAAACATTGGCCGTGAACGATCGCGATGACCGGTACGGGCAATTCGCGCCATACCCAGCACGCGCGTTGAAACAAGTTGGTCTTCTGACCTGGAAACTTCGCAAAGGCCCTTGCCATCCGCCTCGGTTGCTTGCCGGCAGAAGCAAAATCCAATCCGGCAGAGAATGCGTCACCCGCGCCTTGCAGAACTACGCCCCGAATCGAACGATCGCTCTCGATCGTTCGAGCGGCATTCACCAGCGCGTCGAGCATGTCCAGATCGAGACCGTTGAGTTTCTCCGGCCGGTTCAACGTCACGTACGCCACCGACTGCACTATCTCGACACGAACACGATCACTCACGGCAACTCCTCCGATTCGACATATCCCCGACGAACTTACCTGAGAGTAAGTTCGTCGAGGATTCGTCATGCCATCTCGGCGAGAAGTTCCATGGTCACTTGCCCGGCCGGGTCCGAATCAGTGGATGACGGCACGGCCACAACGGTGTCCACGCCCGCCGCTCGGTACGCCTCGAGTTGCGCGCGAGCGTCGGCCGCTGTTCCCACTATTCCCACCGTCGCCACCATGGCGTCGGAGACCTGACTCAAGAGCACTCGCGGCGCGGCCCCGGCCCTCGCTGCCTCGATCACGTCCGCGAAGCCGGCACGGACGAACATGTCCGAGTACCCGGGGGCAGCGAGATACGGCACAAGCCCACGTCTGAGTTGATCGATCGACACCTGCGACGGTCCATGCTCGGCGACAGCAGCCGGTGCCCACACCGACACGACGGGCATGCCCGTTTTCAACTCGGCCGCGATCTCCTTGCATCGCGCGATCAGACGACCGGCCTGCTCCGCGCTCACCAGATTGAGCACCAGTTCGTCACCCAACTCCACGGCGGCCCGAAGCGCCTTGTCTCCGAATGCCGCAACGATCAACCGGCCGCCCGGCGGCTGAAGTCGCAGTCGGTATCCACTGGTGCGCACCACAGTGCCGGCGACTTCGCCGCGCTCGCCGTTCATCAGCGCTCGCACACCGCGGGCGGACTCCGCGAGCGCACGCGCTGCCCCGGATCTACTTCGCCCATGCCATTTTTCGACCACGACAGTGCTGGACGTTCCCAACGCGATCGACACGTGACGCCCGGTCAAGTCCGCTACCGACGCCGCCCCGATCGCGATCATCGCCGGATCACGAACCGTCACTGCCAGCGGACCGACCACCAACTCGGAGTGCTCGAAGCCGGTGCCAACCGACGTAGCCAGCGCAAATGCGTCGTACGTCGCCATCTCTCCCACCCACACTCGGCCGAACCCCAGTTTGTCGGCAAGACGCGCAGTGGCGGTCACCTCGCGCGGCGGACGGTCCTGCCACAAACCCAGGGAGATGTCGACAGTCGGCAATCTTCTCTTCGAAGTCCCGCTACTCGAAATCCCGCTACTCGAAATCGTCGACAAGACCCATTCCCTTCAACAGTGTCGGGCGGTCGTAGTATTCGAGCCACTCGGTGATCCGTCCTTCTGCCATGGTGAGGATTCCGACAACAGGCACGACGCCGTAGGTACCGTCGAAGTGGAAGTCGTCGACTCTCTGCACGAATACCCTGCCGCCGATCACGCCGAGAGACTCGATCTTCAGGGTGATCCTTTCACACTTGCTTGCCAGCAATGCAATTCGGCCCGCGACGGCCTCTTTGCCGACAAGCGGTTCCTGCATCACGCTGTGGAGCACACCGTCCTCGGCAAACAGGTCGACGACGCGTGTCCAATCCATGACGTCCCAGGCCTGGAACATCTCACGCGCCAGCGCAAGTTTTTCACTGTCGTTCATCACACTCATGCCACACTCTTCTGTCGAAGTTCACGCTTGAGGATCTTTCCGGTCGAATTGCGCGGCAACTCTTTCCGAATCTCCAGCCGTTCGGGAAGCTTGTACGACGCGATGCGCTTGTCCTTCAGGAACGCGACCAGAGCGTCCAGTTCGAGTTCCGTCTCGGGCCGCAGCGTGACCACTGCCGCCACACGCTCACCGAGCACTTCGTCGGGGTCGCCGATGACGGCCACATCCGCAACTGCCGGGTGCTCGGCGATCAATCCCTCCAGTTCGGCTGGGGCGATGTTCATTCCGCCGCGGATCACGAGATCCTTGCCTCGATCCAGGTAGCGGAGGAACTGCCCCTGATCACCGGCGATCTCGAAGATATCTCCGGTGCAGAGGAATCCGCGTTCGTCGAACGGCGACGGTCGATCGCCGAGGTAGCCGGCGAAGACAGTCGGTCCACTGATTCGCAACTCACCCGGGTGCCCCACTTCGGTGATGTCCTCGCCGGTGACCACGTCGACCAAGCGCACGTCCATCCAGTCCGAGATCCTGGTGCTCCAACGGAAGTTTTCGACACCGAAGCGGGGGAAGTATCGTGCGCGGTCGTCCGGATCCGGCATGTCCGCAGGCGAGGAGAGCAGACTGATGCCTTCGTTTGATCCGAAAAAGTTGATGACTCCGATTCCGTATCGCTCCTGCCATCCCCGCACCATCGGAGGTTGTAGTGGCACCGAACCCGAACCGATCCGAGTCAAGCTCGACAGGTCGACCGCCGCGAGCATCGACTCGTCGGCGAGCAGCATCCACAACAGCGCAGGCGGCGCTACCGTGTACGTCACTCGCTCGGCCTCGATCTGCCCGAGGAACACTCGAAGGTCGAACGGGTGGTGCTGTACCAGTACACATCCCGTGCGGAGCCACGGCAGGAACATTCCGTTGATTCCGGCCATGTTGACCATCGGGAACGGGTTCAACAAGACGTCGCCGACGACGATGTCGGGAGCGTCGATCGTGGCCCAGCAGATGGCCAGCCACTCGTAGTGCGAACGTGGGACCCCCTTCGGTTCGCTTTCGGTCCCGGAGGTCCAACAGATCGTCATCGCATCGTTGGGGTCGTTGGGATCTTCGGTGTTTCGTTCCACCAGTTCACTGCGCTGTGCTTCGGTGGCAGCCCGAGGACTCAGTCCCACGACGCCGGCGGGAAGCTGAGCCGCAAGCTCGGACGCGGGAGCGTAGGCGAACACCGATCTCAGAGAAGGAATCCGGGATCTGATTGCAGCGATCTCCGTAGCGGGGAGTCTGTCACCGAAACTGGGTACGGTGACAAATGCTGCAAACGCCGCCTGGTTTGCCATTCCTTCCACTTCACGTTCGCGGTACTGCATCGGCAAGGGTGAGACCACGATCCCCAGCGACCACGCTGCAAGATAAACCTCGACCAGTTCGACGGTGTTCGGCATCTGCACGCCCAGAACATCTCCCCGGCCCAAACCCACCTCGGAGAAGCGGGCAGCGAGCGCGATGACTTCGCTCTCCAGTTGATTCCAGCTGAGGCGTCGTGGATCTCCGCCGGACAACTCGCTCCGGTTCGCCGGATCAACTACCGCGAGTTCGTCGCCGCGGGCCCGCACCTGCGCCCGGAACACCTGATCGATCGTCTCGTCGGACCACCACCCCTTCGAGGTGTATTCGTCCACCTTGCCACGAGGATGCAATCCCCTGTGTGTCTTGTTCATGCGCGCACTCGCTTCAGTTCTCGTAACGGCCGGAAATGTCGATCACGTCGCCCTGCTTCTCGAACGCCTGGGTAGCGGCATTCCACTCGAACGGCTGGAATGCCAGGATTCCCAGCGCATGATCGGCGGTCATGGTGAACTTGATTCCGTCGATGAACATCGGCGGGTGGTAGTCCTGCGTACGCGCGGCACTCATGATGGTGGCGCGAGAGAGTCCGTCTGAAGACTCAGCCGCCCGAGTGAAGTTGTCCACCAACAGGTCACCGATGGCCCAGCCGTTCACGGTGTAGCTGTTGGTCGGGGAATCGGCACCGTGAGCAGCTGCACCCGCTAGGTAGTCACGTACCGCCGCGTCGTCCTTGTAGAGAGCGTTATTGGGATCCTTGAGCCACACCATCACCTGCTGCCCGTCTGCAGCATCACCGGCGGGCGCGTACAGCGTCGCACCGTCGACGCAGTTCGACGGCTGAATCACGGTGTCGGGCTTCCATCCGACACGTCCGATCGCCTGAGTGATCGCGAGGCAGTCAGTGGTGACACCAGCTACCACCAACACCTCGGCGCCACTGGCCTTGAGGGTGGATGCCGCCGTCTTGGGGTCGGTCAACGCCTCCTCGGCAGCGATCTCGAAGTTGGTTCCTTCGATCGCCGACTTGAAGCCGTTGGCGATTCCCTGTCCAGACTCGGTCTGGTTCGTAGCCAATGCGACCTTGGCGCCGTCCGGATACTTCTTCTTCAGGCTCTCGACGACTACTTCCATCTCGATGCCCGGATCCGGGAGATACTCCGTTGTCCACGGGAAGTCTTCGATGACCCGGAACTCCGGCATCCCTGCCTGCGCAAACAGCAGTGGCACACAGGCAGTGGTCTGATCGTCCGCGATGGCGTTCAACTGGCCGGCTCCGAACGTGCCCAGAACGTCGACCTTGTCCTTCTGAATGAACTCTCCGACATTGGCTTTGGCCCGTTCCGGAGAGAAGGCATCGTCCTTGACCACCACGTCGAGTTTGACACCGCCGACACCTCCGGCCGCGTTCGCCACCTCGAACCGTGCTCGCATTCCTTCGATCACGTTGCCGACGGCGTCGGCGAGCGGGCCGGACGTCGGCCCACTCCATCCCACCGTCAGTTTGTCGGTGATCGGCGCTGCGGCACCGCTGGGATCGCTGCAGTCGTCGACCGAGACTGCACCGGCTGATGTCGACGTGTTGCTCTCTGCATCGGAGCTACCTCCGCAGGCCGTAAGGAGTAGTGCCGCAGCGGCGATGACTGCGGGAATCGTGGTCTGCCTTTTCATGTCGTCCAGTTCCTTGCTGTGAGTTGAGAGAAACGAGAGTGGGCGAGGGAGATGTTGTTCAGGTGCGAGGCTCGCCTTCGCGATACTTGGGATGATCTGCGGGAACCACGAGGATGAATCGTCGTAGGACGCTGTTGATCCGGCCGACGATTCCGTCCGGCATCAAGAACACGATCGCGATCAGCACCGCGCCGAACACCACTCCCGACACCGGGCCGTCGGTGACGCTTCCGGTGTAGTACGGCAGGAACACCACTGCCGTTGCTCCCACGATCGGGCCGAATTGGGTTGCGATTCCGCCCAATACCAGCCCGGTGATGAATTCGATCGACTTCATCAGCGAGAAGGATTCCGGCGAGAGCGCGCCGATGTACATCGTGAACAGCGAACCTCCCAGGCCGGTGATCGCGCCGGAAAGCCCGAAAGCGAGAATCTTGACCCGCGCGACGTTGATGCCGTTTGCGCTCGCCGCAATCTCGTTGTCGCGCACCGCGACCATAGCCAGACCGAATCGACTCTTGACGAGATTGCGAATCAGGAGCATGACAATTGCCAGCGTCACGACCGACACCCAGAAGATCCACAGATATGTGTCCGCGCGAGTCAAACCAGTCCATTTCGGCGGGACCAGCAGATTTGCACGAACCACCATTCCGGCAGCACCACCGGTCAGATCGCCGGTCTTGCGGATCACTTCGGGAAACGCCACAGCGACAGCGAGTGTCACGAGAGCCAGATACAGCCCCTTGATCCGCAACGACGGAAGACCGACGAGAAGCCCTAGTACAAAACATAATACGACTGCCATCGGGATCGTGGTCAACGGCGAGTATCCGCGATCGACGATCAGCACGCCGGTCGTGTACGCGCCGAGGCCGAAGAAGGCAGAATGGCCGATCGACAGCAGTCCCGTGTATCCGCTGACGATATTCAGTCCCGCAATGGCAATCGCGATGATGAAGACGCTCGTGAACTGCCCTACGCGAAACGGCGCACTTTGTGAAGCGAGAAGCAAAGCACAGACGGCTGCCACCAACAGACCCATCTGGAGTAACCGGTACGACGTCGATCCGACGACCACCACACGCGGCTGCCTGACCGCCTTTTCGGCGACGGCGGGTTCATTTCTCTCGGCAAGCGTCGTCATACTCGCTCCAGTTTCTTGGTACCGAACAGTCCATTGGGTCTGACGAAGAGGATCACCACGATGATCAGCAGAGCAGATGTCTGCTGAAGCGAACCGCCGATGGCCGAAATGTAGCCGCTGAGCATCGATTCGAGGACACCGATCGTCAACCCACCGACCACGGCACCGACAAGACTGTCGAGTCCTCCGAACAGTGCGGCCGCAGATGCTGCGATGAAGATCGGAAACATGGTCGTGAGACCGAGTTGTTGCGGCGAGAGCGGAGTGACCAGGACACCGGCCAGTGCGCCGATCGCTGCCGCAACACCCCAACCGATTGCGAGTATCCGGCTGGTCGGAACTCCAGCGAGGGTTGCCGATTCGGCGTTGTCCGCGACAGCGCGCATGTGCAGACCAACCCTGGTCTTGCGAAAGAGCAAGGACATCAACACAAGTAGGACAACCAGCGCCACGAGTACACCCAGCGCGTCGCCGTACACACGCGCACCGCCCACCGAGATGTAATCGGTCGGACCGTTGGGGAACGGACTCGGCATGATCTTCGTATCGCTCCCCCACAGCATTCCGGCCAACGAGTTGAGCCCGGTGAACAATCCCAGTGCCACGATCAGCACGGCCATGTCGCTTCTCCGCTGAACCGGCCGGATCAGCAGGCGCTCCATCAATGCACCGAGCAGGAAGCCGAGAGCGAGAGCCACTCCGATCGCGCCCCAGATCGGCCAGGACATCGTCGTGAGCCACCACGCCACGAAGGTCGTGAACAGGGCCAACTCGCCCTGAGCGAAGTTGATCGTGCCGGTGGCGCGGAACACCACGACCAGTGCGAGGGCGAGAATTGCGTAGATGGACCCATTGGTCAATCCGGAGATGAGTCGTTCGAGAAAGAGTGTCACCGTTTACTCCTGGTACCCGAGGTAAGCGCTGCGCACGACGTCGTCGGAACGAAATTCCTCGGGCGTTCCGGCAGCGACGATGGTGCCCACGTCGAGCAGGAAGACCTTCGACGCGAGTTTCATTGCGAGGTCGGCATTCTGTTCCACGATCAGCAGTGCAGTTCCGTCGCTGCGGTTGATCGCACCGAGCGTGTCGAACAATTCGGCGATGACGATGGGTGCCAGCCCCAGGCTGGGTTCGTCGCACAGAAGCAGTGTGGGACGGCTCATCAATGCGCGTGCGACCGCGAGCATCTGCTGTTCGCCGCCCGAGAGTGAGCCCGCCAATTGCGTCGAGCGACGACCGAGTACCGGAAACGTCTCGCACCACCGCTCGATGTCGGCTGCGATCTCCGCCTTGTCCTTACGCAACGCAGCGCCGACGAGCAGGTTGTCGCGGACGGACAGTTGACCGAGAGTTCCGCGGCCTTGCGGGACGAGGCTCACGCCGGCAGCCACGGCGCGTTCCGGTTTGGACCCCAACGGCGAACCGTTGAAGGTGATCGTTCCCTGATGCGGAATCAACCCGGCCAGCGCACGCATCATGGTGGTCTTTCCGGCGCCGTTCGCACCGAGAACAACAGCGACCCCACCAGGCTCCACGTCGAGCGAAACCCCGTGCAGTACATTGCCGCGCCCGTAGCCGGCATGCAGATCGTCGACCTTCAACAGCGTCATGCGGCACGTCCCAGGTACGCGTTGATCACGGCGTCATCCTGCTGGATCTGCGCCGGAGTGCCCTCGGCAATCTTGTGACCGAAGTTCAGGGCGACAACGTGATCGGAGATCCCGAGCACCAATCCCATGTGGTGTTCGACCAGAAGCGCACCGAAGCCGAAATCGTCGCGGAGGGAGACGATCAGTTCTCCCAGTTCCTTGACTTCACTGTGCGTGAGCCCACCGGCAGGTTCGTCCAGCAGGAGTAGCGACGGCTCGGACATCAATGCTCGCGCCAGTTCGACGCGCTTGAGTGTTCCGAACGGAAGGCCTGCCGCAGGTGCGTTCGCGACGTCGACGAGTTCGAGGCGTTCGAGCAGATACCAGGCCTTCTCTCGCAGTTCTCGGACTCGAGCGCGCGCTGGAGGCCAGCCGAGAAGCCCGCTCGCCAGTCCGAAGCGACCCCGAGACGACCCGCCGACCATGGTGTTGTCGAAGACGCTCATGCCGCTGAACAGTGCGAGATTCTGGAAGGTTCGAGCGATCCCGGCCGAGGCGAGCGCATAGGGGCGCAGCCCGAGTAGATCGGTTCCCTGCCAGGTGATGACGCCCCGGCTCGGCTCGTAAATCCTTGTGATGCAGTTGAACAGCGTGGTCTTACCAGCGCCGTTGGGTCCGATGAGCCCGCAGATCTGTCCGGCGCGGACGTCGAAGCCGACGTCGTCGAGAGCGGTGACACCGCCGAATTCGATCGATACGCCGGAAAGCGTGAGTACGACCGGGTCATTCGCGGGTTGTGCGGGTGGTGTGGTTCCAAGCATTGGTTCACCTCCTCGTGACACTTCAATTAACAGTGTGATAAAGATTACTACAGTAAGCAGAGGCACTCCGTCAACGTGCGGCTCCGCTCCGGGGCCGAGAAGGGACATCATCGTGAGGTCCAACGACATTCGCGCAGTCGATACCGGCGGGGGCCCGGGCACTCGGGAGTACAGCCCGATCGAAGCCCTCGTCGCCAAGCAGGAAATCTACGAAGTTCTGGCGCGTTTCCTCCGAGCCGCAGATCGCGGCGACGTCGAGGACGCCCGGCAGTGCTACCTACCCGGCGCAACCGAAGACCACGGCGGGGTCTTCACCGGCACTGCCGACGGGTACGTCGACCACATCGCCGGGGCCATAACGCACCCGCGGTCGCTGACGACCCACGCCCTGACCAACGTCTTGATCGAACTCGACGGGGACACCGCACGGGTCGAGTCCTACGTGCTCGCATTCGCACGAATCAAGCACTCGGACGGCATAGCCGACACACTCACCTCGGCGCGCTTGATCGACCGCTTCGGCTTCGAGGACGGCAGGTGGGGAATCCGCCACCGCGCACTGCGGTGGGACTGGAACCACGACATGGCCACTACCGAAGGCTGGATCTTCGGGATGCTCGCACCCGAATCGTCATTGAAGAAGAGCAAGAAATTTCCCGACGACCTCATCTACACCCGGCAGACACAGGAGAACTCATGACAACCTTTCGCGGAACTCCGGTCGAGGGTGCGACCGTCCTCGTCACCGGCGCCAATCGAGGCCTCGGGTTGGCCTTCGTCCAGCAGGCGAAGTTGATGGGCGCAGCCAAAATCTATGCGGGGGTGAGAAATCCCGACGAGGCACCGGCCGAGCTGCGAGCCACGGGAGTGCACATCGTCGAACTCGACGTGACCGATCCAGGACTCGTCGACGCAGCGGCCAGTGCGTGCGGTGACACCACGGTCGTCGTCAACAACGCCGGACTGTTCACCGGGAATCGGTTGATCGAGGCCGACGACCGAGAGGCCGCTCGCGCCGAGATGGAGGTCAACTACTTCGGACCTCTGACGATGATCCGAGCCTTCGCGCCAGTGCTCGCCGCCCGTGGCGGAGGATCGATAGTCAACGTCCTGTCCGTGGCCGCAATCGCTCCGACCGCTTTCATGGGTGGCTATTCACCGGCCAAGGCGGCTGCTCTGTCTCTCGGCGGAATCGCTCGCGCCGAACTCGAACCGCACGGCATCACCGTCACGTCGTTGATCGTCGGCAGCGTCGACACCCGTATGGCGTCACATGTGCAGGGCCACAAGGAAAACCCCCTCGACATCGCGGCAACCGGACTCGCCGCCATGCAACGCGGCGAGTGGACGTGCGACACCGATTTCATGGCAATCGACGCACGTGCGCGCCTGGCCCGCGACCCGATTCGGTACGAACGCGGACTGGGCAAGCTCCTCTTCGCCGGCGAACTGACCACCCGATCATGAGCGATCCGATTCGTGTTGCCCAGTGGGCGACCGGCGCCATCGGCAAGACGGCGCTGCGCGGAATCATCGATCGTCCCGACCTCGAGTTGGTCGGCCTGTACGTCTACAGCGACGCCAAGGCAGGTCGAGACGCCGGTGACATCGCCAGACGCGCACCGACGGGTGTGATCGCTACACGTGACGTGGACGAGATCATCCGCTCGCGCCCACAGGTTCTCATCCACAGTCCGCGGTTGCAGATTCCGTACGAACGCCACGACGACGATCTGTGCCGTCTGCTTCGAGCCGGGATCAACGTGATCACGACGGCCGGGCAGCACTTCCCCCGCGCACACGGCACCGAGCGCGAGCACATGTTCGCCCAAGCATGCAAGGAAGGCGATTCGACGCTCTACGGGGTTGGTGTGAGCCCAGGTGTCATCGGCGAGCGATTGGCGTTGGCTCTGACGGGAACATCGATCGAACTCGACCGAATCACGATCGACGAGGTGCTCGACGCTCGCGGCATGCCCGACCCCGACTTCGCGTTCACCGTCATGGGAATGGGCTCGCCCCCGGAGGAACTGGACGGAACCGGGCCGTTGCCCTCGCTGTACGCGTCGCTGTACCTCGAGACCATCGCGTTCATGTGCGAGCGCCTGGGCGTCACCTACGACGAGGTCGTCTCTGATCACAAGGCGCTTCCCGCGCGTACGGATCTCGACGTCGCTGCCGGACGCATTGCGGCCGGAACCGTCGGAACCACCGAATGGCGCTGGCACGCAATGGTCGACGGAAAGCAGTTCCTCACCCTCGCCATCATCTGGACCATGGAACCTGATCGCGAGGAATACGCGGGACGGGACCAATGGGAAGTCCACCTTTTCGGTAAACCCGAGATCGTGATGACCGTCAATCTGGTCGAACCGCGAGATCCGAACAGTCGCACAACAGCCGGTCAGTTCATCACCGCAGGCCCGGCACTACGCGCCGTCGAGCATGTACTCGCCGCTCCCGCCGGCATTTTCGAACCCCCTGTCTTTGCCCCCTTCAGATTGGAGCATTCAGCATGACAACTCAGCCGACGGCCGTAGATTCGACTGCCACCCGTGAACCCGCCGCCCGTGAACCTTCCGTGAACGCGCTCCTGCCCGACGGACGTCCGGTACAGAATCTGGAAGACCTACTCCGCAGCCGGGCTATTGCGAGCCCGGACAGCACCGCCGTCATCTCCGATGACGGTCGAACCAGCTTTCGCGAGCTGGACGTCGAAGCCAACCGAGTGGCGAACGCACTTCTGCGCGATGGTGTTCGACCCGGCGACCGGGTGGCGTACATCGGCGCCAACGCACCGTCCTTCCTCTCCGCCTTGTACGGATCTTCGAAGATGGGCTCGATTCTGACGGCCGTCAACAATCGGCTGGCACCGGGTGAGGTCGACTACATCCTGAGCAACAGCGAGCCGACCGTCGTCGTCCTCGGAGCAGGCGATGAGGGCCTCTCCGACGTCGCGGCGGCGGTCGGTAGCGTCCGAACCGTCGTCACAGTCGACGGCGCCGGAAACTCGGTCTCGTGGAACGACTGGCTGTCCGGTGTCGGGGACGAAGATCCAGGGTCGTCGCGCCGTCCCGACGACACAGCGCTGATTTTCTACTCGTCGGGAACCACCGGTCACCCCAAGGGAATCGAGCTCACTGGCGCCAACCTCGGCCGAGCCCTCGCCACCATGTATCACCTGCTCGATCTCGACACCGACTCCGTGGCTATGTGCCCGGTTCCGTTCTTTCACGTCGCGGGGCTCGGTCTTGCCCTCGTCACGACGCTCGGCGGTGGCGCTCTACTTCTCGAGACCATCGCCGGGCCTCTCGAACTCGTCGCGCTGATGCAGGAGTACAAGGTCACGCATGCGGTCGCCGTTCCCGCGGTGATCAGCGTCCTGACCTCCCTTCCTGCTGTGCGCGAGGCAGATTGGAGTGCCCTGCAGTTCCTGGTCTACGGAGCCGCGCCGATGCCACTGCCCCTGTTGCAAGATGCGACCAAGGTATTCGGATGTAGTTTCCTGCAGGCATACGGACTCACCGAGTCAACCGGCGGCGTCACCATGCTCACGCCCGAAGACCATCGGGCGACCGACGAGTCGACCGCGCATAGGTTGAAGTCCGTCGGGCAGCCGATGTTCGGCGTACCCATCCGCATCGTCGATCCCGTGACGCTCGAGGACGTCCCGGTCGGTAGCCGCGGCGAGGTCGTCATCGGCGGCGCTCACGTCATGAAACGCTACTGGCGCAACGAGGCAGCGACGGCGGCCACCATGTTGGACGGAGACTGGCTCCGAACTGGAGACGGAGGATCGTTCGACGAGGACGGTTACCTCTACCTCCACGACCGTCTCAAGGACATGATCGTCTCCGGCGGTGAGAACGTCTATCCCGCCGAGGTGGAGAGCGTTCTCTCGGGGCACCCTGGAATCCGGGAAGTCGCAGTGGTCGGCGTTCACTCCGATCGATGGGGTGAGACTCCCATTGCGGTGGTCGTTCGAGCCGGCGATTCTGCTGCCACCGAAGCTGAGATCATCGAGTGGTCACGCGAGCGGCTGGCTCACTTCAAGTGCCCCAGTGCAGTTCGGTTCGTCGAGGAGCTGCCACGCAACGCAAGTGGAAAGCTTCTCAAGACTCGCTTGCGGCAGGACTTCGCCTGAGTCCATGACAAGAAATCGGGGCCGACCGCTTCGAGCGATCGGCCCCGGTTTCTGTCGTTCGATGTAAGGCAAGCTCAGCGTGGGTGAATCCGGAACTCGACGCCGCCGAGACTCAGACCGGGCTCGACGGCAGACGCGCCGCTCGACGCCGCCAGATCGATTGCACTGAGCATCGACCGCTCCCCCGGAACGAACGACACGACGCGCGATCCCAGCGTGATCGAGAGTGTTTGCGTCGAAACCGGTTTCTTTCCGAACACCTCGCCCCACAGTGCCGCCGTCTTGGCCGGATCGGGAGAGGACACGTCGACGCCGAGGATGTCGTCGACCCATGGATCGACCGAAACCTCCTTCTCCGTCTCATCCCAGAACCACTCGTCGGCGTCGGGAATCTCGTCGAGTTCTACGAGCAGTCCGAGATCACCGGGATGGAGCTGGACGATCCGGTGACCGTAGGCCTCGAGATCGGCCACTGTCCGAACATCGGCCGCAGTTGCACGTTCCAGATAGGGCTCGATGTTCGATACCTGGATCGAGAGTGCATAACCGCCCTCCCCTCCGCCCTTTCGGATCCATCTCGCCAGCGAGACAGTCTCGTCGAGCGGTGCGACGATCTCCAGAAAGGCTTGCGGCCCGACGGTCAGGGTCTCGTCGGCCAAACCGATGTCTTCGAGCAGCGGATCCGCGAATCCGGCAGCGAGATTCAGCGCTTCACGTAGTTGCCGACCGGTCTTCTCCAGGTCTCGTGCGCCGATCACCACCTGCCGCAAGATCTCCCAGGAGCCTGAGTCGGGCGTGGCCGTCACAATCCGACCGCTTCGGCTGCGGTGTCGGCACTCTGCCAGCGTCGGAGCTCGGCCCCCGGAGCCCACGTCGAGTGCGTACCACTCGAAATCCTTTCGGGAAGGCGAAGTTTGCACAGAGGACCGTCTCCGACGCGGGCGGCGTCGAAGATCAGGCAGAAGGACGCGTCCTCGTTCATGTCAGTGGTCAACGTGATGAGATAGCCGTCGTCTTCAGCGGTACCACCCACGCGCGGCGCCATCGAAGTCTCGCTGCCGTACACACCGTCACCGAAGGAGAATCGTTCCTCGTTGCCCGTCAGCAGGTCGTGTTTGACCAATCCGTCGAAAAGGAACCACGACGGCTTACCCGAAGCTGCGTATGCGTATCGGTATTTCTCGCCCGCGAAATTCCCGTTCATCATGCCGAATTCGGTGATCGAGTCACTGAGCTGCTCTTCACGCGTAGCTCCGGTGACCAGATTCAATCGCCAGCGGTGCAGCCGGGTCTGCATGCGATCGAGAGCGAGGAAGCGGAAGGCGCGTTCCCATTGATTGCCCATGCCGTTGTCCGACGGCTCCGGATCACCTTGGTAGAAACCGTCGAGAACTATTTCGTCACCCTCTTCGTAGGCGTTCACGAAGTGCAGGACGTAGGTCGGATCGGCCTCGAACCACTTGATGTCAGCGGTGTTTCCGCGGCGTGGGATGACTCCGAGACGCAGCGGGATTTCGGGATGGAAATTCGCGACGTGCGCGCCCTTCTCGAGCAGAACCGGATCCCAGAACAGGGGGCAATCGTTGAGGATCGCGTAGTTCTCCGTGAAGGCCATGTCGTGCGGCAAGCGCGGACCGGGAAGTGGGACATCGACGTAGTGGACCAACTCGTTGGCCGAGTCCACGACGCCGTAATGCATGTACGGCGCTTCCTTGCTGTAGTTGAAGAACAGCATTTCTCCGGTTTTGTCGTCCACCTTCGGGTGCGCGGACACACCCCATTCGAAGGGGAACTTGCCGTTCCAGCTTTCCTTTCCGAGTGTCTCCGCCGACATCGGATCGAGGCGATACAGATCCCCACACTGGTAGAAGCTGGTGAGAGCGGTTCCCCGGTGAACCACGACGTCGGTGCTGGACGCGTCCTTCATCCGGGTGCGTGCACCTTTGCCTCCCTCGGGGCGACTGAGTTTGGGAGACTCGGCGAGCCCTGCCCACAACGCAGCGCCGGCATCCTGCTCGGCCGCCAAGCCGTCCGTACGCACGAATCGGTTGCGGTAGAACGACTCTCCGTCGCGGAAGCCCACGATGTGAATCATGCCGTCGCCGTCGAAGGGGTGATATGCCTTCATCGAGGGATGAAGCGGATTCTCGGTATTTCGCAGGTAGACACCGTCGAGGTCTTTCGGAACCTCTCCGAACACAACTTCGAGGTTGTCCGCTTTGAACTCGGTGGTCTGCGGTTGCCACGGACCGGTGCGATACGGGTGATCGTCATCGGCGGGAAGGGTGGACAACAACTTGCCTACGATTTCGACGTCCATGGATTTCTCTTTTCAACTGATGGGGAAAGACTGGGCTGCAATTCAGGAAACGGCGTCGACGACAAAACTGACGGTGGTGGCCGTACTTCCGCCGAAGTTGAGCGTCGCAAACCGGTGTGCGCCCTCGACTTGGAAGCCGCCGGCCGTTCCCGTCACCTGATGGGCCGCATCGAGAAGCATGCGGACACCGCTGGCACCCACCGGATGACCGCCGCCGATCAGACCACCGCTCGGGTTGATCGGCAGCTTGCCGCCCATGGCGATGTCTCCACTCTCGATGGCTTTCCAGGACTCACCAGGCGCCGTCAGACCGATGTGGTCGATCGCGAGATACTCACTCGCGGTGAAACAATCATGTGTTTCGATCCCGTCTATCCCGGTCAGATCGACTCCGGCCCGAGAGAAGGCGTCCATCACCGCATCCCGAACGTGTGGCATCACGTAGGGATTCTCCGCGTCACGCGCCAGTTTCTGTTCGAGGCCCAAACCGACGGTGCGGTGGCCCCAGCCCGCGATCTGAGCCAGAGGGGTCGCCGCGGCACCAGGGTGCTCACGAAGGTACTTGTCCGTCACCAGCACCACCCCGGCACCACCGTCGGTCACCTGACTGCAATCGAATCGTCGAACACCACCTTCCACAACAGGATTGGTGGTGTCGTCACCACCCGCATTTCCGAGCAGATCGGGCACCGACCAACCGCGTGTCTGTGCGTTGGGGTTGTTCTTCGCGTTCGCGAAATTGATCTGCGAGATCGCGCGCAGGTGAGATTCGTCGATCCCGTAACGGCGCCCGTACTCCTTCGACACACGATCGAACATGTACGGCCACATGAATTTTGCTTCCCGACCTTCATGTCCGACCCAGGCTGCGGCACCAAGATGACCCGCTGCGTCGTCACCTGGAACTGTCTTCTCCAGTTCGATACCCATCACCAGAGCGGCGTCGTAATTCCCGGCACGCAGGTCTGCCATCGCGGCGAGTACCGCGATACTGCCCGATGCGCATGCCGCCTCGTGTCTGGACGAGGGCACACCCCAGAGATCCGGATGGACGGTGGCGGGCATCGCACCCAGCTGACCTTGGCCGGCAAACAACTGGCCGAAGGCATTACCGACGTGAATCACCTCGATGTCGGTGGCAGGAACCTTCGCCGCGGCCAGCGTGTGGTTCACCACCTCTTCGGCAAGGTTCGCGAAATCGAGTTCTTCACGGGTGAAGTTTCGTGCGAAGTCGGATTGGTACCCGCCGAGAATCCAAATGTTCGAAACAGTCATGACCTCTCCCCTTGCCGATCCGGCCTCGGTGACGTCACCGAGATACCCGTGTATCGGCGGTTGTAATTTCATCGCAACCGTACTACAACTAGCAGAGTAACTCTACTAATTGAAGGGTTGAAAATGACTGATGCTTTTGTCCTCGACTACGTGCGCACGCCGCGCGGTCGAGCATCGGCGCGAGGCGCCCTCCACGAACACAGCCCGGTGGATCTTGTGGTCCACCTGGCCAAGGCTCTGCAGGGTCGAACAAACCTCGCCGCAGAACAGATCGACGACGTAGTTCTCGGTTGCGCATCGCAGGTGGACGAGCAGGGCGCGAACATCGCGAGAACTGCCGCACTGCTGGCAGGTTGGGGCGACTCCGTTCCCGGCGCGACTATCAACCGATTCTGCGCATCCGGTGTCGACGCAGTCGGCCAGAGCGCAGCCCGTATCCGAAGTGACGACGTTTCCCTCGTCGTGGCAGGCGGTGTCGAAAGCGTCTCCCGCACCCCGATGTTCAGTGATCGCGGGCCGCTGTGGACCGACCCGGCGACTATCGCGCAGATCGGCTCCATTCATATGGGTGTTGCCGCCGACTTGAATGCCACGATCGAGGGATACTCCCGCGACGAGTTGGATGCCTACGGCGTCGAAACCCAGCACAAGGCTGCCGAAGCGTGGCGCAACGGCGCGTTCGAGCGGTCGGTTGTGCCTGTTCCCGGAAGAAACGGTGATGCGGGAATCGCGCACGACGAACTGGTCAGGGCAGACACGAGCGCAGAGGGACTCGCCGCACTTCCGGCCGCATTCGAAGGACTCGGCGCCGGAGGTCAGGACGCTCTCGCGCTCGCCGCCTACCCAGAGGTCGAAAAGATCGAGCACCTGCACACCGTCGGATCCTCTCCCGCCATGGCCGACGGAGCGGCACTCCTACTCCTCGGGTCCGAGAAAGCCGCTGCCCGAGCCGGTTTGACACCTCGCGCACGGATCATCGGGTCCGCGTCGACATCGGTGAATCCGGTTCTCATGCTCACGGCAGGTCAGAGCGCCGTGGAGGCCGTCATCGCGCGAGCCGGACTGCGTCCGCAGGACATCGACGTGTTCGAGTTCGCGGAAGCCTTCTCCGCGCTCTGCCTGCGATTCCGTCGCGACCTCGACGCCGGGCCGGACCGGATGAACCCCAACGGCGGAACGATGGCGATGGGCCATGCATTCGGCGCTACCGGAGCAATTCTCGTGGGCGCGTGCGTCGACGAACTTGTCCGAAGCGACGGGCGATACGGCGTGGCCGCGGTCAGTGGCGCTGCAGGCGTCGGAGTTGCCGTGCTCGTCGAACGGATCGCCTCATGACAGCCGGTGCACTCTCCGGTCGCGTTGCCGTCGTCACCGGAGGTGGCAAGGGCCTCGGCCGTGCCGTCGCGCTTCATCTGGCAAGCCGGGGCGTCACGGTTATCGTCAACAATCGAAATCGCACACTCGATGCGAGCGGCCGAGGCCCCGCAGATCAGGTTGTCGACGAAATCCTCGAAGCCGGTGGACAGGCCGTCGCCAACCACGACGACGTCACCGACCCCGACGTCGGTCGAAAGTTGGTGGACGACGCTCTCACTCGGTTCGGACGACTCGATTTCTGCATCACCAGCGCCGCGGTCAGCGGTCCGCAGATGCTCCACCGCACCACTGCCGAGAACCTCAGTACCGTCATCACGACAAATGTCGTCGGGACCGCACTGGTTGCAGCCGAAGCCTCCCGCGTGATGCGCGAAGCCGGGTTCGGACGCATCGTGATGATTGCCTCCACCGCAGGACTGCACGGTGAGCCCACCGTATCTGCTTACGCCGCAAGCAAGGGAGCCGTGATCGCCCTGGGCCGCACCGCAGCGGCAGAAGGTGCGAACCGCAACGTCTTCACCAATGTCCTTCTTCCCTATGCCACTACGCAGATGACCGAATCCGGAATGAACCCCGAATTCATCGACATCATGGGAGCCGACTTGGTCGCACCGGTAGTCACCGCCCTTGTCGATCCCGAGTCCACCACCAACGGTCAGGTGATAGTCACGGCAGGCAACGGCGTGCGTTCGGCCGACGCCGTCGAGGGCTCGACCGAATTCTTGCCTACCACCACCGAACTCGATGCCACGGCGCTCGATTCACTGCTCGTAGCCAGTCGACTCGGCACACCTCACACCTATTCGAGCGCACAGGAAGCCTTCGCGGACTTCGCTTCCGAACTGCTCGACCACCACAATCGGAAGGCGCACGCATGACCGGCATCCCACTGGGCGATCTAGCGCTGAACTTCGGAGTGAGTGCACTCGCCGTACTCCTCTTCATCGCCGCAGTGATGGCCGTCGCCATCCGAATGAACAATCACTCGATCATCGATATCTGTTGGGGGCCAGGCTTCGCCGTCGTCGCCGTCGTCTCGTACCTGACGTCCATCGGATCGGAAGGAAACGATCTGCGTCGCCTCGTTGTCCTTGCGCTGACCGTGGTGTGGGGGATGCGACTGGGGTTGTACATCGGCTTCCGAAACCGCGGGCACGGACAGGACAAGCGCTACACTGCCCTACTCAAACATCAACAGGGACAGCTGGTTCCGTTCCTGATTCGCAAAATCTACGGCCTCCAGGGCGTCCTCATTCTCGTGGTGTCGCTGCCCGTCCAGTTCGCGATGTACGAGTTTCGCGCCCTCGGAGTCCTCGGCGCGATCGGCATCGCTGTCTGGACCGTCGGCTTCGTCTTCGAATCGGTTGGCGACTACCAACTTTCCCGCTTCAAGGCAGATCCGGCCAATTCGGGAATGGTGATGGATCGTGGACTCTGGGCCTGGACCCGGCATCCCAACTACTTCGGTGACGCATGTGTCTGGGTCGGACTGTTCATCCTCGCGCTTGGTGATCCATTGGCGCTGATCACGATCGTCTCGCCGATCGTCATGATCAAACTACTGGTGAGCTACAGCGGTAAGGCCTTGCTCGAACGAGGCATGCGCAAGAGCAAAGGCCAGGCCTACGACGACTACGTCGCCCGGACCAGTGGCTTCTTCCCTCGTCCACCCCGTCCGGCACGAAACCACGCGTCGTGAGCGCCCCCACGAGTGGCCTCGCCGACGTCTTCGACCTGGAATCGACCGGCCCGGACCGGTGGCAAGGGTTGAACGACGGTGTTCGGCTTCCTCAGTTGTTCGGCGGCCAACTGGTCGCGCAGTCGATTCTCGCGGCCGGACACACGGTCACCGACGGCAAAGCGATCAGTTCCGTCCATACGCACTTCCTGCGCCCCGGATCGACGAAGTGCGCGACCGAGTTCTCGGTGGATCGTCTTCGCGACGGAAAGCGCTTGTCCACCAGAGGCGTCGACGTCCACCAGGGCGGACGACTGGTCTGCCGTTCGACGGTCTCGGCCTCCTCGATCGGCGAGGGCATCACTCACAGTCGAGCCGTCCCCGCAGCACTCCCACCCGAAGAGTGCGTGACCTTGCAAGAGTTGGCCGAGGCGGACGGCGGGTTGGGAGAAGTGTGGGAGGAGTTCTCCGCCATCGAGATTCGTGTGTCCCCATTCGATTCGCAGTCCCCCACGACACATTCGGCGGCGCCTCCGCGCAACATCTGGATGCGTTCGGCGCAGCGACTGAGCGAAGATCCACTGATTCACGTCGCTGCTCTTGCTTATGCCAGTGATTTGATGCTGATGGCCACCGCTTTGACTCCACACGGATACGACATCGGGCAGGAGCACTCGCTCGACACGGGTTGGACAGGAGTGTCCCTCGATCACACGATGTGGTTTCAGCGCCCCGTGCGAGCGGACGAGTGGCTGCTCTTCGAGCATTCGACCCCCACAGCTCATGCCGGCAGAGCGGTCGTGAATGCCGCGGTCTTCGATCCATCCGGACTCCAGATCTGCCAGATCACTCAGGAAGCGTTACTCATTGCCCGTACCGAGTGATTCCCGACTCTTTCTGCAGACCACTCGGTACGCTCTCGCGGTGCGGCTGGGTTCACGGCCTATGATTTCGGGGTGGTACGAGTGAATGCAACCGACTCTTCGACACCCACCGCGTCGGCGGGCGTCACCGAGTTGCCCGCAGGCGGACCCAACGCACTGGCCGTCACGCTCGGGCTGTTGGGGGACGAGTGGAACCTCTGGATTCTGCGGTTCGCCCTGTTGGGGTCGCGGCGCTACAACGACTGGCTGGCACTGGGGGGAATCTCCAACTCCGTGTTGTCAGCACGGTTGGCGATCCTGACGGCAGGCGGAATGCTCGAGCGTCGTGAGTATCAGCAGAACCCGCCACGGCACGAGTACTCGGTCACTCGCAAAGGGCAGTCGATCTGGCCCGTCCTCATCACCATGTGGTCGTGGGAGAAGCAGTGGGCGCCCAATGAAACCGCGCCGCTACCACCACTTCGGCACAGCACATGCGGAAACGACTTCACCCCGATCCTGCGTTGCAAGGAGTGCGGCGAGGACGTGGACGTGCGGTCTCTGGACTCCGAAATGGGACCGAGTGGCGACTTCTCACGCAGTGTCCCCGAAGCAACATCGCGGCGACGCTCCACCAAGTCCGAACGCCGACCGGAAATTCTGGCTCACACGATGGAACTCGTCGGCAATCGCTGGTCAGCGGCGATCATCGGTGCGGCATTCCGAGGCGCGCGCCGGTACGGAGAGTTCGCCGAGATCACCGGCGCGCCACCGGCGATAGTCGCGGATCGTTTGAAGCACCTCACCGAGATCGGTGTGATGGAAACGCGACCGCTTCCGGATCGTCCCCAGTGGTCGGAGTATCGACTCACTGCCAAGGGGACGGCCTACTTCCCTGTCGTGATGTGCATGATCTCCTGGGGTCAACGTTGGTTCAGATCCGCGGACGGCCCGGACATCGTTCTCCATCACAAAGCTTGCGGTAAGCGATTCGAAGCAAGGCTCGGGTGCAGTGTGTGCGGTGAGGAATTGAGGTCTTCGGACATCGAGGCGATCGACCTCACCACCTCAGTCCACGTACCCGGGTCCGGCTGGTCCTGAAGTCCCCGCTCAGCCGGCAGTGCGGATCCGGTCGAAGCTCCGGCCTCGGTGTTCGAGCGGCAGCCTGTCCCCTCGCCCGAACAGTTTGTTGCGCAGCGTTCCCTCGTCGTAGTCGCTCTGGTAGGCACCTCGTTTGGTCAGCTCCGGAATCACATGCTCCACAATGTCTTCGAAGGTTCCAGGAGTCACCGCGTACGCGAGATTGAAACCGTCGACGTCGGTCTCGGACACCCACTCCTGCAACTCGTCCGCGACCTCCGCACCGGAACCGACGACGATCGGTCCCAGCCCGCCGATACCCGCCCACTCCGCGATGTCCCCCACCGTCCATTCACGGCCCTTCTCGTCGGCCTGACGAAACGATGCGACCGCGGATTGAATGGCATTGCTTTCGACGTTTCCGATCGGCTCGTCGGCTCGGTATCCGGACAGGTCGATCCCCATCCACCCCGAGGTGAAAACGAGTGCACCTTCACTACTCGCGTAACTGCGGTAGTCCTCGAGCTTCGCCTGGGCCAACTCGGGGGTTCGGTCGGTGACGATCGTCAACAGTGTGTAGATGCGGGCCGAGTACGGATCGCGGCCCACCTTGGTCAGCTCGTTTCGGATTCGGGCAACGGTGTCTTTGAGAATCGCCTTGGTCGGCGCACCGACAAAAATCGCTTCGGCATTCTCGGCGGCGAAGCGAACCCCGCGAGGCGACGCACCGGCCTGGAAGATGACCGGCGTCCGCTGCGGAGAAGGTTCGGAGATGTGGATGCCCGGAACCGTGAAGTGCTTGCCTTCGTGCTCGATCGGATGAACCTTGGAAGGGTCCGTGTAGACCCCGGTGCTTCTGTCCCGCACCACCGCATCGTCTTCCCACGACGTTTCCCACAACTTGTAGAGAACCTCGAGGTACTCGTCCGCGTGGTCGTAGCGATCGTCGTGCTGGAGTTGGTCGTCCTCGCCCATGTTCCGTGCGGCCGACGGGAGGTATCCGGTGACCACGTTCCACCCGATTCGCCCGTTCGTCAGGTGATCGAGGGTGCTCAAACGCCGAGCGAACGGGTACGGATGCTCGAACGCTGTACCAGCGGTGATCCCGAAGCCCAAGTGCTCGGTCACGGCAGCCATCGCCGACGCCAGTAGCAGTGGGTCCGAGACCGGTACCTGCGCGCCCTGCCGCAACGCTGCGTCGTGGTTCCCGCCATAGACGTCGTAGGTTCCCAGGACATCTGCCAGGAAGAGTCCGTCGAATCGTCCACGCTCAAGGAGTTTCGCCAATTCCGTCCAGTACCTCAGATCCGTGTACCTGGACGACTGGTCCTCGGGGTGGCGCCACAGACCTGGCGATTGGTGGGCGACGCAGTTCATGGCAAAGGCGTTGAAGCGGATTCTGCGGGTCATTCCCGCACCATGCCGCGCCTGCTCGGCGGTGACCACCATTGCGATCAGTGCGATCGGTTCGGCCGGCACCTTGCACGCGATAACACCGTCGACTTCGCCACCGCGTCGGTGGGCCGCTACACTGACTAGCGCAGCTGTGACGTCTGGGGCTTCGTGCCGACAGGTCGAGCAGATGCAACGGCAGTATCGGGAAGCGAAAACCCCCGCAGCACAGGGTTTTCAGCGCTTGTCGGTATGCTCCCCGCCCTCGTAGCTCAGGGGATAGAGCATTCCTCTCCTAAAGGAAGGGTCGCAGGTTCGAATCCTGCCGAGGGCACCAGGTGGGACTCTCTCCACACCGGCGCGACCAACGTGCCATTCTTGGATTCATGACGATGCCTCACTCCACGACTACTCCCCCGAAGAACATGTCGTTGATCCCGGGTGGGACGTACTGGATGGGCTCCGAAGACTTCTATCCCGAAGAACGCCCAGTTCACCAGGTCACAGTCGACGGATTCTGGATGGACACGACGGCGGTGACTGTCGCCGAGTTCCGACGCTTCGTGAAGGCAACCGGCCACGTCACCACTGCGGAAATCGCCCCCGATCCCGCCGACTATCCTGACGCCGATCCAGCCCTCCTCGTTCCGGGATCGTTGGTCTTCAATTCACCACCCGGCCCGGTTCCACTCGACGACTACACCCAGTGGTGGTCGTTCACTCCCGGCGCCGACTGGCGCCATCCCGAGGGCGCCGACAGCAATATCGGGGGACGTGAACGGCACCCCGTCACTCACGTGTCGTACTTCGACGCGCAGGCCTATGCCGCGTGGGCCGGCAAGGATCTCCCGACGGAGGCCGAGTGGGAGTTTGCCGCCCGCGGCGGACTCGATCGCCAGGCCTACGTGTGGGGCGATCACGACTCACCGGGAGGGCGGCCCGGTGGCAATGTCTGGCAGGGCCAGTTCCCCTGGGAGAACCTGCTCGAGGACGGGTACGAGCGCACCGCGCCGGTCGGAAAGTTCCGGCCCAACGACTACGGGCTGCTCGACATGGCTGGGAACGTGTGGGAATGGACGGCCGATCATTACACGTCCGACCACGCCCACGGTTCGAAGAATGTCGCGCCTGCCTCTTCGTGCTGCATTCCGCGCAATCCCCGCGCGGAGTTCGCCACCGAGGTCTTGGCTGGCGAACCCTACGCACGACGGGTGATCAAGGGTGGCTCACATCTGTGTGCGCCGAACTACTGCTTGCGGTACCGCCCTGCCGCGCGGCAGGGCGAGTCCGAAGAGTCCTCGACCTGCCACGTCGGCTTTCGGTGCATCATCCGCATTCCGCAGACGTAGATCAGAAGGGCACGTCTCCGAGGATTGCCACCCGCTCCATCACGCGGCGATGAGGGAAGTAGTCGCTCGCCGCATAGTGCTGTGTTGCCCGGTTGTCCCAGAATGCAATGGAATTCGGCGCCCACTTGAAACGGCACTGGAAGTCCGGGACCTTGACCTGCGCGAACAACAGGTTGAGCAGATCGTTGCCTTCGGCAGGATCCATGTCCGGAATGTGGGTGGTGAAGAGGCTGTTGACGAACAGCGTCTTACGCCCGGTTTCCGGATGCTTACGGACCATCGGATGCAGAACCGGTGGGTACTGCTCCTTCATCTGCTCCAACTTCTCCGGACTCATCCCGCGTCCGAAGGACGGCACGAAATCGTGAATGGCATCCTTGCCGTCGATCAAGTCCTTGATCTCGTCCGGGAGGCAGTCGAAAGCATTTCCCATATCTGCCCACAACGTGTCACCGCCGGCCGGCGGCACGTCGATCGCTCGAAGGACCGAACCGAGCGGCGGTGTCTTGGTCCAGGTGACGTCGACGTGCCAGATGTTCTCGGTGCCTGGACTGTCTTCTCCGCGTTCGAATCTGACGACAGCCGGGACCTCTCCCTGCGGGAGAAGTGGATGAATCTCGAGTTCGCCCCAATGGGCGGCGAAGTCACGATGATTCAGACTCGAAATCGGCTGGTCACGGAAGAAGACCACCTTCCATTCGAGTAGGGCCCGACGTAGATCCTCGATCTGATCCTCCGATGGATCACGTAAGTCGATATCGCTGATCTCGGCACCGATGAACGGTGTGACGGGAGTCAGAGTGAACCGCTCGTACGGGTTCGATTCAACACCTTCCGGATTTCGCCGCATTCCGCGTGGCCCGAATTCGATTGTGTGATTGCCGATTTGAACTGTGCGTGATGATGTAAGGGTCGCCATCATATAACTCCGTCCTGTCGTGTCCTGAAGGGTCACACGTCAGTCGACGCGTGCACCCGTTGTGCTCGTGTGCGCTTGTGTGTGCTTTGGGGTGCAGTCAGGGCTCCCACCGCGAGATCGACCAGATGGTCCACCGTCGTATCGAAATCCGCCTGCACAACCGGGTTTTCGTCTTCGCGGCGCTGCTCGAATATGGCCAGCGCGGACACACTCATGTTGAACGACAGGTCGATCCGTTCGACCGCGACGCGGCGGGGCAGATGCGGCAAGGCCCTCGTCAGTCTGCCGACAACTTCGTTGATCCCCTCGCTGACCTCTCGAAACTCGGCGCTCTGCGTATCCACCGACGGAGAGATTCTGGCAATGAACCTCGCATAGTTGGAACCGTCGACCGTCGCCATGAAATCGGCCAGCGGATACAGAAAAGCTTCGACCAACGCGCGGACCAGGTCAGTCCGCCCATTGGCGTCGATGTCGTCGAGATACGTCAGTCGCGCTGCATTGATCTGATCCATCCGATGGCGGAATACTGCCAACACCAAACCGTCTCGCCCACCGAAGTGATACTGAACCGCAGAGTTGTTTCGCTGCCCGGCCGCAGTCGCCACGTCCCTCATGGACACTTCGTGAATACCGTGCTCGGCAAACATCCGTTCAGCGACGGCGATCATGGCGTTCTTGGCGTCCAGCGAGGCGGGCATGCACCGACCATATAAGTCACTGTCTTAATTTCGCAAGACCCACCCCCTGTGCGCGGTTAGGGAGTGCAGGGACTTCTTAACCACTCACGGGGGTGATTGTCCCAGTCAGCGAGACCTACGCCGCCAGCCGAATCCCGATCGATACGCTCCACATTAAGACGACTGCTTAATCGACCCGGTTTTGCACACGCCAAGGAGCCTGCTGGTGAATCGCCATTCCATCCCGATCATCCCCGAGACGCCCAACGTCGCGGCCGCCGTGTACTACCCCGATCAGAATCCCCCGTACACCCGCCCGGAACCGCTTCGCCCACCCGCCGGGGCACCGAACGTGCTGCTGATCATGATCGACGACGTCGGATTCGGGGCGCCCTCTGCCTTCGGCGGTCCGTGCCGCACACCCACCGCCGAGCGTTTGGCCGAGACCGGCGTGAAGTACAGCCGATTCCATACCACCGCTCTGTGCTCACCGACGCGCGCTGCCACGTTGACCGGGCGCAATCACCACAGCGTCGGCATGGGAGTCATCTCCGAAATGGCTAATGCTGCACCGGGATACAACGGGACCCGTCCCGCTTCCGCAGCGACCGTTGCGCGCGTCTTGCAGGGAAACGGCTATGCGACGGGCGCTTTCGGCAAGATGCACCAGACCCCGACCTGGGAGACAACCGCCGCCGGGCCGTTCGATCGTTGGCCGGTCCGTGAGGGTTTCGACAAGTTCTACGGTTTCCTCGGCGCCGAGTCCGACCAGTTCACGCCAGTGCTCTACGAGGACTTCACCATGGTGGACTTGCCGAAGACACCTCAGGAGGGATACCACTTGTCCGAGGACCTGGTCGACCACGCGATCGAATGGGTCGAGGGCATCAACACGATGGACCCCGACAAGCCGTGGTTCTGCTATCTCCCCTTCGGCGCTTGCCATGCCCCACTTCAGGTTCCGGACAGCTACCTGGACAAGTACGTCGGCGAATTCGATCACGGATGGGATCGCCAACGCGAGATCACCCTCGAAAAGCAGAAGGAACTGGGCGTCGTCGCTCCTGATACCGAGTTGGCCCCGTGGGCTCCGGGGCTCCCGCACTGGGACGAACTCGACGACGACCAGAAGAAGGTTTCGGCCCGTCTGATGGAGTTGTACGCGGCGTTCCTCGAGCACACCGACGACGAGGTCGGCAGGCTCGTCGACCGGTTGCAGGATATGGGCGTCCTCGACAACACCCTGGTGCTCTACATGATGGGTGACAACGGCGCTTCCGCGGAGGGCGGAATGGAGGGCTCGTTCAACTACCTCGCCGGCCTCAACGGTTACAAGAGTGCGACATCCGACGTGCTGGCGCGCTTCGACGAATTGGGGACCGAAACCAGCTACCCACACTATCCGGCGTCGTGGGCTCTGGCCCTCGACACCCCGTACCAGTGGGCCAAGCAGGTCGCGTCCCACTACGGCGGTACCCGAAACGGCCTGATCGCCCACTGGCCCAAGGGGATCGACAAGCCCGGGATCAGGGAACAGTGGCACCACTGCGTCGACATCACGCCGACAATTCTGGAAGCGGCGGGAATTCCGGCACCGACCAGCGTCGACGGCGTCGCCCAGAAACCGATGGAGGGTGTGGCGATGAACTACACCTTCGCCGAGCCCGACGCCGAAGAGCGCCACACCACACAGTATTTCGAGATCTTCGGCAATCGCGGAATCTATGATCACGGCTGGACCGCGGTAACCGCGCACCGCGCACCCTGGCTGATGGCGACTCACGGCCTCGAGCTCACCCCGATGAGCGAAGACCGTTGGGAGCTGTACGACACATCGGTCGACTGGTCGCAGGCCCGCGATCTTGCAGACGAGCATCCCGAGATCCTTGCCAGGCTCAAGGACAAGTTCCTCGTCGAGGCCGCCAAATATCAAGTACTGCCGCTGGACGACAGAACGGTCGGCCGTCACGCCACCGCGGAATCACGACCACCACATCCGATGATGGGCCGCAAGACCCTCACGCTGTACCCACACATGAACGGTCTGGTCGAGAAGGCCGCGCCGACGTTCTTCAACCGCTCGTACACGCTGACCGCCAGTCTGGGGAGCGTCGCCGACGGCATGCTGGTCAGCCTCGGTGGCCGGTTCGGCGGATTCGCTTTGTACATACTCGATTCCGTCCCCGTCTACTGCTACAACTTCAGCGGTGGAGGCCGAACCTACGTTCGCGGACCGGGTCAGCTGAGTGCCGACGCCAGCGAGGTGTCCATTCACTTCGAGTACGACGGCGGCGGAATCGGCAAGGGCGGAATCGCCACCCTGAGCGTTGACGGCGAGGTGGTCTCCGAGGGCCGGATCGAGAAGACCACGCGGGCGATCTTCAGCATGAACGAACAGCTCGACGTCGGCATCAACCGCGGAAGCCCGGTCTCGGAGGAGTTCGCCGAGCACGGCACCTTCCGTTACGGCGGCACGTTGCACGGCCTGACCATCGACTTGCGCTCCACCCGCGACGTGGTGTCCGCGGAGGAACGGGAGAAAATCTCACTCGCCGTGCACTGATCGAACAGGCGACGCTCGCCGATTGTGCAGCCGCGCGCTATACCTGCCGCGCGGCTGCACAATCGCTCTGCGTCTATCCGACCGTGTACATCTGCAGGCATGGCCCCACTGGGCGAGTCTCCACGATGTCGCGGGCCTTCTCACGCGCCGCGTTGAACTCCCATGGCACACTGTTACCCGGCACTCCGAATCGATATCGACTCAACGCACACGAGCGCTGCGGTTCCGGTAGACGATCCAAAGCAGGCACCGCGTCGACGGAGAGCCCGCGTAAGTAGGAGACGTCGATGCTCTTACCGCCCTCGAACCGCTCCACGTTCTTTTGCGCGATGTACGCGTCGGGGTCGAACACCGCGAATGCCAGCAGAGCAAGGGCAGAGGTGGCGAGAACAGCTGTGGGCAGCCACTTCCCGGACATCCGAATACCTGCGACGAGCAACAACACGAACACGAATCCCAGAAGCAACTCGGTCGCGAAGACGCTGACCCGCAGCACCGTGAAACCGTACTGATTCTCGTACAACCACATCCGGTGCACGGCCGATGCCACGATCACCAGGCTGAAGAGGCACAGTGCACCCAACAGACCGCGGGCCAGACGCCTCGATCCAGCATCGCGACGGTCGATGAACCGCACCGCGACGGCGATGACGAGCAGCGTCAGCACGGTCACTGCCATGAGCTGCCAGAAACCCTCACGTGCGTAGTCCGCATAGGTCAGTCCGTCGGTCACCTGAACGTGCTCGTCTCCCCCGAACAGTGTCTTTGTCTGCACTGCAACAAAACCGAGGAACAGGACGTTGAGCACGCCGAGCGGGACCGCCCATTCCCACATCGGCAACGGCGTCGCCGGCGCAGGCGCAAATGCGTCCACCGTCGGCGTTCTACGACGCAGATACACCGCAACCAGTGTGCCGAACGCCATCACGACGCCGGCGAAGATCCGTGCCCCCGGGTTCGACACCGAGATGGCAGGAGCGAAGCCACCGAAGATCTTCGCGAACTCCGGATCCGCACTCACGAACAAAGATCCGAAGATCAGCAGGAGGACAACAGACACTGCGCTCACGACGACAACTCTCGCCGCCGGCACCCGCGGAGCAGAGCGGATAGCGAGTTGTCGACGACGAACGAAGTTCACCGTCCGGTGGGGCGCCCGCCAGGGTGCCACCGTTCCCAGGAGTATCCCGGTCCACGTCCGCCCACCGATCAGAGTCCACGTGAACAGAACCCACGCAGCTACGACGCAGAGGAACACCAACCACTCCGCACCGCGAACGGCGGCAACACCCAGCAGTGCAAGCATCCCGATGGCGGCGACCCACTGCGTCACGGTCATCCGGGGCGGCGTCAAGATCCCGAAGACGATCACCACACCGACACCCACGATCACGTACGCGATACTGACGAACCCTGGATCGAGGATCAGGGCCGCAAGCACCCCTACTGCGGCCGCGCCGACGAGCATCGAGCGGGTGGCCATCGACGTTCGATCGGGGCGCCAGAACCGGCTGGGACGCTTGGGTTTTACGGCTGGCATCGGCGGTTTCGGTGGAATTACTATCGGAGCGCTCATGTGATCTCCTATGTTTCTGGTTCAAATTTTCAGGTTCGGAAGTACAGACGAATGCCGATGAAGGCATGCGCCATCGCGAGATCTCTCGATCTCGTCAGGGACTTTGATTCAGTTCTGCGGCAGCACTACTCGAATGCAGCATCCCGACGGGGCATCGACGACCGCGATCCTGCCGCCATGTAATTCGACTGCCCACTTCGCGATCGCGAGGCCGAGCCCGGTGCCCCCGTCTGTCGATCCGCCGCGGATGAAGCGGTCGAACACTCGCTCTCGGGCTTGTGGTTCGATGCCGGGGCCGTCGTCGTGGACGTCGAGCACCAACTCCCCCGCGCTGCCGGAACGCACTCGGATGGCAACTTTGGTGTCGACGTTCCCGTGCTGAACCGCGTTGTCCACCAAGTTGGTCACCACCTGATGGAGGCGATCCGGATCGGCTACCACGGACAATTGCGGAGGCTTCACGTCTATCTCGATGTCGCCCGCACTCACACTCGACAGCTCGCGTAGGAATGGCTCGACCTCGAAACGGCTGCGCTTCAACGGCATTGCGCCGCCCTCGAGTTTCGAGAGGTCGAGAAGGTCGGCCACGAGCGCGCCCAGTCGTTCCGTCTGCCGCAGCGCCGACTTCATCATCGCCGGATCCGGTTCTTCGACACCGTCGACGACGTTTTCGAGCATGGCCTGCAAAGCGGTGATGGGCGTGCGTAATTCGTGGGAGACGTTGCCGATCAGCTCGCGGCGGTACCGGTCGTCGGCCCCGAGGTCCTCGGCCATCCGATTGAACGCATGGGCGAGTTCGCCTACTTCATCGCGGGAAGTCGCTCGCACACGCCGCGAATAGTCGCCGCGCGCCATCGCCTTCGCCGCGGCCGTCATCTCGCGAAGCGGTGACGTCATCCCGTGTGCGAGCACCTGTGTAACTCCGAGAGCGACAACCAACGCCGTCAGCAGGGCGAAACGAAACGGTTGTTGCGACGTCAGCCAGAACCCACCGGAGGCGAACAACAGTGCTGCGACAACCAGGAGGCCGACCTTCACCTTGAAGGATCGCATCGGGTCCAGTGGCCGCGGCCACCGTGCAAAGAGTCGGTCGACGCCGCTCATCTCGGCACGTCCCAGGCGTACCCGACGCCGTGAACGGTCCGGATCACGGAAGGTCCGAGCTTGCGTCGTAACGCCTTGACGTGGCTGTCGACGGTCCGACTACCCGCTCCCTCGCCCCAGCCCCAGATCTCCTCGAGCAGCGACTCCCGTGGGATCGCGGCTCGCGGTCGCTCCGCCAGATAGGCGATGAGATCGAATTCGGTGCGGGTCAGGTGGACTTCTTGCGCATCACGGCGCACTCGACGCTCGGTCAGGTCGATCACGACGTCACCGAACTCGAGGAGGTCGGCCACCGGGCGAGCAGCGTGCTCCGCGCGATCAGCACGCCGAAGCAGAGCCTGCACCCGGGCGACGAGGACACGCATGCTGAACGGCTTGCTCAGGTAATCGTCGGCCCCCACACCGAGACCGATCAGCATGTCCGTTTCATCGGCGCGAGCGGTCAGCATCAGCACGGGCACCGGGCGCACAGCCTGGATGCGGCGGCACACTTCGAGGCCGTCGAACCCCGGCATCATCACGTCGAGCACCACCAGGTCTGCATCCATCTGCTCGCAGCGGGTCACCGCGCTGGGACCGTCGAACGCCAGCTCGACGTCGTAGCCCTCGGCACGCAGCCTCGCCGCGATGGACTCGCAGATGCTGACCTCGTCGTCGACCACGAGCACTCTTCGCTGACTCATGGAACTGACTGTATTCGGCCCTCGTGGATGAACCTGGGAGGACTTGTGAAGGTTCTGTGCAGGTTCTAGAACCTGCGGATGTTGTTGATCGGCAGATCCGTGAGGGGTGTCAGTCCGGTCGGAACACCAACACCGTAGGCGTTGAACACCATTCCGAACCCAGCGTAGATGCCGACATGCGTCGCTCCGGGATAGAACGTGATGACGTCGCCGGGAGCGAGGGCCCACCGCGGAACCGGCTGTCCGACGTTGGCCTGCTGCTGACTGGTCCGTGGCAGATTCACCCCGGCCTGCCGAAACGCCCATTGCACCAGCCCGGAGCAGTCCCACGAGTTCGGCCCGACGCCGCCCCACTGGTAGGGCTTTCCGGTCTGAGTGCTCGCCGCTGCCAGCGCGATCAGCCCTGCCGGACTCGGAATCGGAAGGGCGGCTGATCCGCTGCTGATGCTGCCCGTGCTTCCCAAGCTTCCGGAACTCCCGCTACTGCCACCGCTACCAAGGCTTCCCGGGTCGGCCGAGGCAGGGGCAGCGGAGAGCAACAGGACACTTCCGGTCAGCAAAGCCGCGACCGTTCCCGTGCGGAGTGTCGACTTCTTCATGCATCCGTCCTTCGTGGGAGTCGTTTCGGCGCGCGGCAGCGCACCTCGATAGCCGTGAACTGGTAAGACACGTGAAAACAAACACTTCGTTCGGATGTTAACGGCGTGGACGTGGTGTTCGGACAGGAATGATTGATCCGATTTGTCGGTTTTGAACAAACAGGCCTTACGTCCCGGCCCGGCAGAAGATCAGGGAATGATGGGGGATTTCCTGGATCCCGCGGCACGACAAGGTCCATAGATTCGACTCATGCGCCCATACCTGCTCGTCGCCGCGGTCATCATCGGAGCCACCACGGCACTCGTCGGTTGCTCGACGCTCCAGCGCGCAGTGGAGATTCAATCGGATCTCGACGGACTCACCCGCTCGGGCGTCGTCGGGTCGATCGCAACACTCGACGACGGCACCACGACGGCTGTCATGACCAGCGGGGTGCCCAACCGGACAAACGGCGATTCGATCGGCAAGAATGATCGCGTCCGGATCGGAAGTGTGACAAAAACATTCACAGCTTCGCTCGTTCTGCAGTTGGTGGCCGAAGGCAAGGTCGACCTCGACGCACCGATCGAGCAGTACCTTCCGGGGCAGATACATGGTAGCGGCACGGACGGCAGCGCGATCACCGTGCGGCAGCTGCTTCAACACCGCAGCGGCCTTCCCGAGTTCGCCGGTGAACCCGGAGCCGACGAATGGATTGCCGCAAACGAGGACCGAACGCTGACGCCTTCCGCTGCGGTCGCCATCGCCCTCGGCAAACCGGCGCAATTCGTTCCCGGAACGTCGTTCGTCTACACCAACACCAACTACATCGTTCTCGGGATGCTCGTCGAATCCGTGACCGGCCGCAGCTACGCCGATGAACTTCAGTCTCGGATACTCGACCCGCTGCATCTGGGAGACACGTACCTCCCGCCGGCCGGCGAACGCGACATCAGGGGCGATCACCTGACGGGCTATCAGGACCTGGGAGGGGGCCTGACAGATGTTTCCCGGACCGAACCGTCGATCCCCTGGTCTGCGGGAGCGATGGTGTCGACGGGCACGGACCTGAACGTCTTCTGGCGGGCACTACTCGACGGGCAGGTGGTGCCGGCCGCGCAGCTTGCCGCGATGACCACTGGGCAGGTCGCCGCCACCGAAGCCGAGGGCCTCGGGTACGGGATGGGCGTCAGCGTCACCGAACTTCCTTGCGGTGTCACCTATATCGGCCACAGCGGCGGGATCTACGGGTACTACACCCTGTCCGGTGCGACGCCGGATCGTGCATTCACCGTGACGCTGACGTCGACGCCGAAGGACCAACCGGACACTGTCGCGATGCTCTCGCATGCTCTCTGCCCCTGAAACGGCTAGCAGTACTGACGACTACCAGTACTGATGACGCTGCCCGTCGGTATCGGCGACGAAGATGACCGCGTCGGCGCCGTCCAACTCCGACGGTTTCAGCGGCAGATGACCTGGCAGGATCGCCTCGCCCGCGGCGATCGACGGGTCGAGCGCGGCTCGCAGGGCCGGAGTCGGGAACAGGGCACGCCGAGTGGTCGCATCGGCCAACACACCCTGCAGAGTGCCCGGATCACTGCCGGGGTTGGCGTCGGTTGCCACGAATACGTAACGCTCTCCGAGGGCAAGTCCGACGAGTGAACCGGCGCTCCCCCAACTGACCACATCATCGCTGACCGGCATCTCGGACTGCACTCGCAGGAGATGAGCGTTGTGGGCGAACAGCAGACTCGGCCCGCGTCGCTGCTCCTGAGCAATGACGGCCAGCAGGTTCTCCGCCATCATCTCGGCGCGCAGGCTGAGCAGGGTTCCGATGCGATCCGGAGCAGAACTCGCCATCGCGGCGTGGTATCGCAGGAGTCCTACAGCGGTGCGTGCGTGTGCGAGGGCCAGGTCGTACCCGTCCGGGTCGGCGGGTCGCAGCACAGGCGCAGCGCGCCGAAGGATGCTGCCGAGGTCGTCCGCAATGATGCGCAGGAGGCGAGCATGATCGGAGTCACCGATGGACGCAGCCGGATCGAACATCGCCGCCGGGTTGGTCCAGTCGGTGTCCTGCCCGAGCAGAAGGTCGATGTCGTCGAACGAATGCGGCCGCATCGCAGCGGGCAGGATGTCACCTGCCGCAGACAGTGCGCGGCGCGGGCTCGGTGCACCGGAATACTCCACCGGAGCGTCGAAGCCGTAGAAGCGAACTCGGTCGGCCGGAGCGCGGCCGTGGTTGTACTCGCGTAGCCATTCGACGAGTTCGCGGTTTCCCGGTACTGCGCCGAATCCGTGGCTGAAGCCCGTGGCGAGCACTTTCTCGATGTCCGCCTCTCCCCCGCTCACGTAGTCGTCGACAAGGAATGCCGCAAAGACATCTGTTTCGAGCACAATCGACCGATACCCTCGTTCGACCAGCTGGCCGAGAAGTTCGTTGCGCAGAAACGGAAATGCCTTGATCCCGTGAGTCGGCTCACCGAGGGCGAGCAGAGTCGGCGCCTCGCTTCGCGCTGCGAGCAGTTCGTCGACGACGCGACCAAGACTTGCCGAGTCTTCGAGTTGGCGGCCGATCTCACTCAGTGTCGAGGCAGTAGACATGGATATCCCTTTCGAAGGTGGACTGCCTTCGACAGTATCGTTGAAGATTCGAGTGAAACTTTCACAACAATTACCTGGGGAAGATCGTTGTAAGCCTCAATCGGAGGTGATCAGTGCGGCCCATCGACCTTGCCCGTGAACACGGGTTGTCCGCACAGGCGATCCGCAATTACGACGACGCCGGCATCCTTCCTCCGACCGAGCGCAGCAACACCGGCTACCGGCACTACACGCCTCTTCACGCGCAGGCCCTGCGTACTTTCCTTGCATTGCGCAGCGGTCACGGACACCAACAAGCTACGGAAATCATGCGGGCGACCAATCAGGGCGACACCGAGTCCGCCTACCGCCTGATCGACAGTGCGCACGTGACGCTGCTCGCCGAGCGTGGCACCCGCACCGAGGTAGCCACCGCGCTGGGGACTCTGTCCACCACGGCACCGGCACGCGTGCATGGTCCAGCATTGACGGTGGGTGAGCTCGCGCGCCGCCTCGGCGTGCATCCGGCGACACTGCGCACGTGGGAAGAGCACGGCATTCTGCGTCCAGAGCGCGAACGGTCAACGGGTTATCGCGAATACGGTCCGGAGTGTGTGCGCGACGCCGAGATCGCAAGGCAACTGCGACGCGGCGGCTACCGGCTGTCGCAAGTCGCCCAATTCGTCGACTCGCTGCGCGAGGCCGGCGGAGCGGACGCATTGGCAGCGTTCCTCGACGCCTGGCAAGACCGGCTGACCACACGCAGTCGCAACCTTCTCGCCGGCGCAGCTCAGCTCGATGCCTATCTCACGATGCTGGATCAGACCTAGCAGGGTTGTGAATCGACAAACGGACAAGGCGTCAGTTCACAAGCCGCGCAAGGCTCCTCACCATCTCACTGACAGTGTCGGTCGACGGCCACGGAAATTCCGGGAGATCGGCACGCAACATCACCTGCCCGTGCAGTGAGGTCCAGATCGACACGGCATCGACAAAAGTGTCTGTGCTGGTCGACTTCCCAGCGGCGACACACACGTCGAGATTGGTCACCAGGGTATTGAACGCGGCCAGCCCTCGCGTATCCGATTGCGGCGATTGACCTTTCGGCCTGGACCACCCGAACAAAACCCGATACCGAGCAGGCTCGGAAATGCCGAACTCGACGTACGCCGAGCAACCGGCATACAGGCCCTCGACAGGGTCGGAATGCGCGGCCACTGCGTCGGCTACGGCGAGATGCAACTGCTCCAGCGATTCGGAGACAACCGCTTCGACAATGGCGTCACGATCGGAAAAATGTCCATAGATAGAAGGAGCAGAGATCCCGACCTCGCGAGCGACCGATCGAAGCGTCACCGCCTGATCCGATCCGGTGCGGGCGATGAGCGTCGCCGCTGCGGCAACGATCTCTCCACGCAGTCGTGCACCGCTTCCTCGCGGATTTCGGGCGCGAGAACTCCGAGAACCACTGGTTTCAGTTTCATCGGCGCCCTCGGGAACATGACTCACCAGACAAACTTTACACATGTAAGGCGAAGCGGTACGTTCTCATCACTAAACATCCGTAAGGTTACATTCGTAAGGAAATAATGAATTCTCTGGAACCCACTGACCGGCGACGATGGGCAGCACTGGGCGCCCTCTGCACTTCCCTCGTCGTCGTCACGATCGACAACACCGTCCTCAACACCGCCATCCCCACCCTTGCCCGCGAACTGCACGCCACCACCGTCGACCTCCAATGGATCAACAACGCGTACACACTGGCGTTCGCCGCCTTACTCATCACTGCAGGAGGACTGGGCGCGAGATTCGGTCACCGGCGAGTACTTCTAACCGGTCTCACACTTTTTGCCCTCGGGTCTGCCTGCGCTGCCCTCTCTCACACCGCGCTGCAGCTGATCGGTTGGAGAACAGTCATGGGAGCAGCCGCCGCACTGGTCATGCCCGCGACGCTGTCACTTGTCGTTGCGATGTTCGCCCCGCGAGAGAGAGGTCGGGCGATAGGCATCTGGTCTGCAACCGCCGGACTCGGAATTGCGATCGGTCCGGTAGCCGGTGGAGTACTACTCGAACATTTCAACTGGGGCAGTGTCTTCTGGATCAACCTCCCACTGGTCGCCGGTGTGATCGCCGCGACGGTTCTTCTTGTGCCCCCGGCAAGAGGCATCACGAAGGGTTCGTTCGACATCCCCGGGCTCCTTTTGTCCGTCGGCGGACTGGCTTTGATCGTGGATGCCCTCACCCAGGCAAGCCTTCGCGGATGGTCGTCGCCCGTCACGCTGGTGGAGATCGTCAGCGCAACAGCACTTCTCGCCGTATTCATTTGGTGGGAGCTGCGGGCCTCGGCGCCGATGACCGACGTGCGCATCTTCACCAGTCGAGTGTTCAGCATCTCCAATGCCATCTTGGCCGTAACGTTCTTCGCCCTTTTCGGAGTTCTCTTCACGTACACGCAATACCTCCAATTAGTTCGTGGTTACGGTCCATTGGTCGCCGGCGTCGGTGCGGTTCCGTTTGCGATAGTGATGGCGGCTGTCGCCTCCAGCAGCGATCGTATGGTCGGCCGATTCGGCGTGCGCAGTTCGATCGCGAGCGGTCTCGCAGTCATGTCCGTGGGACTGTTGGTCCTGTCGATCGCAGCAGATAGGTACGCACCGTTCGGAATCCTGGCTGCGATCATGGCACTGGTCGGCGCGGGGATGGGGTTGGTCATGGCTCCGGCCACAACCACGTCGATGTCTTCGGTTGCGCCCCAGCAGGCTTCGATGGCCAGTTCGATCAACAGCGTCGTGCGAGAGTTGGGTGGAGTTCTGGGCGTCGCCGTCATCGGGACGGTCGTAGCCACCGTTTTCCGGTCCCGCTTCGAACCCGGAGTCGACACTTCCACAGCCGATCTGGCGCAGATCCATGCCGGCGCTCCCCCAGCGAGTGCCTTGACCGACGCAGCGAATCAGGCTTACACCTCGGCGATGAGTACCGGAATCCAAATCTGTGCCGCAGTCGCGTTCGTCGGTGCGTTGGCCGTCATTGCGCTGTTTCCCGCACCACGTCGCCCGGTTTCTTCTCCTCCCGCAGACCTCGCCAACTCGGATGACGCAGACGCTCGGTCTTCGTCCAATCCATGAACCGCACCTCACCGACGAGTTCCGGTTTCACCCACACTGCTCCCTTGCGGTCGTCGGCGGGCAGTTCCTCCCCGAACGGACTTTCCTTCTGACGCAGCGGTTCCAGTGTCGCAAGTAAAGACTCCAAGTCGCGATCACTGAAGCCGGTGCCGACGCGCCCCACGTAGGTCAACCCGTGCTCGCCCGGAATACCCATGAGCAGCGCGCCGATTCCCTGCGCTCGATTGCCCTGTCCGGTGCGCCACCCACCGATCACCACCTCCTGGGTGCGCCAGTTCTTCACCTTGATCCAACTCGACCCCCGCCGACCCGGAAGGTAGACCGATGCGCGACGTTTGGCGACAATCCCTTCCCACCCGGCATCGGTACTCACCTCCAACGCGTTCTCCGCCGTTCCCTCGATTTGTGGCGGCACCTCGAGTTCACCGACCTTGCCCGCCAATGCATTCAATACGGTACGGCGATCAGAATAGGACTTCCGCAGCAAAGACACTCCGTCGAGGTACAGAAGATCGAAGGCCAGAAAAACTGGATCCCCGCCGCGCTGGAGGAGACCGAAATCAGTGACACCCGCGTCGTTGTACGCCACGACTTCTCCGTCGAGAACCACGTCATGACCGTCCAGGATCTCAGCCAACCCGGAAAGTGCTGGATAGTCTCGGGTCTTGTCGTTACCCGCGCGACTACGGAGTGACATTGTGCCCGAACGGTATTCGAGAATCACCCGAATACCGTCCCACTTTCCTTCGAAAGCCCACTCCTGCGGGTCGAGGCCATCGAGCGTTCCAGCGGTGGCAAGCATCGGCTCGAGATTCTTGGGAAACTCCGTTCCGAAACTCGCGTTCTGATCCTTCATCAGATGCATCAACCACTGGTCACCCTTTGTCCGGATCAGCGCGAATCGTCCCTGCACCCGTTTCCCACGGAGGCGCACGATCACCTCGTCGTCACGCCACTTCTCGGTCTCGTATGTTCCGGAATCCCAGATCGTCATCGAACCGCCGCCGTACTCCCCCTTCGGAATCGTGCCGGAGAACGTGGCGTATTCGAGCGGATGATCCTCGGTGTGCACGGCCAACCGGTTCTCTCCGGCACTGGTCGGCACACCCTTCGGGACTGCCCAGGATACGAGCACACCGTCCCGCTCGAGACGTACGTCGTAATGCAATCGCCTGGCGTGATGTTCTTGAATCACAAAGGTATTGCCCGCTGTCTCCTTGTCCACCGCAGCCGGGATCGGCTCGGGCGTCCGATCAGCCGATCGTTTGTTGCGATAGTGCGTCAACGTGTCGGCCACAGCCGTCGAGACGGGCGGATCCAAGTCGCGCAGCAGATCACCTTCTGATTCGACGCGCTCCAGAACCTCGTCGAACAGCAGGTGGCGCAGCTTCGGATCGTCGAGTTCGTCCCAACTACGCGGCGCGGCAACATAGGGTTGATCGCGACCGCGCATCGAATAGGGCGCGATGGTGGTCTTGGCTGCGTTGTTCTGACTCCAGTCCACGAAGATCTTGCCGGCCCGGACATTTCGAGCCATCGTTGCGGTGACGAGATCCGGGTGAAGCTTCTCCAATCCGGTGGCGATCTGCTTGGCGACAGTCGACGCACCACTGCCGTCCAAAGTTCGATCCAGCGGAACGTAGAGGTGGATTCCCTTGCTACCACTGGTTACCGGATAAGCAGTCCACCCCAGAGTTGCAACCAGATCTCGAATCGACCTCGCCACCTCGGCGCACTCGGCCAACCCCACGCCCTCACCCGGATCGAGATCGAACACCAGTCGTGTCGCCGGGCCACGCTCGGAACCGTCGAACCGCCATTGGGGAACGTGCAATTCGAGTGCCGCCTGCTGCCCCAACCACGCCAGGGATGCAACGGAATCGAAGATCGGATAAGTGACAACACGATCCGAGTGTTGCAGCGACGCTCGGGTAAGCCACTGCGGCGCAGACGACGCAAGGTTCTTCTCGAAGAAGGACTGGCCGTCGACACCGTTCGGCCAACGCTTGCGAGTACCCGGCCTACCGACGACGTGCGGAAGCATGACTGCGGCGATGCGGGTGTAGTAGTCGATGACTTCGGCCTTCGTGGTCCCACTCTCGGGGTAGAGGATCTTGCCCAGATTGGTTACGGGCACGGTTGTGCCGTCGAGAGTGATCTGACCCCGATCCGTCGTTGCCATTTCCTCATTGTGCTGGAAACCGCTGTGTCTGGATACCGCTGCATCTGGCAGTAGAAATCTGGTGGATCGGAAACCTGCCGCAGCGCAGGGCCACGCGCGAGACTGGATTCTCGATGGGAGAGGAGACCACGATGACAGTTCGCAGTTCCCCGGGGCCGTTAGTGGAGAACAACTGGCGGATGTTCGCCACCTGTAAGACGGTGGACCCGGCGGTGTTCTATTCGCCGGGTGAAGAACGCGGACGCAATCGTGCTGCACGGGAAAGTTCCGCGAAGCAGGTGTGCTTCCGCTGCCCTGTCATCCGGGACTGCCTGACTTTTGCTCTCGAGACCGCTGAACCGCACGGAGTCTGGGGTGGGACGACGCCGTCGGAGCGCCTTGCGCTACGACGCTCAGCTGCGTGAACACCTCTCGTACGAGACCCCCGTCACGTCCGTACCGGACAAACAGGCAAGATGGCCTTGTGCCTATGACACGACGCGCTGTTGCCGTGACCGCGATCTTCGCTTCCTCGATCTTGTTGGGCTCGTGTTCGTCGCAGCCGGAGGCACCTGCGGCAGCGGACACCACGACCACGGTTCCCGAGGCCTTCACCAAACTGCCCTCGACCACCGCGGTGGACAAGTGCGGACCCCAGAGCGGGACCACCCTCGAAGACGGTGTCTTGACCATCGCCACCGATTCACCGGCGTACGCACCGTGGTTCGTCGACAACAATCCGTCGAACGGCAAGGGCTTCGAGGGCGCGGTGGCCCGCGCCGTCGTCGACAAGCTCGGGTACACCACCGAGCAGGTGCGCTTCACCACGGTCGCCTTCAACGACGCGTTGAAACCGGGCCCCAAGAGTTTCGACTTCGATGCCAATCAGTTCACGATTTCCGGGGAACGACGCGAGAACGTCGACTTCAGCTCGCCGTATTACGCAGTGGCGCAGTCGGTGATCGCCTCACGCGGAAGCAAAGCTGCTGGTGCAAAGAATCTTGCGGATCTTGCCGGCTACCGCCTGGGCGCTCAGACGGGTTCCACCAGCCTCGCGGCGATCACCGACACGATTGTTCCGACCACTGCGCCACGCGAGTTCGCGACCACGGACGACGCGAAAGCAGCGCTGGCCGCGGGTGAGATCGAGGCGCTGGTCGTCGACATCCCGACGGGATTCCACATCACCGAGAACGAACTCCCCGGGTCCGTCATCGTGGGTCAGTTTCCGCGGCCCAACGCGGTCACCGAATTCTTCGGCTTGGTGCTCGAGAAGAACAGTCCGCTGACTGCGTGTGTCTCTGCTGCCGTGGATGCGCTCTACGCCGACGGCACCCTCGAGAAGCTCGCGACCGAATGGATCACGGACAGCGCGGACGCACCCGTACTCGAGTAGTTCAGCCGGCGCGCCCACTGATCGCGCCGACGAAGACCTTCGGGATGTCTGCCGGTGTCGGAGCGAAGTGACTGTTGCCGCCGGTGAGTGCCGAAATCTGCTCGAGCACATCGGTATCGGCGTCATCGGTGACGCCGATGGTGATGATCGGCACCGGGCGCGTCGGGTCCTGTTCGCGAGTCAGGGTGTCGAGAAGTTCTTGCAGCGAGATCCCTGCCGGATCGTCGTTGGCACCGTCGGTCAGCAGAATCACCGAATTGATCGACGCCGGATCGTAGGACTGTTGCACCGACCGATACGCGGCGAGAACGCTGTCGTACAAACCTGTTCCACCGCCGACGATCGAAGAGAGATTGTCGATCTGAGACAGTAGCTTGCTCCGATGGTCCGTCTCGCCTTCCGTTGCATCCATACGGGCGATGGGTTCGAGTTCGCGGTAGTCCGTCCCGTCACCGAGGTCCACGGAGAAGGCCCAGAGGCCCAATTGTGCGTTGGCGGGAAACATTCGGATCGCGATGTCGCCGGCCTGCGCGGTCGCGGCCATTCGAGTGATCCCGTCCTGCATGTAGTCCATGGACCCCGAGACGTCGACAACCGCCAATGCGCGCGATGGTCTGGACAGAATCTCGTACCGCGCCAGGGCTTTGGTGACGACAGCCGGATCGGACGGCACCAGCGGCAAAACCTTCCCCACTCCGCCGGCGACCAGTGGGGCCTGATCCGCGCCGCGGAACCCGAGGCCGGCGAGCACGGAGCGTCCGGTGTCCGACGTCAGAGCCGCCGCCAGTAGTTTGCCGGCTTCGTCTGCCCTAGACGAGTCTGCGCCCACACTTGCCATTGGGTAATCCATGAAGACCGAACCGGACGCCGGTACCGACGCGGCGAGTCCACTGTCCGCATGCGCGGCGAGATAAGCCTCGAAGGTCTGCTCGGTAGTCACCGCGGTCCCGCCGTCCGCGTCCACGGTTTGGATGCGTCCGGTCGAACCGGTTTCCTTCAGATTTCCGTACTGCGCTTGCGCCACCGGGACCAGGGCTGCCGAAATGGACGTGAGGTCCCCGCCCCGCGACTGGGTCTCGGCAAAGGCTGCCACGATCGGCGCACTGGAGACGGCACTGGTCAGGGGATCACCGATGTGCAGTGCTGGAGCACCGAGGACATCCGTCCATGCACCGGGTGCCTCGCTACCCGGCGCCGAGACGGTGACAACAGGGGTGGACGCGACCGAACTGCTGATCCGGCGAATCTCCTGCCCGCTTGCCGAAACCTTGTCCAGCCATTCGCTCGAATCGGGGATCCACAGTGCGGGCGCCGAACCGTCGGCGATCGCCGCGACAGTGAGCGCGGGATCTTGCGGCGTCACGTGCAGTGACGTGCACCCGAGATCCGCAGCGGGAATGGCAGCGGCGACGGCTTCGAGCGCTGAGGCGATCGACGGATCGGCCGCCACAGGCACGGTTTCCTGGTTGTCGCAATTGGTTGCTGTCGCAGCAGCAGCGGCGCCCACGCCGGGTTCTCCTTTGTCGCTGACGCTCTTGAACGTCACCGCAAATGCTGCGGTTCCACCGACTGCAACTACCGCCAGGAGTCCGATCAGAACCTGCACGGATCGAGGCATGGACGCAGGTGGTGCGCCGTACCCGTGACGAGACGACATTGAGCGAATCCTTTCCGGCGGGACCCGCACCAATAACCAACCGATGCCTGGTTTATCCCGCCGAAAAGAATCCTAGCTCATGTTAGCGGCGAAGTAGCTCTATGTGTATATCTCGACAAACTAGGTGTAGATCTGAACAAACTGGGCCAGCGACTTCTCCACATCGCCCTTGAGCGCCCGCGCCACACTCGAACCGATCGGGCCGAACAGCGGCGCGCCACCCAACTCGACTGTCAGCGCAAGTTCCGACCCGTCGCCCTTTGCCTTCACGTCGAGTTCGAGACCGAGCTTGACCCCGCCCTTGCCGTCTCCCTTGAGCGAGATCGCCTTCGGGACGTCGTACTTCTTGATGGTCCACCGAACGCGATTGCGCAGGCCCTTCACGGTCACGACCGAGCTGATCTCGGTGCCGACACCCAACTGCTCGGGAAGTTCACTACGCCATCCGTCGTGAACCACGAGCCAGTTTTCGTAGCCGCTGAGATCGGAAGCCTTGTCCCACACTTCCTGAGGAGGAAGTGGAACGTCGATTTTCACTGTGAGCTTTGCCATGGCAGAACAATAAGCCCCGTGCGCCTTTTCCGTAACCAGAGGTACCAGAAACGCGCACGGGGCTTTGCCCCTCTTAGTGGCTGACGGCTTTCTCGACGCCGACGCCGGTGAGGGAGCGAACTTCCATCTCTGCCTGCTTTGCCGGATCTTCGATCTTGTTGCGTCCGATGTACGTACCGACGATGCCGAGGACGAATGCCAGCGGGATCGAGACGATGCCGGGGTTCGAGAGCGGGAACCAGGCGAAGTCGGAGTTCGGGAACATCGACGACGCCTTGCCCGACACTGCCGGGGAGAAGACGATCAGCGTCAAGCAGCTGATCAAACCGCCGTAGATGCTGAAGAGCGCACCGGTGGTGTTGAACTTCTTCCAGAACAGCGAGTACAGCAGGGTGGGCAGGTTCGCCGAGGCCGCCACTGCGAAGGCGAGAGCCACCAGGAAGGCGATGTTCTGCCCCATCGCCATGATGCCGAGAACGATGGAGACGAGTCCGATGACCACGACGGTGATTCGAGAAACTCGAACCTGCTGCTCCTCGGTTGCGTTGCCGCGCTTGATGACACTGGCGTAGATGTCGTGGGCGAACGACGCCGACGCAGTGATCGCGAGGCCGGCAACGACGGCGAGGATGGTCGCGAACGCCACCGCGGAGATGATGCCGAGGAAGATGGTGCCACCGAGCTCGAAGGCGAGCAGCGGAGCTGCCGCGTTCTCCTTACCTGGTGCCGCCAAGATCTTGTCCGGTCCGACCATGCTGGCCGCGCCGTAGCCGAGAACCAGCGTGAACAGGTAGAAGGCACCGATCAGCGCGATCGCCCAGGTCACCGAGCGGCGAGCTTCCTTGGCAGTGGGCACCGTGTAGAAGCGCATCAGTACGTGCGGCAGGCCGGCGGTGCCGAGCACCAAAGCGATTCCGAGAGAGATGAAGTCGAGCTTCGTCATTCCGGAGAGTCCGTACTTCGCACCGGGCCCGAGGATGTCGCGTCCCTGCACACCCTTGGTGGTGGAGCTGTTGACCATGTCCTGCGCATTGGCGAGCAACTGAGAGAAGTTGCCGCGCACTGCCCACAGTACGAGCACGAACATGATGCCGGCTCCGGCGACCAGCAGAACCGCCTTGACCATCTGTACGTAGGTGGTGCCCTTCATGCCGCCGACCAAGACGTACACGATCATCAGCACACCGACGATCGCGACGACGATCGACTGTCCCACTTTGCCGTCGATGTTGAGCAGCAGCGCCACAAGTCCACCGGCGCCGGCCATCTGAGCAAGGAGGTAGAAGAGGGAAACTGCCAGAGTGGACAGGGCTGCCGCCATGCGCACCGGACGCTGCTTGAGCCTGAAGCTCAGGACGTCGGCCATCGTGAATCTTCCGGTGTTCCTGAGCAATTCGGCCACCAGAAGCAGCGCAACCAACCAGGCGACAAGGAATCCGATGGAGTACAGGAAACCGTCGTAGCCGTACACGGCGATAGCGCCTGCGATGCCGAGGAACGACGCCGCCGACAGGTAGTCGCCGGCGATGGCGAAGCCGTTCTGTGGGCCGGTGAACTGTCCACCGCCGGTGTAGAAGTCGGATGCCTTCTTGGTGGTCCGGCTGGCGCGGATGACCAGCGTCATGGTCACGACGACGAACGCGAGGAAGATCGCGATGTTGAAGGCGGGGTTTCCTACGTCCGTTCCGGACGCGGCGAGTGTGGTGATCACTGTGCGGGACCTTCCAGTTCTTCGCGGATGGCGGCGGAGCGGGGATCGAGCTCACGGCCGGCGAACTTCACGTACCACGCGGTGATGGCGAAGGTGGTGACGAACTGCCCGAGGCCGAGGATGATGCCGAGATTGATGTTTCCGAGAACCTTGGTGGCCATGAAGTCGTGCGCGTAGGTAGCCAGGACGACGTACACCGCATACCAGAGCAGGAAGAATGCAGTGATGGGGAAAACGAACTTGCGCAGACGCGTTCGGAGTTCCTGGAATTCGGGACTCGCTTGCATGTCTATGAATGCCTGGGCATCCGGGGTGCGTCGCTCTTGCGGCGACCCCTCACTGATTTCTGCTGTGGACACTGCCGGCTCCTCGCCTCGCGTGTGAAGTGAACTACGCACAGACGTTAGTGAGATCGGAGTCACATGAAGATGCTGTGGTGCCAGTCACACGCTGAGTAGTCGCGCGCTGCGCCGAACGGTCAGGCAGGCGCGACCAACGGCAGGTGCCCTGGGCGATGAAAGTCAGGGTTGGCGGAGATCGTCCTCGCGGTCGGAGCCCATTCCGAGCCGTTCAGGGGCGTGCATCCGCGTGAAGATTCGCGCAATATCTGCCGGTACCTGCTTCGCCGACGCCTTGCTCACGACGATCATCGTGACGAACGCCAGCGGCACGCTCACCGCGGCCGGGAACGCGAAAATGGCCGCCGGCCAGCCACCGAGGACGTTCTCCGACAAACCGCCCAGAACTGCGACGGTAGCGGCAGTTCCCGCGACGAACCCGCCGACCACCATCCCTGCCCCGGCGCCGACGGCGGTCAGGCCGCGCCACCAGATGCCCAACACGAGCAGAGGGCAGAGCGTCGACGCCGCGACCGCGAACACCAACCCGACAGTTCTCGAGAGGTCGACCGACACCACCGCCAGCGACAGCACGAGCGGAACGACACCCGCCAGGAGTGCGGCAATGCGGAAATCCCGAACTCGACCGCGGAGGACATCGGTACTGAGGACCCCTGCGATGCTGACGAGCAATCCGGACGACGTCGACAGGAAGGCGGCAATGGCACCGGACGCCACGAGGGCTGCCAGCAGTTGTCCGCCCCACCCCGAGAACACCGACCCCGGCAGCAGCAGCACCGCGGCATCCGAGGTACCCGTGATCAGAAGTTGCGGAACATACAGGCGAGCGAAGACACCCAGGAGTGTCGGAAACAGGTAGAACACGCTGACCAGACCGACAACTGCGAGCGACGTCAGACGAGCGGCCCGGCCGTCGGGGTTGGTGTAGAAGCGGACCAGAACGTGAGGCAGGCCGAGAGTTCCGAGGAATGTGGCGAGCATCAGCGAGTACACCTGATACATCGGGTGCGGCCCACCGAAACCCCAACCTGGAGTGATCCAGTCCGAGTTCTGCGCAGGCGCTCCGGCGACGACCGGGACCGCGGCTCCTGCGTCGAGGACCATGGACATGCCTTCACCGAGGGTGTGCTCCCCTGGCCCCAGGGTGACGGTGCCTTCGACCGCTCGCCCGTCGACCGTGCCACCGCTGACCGTCACCGGCTCGGACACCTGGACCACGACGTCGGTGGTGATGTCCACCGTCGTTGCAGTGGTGACCGTCGGCGGCATCGACGCGCCGACGTCGTGGTGATCGCCGAAGAAGTAGAAGGTCAGTGCCACAGCGGGAATCGCGACGGCGGTCAGTTTGAGCCAGTACTGGAAGGCCTGAACGAAGGTGATCGAGCGCATCCCGCCGCCCACGACGTTGGCGATGACGATGACGCCGACCGCAACGCCGCCGATCCAACTGGGAACACCGAGCAAGATGTTGAGCGTCAGGCCCGCGCCTTGGAACTGCGGAATCAGATACAGGATGCACACCATCGCGACCACGAGCATCGCGAGCTTGCGCAAGCGCGGTGAGCCGAGACGGAATTCGGCAAAATCGGGGACGGTGTACGCACCCGAACGCCGAAGCGGCGCTGCGACGAACAGCAACAGCGCGAGGTATCCGGCGGTGAATCCGATCGGATACCAGAGGGCGTCTGCACCGTATTTCGCGACCAACCCGGCGACTCCGAGAAACGAAGCAGCAGAAAGGTACTCACCGGAGATGGCCGTCGCATTCCACCGCGCGCTGACGGTCCTCGACGCGATGAGAAAGTCCGAGGTGGTGCGAGCGAGCCGAACTCCGTAGATACCGATCGCCACCGTCGCCACAGCCGCTGCCACGATGCCGATCACCGTCAACACCGGGATAGGTTGTCCTCCCACAGCGCCGCGCTCAGTCGTCCACGATGTCGGTGAAGTCCTGCTCGTTCCGTTCCGCCCGACGTACGAACACCCAGCCGGTGATCAACAACAGGGGATACACCGCGCCGCCCATCACGAGCCACGGCAATCTGATTCCCAGGACAGCGACGTCCGACAGCGTCGGGAAGAGGTGCGTCAGAAGCGGTACGGCACACAGGAGCCCGGCTGCGACGACTGCAAGGCGGATCGCCAGCCCCAACTGCGCGCGAACGAGACCCCGGATCATGGCGTCACCGACCTCGGTCTGTTCCTGCACCTCCACCCGTGTCCGTACGATCCGAGCGCCGCTGCGTTGCGCCAACACCACACGCTCACGTTGAGGAGGATCGGACTGCGACGTCATCGCGACAACCAACTCTGCTTGGGCGCACGAACCAGACGATCCTTGAGTTCACGGGTGTGTCTGCGGCTGACCGGAAGCTCGACCGGAGGCTTGTCGCCGTGCGGGCGCAGACACACCACCAATCCACTGCCCACCGTGCGGATACCGGTGACCAGCGCCAGAGACACCAAATAGGAGCGGTGAACGCGCAGGAAGCCGGCGTCGGCCCAGCGTGATTCGAGCGTCGAGATCGGGATGCGCACCAGGTGCGACTTCCCTGCAGTGTGCAAACGCGCGTAGTCCCCGTCGGCTTCCACCCACTCCACCGAGGACCGCTGAACGAGCGTCGTGACACCGCCCAGTTCCACCGGGATCACCTCGTCGGTGGACGCAGCTTCGGGCTTGCTCTCGCTCTTGGCGCGCCCGGCCAACCCCACGATCCGTTGAACGGCCTGAGCGAGACGCTCCTCCCGGAGCGGTTTGAGTAGGTAGTCGACGGCACCGAGATCGAATGCCGCAACTGCTCGATCGTCGTGCGCTGTCACGAACACCACGGGCGGCGGCGTGGCGAAGTTGGAGAGAATGCCGGCCAGTTCGAGACCGTCGAGTCCGGGCATGTTGATGTCGAGAAATACCGCGTCGATGCTTCCACCGCGCAGGATCCTCAACGCGGTCGTCGCATCCGATGCAGTGTGAACGTGCGCGACCGAGCCCTCTGCGCGCAGCAAGAACGCCAGCTCGTCGAGGGCTGGTTTCTCGTCGTCGACGGCGAGGACGGTCAGCTGGGCATCAGTGTCAGTCTCGTTCACAACAGGTCCATGTTCCCACGACGGTTTCAGCCTGATCATCGAAGGCGAGAATCAGACGTGAATCCCCTGCTTGAACTTGGGAACACGCATACTGACCTTCGTTCCGGCGCCCGGCGCCGTCTCCACCACGAGTCCGTAGTCGTTTCCGAACGCGGCGCGAAGCCTGTCGTCGACGTTGGCCAATCCGACGTGAGCGGCTTCCCGCGCGCTGGGTCGTCCCGATCCCGACTCGATGGCGTCGAGTGAACCGGACCGCAGTAGTTCGGGATCCATCCCCACTCCGTCGTCCTCGACGCTGATGATGCAGTCCGGTCCCTCGTCCGCGGCCACGATGCTGACAGTGCCGCCCTCCGGCTTACTCGAAATACCGTGACGAACCGCGTTCTCGACCAGCGGCTGGAGTGCCAGGAAGGGAAGCACCACGTTGAGCACTTCGGGTGCAACCTGAAGGCGGACGTTCAGCGCCTCCCCGAATCGCGCGCGCTCGAGAGTCAGATACCGATCGATGTTGCGTAGCTCGTCGGCGAGCAGGGTGAACTCGCCCGCAGATCGAAAGGAGTACCGGGTGAAGTCTGCGAACTCGAGAATCAGTTCTCTGGCACGCGCCGGGTCGGTCCGCACGAAGGACGCGACGGTGTTGAGCGCGTTGTAGATGAAGTGGGGACTGATCTGCGCGCGCAGAGCCCGCACTTCCGCTCGATCCAACAGGGCCCGGGACGCGTCGAGGTCGGCGAGTTCGATCTGGCTGCAGGCGTACCGAGCGACCTCGGTGACCGCTCCGAGCATCCCCGGCCACGGATCTTCGCTGGTGACGATTCCCATCACCCCGACTACGCCGATGTCCTCGATCAGCAGTGGTTGCGCAATCAGCGCTCGCACGCTGTGATCGCTCGATCCGCGCACCAGGTCTGCGTGGGTGACGAGCACCCGGCGCTCACCTTCGATCGCGCGAATAGCGGCGTCGCGGAACTGATCGGCCAACGCTTCGTGACGACCGTCCCAGGCAAGCAGATTTCCCGACGCGTCCGCCAGGCCCAAGCCGGAACCGCCGGTCAGCTCGCGTAGGTGAGGCGCCGCCTCCGCCGCCGAATCCTTGTCGAGTCCGCGCCGAAGTGGCCGCGCTGCAAGCGAAGCCGTGTGGAGCGCCGCGTGGACGGCACGCTCGGTGGGAGTGGTCACCTCACGTCTCGTGCGCATCCACACCGCTGTCAGCGCCCCGGCCACCGCGAGAATCAGTACGCTCAGAAGCGCGACCACGGCCGGGCTCAACGCGAATCCTCGTCCAGTTTCCGGATCAGAGTTTTCGGAGCCACCGTGCGGTACGCATCTTCGACGACGTCGGCGACGTCGTTCCAAAATTTTTCGTTCTCGGTTTCGTCGGCGCTCGGCACGTCGAGGTACACGCCGATCCATCCGCGGCCACCCACGTACGGCGGGACGAAGAACCTCGACGGATCGCGACTGACCCAATCTGCCTGCGCTCCAAGGGGTGCCGCGGCCCAGATCGCAACGCGATCGTCGTGGTGGTGATCCGCCATGGTGACGAACTGCGGCGCCTTGCGCACGAACCACGACGCTTCACCGTGGCTGACCCGCTCGGTTGCTTCCGGCAATGCCAGTGCAAGAGCGCGGATTCGCTCCAACGGCGTCATCTATTCACGACCCGCAGGTATTCGGCGCCGGCACACCTGCAAATCGATCCTTGACCCACGCAACAGCTCCCGGCACAGCGGCGCCGTCCGCGTGACCCTCGCCCGGCCGCGCGTGGAACTCGATGACGTCACCGTCGGCGCAGGCACGTTCGACTGCCGCCTCGGTCCATTCCGGACGGATGAGGTTGTCATTCGTACCGACGACGACGTACATGGGACCGCTCGCCCGTTGACGTGGGAGAGCAACGTCGCTGAGCCACGCGTGAATTCGATCCGCGTCCTCGGCGGTGGCGGGCCGGGTGTCGGCCGGCGTGACCTTTCCGACTAGGCCCAACTTTTCGGTCGCGCGAGAGGTCAGGCACGAGGTGAGTAGTTCGTAGTTCTGCTCGAATGCTCCGCGCACGTAGTCGGTTCGTTCGAGTTCGGGATGGGTGAGTGAGAGTCCTTCGAGCACGTACGGGAGCAGCAACTGCTGTGGGAGAGACAGATTCACCTCGGAATCACTCGAGATGATCGGTGAGATGTCCGCAGCCGGGGACAGGTTTGCCGCACCCACGAATTCGAGGCCGTCGCCGTACGTCTCGGCTTCCTCGGCTGCAGCCCAGGAGGCCTGCCCGCCTTGGGACAGCCCCAGAGTTGCCCACCGAGTCGAGGTGTCCGGAACGACGTTGCGCGCCGCTCGAACCGCGTCGATGACGTTGAACGCCGCGGTGTCGGGTTGCAGGTAAGGATGCGGATCCGGAGTGCCGAGACCCTCGAAGTCGGAGACAGCGACAACGTATCCCGAGTCGAGGAACGGTGCGACCAGGCCGATCGTGCCGAAAAGAGTCGGCGACGTCGACGGCGCACAGTCGTCCGAAATACCCGTCGTGCCATGGCCGATGGAAACGATCGGCCAGCCACCCTCCGGCGGAGTTCCAGGCGGCGTGAACACCGTTCCCGATACCTGAGTCTCCCGGCCGTCGATGCCGGAGGTGGAGCCGTAAAGGATCTTGACCGCACTCGCTCGGGACGCCGCCACTTCCGCTGTGCTGGTGAAAGGTTGACTGTCGAACACGACGCCGCGTTGAGCATTGTTCTCGACCGGCGGGGTGGTGGTGGTCTCGGTGTCGGTGACAGATATGTCAGGCGAGACATCCGATCCGCAGGCGACGCTCACGAGAAGTGCGCTCGCCACCAGTACTCCCCAGCCTGCGCGAACTCTCGAACTCCGAACCGTCATACGCAGTGTTCCCCTCTATTTGCCCGCGCTGCCTGCTCGGCGACGCCTGACACGTTCCTCGGCTGCGGCCTCTTCGATGTCGAGTCCTTCCAATACGGTACGCAATACCTCGTCGTCGAGATCGCCGTCGTCGCGTGCGGCGATCAGCGCAACTCGCTGCGAGCGCAGTGACTGATGCCGGAACTTGTCGAACAACGCTCCCGCGTTCCACAGGACAGCCTCGCGATCGGCGTCTTCGTCGACCTCCTGGAGTTGAAGCCTCGCCTGCATCGAACGCCGCACACGTTCGACGATTGCCTGCAGTTCCTTTCCGTCGATCCCCGGTGGAGGGTGCGCCGCAGCGTCGGCCAACGCCTTCTCACCGGCCTTGCGAGAAATGTTGCGTGCCAGCTCCATCTGTTCCTGCGTGCGCAACTGCTCGTAGGGATCCGCGACGTCGAGGCGGCGAATCATGAACGGCAGAGTCGAACCCTGAATCAGCAGGGTCCCGACAGCGACGATGAACGCGATCGCCTGGATGACGCCGCGTCCGGGGAACGGCTCGCCGGACGAGAGCGCAAACGGAATACCGCCGGCGGCAGCAAGAGTCACGACGCCGCGCATGCCCGCCCACGAGACCACCAGATTCTGTTTCCACGTCAGTTGATTCTCGCGATCGCGGCGCAGGGTTACACCGAATCGAACACGCGAGTAACTCAGGAACAGCCACAGAGGCCGAATCACGATGACCACGGCAAGGACTGCGAGACCGTATGCGAACACGTGAAGCACCGGAAGCCCGTCGGCGACAACATCGTCGATCACGAAGCTCAGTTGTAGACCCATGTATGCAAAGACGAACATCTCGAGAAGAGTGTCCAGACTCGACCACACCGAGCGCTCCTGCAGTCTCGTCATGATCGACGCATCCGTCGAATAGTGCCCGATCACCAAGCCGGCGACCACGACGGCCAGAACACCGGACGCGTGCAATTCTTCGGCGGCCAGGTACGCAGCGAACGGAAGCACCAGCCCCAAGCCGGTTTCGAGTGGAGAGTCGTACATGCGGGCACGAACGAACTTGACGACAAACGCCAGCACCAAGCCGACGACGACGCCACCGATCACTTCGTACGCGAAAAACAGCAGGGGCGAATCTGTGGCAATCCTGGTTCCTGTCACTGCCGCGACGGCGACGGTGAAGAGCGTCAGCGCGGTGGCGTCGTTGACGAGCCCCTCGCCCGTCAGGATGGCGATGACCCGTTTCGGGAGCCCGAGTTTCTGACCGACCGCCACCGCGCTGACGGCGTCGGTCGGCGCGATCACGGCCCCGAGCACGAGGGCGGCGCCGATCGTGAACTCGGGCACCATCCATTCGGCGAAGAAGGCAACCACGAACGCCGTCACCAACACCATTCCGACGCCGAGACGCAGAATCGGTGCCAGGTTGCGTTTGAAGGTCGCCACCGAAAACTTCAGAGCGGCCGAGTAGAGCAGCGGCGGCAGGACCACACCGAGAATGACGTGGGGGTCGAGTTCGGGTCGCGGCATACCGGGTATGAACGATGCGACCGAACCTACCGTCACCAAAACCAGCGGGGCCTGCAGGTTTCGTCGATTGGACAGCCCGGTGACTGCGATGGCGGCAATGACGACCAGCAGAATCCAGGTGAAGTTCACGCGTTCATTCTGCCCGCCGACCCTGGGAGTTCACCCAGCGGACGCACAGAAGCCCGCAACCTTTTCGGTTACGGGCTCCTGAGCAACGGTGTTACCGAAAAACGGTATTGCCGAATCCGGTCTTACTGCTTTTCGGGAACAGCCTTCTTGGCGGCCTCGGCTGCCTTGTCGATCTTGTCGCCGTACTTGTTGCCGGTCTTGTCGTCAGCAATGTCGGCGACCTTGTCGATCGCGTCGTGAACCTTGTCGGAGTTCTCCGCTGCGAGCTCCTGGCCCTTTTCGACCAATCCCTTGACGTTGTCCAAGAAACCCATGTCCGTGTCCTCTCCCGGTGCTGACGCACATCCTTCGGCGGAATCGTTCCTCCGCGCCCTTCGATTCTCACAGGTCGACGGCCTCCGCGCCAGAAAGCAGGTCCGTGCGCACGATCCTCGCACTACTCGAGGTAGCGTTAACCCGCCAATAGCTGATTGACCGCCCATCGACATCGACAGGTGCCCGGTTTGAATGCAGGACTGCGCGGGACGGGGAGCGATCCCCACCCGACGCGTGAACTGCTGTCTCGGTGGTGGTCAGACCGTACCGATTACAGTTGGCTCCCCCGATTCCTCGACACCCGCGGGCTGACCGTTCCCGGGCGCAAATTGGTTGCGCTGTGGTGTTTCCTCTTCGCCCTGATCGCGGCGACGATGCAGTTGAGTCGCTTCGGTTCCGACACTGCCCTGGCGCGGTCGGTCCTCGCTGTCGGAAGCATCAGCGGGATCTACGCGGGTTGCCGTTGGGCACGAAACGAATCGTGGCCCACCTGGCGACAATCCGTGGCCTTTGTCGTCTGGGCCGACCTGTGGCTCGCCGTCACGCTTTTCTTCGCTGTCCGCACCGCTTTCGTCGGAACCATCGGCTGCATCCTGTTCATCATGATCGGCTTCTACGCCGCGATAGTTCACAGTCCACGCGTTGCCATCACGCACATCGGCTGGGCTCTTGCCGTCTGTACGACGCTCGCTGCCAAAGCGATGTCCGAACCGGTCAACGACAACTGGGTGGTCGTGAACCTCTATCTGATGGTTGCCGGTGTGGTTTTCTCCACCGCCTGGATTCTGCAGATCGTCTGGCTGCGTCTGACCGACGACGCACGCAATGCCCACCGGGACTACCTCACCGCGACGCTCAATCGCCGCGGACTTCAAGACGAGGCACAGCATCTGCTGCGCAGTGATCGAACACAGGCGCTGATCGCACTTCTGATCGACGTCGACTCGTTCAAAAGCCTCAACGACACTCACGGCCACGTCGCGGGCGACGATGCGTTGACCGCTGTCGCCGACCGCCTCATCGCTGCCGCCGGACCCGATGCGGTGGTGGCGCGAATCGGTGGGGACGAGTTCGTCGTCCTGCGCGGAGTCGATCGAGGAGATATCGAACAGGTCGCCACCGAGATACATTCGGCGGTCTCGTCCGACTCCGATCCCTATCCCGTATCCGCCAGTACCGGCGTCAGTGTCTATCTGAGTCCCGAGACGGACTTACCGGATCGAGCTGTCAACGAACTGATCGAGCACGCAGACAATGCGATGTACCGGGCCAAGAAGCGCGGCGGCAATCGCATTGCCTGGGTGCAGATGTTCAGGCGCTGAAACTGCCTACTCGCTGTGCGCGTGGTGATGCTCGCCGGGTAAGTCGTCCGGCGTGGCGAACATCTTCCGTTTCTCCCCGTGCAGGCGTGCGCTGATCCACCACGAGAGTTCCACCAGTACAACACCGATCGCGCCGAGGGTGATCGCGAGCGTCGTAGCAGCGACGTTGCTCGGATCCAGTTTGAAGAACTCTCGGGTGAACGGGAGAGCGAACAGAATCAGATAGCCGGCCACCGATCCACCGATCAGGACAAGCTTCCACCAGACGTACGGCCTGGCCACGACGGCCAGAACCCACACGGCGATCATGATCAACGTGATGAGCGCGCTGGTTCCGGCCTGGATCTTCTGAGTTTCCGTCTGGTCCGGACCTTGGTAGGCCAGCACGTAGGAGATGAACGTGGTGATGCCGATGATCAGACCTGACGGCAGCGCCAAGCGCATGACGCGGGAGACGAAACCGGTTCGCGCGCGCTCGTTGTTGGGTGCCAGAGACAAGATGAAGGCCGGGATACCGATCGTGAACCACGCTGCGATCGTGACGTGGCGGGGAAGGAACGGGTACGGCAGCGGTTCGAAGTCGAAGACCTGGGACAGGACGCCGGTGATACCGATCAGGAATGCGAGTACCACCGAGTAAACGGTCTTGGTCAGGAACAGATTCGACACACGCTCGATGTTGCCGATCACTCGGCGGCCTTCCGCGACGACGTACGGAAGCGTCGCGAACTTGTTGTCCAGCAGCACGATCTGGGCCACCGCTCGCGTGGCCGGGCTACCCGAGCCCATCGAGACTCCGATGTCGGCATCCTTGAGCGCGAGAACGTCGTTGACGCCGTCACCGGTCATCGCGACGGTATGTCCGCGAGACTGCAAGGCCGCGACCATTTCCCGCTTCTGATCCGGCCGCACGCGACCGAAGGTTGTTGCGCCGTCGAGAGTGTCCGCCAGCTTTTCCTGATCGCTGGGCAGCTCCCGCGCATCGATCGGACGGTCGCCACCTTCGAGTCCGAGTGACCCCGCAACGGCGCCGACGGAAACCGCATTGTCACCGGAAATGACCTTGACCGCGACCTTCTGACTGGCGAAGTACTCCAACGTCTCCTGTGCGTCCGGACGCACCTTCTGCTCGAGTACGACCAGCGCTTCGGGGGTGACGGTTCCCGGTGCGTCGGCGTCGTCGACGGGGAGGTCGCTGCTGCCGAGCATGAGGACACGAAGTCCGCTCGACCCCACCTCCTCGGCCTTGCGGGCCATTTCCGAGTCGGGATCGAGCAGAACGTCCGGGGCACCGAGTACCCAGTTGCCGTTACTGCCGTACGACTGGCCGCTCCACTTCTTCGCCGAGGAGAACGGCGCCACCGCTGTCGCTTCGCCCCACCCGGAATCGTCGGAGAGCGACTCGCGAATCGCCAGGACACTCGCGTTGGGACGAGGGTCGGACGCAGCCATCGCGCTCAGCGCAGACTTGACCGCAGCCTCCCCCGATCCGCCCGGTGCGACATCGACCTCGGACAGGCGCATACCGTTCTCGGTCAGCGTTCCGGTCTTGTCCGCACACACCACGTCGACACGAGCCAGACCCTCGATCGCCGGCAACTCCTGAACGAGGCACTGGCGCTTGCCCAATCGGATGACCCCGACCGCAAATGCGATGGAGGTCATCAGCACCAGACCTTCGGGAACCATGGGAACGAGAGCTGCCACCATGCCGTTGAGTGCCGGTCGGATCGGCAGGCCGATGGTGAAGAGCTGGTTGAAGATGATCAGCGCACCCGCCGGAATCATCAGGTAGGTGATGAATTTCAGGATCTTGTCGATGCCGCTGCGCAGTTCGGAATGCACGAGGGTGAACTTGCTCGCCTCTTCGGCCAGCTTGGCCGCGTATGCATCGCCGCCGACCTTGGTGGCGCGGTATGCACCACTGCCCGCGGCAACAAAACTGCCCGACAACACTTGCTGGCCGCTCGCCTTGTGAACCGGATCGGCTTCACCCGTCAGGAGCGATTCGTCGACCTCGAGTGCGGCGGAACTGACCACCTCGCCGTCGACGACTATCTGGTCACCAGATCCGAGTTCGATAATGTCGTCGAGCACAACATCTTTGGGTGCCATTGCCACGGCGACGCCGTCACGCCTGACCATCGGCTTGGCCTGACTCACGATGGCCAGAGCGTCGAGCGTGCGCTTGGCGCGGATCTCCTGGATGATGCCGATGCCGCTGTTCGCGATGATCAACAACCCGAACATGCCGTCGATGATCGAGCCCGTCGCGAGCACGATCACCAACAACACGGTCAGGATCGCGTTGATGCGAGTGAAGACGTTGCCGCGAATGATGTCCTTGACCGAGCGGGACGCCCGGTCCGGCACGTCGTTGGTTTGCCCCGACGCGATCCGGGCCGCAACCTGATCGGCGGTCAAACCCCGGACGACGTCGACGTCGTCCGGCAATCGCTCAGGGGCGACCGCCACTGCTGTCTCTTCTGAACTGGTGTGCTCGTGAGCCATGGTCAAAGATTACGCACCCTGAGCAACTAATCAGGGTCCGACTCGAAAGGCGACCACGTCCGCGGCGCTTCTCCGCTCATCCCAGCGGTATCCACCACTTCGACGGAGGTGTGGGCGACAACGCGTCGATCCTGCCGCCCGGCATCGGAACCGACACGGTCGTGCCTGCCTCCGCGGCCGACTCGTTGAGGCGAATGATCGGCTCCGACCACGAGTGAAACGCGAGGTTGAAGGTCGCCCAGTGAATCGGGACGAATACACCGCGCGACCCGTCGCCCTTGTTGAGGTCGATGTGCGTCTGCACTGCCTCTTCCGGATTCATGTGAATGTCCGGCCAGCGCACGTCGTACGCGCCGACGGGGAGAAGCGTCAGATCGAAAGGCCCATAGGTTTCACCCAGCTGTTCGAAACGTGACGTGTATCCGCTGTCACCACCGAAGAACACCCGGTGCTTCGGACCGGCGAACACCCATGACGCCCACTGGGTCGTGTTCCGGACGAGACCGCGACCGGAGAAGTGACGAGCCTCGGTGCACGTGAGAACCAGCTCGTCGATTCTTGTCGACTCGTCCCAGTCCAATTCCACGATCCGGTTCTCGGGCACCTTCCAGTGCCGCAAGTGAGCACCGATACCGATCGGCACGACAAACGGAGCCGTCTGTGTGCGAGTCAGAGTCTTGACCGCCGCCATGTCGAGATGGTCGTAGTGATCATGCGAGATCACGATCGCATCTACCGCCGGCAGATCGGCCAAGGCTACCGGAGCGGGATGCATTCGTGCGGGACCCACTGTGGCCGAAGGTGATACGCGTTCGCTCCACACCGGATCGGCAAGCACACGGTAGCCGTCGACCTCGACGAGAACGCTCGAATGGCCGTACCACGTCACCGCCGCGTCGCCCGCTACCGCCGGTGCCAGCGGAGTGGCCAACGGAATCGGCTGACGCGGCCGACCCGTCGACCCTCGTGTAGCCATCGACTTGAACATCCCCGCATCGGTGCCCGGGACCAACGTGCTGCTGGGCTCCGAATTGTGGAACTGCCGGTCCCTGTATCGCGGGGACATCGCCGCATACGGTTGCACCGTGTTCCGCGATGCCCCGATCTGGGTCGGGATTCCCCATGCGGCTCGCGCCACCCATCCTGTTGCCGCGGCAACAGCAGCAATTCCGAGAAGCGTCGTCTTCTTCATTCAGACGAGCGTAGCCACTATCTGCCCCGCGTGCGTAGCTCCTGTTTACTCTGCAACTGGCTTTACTTTCCCTTGAATACGGGAGGGCGGTTTTCGATGCGGGCGGCGCGGGCTTCCTGGACATCCTCGCTGAGCCAGGCGGCGTGAAGGGCGTCGAGTTGCTCGGGAGACTGCTCCTCCATGGTGCCGTCGTCGTTGAGGACCATCTTCATGTGCCGCAAGGACAGCGGTGCGAGATTCGCGATGCGGTGTGCCCATTCCTGAGCGTCGGCGAGGGTTCCGATCTTGTTGGCGAGGCCGCGGGTGAAGGCTTCCTCGGCGCCGATCTGCTCGATGCCGAGCAGGATGGTGCGCGCCGGACCGCCGCCGACCAGCGACGCGAGCCGGCGCATCGTCCACTTGTCCACCGAGACACCGAGGGTGGCTGCCGGGATTCCGAAGCGAGCGCTCGGTGCTACGACGCGCAGATCCGACGCGATGGCCAACTGCGTACCCGCGCCGATGGCCGGACCGTTGACGGCGGCGATGACCGGGATGGGCGCAGTGTCGATCGACCGAAGCATCTCGAACAGGCGGTCGGTGAAGCCCTCCATGTAGACGTCACCGGAGAGGTCTGCCCCTGCACAGAACGCCGATCCCTCACCGGTGATGACGACGACGTGCGCATGCTCGGCGACTGCCGCATTCATCGCGTCCCGTATCGCGATGCAGAGTTCCGCGCTGAGCGCATTACGACGCTCGTGACGCTGCAACTCGATGGTCACGACGTTGCCGTCACGGGAGAACCCGATCATGTCCGCTCTCTTTCGTTTCTGGAAGGCTCGACACAGGGATGTTCCGAGGCGCCGATACCGTCCGCATACTTCTCTGCAGCTAAGTTCTGTACATCAGGAGGTTAGATTACCGATGAGTACAGACGACCTTGCCGCACAGCAACCACACCCGGTTGACGTGGTGGTGATCGGCGCAGGACAGGCCGGACTCTCCGCCGCGTACTACCTGCGCAAGTTCGGAATCGCACCCGAATCGGGGTTCGTGGTGCTCGATCATGCGTCCGGTCCGGGCGGAGCGTGGCAGTTCCGTTGGCCGAGCCTGACACTGAGCACCGTCAACGGTGTGCATGACCTCCCGGGAATGTCTTTCGCGGAAACCACCGGGACCGACGCCCAACAGGTGCCTGCATCGGTGGCTGTCCCCCACTACTTCGAACTGTACGAAAAGCAATTCGAACTTCCCGTCCACCGCCCGGTACACACGCGAGTGGTGTGCCCGAGGGAAGAGCGACTGCGGATCGAGACCGACCACGGAGTGTTCGCGGCCCGAGGCTTGATCAACGCGACGGGAACCTGGGAGCGACCCTTCATTCCCCATTACCCTGGGGCCGATTCATTTCGTGGCCGACAGCTCCACACGAAGGACTATCGAACCGCCGCGGAGTTCGAAGGCAAACATGTTGTCGTGGTCGGCGGCGGGATCTCGGCCGTCCAACTGCTCGACGAGATCTCACGCGTCACGACCACCACCTGGGTGACGCGCCGCGAACCGGAGTTCCGCGACGAGCCGTTCACGCCGGACATCGGCCGCGCTGCGGTGGCCATGGTCGAGGATCGTGTACGACGCGGTCTGCCACCGGGATCCGTTGTTTCGGTCACCGGCCTCCCCGTAACGCCTGCCATTCGGGCAGCACGTGAGCGTGGTGTGATGAATCGACTCCCGATGTTCTCCGAAATCCTTCCGAACGGCGTGAAGTGGGCCGACGGCACCGCTATCGATGCCGATGTCATCTTGTGGTGCACCGGATTTCGTAGCTCGCTCGATCACCTGGCTCCGTTGCACCTACGAGGGCCGGGTGGCGGAATCCCGATGACAGGACGCCTCGCCACGCAGGTCGAAGCCGACCCTCGCGTGCACTTGGTGGGATACGGTCCGTCGTCTTCGACGATCGGAGCCAACCGCGCGGGCCAAGCGGCAGCTCGCGAACTGACGGCTTACCTGGGGATCGGCGAATGAACAGAATTCTTGTTCCGGGCGAAACCTGCTGGCGCATCGAGCCGGCAGACAATCTTGCCTGCATCGTCGACGCCGCTGACTACTTTCATCATGCGAAGTCCGCGATGTTGCAAGCCGAAAAGCGAATCATGTTGATCGGCTGGGACTTCGACACGCGTATCAAACTCGAACCAGGCAAGCAGACGCTCGACGGCCCCAACCGGTTGGGAATGTTCCTCCGCTGGCTGGTCCGCGAGAAACCCGACCTCGAAATCCTCGTACTCAAATGGAACATCGGGGCGTTCACCGCAATCGGCCGCGGTATGACTCCTGTCTTCGTGTCCAACTGGTTGACCGACGAGCGCCTTCGGTTCGAGATCGACGGCGCCCATCCGGTGGGCGCGGCGCACCATCAGAAGATCATCGTCATCGACGACGCCCTGGCGTTCTGCGGCGGCATCGACATGACTGTGGACCGCTGGGACACCTCGGATCACGTCGACCGAAACGATTACCGAATCACGCCGAGCGGAAGGCGTTACGGCCCTTGGCATGACGCGACCACGGCGGTCGACGGCAATGCGGCGGCGGCCATCGGCGAATTGGCGCGGGCACGCTGGAAATCCGCAACCGGCGAGGATCTCACACCGGTCGAGAGCACTGCGACTCCGTGGCCCGTCAATCTGGCGCCCACCTTGCGGGTTGTCGACGTAGCCGTCGCCAGAACATTGCCGGAGCTCGGCGAACGCACGGAGGTGCGTGAGATCGAGGCGCTGTATCTCGCGGCCATCGCCGGGGCCGAGCGCACGCTGTACATCGAAAGCCAGTACCTCGCCTCACGCACTCTGGCAGAGGCGATTGCCGCGCGCCTGCGTGAGGACGACGGACCGGAGATCGTTCTGGTCATTCCGCGCAACGCCGACGGTTGGCTGGAACAAAAGGCGATGGACGGGGCGCGCCACGACCTGTTGCATCTGCTGTGGGCCGCCGATATCCACAACCGATTCGGTGCGTTTTATCCCGTGACCTCTTCTGGCGCACCTATTTACGTACACGCCAAGGTTCTCGTGATGGACGATCGTCTCCTGCGAATCGGTTCGTCGAACCTCAACAACCGTTCGATGGGGTTCGATACGGAGTGTGACATCGCCGTCGAATCCGACGACGCCGCAGACGTCGAGTTGCGGGCCTCGATCATCGGTTTGAGGCGCCGCCTGCTCAGCGAGCACCTCGACGTCACCGAGGAAGAAGTCGACGACGCATTGCGTGAGCGCTCACTGTTGTCGACGGTTCGCAGTCTTGCGTCTTCCAACGCTCGCAGTCTGCGCGAATTCGACCGGAACACAGTGGACGGCGAAGACCACGTGCTCGCTGAAAACGCGCTGATGGATCCCGAGCGCACGCCGCCCAGACTGAGCGACCGAATCGAGGGATTCCGTCGTCTCCTCGGTAAACGCTGAGACACTAGAACACGCGGACGCTGTGCCCGGTTGTCAGCGAGAGTTCGACGAGTCGTACGGCTCGATCACTCGGGACGAGCACAACGAGAAACGTATCGCTGTCGCTGTCGAGCCAGGCCACGGAAACGCCTGCCCCGGCGATGTTGTCGCCCACCCGCGCGAGAAGCGATTCCAGTCCGGCAGCTCGATCGAAGGCAGCGGCAAGGCTCTCTGCCCACTCCCACGATCCCGCAATTGCGGGCGAAGACCTCAGCTCTCGCAGCTGGCCGAGAACCTCGCCCGCGTCCTCGTTCCAGTCCACCCAGACGAGGAGTTCTTGTTCGTGCATCGCGTCGACGAGAGCGAACCACGCCAATTCGGGGTGTGGCTTCTCGAGCTTCTGTGAGTACAGCTCGTTCTGTACTGCGACATACCGTTCCGGGTAGTCGATTGCGAGAGTCACACGGTCGATGACTGTCGGGCTGTTCGGGGCCAGCAGTTCCGCGATCGCGCGCAACGCATCGCGAGCAGGTCCACCCATTACGTCTCCAAGGTTCGATTCGGTCATCGGCGCGGTTTCCACAGTCTGACACGCGGGTCCGCCTCGTACGGACCTGTCCTCGACGTTCGGTGCAGAGTCAGACACCGTTGCGGAGAGTTCCCTCACGCTTACGAACCAAAGTTCAGATAGCTACCAAATCGAACAACTCGGCTATCCTATTCGCCGCACTTGTCCGTTTAGCCTTTCACCTGGTCTTACAATCCCGATATAGTCATGGTCGATCCGTTGAGACAACTGGAATGTAGCGAGCCAGCGAACAGTCTGTTACCGTTCAGCTAACTACTCCTTCTGGTCAAACCGGATCGAAGGGGTTCGGGCAATGACCCACGGGGGGTTGACGTGAAGGGGCCATGTTCCGCATGAAACACGATTCACACACGACAACCTCTTGGTGGTCGATCGGCGAATGGCGCCTGGGATGGAAGGTCATCGCTGTCCTCGCATTGCCGATGATCGTCGCCGTTGTCCTCGGAGCCCTTCGAGTTCAGACAGAACTCGAAGAAGCCGCGCAGCTGAGTTCCTCGTCCGAGCGCGCCCTCGCAGTGCCAGCAGCGATCAATCTGGAATCGGCTTTGTACGAACTCGCCGAAGCGGCATCGGCACGCTCCGGCACCGCTCCTGCCACGCAAGCAGTCTCCGACGCGATGGACCAACTTGTCGATGCCGCCCGCACGTTCCAGTCCGACGATGCCCTCAACGACCAAGTGACTTCGGCGTTGGCCGAGAGCCGTTCCATCACCGAGGAGATCGCCGCCGGCGCGGTGGCACCCGCTCGCCTGGTTTCGCGGGTCGGTGAGGTCTCACGAGCCCTTTCCGGCACCTTCACCAGCGTCGTCGAGCATTCTCAGCGCCCAGTCCTGCGTGAACAGGGTGGTCGACTGTCCGCACTCTGGGAAGCGCGACGAGCCTTGGCCGAACAACGAATCCTCTTCGGCTCAGGCGATCCGGACCAGCAGGCTCGCACCTCGATGGTCAGCGCTGCCGGCGCCGAACTGGTCGCTCTGAACAACATCCTCACGATCGACGGAACCAACGACACCGTCCAGGCACTCAGCAACTCGGCTCAGAACCGGATCAACGCACTCGGATCCACTCCGTCGACTTCTCCCTTGGGGAGCCGCGTCGGCACCGATCTGAAATCTGGAAACGAGCAGTACAACAGCCTGACTGACACCACCGTCACCGAGTTCGGCGATACCGTCACCGCTGAATCCAACGCCGCACGAACCGCGGCACTTCGCGATACCGCAATTGTGCTCGGCGCGGTCCTGCTGGCGCTGGCCATCGCCCTCGTCATCAGCCGATCGCTCATCGATCCGATCCGCCGGTTGCGATTTGCCGCCTTGCAGGCAGCGAGACGCGGACTTCCCGACGCGATCGAACGAATTCGCGCAGGTGCCAGTACCGACGAACTCGACTTTGCCCGTGTCCCGATCCGCACCCACGAGGAAATCGGCGAGCTCGCACGCGCCGTGGACGACATGCACGGTCAGGCGATCACGCTCGCCGGCGAGCAGGCCACCCTGCGGCGCCAGGTCAACGACATGTTCGAAACGCTGTCGAGGCGCAACAAGTCCCTCGTCGACCAGCAACTCGGTTTGATCGAACAGCTCGAGCAGGACGAAGACGACCCGCGTCGCCTCGAGAATCTGTTCCGCCTCGACCATATCGCCGCGAGAATGCGCCGAAACGGTGACAACTTGTTGGTTCTCGCCGGAACCGATGTACGCCGCGCCAGGACCGCCCCCATCGCCCTCGGCGATACCCTTCGCGCCGCCGTGTCAGGCGTCGAGGAGTATCGACGCGTCGAACTCGGGCAGATTCCGCCCGGAGTCGTCACCGGTCATGCGGCCCCGGACGTCGTTCACCTCATCGCCGAGCTGCTCGACAATTCGCTGCGGTACTCCCCACCTGAGACCACCGTCTCCATCAACGCCGCCCGCACCATCGACGGCTCCATGATCGTCGAGGTCGCTGATCTCGGTATCGGCATGTCACCTGCCGATATCCTCGATGCCAACGAACGCCTCGCCGCCGGCGGCGAGATGAGCGCAGATACAGCGCGTCGCATGGGTTTGTTCGTCGTGAGCCGAATCAGTCGTCGCTACAACATCTCTGTGCGCCTGCGCCCGACGGCAACGTCGTCGACACACAGCGGCATCACCGCCACGGTGCTCCTACCGACGTCGATTCTCGATTCTTCTCGGGCACCCGAGATCCGCACGCCGCGAACCGGACCCGTTCCCACGCTCGATCGGACTCCCCCTCCCGCAACGTCTGCACCGTCGGCACCGTCGGCACCGTCGGCACCGTCATGGTCACAGCCCGTCCCGACCGAATCCGCACCTCTGCGGCCTGCGACCCGAAGCTTCGCTGATCTCCCGCGTCGAACGCCCGCCAACAGCACCGATCGGACTGAGACGTTCGCCCCGGTCACACCGCAGTCGACGCCGCCGGCAACGGCACCTTCGGGGCTACCGCGTCGCACCCCGGGCACCAGCGGAGTACCGGCGGTCAGCACCTCGACTCCGGCTTCTCCGGCACCCACCTCGTCGGTGTCATCCTTCGCTCCTCTGCTCGATCCCTCGGGGACAGACGCACCAACGGCCCTTCCCGTTCGGGCTCCGTCGCCGGAATTCACCTCGCCGGCAAAGGGTCCCGAGATTCCGGTGGGTCCCCAACCGTCGACAACTCCGCCGCCACGGCACCGGCTCTCAGCCCCGACACCGACAAATACTGCGGCGTTCTTCTCCTCGCGTACCCGTGACGGGCTCTCTGCCCGACCATCGGCGCGCGCTGACAGCGCAGGCGACGGCAACTCGAACGGCGCGCCCGCCGCCCCGTCCACGATGCCGATTTTTGCCCGGATGGTGTCGGAGTGGCTTGTCGATCCGACGGCGGAGACGTCAGCGGCTTCCACCGGCAGCTCGTGGACCACGGACGCCGATCAAGGCTGGGTGGCTGCTCGAACGTCATTCGAAATGCCGGTCACCAAGATCGCCGATTCCGGACTTCCCATTCGGGACCGCGGAGCCCGGCTGGTTCCTGGCGCCGTCGGCGGTGGCGGCTCGACTCAGCGTCACGCATCCAATCCGGCGGACGTCCAACGCGGTTGGAGCAGTTACCAATCCGGAGTACAACGAGGGCGTCGGCACGCCGCCGACCATCAGCGCGATGGCGGACAGTCTTTCGAATCGTCCACGATGTTGCACAACGATGAAGGAGAACAGTGAACACTGTCGGAGCCCAAGAGACTCCCCGCGCACTCGACTGGCTGGTTTCGGCTTTTGCCCGAGACGTGCCGGGTGTGAGTCACGCGATCATCGTCTCAGCCGACGGGTTGTTGACGGCCTCGAGCTCACACCTGCCGCTCGATCGGGCGGATCAATTGGCCGCTGTCACTTCCGGACTCGCCAGCCTGTCCGCGGGTGCATCACGCCTCTTCGACGGTGGGGCCGTCATGCAGTCCGTCGTCGAGATGGAGAACGGGTACCTACTTCTCATGGGTGTCGGTAGTGGTGCTTACCTTGCCGCCCTCGCCGTTGCCGGATGCGACATCGGCCAGATCGGTTACGAAATGGCGACTCTCGTCGATCGCGTCGGGACAACCATGGACATTGCTCCGCGAACATCGCAGGGTATTTGAGTCCGATGCCTCACCACCAATCCGAGTACGACGACGCCGAACCGAGCTTGGTCCGGCCGTACGCGCTCACCGAAGGTCGGACCCTGCCGTCCATCGACCTCCCGCTCGAAGCGATCATCGCGACGATCGAAGACGTGGTCTCGAACAATCTTGCACCGCAGGATATTCGTGCGTCGATTGTCGCACTGTGTGAGCAGCGGATCTCGATAGCCGAGATCGCTGCCCACCTGGGTGTTCCGATCGGAGTCGTGCGGGTACTGGTTGCCGACCTCGTAGTAGCCGGATCACTGGAAATACATGCCACTCTGCGAAGCGACGCATCTCGAGTCGAGCGACGCGAACTGATCGAAAGGACCCTCAGTGGACTTCGGGCACTCTGACTCATCGTCTCGCGTGAAATCGACCAAAATCGTGATCGCCGGGGGTTTCGGTGTTGGCAAGACAACGCTTGTGGGGACCGTCTCCGAAATCGTCCCCCTTCGCACGGAGGCCATGGTCACCGACGCCAGCGACGGTATCGACAATCTCGGATCAACTCCCGACAAGAGCACCACGACGGTCGCGATGGACTTCGGACGAATCACTCTTGCCGACGACCTGGTCCTCTATCTATTCGGAACCCCGGGGCAGCGCCGCTTCTGGTTCATGTGGGACGACCTCATCACCGGTGCGATCGGTGCGGTCATTCTGGTCGACACTCGCCGCCTTGAAGACAGCTTCGCCGCAGTCGACTTCTTCGAGGCGCGAGGGCTCCCGTTCATCGTGGCGGTCAACCGTTTCGACGGCGCACCAATCCATTCGGCGAGCGATCTCCGGCAAGCGTTGGCTCTGCCCAACCGCGTTCCCATGATCGAGATCGACGCCCGTAACCGCGAATCGGCCAAACGCGCGTTGATCGCCATCACCGAGTACTCGCTCGAACGACTCGCAGCCGAAGCAGTCGTCTAGATGAATCACCAGATGCGAATCGTCACCGAAAGGAACTGGCATGTCGGATGAAATGCACCATTTCTCGATGGGAATCTGGCTGCTCGGGCTCGCCTACGTCGTGTCCGTGGTCGGGTCGGTAGTCGGCCTGGCGTGCACCAGGCATTCAGCGTCGGCGACGACAACCGCCACACGCATGCGATGGCTCGCCATGGCTGCCCTGTCGATCGGTGGCGTCGCCATCTGGCTGATGCATTTCATCGCCATGCTCGGCTTCGCAGTCCCCGGCAGTCCCATTCGATACAACCTCGGATGGACCGTGATCTCTGCGATCATCTCGGTGGGTGCCGTGTTTGTCGGTCTGCTGATCATCGGGACCGAATTCCGCTGGACGCGGCTTCTGATCGGGGGCCTGGTGACCGGTCTCGCCGTGAACATCATGCATTACACGGGTATGCGCGCCTTGCGCTTTCAGGGCGAGATCCACTACGACCTGCTCTTCGTTGCACTGTCGGTTCTCATCGCAGTCGTCGCCGGCACCGCCGCATTGTGGTTCACCATGGTGCTCGAGTCCACGATTCTGCGTTTTGTCGCCGGAATCATCATGGGTATCGCGGTCGTCGGTATGCACTACACCGGAATGGCCGCAGTCGAAGTTGTCCACGACGCGGCAGCCCCGGCGCCGCAGGGGCTCGAAGTGTTCTCCTTCCTCTTCCCCGTCTTCGTTCTCGGCTTGCTGGCGTTGGCAGTTCCGATTGTCGCAGTGCTGACAGCGCCCAACCGTGCGACGGCTCGGATGGAATCCGCCGCCGACGACTTGGCATTCGAAGCTCGAGAGTTCGCGATCCCGAACTGAGAGGAGTACGGGGCGAGTCGGCGTAAATCGACGACGCCCCGTACATTTCGAGGATGGTGGATGCCGGACACAACCCCCAGCCGTCGGCCCGCGCAACACTGGTCGTGATCGGTGGTTTGCCGGCCACCGGCAAGTCGACGATCGCGCGGGCACTTACCCGGCATCACCAGATTCCCTACGTGCGGATCGATACCATCGAACAGGCACTGACCGGCAGCGGTATCGCTGATGCGTCCGGGACCGCTGGATACATCATCGGGTACGCGCTCGCCGCCGAACAATTGCGAATGGGGCTCTCGGTCGTGGTCGAATGCGTCAACCCGGTCGAGGTGACACGAAACGCCTGGTCCGCTACCGCACAACAAAATTCGGCGCGCTTGCTCAACGTCGAGGTCGTCTGTTCGGATCCCGACGAGCATCGCCGACGCGCGGAGCAGCGTGTCGTCGACATCCCGGATCTTGTACTACCTACGTGGCAGGAAATCCTGGATCGAGACTACGAACCGTGGACCGTGGAACGGCTGGTGCTCGACACCGCAATCATGAACTTCGACAGCGCAGTACGACTCGTCACTGCCCGAATGTTCATTGCGTGAGGACTGCTCACAGTGCGAGAACTGTTCACAGCGTGAGAACAAAGAAGGCGCTGTTCGGATCTTCGCGGTAGTTCCCGAACGGTGGACACGGCACAAACCCGAATTTTGCATAAAGTCGCCGTGCCGGGTCGAAGAAGTCTTGCGTACCGGTCTCCAATTCGAGTTGCCGGTAGCCTCGTTGTCTTGACTCGTCCACGACGTGTTGAAGAAGTCGCGTTCCCACTCCGCGCCCTCGAGCGGCCGAAGATGTTCGCATCGACTTGATTTCACCACCGCTCGACGACCGTTCCTTCAGAGCTACACAACCGAGTAGCTCGTCGCCTTCGCTCCACAACGTCCACATGGTCACGGAGCTATCCGTCAGACCTGCGACGTCCAGCGCGTGAACGCTGTCCGCAGGCGAGGTCGCATGCATGTCGGCGAGATGTTCGGTCAGTAAGTCACGGACCGCATCCCGGCTCAAGTCGTCAACTTCGATTCGCACAGATCCCTCACCGTCCACTTAGCTTCCGCCTGCATCGAACAAAGTATGACTGTCCGTCACTTCGCCGAAGGCTTGGCCCGTACGTGGATGCGTTCTCCTTGCGGGCCGAACAGACTCAGCACCTCGACCGGGCCGCGCCCGTCACTGCCGAACCAATGTGGGTTTCGGGTGTCGAATTCAGCAGCTTCACCCGTGCCCATCACGATGTCGTGATCGGCCAACACCAACCGCAACCTCCCCGACAACACATACAGCCATTCGTAACCGTCGTGCACTTGAGGGTCCGGTTCCGTCTGGCTTGCCGGGATGGTCATCTTGAATGCCTGCAGCCCACCCGGTTGCCGAGTCAACGGCAATACCGTTCGGCCGCTGACGCTTCGAGGCGCACTCTGGATGCGTGGATCGGCGACCTGCGGTGCCGCCACCAGTTGGTCCAACGGCACTTGGTGGGCAAGCGCGATCGGAAGCAGCAACTCCAGACTCGGGCGGCGCTCGCCCGCTTCGAGCCTCGACAGAGTGCTCTTCGAAATACCGGTGGACTCGGACAGCGCTGTGAGCGTGACGTTCCTCTGAGTACGAATGCGTTTGAGGCGCGCGCCGATCTGCGAAATAGCGGCATCGATGTGCGGACCGTTGACATTCATGGTCCGAGTCTGACGACGATTCCCAGAAATGGCAACAATAGTTGCTAACCCCTCGCGTCCGCAGGCAACCTGTGCTCATGCGAACACACACTGAAACAGAGATCCTCGACGCCGTGATCGTCGGCGGTGGCGCCGCCGGACTCAGCGCAGCCCTGGTGTTGGGTCGTGCGCGACGCACGGTCGCCGTCATCGATTCCGGCAAACCGCGCAACGCGCCCGCAGCACACATGCACGGCTTCCTCTCGCGAGACGGCATGGCGCCCGGTGAGTTGCTCGCCGTCGGGCGCAGCGAATTGCAGACGTACGGAGTGGAATTCAAACAGGATGACGTTGTCGACGTCTCCTGGCGCGGTATCGAACCCGGCTTTGTCGTCGAACTTTCAGGAGGCACACCCCTCGAGACCCGCACTCTGCTCGTTGCCACGGGCTTGTGGGATTCGTTCCCGGAAATACCGGGTATCCAGGAGCTTTGGGGACAGAGCGTGCTCCATTGCCCGTACTGCCATGCATACGAGATCAGTGACGAGCCGATCGGCGTTCTCGGCGGCGACGCTCGCGAGATGTCACTTCACCAGGCGTTTCTACTCCGACAGTGGTCGTCGGATGTGATGTTCTTCCCCCACCACATCTCGCTCACCCGTGACGAACGCGCGCGACTTGCTGCGCGTGGGGTGACTGTCGTAGACGGACTAGTCTCTGGATTGATCTGCGAGAGAGGCGAACTGAAGGCCGTCGAACTCGACAACGGGCAATTGGTCCCTCGCTCAGCACTGTTCGTTGCGCCGCGTTTCATTCCGAACGACGCGCATCTGACGCGACTCGGGTGCAAAACCGGCCCTACGGGATTCGTGGCTGTCGACCCTTCCGGCGCCACCAGCGTTCCAGGCGTCTGGGGCGCCGGCAACGTCGTCGACCCTCGCGCTCAGGTGATAGGCGCTGCCGCTGCCGGGTCGACGGCGGCAATCGCGATCAACGGATACCTGGTCGAGCAAGATGTCGCATCGGCTCTTCGTTCGACCGAGCCTGTGGGCGGCTTCTCGGCGGCCGTGGAGCAACGCGTCTGTGAGATGAACGGCGGCAGCGCCCTCCACGGCATGTGACCGAGGTGCTACGTCGCGGGGCCGCCGTGCAGCTTCTCGTAGGCGGCCTTCTCGGCGTCGTGGCGCGAGATCTTCTTCGGGTTCTCGAGGTCGGAAGGCAAACCGTGACGCTCGAGGCGACGCGACCTGTTCTGAGCCATGTAGGAGACCGAATAGAACAGTGCCAGAAGTACTCCGAGCAGCACCATCGATGCCCGCAGGGCCAACGGCCCGGGAAAGAGCATGAAGGCCGCGAAGACTGGAATAAACGGCACCATGCTTCGGATCAGGTGACGCGGCACAGCCCAGTCACCGATCAGGTCGTTTCGCACCCATTCCTGCATGGAATCGGGCAGCTTGCGCCCCACTGAATAACCCAACCACTGAAGGGGATTCGGGCTCGTACGTTGCTTTTTGGAAGTCACGGAAGTCACCTGTTCGGTACGCATCGACGGTACTGACGCAGTCATCACGTTTCTTTCGGATGCAGTCATCACATTTCTCTCATTGGTCCAAGGCTCCGGCGCGGAGCGCGGCCTCGTTGACCCGCGTCAGAACGTTGTGGAGTTCTTCGAGTTCGGCGAGGCTCACGCCGAGCTTCGCGACAACCGCCGGGGGGATCTTCTCCGCCTCCGTGCGCAGCGCCACACCCGCCTCGGTGAGGTCCACGTCCAGTTGACGTTCGTCGGCGCGGCTACGGGTTCGCGTGATCAACCCGGACGCCTCGAGTCGCTTGAGGAGCGGCGACAGTGTCGGCGAATCGAGCTGCAGTGCCTGCCCGATTTCCTTGACCGCCATCGGCGACTTTCCCCACAGTGCCAGCATCACCAGATACTGGGGATGCGTGAGGCCCATCGGCTCGAGCAGTGGCCGGTAGACGGAGAGCACCGCCCGGTTCGCGACCGCAAGTGCAAAGCACACCTGCCGGTCGAGAGCCAGCGGATCGTCCATCTGCGTCTGCGGAGCCTTCGTCGTCATGAATCCGATGTTATCAGATTAATTAGTGCAGTAACTATTATTGCACTAATCAATTTGGCGATGATCGTCACCCTTTTCCAACGTCGACGTGGGTTGCCCGGTGAGACCCACGTGCGCTTCCGCCCTCATTCGCTCGACCATATGTGGGTAGTGCAGTTCGAAGGCCGGGCGTTCACTGCGGATGCGCGGCAGCTCGGTGAAGTTGTGACGCGGCGGTGGACAGGTTGTCGCCCACTCCAGCGAGTTTCCGTAGCCCCACGGATCGTCGACGGTGACAACTTCGCCGTAGCGGTAACTCTTGAAGACGTTCCACAGGAAGGGCAGCGTCGACGCACCGAGCACGAAGGCGAAGATCGTGGACACCGAGTTGAGCACGGTAAATCCGTCCGAGGGCAGGTAGTCGGCGTAACGACGCGGCATGCCCTCGCCGCCGAGCCAGTGCTGGACGAGGAATGTGCCATGGAAACCGGCGAACGTGGTCCAGAAGTGCCACTTGCCCAGTCGCTCGTCGAGCAGACGCCCCGTCATCTTCGGGAACCAGAAGTAGATGCCGGCATAGGTGGCGAACACGACCGTGCCGAAGACCACGTAATGGAAGTGGGCGACAACAAAATACGTGTCGGTGACATGGAAGTCGATCGGCGGACTCGCGAGGATGACACCCGACAGACCACCGAAGAGGAAGGTGATCAGGAAGCCCACCGAGAACAGCATCGGCGACTCGAAAGTCAACTGCCCCTTCCACATCGTTCCGATCCAGTTGAAGATTTTCACACCCGTGGGCACCGCGATCAGGAACGTCATGAACGAGAAGTACGGCAGGAGAACAGCACCCGTCGCATACATGTGGTGAGCCCATACCGCGATCGAGAGGGCAGCAATCGCGAGCGTCGCATAGACCAATCCGGTGTAACCGAAGATCGGTTTACGACTGAAGACCGGGAAGATCTCCGAGACGATGCCGAAGAACGGCAACGCGATGATGTACACCTCGGGGTGACCGAAGAACCAGAACAGGTGCTGCCACAACAGAACTCCGCCCGATGCCGGGTCGAAGATGTGTCCACCGAGGTGACGGTCGACGAACAGACCCATGAACGCGGCGGTCAAGAGCGGGAACGCCATCAAGATCAAGATGCTGGTGATGAAGATGTTCCAGGTGAAGATGGACATGCGGAACATCGTCATGCCGGGTGCTCGCAGGCAGATCACGGTGGTGATCATGTTGACCGCACCGAGAATGGTGCCGAGGCCACCAACCGTCAGACCGAATACCCAAAGGTCGGCGCCGACACCGGGGCTGTGTACCGCGCCGGAGAGCGGGGTGTACGCCGTCCAACCGAAGTCGGCGGCGCCGCCCGGCGTGAGGAATCCACCGAGGACGATGAGGCCACCAAAAGTGAAGAGCCAGAACCCGAATGAGTTCAAGCGCGGGAACGCCACGTCGGGCGCACCGATCTGCAGCGGAAGTATGTAGTTCGCGAATCCGAAGACGACTGGGGTCGCGTACAGCAGCAGCATGATCGTGCCGTGCATGGTGAACAGCTGATTGAACTGTTCGTTGGAGAGGAACTGCATCCCGGGAACGGCCAGTTCTGCGCGCATGAACAGCGCCATCAGACCGCCGATCAGGAAGAACACGAACGCAGTGATCAAGTACATGATCCCGATCTTCTTGTGATCGGTCGTCTTGATCATCTCGAGCATCCACGACCCCTTGGGATCACGACGCTTCGGATACGGCCGCTCCGGAATCGGCTCCAGCTCTCCGGCCCGCTCGTTCGGCACCGTCGTTGTCATGCTCGCGCGTCCTCTTTCGTGCTCGATACCGCCCTCAGAAACTTTCCGCACGACCATATCGCATGTTAATAGTTAATGCACAAACTAAATTGGGTCTACATAGATACTGATCGAAAACCGAACGTACGCAACCTTTTGCAGATTTCAGGGAGATAACCTCATGCGGCGGAATAGGTCGAGGGTCCGCTGTGTTGAACAATCCCGTGACTCTTCCCGACACATCGACAGCACCCGAGGCCTCCGCGTTGCGCGGCCTCTTCGAGCCTTTCGAGGTCAAATCACTCTCGTTGCGCAACCGTTTCGCCATGGCCCCGATGACGCGCGCCTTCTCTCCCGACGGAATCCCCGGCGCCGACGTCGCCGAGTACTACCGTCGTCGCGCAGCAGGTGGTGTCGGCTTGATCATCACCGAAGGCACGTACATCCCGGACCCGGCAGCCGGCCCGCACACCCGCGTACCGCGCATCTACGGTGATTCGAGCCTGGGCGGCTGGAAGTCGGTGGTCGACGCAGTCCACGCCGAGGGCGGATCGATCATTCCTCAGCTGTGGCACCTCGGAGTCGAGCGCGGCGAGAACTCGCACCTGAACCCCGAGGTCGAAACCGTCAGCCCCTCCGGTCTGGCGCTGGACGGCACCCGTTTGGGACGCGAATTCACCACGTCGGATCTCGACGACTTAAAGCAGTCGTGGGTGGATGCCGCGCTCAACGCGAAGAACACCGGCTTCGACGGTCTCGAGTTGCACGGCGCACACGGCTACCTGCTCGACGAATTCCTCTGGGCAGGAACCAATGTCCGGACCGATGGATACGGCGGATCGCTCGAAGCTCGCACCCGTTTCCCGGCCGAGGTCGTCTCCGCAATCCGAGAGGCAGTCGGGGACGAGTTCGCGATCGTCTACCGATTCTCGCAGTGGAAGTCCGGCCAGTACGACGCTCGTATCGCGCAGAGCCCGGCAGAACTCGGCCGCATCCTCACTCCCCTGGTCGACGCCGGCGTCGACGTCCTGCATCCGTCGACGAGGCGTCATTGGGAACCGGCATTCGCTGAGCTCGACGGTGAAGACGGCAAGCTCGGCCTCGCCGGTTGGACCAAGAAGCTGACCGGGTTGCCGACTATCACCGTCGGCTCGGTCGGACTCGATTCCGTGTTCACGACGGCATTCACCGGCGACGCTGCATCGGCTGTGACTGGACTGGAGCGTCTCGAAGCTCAGTACGAGAACGGCGAATTCGACATGGTTGCCATCGGACGCGCGCTGCTCGCCGATCCCGAGTGGGTCGACAAGCTCCGCACCGGACGCACGGACGAGCACATCGCATTCACTGCAGAACATCGAACACATCTGAACTGACCGCACACGACAAACGGCACTCCCGCGACTGCGGGAGTGCCGTTTGTGGATCTACCGGAAGTTCTAGCTTCCGAGCGTGACCGGGTCGGGGCCGATACGGCCGGCTGGGTCGTCGAGAGCGCCGATCGCGTTGATCTGTTCCGGAGTCAGTTCGAAGCCGAAGACGTCGAAGTTGGCGGCGATACGTTCGGGGGTCACCGACTTCGGGATCACCACGTTGCCGATCTGCAGGTGCCAGCGAATGATGACCTGAGCCGCGGTGACGCCATGAGCGTCGGCGATGGCAGTGATGACGGGGTCGCCGAGAACAGTTCCCTGGCCGAGCGGGCTCCACGCTTCCGTCGCGATTCCCTTGCCGGTGTGGAAGGCGCGCAGTTCTGCCTGGTTGAACTTGGGGTGAAGCTCGATCTGATTGAGGACCGGCACCTCTCCGGTTTCACCGATGACACGCTCGAGGTTCTCGATGGTGAAGTTGGAGACGCCGATGGATCGAACCCGTCCGTCGGCCTTGAGCTTCTGGAATGCCTTGAACGTCTCGACGTACAGGTCCTTCGACGGAACCGGCCAGTGGATCAGGTACAGATCGAGGTAGTCGAGACCCAACTTGTCGAGGCTGGCGTCGAATGCGGCAAGCGTCGAGTCGTAGCCCTGGTCGTCGTTCCACAGTTTGGTCGTGATGTAGAGGTCTTCGCGGGCGATGCCGGATTCGGCGATAGCGCGGCCGACGCCCACCTCGTTGCCGTAGATCTTGGCGGTGTCGATACTGCGGTAGCCGGTCTTCAGGGCGGTGGAGACGGCTTCCTGCGTTTCGTCGTCCGGAACCTGGAACACACCGAATCCCAGTGCGGGGATCGTCTTACCGTCGTTCAGAACAATTGTCGGTACAGAGGTCACATCGTTGGTTTCGGTCATATTCGGAACCAACGCGCCAGAGCACGGAGGCATTCCCCGCCGAACATCCGGGGAGTGCCCTTGTACCGCCCGAAATGCCGGTCTACCTTGGAAGACAAGTATTGGAATCGCCTCGAGAAAAGAGAGAGCGATGAATCTTTCATATCGTCTCGCCTACAAGGTCGGCGTCACTCCGTGGGAGCACACCGGGCACGGGTTCGACGCTCAGCTGTCCGGACTTCTCGACGCGATTCCCGTTCCGGAAGGTGGCCGTGCCCTCGATATCGGCTGCGGCACCGGACGTCATTCGATCGAGCTGGCGCAACGCGGTTGGCACGTCACCGGCGTCGACGCCGAGCAGGAACCGTTGGACAAAGCGCGCATCCATGCACGTGAAGCCCACGTCGACGTCCGGTTTCTCCACGAGGACGCGGCAGACCTGCACATAGCCGTCGACGGTGGGCACATGCTGGTGCTCGACATCGGCTGCTTTCACGGGCTGTCCGAAAATCAACGACGGGACTACGGGAGGTCGGTCAACGCGATCACCGCGCCGGGCGCGTCCATGGTCATGTTCGCGTTCGGGCCAGGTCACCGCTGGCCGATGCCACACGGCGTCTCCGAAGAAGACGTCATGCGCGCATTCGACGGATGGTCGACGGCCTCGAGCATGGCCGCGGACGTGAGCGAATCGCCACTTCCAGTCCGTGCGGCGCATCCGTGCTGGTATCACCTGGTTCGGGACTGACTGCTGTGCGCCTTTGTTAACCGCCCGCGGTTAATAAAGGCGCACAGCACCGATTAACAGAGGCGCACAGCACCAGGGATACTTCTCAGGTGACTGCAACACTGCGCATCAGCGGCCTCTCTGCATCCCGGGGAGAACGCACCCTGTTCTCCGACCTCGATCTCACAGTGGCGCCCGGCGACGTCATCGGCCTCGTCGGGGCAAACGGCGCCGGCAAGTCGACGCTTCTCACTGCCCTGGCCGGAATCGGAACCGCCGACGTCGAGGGTTCGATCATCCTCAGCCCGCCGGATGCTGCGGTCGGTTACCTCGCGCAGGAACCCGACCGCATCGCGGGTGAAACCGTCCTCGAGTTCCTCGGCCGACGCACCGGCGTCGCGCACGCCGAGGAGGTCATGAACACCGCGGCCGAAACGCTGGCTGAAGCCGAGGAGGATCTGTACTCCCCGGCACTCGAACGCTGGCTCGCGCTGGGCGGCGCCGATCTGTTCGAGCGCGCCGAGAAGGTAGTCGAAGAACTCGGACTGGGCGTACCCCTCGACGCTCACATGACGGCGTTGTCCGGCGGTCAGGCCGCACGCGCCGGCCTCGCATCGCTGCTGCTTTCGCGCTACGACATTCTCCTGTTGGACGAGCCCACCAACGATCTCGACCTGCGAGGTCTCGAGCAGTTGGAACGATTTGTCGCCGAGACCCGAGCCGCGTTGGTCGTCGTGAGCCACGATCGCGAGTTCCTCTCGCGCACCGTCACCGGGATCGTGGAACTCGATCTGGCACAACAGGACATCGCCGTGTACGACGGCGGCTACGAGTCGTACCTCGCCGAACGCGAGATAGCCCGCCAGCACGCACGCGAGGCCTTCGAGGAATATGCCGGCACCCGCTCCGATCTCGAAGATCGTGCACAGATGCAGCGCAACTGGATGGAACACGGCGTCCGGAACGCGCGCCGTAAGGCCAAGGACAACGACAAGATCGGACGCGGATTGCGGACCGAGTCGACGGAGAAGCAAGCCGCGAAGGCCCGCCAGACTCAACGCCGCATCGAGCGGCTCGAAGTGGTCGAGGAACCGCGCAAAGAGTGGGAACTTCGTATGGAGATCGCGGCTGCTCCGCGGTCCGGTTCCGTTGTCGCAACCACGAACGGCGCCAAGGTGACTCGCGGTCAGTTCACGTTCGGTCCGGTTACGACGCAAATCGACTGGGGCGATCGAATCCTCGTCACGGGCGCGAACGGTGCAGGCAAGACCACCCTCCTGAACGTCCTGCTCGGCAAACTCGTCCCAGACGAGGGCATCGCGTCTTTGGGTTCAGGTGTCGCGATCGGTGAGATCGATCAGGCGCGCGGATTGTTCGAAGGCGATCAACCAGTAGTCGAGGCCTTCGGTGCTCAGGTTCCGGACTGGCCAGACGCCGATGTCCGCACGCTCCTCGCCAAGTTCGGCCTGCGTGGACACCACGTGCTCAGATCTGCCGCTTCACTCTCCCCTGGCGAAAGAACAAGGGCTGCACTGGCTTTACTGCAGGCTCGCGGCGTGAATCTACTGGTACTGGACGAGCCGACGAACCATCTCGACCTTCCGGCGATCGAACAACTCGAGCAGGCGATGGAGTCGTTCGAGGGAACCCTCCTCCTCGTCACTCACGATCGACGCATGCTCCAATCCACCCGCAGCACGCGGCGGTGGCGGATGGAGAACGGACAACTCTTCGAGGAGTAGCCGACAGCGCTGCTTGCGCAGACAACCCGCGTGTGCAACTATTTATCAGGCGCACGCAATAGTTGCATGCGCGGCATAGGTGGTTCACGGGCGACACGATCCCCTGTCGGACCGCCATACACAGTCCTGAAAGGCGCTCTTCAATGTTGTCGATCCCCGACCGCACACTGACTCACGGAACCACCGGCGAACCGATCACCATCCCGCAACTCGGGTACGGCGTTTTCCAGGTACCGGACGCCCAGACCGAAGAGGTCACTGCCACCGCTCTCGAGATCGGCTACCGCCACATCGACACGGCCGCGATCTACGGAAATGAAGCCGGGGTCGGCCGCGCCATCGCAGGTTCGGATATCCCTAGGTCAGAGCTGTTCGTCACCACCAAGCTGTGGAACGACGATCAGGGCCACGACCGAACACTCGCCGCTTTCGACTCGAGCCTCGACAAGCTCGGACTCGACTACGTCGACCTGTATCTGATTCACTGGCCCGCGCCGGCAAAGGGCCTGTTCGTCGAGACCTGGGCCGCTTTCGAAGAGATTCTCGCCTCCGGCCGCGCCCGTGCGATCGGTGTGTCCAACTTCCTCCCCGAACACCTCGACCTGCTGGCCCAGCACAGCTCGATCACCCCAGCCGTCAACCAGATCGAACTGCACCCCAGACTGCAACAGCACGCGTCACGGGAGTACGCACAGAGTCGCGGCATCGAAATCGAGGCCTGGAGTCCGTTGGGACAGGGAACTATCCTCGACGACCCGACCATCGAGAAAGTTGCTGCAGCACACGGAAAGAGCCCGGCGCAGATCGTTCTGCGCTGGCATCTCGAGCAGGGACACACCGTACTGTCGAAGTCGGTCACACCGGCCCGCATGCGCGAGAACGCCGCGATCTTCGACTTCGCACTCGATGCCGACGAGTCAGCTGCCATCGCAGCGTTGAACACCGACAGCCGTGTCGGACCCGATCCGCTCGAATTGAACTGAATCGGAACGACTTCAGAGATTCTCGTGCGGAGCCAACGTCAGCAGAACCGAATCGACAGCCTGCTCAGCCAGGAGCGCGTCCAGCGGTAAGTGACGGAACAACGCTCGATAATAGATCGGGGACGCCAAGGCATCCAGGACGAAGTCCAGGTCGAAGTCGCTCCGAATGTCACCGCGTAGGCGCGCCGATTCCAGCACTGCCGCAGTGGAATCGCGTCGCGGCTGAAAGAATGCCGACTGGAAATCCCGCGCCAATTCCGGGTCCGCGGCCAGATCCGCGACCAACGCGGGCAGTATCCGACCAACTACCGTTTCGCTCAGTCCCACAACCAATGTCGTGATGCCGGCGACCAGGTCTGCCCTGAGATCGCCGGTGTCCGGCGTTGGATCAGTGCCGATATGCGCCACGACGACGTCCACCACCAGGTGCCGCTTTGACGGCCATCTACGGTAGATGGCGGGGCGATGCACACCAGCCCTCGTCGCCACCGATCCGATCGACAGCTCCGCATACCCGTTCTCCCCCAACAATTCCAGGGTCGCAGACAATACGGCATCGTCAATCCGCTCGTCGCGGGCGCGCACCATTTACAGCACCGGACGCGGCATGAGCACCAGACGCCAGCCGTCAGGATCTTCGAAAGTCATTCCCGCATTCTCCTCCCAGTACGGATTCTCGGCTTCGACGGGTTCGTGCCCCGCCTCACCCAGTCGCTGAACTACCTCGTACATCGCCGACTCGCCGGCGAAGTAGAGCACCAACAAGTTGTCCTGCGTCGGCGCCGGGCACGGGCTTCCGTCTTCGTGGGTCGTGAATTCGAGGTGATAGTTCGAATCCGGCAGACCCAGCATGATTCCGTCGTAGCCGGCGTGCCCGGAAAACCGGTAAAGCTCCGGCAATCCAAGGCAGTCGCGATAGAACGCAATCACGTCGTCGAGTCGGTCGGTGGGTCTCGCTACCCGCACTTGCACCACTGCGAGGTCGTTCGGCCAAGTTGTCATAATTAAACGGTACAGTACGTACCGTAATATTTTGAGCACAAGCCCGACCGCCCCTCCACAGCCGACCTCGCGAGACCTACAAACGATCATTCTCCGGAAACGCCGCCTTGGGCATGAACTTCGGTCTGGCGAACAAGACCGACAGTTTGGTGGGCTGCGACTCCACCGGGCGATCAGACCGGTACAACAACGCCTGCTGCGGGGCGCTCACCCATTCACTGGCGAAGATCTCACCGAGACGCAAAACCGGCACGTGCGACCCGTCCTCGAGTCGAACGGTGACGTCAGCCGTGGTGTCCGACTGGCCGTACACGACCCACCATGACTCACCTCCGACATCCCCCGGAGTGTGCTGACCGATACCGATGACGGCACCTTTCTCCATCGGATCGCGCCAGAGCGGTTCGCGCCCTTGCGGTCCCACGCTGTAGCTACCGTCCTCGCGCACCTGCACGACCAGGCGGGACTTCTCGAGCACCAACTGTTCTACCGCCATGTGAAGCCCCTTCCATTGCCCGAACCTTATCCGCCGGCATCACCCAGAAGCGGGACAATCGCGGTTCGTGTTGACAAACCGTTGGGTTTTTACAACACTTTGATGCATGAGCCCAGTCCGGCGGGGAGACGCGCTCCCTATCTTCAATCGCATCGGAGTGCTTCGCGCCGAGCGGAAGATGAGTCGGGCCCAGCTTGCACAACTCGTCGACGTCAATCCGCAGACGGTGGGGGCACTCGAACGCGGCGACCATTACCCCAGCCTGGATCTTGCATTTCGGATCTGCTGGGTATTCGACCTACCGGTCGAGGCGGTGTTCTCGCGGACGGAGTTCGGGCCGCTGTCGACGGAGATCTACCGGAATGCACCGTCGACGGAGGCCTACCGAAACGCACAGTCGACGGAGGTCTACCGGACTGACCGCATTATCGAGGGGAGTGAAAAGCCAAGTGCCTGAATCGAATCTGATCGACCGCTACCAGGCCCACCGCACTCGGCGGTTCCTGCAGAACGAGGAGACGTTCCGACATTGGCTCCCGAATTGGCGGACCCGTCGACGTCGGCGCGTACTCGTCGTCGCCCTCGGAGTCCTGTTCACCACCATGGTTGCCGTCGGCATAGCGTGCCTGTTCAATCCGCTCGTCGCGGTGGCTTGGCCGATCCTCACCGTGTTGTTCCTGCCGACGTGGTCCTCACTTCAAATCGTGTCGGGCCGGCAAGGGGATGCGCCGCGGCAGGCTTTGGACGAATGGGAGATCCAGCAACGCAACGACGCTCGCTCCGTCGGGTTGAGCGTGACCCAAACGTTGGTGTTCATTGTCGCCATTTTCCTCATTTTCACCTCTTCGGTGCAGTGGAATGTAGAGAGGCTGCCTTACACGGGAGGTTTATTGGCACTGACTGCAATGCTGATCGGCGCGTGCACGCCCGCGATGATTCTCTCGTGGACCAATCCAGACCCGGATCCGATTGATTCGGAAGAGTTCGACCTCTGACCCGTATTACCGAAGCGCACCACTCGACCGATGGGAAGGACCCATGTCAGCCACCCTCACGATCGACGGCATCTCGAAACGCTACGGCGACGTCGTTGCACTCGACAACCTGAGTTTCGAAGTCCGCCCGGGCGAGATCTTCGGATTTGTCGGCAGTAACGGCGCCGGCAAGACGACCACGATGCGCATTGCGTTGGGTGTCCTCGGAGCAGATTCGGGGGAAGTTCGTCTCGGCGGCAAACCCGTCGACCTCGACGTGCGTCGCACTATCGGATACATGCCGGAGGAACGCGGCCTTTACCCCAAGATGAAGGTGGGAGCGCAACTTTCCTATCTGGCCGAACTACATGGACTCTCGAAAGCCGACGCGCATGCGGCCACTGAGCGGTGGACCGAACGTCTGGGCATCGCCGAACGCGTCAAGGACACCGTCGACTCCCTCTCCCTCGGTAATCAGCAACGAGTTCAGCTGGCAGCGGCGCTGGTTCACGATCCTTCGGTACTCGTTCTGGACGAACCGTTTTCGGGTCTGGATCCGGTAGCGGTCGACGTCATGAGTGACGTGTTGGTCGAGAAGGCCCGCACCGGTGTTCCCGTAATTTTCTCGAGCCATCAGCTGGATCTGGTGGAGCGCCTGTGCGATCGCGTAGGCATCATCAGCCGCGGCAGCATGCGGGAGATCGGAACTGTCGACGAACTACGAGGCAAGGGGGACGGCCGAATCGAAGTCTTCGCCCCTGACGCGCCGGTCGGTTGGGCACACCATCTGATCGGTGTCACCACGCTGAGCCACCTCGACGGTCGAACACTCCTGAGCGTCGACGGCACCGCCGACGATCAGCAGATCCTGCATGCAGCGTTGAAAACCGGTCCGGTGCACGAGTTCACGCTACGACGTCCGTCACTGACTGACCTGTTCCGAGAGGTAGTAGCCGCATGAGCAACCAGTTGAGTGGAGGTCGAGCCATCGGGTTGGTCGCTCGACGCGAATTCATGACGCAGATCTCGAAGAAGAGTTTTGTGATCAGCAACGTCATCATTCTGGTCGCGATCATCGGCGGCATCATCGCCTTCTCACTCTTCTCCGGTGGTGACGAGGACAAGTCGAAGATCGGCTTGGTCGGCAACCAGTCGCTCAGTGCCACGATGGTGTCCATCGGCGACACCCTCGGAAATCCGGTGACGGTGACGGAGGTTTCCGACGACGGGACCGCGCGTGATCAGGTCAAGGACGGCGACCTCGACGTGGCCGTGATCGCTGGATCGGGCGGCGGCGTCACTGTCGTGACCAAGAAGGAAGTGCCCACGAATTTGCGGGCCGTCATCGAGAGTTCCGTTGCACAGCAGGCACAGTCGAATGCGCTGTCCGCCGCGGGGATCGATCCGGCTCAGCTCGCCGAAGCCACGTCCACCGCAGTGGTCACCATCGATGCCATCGATCCCCCGGATCCCGAACAGGGCCAACGCATAGCGATGTCGATCGCTGCCGTGGTGCTTCTGTACATGCAGATCTTGCTGTTCGGAACGTACGTGGCGATGGGCGTCGTCGAGGAGAAGTCCAGTCGCGTCGTCGAGTTGTTGCTCTCGACTCTGCGTCCGCTGCAGTTGTTGTGGGGCAAGGTTCTCGGAATCGGCGCTGTCGGCCTGATGCAGATGGCCGCTTACGCTGTCGCGGGCGTCGCGACCGGATTGGCGACGGGCGTCCTGACCGTGACGGGCACCGCGATCGGTGTTCTGTTCGGCACTCTCGGGTGGTTCATTCTCGGCTTCCTCTTCTTCGCCGTGCTGTACGCCGCTGCCGGATCCATGGTCTCGAGACAGGAGGACGTCAATGCCACCGCGATGCCACTCGCACTGCTTGTCATGGCAATGGTCAGCGTGGCTTTCGTCTCGGTGAGCAATCCCGAAGGAACCCTGAGCAACGTGCTGAGTTGGATTCCGCCGTTCTCGGCCATCCTCATGCCCCTGCGCATTTCCGCCGGTGTAGCTTCTCCTTTCCAGATCGTGGGAACCATTCTGTTGATGCTGATCGTGACTGCTGCGTTGTCGATGATCGCGGCAAAGATCTACCAGCGCTCCATCCTTCGCATCGGCAAGGTCGTTTCGTGGAAGGAAGCGTTCGGACGCTGATTCTCCGGCGCACAACTGACGCCACGCGATCCCGGCGGTACCCCGTCCAGGTAGGTTCATCCTGGACGGGGTGCTGCTTACTTGGAGGACGTTGTGCGAATCTCGGCCGAAGAACTACTCACTGCGGTACTCGATCCCGAGAGCTTTGTCTCGTGGGACTCCCCGCCCGTCGACGTCGGGCCTGGGCCGAAGTACGCGGAAGACCTGAAGAAGGCCCGCGAGAAAAGTGGAGTAGACGAGTCCGTCGTCACCGGCGTCGGCACAGTTCGGGGGCGTCGGGTCGCGGTGATTGCCTGTGAATTCAGCTTTCTCGCCGGTTCGATCGGAGTTGCTGCAGCCGAACGGATCGTGACCGCCGTCGAACGTGCTACGGCAGAACAACTCCCACTGCTCGCCTCGCCCACGTCCGGCGGAACACGAATGCAGGAGGGCACCGTCGCGTTCGTTCAGATGGTGAAGATCGCTGCGGCAGTGGCTGTTCACAAGGCTGCGCACCTGCCCTACCTGGTGTACCTGCGTAATCCCACCACCGGCGGGGTCTTTGCGTCGTGGGGATCTCTCGGCCACATCACCGTCGCGGAACCGGGCGCCCTGGTGGGGTTCCTCGGACCCCGTGTCTACGAATCCCTCTACGGCGAAAAGTTTCCCGACGGGATTCAAACCTCCGAGAACCTGTACCGCAACGGCGTGATCGACGGCGTCGTCCCGGTGGACCGCCTCCGTCTGCTGGTCAATCGAGCGCTGTGCGTGCTCACCGATCCCCCGGCTCCGGCAGTCGCGGACCCGATTTCCTCGCCCGAGATTCCCGATGTCCCTGCCTGGCAGTCGGTGATGCTCTCGCGTCGGGCGGATCGACCAGGCATCCGGCAGTTGCTCCGCCATGCCGCGACCGAACAGGTACCACTCAGCGGCACCGGGCAGGGTGAAACCGACAAGACGATCTTGCTCTCGCTCGCCCGCTTCCGAGGCTTTCCGTGCATCCTGCTCGGCCAGGACCGCAGTGGACAATCCGCGCTCACCACGATGGGACCGGCCGCGCTTCGTGAGGCGAGACGGGGCATGAAACTTGCCGAAGAACTACAACTCCCGCTTGTCCTCGTGATCGACACTTTGGGCGCGTCGTTGTCCAAGGAAGCCGAGGAACGTGGACTGGCCCCTGAGATCGCCCGCTGCATCGCCGACCTGGTGACGCTGAGAACCCCGACAGTGTCAGTGCTGCTCGGTCAGGGAACCGGCGGTGGCGCTCTGGCCCTGCTACCTGCCGACCGGGTACTCGCGGCACAGAACGGGTGGCTCGCTCCCCTGCCACCGGAAGGCGCAAGCGCGATTGTCCATCGCGACATCAGTCACGCCCCGGAGATGGCCGCAGCGCAGGGAATTCGTTCGTTGGATCTGCTTCGAGACGGCGTGATCGACGCCATCATTCCCGAAACCCCTGACGCGGCCGACGAGCCCGTGGAATTCTCCAAGAGAGTAGGGGCAGCAATCGCGCACGAACTCTTCATTCTCGCCGAGGAGTCAGACACCGATCGCCAGTCCTCCCGTATCGCGCGCTATCGAAACCTGGGAGTTCCGCAATGACGACGAAGGACCGGACTGCACTGACGCTGCCACACAGTTACGACCGTGCGGCACTGGCTCGTTTCGAGCTGTTCCTGTTCGCTGCCATTGCGACCGTGCTGATCACCCGCGCTTACCTTGCGGCAACCGGCTATCCCCAGATCGGGGGCGGTTCCCTCCACATCGCCCACGTTTTGTGGGGTGGATTGCTGATGGCCGTCGCCATCGTCTCGACTGCCATCACCGAAGGCTCTCGCACGCGCGATCTGGCGACCCTCGTCGGCGGAATCGGATTCGGCCTCTTCATCGACGAGGTCGGAAAATTTGTCACCGCCGACGTCGACTACTTCTACCAGCCTGCCATCGCGATCATGTACGTCGTCTTCGTCCTCTTCTATCTGGCCGCGCGCGAGGTGGTGATTCGGCGCGGTATGAACGATCGTCATCGGCTCGCCATCGGCGCCCGAGCGCTCTCGGACCTAGCTCTCGGTCAGCTCGACGAGATCCAGTACAACCACGCCCTCCGCGTACTCGACGGCGTCGAAGACCGCAGCCTCACCGGTCTCGTCGACTCGATCAAGGCCGGCTTGCACACACAGACTCCGCCGGTCGGCGGTATCGAATCGAAGATCACGCGTGCTCGCAACGTGTTCTTCCAACGGGCCGAAGCACTGCTCGGGCACCGAATTGTCCGCCGACTGGTACTGACACTGTTCGTCTTGCAGGCCCTCCTCGCGATAGCCCAGGTGATCTACGCACTCGTCTCCGAGAACGGCGTCGAAGCTGACGACGTCTCCGATCTCGTCGTCCAGATCTCCACGGCTGCAACCGGAGTTCTTGTGGTTCTGGGAGTGTGGTTCCTCTTCCGCGGTCCTTACCTCCGGGCCTTGCGGCTACTACGAGCATCGATCGTGGTGAGCCTTCTGGTGACGCAGGTGTACCTGTTCACGCAGGACCAGTTCGGCGCGCTGTTCGGTTTTGCCGTCTCGCTGTTCATGCTCGCGACTCTTCGTATCGCGATTCGAAGCGAAGAGGCCGCAGCAGCTCACCGCCGTGATTCGCTGCCACAGTGATTCTCTAGCGCAGTGACTCGGCGGGCCGACTCGGTAGATCGCGGATGCCGCGCAGTGGACTGAAGAGCAAGACCAATCCGCACGGCGCGATCAACCCGGCCATGATCCACATGGTTCCGCGCACACCTACGAGATCACCCAGGAAGCCCGCCAGCAACGCACCCAGCGGAATAGTGCTGTGCAACAAGAACATACTCGTTGCCACCACTCGACCGAGACGGTCCGGCGGACAGTAACTCTGACGGAAGCTGCCGAGCACTACGTTGCAGGACACGACGCCGGCGATCATCACCATTCCTCCCGCACAGAACCAGAACAGGCCGGCGCCGTACGTCGTCAGAGGAGCCAACAGGATGAACGGTCCCGTCACCAACTGACAGATGAGAACGCTTCGGGCAGTACCGAATCGGCGCCCGAGCGGACGCGCGATCATCGACCCGACAATTCCGCCGATCCCGGCAATGGCCAACAGAAGTCCGAGTCCGAACTCCCCCACGCCAACTGTCTTTTCGAGGAAAACGATCTGGATCGTGGTGTACCCGGCGAGACCGAAATTGAGAAGAGTCCCGTAGACGACGATGGGCCGCAGATACGGATCAGCTGCGACGAATCGCAGTCCGAGCGCTATCTGGCGCCGAAACGGTTCTCGGCGGCCCTGTCCGCGGTCAACCGTTTCCTGCGCACGAATCAGCCAGATGCACACTGAGCAGACGACGAAGGTGAAAGCATCGACCAGCAGACCGGCTGCCAGCCCGACAGTCGCTACCAACAGTCCACCGATACTCGGGCCGATCACCCGGGTTGCGGCCTCGGCGCCCTGTATCTTCGAGTTCCCTTCGACCAGATCCGCTTCGTCGAGCACCGTGGGGAGATATGCGTGGTAGGCCGCCTGGAAGAAAACGGTGGCCGTACCGGTGAGCAGCGCAACCAGAAGCAAGTGGCCGTATGTCACCGCCTCCATGAGGCCGGCGATCGCGACGCTCGCGAAGAGCAGCGCGCACGCAGCGTTCGCGATCACCATGATCGGACGGCGAGGCAGCCGGTCGATCCAGGCACCGGCGGGTAGTCCGACGATCAACCACGGCAACCACACCGCCGAGGCCAGCGCCCCGATTTGAAAGTTACTCGCTTCCAATTCGCGAAGCGCGATCAGCGGCAGCACGACGGTCGTGACACCGTTTCCGATGCCACTGACAGCGTCGCCGGTCCACAGAAGTCGGAAATCACGCTGAGCGAGGACTCCCCAGAAGCCCGCACGTTGCGCTGTATCCGTCACACCGATTCCCCCTTCAGTCGCTGCCTGATCCCACCTGCCTATCCCACCCGCGACGCACCACTGGCCGACGGGACAGGCCCGTCCGGCGCAAACGGACGGTACTCGCACAAACACTGAGGCGCACGGCACTGGCAGTAACCTAAGGTGTTTCAAGTCACGGGTTAGCGAAGTTCACGAGAGGACACACGTCGATGAGCTCTTCTGAGCAGGCGTCCCACAACACGTATGCCGACGCGTATCGCGAGAGCATGGATCAGCCGGAGAAGTTCTGGCTCGATGCAGCGCGTGCCGTCGACTGGGATGTCGCGCCCACGAGGGCCCTCGACGATTCCGCCGCACCGATCTATCGCTGGTTCCCGGATGCGTCGCTCAACACCAGCTTCAATGCCCTCGATCGGCACGTCCGCGACGGCCGCGGCGATCAGACCGCGTTGATCTTCGACTCCGCGATGGTCCCCACCAAGGCCACGTACACCTACTCCGAACTCCTCGAGCAGGTCTCACTCTTCGCCGGTGTCCTGAACGATCAGGGTGTTGTCGCGGGTGACCGTGTCATCATCTACATGCCGATGATCCCCGAGGCTGCGATCGCCATGCTGGCGTGTGCCCGTATCGGTGCTGTGCATTCAGTGGTGTTCGGCGGCTTCGCAGCCAAGGAACTTGCCACGCGTATCGACGACGCCGGCCCCGTGGTGCTCGTGACGGCGTCCGGTGGCCTCGAGCCCGGCCGAACCATCGAGTACCTGCCGATGGTCGAGAAGGCTCTGCAACTGTCCGCCACCCCCGCTCACACCGTGATCGTGAAGAATCGTGAGCAGATTCCCGGCGCTGCTGCCGACTACAAGTCAAGTGCCGCAGCCTGGTTCGACTGGGACGAGCTGATCGCCGATGCCACACCTGCCGGCCCGGTGTCGGTCGCCGCGACGGATCCGCTCTACATCCTCTACACCTCGGGAACAACCGGTAAGCCGAAGGGCGTCGTCCGGGACAACGGTGGCCATGCCGTTGCGTTGACGTGGACGATGAAGAATCTCTACGACATCAGCCCCGGCCAGGTCTGGTGGACCGCCTCCGACGTCGGCTGGGTGGTCGGCCACTCCTACATCGTCTACGGACCTTTGCTCGCCGGAGCCACGACGGTCATGTACGAAGGCAAGCCCGTCGGCACCCCCGACGCTGGTGCATTCTGGCGCATCATTTCCGAATACAAGGTATCGGCACTCTTCACCGCTCCGACAGCCATCCGCGCGGTCCGCAAGGCCGACCCGGACGCAAAAGAGCTCGCCAAGTACGACATCTCGTCGCTCGACACGCTGTTCGCGGCCGGCGAGCGCTTGGATCCCGACACCTACGAGTGGGCTACTCGGATTCTCGATCGCCCGGTGGTCGATCACTGGTGGCAGACAGAAACCGGTTGGGCAATCTGCGCGAATCTGCGCGGCCTCGAACCCATGGAGATCAAAGCGGGCTCACCCACCGTCGCCTGCCCCGGATACCGCGTCGAAATCGTCGACGGCAAGGGCGAACTCGTGGGACCGGGCACCGAGGGCAACATCGTGATCGGCCTGCCACTTCCTCCCGGAACACTCGCCGGACTGTGGCGTGACGACGATCGGTACGTGAAGTCCTACCTGTCGACATTCGAAGGCTATTACCTCACCGGAGACTCCGGATACATCGACGAGGACAACTACGTCTTTGTCCTCGGGCGCAGCGACGACGTGATCAACGTTGCCGGACACCGTCTTTCGACCGGAAGCATGGAAGCTGTCGTCGCGGGCCACCCGGCGGTCGCCGAATGCGCCGTCATCGGCATTCACGACGAACTCAAGGGGCAACGGCCGAGCGGTTACGTCGTGCTCAAGTCCGGCGTCGACATCGATCCCGAAACTCTCCGACAGGAACTGGTCGCGCGGGTGCGCGACCAGATCGGTGCTGTCGCCACGTTCCGGGACGTCACCGTCGTCGCCGCACTACCGAAGACTCGTTCCGGCAAGATCCTCCGCAAGACCATGCGGCAGATCGCCGACAACGAGGAGTACACGGTCCCGTCGACCATCGAGGACGCGAGCGTATTAGACGAGCTGTCCAAACTCCTTCGCGGATAAGGATTTCGCGAATTCCCCTGCCTGCCCGGCACCGGACATAGCAGTATGAACACGTTCCAGTTTTGGCGCTTTACACGGGCAGGGGAAGTTCGATGGGCAATTTGGACGGTCAGGTCGCATTCATCACCGGAGCGGCGCGTGGTCAAGGGCGCGCGCATGCCGTCAAGCTCGCGTCCGAGGGCGCGGACATCATCGCGGTGGATCTCTGCGCGCCGGTCGCAACGGCGGGGTACGACATGGCCACCGAGGCCGACCTCGCCCAGACCGTCGCACTGGTCGAAGCTCAGGGCAGGCGCATCGTCGCGTCCGTAGCGGACACTCGCGACCTCGATGCCCTGAAATCGGCAGTCGACGCCGGAGTCGAGGAGCTCGGCCGGCTGGACATCGTGATTGCCAACGCGGGAATCGCGGCGTCGGCAAAGCTGTCCTGGGATCTGAGCGCCGAAGAGTTCCGCGAGCTGATGGACATCAATGTCACCGGCGTCTGGTTGACGACCAAAGTGTCGATTCCGCACATCATGAACGGCAATCGGGGTGGGTCGATCGTGTTGATCAGCTCGATGGCCGGCCTTCGCGGCGTGCCGGGTATCGCACACTATTCCGCGTCCAAGCACGCCGTTCGCGGTTTGGCGAAGTCTCTGGCCAACGAACTCGGCTGGGCGGACATTCGGGTCAACTCCGTGCACCCGGGCAATGTGCGAACCACGATGATCGACAACGAACCGATGGTTCGCGCGTTCCGTCCAGACTTGGAGAATCCCGTCCTCGCGGACACCGCTCCCATCATGTCGAAGCTGAATCTGCTGCCCCATCCGTGGGTCGACCCCGAAGTGATTGCGGATGCGGTGTTCTACCTGGTGGGGCCGGCCGGACGCGGGATCACCGGGATCGCACTGCCGATCGATCTCGGCACCTCGGAAAAATTCGCCGGCGGCTAAAGGCCCGAACTGATGCAGAATTGCCTCTGCCGGATGGGTCTCGAGCACCATCCGGCAGAGGCAATTCCGGCTTGATCAAGCCTTCGTAGCAACAGAACAAGTAGTCGACAACCTCATAGGCGCTCCTCGTCTGGCGTGGGAAAAACCTTTGTGGGATGCGCAACAAACCCAAGACCCAGAGTAGAAGCATTTGGCCTCAAACGCGCGTCATTCGGCAGTATTTTTTCGGATTCGGGCATACTGGACAACGCTCCCACCACGTATTATGGACCCGAGTTCACACTTACAGGGGGTAGGCACAGTGACGGTCAATTACGCCGCGATGGACCCGATTCACGGAAAAGTCGAGATCTCCTTCGACGTCGACACCGGGGTCGTGGACGTCCGAAACGGCGAATCACGCGCTCTCTTGACGCGCCGAGTCGACGCCCCACGCCGCGAAGGCACACCCATCGGAACGCGGGCTGCCGCGGACCTGTTCTTCACTCTTGGTGGCGACGAAGTCGAACTCACTGTCGGCAAAGGGTTTCTGTCCCGGCGCTCGTATTCGGTATCGGCACTCGTCGAGGGCGTGACACTGACCTTCGCGCCCGTCGACGACGCGAACAGCGCCTTCACCCGGGACGGGGTTCGCATCGCGCTGTTCTCCAAGAACGAGGAATCCGACCCCAGACAGACCGACGCAGTCTGGTCGAGCACTCCGAGCAACGACGAAGTCGTCATCGGCTACGCCCTGGCCGAAGCATTCGACTGCGGAGCACTCAACGGCGCTTTTGCCCTGATCGAATCACTGGTGCTCGGCGGCGGGTAAGGCCGAACTCAGAGCAGGTGAATAACCAGCAGAACGACGGCAATGGCTGGGAAAAGCATCTGCACGACGGCTGCGCGGGCCTTGTCGGGAGACGAGAGAATCAACACCAACCCCGCGGCAACCATCGATCCTGTGCCCGCCAGTACGAGGGCGATTCCGACCGACGCGGAACCGGTCGCCGCAATCACGATGCCGATCACGGACACGATTGCCAGGAAGAGGTTGTAAAAGCCCTGATTGAAGGCAAGCGACTGCGTGGTGATCGCCTCTTCCTCTGACTTGACGCCGAATGTGGCGCGGGTCTTCGGGGTCGTCCAGAGAATCGATTCGAGGACAAAAATGTACACGTGTACTGCTGCGGCCAGTCCCGCGAAGATGTAGCCGGCGACGTTCATCGGTGAGCTCCTGTTGAATAGAGTGAATTCTGTATCGTTCGGTCCAATATATACTGGACCGAACGATACAGAAAGAGCGAGGCTTTGATGGGCAGATCACAAGAATTCGACACAACAGCCGTGGTCGCTGCCGCTTTGGACGTGTTCTGGGCACATGGGTACGAAGGCGCATCGCTCGGCGACCTCGAAGCCGCAACGGGACTGAGCCGGTCAAGTCTCTACAACTCGTTCACCAACAAGCGCGGATTGTTCGACGCCGCAGTGCAGCTGTACCTCGAACATGTCATCCGTCCGCGTCTGCGCAATCTCACTACGAATCCGAAACCGGACGCCGTCGACGACTACCTTTCCTCGCTGGAACAAGCGATCGGCACCATGACCGCCGACTCACCGCGGCGAGGTTGCCTGCTCCTCAACACTGCTGCCGGACTCGGCGCGCACGACGACGCGGCGGCCGCCGTCATCCGCGCTTACCGCCAAGAACTCGCCGACGCGATCAACAGTGGATTACATGCCGCATTTCCAGCCGAGACAGACGCCACGCTCTCCGATCGCACTCGAATCCTTCTCTCCTGCACGGTAAGTGCACTGGTCCTCGCGCGAGTTGACACCGAAGAGGCGATCGCAACCCTGGAATCTGCGCGCCGACTGAACGCAGAGTGGCAGCGATAAAGACAGGAAGCTCACGCCATTGCCTGCCATCGGACGGGTAGGCGATGATGCTTCACGTGCCCAAGTTGACCACGCCCGCTATCGCCGCTGGATATCTCCGGGGAATGGACCAACCCTCGATACGCGTGGGGACTTCCGCGATTCTCCGGCCGTGGACCCCCGACGATGCACCGGCCGTGATGGAAGCGTTTCGAGATCCGTCGATTCAGCGTTGGCACGTCCGCCGTGCGGACTCGATCCACGAGGCGCGGGATTGGCTCACCGCGTGGCGAGACGGGTGGGCACGCGAATCCGAATGCCATTGGGCGATCGCCGCTCCCGAGACAAATGAACTCCTCGGCCGAATCGCAGTAAAGGGGGTGAACTTGTGGGACGGCACTGCCGAACTCGCGTATTGGATGACCCCAGCAGCGCGCGGCCGTGGACTCTGCACCCAGGCTGTAGTCGCACTGTCCGAGTGGGCATTTCGCAAAGCAGGGTTTCACCGACTCGAACTCCAGCACTCGATCCACAACCCACCGTCATGCCGAGTCGCCACCAAAGCAGGGTTCAGCGAAGAAGGTGTTCGACGAGGCTCCGCGAGGCACGCCGACGGCTGGCACGACATGCACGTCCACGCCCGACTAGGCAGCGATCAGCCGCAGGTCACTCGATAACCACCCGCGCCGCGAGGGCAAGTGTCTGATCCACCAAATCCGCAACTCTCTGCGGCGCGACCGGCTCGAGGTCGAACAGGATTCGGTAGACGATCGGTGCAACCACATGGTCCACCACCGAATCACCATCCACACCAGCAGCTTCCGGCCAACGCGCGAGGATCACATCGATCTGCGTCCGACAGAAGAAGGCGCACTTGAACTTCTTCGTACCGTCCGGTGCGTGCGTCTGATCGTCGCTCATCAACACGTCTCGCAGCGAAGCACGACCGACGGGCGCCGACATCTCCTCGAGATAGTCCTGCGCCCAGACCGTCAGATCTCCTCGGAGCGAACCCGTTTCACGCGGGTCGGCGTCCGGTCGCAATCTCTCGATCGAGACATCGGCAAAAACTTCGTTGATGTCGCCCCACCGCCGATAGATGGTCGACGGGGTCACTCCCGCATCGGTCGCGATCATCGGCACCGTGATCTCGGCTCGATCACGCTGTTCCAGCAACTTGCGCGCCGACGCGTGCACGGCCTGTTGGATACGCGCACTGCGGCCACCGGGGCGCGGACCTGCGGACGGACTCATAAATCCAATACTAACGCAAAGATGTTGCATTAGGCTACGGCCAGGCGTAGCGTCCCAAACGCAAAGTATTTGCGTTTGAAGTCTTCACCACCCGCACGGGAAGCGCTACGACAATGACAACGACCGTTTCACCACCGACCGAGAGCACTTCACGCCCACGCTTGGGGCGAGGCGCCGCTTTCGCACTCATCGCCGTCATCATCGCTACGTTCCTGGGCGCCTCCGCGACCCCGACACCGTTGTACGAGCACTATCAACAGTTGTGGGGATTCTCCTCGCTCGCGTCGACGCTCGTGTTCGGCATTTACGCTCTCGCACTGCTCGCCACACTCTTGACCGCCGGTTCCCTGTCCGATCACATCGGCAGGCGCCCGGTCCTGCTCGGAGCACTCGTCCTCGAGGCGATCTCGCTTGCACTGTTCGCCTCGGCCGACGGTCTGACCATTCTGCTGATCGCCCGCGTCGTACAAGGTGTTGCCACCGGCGCTGCAATCAGCGCTCTGGGCTCGGCCTTGATCGACCTCGAACGCACTCCCGGCCGCGGATCGATCATCAACAGCGTCGCTCCGACAGTGGGACTTGCCGTCGGCGCCGTGGGTTCGAGTCTCATCAGCGAGCACCTCCCCCGGCCCACCAGCACTGTCTACCTGGTTCTTCTCGTACTGGTCGTTCTCGAAATCCTCGGGGTTTGGGCCGCTCCCGAGACATCGGGCGGACGACCCGGAGCCTGGCAGTCGCTACGCCCCACCCTTGCCGTTCCTCGGGAAGCCCGAACGATGATTGCGCTCACCGCACCGTGCCTGATCGCGGTCTGGGCGTTGGGCGGTTTCTACCTCTCACTCGGACCGGCGTTGGCGCGCAACGCACTTGACGTTCACAGCTCACTCATCGGTGCCATCATGGTCGCAACACTGACGGGGTTCGGAGCTGCAGCGGTACTCACCTTCCGCAAACTCGGCGGGCGAACCGTGATGCTGATCGGAACCACCGCCCTGGTGCTCGGGGTGGCCATCACGCTCATCGGCGCTGAAACGTCCTCTGCAGTATTGATTCTGGTTGGTACGGCTGTGGCAGGTATCGGCTTCGGAGCAGGATTCCAGGGAACCATCCTCACAGTCATGCCGCTGGCCGAGAACCACGAACGCGCGGGATTGTTGTCCACCGTCTACGTCATCGCCTATCTGGCCAACAGCCTTCCGGCATTGCTGGCCGGCTACCTGGTCGGCAAGGTGGGGTTGGTGGATACGACGCGCGGCTACGGAGCACTCGTCATGGTTCTCGCGGCCGCCGCGCTGATCGGACTGCTGGTCACCGGCGAGCGAAAGGTCAAAGCTGTCCCAGTGTCGGAGTAGATGTCCCCCGATCGGTGGACACACAGTTCCTCCTTCGTACGGTCCGGGTAGTGGACATACGGCATCGATCCGCTCCGACATAGTTGTCTTCGAGAGAGCCAACCGAACGCTCACCCGGACAAAGGACACCGACGATGACGAACCCGCGCTACGTAGTTGCCGCAATCACGGCCCTGGCCGCTGGTGCCCTCACTTTGGGGTTGAGCGGAATCGCCAGCGCCGGAACTCTTCCGGCAACCGGCAATACCATCACGATGACGATCAGCAACGACACCGAACAGACAATTCATCTCGTAGGCGCCGACAATCCCTACGGACAGTGGATGCAGAGCCCACGTCAGTCGCTCGCGCCCCACGAGACCGAGATCGTCACCGCATACAACCAGGACCCGCGAGGCCTGACGGTCGACGTCGTCTACTCCACCCCCGGCGGCGGACAAGCAGTCTTCATGGCCAACGACTATCCGCAGTTCGACACCGACGGAACTCGCACAACCGACCCTGATCACTACTTCATCTCGAGCTACATCGACGGCTACTACCCGAACCTGAGCGTCGGCTACCACCTCGGTGCGGCGTCGTCATAAGAAATCCGTCTGCCTCTCAGACGCACTCGTTCTTGGACATTCGTCCGGCGTGAGGGGATTGTTGAACGCGGCCCCGCACGAGAAGGCACACACCTCGTTGCAGGTGGTCCGAATGTCAACGGGAGAGGGAAAACCACAGTGCGACTACCCAATCAGTTTCTGATCTATGTCAGCGATGCAGCCTCCGCAGCAGCGTTCTACGGCGAATTGTTCGACGCGAAGCCTGAGGTACTCAGCCCTCGGTACATGACCTTCGACCTGGGCGGCGGTGTGGTCCTTGCACTGTGGAGCGGCAAGTCACGCGACCTCGATCCCGCGACACCGCGAAATTTCGAAGTCGGCATATTGGTCGACGGCGGGAGCAACGAAATTCGGGCGATCTACGACGAGTGGGTGGCAAAGGGTGTCGAGGTCGTCGAAGAACCCAACGAAGATGTTTTCGGCCTGACATTCGTCATTTCAGATCTGGACGGAAACCGCCTCCGCGTAGCGCCCGCCGATCACTGAGCACTCAGCCTTTGATCTCACCGTACCGGCGGAGGGCTTCCTCACGCTCGTGCGCATGGTCGACGATCGGGTCCGGATAGTCGACCGGCCGCATCGCTTTCAGTGAGTGGACCGCTTTGCCTGGAACATCGCGAAGTTCGGGGACCCACCGACGGACGTATGTGCCGTCGGGATCGAACTTCTCCCCCTGAGTGATCGGGTTGAAGACCCGAAAGAACGGCGAGGCATCCGTGCCCGACCCCGCAGTCCACTGCCACCCGTGCTGATTGGACGCCAAGTCACCGTCCACCAGTTGCGACATGAAGTACCGTGCGCCGCGCCACCACGGAATGTGCAGGTCCTTCACCAGGAATGACGCGACGATCATTCGCACCCGATTGTGCATCCAGTTCTCGGCGACGAGTTGCCGCATGCCCGCATCGACGATCGGGAAGCCGGTCTTGCCCTCACACCAGGCAGTGAAGGCAGCGTCCGCGTCGACTCCGCCGTCGTGACGTAAGCGGTCGAACTTGTTGTCGTAGTTCTTCCGTGCGCTGTCGGGGCGTTGAAACAGGATGTCTGCGTAGAAGTCTCGCCAAGCCAGCTGGCGACGGTAAGCCTGAGCGCCGTCGCCGAGCCGCTTGGAAAGGTCTGCCAACATGGTTCGCGGATGGATCGTGCCGTACTTGAGCGGGATCGACATCCGGCTCGTGGTGTCGAGGTCCGGCCGATTTCGTTCGTCGTCGTAGCGGTCAAGATCGTTCTCGCAGTATTCTTTCCACTGCTCGAGCGCACCGGCCTCACCCACGAATTGGCTGACCGCGCGAGACGGCACGGGAATGTTCACCCGGCGCGGGCCGCCGTCCTTCTCGCTCGGATCGAACCAATTGACGGTCTGTGCATCGGTCGACGCGGGACCTCGCCAACCGTGTTCCATCCACTGACGGAAGTACGGTGTGAACACCTTGTACGGATCGCCATCGGCCTTGGTGACGCGTCCGGGCGCGACGGCGTACGGAGAACCGGTGGCGATCAACTCCACCTTCTCCGCCACTGCAGCGTCACGGCGTCGGCCGTATGGTCCGTAGTCTGCACTGATGTGAACTTCTTCGGCGCCAACGGATTCCGCCACGCGGGGCACCACGTCCACCGGATCACCTCGAACAACCATCAATTTTCCGTCGAGCCGATTATCGAGGGCCGCCAAGTTGGCGAACAGTTGATCCTGGCGGGGTGAGCCCGCCGGTCCGAGCAGTTTCTCGTCGAGAACAAATAATCCCAATGCCTGCCCGCCGCCATCCGACGCCGCGCTCAGGGTGGGAAGGTCACCTACCCGCAGATCGCGTCGAAACCAGACCACAGAGTTGTTCACCCCGTCGAGCCTACCGATCAGATCCCAGAATGCACCCCGTCGCACGAGCAGCAAGTTGCGCAGCTCTCTCGGGTGTCGGCTCTGGGGCCAGCCCGAGCAGTCGCCGCCGATGTTCCTCACCGAGTAGCAATGTGTACAACTGATCCGCACTCAGCGCAGCCTTCTGTCCGTGCTGATCGAGCAAGATTTTCTCCAGGAAGGCAATCGACTTGGCCGGTCCGGATTCGTAGAACGCGGCAGCCAGCTCAGGGAACTGCAGTGCCTCGCCGATCATCATGCGGTGCAGCGCAATCGAGTTTTCACTGTGCAGGGCGATGACGATGTCCACTGCGGCGGCCAGCAGGTCGGACTGGCCCTCGCCGGCATTGTCGACGTACGCGTGCTGACGCGCTACCGCAGCTGCAAAGACCGCGGACTTGTCGCCGAAGTAGCTGTACACGGTGCGCTTTGCGACGCCGGCCGCCGTGGCAATCGCGTCGATCGTTGTTCGAGCGAACCCGACTTCCCGAAACGAGTCGACCGCGACGTCGAGAATCTCGTTGCGTCGATCGGCGCGCTCGGCGTCACTGGTTCTCCCACGTCTGCGCGGTTGCTCCATCAAGTCTCCTGTTACCGTGCCAGTGAATTAATGCTACGTTGACGTTTCATTATTTCGAACACTACAGGAGCACTGCATGACCGGACAACGACTCGTCCACGTCGCCATCGCCGACGACTGGGAAGCGTGCAAGCGCTTCGGTGAGTACGAGGTCTCGACGCGCGGAATCAGTTACGACGAGGCGGGATTCATTCGCGCAACCACCCCGGACGCACTCGCTTCGGTGCTCGATCTGGTGTTCGGCGACCTGACCTTGCCACTGATCGTCGCCGTCATCGACGAGGACGCGCTGACCTCCGCAGGCATCGACGTCGAATGGGAGGCCGGAAAGCCCCGAATCCTCCGACCCCTACCGATGGACGAGGACACGGTGGTCGCCGAACTGGCCGTGGAACGCGTTGACGGGGTCTGGCCGCTTCCCGACCTCACCCCGTACGCAACCCGCACCGGCTAGACCAGGGCTACCTCTGGTTCGACCACCGGCGTCGACGCCTTCTTCCGACCGGCAGCCACGCACAGCGCGATCCCGACGGCGATCCAGCACACCAGCACCAGAAGTGGTGCGGCGGCACCGTGGCCGTCGAAGAAAGCCATCGATCGGACGGATGCCCCTGCGGCACCAGGCGGGAGCAGTTGTCCCAATGCACCCCACCCCGCGGGCAACCAGGCCGCAGTTGTCGCCATCCCCGAGAGCGGATTGCCCACGAACATCATCGTGACGGCCCCCAATGCGAATCCCTTCATCCCGAGCAGGGATTCGAGTCCCAGAATGGGAAGCGAGATAGCCGAAATGCCCATGGTGAGTGCGAGTGCGGTGAGCAGGTAGTTTCCGTCAAGGCTGTTCGTGCCGAACTGCAGAATGGCAGTCAGGGCAAAACCTGCGACAACCGCGACGCCGACGGCGCCCAGCACTCGCTTGGCAATGCTGCGCGGAAACAGCTGCACGAGAACAACAGCGGGCATGATTCCACCGAACACCAGCGGCAAGGCCAGGGCTGTGAGCCCCGCACCGGTCGGGTCGTCCGCCGTCAACGGCACCACGTCTTCGACGGGAACCTCCGTTCCCGAAGCATCCGAGAGTCCACTGGCCACTCCGGTCAGGGTTTGCGCGATCGGGGTACCGCCCGCGGTCGCGATCAGCACGTGAGGGCCGCTCGCATCGACAACGATTCCGCCGACCACGTCTCGATTTCGAATCGCGTCACGAAGCGCGTCGGCGTCGGCGAAGTCCTGGGTGTCGAAGGCACCCGGCTTGCTCGCCTCGAGCGAGGCACTGATCTGAGTGGTCGCCTGAGCCGGACCGGCGATACCCAACTTCAGTTCGTGCGGGCCACTGTTCACCGACGGCAACACGAAGGCGAGCAGCATCAGCCCGATCACAGCAGACAGGCCCAACACCACGGCCACCAGCTTCTTACGGTCCCGTGCTTCGGCTTCGACGTTCATCACTACCTTCCCTAAGTGGAAGTTTTTCCTCCACTCTTTGTGGAAGATATTCCTCCAGTTATGATGAACTGTCAATACCGGAGGTGAATGTGCGAGCCGATGCACGCGAACGCAGGAACGCAATAGTCGACGCCGCCCGAGCGGTGTTCACCGAGCGCGGGCACGATGCGCCCCTCGACGCCGTCGCGGAACTCGCGAAAGTGGGCATAGCCACGCTGTATCGGAACTTTCCGACGCGCGAGGACCTGGTGACCGCCGTCGCCGTCGCAACGCTGACCGACGTCCGAGAGGCCGCCGACATCGCGCTTGCGGACATGCCCACCGATCCGACAAGCGCGTGGCACACGTTGGTGGATCGGCTCGTGGAACTGCGACTGGGTGCACTCATTCCCGCACTGGTGGAACGCAGTTTCACCGAGTTGGCCCCCGAAGTTCTGGCCGTGCGCGAGGTGACGAAAGCGAAGATGACCGCGACAATCGGCGCCGCTCAGAGCGCCGGACTGGTTCGCTCCGATCTACAACCGCTCGAATTCGTCATGGCTCTGGCCAAACTGACACGCCCGCAAATCGAGTTGTCCGACGAGGCCATGCCGAACCTGGTCCCTCGATTGGTCGCGGTGTTCATGGCCGGTCTGCGTCCGGACGGTACCGACTTGCCGGTCTGATCGGCGAAACACGACGTACCAGGCAAGGCACAATGGGGCTGTGACCGAGATACCGAAAATCCTCGTAGTCGACGACGACGCAGACGTCCTCACCTCGCTCGAACGCGGATTGCGGCTCTCGGGATTCACCGTACTGACGGCAGTGGACGGCGCCGACGCGCTCCGAGTGATCTCCGACAAGCGACCGGACGCGGTCGTCCTCGACATCAACATGCCGGTGCTCGACGGCACCGGAGTGGTGACGGCGCTTCGAGCCGCCGGCAACGAAATCCCGATCTGCGTGCTCAGCGCACGCAACTCGGTCGACGATCGCATCGCCGGGCTAGAATCCGGTGCAGACGACTACATGGTCAAGCCTTTTGTCCTCGCCGAACTGGTTGCCCGGATCCGCGCGATGCTCCGGCGCAGCAACACCCCTGCCGGCGATCACGCCGAGGGAACGAACACCCTGCGCGTCGGCAACCTCGACATCGACCTCTCCGGCCGCAGAGTTCGTGTCGACGGCAAGGAAGTACCGCTCACCAAACGCGAATTCGAACTCCTCGAAGTACTCGCTCACAATTCCGGCATCGTGCTCACTCGCGAACGCCTCCTCGAACTGGTGTGGGGCTACGACTTCGTCGCCGACACGAACGTCGTGGACGTGTTCATCGGCTACCTGCGTCGCAAGTTCGAATCCGGCGGTTCACCTCGCCTTCTCCATACCGTCCGCGGCGTCGGGTTCGTGCTTCGGGAGAACCCGTGAAGCGTCGCCGCTTCTCACTTCGAACCCGCGTTGCCGCGGCCGCGGCACTGGGGGCGACGTTCATCGTCATCGCTCTCGGTGTAGTCGTTGCGTTGGCCATCGCTCGAAACAACCTGTCCCAGCTGGACCGTCGGCTGGAGACGGCGTCGACAGTGATCGTGGCCAACGCCGCCACTGCGGGACCGTTCCTGGGAGCATTCGGAGATGGCGGCGCGTTTTCCGTGACCATCCGCTCCGACACCGACGGAACCGTCAAATCCAGCACCCCGACCCGTCTGCCCGAACTCCCGGTCGGCTCGGCCACCGTCGATGTGGACGGCACCAAGTACCGGGCATACACCGCCGAGGCCGACGGCATCAACGCCCTTGTCTCGCTGGCAGTTCCCTACGCCGAAGCGCGGGACATCACCGTCGACCAACAACGCCAGGTCGCTTTCTTCGGCGTCGGTGCCGTGGGGGCCGCTGCAGCTCTCGGGTGGTTGTTCGGCGGCCCGGCGGTGCGCCCACTCGTGGAACTGACCCGCCGGATCGCCCGACGCGATCCCGATCTCGCCACCGAAATTTCCGGCATCCGTGAAGCGGACGAGCTTGCCGCAGCAGCAGAATCGATGCTCAGCGATGTCGCCCGGGCACAGGCCGCGACCGACTCGGCCCTTGCCGCCGCGCGAGACTTCGCTTCCGCCTCGGCTCATGAACTCCGAACTCCGTTGACGGCGATGCGAACCGACATCGAGGTGTTGTCCATTCACGACCTCGATCACGAACAAAGACGCGAGATCCTCACAGATCTGGCCCGCGCGCAGGGCCGCGTCGAATCAACGCTGCGAGACCTCGAGCGACTGGCGAAGGGTGAACTCTCGACTGCCGAGGATTTCAAGGACACGGATCTGACCGAGGTCTGCGACATCGCTGCCGACGACGCACGCCGACATCATCGCGGCCTCGACGTCAGCGTCGTCACTGTGGATTCCCCACTCCCCTATTGCATCCGGGCTCTTCCCGGCGGAATCCGGTTGATCCTCGACAACGCGATCACCAATGCCGTCCGCCACGGCCGCGCGAGCACCGTGCGCATCACCCTCGCGCGCCCGGTCGATTCACCGGACACAGTCACGATCACGATCGACGACAACGGTTGCGGAATACCGGCCGAGGAACGCTCGAGCGTCTTCGAAAGGTTCACCCGCGGGTCGACGGCAGGCAAGACGGGCTCCGGCTTGGGCCTGGCACTGGTGGCGCAACAGGCGGCCCTGCACGGCGGACGCACGACATTCCACGAGAGTCCGCTCGGCGGGGCTCGCCTGCTGGTCGAGCTCAGGGATCAACCCGGACACGATTAGCCCTTTCAGGTCTCGATCAGCTCACCGATCCCGGACGAAGTCACTTCGATGACCCGAGCCGATCCGATGTCGAAGAACAGCCCGGCGAGACGCAGGCGACCGTCGACGCGGGCTTGACCGACGAGAGGATGCCGTTCGAGAGTCTGCAATTGCACTGCAACATTGACCATTCCGAGCTGGTCGACCTCCGAGAAACCCGCCTCGGCGGCAGCGCGGGCGACCGGGTGGCCACTCGTGTAGGCCTGCAAACTCGTTTCGGCGTGACGCAGCCATTCCCCGATGGCCCCCGATTCCGACGAACTGTTGGTCAGGAGCGCTTGCATCGCTCCGCAGCCTGAATGTCCGCACACGATAACCGAACTGACACCCAACTCGTCGATCGCAAATGACAGTGCCGCTTCCACCGACGTATCGCGGCCACCGGCAGGAACCAGGTTTCCGACGTTGCGCACGGTGAAGAGGTCCCCTGGGCCACTGCTCGTGATGATGTTCGGCACCACTCGCGAGTCTGCGCAGGTAAGGAAAAGGGAGTCCGGATTCTGCCCGTCACGCAACTGATCCATGTGTGGCCGTATCGCTTCGGCGCGGTGGCGATGATAGTTGGACACCCCGTCGAGAATGGGCCGCAGCGCAGGCGGGCTGCTCAGATTCCTTCCCGAAGCCTGTGGTTGCCAACTCCCCCACGGAGCGAGCAAGCCTCGCAGGTCGGTGACTGCTGCGCCGCGCTTGGGCGGTCCGGTGGTCGCGCTCTCCATGCTCACCGATCCGACTTCGTCGATAGTCACCGACCCACTTGCCAACTCGTACTGCCTCGCCCACTCTTCGATGACGTCGAAGACGGCGTGGTCGAGAAAGTCGACGGACAACTCGACCGTGACGTCCGACCGCGGCGGAATGCCGGCGAGTACCGACGTGAGCTTGGGCAGCACGAGGAAGGTGCACGACCCCTCGACGAGCACCCGCCACTTCCCGGAATCCTTGTCACCCAACTCTTCTGCCGTGACCGATGCGCGAATGACACGCCACACCAGGAGGGCGATCGCCAGTGCCAATCCGATGAGTACGCCCTCGAGCAGGTTCAGGAACACGACTCCGACCACCGTGATGCCGTACACCCACAGGTCACCGGTCCGCCGCGCCAACCGAATGTGCGCCAACTTGACCAGTTGAATACCGATGACGATCAACAGACCGGCAAGTGCAGACTTCGGAATCTGCTGAACCAATCCGGCCAGCGCGGCCGAGAACAGCAGGATCCACAGGCCGTGCATGATCGACGACGCACGGGACTTCGCACCGGCTTCGACGTTGGTGGCGCTGCGCACGATCACTCCCGTGACGGGCAGCCCGCCGATCGCCCCTGACACCAAGTTCGCAGTACCTTGACCGAGCATCTCGCGGTCGAAATTCGAACGCGGGCCCGAGTGCATCTTGTCCACGGCCACAGCCGAGAGCAGACTCTCGACGCTGGCAATCAGGGCGATGGTCAGGATGCCGGTTGCGACGCCGAGCCACTGGCCGTCCGGCAGGGCAGGAAGTCCGATCGAGTCCAGCAGGGACCCGTCGAGAGCAATACGCTCGACGTCGATCGGCAGCACGAGTGAAGCGAGAGTTGCCAATACGATGCCGACCAACGCGGCCGGAACCTTTCGGACGCCCGCGGGAAGATAACGCCAGCCGAGAAGAGTGGCGACGACGACGAGCCCGATCATCAAGTCCTCGACGTGCAAGGCACCGATCTGCGCGGGCAACTGCCGTAGGTTGTCCAGCGCCGAACTGGCGGAGCTTCCGCCCAACAACACGTGAACCTGTTGTAGCGCAATGGTGATGCCGATACCGGCGAGCATCGCGTGCACCACCACCGGTGCAATAGCGAGTGCCGCACGGGCAATTCTGCTGAGCCCGAACACGATCTGCAGAAGACCGGCACCGACGGTGATCAAGCAGGTGACTTTCCACCCGAACTTGCCGATCAGTTCGGCGACCACCACGGTCAGGCCTGCCGCGGGACCACTTACTTGCAGCGGTGAACCTCCCACCGCTCCGGCCACCACTCCGCCGACGATGGCGGCGATCAGACCTGCCATGATCGGCGCCCCGGACGCGATCGCAATTCCCAGGGACAAGGGAAGCGCCACCAGGAAGACGACCAGCGACGCCGGCACGTCGTATCTGATCAGTTGCTCGAGATAGCGCCGGCTTCCACCACCCGGCGGAGACGAATCCCCTACGACGCTCTCGTCTGCCGGTGATTGTGTGTGCACTACGGACTGCGTCGACATAGATCTCCTCGCCGGACCCCGGATCCGGCTGCTGGGCAACATGTTCGAAGCGAATCGGCGATCGGTATCGCCGATCGACTGTGACCATCGTAACCGCGATTCCTTACCGTTCCCTTAGATGCGAACCCAGACGTGGTCGACGTCACCGCCGCCTGACACTGTGACTCGAACCTGAACGTCGGTCCAGAAGATCGATCGAATTACTTTAACCCGCAAGCATTTTGACTGAGACACCTCCCAGCGACCAGCACACCTGAGCGGCATCGGCGATAATGGGTAGACGCTCAACCGCAACCACAACGATGTGAAGGCAGGCACCATGTCCGATCAGTACGTCGCCGCGCAGAACCGCTACGAAGCCATGCCCTACCGCCGGACCGGCCGGAGCGGTCTCAAACTCCCGGCGATCTCGCTCGGCCTCTGGCACAACTTCGGCGACGACGTACCGATCGACAACCAGCGCGCAGTTCTGCGACGGGCGTTCGATCTCGGAATCACCCACTTCGATCTTGCCAACAACTACGGACCTCCGTACGGAAGCGCCGAGACGAACTTCGGCAGGATTCTGCGTGAGGATTTCTCTTCGTACCGCGAGGAATTGGTCATCTCGTCCAAGGCCGGCTGGGACATGTGGCCCGGCCCCTACGGATTCGGCGGTTCCCGCAAGTACTTGCTGTCGTCTCTCGATCAGTCGCTCGGTCGAATCGGAGTCGACTATGTCGACATCTTCTACAGCCATCGCCCCGACGCCGACACTCCGATCGACGAGACCGCAGGCGCCCTGATCAGTGCCGTCCAGCAGGGCAAGGCCCTGTACGCGGGTATCAGTTCGTATTCACCGGAGCGCACCCGTGAAATCGCCGCACTGCTCGCCGCTGCCGGGGTTCCCTTGTTGATCCACCAGCCGAGCTATTCGATGCTGAATCGGTGGATCGAGCAGGATCTGCTTTCGGCTGTCGACGATCTCGGAGTGGGCGTCATCGCGTTCTCACCGCTCGCGCAAGGCATGCTCACCGACCGGTACCTCAACGGTGTACCCGAGGATTCTCGTGCCGCCCAAGGCAAGTCACTCGACCCGTCGTGGCTGACCGACGACGCTCTCACCCACATTCGCGCACTCAACGATATCGCCGCAGCCCGCGGCCAGTCGCTGGCCCAGCTTGCACTGAGCTGGGCACTTCGCGATTCGCGGGTCACCTCGGTACTGATCGGTGCGTCCAGCGTCGCGCAGCTCGAAGCCAACGTCGGCGCGCTCGACAATCTCGAATTCAGTGCAGCCGAACTGGCCTCCATCGATCAGCACGCCAAGGACAGCGGTATCAATCTGTGGGCAGAGGCCAGCTCGATCTGAGTGAGAACTTCAGCTAGAGCGCAGGCAACTCCACGTTCACGTGCTCGCCCTCTTCGAATACCGCCGAGGCCGGCCCGACGATCAAGGGATCCGGAGTACCGACTGCCCGGTGATCCTTGTTGGGATAGTCGAAGCTGGCGAGCACGTGACGCATCGCTTCGAGGCGGGCGCGCTTCTTGTCGTTGCTCTTGATCACCGTCCAGGGCGCATCCCCGGTGTCGGTGTAGAAGAACATCGCTTCCTTGGCCTGGGTGTAGTCGTCCCATTTGTCGAGCGAGGCCAGGTCGGTCGGTGAGAGCTTCCACTGACGCACCGGGTCCGTTCGACGGGCGGCGAACCGCGCCAACTGCTCTTCGCGGCTGACCGAGAACCACAGCTTGTGCAGATGAATCCCGGAGTTGACGAGCATCCGCTCGAAGTCCGGGGTCTCTCTCATGAACTCGAGATACTGCGTCGGCGTGCAGTAACCCATCACTCGTTCGACACCGGCGCGGTTGTACCAGGACCGGTCCATCAGCACGATCTCGCCGCCGCTCGGCAGGTGTGCGACATAGCGTTGGAAATACCACTGCGTTCGCTCGATGTCTGTGGGCTTCTCGAGCGCGACGACGCGGGCACCACGAGGATTGAGATGCTCGGTGAACCTCTTGATCGAGCCGCCCTTTCCGGCAGCATCACGGCCTTCGAAGATGATGAGCACCTTCTGCCCGGTTTCCTTGACCCACAGCTGCAGTTTGAGCAGCTCGATCTGCAGGCGCCGCTTCTTCCGCTCGTACTCGCGACGCGACATCTTCTTCTCGTAGGGGTAACCCTGCTTCCAGGCATCCGCGAACTCCGAAGGCTCCAGCCCGCCGAGCTTGTGCTTGAGACTCGAGAGCTCGTCGATCTCGGCCGCGTAGTCCTCGGTGACGGAAATTCTGGTCGACGGAGTCGGCAGGTCAGGAACCCGACCGTCCACACCGCTGGCGTCGGGGCTCATGAATACGCACTCCCTGTCGTCGAAATGAACGAACGTCCGGAAAGTGAATTTTACGCGCCGAAGCCCGCCGCCGCGGGGCCGAAGCGAATGTTGCTTGGCATCGAGGAGGTAACGACAGGTCCGGCTTCCCAGTCGCCGAACCCCCACGCGGTACCTTGATCGAGGTAACTGAGACGGTCGGTAACCCCGAGAGAAGAGAGTTCTGGCGAGATGCGAGTAGACGGACGGGAGATCCCGGTAACGGGAAGTCTCCTGCCACCACTGCACCGCCGTACGAGCGACATCATGCGGGTCGCTATCGCTGCCGTGCTGCTCGGCGGCGTCATCGCGGGATCTCTGATCACTCGAAGTCAGTGGGACGCCCTCGAAACGTCGGTGTCCAACATCGTCGGCGTTCTGTCGCCGAGCCTGTCCGACACTGTGTACCTGCTCTACGGCATCGCAATTCTGGCGCTACCGTTCGCCATTCTGATCGGACTGATTGTCGGGCGCCGATGGAAGTTGCTGGCCGGATACGCCGCCGCCGGCCTGTGCGCCGGTGTCGCGCTCTCCTTCACCGGAACGGGCCTCGCCGCGCCCAAGTGGCACCTCGACGTCCCGGACAGACTCGACGCCACGTTCCTGTCTCAATTCCTCGACGATCCACGATGGATCGCGATGCTCGCGGCGGTGCTCACCGTCTCGGGCCCGTGGCTTCCGAAAAAGTGGCGACGCGCCTGGTGGACCCTGCTTCTGCTCTTTGCTCCCATTCATCTGATCGTCAGCTCGATCGTTCCCGCCCGCTCGATGCTCGGTCTCGCGGTCGGCTATCTGATCGGCGCTGTGATCGTTCTGGTCGTCGGCACACCAGCCCTCGAAGTGCCGCTGGACTCGGCAGTGCGCGTACTCGCGCGGCGTGGTTACCGGGTCACCACTTTCCGCGTCGTGAGCCCTTCCGGAATCGGGCCTCTCGTCATGTCCGCAGCCATCGACAAAGCACCGGACGACGAACCCTTCGACGAATTGATCGTCGAGTTGTACGGACAGAACCAGCGAAGCAGCGGAGCAATTCGACAGACCTTCCGCTGGATCTCGTTCCGGAACCGGGAAACTCCTCCGCCCTACGGATCGCTTCGTCGTGCCGTCGAACACCGGGCGCTCATGGGTATCGCGTTCGCCGACATCGGACTGGCCAGCTCCAAAGCCGTCGCCATCTCGGTCCTCGATCGCGGATGGGAAATGTACGCGCGCCCGAGTCCGCGCGGTATCCCCCTGGCCGTCGCCGTCGAGAATCAGGCGGGCGAGGAAGAATCCACCAAACTGATCGACGCGCTGTGGCAAACACTGCATACCGCTCATGTGCACCAGATGGCGCACGGTGACCTACGCGCTTCCGAGATTCGCGTCGAAGGCGGAACCATCCTCTTCGGTGGATACGCGTACTCCGAATTCGGCGCGACCGAAGTGCAGATGCAGTCCGACAACGCCCAGCTTCTTTTCGCCACCGCATCACTGTTCGGCGTCGACGCAGCAGTGGACGCCGCGATTCGCGCGCAAGGCGCAGACACGATCCTCGCCGCGTCGGGCCGATTGACCACTGCGGCGTTGCCCAACCGCATTCGGCGGACCGTCGCGGATTCCGCGAAACTGATGACCGAGATCCGAGACGAGGTCGGTGCGAAGAACGGGATCGAGAAGGTCGCTCCCGCGCAGGTCACCCGGTTCAGTCGCAATCAACTCATCCAGCTCGTGCTGCTCATCGGTCTGGTCTACGTCGCCTATCCGTTCATCAGCCAGGTACCGGCATTCATCACCGAACTGAAGACAGCCAACTGGTGGTGGGCGCTGCTCGGCCTCGGCGTCTCCGCACTGACGTACGTCGGTGCAGCAGCGGCCCTGTGGGCGTGCGCGTCGTCGATGGTCAGCTACCGCAACCTCCTGATCATGCAGGTGGCCAACACCTTTGCGGCGACGACAACTCCCGCCGGCGTCGGCGGGCTCGCTCTGAGTGTGCGGTTCCTGCAGAAGGGCGGGCTCGGTACCGTCCGCGCAACGGCCGCTGTGGCGCTTCAGCAGACGGTTCAGGTGGTCACCCACGTCGGGTTGCTGATCTTCTTCTCGGTCGTCGCCGGACGCGATACGAATCTCTCGCACTTCATCCCGGGATCCACGGTTCTGTATCTGGCGGGCGGAGTCGCGCTCGGAGTTCTCGGCGCATTCATGTTCATCCCGAAGCTCCGTGGGTGGCTGCGCGACGATCTGCGTCCTCAGATCACCGAAGTGTTGGGTGAACTGAGCCAGCTCGCGCGAAACCCCACGCGTTTCCTCATCATCGTCGGCGGCAGCGCCGCAACCACTCTGGGTGCCGCTCTGGCGCTGTGGGCGAGCGTCGAAGCATTCGGCGGCGGAACGACGTTCATCACCGTCACCATCGTGACGATGATCGGCGGCACGCTGGCCTCGGCAGCTCCGACACCGGGTGGCGTCGGAGCCGTCGAGGCCGCCCTCATCGGCGGTCTGTCCGCATTCGGACTGCCGGCAAGCATCGCGGTTCCGTCGGTCCTGCTCTACCGAGTACTGACCTGCTGGCTCCCGGTGTTCTGCGGTTGGCCGACGCTGCGATGGCTGCAGAAGAACGACATGGTCTGAGCCGTTCCCCTTTTACTGCCGGTTTTACTGCCGACGAACGACGTGCGCCTGCAGCGCTTCTCCGTCCTCGTCGACCCAGCCTTTGCTCTGCGCGTAATCGACCATCGCGGCAACACCTTCGACGTCCGTGGTGCTCTCGCGTACACGGGCCACCGAGACGAAAGCACTACCACCGCTGACGTATCCGTAATCTCGAACGCGCAACAGCTCGTCCAGTTCGGAATCGGAGATGTCGGTAGTCACCTCGACGTGGAAGTCATTCAGATTCTCGCCGTCATGGATGCTGACGCGGCCGTCGTCCACCAATACATACATGGCTCTCCTTCCTAGAGCACTGACGTCGGTGCGTGCGTACCGAATGCACGCCGGTGGTAGGTCAGTGGATTCGACTCGCGGTGCTCGACCTCGTCCACCGATCCTGTCACGATCTTGTGATCACCACCGTCCACGACGGCATCAACGGTGCACACGATCCAGATGGATACGTCCGGCAGTCTCGGAACACCGAGATGCTCCGCCCACTCGACACCGTCGAACTTCGCACGGCCCTTCCTCGCAAAGGCAACCGCCAGTGAGCTTTGCGCGGTCCCGAGGACATTGATCGCGAACCTCCGCGTTCCTTCGATGAGGCCGAGAACTTCCGACTGTCGATCCAGAGCCACCGCGGTCATCGGCGGGTCCATCGACAACGACATGAATGCGCTGACCGTCGTGCCGTGCGGCCGGTCGCCGTCCATTGCCGTGATGACGGCGACCGGTGAGCACACGTGCGCCATGGCTTCTCGAAAACGCAACGCCCGATTGCCCTGTGGATCGTTCACGACGTCAGCCCTTGTCTGCCAACTCTTGTGCGTACTTCTTCGTCATGTGGTCGACGGCGTCGAGTTGCGCCTTGGCATGCCCCTCCCGGACGGCCCGAGCGTGAGCTGCCGCATCGAGCGTCGCCTGCGCCTGCCCTTGGAAATGCGGAAAGACCTCCTGCGCGAACAACTCTGCCGAACGTCGGGTGTCCTGCGGGTTCGCCCAATCGTGACCCATCTGCAGCATGCAGCCGAAACCACCGGACTGATCCCACAGCCGTTGTACCTGACGCCTGGCCTGCTCCGGTGTGCCGATGACACCGATCCCGGCTTCGTTGATGAAGTCGATCATCTCGCTCAGGCGCGCACCGGAGACCGCCATCTGCGGGAAGGCCGCGACGTGCTGGAAGTAGTCGAACCACTCCTCGATGCCGTATTCCACTTGCTTGCGTGCTTCCGCTTCGGTTTCGGCGATGTGAAAAGGCCCGGCGAGAGACCACCGTCGGCGATCCACCGTCGTGCCGTTGACCTCCGCGCGCTCCTCCATCACATTCCAGTGGTGCGCCAAGGCGTCGAAACCGTCGGCGGACAACGTTGCTCCGATGGAGAGCAGCCCCAGACCGTGCCTACCGGCCAGGCGAGGACCAGTCGGGGAAGCCACTGCGGCAACGGTGATTTCGATGCCGTTCTCCGAGTACGGAGCGAGTTGTAGCTTGGCGTCGTACAACTCGTGAGTTCGGGTCTTCGCGGAAACCGTCTCGCCACGAAGGAGGCGTACGACGATGTCGAGGTTCTCCTGCAACAACTCTCGGGTGTCGGTCGGGTTCAAACCGATCATCGCCGAGTCGGTGGGCAACGAACCGGGCCCGACTCCGAAGATGGTGCGGCCCTGAGTCAGGTGGTCCAACTGCATGATTCGATCCGCTGCCCACAGCGGGTTGTGATACGACAGCGACGTGACACCCGTGCCGAAACGAATCCGCGGTGCGCGCTGCGAGGCTGCAGCGATCATGATTTCCGGCGACGCGATGATCTCGCTTCCGGCAGAGTGATGCTCACCGAACCACGCCTCGTCGTAGCCCAACCGGTCGAGGTGCTCGACCAGTTCGAGATCGCGCTGCAGTGCGGCGGTGGGATTGCGTCCGGGGACGTGGAACGGTGCCATGAAATACCCGAAACGAAGCCTGCTCATGAGTTCTCCTAGTGCTGTGGGCCAACTCCTGGCCGTGCACCGGAAACGCTATCCGCGACGTGACCGTGGTCACAGTGCACGAAAGTGGACAATCTCAGACCCGCTGATCGGCGAGTTTCTGCTCGTAGACCAACTTCACGAACTCGGCACGGTTACGTACGTGCAAAACGGCAAGGATGCGGCTGACGTACTTCTTCACCGTGTCCGGACTGAGCGACAAGATCACCGCAATTTCGTCGTTGGTATGACCGTCCGCCAACAGCTCCGCGAGATCGATCTGCCTGGGCGTCAGCTTCTCTCGCCATCCCGGCTCGCGCTGACCGGGAAGTGTTTGACACAGCAGCGACAATTGCCTGCCCACAATGCCCAATCCTGCGATGTCGCGCCCTGAAAGATCCTTGCCTTCGGAATCGAAGATCCCCACCAGACCGTGACCACCGTGGGCCAGCTGGAGATGCATCACCGACGCGCTGTGCAGTCGTTTGCGATAGAGAAAATCCCGCAGGTAGGTCGCCGACTGCGAAGGGACGTCGGCCAACTGGGTGTGCGTGATCGCCGGGGAGGACAACAGCGTCGCCCGTGATTGCGCCGTCGCAAAGACGTCGTCGAGGTACCAATGCGCTTGGTACTCGTCGAGGATCGGCGTGATCCGCCCGGTCGTCACCGGATTCGGATCGGCGAACGCTGTCGTGAAGGTAGGACCGGCGAGGAATGTGGTGTTGGGGCAGCCGTAGTGATCATGCAAGGCCACCATGAGGAGGTTCTTGAGCTGATCGAGCGTTCTCGCCGCCGAGCAGTAGTCGAGGATCGCGAAAACACGGTCGTAGTCCGTCGCAGACAAAGCCACGTCGCCGCCACCACGCACGTCTACCACCTCACCGGAACTATGATCCAGATCACTCACCGAACAGCATAGGCACTGCGCTCGCGAAACGGACAGGTTCCGCCCCTACCTGCACTGTTGACGTCGATACCGGATACTGACCCCTATGTCGGAACTCGGAAAAGAACCAGACGAGAAGCAGAAGGCAGTTCTGGAGCGGCACGCCTCATGGATCGAATTGTTCTTCGACCTCGTCGTGGTTGCCGGCATCGGTCAGCTCGCTCACCTGCTCCACGGTTCACCGTCCTGGTCGGATGTCGGGCTCTACGCCTTGCTCTACCTCGCGTTCTGGACCGCGTGGGCGACGTTCACGATGTACGGCAACGTTGCCGGCGACCGCGTCCGAATTCCGAGCATGCTGATCGCCATGTTCGGGCTGGCCGTCATGATGGCGGCAGTGGCCGGCATCCACGACAACCATGCGCTGGCCTTCGCTGTCGCCTACGTAGCCGTACGTCTGCTGGCTAGTCGCGTGTGGCACAACGGTCAGATCGTCGTCGACTGGCCGATCGCCCAGATGTCACTTGGTGTGATTCCGTGGATCGTCTCGTTCTGGTTCGAGGGAGACACCCGCTTCTGGCTCTGGACTGCAGGTGTCACCATCGACCTACTGATCATGTTCGTCGTCTCCGGCAGCGCGATCATGGAAGACGCTCAGGAAAAGCTCGACCGCATCATCAAGGTCCGCGGGTTCAAGGACGACCGAATGCCGGAACTCGAAGCCCTGCACTCCGATCGGGCCCACCTTGCCGAGCGCTTGGGCCTGTACGTCATCATCGTGCTCGGCGAGGGCGTGATTCTCGTGATTTCTGCGGCCTCGAAGCTCACCTGGGACTCGACGGTGGTCAGCCTCGCCGTCGGATCGTTTGTCCTGCTCTCGGGCATGTGGGCGCTCTCGCTTCTCTACGGCCACGCCGGTGTTCCGCACCTGCAGGCCGAGAAGTTTCCCGCTCGCATCGACATGGCCCTGCACTGTTTCACCACCGGGGCGATCGCAGTTCTGGTCGCGGGCCTCGGGGCGGCCACCGAACACGGCGCGGAACACACGCCCGCGAACCTGCGGTGGTTGTTGTGCGGAAGCATCGCAGTCTATTTCGGTATCAGCACCGTGGCCGGATTGTTTGCGCGAACGGATCGACGGTGGCTGCTCGGCTGGGCACTCCCCTGCACTGCAATCCCCATCATCATGGGCATCGTCGGCACGCATATGAGCGCTACGTGGATCATCTGGGTGCTGGTGGCCACCGTGACCTGGCAGAACGGCTACGAGTACGCGCAGGTGAGGCGTTCGCGCCGCTCTGCTGTGCGCCTTTATTAACCCCCCGCGGTTAATAAAGGCGCACAGCAGGGAGGGTTTTTACCCGCACCGCCGGGTCGTAGCGATAGGGCTGCGCCAAGAGGATTCCGGCCAATCGTTTACGCAACCTCGACATCTCGGCCCGGACGGTCACCGTCTTGCGCGGATCGCCGAACAGCTGTGAGGCGAGCTGCGAGGCCGTGAGGCCCTCGGACGTCTGCGTCAGAGCGAGAAGGATCTGCGAATGGCGCGGGCTGAGGTCGATACTCCAACTCCCCATGGCCGAGGAGTACCGCAGTTCCATCGCATTGGGATCTCGCAGGTCCAATTCAACTTCGGCACAGACAGTTCCGGACGCCGGGTTCACCTGAGGACGGATGAGCCAACCACCCGGAAGCGGCTCGCACATACATAATCCGAGCGACGGGAGCCAATGCTCGCCGCTGCTCATCACTTTCGGCAGCGCAATGCGGTAGATCGGCGCCATCGAATCCACGGCCGCGACCCAGCCACCACGGTCCACGACCACTGTCGGCTGACTCGCGCGAGCCAGTGTCGACGCCGAGATCATCCGGAGCTGATCCAATCCGATTCGATGCTTCTCCCGCAGTGCGGATTCCGCCAGCCTGGCCACACTGTCAACCAGTGCGAGGGTCGAAGGGTGGACCGTGTCTGCTGCGCCGGCGACGTTGACGACGGCGATGGCCCGGCGACTACGCGGATCCCGAACCGTCGCTCCGGAGCAGGTCCACGGATGCTGCGAGCGTGAGTAGTGCTCGGCCGAGAACACCTGCACTGCCGAACCTGATGCCAAGGAGGTGCCGATCCCGTTGGTACCGACAGCTTCCTCGGTCCACGACGCACCCTCGATCATCCCGAGCCGTTCGGCCCGATCCAGCATTCGACTGGGCCCGTGTCGCCAAAGGATCCGCCCGTGGCGGTCGGCCACCACGATCAGATTCGCGTCGCCTGGGCCGACGAGTGGCGCCAGACCGTGCACCGCCTCGTCGAAGATCTCCGTCATGCCGGCGGCGCGTCGGCCCTCTTCGATCTCGGATTCGCGGCCCGTCTTGGTGATCGAGCACCGCTCCGGATCAACTCCGAGCGCACGCAGACGCGACCACGAATTCGCGATGACGGAGCGCGGACGCGCAGGCGGCTTGCGCCCCGACATCGTTGCTTCGTACACGGATTCGAGAACACGTGCGTACTGCGCCGGGTCTTCACCACTACCCAGGGCCGGTTCGAGTCGATTCGTTGCGCCGATCACACTCCAGTCCTATGCGACGGGGTCACCGAAAGCGAGCGTTGCACCCGGTTGCAGAGTTGTCCGCGTGCGTGAACGTAGGACGGCGTTCACGCACGCGGACTGTGCTCACGCGTTGAGGGGTCTCCCCAGCGCCGAGAGCACCGACTCGTGCATTGCCTCCGAGAGCGTCGGATGAGCAAACACGACCTCGGCGAGATCCTCGCCGGTGGCTTCGAGGGATCTGGCGATTCCGAACCCCTGAATCTGCTCGGTCACGTCCGGACCGACCATGTGCGCGCCGAGCAGTTCCCCGGTATCGGCGTCGAAGATCGTCTTGACGAAGCCTTCGGCCTCACCGATCGCCAATGCCTTGCCGTTCGCCTGCAGGTCGAAGTGCCCGACGCGCAACGTGCGATCAGAGTCGGCGCATTGCTTCTCCGTCAGACCGAGACTCGCTACCTGAGGGCGGGCATAAGTGCAACCAGGAACGTAGTCACGATCGAGCGGGTGAACATCGGGCACGCCGGCTAGCTTTTCGACGCACAGGACGGCTTCGTGACTTGCCTTGTGCGCCAGACACGGAGCGCCCGCGACGTCGCCGATGGCGTAGATCCCGAAAGCACTGGTGCGGCACCACTCGTCGGTGACGATCGCACCGCGCTCGATCTCGACACCCACGGCTTCCAACCCGAGATCCTCGACGTTGCCGGTAATTCCGGCCGCCACCAAAACCCGGTCCACGGTCAACGCGTGGACACCGTTGCTCGTCTGCACATTCACCTCGACGGCGTCGGCGCCGACGGTTACCGCCGACACCGAGGCTCCGGTGTGAATCGTGATGCCCCGCTTCTCGAACTGCTTGCGAACGAAGCCGGAGATCTCCTCGTCCTCGACCGGCATGATGTGCGGTGCCATCTCCACGATGGTCACCTCGGTTCCGAGATCGCGGTACAGGCTGGCGAATTCGACTCCGATCGCGCCGGACCCGATCACGAGCAGCGACTTCGGCAGTTCATTCGGGACGAGTGCGTCGAAGTAGGTCCACACCCGGTCGCCGTCCGGAGCGACACCGGGAATCGAGCGCGGCCGGGCGCCGGTCGCAATGATCACGTGGTCGGCTCGATACGTCCGACCTTCCACGGATACGACGCCCTTGTCCACCAACTTCGCAGTGCCGGAGATGACGTCGACGCCGTTCTTCTTCATCAGATAGGCAACACCGCCGGACAACCGCTCCGAAACGCCACGGCTGAACGCCACCAACTTCGAGATGTCGAATTCAACAGACGCCGAACTGAATCCGTATGTGTCGAGTTCGCTCAAGGTATGCGCGACGTCAGCGCCGTGAAGCATTGCCTTGGTGGGGATACAGCCCCAGTTGAGGCAGATACCACCGAGGCGATCACGTTCGACCAGCGCAACGCTCAACCCCAACTGGGCAGCCCGGATCGCCGCAACGTACCCACCCGGGCCGCCGCCGATGACAAGAACGTCGTACTTCTGAGACGTATTGCTTTCCACCACAGCCCCTTACACCAACATCAGCGCGGGAGAAGCAACAAAGCGCTGGAGTTCGCGAAGGAAGGTCGCACCCAACGCTCCGTCGATCACCCTGTGATCGCACGAGAGGGTCACGGTCATCAGTGTCCGAACCGAGACGGTGTCGCCGACCACCACGGCCCGCTTCTCCCCCGCACCAACGGCGAGGATCGCACCCTGGGGCGGATTGATGATCGCGTCGAAGGCCTTGATCCCGAACATACCGAGGTTGGACACCGTGAAGGTTCCACCCTGGAATTCTTCGGGACGGAGTTTGCCGGTCTTCGCCTTGGTGGCCAACGAGAGCACCTCACCGGAGATGTCCGCCAACGACTTGGTGTTCGCACTGCGCACGATGGGCGTGATCAGCCCGGTCGGAAGTGCCACTGCCACCGAGACATCCGCCGACGCGAATCGAAGAACCGATTCGTTCGCAGCATCGAACTGGACGTTCACGTCCGGCACCTTCATCAGCGCGGCGGCGCAGGCTTTCACGATGAAGTCGTTGACCGACGACTTGACCGCCGGGACGGTCGAATTGATCTCCTTGCGCAGAGCGAGGAGCGCATCGAGCTCGAGATCCGCCGAGAGCCGCAAATGGGGAGCCTGCTGCTTGGACGCCTGCAACCTACCGGCGATTGCCGATCGCATGGGTGTGAAAGGAACTGTGTCGTAATCGGGTTCGACGGCAACGGTTCCCGTCTTCGCCGCCGCATCAGGTAGGAGCTGCGCGGAACGGGCGGCGTCGTGCACGTCGGCGACGCAGACGCGCCCCCTCGAGCCCGTCGGACGACAGTCGTGCAAATTGACACCCAGCGATTGCGCAGTTCTGCGTGCGACCGGGGTGGCCGGTACGGCGCTGTCATCGACAGTCGATCGCAGCGGAAGTCCGGATCTCGTGGCCGGCACTACCGGCGCAACAGTGCCACCGGCGTCACGAATCGCGTCGTCGATGTCTCGGACACTGATCCGTCCGAGTGGGCCAGTACCCACCACGGCGGCGAGATCGATTCCGAGTGCTTCGGCACGTCGGAGTGCGCGAGGACTGGCAAACACGTCACTCTGAGTCGTGCCCTGCAGAACGCTCGGTACGACGGTGGAGCCGGTTGGTGCAGGTTTCGGCGCAACAACCACCTTCGCAGCCGGCGTCGGCAGGGGTGTCGCGGGAGCCGCCGGCGCGGCAGCTGGTGACGGTGACGGCTCTTCCGGCGGCGCGGTTGCGCCGCGGGCGGCGAGGAACTGCTCGATCTCCTCATCCGTCGTGGACGCGTCGGCGGACACACCGATCACGGCACCGACGGGCAGAGTCTGCCCAGGTGTGCCGACGATCTTGCGGAGAACACCGTCGAACGGCGCCTCCAGCTCGTTGGTGATCTTGCTGGTCTCGATCTCACAGATCAATTGGCCCTTGGTGAACGACTCGCCTTCCCCGATGAGCCAGGCGTTGACCAACCCCTCCTCCATGGAGAGCCCCCACTTGGGTATGTCGATAGCTTTGATATCCGCCATGATCAGGCTCTCACCAGCTTGCGAACCGACTCTTCGATCCGCGCCGCGTCAGGCAGCCAGGCAGTTTCGAGGGTCGGTGAGAACGGAACCGGCGTGTGCGGCGGCGTGATCAGTTCGATCGGCGCTTTCAGGTAGTTGAAACCCTTGGTGGCGATCAACGCGGCCACGTCGTGCCCGAAGCCGCAGCGGGCGGCGGATTCGTCGACGATCACGACCCTTCCGGTCGACGCGACGGATTCGAGAATGCCATCCTCGTCCAATGGGGAGACGGTACGAGGATCGACGACCTCCACCGAAATACCCTCTGCTGCCAGCTTGTCCGCTACGTCGTTGGCGCGGTTCACCATCGCGGACAAAGCAATGATCGTGACGTCGTCGCCCTGCCTGGTGTAGTTGGCGACGCCGAACGGAATCGCGTAGGGCTCGTCCGGCACTTCGCCCTTGAGGTCGTAGAGAACCTTGTGCTCACAGAAGACGACGGGGTCGTCGTCCCGGATAGCTTGGATGAGAAGCCCTTTGGCGTCGTACGCGTTGGACGGAGCGACCACCTTCAGACCAGGCACCGCAGCGAACACGTTGTACGGGGACTGAGAATGCTGTGCAGCGGCGGAGAATCCTGCGCCGATCATGCCTCGCACCACCAGCGGAGTTCTGGCCTTGCCACCGAACATGTAGCGAAACTTGGCAGCCTGGTTGTAGAGCGCGTCGTAGGAAACTCCGAAGAAGTCCATGAACATCAACTCGGCGACCGGCCGAAGTCCGGTCAGTGCGGCTCCGGCAGCCATTCCGATGATCGCGGATTCGGTGATCGGGGTGTCGATCACACGCTCCGATCCGAACTCCGTCCACAGGCCCTTGGTGACACCGAGGACACCGCCGAACGCCTCGATCTTCTTCGTCTCCAGATCGGGATTGGTACCGGCATGCCCGCCGCGTACGTCCTCACCGATGAGGACGACGCTCGGATCTCGTTGCATCTCTTGGGCGATGGCCTCTTTGACGGCCTCGCGGTAAGTCTTCTTCGACACGTTCTTGGTTTCCACGCTTGTCATCTCGGGCTCCTCAGTACGACACGTAGACATCGGTCAGCAGATTCTCGACGGGTGGATACGCCGCGGCGCGCGCCTTCGCTACCGCCTCGTCCACCAACACTCGCGACTGCTCGTCCACCGCGTCAAGATCAGCGAAGCTGACCTTCTTCGCGTCGACACTGCTACGGAAGTTCTTGAGCGGATCTTTGGTTTCCCGCAGTTGCGCAACCTGTTCCGCCGTGCGGTACAGCTGCGCATCGCCCTCGAAGTGGCCGTGCCAACGGAATGCCGCCGCCTCGATCGTGGTGGGGCCACCGCCCGTCCTGGCACGCTCGGATGCTTCTGCCATTGCGTCGTAGACCGCGAAGAAGTCGGTGCCGTCCACCTTGACGGCAGGCATGCCGAAGGATGCGGCGCGCGCGGCGATGTCGGGTGCACCGACGGCGTAGTCGGTTCCGGTGGCCTCACCGAATCCGTTGTTCTCGATCACGAAGACGATCGGAAGATCCAGCACCACAGCCATGTTCATCGCCTCGAAGACGGTTCCCTGGTTGGATCCACCGTCACCTGTGAACGAGGCTGCGATGACTCCGTTTCCGAGGGTCTTACCACTCAGTGCTGCACCGATCGCCAACGACGGTGCGCCGCCGACAATCGCGTTGGCGCCGAGCATTCCCACGGACAGGTCGGCGATGTGCATCGAACCGCCCTTGCCGCGACACAGGCCGTCGTCCTTGCCGAAGATCTCCGCCATCATTCCGTTGAGGTCACAGCCCTTGGCAATGCAGTGCCCGTGACCGCGGTGTGTGGATCCGATGTAGTCGGCGTCGCTGAGGTTCTCGCACACTCCGACGGCGATGGCTTCCTGGCCCGAGTAGAGGTGAATGAAGCCGGGGATGTCGCCGGTTGCATTCTCTTCGTGCAAGCGATCCTCGAAGGCACGGATACGTGACATCTTCTCGTACGCCTTCAGCAATGCTTCCCGGCCCAGTCCTGAATGAGGCTTGGCCCCGGTCTTTTTCGATCCTGGCGTTGTCGGCTTCTGCGCCGTCCGTTGAACCACCGTCACACTCCTCGTTCTCGATCACTCGTGCCATGCAGTGTCGTGTAGATCACGGGCGAAGAGAAAGTTGCGTACGGTTGCCGGGAGTTGCGAAGGGTTGCAGCTGTTGACTTTCGAGCGTTGATTAGGCGCCGCTCAGGCTGCCGCGTCTGATCTTGGACAGCGCGCGGTGTTGGACGAGTTCGACGGCGCTCGTTGTTGTTCTCAGTGACAGCGCCGTCTCGCGCACGTCGAAACCGACAACGATGCGAGCTACCAAAACGTTGCGTTCGACGGCCGACAGATCGCCGAAAGGCAGAGTGAGTCGACTCGATGCTGGTAGCGAATCGATTTCGCGACTGATCGCGTCGTACAGATGCGCGAGGAACGCTTCTCCGGCGCGTCTTCGTCGCCGGATGTCGGACAGGACGGATCGGCAGATACCGACGGCAATACGATCAGCGTCGAGCGGTCGCAGTTCGGCACGACAGCGCCGCGTCACCAGAGGCACGATGCGTTGAAGGAGTTCTGCAATCGCGTCACGATCCCCTCGGCACGCATCGTCGGCAACACTGTCGATCGAACGTCCACCTGCCCTGCTTGTCATTGCGATCTCCCCCTGGTTCGGCCCTTGGTCGAATTCCCGACTACTGCTCAGGTTTTGAACTTGTCAGGGGCGTATCGGCTCGGGGCAGATCCCGGTTTGTTCCCCGATGATGTTGATCTCGGCGTTGGAACGAGGGTCAGCGCCGTAGTTGATCTGGTCGGTGCACTTCTCCGAGGGCTCGACGGCATCGGGTGGGAGCGGCGCCGGACACGAACCCATCCGCTCTCCGATGCTGTTGATCTCCGCATTCGAACGAGGATCACCCGCATAGTTGATCTGATCGGTGCACCTGGTCGACTCGGTAGACGGACCAGGGCCCGCAGGGGCAACCGCGCTGGTCGAGACCGGGGTCCAGGCCGGCGCTGCATCGCCCGCCGGGGCTCCGGGAGTGGATGTGTCCGCACCGCCGCCCACCGAGTTCGAGCTTTCGACTGTCTCCGACGTGGTCGCTGGGGTCGGCGGCGGCGCGGTCGTCGACGCCGCGACCACCGACGTAGTCGTCGATTCGAGTCCTGGCGCGCTGGTGTCGTCAATCGAACACCCGGCCATCGCGCACACCACTCCGATCGTCAGTACGGCAAGCAGCACTCGCGGACGCCGAGTCTTGTTGGTCAGCAATACTTCAGGCATTTGCTCTCACACTCCTCGATACGCGGATCAGCTCGTTCCGCCCAAGCGGTGAACACCGACGTGACTCACTCTAGAAGCCCGATTCCATCGGTTTCGTAACAGAATTCCGGCGGTCGCGTACCAACTCTCGACGGTCCCGACATTCATACGATTACGTAACGGTGGGTGGTGAAACGCCGATATCGAGATCACGTGTGATCCTATGAAAAGTGCGCATGCCGATGAGACAGTTCGCACCGGCCGGGGAGGGGAAAGTGTTGTATCGGAATGAGATCTGCGAGGGCCGAACAGGCCGCACTCGCAGGCTGTTCGGTACGGCACTCGCGACAGCGGCCCTCGGAGCGTCCGTGATCACCGGATGCGGGTCCACCCAGGGTGTTGTGATCGAAGGCGATGTCGCTTCCACCGGATTGTCCGTCACACAGCCCGCCGACCTGGCCAGACGGGTTGCCGAGAATTCGAGGTTGGGGCGGGCGCTTCTCGACGACCCCGGGGTGTCGGAGGGTGTGAAGACCGAACTCCGATCGTGCCCGGACTGGTATCCGATCTCTGTCGGATCCATCCTTCTCGATCCAGGCGCACCTCGTATCGTGCCGGAGACCGAACTGATCGTCATGAACGTGTATCCGTGCCAACCGGCCCACCAACCCGGGACCGGAGTATCGATTTCGGTCAACCTCGCCGGCTACGTCTACCGCAGCGGCAAGGCCGGTTCGAGTGAAGACAATCCCGAACTAGGTGAGCGCCTGTTCTCCGTCGAAGAGCGAGGAAAGTTCATCGTCAGCGGTCAACGCGCCGCGAGTTTGTCTGTCCTGGAGACGGATCCGCGGCCACCGGAGTTCGAATGTTGCCCCCGTCCACCGCTTCGGACCGAGTTCCACTGGGATGGAACGGAGTTCATCCGTGATTGATCGCCGTCGTCGCGCGCTGCTCGCCGAGCTCTGCCTGCCGGTCGCGTTTGCTCTCGCCTCCTGTTCCACCGAGCCTGAATCAGAACCCACTCCGAATATCGCAGCATCACTCGACCCCTCGGATCTCTCACAGGGCTTGAGCATCGATCCTGTTGCCCTCCTCAGAGCAGACCCGGAAGTGTCCGATGCGGTCAAGGACAGTCTCCGGTTGTGCGGTGATGCGAACTTCCCCTTCGAAATCCGCTACTCCCACGTGACGGACGCCGTTTGGCAAGATGCCGTCGTCAATGTCTTCACCTGCGAGTCTGTCGGCATCTGGGGACGACCGGCCCCACCGGTCAGCTTCATGGTCGCCGGATTCGTCTACCAGATCGACGAATCGGGCGCTCACAAAGTCTTCGGAGTGCAAGACCCAGGACGCTACGTCGTCGGCTCAACCGGAGGATTGTCGGTCATGGTCGACCTGTGCAAAGACCCCGGCATTCCGGAGTTCTGTCAATCGTCGACTGCATACAAGTGGACCGGTGAAGGGTTTGAGAGTGTTCCGTTCCCATGAAAGCGAAGGCCGATGACCGATCCGTTGATTTTGCTGGTCGAAGACGACGCTGTCATCCGCGAAGCAACGCAATTGAATCTCGAACGCAACGGGTTTCGGGTGATCACCGCACCAGGTGGGTTGACCGGAATGGATTTGGCGATCGACGCCAAGCCCGATATCGCCGTCCTCGACGTGATGCTTCCCGACCTGAACGGAATCAGCCTGTGCCGACGCATTCGTGAGGAACTGTCGGTGCCGGTCATCATGCTGTCCGCGCGCGACGACCCGGTCGACATAGTTCTCGGATTGGAAGCCGGTGCCGACGACTACGTCACCAAGCCCTTCGACAGCGGTGTCCTGGTGGCCCGTATCCGAAGTGTGCTCCGGCGGGTCGAATCCCATTCCGGTACGGAGAAAGACATCGTGACTCTCGGCGATCTGGAGATCGATCGCGAGTTGGTGACCGTCACGCGTTCGGGCGCCGAAGTGGCACTCACCCCCACTGAAATGAAGCTGCTCCTGGTCATGGTGAGTGTGCCGCGGAAAGTCTGGTCTCGCTCCGAACTGCTCTCGGACGTCTGGGATTACGACTGGGGCGGCGATACGCGCATCGTCGACGTTCACGTTCAGCGATTGCGCACGAAGATCGGCTCCGAACAGATCCGAACCGTCCGGGGGTTCGGCTACACGATGGACAACCATCGGTGAGATCGCGGGATCTCGCCGCCAAGCTCCCGTCCACCGGGAGGCGGTTGTCGTTTCAGTGGAAGATCGCGGCGGCCATCACGTTCGTGATTGCCGTCGCCTCGATCACGCTCAGTACCGTGATGCATCAAACCTTTTCACACAACCAGGAGGATGCAGCGCGGGCTGCAGCTGATCGCAATCTCCAACTGGTGCTGCAGGACGAAACAGGCAGCATGCGTGCATTGTTCCGCGCCACCACGGATGGCCTGGACGTTCCGGAAGAGTTACGCGAGGCCGTCGCCGGCGGCAAACGCGCCACCTACCTCGTCGACAGTGGCGACCAACCATTCGTCTGGGCAGCTGCCGACGTGAACACTCAGGTGGTGGCGATTCGCGTCCCGTACACCGCGCAGCAGGAATCGATCGCCAGCGTCGATCGGACACTGCGCAGTGCCACCGTCGCTGTGATCGCAGCGGGTGCCGTCCTGGGTGTGATGCTTGGGCTCGCGATGTCGTATCGTTTGCGCTCGGCCGCCCGTGCGGCACGCAAAGTGTCTACCGGAGCGGACATCCGCGTCCGCTCGGTCACCTGGTCGCTTTTCGACGACGAGATCACCGAGTTGGCGGATGCGGTCGACGCAATGTCGGATGCGCTGCGGGGACAATTGGACGCCGAGAAGCGTGTGACAGCCAACATCGCGCACGATCTCCGGACGCCCATCTCCGGACTGGTCGGCGCCGCGGAGCTTCTGCCGCCAGGTAGGCCTACCGAATTGGTGCGCGACGGCGTACATAAACTCAGGAGACTCGCCGAGGACGTCATCGAAGTGGCCCGCCTCGACACCACGTCCGAGCAGGCTGACATCCAATCGGTGGAACTGGCACCGGTGGTTCACCACGCGATTTCCACCACCGGGGTGGAGTGCGAAGTGAGAGTTCACGGCGCCCCCGCGTCGTACACCGATGCACGCAGACTCGAACGGATCATCGCCAACCTGATCTTGAATGCTCGCAATCACGGAAAGTCGCCGATCGATGTCGACGTCGACCACTCCCGCATCACGGTGCGGGATCGGGGCAGCGGGTTCACTGAAGAGTGGCTTCGTCAGGGGCCGAAGAGATTTCAGACTGATTGCGTCGAACGCGGCCCGAACTCGGGCCTGGGTCTCGGCTTGACGATCGTAGTGGGGCAAGCGGCGGTCATCGGCGCTCGAATCGACTTCGCGAACCATCCGAACGGGGGCGCGGTGGTGACGGTCGACCTCCCCGAATGCTCGTCGGACGAGTTCGATTGACACCGGTGCAGTTCGGTCGATCGGCCGGGACACAGTGCCCCGGCCGATCATTGGTGCTTCAGGCTCAAACCTGTCCGACAGTAACTCCGGTGCGAACGTCCGGTGCACCGAGGCGCGCCGCATCAGCCGTCAGGTCATCGGGCTGCTCCTGAGATTCCCGCTCGGCTGCAACGCGCAACCGGTAGTGCTCGATCTCCTCGGCAATGTGCTCGGGAGTCCAACCGAGCACCGGTGCAACCAGTTCCGCCACTTCGGCAGCTGCCGCATCGCCGCGATCGGTAACCTCGATGGAGATGCGAGTACGACGGGTCAGGATGTCGTCGAGATGCTGCGCACCCTCGTGGCTCGCAGCGTAATGGATCTCTGCCTTCAGGTACTCGGGAGCGGAGTCCAACGGTTGCCCCAGTTCCGGCCGCGCCTCGACGAGTTCGAACAACTCGTCGGCCAGAGTGCCGTACCGACCCAGTAGGTGCTCGATGGTCGAAACGTGGAGTCCCGTGCGCTCAGCGGTGAGATGCCGATTGTTGTGCGCGGCGAAGTAGCCGTCGGCACCCACCAGTTGGATACGCTCGGTGCAGGACTTCGGCACCTTCTGTTCCAATCCGTGCACCGCGGAATCGACAGCGTCCTTGGCCATCACGCGGTAAGTGGTGTACTTGCCACCGGCGACCACCGTCAAACCTCGGACCGGACTCGACACCGCGTGCTCACGCGAGAGAGTGCTGGTCGAATCCGATTCGCCGAACAGCAACGGACGCAACCCCGCGTACACACCGACGACGTCCTCGTGCGTCAACTCGTCCTGAAGGAGCTTGTTGACATGTCCGAGGATGTAGTCGATATCGCTTCGGCTGGCTGCCGGATGCGCGAGGTCGAGGTTCCAATCGGTGTCCGTCGTACCGATGATCCAGTGGCTTCCCCACGGGATCACGAACAGCAGGCTCTTCTCGGTCCGCGTGATGATCCCGGTCGAGGAGTTGATCCGGTTGCGCGGGACAACCAGATGCACGCCCTTGGAGGCACGAACCTGGAATTGTCCTCGCCCACCGACCATTTCCTGAATCTCGTCGGTCCACACGCCGGCCGCGTTGATGACCTGGCGAGCACGGATCTCGAAGGCGCGACCCGTTTCCAGATCCACCGCCTTCACACCGACCACGCGGTCCTCCTCACGGAGAAAACCGACGACGCGAGTGCTGTTGACGCACAGAGCGCCGTACTCGGCCGCCGTGCGCGCCAGCATCATCGTGTGGCGGGCATCATCTACCTGACCCTCGTAGAACTTGACCGAACCCCGGATAGCAGAACGCTTTCCGGAAGGGAACGATTCGAGAGTCTTCTTCTTGCCCACATGCTTGTGGTGTGAAGGAACCCCGCGGCCTGCGCCCATCACGTCGTAGACGCCGATGCCCAGACCGACGTACGGCCGGTCGATCAGCTTCTCGAGCGGGTAGATGAACGGCACCGGCTTCGCGAGATGCGGGCACAGCGAGTTCAGTACCAGCGACCGCTCACGCAGCGCCTCGAACACGAGCGCAAAATTGAACTGCTCGAGGTAGCGCAGTCCGCCGTGGAACAACTTGCTGGACCGACTCGAGGTTCCGGACGCGAAGTCGCGAGCCTCCACCAAGCCCACCTTCAGACCGCGGGTTGCGGCGTCGAGCGCGCTACCTGCACCGACCACGCCACCGCCGATGACCAGGACGTCGAGTTCGGTTTCTTCCAACTTCTTCAGCGACTCCGCCCGCGAGGACGGACTCAATGCTTGTGCTGTGCTCATGAAAACTGTTCCTTCACTTGAAAATAGGTAGAAATGCGGGCGCCGCGATCAGTCTGCGTCGACCCAGTCGAGTGTCCGAGTGACGGCCTTCTGCCAGCCTGCGTACAGCCGGTCACGCTCCGCCGAATCCATCGACGGCGTCCAGCTCTTGTCCTTCGCCCAGTTGCTGCGAATGTCGTCCTCGCTCTCCCAGTACCCGACCGCGAGACCAGCGGCGTATGCGGCGCCCAAAGCCGTGGTCTCTGCCACGACCGGGCGGATCACCTCGACGTCGAGCAGATCGGCCTGGAATTGCATGAGGAGTTCGTTCGCGACCATTCCGCCGTCGACCTTGAGCACCTTCAAGTCGACACCCGAGTCGAGGTTCATCGCCTCGATCACCTCACGGCTCTGGTACGCAGTCGCTTCGAGCACCGCCCGGGCAAGGTGCCCCTTGTTCACGAACCGGGTCAGACCGACGATCGCGCCGCGTGCATCCGCGCGCCAATGCGGTGCAAACAGACCCGAGAACGCGGGCACGAAGTACGCGCCGCCGTTGTCCTCCACAGAGCGAGCGTTCACCTCGATGTCGGCCGCATTGTCGATCATGCCGAGGTTGTCCCGAAGCCACTGCACCAGCGAACCCGTCACGGCGATCGATCCTTCCAGCGCATAGACAGTGGGCTGCTCGCCGATCTTGTAACAGACCGTCGTCAGCAATCCGTTCTTGCTCATCACCTTTTCGGTGCCGGTGTTGAGGAGCACGAAGTTTCCGGTTCCGTAGGTGTTCTTCGCTTCTCCAGGCGAGAGGCAGGCCTGGCCGAAGGTCGCAGCCTGCTGATCACCGAGGATTCCGGCGATCGGCACGCCCGACAGGGTGCCACGTTCACGGACGAATCCGAAGACCTCGGACGAGCTGCGGATCTCGGGAAGCATGGACTCCGGAATTCCCATGTCGGCACAGATCGCCGAATCCCAAGCGAGAGTGTCGAGATCCATCAGCAGGGTGCGCGAGGCGTTGGTCGGATCGGTGGCGTGCACTCCGCCTTGGACGCCGCCGGTCATGTTCCACAACACCCAGGTGTCCATCGTGCCGAAGCACAACTCGCCGGCTTCGGCCTTGTCGCGAGCGCCCTCGACGTTGTCGAGAATCCACTTGACCTTGGGGCCCGAGAAGTACGTTGCCAACGGCAGTCCGGTGACCTCGGTGTACTTCTTGGGGCCGTCTTCGCCCGCGAGCGCCGTGCAGATCCGATCAGTGCGTGTGTCCTGCCAGACGATCGCGTTGTAGACGGGCTTTCCGGTTGCTCGTTCCCAGACCACTGCCGTCTCACGCTGATTGGTGATTCCGACGGATGCGATGTCGGCTGCGGTCAAGTCTGCATTGGCGAGGGCGCCCGCCGTGACGTTGCGGACGTTGTCCCAGATCTCGATCGGATCGTGCTCGACCCAACCCGCCTGCGGGAAGATCTGCGAGTGCTCATGCTGCTCGACGGCAACCACGTGTCCACTGTGATCGAAGATCATGCAACGAGTGGAGGTGGTTCCCTGGTCTATCGCGGCTACGAACTGCGCCATCGTGCTACCCCTTTGGTGTCGAAGAAAGTGCGAAAGATTTACTGTCAGAGATGATGATTCGCCATCAGGCAGGTATCGTGGCCGGCTCCTCGGCCGCCTTCTCCACCGACTCGTCAGGCAGGAATCGTCCAACCAGCTTGTCGTAGAGGAACACACCGATCGGAGCGCCGATCAGCGGTCCAACGATGGGCACCCAAAAGTACAAACTTCCGTACTGATCCCGCCAGGCACTGCCGTAACCGGTGAGGTACGACGCCAGACGCGGGCCGAAGTCACGGGCCGGATTGATGGCGTAACCCGCGTTGGTCGCCCAGGCGAATCCGATTCCCACGACGATCAATCCGACGACGAAGGGCGCGAGATTCGCAAGCGGCGGAGTGCCGCGGGAATCCGTCACGGCAACGATGAGAAACAGCAGAATGGCTGTACCGATGATCTGATCGATCAGCGCCGAGCCGAGACTGACCGGAAGCGTTCCGTTTCCGGGCATCGTCGAGAAGATCGTCTGAGTGGCCGTTGTGTGTCCGGGATCGATGGCGTTGAGCATGTCGTTGTAATTCCATCGGACGATCAACGCCGCGACAAAAGCTCCCGCAGTCTGCGCCAGCGTGTAAGGCAGCACCTTGCGCCAGGAGAAGTCCCGGAAGATCGCGAAGGCGAACGTGACCGCGGGGTTCAGATGAGCACCCGTCGCCCGGCCTGCGACATAGATTCCGAACATCACGCCGAGTCCCCAGGCCCACGCAATGCTGTCGTGTCCACCGAGACCCCCTTCGCTCCCGCCGGACACCACCTGCGCCACCACCCCGACGCCGAACAAGATCAAGATCATCGTTCCTGCAAACTCGGCTGCCAACTCGCCTGGAAGCCCCAATCGCTTGGCTTTCTCCATCCCCACCCTCACTTCGTTGTGATGCATGTCATAGTTTGGTCTGCTGCACTCGTAGCGTAAGACCCTTTGCACATTCACGCATAGCTCGTGCACATATGTGCAAGTTGCCCATTTACGCACCGTAACGTGGGTAACAGACACACTTCAGGGACTTTGCGTGATCGAACGCTTCAGCCTGGTCCTACTCGGATAAGATTCGGTTCAGTGCTCTTGCACGTACGTGCAGACAGGACGAAACCATGGAAACTCCCACTTCCGACTCTCCAACCTCCGACCCGGCGGACCCGCGTATCGCCGACGCTGTTCAGGCCGCTCGCCTCTACTACTTCCAAGATCAGACGATGGCTGCCATCGGGCGCGACATGGGAGTCTCCAGATCCACCGTCTCCAGGCTGATCACCTACGCACGCACTTCGGGACTCGTCGAGATCAAGATCAGCACGCCGCACGGCCAGGCGCCTCGCATCGAACGCGAGTTCTCGGAACGGTACGGAGTACGCGCACACGTCGTGACCGTGCCGGAACTGGTGGGGGATCTCGAGAGACTGGAGAAGGTCGCCACTTTCGCGGGGCGACTGCTGGCCTCGTTCTTCGACAGCGACATGGTGATGGGAATCGCCTGGGGAACCACTCTCAGTGAAGTCAGCAAGCACCTCGCCCCCAAACGCACGTACAACTCCTATGTCGTGCAACTCAACGGTGCTGCCAATACCCGCACCACGGGAATCTCCTACGCCAGCGACATCATCAGAACCATCGCTGACGCCTACGGCGCTCTGCCACAAGGATTTCCGGTACCTGCATTCTTCGACTACCCGGAAACCCGGGAACAGTTGTGGCGCGAACGCAGCATCAAGCGAGTGCTGGACATGCAGAAACGAATGGACCTGGCAGTCTTCAGCATCGGTGTCCCGGGTGGGAACGTGCCCAGTCACGTCTACACCGCCGGATACCTCGAACCCGATGAAGCAGAAGCACTTCGACGCGACGGAGTGGTCGGGGACATCGCAACCGTGTTCTTCCGGTCCGACGGGAGCTATCGCGGCATAGAACTCAACGAGCGCGCGAGTGGACCGCGGCTCGACCTTTTCGAGAAGGTCGCCAGACGCGTGTGCATCGTCGCCGGAACAGCAAAACTGCCCGCCCTGGAGGGAGCACTACGGGGCGGGCTGATCACCGACCTGATCATCGACGACGTCAGTGCCACCGCACTGGTGTCCTGACCGCTGCACCAACTTCTCGATTCCGTCGAGCAGAAGGCCAAGCGAGAAACTGAAATCGAAAGCATCATCGCCGGCTGCCTCGCCCTCCGGACTGCCGTCCTCGAAGCCTCCCTCCTCGATTGCAGCACTGAGGTAGGGAAAGTCCTCGCGGTTGATGACTCGCGCGATGAGGGCGCCGTAAGCCACGTCGTCGTCAGCCGACTGCGCCGACCGCGAAGCCAGGTCAGCCGAGAAGCGGGCACGGCCGATCACGAACAACGACACGTTGGTCACCACCTGGAACTTCGATGCGGCACTCAGAGCGACGCCGTCGAGTGCGCTCAGCCCCGCGTCGAGCCACGCCATGTTGTTCGGTCCGGTCGGCGGAGCGGTGATGGGCAGCTTGAGCCACCAGGGCCGACTCAGCATCGTGGCGTACTCCTGGTTCGCCCACGCCTCGAGCTTGACGCGCCAGGTCACGTCGTCGGGAATTATCGGCGGCGGCCCGATCACTCGATCCGAAATCAGTTCGATCAGTTCGTCTTTGCTTGCCACGTAGCGATAGAGCGACATCGTCGTGAACCCGAGCGCTTTGGCCACCCGGCCCATCGACAGTGCCGTGACACCTTCGGCGTCGGCCAACTCGATCGCGGTGTCGAGGATGTGCTCGAGACTGAGCCCCTTCTTGGGACCCCGCGTTCCGGGCTGATCCAGTCCCCAGGCCAGTTCGACCGCCCTCGGTAGCGCGCCGCCATCCATACAGCTCCCACTCTTCGCTCTTGCCATCATCCTAGAACTGTGTACGCTATAAACACGAGTTTATGCCATACACAGTTACCTCGGAGGTTTCGATGCCAGGAACGATCCCCCCAATCTCGGTCCGCGGACTCCGCAAGCGCTACGGCGATCAACAGGTTCTGGACGGACTCGATCTGTCGGTACCAGCCGGATCGGTGTACGCCCTCCTCGGCGCGAACGGCGCCGGAAAGACCACAGCGGTAAGAATTCTCACCACCCTCATTCCTTTCGACGCCGGCGAGGTCACCGTGGCGGGCCACTCACTCCCTGACGATCCCCAGAACGTTCGCCGACGCATCAGCGTCACCGGGCAATATGCTGCCGTCGACACTCTGTTGACCGGTTCCGAGAACCTGACTCTCCTGGGCGAGCTGAATCACCTGGGCCGGAAGAACTCTCGAAAACGTGCCGACGAACTGCTCGACCAGTTCGACCTGACGGACTTCGGCGAGAAACGAGCGGGCGACTACTCGGGCGGCATGCTCAGGCGACTCGACATCGCGATGAGCCTGGTCACGAAGCCGGACGTCGTCTTCCTCGACGAACCCACCACCGGCTTGGACCCGAGAAGCCGCCACGAAATGTGGTCGATAGTTCGTGGCCTCACAGCGTCGGGTGTCACGATCTTCCTCACCACCCAATACCTCGACGAGGCAGACGAATTGGCCGATACCGTCGGCGTGCTCAGTGGCGGCCGTCTGGTCGCCGAGGGAACACCGGACGAACTCAAGCGTCTTGTTCCTGGCGGCCACGTCGCACTGCAATTCGAGAACCTGGCCCAACTCGATCTCGCCGCGGCGTCACTGCCGCAGGCACACTCGAATACCGAGACATTGACCCTGCACGTCCCCTCCGACGGAGCCGTTCCGTCGATCAAAGCCATCCTCGACTCTATCGACGACCCGTCGATCACCGTCGAGAAGTTCTCCGTTCACATCCCGGATCTGGACGACGTGTTCTTCGCGCTCACCGGAGCCGGCCAACCCGAGATTGCGAGCGTTCGATGACGTCCACCATTGCAGTCGATTCCGCGGTGATGCTTCGCCGGAATCTCAAACACGTTCTGCGTAGCCCTGATTCGATGATCACCGCGATAGCGCTGCCGGTCATGCTCATGCTGCTATTCGTCTACGTCTTCGGTGGTGCCATCAACACCGGTACCGAGTACATCGACTACGTCGTGCCCGGAATCATCCTTCTGTGCGCCGGTTTCGGCGCCTCCACCACCGCCGTCAGCGTCTCGGGCGACATGAAGGACGGGATCATCGACCGTTTCCGGACGCTCGCGATCTCACCGTCATCGGTCCTGACCGGGCATGTGCTCGCCAGCGTCGTCCGCAATATTCTGACGACGGCGATCGTGGTTCTCGTCGCGCTGATCATGGGTTTTCGTCCGACCAGTGATCCGCTACGGTGGCTCGGCGTCGCCGCGGTGATCGTCGCCTTCGTGTTCGCGATGTCGTACCTGTCGACGGCACTGGGGCTCCTGGCCCGGAACCCCGAGGCGGCAAGTGGTTTCACCTTCGCCATCATGTTCCTGCCCTACGTCAGCACTGCTTTCGTACCGGCTGAGACCATGCCGTCCTGGCTGCAGGGGTTTGCCCGGCACCAACCGGTGACTCCCATCATCGAGACGGTGCGTGGACTCTTGATGGGCACCCCGATCGGAAACAGCGCCGTCATCGCGCTCGCCTGGTGCCTAGGCATCGCCGCCGTGGGATTTGTATGGTCGAACTGGCTCTACCGGCGAAAGACAGCACGCTGACCACACAGGAAAGCCCCACACCTGACAGTGCGGGGCCCTCGTGCTGTGCGCCTTTATTAACCGCGGGGGGGTTAATAAAGGCGCACAGTAAATTACTTGGCGTCCAGCAGATCGATCACGAAGACCAAGGTCTTGCCGGAAAGCTGATGCCCTGCACCGGCGGGGCCGTATGCCAGCTCCGGCGGAATGGTGAGCTGACGGCGTCCGCCGACCTTCATGCCCGGGATGCCGTCCTGCCAGCCCTTGATCAGGCCACGAAGCGGGAACTGAATGGACTCGCCACGGCTCCAGGAAGAGTCGAACTCTTCGCCGGATTCGAACTCGACACCGACGTAGTGAACGTCGACGGTGCCACCGGGAACGGCTTCGGCGCCTTCTCCGACAACCAGGTCCTTGATGACCAGATCGGTCGGCGCGGGGCCTTCCTGGAACTCGATTACGGGCTTGCTACTCATGGGTCCTCCTCGTTGAGGCGAAATATTGGGTACAGAAGACTAGCGGGTGGTGATATCGCTAGGTCACGCGTCAGCGGGACGTGATGTCTCTGTAGTCACGCTCGGTGTAGCCGGTGTAGATCTGGCGCGGGCGGCCGATCTTCGTAGCCGGATCCTCGTGCATTTCACGCCAGTGCGCAATCCAACCGGGCAGACGGCCCATGGCGAACAGCACCGTGAACATACGCGGCGGGAAGCCCATCGCGCGGTAGATGAGGCCGGTGTAGAAGTCGACGTTCGGGTAAAGCTTGCGCTCGATGAAGTAGTCGTCCGTGAGGGCGGCTTCTTCGAGTTGCATTGCGATGTTGAGCAGTTCGTCGTCGCCGCCGAGCTTGGCGAGGATGGTGTGCGCAGTTTCGCGGACCAGCGCAGCGCGCGGATCGTAGTTGCGGTAGACGCGGTGCCCGAAGCCCATGAGCTTCACGCCGTCTTCCTTGTTCTTGACCTTGCGGACGAACTCGGCTGCGGTGCTGCCGCTGGCCTTGATCTCGTCGAGCATCTCGAGCACTGCCTGGTTCGCGCCACCGTGCAGCGGGCCCCACAGTGCGTTGATGCCGGCGGAGACGGAGGTGAACAGGTTGGCGTCCGACGAGCCGACCATACGCACGGTCGACGTGGAGCAGTTCTGCTCGTGGTCGGCGTGCAGGATCAGCAGCATGTCGAGTGCCTTGGCGACCTCGGGATCACCCTGGTACGGCTCGGCCGGGAAGCCGAACGTCATGCGCATGAAGTTCTCGACCAGGTTCAACGAGTTGTCCGGGTACAGGAACGGCTGTCCGACGGACTTCTTGTACGCGTACGCAGCGATGGTCGGCAGCTTCGCGAGAAGACGGATGGTGGACAGTTCCACCTGCTCCGGATCCTCGGGATCGAGCGAATCCTGGTAGTACGCCGACAGTGCGTTCACTGCGGACGAGAGAACCGGCATCGGGTGAGCGTTGCGCGGGAAACCGTCGAAGAACCGCTTGAGGTCCTCGTGGAGCAGGGTGTGTCGACGAATGCGGTCCGTGAAGGACTCGAGCTGGGCGTCGGTCGGCAGTTCGCCGTAGATCAGCAGGTAGCTGACCTCGATGAACGTCGACTTACCTGCCAACTGCTCGATGGGATATCCGCGGTAACGCAGGATTCCCTTCTCGCCGTCGATATAGGTGATTGCAGAACTGGTGGATGCAGTGTTCACAAAACCGGGGTCAAGGGTGGTGTACCCCGTTGTGGCCAGCAGCTTTCCCAGCTCGATGCCGTCATTGCCCTCGGTTGCCCTGGCAATGGACATCGTGTACTCACCACCGGGGTAAGTAAGCGTGGGCTTTGTGTCATTGTCAGCGGGCACGAAGGATCCCTCTCAAGCTCGAACCAACGAGTAACTACATGCGATCAACTAGAAACTAGTCGCACGGGAGAGATCGTGCCGAAGGAGGGTCGCCCCACGGCTATTTTTCGGGTACTCACGAACCCGACATACCCACCGAAACTGAAACACGTTCCAGGCGGGATTTTCCCACCCGCGTGACCGGTACTCCTGTCTACGGAATCGCGCGCTTACCCGCATTGATCTGCAAGTCTCGACAGCAGCACGAGACGTGGACGAATGATCGACCTTCTGAACCACTGACACGGCGTACCGAAAATCGATTGTTATCGGCCGATACCCAGACTGCGTTACACGATCCCACGGTATGAGAGCCGGATCACAGAGCCTTGATGCCCCAGCTACCAGTCCACGTCTGACCCGGTTGAAGCACCAGGAGATCGATGCCCGAGTTGAATGCATCGGGTGGGCAGGTCATCGGCTCCAACGCCAATGCTCGTCCACGGTCGGGATATCCCTTGTCATTGGCGGGATCTGCGATGAATGCCTGAATCCAGGGGAACTCGCGGTTGGTCCACAACGCTGTGCCCGTTCCATCCGGAGCCAGCAGCTCGTGCTGAGTGCGACCACTGCCGTCGACGACGTCCAACGCGCTGTACGGGGTGTCCAACTGAACCCCGGCGAGCAGTCTCGGCGTCCGGAAGTCGTAGTCCGTACCGGCGACTGCCTGCGAATACGCGTTCGGCAGCATCCTCGCCGGATCGATCGGCAGTCGCGTGCCTGCCGCCAGATGCAGAGCACATTCGTCGAGCGGAAAGTCGCCGGCGCGGATGAAGGTGTGCATTCCGAGCCCGAACGGCGACGAGGTCGCACCCTTGTTCGTGGCCGTGTGAGTGACGGTCAATCCGTCAACACCGACCTCGTAGGCGACCGTCAGCTGCAACGGATACGGCCAACCCTTGTGCAGTCCCACGTCGACCGACAGTTCGACGCGCTCGTAGGTGTGGTCGACGAGGCTCCAATTCCGACGCCTGACAAACCCGTGGCTTGCGTTCCCCAGCGCCGGTTCGGTGATCTCGAGTTGATGCTCGATTCCGTCGAACATGAAGTGCCCGTCCCGAATCCGGTTGGGCCACGGCGCGAGAACCAATCCGGCAGAGAGCGGTGGCTTCGATCCGAGGGCCCAGGTTTCGGTCAGCGCGCGCTGACCGTTGGGCCCCTCGTGATCGAGAAGCCGCAGTCCGGCACCGGCCGCCGCGATCTCGGCCCGATAGCCGCCACCACGGATCTCGAACCCTCCCCTACCCGTGCTGTGCGGCGCAGTCATACGTACCAGTTTCCACCACGAGCGACCGGTTAACCAGGACGTCAGACGGCGCGTCCCACCTTGTAGCGAACGAACGCCGGGAATGCGAGGGCAGAAAGGACAACACCGACAATCACCAGGAAGCCGCCTCCCGCTGCCGCAACACCGGTTCCGAACAGGAAGGCCGCGCCGCCGTGCAGTACGTCACCGATACGCGGACCGCCTGCCACGACCACGATGAAAACGCCCTGCAATCTTCCGCGCATGTCGTCGGTTGCCACTTGCTGGAGCATCGTGCTGCGGAATGCGGCCGAGACCATGTCGACGGCGCCGCCGAACGCCAGGAACGCCACCGCGACCCAGAGCAGAATCACGCTGGAACCGGGACTCGCGAAGTACACGGCAACGCCGAAGCCGACCATGGACAGCCCCCACAGCACGATGCAGACCATCACGGCGCGCCCCTGGTACTGCACCCGCGGCAACCAACCCGAGAAGACTCCGCCCAGAACGGCTCCCACCGACATCGCCGCGAACAGCAGTCCGAGCGCAAAACCACCGCTGGCAGGGTCACCGAAGGATTCGTGTGCGATCTCCGGGAACAGTGCTCGCGACATCCCGAACACCATCGCGATGATGTCCACCACGAACGACGCGAGCAGAACCTTCTGCGTCGCCAGATACGTGAAGCCGCCAAGCACCTCGCTCAATCCGGCCCGCCGAGAGGTTCCGGTCGGCGGAATCGCCGGGAGCTTCCACACTGCCCACAACGTGGCGAGCAGAAAGATCGAGTCGACCAGGTAGAGCAGCTGCAGACCTGCCTTCGGAATGAGAACGCCGGCCAGCAGCGGGCCGGCTATTGCACCGAACTGCACGACGGTCATGTTCAGCGAGTTCGCGGCAGGCAACTGTCGGCCCGGAATCAGCCGAGGGATGATCGCCGCTCGAGTCGGCTGGTTGACGGCAAAGAACGCCTGTTGAACCGAGAACAAGCCGAGCACCAACCACACGTTGTTCACGTTCAGCGCGGCTTGGATCCAGAACAGAACCGACGTGACGCCGAGTCCGATCGAGGTGATCATCAACAGTCGTCGTCGATCCATGACGTCGGCGAGGGCGCCGCCCCACAGACCGAAAACGATCAGCGGTACCAGGCCGAAGATTCCCGTCAGACCGACATAGGCCGAGCTCAAGGTGATCTGATACACCTGCTGCGGCACGGCGACCACACTGAGCTGAGCGCCGATAACGGTGACGATGCCGGCCGTCCACAGTCGTCGGTAGTCGCGATTCTCGAGCGGAGTCGTATCCGCAAGTAACCGGCTCACGGCTGGAGTCGGACGGCGGACCACTGTCCGTCGACCAGGCTCGTGCGAACTCGATTGTGCATGCGGTTCGCGCGCCCTTGCCAGAACTCGACAGACTCCGGCCGGATCAGAATCCCACCCCAGTTCGGTGGCACCGGAATCTCTCCGTCCACGCCGAATCGGGCCGCGACCTCACGCAGTTGCTCGTCGAGATCGGCACGCGAGCCGATCGCACGAGACTGCGACGACGCCCACGCACCGAGCTGCGATCCACGAGGCCTGGTCCGCCAATACTCCTGCGTCAGTTCAGCACTCACCCGCTCGGTGGCGCCGCGAACGATCACCTGCCTGGCAAGGGTCAGCCACGTGAAGTTGGCCGACGCGTACGGATGGGCGTCGAGTTGACGAGCCTTGTCGGATCCGTAGTTGGTGAAGAAGAGCACGCCGTCTTCACTGAGGCCTTTGCAGAGCACGGTGCGCGAGGCCGGGTGTCCACTGTCGTCGACCGTCGACAGAGTCATGGCATTCGGTTCCGGCGCGTCCGCTTCGACGGCGTCCACGAGCCATTGACGCATGAGGGGCAGCCAACCGGTCTCGACGACCGAGGTATCCAATTCCGCACTCATGCGGTCCTCGACGGACTCCGATTCGCTGCCTGCTTGCGGATAGCCCACACGCATGGCCGCGAGTTCGTTGTCCACCGCCTGCGGGTCCTGACGTTCATTCGACACAGCCGAGAACGCTACTCCCGGGTACTCACTGGCCAACGGCTACGCGGCACGCGCTAAAGTTTGCCGTGGCTAGACCCGACCCGGACCGCGAGCCGCACCAGCGACAGCAACCGAATCGGGACGAGAAGATTGCGCAGTACTAAACACGGTGCGTGCTCATCCCTGCGAGCACCGAGGCGCAGTCACTGAAGCTGAGGCAGTGCGACTGTAGACCTGGCGCACTCGAACGAGGAGAGTCCACGAGAATGGCAGCGAGCGCAGCAATACCGGACGATTTTGTGAGCGGACTCGAAGGCGTCGTCGCCTTCACCAGCGATATCGCAGAACCCGACAAAGACGGCGGCGCACTGCGCTACCGCGGAGTCGACATCGAAGACCTGGTCGGCCAGAGGGTCACCTTCGGCAACGTATGGGCCCTTCTCGTCGACGGCCGCTTCGGCCCCGGCCTCCCGCCGGCCGAGCCGTTCCCCCTCCCCATTCACACCGGCGACGTCCGTGTCGACGTCCAGGCCGGACTGGCGATGCTGGCTCCCATCTGGGGCTACCAGCCACTCCTCGACATCGATGACGAGACCGCCCGCGACCAGCTCGCCCGCGCGTCCGTCATGGCACTGTCCTACGTCGCGCAGTCCGCTCGCGGCATCTACCAGCCCGCAGTCCCGCAGAGCCGCATCGACGAGGCCAAGACGGTCACCGAGCGCTTCATGGTGCGCTGGAAGGGCGAGCCCGATCCGGCACACGTCGAGGCAATCGACGCGTACTGGGTCTCGGCAGCCGAGCACGGCATGAACGCCTCCACCTTCACGGCCCGCGTCATCGCCTCCACCGGCGCCGACGTCGCGGCCTCGCTCTCCGGCGCCATCGGCGCGATGTCCGGCCCGCTGCACGGCGGCGCTCCGGCCCGCGTTCTTCCGATGATCGAAGAGACCGAGAAGACCGGCGACGCCCGCGCACTGGTCAAGGGAATCCTCGACCGCAAGGAAAAGCTCATGGGCTTCGGACACCGCGTCTACCGCGCCGAAGATCCCCGTGCACGCGTGCTCCGCGCTACGGCGAAGCGTCTCAACGCTCCCCGCTACGAGGCTGCCGCAGCTCTCGAGCAGGCAGCACTGACGGAACTGCGTGAGCGTCGTCCCGATCGCGCGATCGAGACCAACGTCGAGTTCTGGGCTGCAGTCATCCTCGACTTCGCCGAGGTTCCCGCGCACATGATGCCCGCCATGTTCACCTGTGGCCGCACCGCCGGCTGGTGTGCACACATCCTCGAGCAGAAGCGTCTCGGTAAACTGGTACGCCCGGCCGCCATCTACACCGGCCCGGAGCCCCGCACGCCTGAGTCCGTCGAGGGCTGGGACCAGATCAGCCACGCGTGACACCCGCTCGAATTCACCAATCACGGTAGTACAGAACACAAGTGAAGGAACAGAAAGAAGCGATGACCTCCACACCGATCATCCCCGCCGACCTCAAGCCCGCCGACGGACGCTTCGGCTGCGGTCCTTCCAAGGTTCGCCCCGAGCAGCTGCAGTCCCTGGTCGAGGTGGGCGCTTCGGTGTTCGGCACCAGCCATCGCCAGAAGCCGGTCAAGAACGTTGTCGCCAGCATTCGTTCCGGCCTCGCCGATCTGTTCTCACTGCCCGAGGGCTACGAGGTCGTCCTCGGTAACGGTGGAACCACTGCGTTCTGGGATGCGGCTGCATTCGGCCTCATCCGCGAGAAGTCGCTGCACCTGACCAACGGCGAATTCAGCTCCAAGTTCGCTTCGGTCGCCAAGGCCAACCCGTTCATCGGTGACCCGATCGTCGTTTCCGCCGATCCGGGCAGCGCACCGGTGCCGGTCTCGGACCCGTCCGTCGATCTCATCGGCTGGGCGCACAACGAGACCTCCACCGGTGTGTCGATCCCCGTCTCGCGTCCCGCGGGTTCGGAGAACGCCCTGATCGCCATCGACGCCACCTCGGGCGCCGGTGGACTCCCGGTCAACGTCGCCGATTCCGACGTCTACTACTTCGCTCCGCAGAAGTGCTTCGCTGCAGACGGCGGACTGTGGATCGCGCTGATGAGCCCGGCCGCCCTCGAACGCGTCGCGGAGATCAAGGATTCGGGACGCTGGACGCCCGACTTCCTCTCGCTGCCCATCGCCGTGGACAACAGCTCCAAGGATCAGACGTACAACACCCCGGCCCTGGCCACCCTGTTGCTCTTCGCCAACCAGATCGAGTGGATGAACAGCAACGGCGGCCTCGACTGGACCACCGCTCGCACCGCGGATTCGTCCTCGCGCCTGTACAACTGGGCCGAGGCCAGCGAGTTCGCAACGCCGTTCGTCGCTGATCCGGCACACCGCTCGCAGGTTGTCGGCACCATCGACTTCAACGACGACGTCGACGCAGCAGAAGTTGCAAAGATCCTGCGCGCCAACGGAATTGTCGACACCGAGCCGTACCGCAAGCTCGGACGCAACCAGTTGCGTGTCGGCATGTTCCCGGCCATCGACCCCGATGACGTCACCGCTCTCACCAAGAGCATCGACTGGGTCGTTTCTCAGCTCGGCTGATTTTCACACTGCTTCACCGCTCGGCCCTCGACATCGTGTCGGGGGCCGAGCGTCGTTTGCGCAAGACCCTGTGAGCTACCACACCGGTAGGTGAATCAGAGGCCATCTCGCCCTGCGTGTCCTGCCGAGCCCATGGTCACGAATGAATTACAGTTGAGCGCGGCGCAAAGTCGCGAGCCGGCGCGATAAGGAGGTCAATGTGCGAGAGCTTCGAGTGATCGGACTTGAACCCGATGGATCGCATGTGGTGTGCGCAGATGCTGAAACCGGCCAGAAATTCCGGCTTCCCGCCGATGACAAACTTCGTGCAGCTTCCCGCGGAGACGTGGCTCGACTCGGCCAGATTGAGATCGAAATGGAAAGCCAACTCCGTCCCCGCGAAATCCAGGCCCGCATCCGTTCCGGTGCTTCCGTAGAACAGGTCGCCGAAGAAGCGAAGATTCCCATCAGCAAGGTCGAGCGCTTTGCGTATCCCGTTCTGCTCGAGCGCTCTCGCGCCGCAGAAATGGCGCAGGGCGGTCACCCGGTTCGCGACAACGGTCCGACGGTTCCCACACTCTCCGAAATCGTGACTCACGCATTCCGTGCTCGTGGCCACAGCATCGACGAGGCCACCTGGGATGCCTGGCGCGACGAGGACAATCAGTGGGTTGCGCAGTTGCAGTGGCAGGCCGGCCGCACCACCAACGCCGCGCACTGGCGTTACCAGCCCGATGCACACGGCGGAACGATCGTTGCGCTCGACGACGCAGCATTCGACTTGATCGATCCTGACTTCGGTCGCCCTCTCCGCGGGCTGGTACCGGTGGCCTCGAACGAGCCGGAACAGCTCGAACTGTCCCGATTCGACGTCGAACCGGTGGCGGAAATCGAGCCGACGGTGGTTCCCGAACGGACTGTGGTTCCCGAACGGATCGTGGCGCCCGAGCCGATTGCCGAACCGGAAACCGTCGTCGCCGAAGAGGTTCCCGAACCTGCGCCGGATGTGACGCCGAAAACCGCGCCGCAACAGACGCAGACAAAGGACAAGCGCGGAAGGCCTGCTCTGCCCTCGTGGGATGACGTTCTTCTCGGGGTCCGCAGCAGCGGTCGCTGACCCGAAGGAAAGTATTCTTCTTTCGAGCGAGGCTGAGGAGAGAGGGCTGCCGGTGGCTGCACGGGTATCGACAATCTGGTTTCTGGGCGGCGCAGACGCTCGCACCGAATTGAGCAAGTACCCGCAGCCGGATCAGACAGAGGCGCTGAAAATCGCCATGTCGTTGTATCCGGACAAGGAGTTCGAATCCCTCGGGCCCCAGCCGCTGTCGATGGCCGCGACGGTGAGCCCCGGCTACGTCTTCATCGGCGCGTACAACCGGGTGAGCGTCGTATGCAGCGCCGAACTCAGCACCTTCGTCCCCTCGAAACTGCCTGAGTCCTGGCACCTTTCGGCCGAGGGTGGGTCGACGCTGCTGATCAGCTCCGTCCCCGAAACCGCGCAGGGCTCGTTTGCACTGTGGGAGGACGGCGAGCTACGACGCTCGTTCAGTGCCATCCCAATAGACATCGTCGAAAATGTGGGGATCCCGCAGACCTGGGAACGGGAATTCTGGGCCGGCGATCATCCTCTGCGCTATCCGCCCGGGATCCTGCCCGATCCGCAGTCATTGCCGTTCCACCCGCAACAGTTCGCGGAGTCCGCCAATCTCGAGTGGCTGGGATTCCGATACACCGGCGCTCCGCGAGAACACGAACTCGATACGACGCAGATTCTCCTGTGGGGCTTCAAGATTCACCGTCCCGGCGAGGCGCCTAAACCTGCGCCACCAGCTCCCGTGCCGGTACCCGAGCAGGCGCCGACCGAGGTGCCCGTGCCCGAGAACATGCCGCCGATCCGCGAAGCGCCGGCAGCCAAGCCGCGCAGCCGCCTCGCCCGCTACTTCGGATTCAAGTAGCGCGGTACGCCTTCACAGGTTCATGCGGCTATCGCTGCGATCCACCCGAGCGGAACGCCGACAACTGCGCCGAAGACCACCCATCGCCAGACAGGAATCGCTCGCCAGCGCCACACGGTCGGCGCAAGTCCGCCTACCGCAATGAGATTGACGACAATCGCCAGGAGCACGTTCACGTTGCCCAGTGCGACGCAGAACGCCGCGACGGCACTGGTCGAGAGCATCGCGGCGAATACCGACACCGCGATTCCGGTGAACCAGGGTGTGCGGTCCTGAGTCACCGGCCGGTCCTGACACGTTCGTAGAAGGCCATCGCCGCTGCGGTCGCGACGTTGAGCGAATCGGTGCCTGGTGCCATCGGTATCTTGGCGCGAATGTCGGTGGCGCGCATCGCATGTTCGGTCAGTCCTGGCCCCTCGGCGCCCAGCAGTAGCGCCACCTTCTCCCCGGTCATCGCTTCGGCCAAAGTGACCGCCTCCGGGTTCGGGGTCAAGGAGATGAGCTGAAAACCGTTGCCACGCAGCTCTTCCAAGTCGTACGGCCATTTCGCCACGTGCGCGAAGGGCACTCGCAGCACGTGCCCCATCGACACGCGGACCGAGCGCCGGTACAACGGGTCGGCACAACCCTTCCCGAACAGAACGGCGTCGACGCCGAGCCCCGCAGCGTTACGGAACATCGAGCCGAGGTTCTCGTGATCGTTGACACCTTCGAGGATCGCTACCGTCTTCGCATCCCTCAACACGTCCGAGACCGCGAGCGGTGCCGGACGTGATGCTGCAGCGAGGACGCCACGGTTCAGGTGGAATCCGACGACCTCGGCCATCACTTCGGCGCTCGTACGGTAGAACGGCACGTCCACACCGTCGAGATCGTCAGCCAACTCCACGAGCCGTCGTTCGACGCCGAGGAGACTGATCGGCTCGAACCGCGAGGTCAGCAGCCGCTGAGTGACGAACACTCCCTCGGCGATCACCAACCCCTTGCCCTCCGGCAGGTCGGGGCGTCGATCCGAGGAGTTGAGATCGCGAAAGTCATCCAGCCGGGAGTCGGCGGGATCTGAGATGTCGATGACGTGAACCACGGGTCTATCGTGCCGTACGCACCGCGAGCCCCCACCACTACTCCCGACCTAGCGCAACAGCGTGACAAAATGCGCGTCGAGCACCTCGCTGATCACCTCCGGATTGGTTCGCTCGGGATTGTCGACGCCGTGCGACGCGAGCCCGTCGGCGAGCGCATGCAATCTCATCGCCTCGATGTCGACCGAGGCACCCGGCCGTAGAAAACCCGCTCGATGCGCCGCTTCCACGAACGAACGAAAGTGCTCGAACAAGGTCCGGTCTGTCTCGTCACGCACCGCCGTCAACGCCGGATCGGTCTGGGCGGCAGCAGCAAAGGCCTCCCAGACCTGCATTTCTTCACGCCGATCTTCGTCGAGGGGCACGAACTGATCGGTGAACTGGCGGATCGCGCGGCGGATGTCGGGATCGAAGTCGATGCCGGCAATCCTCTTCTCCACCCGAACGGTCACGAGCGTCATCGCGAACAGCAAGAGTTCGGACTGCGTGGTGAAGAAGTGACGCAGCGAGCCCGTCGACATCTTCGCCTCGTCCGCGACGGCTCGGACGCTGGCGCTCGCGACACCGTCGCGTCGAATCACACGCCAGACAGCCTCGGCGATCTCTTCTCGTCGCTCGTCGGGACTGATTCGTTTCACCACTTCACAAACCTAACACAACTGTGCTAGTTTTCCTCCACTAATACAGTCGTACTAGAAATGAGCTGATTTCATGATCGTCCACCTGATCATCGCGTGCGAAATCATGTTCTGGGTGTTCATCGCCGTCGGTCTCGCCGCCCGCTATCTCCTGCGCCGCAAGACGCTGGGCGCCGCGCTGCTCATCTGCGCTCCCCTGGTCGACGTGGTCCTGCTCGTCGCCACGGCCCTCGATCTTCGCGGCGGTGGCGAGGCGAACTTCACCCACGGCCTTGCCGCGGCCTACATCGGCTTTTCCGTCGCGTTCGGACACAGCCTCATCTCCTGGGCCGACACCAGGTTCGCCTACCGATTCGCCGGCGGCCCAGCGCCCGTGGCACCGCCCAAGTACGGGAGTGCGCGGGCCCTGCGCGAATGGCGCGAGTTCGGCAAAGCCGCGATCGCCTGGGCCGTCGCGTGCGGGCTTCTCGCCGCCGCCATCTACCTCGTCGACGACCCCGCCCGTACGGGAGCCCTCGACGGATGGATCAGCAAGCTCACTGTGGTGCTGGGAATCTGGGGAGCAATCGCGTTGAGCTACACGGTATTTCCCAAGCGAGAGAAGGTCATGGCGCGCGGCTAGCCTCGACTGCCTGTTCGGTCGCATCGCACACGATCACCGGACGCAGGACGAACACCGGCAGCCTGCCACCGTCTTCCGGCCTCGCGAGCCGAAGCCTCAGTCCTTCGCTACGCAGCAGGTACACCCCGGCGGCAGTGCCCGAGACCAGCGAGATCACTCCGCCCACGATCAGGGGCGCGCGAGGATCCACGGAGTCGGCGAGCCAGCCCAGCAACGGGCTTCCCAGCGGTGTGCCACCGAGGAAACTGAGCATGTAGATGCCCATCACCCGCCCGCGCATCTCGGAGGGTACCGACATCTGCAGGATGTTCATCGCAGACGTCGTGAACGTCAATGTCAGTGCGCCCGTGGGAATCAGCATCAGTGCCACCAACGCGTAGGTGGGCATCAACCCGACCGCGACCTCGAACACACCGAAAGCCACGGCGGCACCGAGGAACGTACGCAGTCGCGGTGCTTCCTTCCGTCTCGCGGCATACGCAGCGCCCGCAAGGGTTCCCACGGCGAGCGTCGTGGACAGGAGTCCGTAGCCGTCGGCCTCGAGACCGAACGTGTTACGCGCCATCACCGCAAGGCTGATCGCGAAGTTCAGACCGAACGTCGAGACCATGAAGACGGACACCATGATCACCCGAAGGTCCTTGCGGCCCCACACATATCGGAACCCGTCGCGCACCTGGCCCTTGGTACGCGGAGCGGGTTCGGACGGGATCAACTCCTTCTTGTTCATGAGGTAGAGCGCGATGAGCACCCCTCCGAACGTCGCGACGTTGAGCAGGAACACCCACCCGGTACCGATCAGGTTGATCAGAACACCCGAGATGGCCGGGCCGACGATGCGGGCCGTGTTGAACGTCATGGAGTTGAGCGCGATGGCGTTGGACAGGTGCTCCTTGCCCACCATTTCGATAGTGAACGACTGACGCACCGGTGCGTCGAGCGCCGAGACACAACCGAGCGCAAAGGCAATCAGGAAGACGTGCCATAACGCGACCAGTCCGCCGACGTCCAACACACCCAGTACCAGCGCACAGGCCGCACTCGCCCACTGCGTGAAGATCAGGATCCGACGCTTGTCGTACCGATCGGCCAGCACACCGCCCCATACCGAGAGGAACAGCGTCGGGCCGAACTGCAAGGCCATGACGATGCCCACCGCCAACGCGTTGCCGTCCGAGAGCGTCAGTACCAGCCAGTCCTGGGCGATACGTTGCATCCACGTGCCGACCAGAGAAACGATCTGTCCGGAAGCCCAAAGGCGGTAGTTACGGTTGTGGAGCGCGGCAAACATGCCGGAATCGGGGTCTCGGGGCACCACACCATCTTGCCCCTCCAGTAATTCGTTTGGGCAACGACCTATGGCATGGCGGAGCTACTCCGTCTTGTTGACCATCTCCGTGATGATCTCGACAGCCCCGCGCAGCGTCGCGAGTTCTTCGCCACCCAACCCCGCCAACTGCTCGTTCATCCACGCTTCACGCGCGTGGGTCTCGTCCGCGAGCAACGCCTGCCCGGCGTCGGAGAGGTTGACGATGATCTGACGACCGTCCGTGGGATGCGGCGAACGCTCGACCAAACCGAGCTCGGCGAGAGAAGCAACAACCCGCGTCATCGACGGCGGCTGCACTTTCTCACGTGCTGCGAGTACGCCAGGAGTCATCGGGCCGTACTGATCCAGGCTCGCCAAAGCGGACAGTTGCGTCAGCGATACCTGAGCGTCGACTCTGCGGCCGCGCAGATGCCTGGTGAGACGCACTACAGCCAGGGAAAGATCGCTGGCCAGCGCACGAGTTTCGGTGGTCACGCGTCAGACAATACGTCAAGAGCTGGCCGGTAGCTCACGTAATCGAATACCGGTCAACCCCGATTTCACGTAAGGGCGTCGGTAATGGGTCCGACAGTGAAGTAGGCCACAAAAAGTGCCGCCACGATCCACAGCAACGGGTGGATTTTCTTGATACCACCGCTGGCAGCGTGCAGGACCACCCACGAAATGAAGCCGACGCCGATGCCATTGGCGATCGAGTAGGTGAACGGCATGACGATCATGGTCAGGAACGCCGGGAGTGCCACCGAGAACTTCGTGAAATCGATGTCTCGGACCTGTCCGATCATCAATGCACCGACGACGACGAGGGCAGGCGCAGCTGCCTCGATCGGCACGACGGAGTACAGCGGCGTCAGGAACATCGCGACCAGGAAGAGCAGACCCGTGACCACGTTTGCCAGGCCCGTGCGGGCGCCTTCGGCGATACCCGACGCGGATTCCACGAACACGGTGTTCGACGACGCCGAAGCGCCACCGCCGACGATCGCACCCGCACCTTCGACGACCAACGCGCGACCGACGTTGGGGAGGTTTCCGTCCTTGTCGGTCAGGCCGGCTTCCTTACCGAGACCTGTCATCGTGCCCATGGCGTCGAAGAAATTCGCGAGCACGAGGGTGAAGACCAGCAGGCTGGCGGCCAGAACACCGATGCGGGTGAACGCTCCGAAGATGCTGACGTCGCCGACCAAGCTCAGGTCAGGCATACCGCCGAGCATGTCCGGGATGGCGGGGATGCTGAGGTTCCAGCCCTTGGGGTTGGTGCCGAGCGAGGGTCCGACGTCGGCAACGGCTTCGATGACGGCGGCGAGGATCGTCGTGACGACGATGCCGATCAGCAGTCCACCACGAACCTTGCGCACGACCAGAACACCCATGAGCAGCACACCGAAGATGAACACTACGGTCGGCCACGAAGCGATGGAGCCGTTGATTCCGAGTCCGACGGGGACCGTCGTACCGGCGGCGTCGGGGATGCGGCGGACGAATCCGGCGTCGACGAGTCCGATGAAGGCGATGAACATGCCGATACCGGCTGCGATCGCGGACTTCAGCGCTGCGGGGATCGCGTTGAACACCGCCGTTCGGAAGCCGGTGAGCGCCAACAGAACGATGATCACACCGTCGATGACCACCAGACCCATCGCCTCGGGCCAGGTGACCTGAGGTGCGATGGTGACTGCGAGGAGGCTGTTGATGCCGAGACCCGCGGCGATGGCAAACGGATAGTTGGCGACGACACCGAAGACGATGCTCATCAGGCCGGCCACCAGAGCGGTGACTGCAGCCACCTGGTTGACCGGAAGGATGTTGCCGAGAACGTCGGTCTTCGCCGCAGCGTCTTCGGCCGAGAAACTGCCGAGGATGAGGGGGTTGAGGACCACGATGTAGGCCATCGCCACGAAGGTGACGACACCGCCGCGAATCTCGGTCGAGATCGTCGACCCTCGTTCGCTGATCTTGAAATAGGTGTCGAGGATCTTGCCGGGTGCCGCCATGTTTGTTCTTTCCCCATCGCTGTAGGTCGCCGTGTGCCGGCGCACATGAAGCCGGTCGCACTAGGGAGAGTAGGCCACCGGGGTACGGGTAGCGTTAATTTTGTGACGGAGACTCGCAACACAACTGGCCTGATCGGCAAATTGTCCGCACCCGCGCCGGCACTGATCATCGGCACCGCGTTGTGGGTGATCGCCACGATCGTGGTCGCGGTGAGCGGCGACCGTTGGTCGGATGCACTCCCGATTTGTTACGCGGGTATCGGAGTCGGCTTCCTCGGCTTCGCTCTGTTCTCGATTCAACGGCGCGCAGCTGTGCGCGGCGACAAGGGCGCGCAACAGGGCGCCGGTCTGGTCGACTGAGCGGGTCGAATTAACCATTCAGTATGGTAAGCCTACCCTGCACTGTAGTGCGGATCCCGGCTTGCCGCCGCTGAAAGGAAACACGTCACCGTGAAGATCTCCATCCGAAATCGTCGGAAAAGCCGCGACCTCAGGAAAAGTCGAGGACATCGGACGAGACTGACGTCCGTTGCCCTGGTCGCACTGGTCGGCACAGCACTCGTCTCCTGCGGATCGGGCGACGACGACACGACAAATAGTTCGTCGACTTCCGGAGGCGGCGCCTTCCCCGTCACGATCGATCACGCCTTCGGCAGCACCACGATCGATTCCGAACCACAGCGGATCGTCACCGTCGGCTACAACGACGAGCAAGCTCTGTTGGCCTTGGGCATCAAGCCCGTCGGCATGGTCGATCAGTACCCGGGCGAGCCGGACGTCAACCGCACGTGGCCGTGGGTGACCGGACCTTGGGGCGGAACCGAACCGACCGTCGTCGGCAGCAATCCCGAAACCACGATCAGCGTCGAAAAGATCGCCGCGCTCGAGCCGGACCTGATCCTCGGGCTCTACTCGAGCATCGACAAAGACCTGTACAGCACACTTTCCGCGATCGCCCCCACCGTCGCGAAGGATCCGGCCTACGGCGACTACGCAACCCCGTGGCAGATCACGACGAAGACCGCGGCAAAGGCAGTGGGACGCGAAGCCGACGGTGAGAAGTTGGTCGCCGACATCGACAAGCAGTTCGCCGACGCGAGAAGCGCTCACCCCGAATTCGCGGATCAGACCGCGGTGATCATCAGCGTCGACACGACTCCGGAGTTCTACGCCTTCTCCTCCGAGGATGCCCGCGGACGGATCCTCGGCAGCCTCGGATTCAAACCTGCTCCCGCGGTCGAGGCGTTGATGAACGGCGAGTTCTACGCTCCGATCTCCACCGAACGACTCGATCTCCTCGATGTGGACCGTCTCGTGGTCATCGGCAATCCCGATGCTGCCCAGGCGGTCCGGAGCAATCTCGGCTTCCAGCAACTCGACGTGGTCAAGAACAACCGCGTCGTCTACGTCAACGACGATCAGGCCCCGCAGGTCGGCGCTGCCCTGACCGCAAGCTCAGCGCTGAGCTTGCCTTGGGCCACGAGCCAACTACTCGCCGAACTTACGAAGTAACCGGCGTCCGGCGCGCCTTGATCTGCACAGTTCCCCAGATCCACACTCCGGCCCACATCATCCCGAACGCCCAACCTGCCAGAACGTCGGTCATCCAGTGGGCAGCCAGGTAGACGCGGGAGAATCCGACGGCGATCGTGTACAGGCCGAGGCTCGCGAGCATTGCCAACTTCGCGAGCCTCGGCAAGGCAAGCCGAAGAATCACGGCGGCAACCGAAGTCGCGAGGATCGCGCTCATCATCGCGTGGCCCGACGGGAACGAATACGAGTCGATTTCGATCAAACGCTCCGGAACGGGTGGGCGGGTCCGGGTGAAGATGCGCTTCAATCCGCTCATCACGAGCAGGCCGGTCAACATCGACCCGGCGATCAACAGAGCTTCGGTGCGCAGTCCTCGGACCAGAAGCACGATCGTCAGCAGCGTCGCGATCAGCCACGACGCGAGTGTTCCGCCGCTGTCGGTGATGACGTCGACCACGTCCACGAGCCACGCCGTCCGCTGACTCACCGCGCTGTCGAGCACCCACTGATCAAAAGACATCTGGCCTCACATTCCTTGCGGCAGAGTCCACGTGCGCATCACGTGATGAACGCCGTCCGAGTCCACCCACCAAGGCACGGTCACCGTCGCCTCCACTGCTCCTGTCAGTTCCACCGACAATTCGTGATGGATCACTACCTCGCCGACGGGAACCTCACGGCCGAGGGCTGCGAAGCCGAGAACTGCCTGAGGTTCGTTCGCCCAAGTCGTGACGACGCCGGTGCTGCTCACTCGACCGTGAACGGATGCAGACGCCGTCGCGACGTCGAGGAGATCTGCCAGTGCGTCGGCCGTCTCGAAGCTGCCGAGCACCACTCGTTGCGCAGGTAGTGCTGCTCCGAGCCACGGCCGGTCGAGAACAAGGGCGTCGCCGGGATCGACCAGATCGCCGGAAAGGCCGCGCACGAACGGTGGCAGGCGCAGTTCCTCGAGGTCGAGAACCCGTCGCTGCGCTGCCTCACCCAGTAGTCTGTGCGCCCGCGCGACGACGGCGGAGGCCGGCATCCGTAGTGGGTCGGCAAGCCGATCGAGCAGCAGCTGAGCCAGTTCCGGATCGTCGACGGTATCCGATGCCAGCAGTCCGGAAAAGAATCCGGCGTCAGGGTGTTCGGCAGCATCGAGCAATCCCTCGAAAGTGCGATCGCCCGGAGCGCGCAGCAGTCCCAGAACCTCCCCGCCCAGTTCGGCATTCGATCGCAACCACCACGCCGTGTATCCGCGGCGATCGACGAGCAGCGCCCGCGTTGCCGGCGATTCGACCAGCAACGACAACGCTTGAGCCCAGCGGTCTTCGTCCACGAGATCGAGGTCGCGCACGGCTTCGATGTATTCGGGATCCTCGTCGAGGGTGTCCCACCATGCGTCTTCGGCGTCGAGATCGTGGTCCGGGCCGGACGGCAATTCCTCACGGACCACCGTGAAGCCCCACCCGACACCGACTACCCGAAGTGCCTGCTCCCCCACCTGCTGCACGAAATCAGCGTCGACGATGCCGAAGGGAGAATCCTCGACCAGGACACCCGCGAGGGGAGCCCCCGGAAGCAGAAGCTGGTCGGCGGAACGCAATTCGCCCTCCGAATCAGGAAGCAGCACTTCACCGATCCACGACGGTAGTGCCCCTGGCGCCACGTGGGCAGCCAAGCCGAGCACCACCTGCGCCAAATCCGTCACTACCGAATCATCCTGATCCGCAGCATCTTCGATCAATGCTCGTAGCGCCGGGTCGGACAGCAGGTCGGTGGCACTCGCGGTCTGCGCTCCCAATCGAGACAGCAACGGGTGAGCCGCAACGGGATGAACCAACCTCGTCCACTGCACCGACGGTGCGTCTTCGCCCAGTTCGACACCGACGACGACGGTCCGCGGACCGGTCACGATCCGTCCGTCGGAGAGCGGAACGGGCAGCGTTCCAAGCTCTTCCACCGCAAGGGTGTCGATCACCAAGGGCTCGAGAGCCGAATAGAGCCGATTCCACCAACTCGGTTCACGTTCGAGGCCGCTGAGCAGTTCCGCGATGCGCGCGAGCCCGATGCGGTGCGTCGACACCGCCGCAAGTGCTCGCTCGTGCTTGGGGCCGGAGAGTTCGGGGACAACCAGTCCGCCGATGATGTCGGTGAGCAAATCGGCGAGTTCGTCGCTGAGCCCGGGAACCACGGACGCTCGCTGCGGCGCCCGGTCGGGTTCACCGACCACCGGAAGCCACTCGTTCTCCTGCAACTCCTTCAGAAGCGCTTCGCGCAGAAGCGAATCCGTTTCACTTCGAGCGAAGGCTGGAATCGGAACGAGCGCCGTGCGCTGCCGGGGCGGCAGTGCGGCAAGGAACTTCGCGTATCCTTCGGCGAGCGGAGCGATCGGTGCAGCGGGCATGATGCGTCGCCGATCGGGCTGCATCGCTATGTCGGCAATGATGATCGCGGGGATCGACAGTTCCTCGTCGGATCGCGTCGGGGCACGCAGGACGTCGTCGGACACCGGCTCGACGACCCCGTCGCGGACCGGCACCAACCATCGTGCGTTCGGCGCCGAGTACTGCCACCACGTGCGATCACCGATCGTTATCTCCACGAGACCGGATTCCAGCACTCGTTCCGAACGCTGAAACATCTTCTCGCCCAGACGAATAGATCCGAGGGCCGGGAGCTCGAGCAACAAGTCGACGGCCTCGCGCGTCATCTGCGCGAGCAGCGCAGCGGCATCGACATCCGGCCGCAGTGTCAGCACCACTTCCGAATCGGCACCGTCGCCGGGCAATTCGACCGAGGGCCACACCAAACGGAGTACGGGGACACCGGTTTCCGGCACGGGAAGTTGGTGAGACTCGATCTCGCGCAGGGTTTGCGAGGCTGAGAACCGAATCGATCCCGTCGACGAGCGCAGTTCCACCTCGTCACTGACCGAGAGAACTGCCGAGAATCCGACGCCGAACCGACCCGTGACGCCTTCGTCGGCGTCGACCTTGTTCGACGCTCGCAGCGCAGTGAGCGCGTGCACGCCGGATTCGTCCAGCGGACGGCCCGTGTTCGCCACGGTCAGCGTCTGACCGTCCAGGTCCACCCACAAAGAGCCTGCAATGCCCTCACGTGCAGCCGCATCGGCAGCGTTCTGCGCCAACTCGGTGAGCAGACGGTCGCGGTACCCGGCCTTCGCGAGATCGGATTCAGCAGCCGCGTCTTCACGCAATCGCGTCGGAGATTCCGACCACGCGCGCAGCGTCGCCGCCCTGAGTGCGTCCGTGCCGAACGGATCTTCTACTCGGTGGATACCGAATCCTCAACTGCAACAACGCTCGACGGGCGAGCAGGCACCGCGATCAGCTCGACTGCTCCGTCGTCGAATGCGTCGAACTGCGGCGAACCCGCACCGAGCGGCAAGCTGGTGTCCGAGTGCGCGCCACAACCGTAGGACACGCTGACCACCCGACCGTCTGCGGAGAGCTCGTTGCCGCACACGCCGAACGCTGCGTGCAGCGAACCAGCGAGCGGAAGGAAGAACCCACACAGCCCACACGTCGACGGCGCGGCCTTCGCCATTTCCGACTCCGGGCCGAAGTCACCGTCGAACCAACGCTGCGCGGCATCGAGTCGGCCCTCGAGGCTCATGACCTGTTTGCGGCCGAGCCCGATTTCGAGAGCTACCTCGTCGACTTCCGGGTCACCGGTGGCGACGTAGCCGGGAACGAGGCGAGGATCTTCGGCCGGCGGAGCCAACAGGTCACCGACGGAGAGATCGCCGGGACGAATCCGCTGATCCCATGGCAGCCATTCCGGCGCAACCAACGCGTCGGGACCTGGCAGCAGCGCCAACTCACTGACCGTGGCGTGGGTGTCCTCCGGTCCGGCAGCGACGACAACCGCCCACTGCCAACCGCGGTATCCCGGAATGTCTGCTGCAAATCGATGGGTGGCGGCAAATTCGTCCTCCGACGTCACGCCGAGGTATGCCCCCACACCGCCTTCATGCAGGTCGACGACTGCCGTTCGGGCAAGCTCGACCGCATCGGCCAGTACTGGGCGCGGCACTGCACGCTCTGGAGAAGTAGCAACACTCACTCCTCCAGTTTGCCGCACCACCGCAAGTCCGCAACGCACTGGGCTGCCATGCTGGGCAGATGAGTAGGTCACACGCCAATTCCGTGCGCAGTTTCGCAGCGGTCTCCGTGATCGCGTCGGCGCTGGCGGGGTGCTCCGATTCCCCCAGCCCTCCCGACAACCTCACGACCGAAACCGGCTCCGTCGAGATCGTTCGAGTGTCCGCGCACGACCCCGACGCGTTCACGCAAGGCCTCGAAATCGACGGAAATCGTCTCTACGAAAGTACCGGGCGCGTCGGGCAGTCCTGGGTCCGCGCGAGTGAGATCGCGGACGAGCAGTCCCCCGCTTCGGGACCGGAAGTTGCACGTGCCGATCTCGACCCGCCGTTGTTCGGTGAAGGCATCACGATCGCCGGAGACACGCTGTGGCAACTCACCTGGAAAGACGGCGTTGCCATCGCTCGTGACAAGGACACCTTGATCGAACGAGGGCGGTTTCCACTCGACACCGAGGGATGGGGAATCTGTTCGCTCGGGGATCGGCTGGTCTCGAGCGACGGTTCGGCCACGTTGACCTTCCGCGATCCCGAAACCTTCGCGGCGATCTCCACGATCGACGTCACCAGGTCTTCGGAGTCCGTGGGCAAACTGAACGAACTGGAATGCGCCGAAGACGGCTCCGTCTACGCCAATGTCTGGACCACGGACACCGTCGTCAGAATCGACCCGTCGGGCGGCAGTGTCACGAACGTGTACGACGCGTCGCAGCTCCGCGAAGAACTCGTCACGGACGGATCGACCAACACCGTCGACGTTCTCAACGGCATCGCGCAGATTCCCGGTACCGATCGATTCCTGCTCACCGGCAAGTATTGGCCGCAGATGTTCGAAGTCCGTTTTGTTAACTGAGTCCGACATGACACAGGACTCGCAGGGGTGTGCGTGGTAGCCGCGCCGACACTAGGACAGAATTGAGTGGTGACCGGACCGCGCGAACCCTACGACCCCGAAACTCGGCGAATCCACGACGAGCCGGAGGGGCAACAGGTGCACCCCGGTTACGACAATTACCCACCCGCGGCCCGCCCGGACAACTACCCGCCTTCGGCCCGTCCCGCTGCCCGTCGCACGCCTTTGCCGCCGCTGCATCCGATCCCGGAATCACGGGGAGACTCCGATTCCGCGTCCGGTTCGAAGGCACCGGGTGCGGACGCTCCCAAGGCTCCCCCGATGCCTCGCAAGCTCACCGTCACGCGCGTCGCAGCGATGCGCAGCCGTGAACTGACGAACAAGGGCATCGCGACATTCCAGCGCGCAGCGAAGGCCGACGGCGCGGACAAGTCCGGCCTGACCGCTCTCACCTACGCGGTGATGACGAACAATGCCACCGACGCGGCCATCTCCGTCGCCCTCGCCAACACGCTGTTCTTCTCGGCCGCGACGGGCGAGGACAAGACCAAGGTCGCGCTCTATCTCCTGATCACGATCGCGCCGTTCGCCGTGATCGCGCCGCTCATCGGTCCGATGCTCGACCGCTTGCAGCGTGGCCGCCGAATCGCGCTCGCGTCGTCGTTCGGAGTCCGGACGCTCCTCGCGGTGATCCTGGTCTTCAACTTCGACAGCTGGATTCTGTATCCGGCCGCGCTCGGCATGATGGTGCTCAGTAAATCGTTCTCGGTACTCAAGAGTGCGGTGACTCCACGCGTGCTACCACCGGAAATAGACCTGGTGCGCGTCAATTCGCGTCTGACGGTCTTCGGGTTGATCGGTGGAACGATCGGGGCCGGCGCTGTCGCAGGTGCGCTCGCGCTCGCTTTCGGTTCCACCGGAGCATTGTGGTTCGCGGTTGCCGTCACCGTCTTCGGCGCATATCTGAGCATGCGAATCCCGTCGTGGGTCGAGGTCACCGAGGGTGAGGTTCCCGCGACCATCACTTACCACCCGGACGAGGCACATCACGCCGGCAGCGCCCCACCACAGCCGAACGCGAAACCGGCCAAGGTCCGTCAGCCTCTCGGACGGGCCGTGATCATCGGACTCTGGGGCAACGGAACCATCCGAGTGCTCACCGGCTTTCTGACGCTCTACATCGCGTTCGTCGCCAAGTCGCGTACCGATCACGAGCCACTCCAGCAAGCCATGATGCTCGGCTTGGTCGGCGCAGCCGCCGGTCTGGGTAACTTCGCCGGCAATGCCGCGGGCGCTCGCCTCAAGCTCGGCCGGCCCGCGTTGATCGTGCTTCGGTGCACGGCCTCGGTATGGATCATCGCCGTGATCGCCGCTCTGACGGACAACCTGATGACCGCCGCCCTGGCAACGCTCATCGCCTCGGCCGCCAGCGCACTCGCCAAGGTCTCGCTCGACGCGTCACTCCAGCACGACCTGCCCGAGGAATCGATCGCGTCCGGATTCGGCAGATCGGAGACGGTTCTGCAGTTGAGCTGGGTACTCGGCGGCGCATTGGGGGTTCTGCTTCCGACCGAATACTGGATCGGGTTCACTGTTGTATCGGTGTTCCTGACGATCGGTCTCCTACAGACCTTCCTGAGCTACCGAGGAAGCAGCCTCCTGCCCGGCCTCGGTGGGAAGCGACCCGATCTGGCCGAACAAGAAGTGACCGAAGTGATTTACACCGGTAAATCCAACCGAGGACAAGGAAGTACTCCGCAGTGATGATGCGCTCGAGAACAAAGAAGATCGTGGCAGCGATCAGTGTCCTGATGGTGGTGGCACTGGTTGCTTACGTCTCCGTTCTTTTCGTGATCATCAAGAACATCAACGACGACCCCGAGAAGCTGCCGGTCATCACTGCATACGCACACGGCAAGACGATCGAGACCAACCCTGCCGGGTTCTGCACCATCGATCTGTCCCAGTGCGCCCAGGTGGGCGACATCTACGCCCTCGACGTTCCCGCGGGCTATCCGCTGCAGCTGTCGTTGTCGACTGACGTCTCGGATGCGCAGTGGGCACTGCTGGCCGTCTACGAGGATGCCGACGGCAACCAGACCGGCGAGCCCCGAGTCTTCGAGCCTGGTGAGGCATTGGCCGTGACGGTCGAATCTTCGAGCGATCCCGTCAAGCAACTGGTCGGCGTCGAAATCCACCTCGCCGTCGGTGAGGGAAGCGAACAGGGACTGCTGATCTGGTCGATCAAGACCGCCTGATCCCCGGACCATGAAAATGCCCTGCACACCGATTGGTGTGCAGGGCATTTTGTCAGCAGCTGTATATGGCAGCTCGTATCGAAGCGATCAGGTGTCGAGCTCGCGAGCGACGGCCCGGACGACCTCGGAGATCCGCTGAGCGGTCTTGCGGTCCGGGTACTTGCCGTTGCGCAGATCCGGCTGGACCTTCGCCTCGAGCAACGTGATCATGTCCTCGACCATGCCGTGCAGCTGGTCAGGGGTGTGCTTACGCTCGACGGGCTCACGACGCGTCGCCGTAGCGCCGCGCAACGACGGTGCCGGCTCGAGCACCTTCAGGCTCAGCGCCTGCGGACCGCGTCGACCTGCGGCCATGCCGAACTCGACGCGCTGGCCGGCCTTCAAGCCCTCGACGCCCTCGGGGAGAGCGGAAGCTCGGACGTAGACGTCCTCGCCCTCTTCCTGCGACAGAAAGCCGAAACCCTTTTCGACGTCGTACCACTTCACCTTGCCGGTCGGCACCGCGTTCACCTGCTCATCACTCGACTGGGGCATCTGCCCCAATGTGCTCGGGAGGCTCTCGGAAGAGCCTCATGGCCTTGCTCGCATCGCTTCCGGTGGAAGAATGCAAAAGAACGCGCCCCACACTTGCTTCAGCGGGGCGCGCAGTCTGTTAACAGTCTACCTGTGACGAACCCGGGTCGGCACCCAGGTTTACAGGCACTATCCTCGTAGGTGTGGACCCTCAACCGAACCCGCGCACTTCCGGCACCGGAAACGGTCTGTTCCGTACGGCGATGGCACTGTTCATCGTCGGATTCCTGGCGATCGTGGCCATCTTCGCGGTCCACATCTTCAGCGACACTCCGCCCGGCCTGGCCTTGTATCTCGTCGCGCTCGCGTGCCCGATCGGCTTCCTTCTCGCGATCGTCTACACGCTGAGATCCGGTCGACGCGTGCGCTGATCTCTCCCGCCTCCAACCGAAAGGTCACTGACCATGAGAATCCTCCTGAACGTGATCTGGCTGGTGTTCGGCGGCTTCTGGCTGGCGTTGGGTTACTTCGCCGCAGGCATCATCTGCTGCATCCTCATCATCACGATTCCCTTCGGAATCGCAGCGTTCCGCATCGGCATCTACGCGCTGTGGCCGTTCGGTAAGACCGTCGTCGACAAGCCGACCGCCGGTGTCGGTTCGATGATCGGCAACGTCATCTGGGTGATCATCGCCGGCATCTGGTTGGCGATCGGACACATCGTCACCGCCGTCGCGATGGCAATCACGATCATCGGAATTCCACTCGCCGTCGCGAACTTGAAGATGATTCCGATCTCGCTGATGCCACTGGGCAAGGAGATCGTCGACGTGGACCGCGTCAATTACGCATAGCCGTCGATCGCGTCAATTGCTCGTAATCGGCCTCTCAAACCGAAGAACCCGACCACGGCAGGTGCTGTGGTCGGGTTCTTCTATCAGGTCGGATCAGCGGCCGAGGCTACCGAGTCCGGGGAGGTTACCGAGCGAACCGGTACCCGTGCCCGTGCCCGGATCAACGGGGCCGACCGGGCCCTCGGAGACAACGACGGTCACGCTCGAAGCACGCGAAAGCACGCTCTTCGCAGTGATCTCGACGGTGACGCTGCCGACAGCCGTGGGGGTTCCCGAGATGGTGCCGTCCGGTGCGAGGGACAGTCCGCCGGGCAGAGTGCCGTTGGTGAGTGCAAAGGTTGCGCGCGCATCGGCGGCAGTGAGCTTCTGCGAATACGCCTTACCTACCTGAGCGGCAGGCAATTCGACGGTCGCGGGCAGCGGGTACGCAGCAACTACGGTCACCTTGCCCCCGTTGGTCGTCGACGCGATGGCGCCGGTCGAGGTGTCGAGCGCAAGGTTTTTGACCTTCTCCAGTGCCGGAACCTTGGTATCGGCCAGAGCGGTGGTGGCGCGCGTCGTCAGATCGACCGACCACAAGTGTCCGTTCATGACGTCCGCGACATATGCAATGCCTGCCGCAGAGTCGACGATCACGCCGTTGGGAATCGCGGTCGGAGACAGCGTGGTCTTCGACAGAACCGCGCCGCCCGGGGTGATCGCCCACAGGTTGGTTGCCCGGGTGTCGGTCATGTAGATGTTGCCGGTGTTCGTGTCGACATCGACGTCGACGGGGTAGAGGTTGTCGGCACGCACGATCGACTTGAGTGCTCCGCCCTTGCGTACGTCCGCCTGCCACAGCGTGCGGCCGTAATTCTCGTCGAAGAAGTTGGTGTCCGCGATGTAGAGGAAACCGCGGACACTGTCGAAGGCGAGCTTGGTCGGCGTTGCCGACTTGTCGACCAGAATGCTCGACACGGCGTCGGCGGCGTTGGGATCGACGACTCGGATGTTGCCGGACTTGTAGTCCGAGAAGTACGCGCGGTGTGTTGTGGGGTCGACGACGACATCGTTGATCTGCGGCCGCGAGCCGTCGGGGTTCTTCTCGCTCAGCGTGACCGTCTTTTCGACCTTGCCGGTCTTGGTGTCGACAATCGAGATCGCGCCGCCGTAGGAGGAGGACACGTATGCGCGTCCGAGGTCCGAATCCACGGCAAGTGCCGACGGGTAACCGACGACACCGTCGATGCTGCCGACGGACTTGCCCGTGTTCGTGTCGACGACGGACAACGAACTGGTCGGTCCGCCGTACTGCGTGATGTATCCGCGGTGGGTTGCCGAGTCGACGACGATGTCGCCGGGCTGGGTTGCGGAATAGCTTCCGACAACACCGTGTGTCGGATCCTCGGGTGAGGCGTGTGCAGCGGGAGCAGTGACGGCCAGGCCGACAGCAGCAGCGGCGACGGCGAGTGACGCGGTGACCGCGCGCCGACGGTATTGCAGTTTCATGAGGGGTGCCCTACTTCTTTGGAAGACTCTGCGAACCCTGCCCATTCAAGACAAGTCAGGCAAACCTAACCTAAGTTTCTATTCGGATGTTGAGACACGGGCCACACCACCGGCCTGGATCGACACACCTCTCAATCGCCCGGATTCCTATTTCCACATAACGTGTGACCTTGCTCACATTACGGATGGATAACGGAACGGACACAACCGGACATTCACTCAGGCACCCCTACCTACCTGGGAAGAGTCTCCTGCGCTTTGTGTGACGCGTTGTACGTCTTTCGCCACGCCGCGTTATCAAATGGTGACACGAGAGACTCGAGCCGTTACCGTCGTTTTCGGCCGGGAAACTCGGCCACCTCCGGCCCGCCGCGCCAAGCCTTGTCCCGCGGGTACCGGACTTCCGACAGAGCATTCCAGGGACGAGGACGGGGGACCCAAAGTCCTCTGTGAGAACAGAAAAGTTCTCCAGTGGACACCGGTTCGGTCGCAAGACCGGATCTTGGGGTGAAGCCAGACCCTTTCCAGCCAGGAAAGGCGAGGCCGGGCGACCTCTCAGCCCGAACCCGACAGCTGACCTCGCAGGCGCGTGTGGAGAGGATTTCGACCATCATGAGCGGACGCCATCGCAAGCCCACCACCACCGGCCGCACTGTCGCCAAGGTCGCCGTCACCGGCGCCATCATGGGCGTAGCAGGAATTGCAGCCACCGGAACCGCAAACGCTGCCCCCGACTCCGACTGGGATCGTCTCGCCCAGTGTGAGGCCGGCGGAAACTGGGCCATCAACACCGGCAACGGTTACCAGGGCGGATTGCAGTTCTCCCCCAGCACGTGGAACGCACACGGCGGCGGACAGTACGCAGCCACCGCAAACCAGGCCTCTCGCGAGCAGCAGATCGTTGTTGCCGAGCGTGTTCTCGCAAACCAGGGTTGGGGCGCATGGCCGTCCTGCTCCTCCAGCCTCGGACTGAGCAGCGGCGCCACCGAGCGTTCCGCTCCGGCCACCACGGCTCCTCAGGCAGCTCCGGCTCCGGCACAGCAGGTCGCTCAGACCGTTGCACACCCGGTTGCCGACGCCATCGATCAGGCAATCGCTTTCGCCGAGGCCAACGGCATCCCGGTCGACCCGCAGATCCTCGCAGTCGCCGACACCGCGAAGTCGTTCCTCAAGTAACACCGGCAAGACTGTCCGCTCGGACGCTCGAACATCAAGAAGGCCCGCACCGATTCGGTGCGGGCCTTCTTCGTGTCGAGTTGTTATCGGTTGATGACGGTGTGCGGGTGTACGTAAGGAAGTGACTCCACCGGAACCGGAAAGGTGGTGTCCTCGCCGAAGGGTGAAAGTCCACCTGCGCGGGTCGATGACAATTCGGTCACTGCGTGATCTCCGTCTGCAGTTTCCGGCCATCCTGGATCTACATAGTGTTGCTTCGAATTGTTGGCCACGAAGTCATTTTGACAGGACGCCGTTACGCCGTACAGACCAGGTCTCTAATCTGATACCTGATGACCGAAACACGTGGCACCCCGGCGGGCAGTTCCGCAGCCGAAAGTCTGACCGATTGGCTCTCGGCGCGCAGTGACGCCGAGTTGACGGAGTTGCTGCGTCTGCGCCCCGATCTGGCCGTACCGCCGCCGAGCACGATGGTGGTTCTCAGCGGTCGGGCACAGCAACGCGCGTCGGTCAGCCGAGCCGCAGACGAACTCGACACCCTCGATTTCGGTCTTCTCGAATTGTTGGCGCTGGCCGGCGCCGAGGAAACTCCGATGACGCGGGCGGAGCTCAACAGTGCAATCGCCGAACGCGCCCTGACCGGCAAGGGCAAGGTCACCAAGAAGGCCGTCGACAAGTCACTGTCGAAGATGCGCGAGTCCGCCCTCATCTGGGGTGTCGATCCCATCAGCGTCGTCCCGGCAGTCATCGGGATGATTCCCTGGCGTGTGGGGCGTGCCCTCGAACCTGCCGAGGCGATGTCCGAGACCGAGATCTCGGCGGCCCTCGACGCTCTGGACACCCGGGAACGGGATCTCCTCGAGACTCTCGCCAACTCCAGCCCGATCGGCCGTACCCGCGACGCTGCCCCGGGAACGCCGCCCGAGCGCCCGGTTCAGCGATTGCTGGCAGCCGGCCTGCTGCGGTGGCTCGACGAGCAGACAGTCGAACTTCCGGCGACGGTTCGTCAGGTCATCCGCGGCGAGCCGGTTTTCGATCCGACGACACTGACCGCACCGGTCATCGGGGGCGACAAACTCAAACCGGCGGACGTGAACGCCGCAGCAGCCGGCGAAGCGCTCGAGTTGGTACGCCAATGCGAGAACGTGATCGCAGTTCTGGGAGCAGCACCGGCCCCCGCCCTGCGAGCCGGTGGACTCGGCGTTCGAGAACTACGACGCGTGGCCAAGACTGCCGATCTCGACGAAGCGCGAGTGAGCCTGCTTGTCGAATTGCTCTCGGCAGCCGGACTCATCGCGAGCGGAACGCCCGACCCGGCGCCGATCTCGGACAACGCTGACGAATACTGGACGCCTACACTCGCCGTCGACGGCTGGCTGAACGCGTCCACAGCGCGACGGTGGGAGGTCCTGGCGTCCGCCTGGGTGGACGTACCGCGCGTTCCGTGGATGATCGGGCTGCGGGATTCCACCGACAAGCCGATCGCGGCACTGTCCGAGGAGGGCCGGGCACCGGCCGCTCCGCGAGATCGTCAGGCCATTCTGGGGTTGCTCTCCGAACTCGACAGTGGTCAGACTGCGTCGGCCGTCGAGGTCAGTCGGCTGCTGGCGTGGCGACGTCCGCGGTGGAGCGGGCGCCTACGGACCTTCGCGATCGAGCGAACTCTGGACGAGGCCGCCGCGCTCGGACTGGTAGCCCGCGGCGCTTTGTCGTCACCGGGACGAGCATTGCTGCACGGCGGGGACGCCGAAGCCGAAATGCAGTCCGCGCTACCCGAGCCCATCGACTTCATCCTGGTCCAGGCAGATCTGACATTGGTTGCGCCCGGCCCGCTCGTACCGGACCTGCTCGAGCAGGTGAGCCTGGTCGCGGACATCGAGTCCGCAGGATCGGCGTCCATGTACCGCATCAGCGAAGACAGTGTGCGGCGTGCTCTCGACGCCGGTCTGACGGCTACCGAACTGCATGCCATGTTCGCCTCGAAATCGAAGACACCTGTCCCCCAATCGCTTTCGTATCTGATTGACGACGTTGCCCGCCGACACGGACGACTGCGTGCCGGGGTTGCAGCGTCGTTCATCCGGTGCGAGGACGCATCACTGTTGGCGGAGGTACTCGCATCGGCGGTGGCCGAGTCCCTGGCATTGCGCGCATTGGCTCCCACGGTCGCGATCTCCCAAGCCCCGCTACGCGAGGTCCTGGCCGAATTGCGCGCAGCCGGATTTGCGCCGGCCGGTGAAGACTCCTCGGGAACGCTGGTCGATCTTCGCCCACGCGGGGCTCGCGTACCGAACCGTCGCAGCCGACCGGCGTCGAGAATGCCTGCGAGCCCGTCGGCGGATCAGTTGGCGTCGTTGGTACGCACGATGCGGGCGGGCGACCGCGCTTCCGCCCCCGGCCGTGGCGGCGTTCGAACGGACGGTTCGCGCGAGAACAACGCAGCCACCATCGCCTTGCTGGCCACGGCGGCACGAGACAATTCCAGCGTCAACATCGGGTACGTCGACGCCCAGGGGGTGGCGACCCATCGCATCGTCGACCCCGTCAGCGTGGGCGGCGGACAGCTGGACGCGTTCGACCCGGCAAGTGGTGCGGTACGCCGTTTCACGTTGCACCGCATTACTTCCGTCAGCCCCGTCGACTCCGGAAAAAAGTAGCAGAAAAGAAGCAACTGGCTTTTTTCTGTAAATGAAGTATGGTCGAGGTCAGTTTGTGATTGCCACTTCGAAAAATGAGGAGCGACAATGGCTGACAAGGCACCGGGTAAAAACATGAAGAAACCCGCTCAGTCGATCAAAGAACGCCGCGCGGAAAAGCGGGCGAAAACTGCGGAGTCTTCGGAGTTCATTCGTAAGAGAAAGCGGAGCTGACAGCACAGTTCAGAGAAAGACGAGCTGACTGCGAAGCTGACCAATGCCGGCCCCGACCGACACCCTCGTGCACCTACACGAAACATTCAACCTGTTCAAGTCACGTAGTCGAGGAACTGACGCACGCTCGCGCGGCTACGCAGCGGGCATGACCCTCGCTTCACTCTGCGTCCTCGACGAACACGCTCGGCAGTCCGGAATACTACTTTCGGATTCTCCGCAGAAAGAGAATTAACCATCGTGAAAAGAACAATCCACACCCTGGACCGCATTCAAACGAGACTCGAATCGGAGCTTGATTCCACTCCGGGCGATTCCGAAAAGAATATCGGTTATCGGTCCGGAATTTCCGAGGCCATTACTCATGTAATGGAAATGCGAAAGTCTGTCGTCGCGCAAAAATAAGGAACTCATCCCAATAACTGCCGCACGCCACCGATCAGAAAGACGACCTGATCCTCGTAGAAGTCGGCAAGTCGCTCCGGCGCGAGCGGCTTGCCACTTCCGCTCCAATCGTCGGCCCGGCTCAATGCTTGGAGGAAGCCCATCAAGGCGATCGCCCAGCGAGTCTCGAGCCTTTCCGGATCGGTAGCGGGAAATGTACGACGGACCTGGTCGAGAAGGTGATCGCGAAGGTGCAGCTCGGTCGCCTCGAGGGCGGGATGCCCTGGTCGTGACATCTGCGGCTGCGAGATCTGCGTGACGATCCTGATCCATCGCATTCCCCGCGTGCGGTGGCGAAGGAGTAACGCCTCGTAGGGCGCGGTGACAGCCCGTACCAGTGCCTCGACCGTCGGCGGCGTCTGTTCGGCGGCAAGGGCGTCCACGTTCGCGCTGATCTGATCTCGCACCGACGTTCCCATGTCCAGCAGCACCGCGGCGACCAGATCGTCCTTGGTGCCGAAATGGTAGTGGACAGACGACGGACCGAGACCGGCTGCTGCGTTGACCGAGCGCAACGAGACTGCATCCAATCCCTCTGTCGCGAAAAGCCGCTCGGCAGTTTTGAGCAAGCGCATGCGCGTCGCGTCGCCTTGTCGGTTCTGCCTGGAGTCGGTCATACGAACGAGCTTCGCACGGGCTCGCCGAAGTTCTCCGAAGCGCTGACCCTGGAGTCAGAGTGATTCACGGTGTGCCCGCACCCTGTTGTCGCGATCGACCCAGCCGTGGGCGCGTGCGTAGTCCACCATCGCGGAGAACTTCTGCCTCCACTGCGCGTTTCCGACCTGGGCCGCGACGGCTTGTTCCAGGTGAGCAATGTCGAGCCAGACGTGATCGTCCTCGAGTTCCCCCCACGGTTCCAATACCCGACGCAGAGTCTCGGACTGATCGTCGCCGCCTACGACGACCGAGAGACTGGTGAAGTCGTCGACCCCGTTCAGTTCGACGGTCGAGGAGGTGGGGGTGATGGTGACGTCCAAATGCATGACCTCTTCAACGCTCCTTCTCGAAATGCCTGAATCAGTTGATCGACTTGAAACAACATTAGACGACGTGACTAAACCAAATAGCGTTGAGCTACAAGTGATTACAAACCTCCCACTGTGCGGGAGATTCAACTTATTGGATCAGGTGATCCATGTTAGACATCTCCACCAGAGCGAGTGAGCCAAATCACTTCCCTGTCGACAGGAGATGTCATCGTGTGGTCCGCATCGTCCATCCGCTTCGGAGCCTTCCTTGCCCCGTACCACCCGCTCGACGCCGATCCCGCCTTGCAGCTCAGACGCGATATCGATCTCATGGCGCACCTGGATCACCTCGGCTTCGAGGAAGCCTGGATGGGTGAGCATCATTCGACCGGCGCCGAAATCGTGCCCGCGCCGGACATGTTCATCGCCGCCGCAGCCGAGCGGACCGAGCGCATCCAGTTCGGTACGGGCGTGACGTCCCTGCCCTATCACCACCCGCTGATCACGGCCGACCGCATCACTCAACTCGATCTGCAGACCCGCGGGCGAGTCATCTTCGGCACCGGCCCGGGCAAGATCCCCCTCGACGCACACATGATGGGTATCAACCCGTCGGATCAGCGCCGCCGCCAGGGCGAAGCACTCGAGGCCATCCTTGCGTTGCTCCGCGGCGAGGTCGTCAACATGGAAACCGACTGGTTCACGTTGCGTGATGCTCGTGCACAGCTGCCCACGTACCGCGCCGATGGCATCGAGACCGTGACAGCGTCGACGATTTCGCCCAACGGTTCGGTACTCGCAGGCAAGAACGGCCTCTCCTTGCTCTCGTTGGCGGCGAGTTCACCCAGCGGATTCGACGCACTGGATCGCAACTGGGATGTGTACGAGAAGGTCTCGGCCGAGCACGGCCACCACGCCGACCGAGCGACGTGGCGTGTGGTCACTCCGATGTTCATCGCAGAGACCCGAGCCGAGGCCGAGCGCGCCGTGAGCCGACGGATCGGATCGATGGCCTCCTACGTGAATCGGCAGACCGGCCAGACCCCGGCCTGGGCAGATACGCCGGCAGGGATCATCGACCAGTGGCGTAACGACACTCTCGGCGAGTTCGGTCAGGCGATCATCGGTACCCCCGAGGATGCGATCGCACAGATCGAGCGCCTGATCGAGAAGACGGGAGGGTTCGGCACGTTCCTGATCCTTCACGTCGACATGGCGAGCTGGGAGGACACCAAACGCAGCTACGAATTGTTCGCCTCCGAGGTGGTCCCGCACTTCCGGAAGCGGAACGTCGGGCGTCAGGCGAGCATGCAGTTCGCCGAGGACAATCGCGAGTACCTGATCGGCGGGCTTGTCGGAGCGCTCACCAAAGCCCACACCGACTACTACGGCCGGTCCGCCGAGACGGGAGCGGTACGCGCATGAGGGCTGTCCGATTCCAGAACGGTGAATTCGCAGTAGCGGTGGTGGCCGACGCACCTCCGCTGGCGCCACAGCAGATCCGCGTCGACGTCGTCGCCTGCGGGATCTGTGGCAGTGATCTGTGCATGTCGAAAGATCCGTGCCGGTTCGTCGAGGTCGCACACGACGGGGGCTACCCGCTCGCCACCTTCGACCCCGACCGCCCCGTAGTCCTGGGACACGAGTACGCGGGTATCGTCTCCGAAACCGGCTCTGCAGTAGACGATTTCGCGATCGGCGACAGGGTGGCGGGCATCGGCCTGGCCACCGACACTGCCACCGGGATCCCGACGATCATCGGCTACTCGAACGAATACCACGGCGCGTTCGGCGACCACATCGTCGTCGACGCGTTCTGGGTCCGCAAAGTTCCCGATCACCTGTCACTCGAGCACGCCACACTTGCCGAACCTCTCCACGTCGGCGAGATGCACCTTCAACAGTCCGGCCTCACCTCGGCCGATTCGGCGCTCGTCATCGGTTGCGGGACGATCGGACTTGGTGCCGTCGTCGCGGCGAAGGCGAGAGGAGCACAGATCGTCATCGCGTCCGAGCCCTCCCCCAAACGACGCGAGCTCGCCGAGAAGATGGGCGCGGACATCGTCGTCGATCCGGCCGAGCAGGATCCGATCGAACTGTGGAATCAGATGGTCGCCGAGGGCAACCCACTCGTCGGTCAGGCCGCAAACGGCATCCTGATCGCCTACGAATGCAGCGGCCGGGCGGGGGTTATCGGGGAACTGATGCGCACCTTGCCGTTCAACTCGCGGATACAGGTGCTGGCTGCGCCGTTCGGCGACGAGACGATCATTCCCGTCGTCGGGCAGTTCCGGAGGATCTCGATCAACTTCGGTCACGGCCCCTACGAGAGTGCCTACGACATCACCCTGCAGAGACTCGCCGATGGAGAGATCGACGCGGAAGCGATCATCACCGGCCGGGTCGGTCTCGATGGTGTCTCGGACGCTTTCGCAGCTCTGCGCGCACCCGACGAACACGTGAAGATCCTCGTGCTACCCGGCTCCGGTCTCCCGGAATAGCGGTCGGTCCTGCCCTGTTGACGTAGGGGTGTCCGCACTCGGGCACCCCTGCTTCGGGCTGTGCGAGCGTCGCCTGTTGGCGTATGCGCTCCGATACCAGGACAATGGCAGGGTTGGCGTCAGCCGACAACGCGGCGCAACGCTCTGTGGCTGCCGCGTTTGTTTCACTAGGAGGATTCCGTGACCGACGGACCGTTGATCGTCCAATCCGACAAGACGCTGCTGTTGGAGGTCGACCACGAGCGTGCCGGCGAGGCCAGGCAGGCAATCGCCCCCTTCGCGGAACTCGAACGGGCCCCGGAGCACGTCCACACGTATCGCATCACTCCCCTGGCATTGTGGAATGCCCGCGCTGCCGGGCACGACGCCGAACAGGTTGTCGACGCACTGGTGTCGTTCTCGCGGTTCGCCGTGCCACAGCCACTCCTGGTCGACATCGTCGACACGATGGCCAGGTACGGACGCTTGCAGTTGGTCAAGAGCCCGGTGCACGGTCTCATCCTGGTCAGCCTCGACCGCGCAGTGCTCACCGAGGTGATGCGGCACAAGAAGATCTCGCCGATGCTCGGTGAGAAAGTCGACGACGACACCGTGATCGTGCATCCGAGTGAGCGCGGCCGCCTCAAGCAGATGCTGCTCAAGGTCGGCTGGCCGGCCGAGGATCTCGCCGGCTACGTGGACGGCGAAGCGCACCCGATCGATCTCGCTTTCGAAGAGGGCCACTGGGAACTGCGTGACTACCAGCAGATGGCAGCGGATTCGTTCTGGGCCGGCGGCTCGGGCGTCGTCGTGCTGCCATGTGGCGCCGGTAAGACGATGGTGGGCGCCGCAGCGATGGCAAAGGCCAAGGCCACCACACTCATTCTGGTGACCAACACCGTTGCCGGTCGCCAGTGGAAGCGTGAGCTCATTGCCCGCACGTCGTTGACCGAGGAAGAAATCGGCGAATACTCCGGCGAGCGCAAGGAGATTCGGCCGGTCACGATCGCCACGTACCAGGTGATCACGCGTCGTACGAAGGGTGAGTACAAGCACCTCGAACTTTTCGATTCCCGCGACTGGGGACTGGTGATCTACGACGAGGTACACCTGCTCCCCGCGCCGGTCTTCCGGATGACGGCAGACCTGCAGTCACGCCGCCGCCTCGGTCTGACCGCGACGTTGGTTCGTGAGGACGGCCGCGAAGGCGACGTCTTCTCGCTCATCGGCCCCAAGCGCTACGACGCTCCGTGGAAGGACATCGAAGCGCAGGGCTGGATCGCACCGGCCGACTGCGTCGAGGTGCGCGTGACGATGACGGACGCCGAACGCATGTCCTACGCCGTCGCCGAACCGGAGGAGCGCTACAAACTGTGCTCGACGGCGCACACCAAAATTGCTGTCGTGAAGTCGATTCTGGCCAAGCACCCGGATTCCCCGACGTTGGTGATCGGCGCGTATCTCGATCAGCTCGACGAACTCGGCGAAGCCCTGAACGCCCCGGTGATCAAGGGATCCACCAAGAACAAGGAACGTGAGATCCTGTTCGATCAGTTCCGGAACGGTGAGATCCAGACGCTGGTCGTGAGCAAGGTCGCGAACTTCTCGATCGACCTTCCGGAGGCGTCTGTCGCCGTGCAGGTTTCGGGAACCTTCGGATCGAGACAGGAAGAAGCTCAACGACTCGGGCGCCTCCTGCGACCCAAGCACGACGGCGGTCAGGCGCACTTCTATTCGGTGGTCTCCCGCGACACTCTCGATGCGGAGTATGCGGCACATCGTCAGCGATTCCTCGCCGAACAGGGCTACGCCTACCGGATCACCGACGCCGACGACCTGCTCGGACCTGCAATCGGCTGAGCATTTCTGCAACACGTTCCAGAAACAAATGGACATACGTCCAGTTATCTGTAGAGTGTGCCCTGTCACAGTCGTGTCCATCGGCCGGGGGTCACCAGCATCATGCGCTCAGTTCCACGTCTACGGGGTCGGCTCGCCGGAACCATCTCGCTGCTGACTGCCGCCGTCGTCGTTGCCACGACCGGCGTCAGTGCAGCGGCACCGAGCCCATCTCCTACCGCGCAGAACTCGGTGTACGTACTTGCGAACGGCTGCTACGCGCTTCGCACGGAGTCCGGCGACTTCGTGCGTCGTGGCGGACCGGCGTACCTCACCGACGCCACGAAAGCCGCCGACGCCGAGCCTTTCCGCCTGCATGCGGCCCAGTTGGGTCGTTTCATGCTGTACGGCCCCGACGGGTCGATGCTCTCGCACGACGGAGCAGACTCCGTTCTCGCCGCCTCCGAAGCAACTCCAGCCACCGACTGGACCGTGATGTCCACCGGCGAGTCCTTCGTTCTGACCGCAACCTCGAACGGCCGCCAACTGATCTCGCGAGATTCGACGCTCACGATGTCCGATCCCGGTGACGTTCCCGAATCTGCGTTCACTCTCGTCCCCCGCGATGACTGTGCCGATTTCCCCGAAGCCGAAGTGGGTGCAAACGGTATTCCCGGAGAAATCGGGCCGAATGGTGAAGTCACGGGATTCATCGACACACACGTGCACATGAATGCTTCCGAGTTCATGGGTGGAAACCTGCACTGCGGCAGACCTTTCGACCCCCAAGGTGTCACAGCTGCACTCGTCGACTGCCCGGACCACCAACCCGACGGAATACCTGCACTCCTCGAAAATGTTCTGTCGTACGGAAATCCCTTCGAAACTCACGACACCACGGGCTGGCCGAGCTTCGCCGACTGGCCGGCTCACGATTCGCTGACGCACGAGCAGACTTACTACAAGTGGGTCGAGCGGGCCTGGCGCGGCGGACTGCGAATCTTCACCAATCTCTTTGTCGCCAACCGTGTCCTGTGCGAGCTGTATCCGAGCAAGCGAAATCCCTGCGACGAGATGGAGACCGTCCGGATCCAGGCGCAGCAGACACGCGAACTCCAGGACTACATCGACGCCCAGTACGGCGGACCCGGCCGCGGATGGTTCCGCATCGTGAGCTCCCCGGAACAAGCCAGGAAGGTGGCTGCCGACGGAAAGCTGGCCGTCACCCTCGGGGTGGAGGTATCCGAACCCTTCGGTTGCTCTGTGCGTAACGGGATTCCGCAGTGCACCGAGGACGACATCGACCGCGGTCTGGACGAGTTGTACGACCTGGGTGTCCGGCAGATGATCGTCACGCACAAGTTCGACAACGCTCTCGGCGGTGCTCGTTTCGACGGCGGAATTACCGGCGTGGCCGTCAATATCGGCAACTACCTCGGCACCGGGGAGTTCTGGCAGTCGGAACCCTGCACCGGAGTTGCCGAGGACAACGTGCTGCCCACCAAGGTCGACGGCGCGCAGAATCTTCTCGCCGTACTCCCGCCCGGAGTGACGCTTCCGGTGTACCCCTCTGGTCCGCAATGCAATTCGCACGGCCTGACCGACCTGGGTGCTTACACGATCAGAGGTTTGATGGACCGAGGAATGATCGTCGACATCGACCACATGAGCGTCAAGACCGCCGAAGCAGCCCTCGACATTCTCGAAGCTGCGAACTACTCCGGTGTCGTCTCGAGTCACAGTTGGAGCGACCCGAGCCTGTACAAGCGGATCTACGCGCTCGGCGGATTTGTCGCCCTGTACGCCGGGCAACTGGACGCATCGGACGAAAAGCCCGAAGAGCGCGGATTCATCGACCAGTGGCGCGACGCGCGGGCAATGCGAAGCGAGAACTACTACTTCGGTTTCGGCTACGGCGCCGACACCAACGGCTTCGGTCCCCAAGCCGCACCGCGCGGTGACGCCGCCGAAAACCCGCTGCAATATCCATACACCGCCTTCGACGGCACGGTCATGGACCAGCAGCGCGCCGGCACCCGGGTTTTCGACGTGAACACCGACGGCGTGGCGCAGTACGGGATGATTCCCGACTGGATCGCGGACATGCGCATCGCCGCGGGAGCCGACGGCGACACCATCGTCGAGGACATGAGCCGCGGCGCCGAGGCTTACCTGCAGATGTGGGAGCGCGCGCGAAACTAGCTACGCTGGTGGACGGTCCCCGGGCGATCGGGGGCCGGTCCTAGATCGTCCGGCACCACCCGAAGGATTTTTCGTGGCTGACTTCCAGTTCACTGTCGACAAGGCTCACGCCAAGTCGGTCAACGACACACTGGCCGACGTACGCCGCCTGCAGATTTCTGCGGTGATCTTCGCGATCGTCCTCGCCGCGGTCGGCGCCTGGCTGATCAGCATGGGCGAGGTGTGGTCCATCATCATCGGCGCAGTCCTGGTCATCGGTGCGGTCAGTTCCCTGTGGGTGGCCGTGTGGGCACCTCGCAAGGTGGGGAGCGTCGAATCTCTGTATGCGGACAACCCGCTGGTCCCGGCGATCGTCACCGAGGTCCACCCGCGTGCGGCGACGCTGACCGCACTGATCGACATCGCGAAGCCCGCCGCTGGGGCACCGAAGTACGCACTCGTCAGCCGCAATGTACGACTCAATCCGAAGTGGCGAGTCGGCGACCGCATTCCGTCGGTTGCACTGCGTTCGGATCGTTCCACCCGAAGCAAGGCTGACACCTGGCAGATGGTCAGCCCCATGCCGATCGAATGGGGAACCAAGGACTCGGCGGTGCTGGCACGCGCTGTCGCGGCTGTCAGTGCGAGCGAGTGGAACTTCCTGCAGAGCCGGATCCCCGATTCCGAAGAAGTTCGCACCCACCCCGATCGCCGGGTCCTGATCAACCCGGCCGATCTTCCTGACTCCCTGCGATAGCCGTACCGCTACGCGAGCGCGGGCAGTACTTCCTTCTCGAACATCTCGATCCCCGAGGTGTCGTACGCGGCCTCGGGGAAGTAGAAAATTCCGTACTCGAGGCCCTGCGCTTTGAGCGCCGACAGGTTCTCGATGATCTGCTCCGGTGTACCCACCGCCGGCATTCCGCGGAAGGCGTCGAGCGACGCATCCGCAGCAGCTTCGCCGACCAACGGCGTCAGCCGGGATTTCAGTGTCTCCAACCGCTGAGCTACTTCGGCTTCCGTCGCGCCGATGGCGACGTTGTAGTTGGCCGAACGAACGATGGCGTCGAAGTCGGTACCGACGGTGTCGCAGTGCTTCTTCAGGATCTCCGACTTGTGTGCGAAGCCGTCCGGGGTGCCGTCGAAGTTGGTGTACTGCGCGTACTTCGCCGCGATCTTGAGTGTGACCTTCTCGCCGCCGCCGGCAACCCAGATGGGAATTCCGCCCTCTTGCAACGGAAGTGGACGACACAGCGCTCCGTCGACCTGGTAGTACTTACCGTCGAGCGTCGCACTTCCCTTCGACCACGCCTGCTGCATGATCTGGATTCCTTCGTCGAGTCGACCCAGACGCTCACCGGCAGAGGGGAATCCGTAGCCGTACGCGCGCCACTCCTGCTCGTACCAACCGCCGCCGATTCCCATTTCGACGCGTCCACCGGTGATCAGGTCGGTGGTCGCGGCGACCTTGGCGAGGTACGCCGGGTTGCGGTAGCTCATGGCGGTACACATCTGGCCGAGCCGGATACGCGACGTCGACGCACCGAGCGCGGCCATCAACGTCCACGCCTCGTGAGTCGCTTCTTCCGTCGGCTGGGGAACGGTGTGGAAGTGGTCGTAGACCCACACCGATTCCCACGGTCCTGCCTCCGCGCGGAGCGTGAAGTCTCGCATCACCTCCCACTGCTTCGCGGGGTCGATGCCGACCAGGTCCAGACGCCAGCCTTGAGGTACGAACAGTCCGAATCGCATGCAGCGAGCCTACCTATCGTTTCCCGAGGCGCGAGCGGGGTGACACCCGCGGAGAGTAGACCGGAATGAAGCGGAACATCATCGCTGCGCCCGCGAACGAGGTCGCGCCCAGTGCGGCGAACGCCCACCCGAGCGGGAACACCGCGGCAAGGAGACCGATCGCGAGCGGCCCACCGAACATGCCGGTGTCGTGGGTCAATCGCCAGGCAGCGAGGAACTCGGCGCGTTCTTCGGGTGGAGCGATATCAGCGCCGAGAGTCATGATCACGCCGTTGCCCAGTCCGTTGCCGATCCCCATGACGACAGCGACCACGGTCAGCCCCACTGCACTCGTCGAGAACGGCAACAGTAGGTACGACACACCGATCACCGTCAGCGAAGGCACCGCGACCAACCTGCGCCCGTATCGGTCCATGATGTGCCCGGCGGGATACGAGAACAGCAGATCCACTGCCGCACCGATACCGAAGATCACACTCACCTGGGCCGCATCCAACCCGAGGTGCAATGCCCACAGCGGCAGCACTGCCTCCCGCGAAGCACGAGCGGCGCCCATCAGCAGGGAGCCTGTCCCGAGCGTCGACAGGGCGGCGCGGTGGCGGCGAAGGATCTGCGGGAGCGTGACGTGGCTATGATCGCCGTTGCCCGCCTGCGCCTTTCGTGGCGGGTCGGGAACGCGGGCCATCAGCGCCCCGGCGAGTACGACGCCCACCAACTGGACCAGAAATCCTCCGCGCGCGCCCACCAGCAGAATCACGCCGGCGCCGATGAGTGGGCCCAGGAAGAAACCCAACCGCCACATCGCGGCGAATGACGACATTGCTCGGGCCCGCAGGCCGAGCGGCACCGTCTCAGCGAGGTAGCTCTGCCTGGCAAGACCCCACACAGCATTCGCCAGTCCGGTCAGCAGAGCACCGATACCCAGCATCCACGGAGTCTGCGCAAGCAGACAGATCACCACTCCGGTCGCGCCCAAGGAACTTCCGCCGATGATGGACCGACGCTCGCCGAATCGCGACACTATCCGGCCCGCCGGGAGATCGCCGAGGACGGCACCCAAACCGCCGAGTGCAACGATCAATCCGGCGACGGCGACCGATGCACCGAGGTCGCGGGCGGTGACGGCCATGATGGGGGCGGCCGCGCCCTGACCGATTCCGAAAATAGCCGCCGGTACGAAAACCGTTGTGACCAGTGGCTTGAGCCCGGCAATCGCCGGCTGTTCCTTGGGCAGTGTTTCCGTCACGCGCTCACTTCTGCCGCGTCAGCGGCCCGCGAAAACCGATTCGCCGGACGATCGAGGCCGTAGTGACCCCGCAGGGTGGATTCCGTGTATTCGGTACGGAAGAGCCCACGCGCCTGCAGAATCGGCACGACCCGGTCGACGAACACCTCGAGCCCTCCGGGCAGATAGGGCGGCATGATGTTGAAGCCGTCCGCGGCGCCCTTGTCGAACCATTCGGTCAACTCGTCCGCGACCTGCTCCGGTGTCCCGGCAAATGTCCGATGCCCACGGCCACCGCCGAGTTTGCCGATCAGTTCACGAACGGTCAGGTTTTCGCTCTCCGCAAGATCTTTGACGAGCTGGTATCGACTCTTGTTCCCTTGGATGCGATCGATGTCCGGCAGCGGCGGCAACGGAGCGTCCAGCGAATGCTCGGTGAGGTCGACGCCCACCATGTTCGAGAGTTGGCGCAGCGAGTACTCAGGTGAGATGAGATCCGTGAACGACTGCTCCAGCGCCTTGGCTTCTTCTTCCGTATCCGCGATGAAGGGAACGATGCCTGGCAGCACCTTGATCTCGTCGGGACTACGCCCGTACTTGATCAGCCGCGCTTTGAGGTCGGTGTAGAAATCCTGCCCATGCTCGAGTGTTCGTTGAGCGGTGAACACGGCTTCGGCGTACTGCGCGGCAAAATCCTTACCGCTCTCGGAGGAACCGGCTTGCACGAGCAGCGGACGTCCCTGTGGAGACCTCGGCGAATTGAGTGGACCGGCCACCGTGAATCGTTCGCCGTCATGGTCGATCCGATGGACACGATCCGGGTCGGCGAAGATCCCGGACTCTTCGTCCAGGACAACCGCCCCCTCTTCCCAACTGTCCCAGAGTCCGAGTGTCACGTCGAGAAACTCCTCGGCGCGCTCGTAACGACCACTGTGCGCCGGTACCGCATCGAGACCGAAGTTGGCCGCCTCGTCGGCGCCCGCCGATGTGACGATGTTCCACCCGCCACGTCCCCCACTGATGTGGTCGAGGGACGCGAACTTCCTTGCAAGAGTGTACGGATCGCTGTAACTGGTCGACGCGGTTGCAATCAGCCCCACCTTGTCGGTGGCAGCAGCGATCGCGGAGAGCAACGTGACGGGTTCGAAAATCGCCTGCGTGTTGTACTTGACCCGCGGGCCCACTGCCAGGCCGTCGGCGAAGAACACCGAGTCCAGCTTTCCTCGTTCGGCGATCCTCCCCAACTCCTGGAAGTGCTTGACGTCCAACAAGTTGGCCGCATTTGTGCGAGGGTGGCGCCACGCCGCCTCATGATGGCCGACGCCCATGAGGAAGGCGTTCAGATGAAATTGTCGTTCGGACATGAGTTCGCAGAATCTTTCCGTGAAGGTGCAGATCAGGTGGTGACGCGCCAGCGTGAGAGCCGACGTTCGATCAGGACCAGAATCGCGTTGATTGTCAGACCCAACAACGAGATCGCGACGATACCCGCGTACATGTTCGGGATCTGGAAATTGAGTTGTGAGGCAGTGATCAGGTATCCGAGACCGGCTTTGGCACCGACCATCTCGGCGGCGATCAGCACGAGTATCGACGACGCGGCGGCCATGCGAATTCCGGTGAAGATCGTGGGCACCGCAGCGGGCAGAACTACCTTCTGGAACAGTCGAATCGACGAGAACCCCAGAGAGGCAGCGGACTTGATCAGCAGCGGGTCAACCGTGCGCACACCGGAGATGGTGTTGAGCAGAATCGGGAAGGTGCAGGCGTAAATCACCAGGGCGATCTTCGACTCTTCACCGATGCCCAGAATCAGTACGAAAACGGGAAGCAGAGCCAAGGCTGCTGTGTTGCGGAACAATTCGAGAATCGGGTTGAGGAAGTCGGAGACCGGACGATACCAGGCGATCGCAATTCCCAACGGAATCGCGATCGCGATGGCCACGAAGAATCCGGTTAACGCACGCGTCAGACTGGCCGAGACGTGCTCTTGCAGTTGACCGTTCCCGGCAAGAGTGAAGAACGCGGACACAACCTCACTGAAGGGCGGAAGGAAAACCTTGTCCACCAAGCCCAACCGAGGTGCGGCTTCCCAGATCCCGAGGAAAATCGCGATCGCTATCGACGGCTTGGCAATCCGCCACGCGGCAGATCCAACGTACCGCGCCGCCTTGCCGCCGGCCTGGCTCCGCTGCTGAATGCCAGGTGCTTTGTCGTGCAACGGTTCGGGGTCCGCGACCACTTCCGGTGTCGCCAATGCGCTAGACATGTGCAACCTCCTTGGCTGGGTCGAGCTCGCCCGCCCGTGCGCGTTCCACTTCACCGTGCAGCAGCGTCCAGATCCGGTGCCGGAACACTCGGAACTCCTCGCCGGATCGCACGTCGTCGCCGGACCTGTCGATGTCGATGTCGACGATCGTCTTGACACGCCCCGGCCTCGACGTCAGCACGGCAACGCGCTGCCCCAGGTAGATGGCCTCGTCGATTCCGTGAGTGATGAACAAGATCGTCTTACCGGTGGCTTTCCAGATGCGCAGAAGCTCGTCCTGCAGAGACTCTCGCGTCTGTGCGTCCAGCGCTGCAAACGGTTCGTCCATCAGCAACACTTCGGGGTCGAAGGCCAGGCTGCGGGCGATCGCGACTCGCTGCTTCATTCCACCGGACAACTCGTGCGGATAGCGATCCGCGAAACCTTGCAGACCGACCAATTCGAGGTAATGCTCGGCGAGCTCGCGTCGCTCGCTCTTCTTCACGCCCTTCGCTTCGAGTCCGAACTCGATGTTGTGACGTGCAGTTCGCCATGGAAGTAGCGCGTATTGCTGGAAGACGATTCCCCGATCCAAGCCGGGTCCGGTGATCTGCTTGCCGTCCAGAAGGATTCGACCGGAAGTCGGCGAACTCAGTCCGCCGAGGAGGTCCAGCAGAGTCGACTTACCGCACCCACTCGGCCCGACGAGGACCAGGAACTCCCCCGGCGCCACGTCGATGTTGATGTCCTCGACCGCGGTGAAAACTTCGTCGGTCCCACGAATGTCGAACTGCTTGGTGACGTGCTCGAGCCTTAGTTTCGGTTCTGTGCTCATTTTGCGGCCTCCAGTGCCTGTCCGTCAGCGCCGCTGTCGGGTGAATACGTTCCGTTGGCGTATGGATTGAATTCGTTGGTGTAGATGTCCGACGGCTTCAACTTCCCCTCTTCGAGTTCGCCGTTACGGGTGAGCCAGTCGATCCACGTGCTGATCTCGGTATCGGTGATCGTTCCGCCGGGGCCGGCGACTCCCGGGCTCTTCCAGTAACTGATGAGCTTGGTGTCCTCGTTGCGTCCGCGACTGTTGATGATCGACGTCAGCTTCGCGATCACTTCCTCACGTGGGTGCGTCTGGGTCCAGCGGATCGCTCGCGCTGTTCCCTGTACGAAATCGGCGACCGCTTCCTTGTTCTTCGCGATGTAGTCGTCACGGAACACCAACGTGCCGTAGGTGAACGAGCCGAACAGTGATTCGTCCGTGAACAGCTCGCGAAGACCACCGCGTTCGAGCGCGGAGTCACGGAAGACCGAGCCGAGGGTGGCAACGTCGATCTGTCCCTGGCGCAGCGCTTGCTCCGTGTTGACGGGAGGCACCACGATCAGTTCAACCTGCTTGATCTCGTCCGGCGTAAGCCCCTCCCGCGCAAGCCATTCACGAACGACGAACTCGTGGTGGGCGCCGAGTGTATTCATCCCGACCTTCTTACCGATCAGGTCTTTGGCCGTTTTGATCGGACTGTCGTCGAGAACGTAGTACCCATTGAAGCTCTGCTTGTCGGAGCCGTAGTACCCGATCACCGAGGTGATCGGTGAACCCGCGGAAGCCAACTTCACCACCGCACCGTTGAACGCACCACCGAATTCGGTCTGACCGGTCGCGGCATTCTGAATGCTCTGAGGACCGCTGGTCGTGTCGCCGATCCAGTTGAGTTCCACGTTGTCGAAGTAGCCGAGATCGGCAGCGAGTTCGGGGTAGATGACCTGTCCGGTACTGCCCTCGTACCGCAGGACGGTCTTGCCGTCGGCGGTCTTGACGACTTCGTCGGAAGAGCCCGAGCAGGCCACGGCAAGGCTGGACAGTGTGACAAGAGCGACGACTGCGGCTATGGAGCGCGCAAGGCGAGGGCGAATCATGAAGTTGCTTCCTTTAGAGGATGATTGGTGAAATTTACGACGACACCTGTCCGGATCGCCTTGTGCGGCGATCGGCACAGGCAGGTGTTGGGAAAGTCAGTTCAACGACAACAGTTCAATGACGACAAGAGCGAAGACCGAAACACGTGAGACTCCAATGAATGTGAAGACAGAATCGAGCCGTTAGCAGTGTCGAAACCATACGTCGGCACCCACTACCTGGGTCAACGGTTACATTCATGCCGGATTTAAAGTGTGAAGTCCGTATCATGAGGGCATGCTTTCGCCGACTACCGCGCAGGACTTCGAGCAACACCGTGGCCATCTGACGTCGGTGGCCTACCGTCTCACCGGAAGTTTCAGCGACGCTCAGGACGCGGTGCAGGAAGCATGGATACGACTCCAAGTAGCCGAAACCACGCGAGGTGAAGAGCTGGAGATCCGCGAGCTGCGCGGATGGCTCACCACTGTTGTGGGTCGCATCTGCCTCGATCATCTCAAATCGGCCGCAGTCCGGAGAGAAAGCTATGTAGGACAGTGGCTTCCGGAGCCGATCGTCACGCCCGTCGACGCCACCGTGAGCACACCCTCAGCGACACCCGATCCCCTCGAGTACGTCGTGACGCAGGAACAGAATCGTTTTGCGGCCCTCGTCGTCCTGGACACTCTTACTCCCGCGCAACGCGTTGCCTTTGTCCTGCACGACGGCTTCGACGTACCGTTCGCCGAGGTAGCCCGAATCCTCGACATCGAAGTCGCCGCCGCCCGTCAGTTGGCCTCGCGAGCCCGTAGAGCCGCAGCGTCGGCGCCCGTCCCGGTCAGCAGCGAGGAGCATGCTGCCGCCGTCGAAAGACTGGTCATGGCTATCGCGAGTGGGGATCTGAACGCGGTGATCGAAGCACTCGATCCCGATGCCGTGCTGATCGGCGACGCAGGCGGAACAACTCGCACGGCGGTCAACGTCGTGCGCGGCAGTGATCGTGTGGCACGGTTCTACCTGGGCCTGGCACGCAAGTACGGACCGGCGGCGCTGTTTTCGATGTCACCGGTTCTCGTCAACGGACAGCTCGGTGGTGTATTCGCCGGCTCCCCCGGAGATGACCGGTACCCGCAGTTCGCCGCTCGCGTTGCCGGCTTCACGGTTCGCGACGGAGTTGTGTGTGCGGCCTACGACATTGCGAACCCAGCCAAGTTCAGTGCCGTCCCGATGCTCGATCACACCGAACCCGAGCGCAGGTAGCGAGACTCCCATTCTTCGAGGTGAGACCTGGACACCTGCGTGCCGAACCACAGTCGGTGCAGCACATCCGATCCCAGGTGATGCAGTGCGGTGTGCGTTCTCCACTGCTGCGACGCCCACTCGGGTTCGTTGTGGGCGGCGTCGATCCCGGCCATCGTGCTGCCTCGTAGTTCGAAGTCCAGGTCGCGTCGAAGCTCCGAAAGCTCGGACCAATTCGCTTGTGGTGCATAGTGCCTTGCGCGGATTTCGGTCAGCAGCTTGAACAGGACGCTGTCGGCACGCTCGTCGACCCAGATCAGAGTGCGTCGATGTGCCCCGCGCCCGACCGTCCACAGGACGATCAACGCCACGACGACGCCGATTGCCGTCTCGAGCATGCGGCTGAGGATCAGATGCTGGACGGTCCCGTGTGCACCACCGGCAGCGCCGAGGAGAATTGCCAGAGCGGTGATGAAGATGACGGCGATCCCGTAGTTCCGCACCAGGAACAGTTCGATCCCCGCCATCAGGACGGCAAGTACAGCCACCAGCCACAGACCGGTCGGACTCCAGGCGTATATGGCGCCCAACAGAATCAACCCGAGGACGGTTCCGCCGATGCGATGGATTCCGCGATAGGTGCCCAGTATTCGATCCGGTCCTTGATGCAGGACCATCGCCGCGGCGATCACCGCCCAGTCCGGGCGATCGATACCGAGTAGAACGGTGAGGGTTCCCGCCGCCATACAGGCGATGGACAGCCGAAGTGCCGTGATCGACGCTCGGCTGGACGGATTGCAGGCGCGGAGAAACCGATACCGGATCGTCGGGTCGGGCAGGGGCGGATGCGCCCCGACCTCGTCGACGTCGAACGCGGGGTCCGCCATGAGTTCGGGATCGTGGTCGTCGGAGATCGCCCTGGCCATCGCGATTTGTGCTCGTTCGAGTTCACGGGTCAACGGGTGGTCTTTCCCGACGATTGCGCCGCGGTAGAGGCACTGCCACGCGTCGTGCAGCCGCAGTGCTGCAGCGTGCCGTTTGTCTCGCGTCTGCTCCGGCGGGGCGTACTTCGCCTGCGCTTCCGTGTACTCCGCAACAGCCGAGACGGCTGCCTGTACCGCGCTGCGTTCGATCGCTCGCGGTGCCCACAGGATTCCCGTCATCGAGACGACCACCGCGCTGATCCCGCCGATTGCCGTCCACATCGCAACCTCGATCGGCGGCTGCCCGGGAGTGGCGATCACCGAACTGATCTCGGTGGTCAGCAGCAGGAAGAACGCGCCCGGTGGGCCTAATCGAAGCGCGTCGACGGTAAAGGCGCAGGTCGACACCACGATGGCCATGATCAGCACGACAAAGACGAGCAGCACCGTCGGCGCGCCTTCGGAGATCGCTCGGTGGACCGGCTCCCCCACCGATGCCCCGATGAAGGACAGGATCGTCAACGCCGCCGCGGCGATACCGACTGCCTTCCATCTGCTCCGGTACGGACGTCCCTCACCGTAGATCGACGCGAATGCACCGAGCCCGACCAGGAGGGACGAGGGCCCGAATCCGAGCAGTGTCGCGACAGCCGCAGGAATCGCCAAGGCGAGTGCGACCCGAATTGCTCCGGGATACCGGTTTCCCACCGGCGGCAATCCGAACAGGACGCTGCGAGCCGGACGCGGCGCCGGGAGGTTGGACTCGTGACCCGCTGATGTTTCTTCGGGGTCCACTGCCCATCCTTCGCGCCGGTTCGATCGTGTCTGTGCCGTCCCATTCTTGCGGGCGGCTGCCCTGGTATCCGAAGCGGGTCTGGAGGTCGATTCGGCCACCCGCTTATTGACACTGCGTCAACAGTGTGGATGATAGGTGGAGCCAGATCCGCTCGTGGGTCGCACTTCATCGATCGGGAGAAATCACGATGACGCAAGTATCAACCGCAACCCGAACCACCGAACGACGCTCCCCGTGGATGGACGACGAATTGGAGGCCGTTGGCGAACTGGCGAGGAACTTCTTCGCCAAACACGTGACACCGCACCAGAAACGCTTCGCGTCCCAGGGTTTTCCCGACAAATCCGCCTATCGGGAACTCGGGACGCTCGGCCTCGCCGGCATGTCGATCCCCACCGAGTACGGCGGCGGAGGAGGAACTTTTGCGCATGATGCCGTGCTGTTCCACGAGCAGGTGATGGCGGGTGATCATTCACTCCAACTCGGTGTGCACTCGGGAATCGTGCCGCACTACCTCAATGCCTACGCCGATCACGAGCACAAACTGCGCTGGCTACCGAAGCTGGCGAGTGGCGAGTGGGTGGGCGCAATCGCCATGACCGAGCCCGGCACCGGATCCGACTTGCAGAACATCACCACCCGCGCCGTCCGCGACGGTGACGACTATCTGATCAGCGGCGCAAAGACATTCATCTCCAACGGTCGCAATTGTGATCTGGTGATCATTGCCGCCAAGACCGATCCCAGCCTCGGAGCGCGTGGAGTGTCGCTCATCGTGGCCGAGGTCGATGACAACACACCGGGTTTCGAGCGCGGGCGAATACTCGAGAAGGTCGGACAGAAGGGCCAGGACACCACCGAGCTGTTCTTCGACCGCTTGCGGGTGCCTGCAACAAACCTGCTCGGGGACCGCGAAGGCACAGGGTTTGCCCAGCTGATGCAGCAGCTACTGCCTGAACGATTGATCTGCGGAGTTGCAGCCACTGCGGCAATGGAGCGTGCAGTCGCCCTCACCGTCGAGTACACCAAATCCCGAAACATGTTCGGGCAAACGCTCTTCGATCTGCAGAACACGCGCTTCGAACTTGCCGAGTGCGCGTCCATCGCTCGTATCTCACGAACGTTCATCGACGACTGCATCGTCAAATACCTTGCCGGGCAGCTCGATGCGACTACCGCCGCGATGGCCAAGTACTGGCTCACCGATCAGCAGTGCGCCGTGATCGACCGCTGCGTGCAACTACACGGCGGGTACGGCTACATACTCGAATATCCCATCGCTCAGATGTACGCCGACGCTCGTATTCAGCGAATCTACGCCGGATCGAACGAAGTCATGAAAGACCTCGTGGCGAGATCACTCTGAGTAATCAGGAATCCGCCTCGCACGCCGGCAGAACGTCACGCACGATGGCGAGCAAACTGCGTACCAGCAGAAGGTGCACCTGTTCGCGGTCGAGCGCTCCCGTCACCAACCACTGCTTACTGGCGGCCTTCGCCAGTCCTCCGTACGCCACGATCATCGAATGAACAGCAGCCTCGCTGCCTTCACTCGGTCGAATCTCGAGCGCATCCATCATGCGTCGCGCAGCAACGTCGTCAGCATCCTGCAGGATCCGATCCATCTCGGGATCACGGCGGAGGTCGTCGGACATGACTGTCGAGATCCACATGTCGCGATGACGCCAGGCGACGTCGAGCCACCGATCGATCACGGCGCCGATCCGCTTCTCCTGGCTCGCCGATCGCGGAATGCGGTCCACCGCCACTTCGGGAATGAAGACGAACCGCCGCACGACGTCGAGATACAACTCCCGCTTGGAGCCGAAGTAATGATTGAGCAGCGGACGACCGACCCCGGCCGCCTTGGCCAACTCGGTCATCGAGACGTCGGCAAAAGACTTCTCCTCGAAAACCTTTGCCGCGCTGACAATGATCTGCTCACGCCGGTCTTCGGGACCGAGACGCTTTCCGCCTGTGGCCGACGCGGACGTCATTCTTTTCTCGCGGGCGTGCTGTTGACCGTCGCCTGCGCCTCGACCATGAGCGAAATGTGTTCCACCAAACGCTTTCGAGAGATCTTGGAGGACGGGGTGTGCGCCTGATAGATGAACGCGAGGGCACCGAACAGCCCCACCGAATTGAGTTCGGAGTTCGCGGAGTCGGTTGCCTCGCCGCCGTACATCAGCTCGAGCGACGCGGAGATCGGATTGGTGAACTCCGCCATCAATTCTCGCCCTCGATCCCACAGCGCAGGTTCCGCCTGGGATTCGACGAACATGATGCGTCCACGGCGCGGATCCTTGAATACGTAGGTGGTGAAGGCCTTCACCACGTGACGGATCAGGGCCGACGGTTCGGAAGGCGCCGCCTCGAGAGCGTCCAGAATAGTGTCGCGTGCCCCGAGAACGACCTCGTCGAGCACGGCGACCAGCAGTTCGTCACGATTGGCGAAGCTCTCGTAGAAGTACCGTTCGGTCAGCGCAGCCTCGCGGCAGGTCGCACGCATGGTCGCGGCGGCCGCACCCTCGGTGCCCATGATCTGCAACCCGGCTTCGATCAGCTGTGCCCGGCGCGCGGCGCGGCGATCTTCTGGTTCCTGCCCACGCCACCTGCGCGGGCCGGTGCGCCGAGCCTCGGTATCCGTCATGTCCCCATGTTCTCACTGACAGGCAGTGCTCTCGACCTCAGGTTATCGCGGCGACCTCGGCAAGCGAACTGACATCGCACGATGTCAATCAATTCAATTCTGACATCAATCGCTGTTGACATCACTTGATGTCAGACTTACTCTTCGTTCAGTTGTTCACGCACCAATCAGGAGGCGTCACACATGGTCGACATCGACCCAACCTCGGGGCCATCGGCCGGTGAAGAGGAAACTCCAACTCGCCGAACACGAGTCGTCGTCATCGGAGCAGGCTTCGGCGGCATCGGAACTGCTGTCCGCTTGAAGCAATCCGGGATCGACGACTTCGTCGTTCTCGAACGCGCTGCGGAGCCCGGGGGAACCTGGCAGGTCAACACCTACCCCGGTGCACAGTGCGACATCCCGTCGATTCTGTACTCGTTCTCGTTTGCGCCCAATCCGAACTGGACGCGGCTGTATCCGCTACAGCCCGAGATCTACGACTATCTCCGGGATTGCGTCCATCGCTTCGGACTGGCCGGTCATTTCCACTGCAACCAGGACGTGACAGAAGCTTCGTGGGACGAGCAGGCCCAGATCTGGCGGGTGCACACCGCGGAAACCGTGTGGGAGGCACAGTTCCTGGTGGCGGCCACCGGCCCGTTCAGCGCCCCCGCCACACCCGACCTCCCCGGACTCGAATCGTTTCGTGGTCAGATGTTCCACACCGCAGACTGGAACCACGACCACGACCTTCGCGGTGAACGCATAGCCGTGGTCGGCACCGGCGCCTCCGCAGTGCAGATCATCCCCAGACTGCAACCGCTCGCGAACTCGCTGACCGTATTCCAGCGGACACCGACGTGGATCCTGCCGCACCCGGATCAGCCGATGACGGGCTGGCCCAGCGCGCTGTTCGAGCGGGTACCGCTCACCCAGCGACTCGCACGCAAGGGACTCGACCTACTTCAAGAAGCCCTGGTACCCGGATTCGTGTACAAGCCGTCACTGCTCAAAGGGTTGGCCGCACTCGGCCGAGCACACCTTCGCCGGCAGGTACGCGACCGCGAGCTTCGCGCAAAGCTACTCCCTCACTACGCATTCGGATGCAAGCGTCCGACGTTCTCGAATACCTACTATCCCGCGCTGGCGTCACCCAACGTGGAGGTGGTGACGGACGGAATCGTCGAGGTACAGGAGCGCGGTGTACTCACCGCGGACGGCACTTTCCGCGAAGTCGACACCATCGTCATGGGTACCGGTTTTCGCATGGGAGACAACCCGTCCTTCGACATCATCCGAGGTACGGACGGCCGCAGCCTCGCGCAGGCGTGGAACGGCAGTGCCGAAGCCTTCCTCGGCACCACCATCAGCGGGTTTCCGAACTTCTTCATGATCCTCGGCCCCAACTCGGTGGTCTACACCTCGCAGGTCGTCACGATCGAAGCGCAGGTCGAATACATCGTGAGCTGCATTCTTCAGATGGACGAGCGCGGCATCGGCAGTATCGACGTCCGGGCAGACGTGCAGAGAGAGTTCGTGCGCGCGACCGACCGCCGACTCGCCTCCAGCGTATGGAACGCCGGCGGGTGCAGTAGTTACTACCTCGTCGACGGCGGCCGCAATTACACCTTCTATCCCGGATTCAACCGATCCTTCCGCGCCAGGACCAAACAGGCTGACCTCACTCACTACACGCAGGTACAACCTGTCTCGTCCACATCACTCACCACTGCTCGAGAAACCGTGAGGAGCCGATAATGCTCGGCATCAACGCCTTCCGAGGCACACCCGTCATCGCACCGTCCGGCGCTCGCCGCTACACCGACGAAGCACATGCCATCGCCGCCCGTGACGTCGAATTCGACTGGGACGGTGTACCACTGCACTACGTGCCGAACGAACCGATGGTCACCCACGTCATCAACTTCATGCATCTCGTGTTACCCGAGGGAGAGCGGGCCATGTCCGCGACGCTCGCCGAAGCGCTCCCTCTCATCGAGGACACCCGACTGCACGAAGAGGTGGTGGGTTTCGTCGGCCAGGAAGCAACACACGCGTCGTCGCACAAAGGTGCACGCGAACACCTTGCGGACCTCGGCATGGACATGAAACCGATGGCACGCCGCATGGACTGGCTCGTGGACAAGATATTGGGCGACAAAGGATTGACCGGAAAAGCCAAGCACGCCTGGCTCTGTGAACGTCTCGGCTTGTTTGCTGCCATGGAGCACTACACGGCAGTGGTCGGGGAATGGCTGCTCACCGATCCCGCCCTCGAAGATGCCGGCATGCACCCGGTGATGCTCGACATGGTCAAGTGGCACGGCGCTGAAGAAGTCGAGCACCGCAACGTCGCTTTCGACGCCTACATGTACGTCGACGGTAGCTACTCCCGACGCGTTCGCACGGCGCTGCTGGCCAGCTTCACGTTGTTCGTACTGTTCATCGCCTCGATGAATTACCTTTTCCGGCAGGACCCGTCGAAGGCGAAGGGTCGACTGTGGCCTCTGCAGCTGATCAGCGCCACTCGTCGTGGACTGGTACCGAACATGAAATTCCTGATCACCGAGATTCCTCCGTATCTGCGGCCGAGCTTCCATCCGTCCCAGATCGGGGACATGGACGTAGCCATGCGCTACCTCGCTCGCTCACCTGCCGCCAATCGTTCTTCCGAAAAGAGTGAAGAATGAACAAGACGGCTGCCGACCGTCCTCACGACGCACACGGCTTCACACCGACCCGGTCGTTGAGGTTTGCCGCGCAGGCCACCAGCGCATACCGTCGGATCTTCGCAACCAGTCCTGCAGCGCAGATACTTTCGCGTCCCAACCCGGTCCGCTACAGCGGGTTCGACATGACGCTGGACGTGAAGTCCGTCCGGTTCGAGTGTGACGACGTCCTGAGTGTCACCTTGACCCCGAGGGAAGGCATCGCCCTGCCGTCGTGGATTCCCGGCGCCCACCTCGACGTCTTTCTCCCCTCGGGAAGGCAACGACAGTACTCGCTGTGCGGCGACCCCGACGACTTGACCTCGTATCGGATCGCCGTCCGAAGGATAGACGAGGGCGGTGGCGGCTCACGCGAGATCCACGAGTCGCTGAAACCTGGAATGGCGGTGGACGTCAGAGGGCCACGGAATGCGTTTCCGTTTGTCGCGGCTCCGTCGTATCTCTTTGTTGCGGGCGGAATCGGGATCACTCCGCTCCTTCCGATGGTGCAGCGTTGCCACCGTCGCGGAATCCCGTGGCGATTGGACTATCTCGGACGAACCCGCACAGCCATGCCATTCCTGAACGAGATCGAGGAGTATTCCAGCGGCCGGGTAACCATCCGGCCGGACGACGAGTTGGGTCCGCCGGATGTCGAAACACTGCTCTCCGCTGCGGATCCCGGCGCCGCGGTGTACACGTGCGGACCGACGCCGCTGATGAACAAGGTGCGCGCGGCAGCCTTCACGAGCAACCCGACCGGATCGGTACACAGTGAGCGCTTCTCGCCGCTACCGGTAGTCGACGGCAAAAAATTCACTGTGCACCTGGCGCGCACCGGTCTCACCGTCGATGTCGGCGAGTCCGAAAGTGCCTTGGCGGCAATACGACGCGCACTTCCCGGCGTCGCGTATTCCTGCCAACAGGGCTTCTGCGGTACCTGCAAGGTCCGGGTGCTCGCGGGGACCGTCGACCATCGGGACACCCTTCTCACCGAATCGGAACGCACCGATTCGATGTTGACCTGTCGATCACGTTCCACCGGTGGGTCTTTGGTGGTGGACCTGTGAAGCGAAAATTCCCGCTCGCGGCGGCCGACGCAGACTTCATCCGCTCCGCTCCGCTGGTGATCACTCACCGGATCGAGTCCGAAGCGACGTGTGAAAGCTTGTGGCGGACGTTGACCTCGGACGGTGCGCTCGCGTCGTGGGCGCGCGGGATCACCGGATCCGACTGGACCTCGGCCAGACCATTCGGCATCGGTACGACGCGAACTGTGCGGGCCGGCGCTTTTGCCGCACTGGGCGAGAGATTCTTCCGCTGGGACGAGGGGCGCCGGATGACGTTCTACGTGGAGTCTGCGTCAATCCCGGGATTCAAGCGTTTCGCCGAAGATCTGGTGCTGGAACCGACTTCGACTGGAAGCCTTCTCACCTGGACGTTCGCGGTGCAGGCGCAGCCGTGGTTCGCCCCGATTCTGTCTCTGTCCCGAACGATCCTCGACCGCGTGACCCGCAACTGGGCCGACGGCGCCGTCCACCACACACTTCAAGGAACTCCACAATGACGGCGACCGAGATCGACACGACCACACAGGCGTCCGACGACACGGTGACACAGGCAGTGCGCGACGCCCGTACGGCTTCCGAATGGTGGGCAGAACTGACATTCGAGCAACGCGCCCACCGACTGGATCGGTGGCGAGGAATCATCGCTCGTCGAGCATCCGAACTCGCCGACGTCGTGCACCGGGACATGGGCAAGCCTCACCCCGACGCAATGCTCGAAATTGCCATGGCGCTCGAACACCTCGCGTGGGCGTCTAAGAATGCTCGAAAGGTATTGGGCAGGCGCAGCGTCCGCTCCAGTTTGTTGACGGTCAATCAGGCCGCCTCGGTGGAGTATCGACCTCTCGGGGTAGTCGGTGTGATCGGTCCGTGGAACTATCCGGTCTTCACCCCGCTCGGTTCGCTCTCGTTTTCGCTGGCTGCCGGCAATGCCGTGGTCTACAAGCCGAGTGAGTTCGCGCCGGCAGTCGGGCAATGGTTGGTCCGAGCGTTTGCCGAGGTCGTCCCTGAACATCCTGTGCTGCAAGTTGTCACAGGTGACGGTGCGGTCGGCGCGGCACTGTGCCTGGCCGGTGTCGACAAGATCGGGTTCACGGGATCGACCGCGACTGGCAAGAAAGTCATGGCAGCGTGCGCCGAGACCCTCACACCGGTGTTGATGGAATGTGGCGGTAAGGACGCACTCGTCCTCGATTCCGACGGAGATGTCGGCGCCGCCGCGGATGCTGCGGTGTGGGGAGCGTTGTCCAACTCCGGTCAGACCTGTCTGGGCGTCGAGCGTGTGTACGTGCACGAACACGTCTACGACGAGTTCCTCGACAAGACAACCACTCTGGCCGCTCGAATTCATGCAGGTCCTGATGCCGACGACAAGATCGGTCCGATCACCATGCCCTCGCAAGTCGCCGTCATCCGGCGCCACATAGACGACGCGGTATCGCGGGGCGGACGTGTCGTTCTCGGCGGGCTCGGCACGATCTCCGGTCAGTACGTGCAACCGACCATCATGGTCGACGTGCCCGAAGACAGCCTCGCCGTCACGGAGGAGACCTTCGGCCCGACGATGACCATCACCAAAGTCAGCTCGATGGACGAGGCGGTGGAATTGGTCAATGCGTCGACATACGCCTTGGGAGCAAGCGTGTTCGGCAAGGACGGAGTATCAATTGCAGATCGACTCCGATCGGGAGGAGCGTCGGTGAACTCCTACGTGATGTATGCCGCAGTTCCCAACCTGCCGCTGGGTGGGGTCGGAGCATCCGGTTTCGGACGCGTTCACGGCCCCGACGGACTGAAAGAGTTCACCTATGCCCGTTCGATGACCAGGCAACGGTTCCGTTCGCCATTACCACTGACGACGTTTCGACGGACCGCCCGAATCGACTGGCTGGTCAAGGTTCTCATACGCGCTCTACACGGAAGGCACTGAAGCCATGACGGGACGCTTGTCCGCGCTTGCAGGAACAGTCCGCGATCTGGGCATTCCACTGCCCGGACGCCGGATCGACTTCGACGTCGCCGGTAAGGTCGTACTGATCACCGGCGGAGGCGACGGTATCGGAGCGGCGTTGGCGCGCACTCTCCACCGACGTGGGGCGACGGTGGCGCTGGTCGATGTCAACCAGAGTTCGCTGGCAGCAGCCGAGCGCGCATTCGAGTCACGGCGAGTCGTGACGGTGACGGCCGACGTCCGCGATCGGGACGGTATGAAAGCAGCCGCGCGCACGGTTGTCGATCAGCTGGGCAGAATCGACGTCGTGGTGGCCAACGCCGGAATCACCCCTCCCCCGGCAACATTGCGCCAAATCGATCCCGACGCCTTCGATCGAGTAGTCGACGTCAATCTCACCGGTGTCTTCAATACCGTGCATCCGACCATCGACGAGGTGATCCGCAACAGTGGGCACATCGTCGTCGTGTCCTCGGCCGCGTCGTTCGCCCCCGGTTTGGGCGGAGCGTCGTACATGATCAGCAAGGCCGGCGTCGAAGCGCTCGGGCGGGCTCTGCGTTTGGAGGTTGCCGGCTACGGCGCCACGGCCGGTGTCGCGTACTTCGGGATGGTGGACACACAACTTGCGCGCGCAACTCTCGACGACGACGAGATCGGGCGCAAGCTCGACGCTCGACTGCCCGGACCCCTCCGCCATCGAATCTCCCCTGACCGTGCCGCGACGGTCATCGCCGACGCGATCGCGCGCCGCGCCGGCCGGACCCTTGCCCCCGCGGCCTGGGAGCCCTGGGCGTGGGGACGCGGTTTCGTCAATGTCCTTGCCGACGGCTACCTGGCCAGGGACAAACAGGCACACGACCTGATCCGCGAACTCGAAGCCAGAACCACGGCGGCAGTACCGAAAAACACAGCAGCCCCGACGAATGCATCCAGGAGAACGTCATGACCACGTTGTGTGCAGCCTTCCAACGAGTGTCGGCGGTAGCGCCCGACGCGGTGGCTTTGCGAGACATCGGCGATGCGCGAACACTGACGTGGCGCGCGTACGGCGAACAGGTTCGCGATGTTGCCGCGGGATTGGCCGGAATCGGCGTGGGACATGGCGATACGGTTGCCTTGATGATGAGTAACCGCATCGAGTTCTACCCGATCGACGTCGGCGCCCAACACCTCGGCGCGACATCCTTCTCCATCTACAACACGTCGGCACCCGAAGCCATCCACTACATCCTCGCCAATTCCGGTGCGCGAGTGCTCGTCTGCGAGGCCCAGTACGTGGATACCGTTCGCCGATCCGGTGCCACACTCGACACGATCGTGGTCGTCGACGCGCAACCGTCTGCCCAGCAGTCCGGCACCCTGACGCTGGAGCAGATGAAGTCCTCTGCTGCCGCCGATTTCGATTTCGAGAGCACCTGGCGTGCGGTGAAACCGAACGACGTCGCCACGTTGATCTACACCTCCGGCACGACCGGCAACCCCAAGGGCGTCGAGACGACTCATGCCTGTCTGTTGTTCGAAACCACCGCCGTCAGTGCTGTACTCCCCGTCGAGTTCGGTGACCGCATCACCTCGTACATGCCGTCGGCGCACATCGCCGATCGGCTCACCTGCCTGTACATGCAAATGGTGTTCGGCACCCAGATCACTGTCGTGCCGGATCCGAGCCAGGTAGCGGCTGCGCTTCCGGACTGTCGCCCCACGATCTGGGGCAGCGTCCCCCGTGTGTGGGAAAAGCTGAAGGTTGCCGTCGAATCGGCCGTCGCCAACGAACCGGACGACGCGCGGCGAGCGGCATTGCAGTGGGCACTCGACGTCGGTCGCACTCGGCTCGCACACTTGCGAGCCGGTGAAACAGTCCCCGCCGAACTGGAAGCGGACTACGCCCGAGCCGATGCGATGGTCCTCTCCGCCCTGCGTGCGAAACTGGGCTTTGCCGAATTGAAGTGGGCCATCTCCGGCGCAGCGCCCATTCCGCCGGACACCTTGGCATTCTTTGCGGCCCTCGGAGTTCCGATCTCGGAGATCTGGGGAATGTCGGAACTGACATGCATTGCGAGTACAGCGCCGGCCGAGCCGACCAAGCTCGGAACGGTCGGAAAGTTGCTCCCGGGCATGGAAATGCGCATCGAGGCCGATGGCGAGCTACTGGTTCGAGGACCGCTGGTCATGAAGGGGTATCGCGGCGAACCCGCGAAGACGGCAGAGGCGATCAGCGCCGACGGTTGGCTCTCGACCGGAGACATCGTCACCGCCGACGCGGACGGGTACCTCACGGTGATCGATCGCAAGAAGGAGTTGATCATCAATGCGTCGGGAAAGAACATGTCACCCGCAGCCATCGAGACGGCGGTGAAGACGTCGTCGTCGTTGATCGGTGAAGTAGTGACGATCGGTGACGGCCGGAAGTTCAACACAGCATTGATCACTCTGAGCGCCGACGCCGCGGTCGAAGCGGCACGCTCACTGGGACTTGCGGTCGACGCCGCGGTGCTCGCCAAGGACGCTCGGATCGTCGACATCGTTGCAGCTGCTGTCGCCGAGGGAAACTCGCGACTTTCGAGGGCCGAGCAGATCAAGCGGTTTCACGTGCTCACCACGTTCTGGGAGCCTGGCGGCGAGGAGCTGACACCGACGATGAAACTCAGGCGCAAGCCGATAGCCGAGAAGTATGTTTCCGAAATCGTTGCTCTCTATGCGGATTCGATCGCAGAGGACGTCTACGAGCCGGCGCCCTGAGCGTAGATCAGTGTTTCGGTGGCCTTGACCACAAACGTAGCGGCCGTTCCCGGAACCAGATCGAGTTCGGCCGCTGCACTGGCCGTGATGTCGGCAGACAAACCAGGCTGGCCGGCGTCGTCCTCGGCTCGGACTCTGACGACATCGCCTCGGTTTTCGATCTCGGCGACCGTGACTGCAAACGCGTTTCGTGGGCTGCCGTGCGGCGGTTCAAGGTAGACCGATACCGCTCGCGGTTCGAAGACCGCCACAGCGGCACTGCCGGCGAGTAATTCGGACTCGGTCTGACCTGCGATGTCCACTCCGGTCGGGCTCCTGAGAACACCGTCGCCTGCCATCGTGCCACTGCGCAAGTTGATCCCCGCGATGCGTGCGGCGAACGCACTTCGCGGGCGAGTCAGAACTGTTCGCACGTCACCACGTTCGACAACCCGGCCACCGTCCACAACGACAACGGTGTCGGCAAGGGCCAGCGCATCCAGAGCGTCGTGCGTCACGAGTACGGCTGTGCGATCCCCGGTCCGGAGCACTCTGCGCAGCAACGACCGCAGCGCCGGGGCCGACGCGACGTCGAGCGCGGACATCGGTTCGTCGAGCAGCAGCAGTTCGGGTTCAGCAGCCAATGCCCTCGCCACTGCGACGCGTTGTGCTTGGCCGCCGGAGAGCTGTGAAGGCTTGCGGTCAGCCAATTCGCCGGCGTCGACTGCGTCGAGCCAATGGCGAGCAGTCTCGGCGGAATCGCGACGCGACCGTCCTGCGCTGCGCGGCGCGAACGCCACGTTCGCCGCCGCGCTGAGATGTGGAAAGAGCAGTGCCTCTTGCGCGAGTAGGGCGGTGCCGCGCCGATGCGGCGCCAATGCGACTCCCCTGCTGGTATCGGTGAGAACGCGGGAATTGAGTTCGATCAACCCGCGCCGCGGATGATGCAGTCCGGCAACTGCCGCCAGAACGGTCGACTTGCCTGCGCCGTTGGGTCCGAGGATGGCGGTCACCTCACCGGCCGCGACGTCGAACGCCGCGACGACGTCGCGCTCAGGAATCTCGATGTCGACGTGGAGGCCACTCACAACGAACCCGCCGATCCGCGTCCACGCACCGCAACCACAATGATGACCGCGACGACTACCAGCACCAGCGAAAGCGCAACCGCTGCATCCGGATCGGTCTCACGCTGGAGATAGATTTCCAGCGGCAGGGTGCGCGTCACCCCTTGCAGACTTCCCGCGAACGTCAGCGTCGCACCGAATTCTCCCAGCGCACGAGCGAAAGCCAGAACTGCCCCTGACACCAGACCGGGAAGAACCAACGGCAGCGTCACCCGGCGAAGCACGGTGGTAGGGCGGGCACCGAGCGTCGAGGCCACTGCCTCGTATCGCGTGCCTGCAGTGCGTAGCGCACCTTCGAGGCTGACGACGAGGAACGGCAGGGCAACAAACGTCTGCGCCAGGACGACCGCAGTTGTCGAGAAGGCTATCTGGATGCCGAGCACTTCCAACTGCTCACCGATCAACCCCTTGCGGCCGAACGTGTACAGCAACGCGATACCGCCCACGACCGGCGGCAGAACCAGCGGGAGCAGAATCAAGGACCGGAGAACGGACAGTCCCCGAAAGTGACTGCGTGCCAACACCGCGGCCATCGGTACCCCGAACAGGATGCACAGCACCGTGCTCATCGCCGCCGTCTTCAAACTCAATTTCAGTGCAGCAACCGATGATTCGGAGGTCACGAGTTCCCAGAACTGCGACCACTGCACGGTGGCCAGCATCGCGACCAAGGGAGCTATGACAAAGGCCCCGCCGATCAGCGCAGGAAGGTAAATCCACACCGGCAACCCGAGCGGAGCGCGGGTTGCCGGTCGTAGGCGTGTCACGGAGCAGCGAATCCCGCGTCACTCAGAACTGCCAGGCCCTTCGGCCCCTTCACGAAGTCTACGAACTTGGTTGCCGTAGCCGAATTCTTCGAATCCTTCAGCACCGCAATCTGGTACAGGTTGACCACCGCGGTTGCTTCCGGGAACGCGACGGTCTGCACCTTGTCACCGGCGGACTTCGCGTCGGTGACGTAGACGATGCCGGCATCGGCCTGGCCGGATGTCACCTTGTTGAGAACGTCGGTCACCGACGATTCTTCACTGACCGGCGAGAGGGTCTCACCGGTGGCCGTCTCGACCTTCTTCGTGGCCGCGCCACACGGAACCTGCGGAGCACAGATCACCAGTTGTGTCCCCTCCTTCGCCAGGTCGGCGAACGACGCGATGCCCTTCGGATTGCCCGGAGGCACAACAATCGTCAAGGTATTGCTCGCAAAGTCCGAGGCTGACCCTGCAACGACACCGGCATCGGTGGCCTTGGTCATGTTGGCGGCGTCAGCCGAAGCGAACACATCTGCGGGCGCACCTTGGGTGATCTGGGCGACGAGGTCCGAAGATCCCGCAAAGCTGAAAGTGACTTTGGAACCGGGGTTCTCGGACTCGAACTCCTTGCCGAGTTCGGTGAAGGTGTTCTTGAGTGACGCCGCCGCGAAGACGGTGATGCTTCCCGTGGCACTCTCGCTCGAAGTGGTTGTGGTCGGAGCAGCCGACGACGTCTCCGGCGAAGAGTTGTCGGAGGAACTACAACCTGACACCAGAGCAAGCGAAAATGCGCCTGCTGCAACAAGTCCGAGTACGCGTTTCACGAATATCCTCCAGTATGTTCAGAACTACGGCGTTTTCAGAGTTACGGGGTTTCCACTATGACCGTGGTGGCCTTCACTATCGCGACGGCGATGCTTCCGACTTCGAGTCCGAGTTCCCTAACCGCGTCGGTGCTCATCAAAGAGACGACGGTGAAGGGCCCACACTGCATTTCGACCTGTGCCATCACCTTGTCGGTGACGACCTTGGTGACGAGGCCGGCGAACCGGTTGCGGGCCGAACTTGCACCGGTGAGCGGATCGGCCGGTGCGGGTCCGGCATTGGACCTGGCGAAGCCTGCCAACTCGGCGCCGTCGATGACCTTGCGGCCGGAGTCGTCCGTCGTCGCTTCGAGAAGCCCACCGTCGACCCACCGCCGAACAGTGTCGTCACTGACACCGAGCAGACCGGCAGCTTCGCGGATTCGAATGTTGGGCACGAGGTGATCGTAGGTCGCAAGTGCGGACCTAACAAGCCGAAATGCTCCGCAGATGCGTGAACTAGTCAATCCTGATCACGTATCTGCGGAGCATTGTCGATAGTTGCCGTAGACGAGCTACCGCATCATTCTTCCGCCCAGGGCACGCGGCACGAGTCGGTACTGAACCCTTGCTCGGTGATCTCCAACGCCGAGTACATCCGGGCGCGCATGTTTTCGAGCCCGATCTGATAGGTCAGTTCCACGACGCCCGCGCGTCCGAACCTGCGCTCGAGGTCTGCGACCTGCTCGTCCGTCACGCCATGCTCGCCGTGTGGGTCGCCGGTCATCGCGTCGGCGTAGGCGATCGCGGCCCGCTCGTCCTCGCTGTACTTCGGTGAATCCCGGTAATTCGCGATCCCTTTCAGCTTGTCGATGTCCAAACCGTCCAGGCGCGAGAGCATCGTCCCGAAGTCGACACACCACGAGCAGCCGACAGTCCAGGCGACGCGATAGACGGCCAGTTCACGAATGTTCGACGGCAGCACCTTCGACGCCTTCTGCACGGCCATCTCGTGACGGGCAGCGGCGACGAACAATTTCCGATGATTGGCCAGGACGGCAAAAGGCTCGGGAACTTCGTCGTACTGCCTGGCGGCAAATTTGTAGGCCACCTTGATCAACGGACTGGCTTCTGACGGTGTCACTGCGGGAATGCGAGTCATGGCAAGCCTCCGTATCTTCTACAGCACCGGATTCGATGCTCTCTACAGAGTTGGACGACGGCGGCGATTCAAACGTGACAAGCACCGCGCCCGAGCAGATGTGAGGATGCGGTCTCAGCCGACTAAGCTGCAAAGATGCCTTCGACGCCCCGCAACCGCACCGTCTCGCGTCTGCAGCCGTTCGCATCCACGATCTTCGCCGAGATGACAGCGTTGGCCACACTTCACGACGCGGTCAACCTCGGTCAGGGCTTTCCGGATACCGACGGTCCTGCGGCCATGCTCGAAGTAGCGCGTCGAGCCATCGCCGAGGGCGTCAACCAATACCCACCCGGGCCGGGCATGCCCGTCCTGCGTCAAGCAATCGCGGAGGATCGGCGCATCCGCTACGGGCTCGACAGTGATCCCGACTCCGAAGTTCTGGTCACCGTCGGTGCCACCGAGGCGATCAGTGCTGCGATCCTCGGACTGGTCGAACCCGGCGAAGAAGTAGTGCTGATCGAGCCGTATTACGACTCCTACGCAGCATCCGTCGCATTGGCCGGCGCGGTGCGTCGCACTGTTCCTCTGGTCGCCTCGGGAGACGGATTCGCGGTCGATCTCGATGCCTTGCGCAACGCGATCACCGCCAAGACGAAGATGCTGATCGTCAACAGTCCTCACAATCCCACCGGCACCGTGTTCACCGATCAAGAACTTCGAGCGATCGCCGAACTCGCGTGCGAACGCGACCTGATCGTGTTGAGTGACGAGGTCTACGAGCACTTGGTGTTCGACGGTCTCACCCACACACCGATGGCGTCTCTTCCGGGTATGCGTGAGCGCACCGTCACGGTGTCCAGTGCCGCAAAGACTTTCAATGTCACCGGCTGGAAAACAGGATGGGCGATCGGCCCTCGCGAACTCATCGACGGCGTTCGTGCTGCCAAGCAGTTCATGTCATTTGTCGCCGGCGCACCATTCCAACCTGCCGTTGCGTATGCGCTGACCAACGAACAGCCGTGGGTGGTCGAACTTCGAGAGAGCTTGCAAGGCAAACGGGACGTGCTCGGCAAAGCCCTGGCCGAAGCCGGTTTTACGGTGCATTCCGGCGGCGGCACGTACTTCCTCCTTGCCGACATCAGACCGTTGGGTGAGACCGACGCGGGAGAGTTCTGCCGCGCGCTGCCCGAGCGTATCGGCGTCGCGGCGGTACCGGTCGACGTGTTCGCGGACAACCGCGACGAATGGAAGCACTTGGTGCGCTTCGCCTTCTGCAAGCAGGACCACATTCTGTCCGAAGCGGCACGCCGTCTCCACCTGCTCCAAGGAGCAGCGCACCCATGACAGCGCGGACAATCCCGACCGCCTTCGTCCACCGCTACCTCGCGTTCTCACCGGACAACAACGTCGATTTGTCCGGCGCACTGCGCGCTGCTGGGATCGACCTCGAGACATTGTCCGACCCTCGCGCCCGGCTGACTCCGACTCAGGTCACCACGTTCATCCAATCCACCTGGCAGATCACCGACGACGAATTGTTCGGCCTCGGATCCGCCCCGGTGCCCCGTGGCACTTTCCGATTGATCTGCCTGACGTTGATCCATTGCCCTGATCTCGGATCGGCCTTTGTCCGAATGTCCGACGTGATCCGTGCACTACCGGCACTGGCCCCACTGTCGATCGAGAAGGGCGAAGAAAGCACCCGGGTGAGTTTCGCTGTCCGAGCACGCGAAGGTGTCGCCGAGCGGGATGTTGCGGAACGTGTGACGACCGATTTTGTCCTGATCTTGCTCCACCGCTTTTCCGCATGGTTGATCGGAAAGCGCGTCCGACTGCGGGCCGTCGAATTTCCGTACTCTGCGCCGGATGCGCGGTTGGCCCAGGACTACGACTACATCTTCGGAGCGCCCGTCACCTTCGGCGCGCAGCGAGCGGCACTGGAGTTCGACAACTCGGCCATGCGTGCACCGATCATCCAGACCGAAGAAACACTGGAGGAATACCTCCGAGAATCGCCGATTCAGCTCATGTCCGAACGCGACTACGACAGCACCGCGTCGGCACAGGTGCGACGGGTCCTCGAACTCGGAGTGAAGGGACGAACCTCCACGGCCGAGGAGATCGCCGAGATGCTCTCGATCAGCGTTCCCCATCTGCGTCGACTACTGCGGCGTGACGGCACCTCACTGAATCAACTACGCGAGGAAGTGCTCCGCGACGTAGCCATCGCCGGTTTGCGACGCGGAGAATCCGTCGAAGTGCTCTCGGCGCGATTGGGATTCTCCGAGCCCAGCGCCTTCCGTCGTGCCTTCAAACGATGGACCGGCGATACGCCGAGTTCCTACCGCTAGCTGATGCAGAACTCGTTACCTTCGGGATCGGTCATCGTGATCCACACGCTCGGACCCTGTGCTCCTCGGTGCAGGATCGTCGCTCCCACCTCCTCGAGTTGCGCTGCAACATCCTCGCGCTTGTCGCCCACTCGTATGTCGAAGTGGAGACGGTTCTTCACCGTTTTCGATTCCGGAACCAGTTGGAACAGAACGCGGGGACGTTCGGGATGCTCCGGATCGCTGATGGCCGCACCTTCACGCCAGACGAGAACTCCCTCGAACGTCGTGGTGTCGGATTCCTTGGCGTGACCAGCGGCGACGAGGCCTCTGATGAAGTCTTCGTCGCTAGGCTCCGCTGCCCACCCGAGTGCCGCGGCCCACCACTTCGCCTGTTCGTGCGGGTGCGCCGAATCTACTGTGACTTGAAATTCGTATCCCATGTTCCGACGTTAACGCCGAGCACCGACACGAAAGAGCAGGTTCGGGTGAGTTTGGGCGTCAGTCGACGCTCTTGATGGTCTTCATGGTGATCAGCGATGTCACCCGCGAGACGGCCGGAAGCCCGCTGAGCTTGGTGACCATGAAGTTCTCGTACGTCGCCAGATCTTTCACGGCGACACGGATGAAGTAGTCGGGTATTCCGAACAGTCGCCGACATTCGATCACTTCGTCGAACGCCGCGACCTGAGATTCGAAGTCCTCGATGGTCGCCTGGTCGTTGACTCCGATCTCGGCAGTGACGATCACCTGAAATCCTCGACCGAGCGCTTCCTGACTGACGATCGCGCGGTACCCGGTGATGATTCCGTCGGCTTCGAGCTTCTTCACCCGACGCAGGCAAGGAGAGGGCGTCAACCCCACCAGATCCGCCAACTCGGTGTTGGTCAAACTCGAGTCTTGGCGAAGGTGAAACAAAATTGCGTCATCCATGGCATCCATCGCACTATTATTGCGCACCGTTCACTATGTGGGCATTCTGAGCAATCGATCACCTCGATCTTTGTTATAGATTTGCGTCGTGATCGAACCAGCATCGTCGACGGCCGCACCTGCCGTCGAATCCCCGCCTCGAACTCCGGCGTGGCGGCACGCCTTCCAGCTGTCGCTGCCGGTCGGGTTCGGCCTGCTCCCACTCGGGATAGCTCTCGGAGTTCTCGTGGTCCAACAGGGGCTCAATCCTTGGTGGGCAGTTGTTTTCACGTCGCTGATCTACGCAGGATCGCTGGAGTTCCTCGCCGTCGGAATGGTCGCGGCCATGACGCCACTGCCGTACGTCGCACTGACCGCACTGTTGGTCAACTTCCGACATGTGTTCTACGCCTTGAGCTTTCCGCTGGAAAAGATTCGAAATCCCTTCGCTCGCTTCTACAGCATGTTCGCGCTGACCGACGAGGCGTACGCGATGTCGGTGACTGCCGATCCCAAGGCACTCACCGGCCGCACCATCGTCTACTCCCAGCTGTACCTGCACGCCTATTGGATCGGTGGCGCGATCCTGGGCGCAACGGCAGGACAATGGATTCCGGACTCGATCGTCGGCCTCGACTTCGCCCTGACGGCATTGTTCGTTGTCCTCTCGATCGAAGCGATTCGCGCGCAAAACGGATTCGCGGTGCCGGTCGCAGCGGTCACCTGCGCTCTGGTCGCGCGGCTCGCGGCACCGGAACACATGCTGCCAATTGCGATGGGTGCCTTCGTACTCTTCCTGATCGGCCGCTTTGTCTACGACTCACGAAAGGCGAAGATCGATGCCTGACACCTCGTACATCTTTGCGGCGGTCGCCGTCATGGCCGTGGTCACCTTCGCTCTGCGCGCGATACCGTTTGCCGCGCTCATGCCGCTGCGCTCCTCCGCTCTGGTCGGCTACCTGGGCATCTACATGCCGGCCGGCGTCATGCTGATCCTCGTGATGTATTCGCTCAAAGGCGTGTCGATCACCGCACCGTCGCACGGCATACCCGAACTGATCGCAGTGTGCGCCACGATCGCCGCGCATCTGTGGCGAAAGAATGCCGTCCTGAGCATCGTCGTCGGAACGACGATCTACGTCGCCCTGGTCAATACCGTGTTCGCCTGAAGATTTCCCATCCGGGAGCAAAAGAATCTTTACTCCTGGATGGGTGATTTGTAACCTCTAGGCGCTTATCTGAACAGTTGAACACTTATACGATTTCAGTAGTGTGGCCGCCGGCCGCGACTGAAAGATCGGTGAGGTTCGATGTCCACGACGACGAGTACGACGACGGGCACCCGAATCGCCGGAGCTTGGCACAGTCTGGATCGAGGCCAGCGTCGGAGCATCATCGGAATGACCGTCACCGTCGTTGCACTCAACGTCGTCGGGTGGGCGGTTCTGCTCGGTCTGGTCGTACCCGGCCACTACACGATCGAAGGCAGTGTCTTCGGTATCGGGCTCGGCGTCACGGCGTACACGCTCGGCATGCGCCATGCTTTCGACGCCGATCACATCGCCGCTATCGACAACACCACTCGGAAGTTGGTGGCGGACGGCAAGAAACCGATGTCCGTCGGGTTCTGGTTTTCACTCGGACACTCCACGATCGTCTTCGTTCTCGTCGCACTTCTGGCGTTGGGTGTGCGGCAATTGGCCACCAGCCTTTCCGACGACAACTCCGATCTGGAGAAATGGACCGGCTTGTTCGGCACCACCATTTCCGGCACGTTCCTGATTTTGATCGGAATGCTGAACCTTCTGTCTCTCATCGGGATTCATCGGGTGTACACGAAGTACAAGGCCGGAACCTTCGACGAGGAACAACTCGAAAAGGAACTCGACAACCGCGGCGCCCTGAACAAGATCCTGGGCCCGGTCATGAAGATGGTCCGAAAGCCCTGGCACATGTATCCGGTCGGCCTACTGTTCGGATTGGGATTCGACACCGTCACCGAAGTCGGACTGTTGGTGATCGCCGGCGGCGCAGCGGCGACAGGGCTCCCGTGGTATTCGATCCTCGTTCTACCGATCCTCTTCTGCGCCGGGATGGCGCTGTTCGACTCCATCGACGGATCGTTCATGAACTTCGCCTACGGTTGGGCGTTTGCCCAACCGGTACGAAAGATCTACTACAACATGGTGATCACGGGGCTCTCGGTGGCAGTAGCCCTACTGATCGGGACCCAGGAAATAATCTCGATCTTCACCGACAAACTCGACATCCACGACGGAATTCTCGGCGCAATCGGGAACCTGGATCTCGGCGCGATGGGCTTCATCATCGTCGGACTCTTCGTCGTCACCTGGATGATCGCCCTCCTTGTGTGGCGGTACGGCCGCATCGAAGAACGGTGGCAGTCGCAGTCTGGTGCAGCAGTCGCACGACGAGCGACAGCAGACGACGCGATCTGAGTTCGACTCGGTCCCCGCGGAATCATGGGCCGCCCGATAGCGAATAGCTGATGTACGTCTCGCCCCATTTCAGGTATGCACTGGACGTCGCCTGGCCGCGGATCTGGTCATTCTGCCACTGGTAGACATCGCGCCACGGAAATACGGAACTCACTTGCTCCAAGGTGTACTGCTCACGATGGCCCTGCGCGAATCGCTGTTCGAGATCTTCCCGAGTGCGCGGCGGGAAATTGCTGATCAGGTAGGTCCGGCCGAGAGACTCGATGCGTCCTGGCGGTGTAAAGACATCAGCGCTGCGATAAATGAAGGCCAGATAAAGGTAGGCCGCCACCACAATCGTTGCCAGCGCTACCGCGCCGATCTTGAATGCACGTCGAAGCAGGGTCGGCATGGCTCACGGTACAACGACTGCGTCCCGATCTGATGCAGGTCGGCGGCAGCCGCACCTCCCGATTTCCTCGAGCCCAGCCCTCTTTCCGACTAGTACGGTGAGACTAGTACGGTGAGATCACCGGCTTCCGATCTACGGCAACGATGGCGGACTCGCTCGACAACTCAGCGCCCTCTGCAACAGGTGAGGGCACATCGCGGCCAATCATGCGGGCACCACGCACCAGTGCGGTCCATGCGAGGATCCCCCATGGGAAATCAGTTTCCGTCCCACATTCTCCACGACCGAAGCCTTCCGCCCCTGCGTCTACTCGCTATGAGCCAACCCGCTGCGAAAGCTCGACGAGCCGGTTCGAGAATCCCCATTCGTTGTCATACCAGGCGAAAACCTTCACCTGTTCGCCGACGACCTGTGTGAGGGGCGCATCGAAGATTGCCGAGTGGGGATTGCCGACGATGTCGGCAGAGACAAGTGGCGCCTCCGAATAGGCAAGGTAAGACGAGAGTTCGGGAGTCTGCGATGCGACGCGAAACGCTTCGTTGATCTCCACGACAGTCGCCGGTCGTGAGAGATGGGCAGTGAAATCGGTGATGGAACCGACTGGCACGGGGACGCGTAGCGAGAGTCCGGTTAATTTTCCGTCCAACTCTGGGATGATCCGCCCGATGGTGGCGGCGGCGCCGGATGAAGTCGGGATCGTGGACAATGCCGCGGCGCGGGCGCGCCGGAGATCGCTGTGAGGAGCATCGTGGAGGCGCTGGTCGCTGGTGTAGGCGTGGACCGTCGTCATAAGTCCGGACTCGATGCCGAACGCCTCGTGCAGCACCTTCACCATCGGCGCGAGACAGTTGGTCGTGCAGGATCCGTTCGAGAACACGTCCTCCGTCAAGTCGAGAGTGTCATCGTTTACCCCAAGTACAACTGCGGGGACATCGCTGTCGGCCGGCGCCGAAATAATCACCTTTCGCGCTCCCGCTGTCAGGTGTCGGCGAGCGTTGACCGAGTCCGTGAATCGGCCGGTCGACTCGATGACGACATCGACGCGTTCGGCTCGCCAGGGGATGAGGGACGGCTCGCGCTCGGAGGTGACGCGAATGCGCTTTCCTGCAACGAGAATCGCGTCCCCGTCGACCTCAACGCCGTCCAGATGACCGGACACCGAGTCCCACTCCAGGAGCGAAGCGAGGGTTGCGGCGTCGGCGATGTCGTTGATCGCGACGATCTCGACATCCGCATCGCTGCGTAGCGCAGCCCGCAGGTAGCTGCGACCGATACGGCCGAAGCCGTTGATTCCGATACGAACGGACATTGATTTCTCTTTCTCGAGTTGGTCAGTGATCGGTGCGGAGAGCGGACTGGGCGGCGTCGAGCAGGGAAATGGCTCCACGAACCGCCGCGTCCATCGGGCCCTGTTCACCCTGCGCGCGGGCAAGTACATAGCCGCCCTGCAGGACGGCTGCGAGCGTTCGCGCGAGATCCGCCGGGACGATGCTCGTCGGAAGTTCTCCTGCAGCAATCGTGGCAGTGATCGCCCGCTCCCAATCGTTCAGCATGGTGTCGAAGGCATTCGCGACGACTGCGATCAGTTCTGGGTCCGTGACCACTTCCGGGTCCTGGGTCATCCGACCCACCCGGCACCCCCGAATACCCGGCCGCGGCAACGAGAGGTAGCGCTTCATCTGCTCGAGGGGCGAGCCTTCTCCACCCAATGGAGATGACTTGCCCGTCATTTCTCCGGTAACTGCAGACAGCGCTTCTACCGCGAGTTCGTGCTTTCCACTGAAATGGTGATACATGCTCCCCTGACCAACCCCGGCACGTGCCATCACGTCACGTGGGCTCGTCGCCGCATAGCCGCGCTCCCACAACAGCTCTGCCATCGCACCCGTCAGCTGGTCCTTTGAGTTCACGATTCGACTGTAACAACTAGTATGTACAACCTCAACGTAGGTCTGACCGACAGGCCGGCCGGGCGATTGTGCGGCGATCGACCAGAGCATCGTTGCCGTTATGGACGTGGCATCTGCAAGACTCCTGAAATGAAGCACGTCGGGCGCGAAGCAGCGGCACTGCTCAACGGAGTCGGGATAGAACTCAGCGAGGGCCTGACCGACGCCGAGTTCGATTCCCTCCACGAACGGTTTGGATTTCACTTCAACCCAGACCACCGGAGCCTTCTTGCCACTGCGCTACCACTTGGCGACCGTTGGCCGAACTGGCGTAGCGCCGACGACCTCGAGTTGAGTAGTTGGCTGGATAAAGTCACCGAAGGTTTCATTTGGGATGCACTGCATCAACAACCACCGTTCTGGCCGGCATCGTGGGGCACAATGCCCGCCTCACCCGAGGACGTCGCCACAATCGTGCGTCAACAGACCGGAGCGTGGCCGCCCCTTGTCCCGGTCTTCGCACACCGCTTCACGCCCGCCGCACCCTCTCCCTCGGGATCGCCGGTAATCTCCGCATGGCAGACCGACATCGTCTACTACGGGGCAAACCTCCTCGAATATCTCGCCAATGAGTTCCCCCTCGGACAGGGCCGAAAGACACTCACTCCCAGTAGCGTCCGCGTGCCGTTCTGGTCCCGATTCATCGAGGCTGCCAACCGCGCGGAATCGATCTGACCGGCCAATCGAAAACGGTGGCAGTCCCAGCCTCGTGCGGCAGTCGCACGACGAGCGACAGCAGACGACGCGATGTGAGTTCAGTTCGGCGACAAGGCAGCACAGAATTCTCGAGGTTGGTCGACATGCAACCGCAGCCCACCGATCATGGTGAAGCTAGATCCCTTCGACAGCCCTTTCGGTAGCGAGACCGGCAGCGGTCGATCGAATTCGACGTCCACGACAGTCCCGTCGGGCCCCGGGAGAACGAGATGCTCGTCGACCACCGCATTGGCGGTATCACCGAATCTTCGGACCATGCTCACCCGCGAAATCCGTGATCGGTCCACCTCGACACGAATGCCCGTGCCGGATCGAAACACCACCGTTCGAGCCGACACGAGATGCGGGTGCACGACCCGTCCGGCGAGCCAACCGCCAATCGCAATCAGCGACAACACCGTTGCGAGGAGCAGCACGACGCGTAGCCACTGCCACGGAACCAGGAAGTGAATCGCCACGGCCTCGATCACACTCGCCGCGACAAAAGCCGCCGGTATCGACATGGTCCCCCTCGAGTAGCCGAAAGTCGCTGTATCACGAGAACTTCCGTCTACCCTGCCCCTCGAGAGCAACCACAGTGATCGGATCACGCCGTACCGCCTGACATGAGACATGCAGCGACGCGCGCGACCACTTCCCGTTGCGCCGGATCGGGCACCAGATCCGCGATCCCGACCGAGAAGCCCGTACCTGCGGATCCTCCGTCTGAGGACACGTCGCCCAGCACCCCGGCCAACGATTCCTCCAGTTCACCCGACAAGTCCGCGATCTCGTCCGCAGCCTCGGCTACCTCGCGCCCAGCCAATGCAGCAAAGCGGCGGTACAGATCGACAATGCGCTTCCGGTCATCCTCGTCGGACAGCAACTGCGTGGCCGTGGAGAACAGCTTGTGCGGCGCTGCCCCCGAGATCGCCACCAGCTCCCACATGTCGCGTTCCCGTTCGAACAGGCGCCGCACCGAGTCCGTCGGAGACGAGGCGATCAACTCTTCGAACGCCGACACCAGCTCCACGGGAAGCGGCGAGACCACCCGCCCGGCACCTCGCGCCGACAGCATTTCCTCGAGGCGCACCCGCTGGTCAGCGAGGACACGCTGCTTCCTGTCTATCTCTGCAATCAGGGAGGAAAGGTCGTCGGCGAAGTCGTCCGGTTCTCCTGCATCGATCGGCTTCGGCTCGATCATGGCGGCAATTGAGCCGAGCGGAACGCCGGCGGCAGAGAGCCAACGAATCCGCATCAGCCTGACCAGATCGGGCAGCTCGTAAGTTCCGTATCCGTTGGACAGCCGCCTCGGCTCGGCCAACAGGCCTAGTCGGTGATAGTGCCGAACGGTCCGTGGAGTGGCACCCGCCGCCCTGGCCACGTCGCTGATTCGCATACGAACAGGATCAACTATGACGCTACGTCATAGTCAAGGCACGGCATCCCTGGCCGCAGGTCCAAGGTCCCGTTCTTCCTGCGGGGAGTTTCGCAGACGAATGTGGCGGGTATTGATCACTTGCGGCGGCGATTTCCAGAGCGAGGGGTCAGCCGCGCAAGGTCTGCCCCCGGCTGTCACTCGCCGGGTGGCGGGCCGCCAAAGCAAGCGAGCCGCCGAAAACAATCTGCGCCAGGCGATGATTTCGATGCAAACGACACGAATCGACACCATCCTGATTCTGATCGTCGGGACGGCAATCGGACTGAGCGTGTGGCTGGCCACACAGGAACCATTCGCGTCGATCGGACTCGGAATCGCAACGGTCGTGATCTGCTGGATTTCTTGTTCGATGATCCACGGCTTCCCACACCGATCGACAAAGGACATGCGTCCGCGCGAGGACCAGGATCGCGAATCACCGAGGCGCCGTTGACGCCGTGCAGTGATGTGGCCAACCGTGGAGGCCCGGACACAGCGGAGTGAGTGGTTCGCCTGTCGCAGGTGAACCACTCACTCTCGTCAGTTGATCAGACCTCGTCGGGTCGCCACGTCGCGACGGCCCAGATCACAGCGACGTCGAGAGCGATGATCACGATCGACCACAGCGGGTAGTACGGCAACCACAAGAAATTGGCCACGATCGAGAGAGCTGCGATCACGAAGGCCATCCCGCGAGCCCATGTCATTCCCACGAACAATCCCAGCGACACCGCGATGCCGATGATTCCGAGGACGATGTGAATCCAACCCCACGTAGTGACGTCGAATTCGAAGGTGTAATTGACTCCGACGATCAGAAGATCGTTGTCCGCGAGAGCCGCTATGCCTTGCAGCAGCGCGACAATTCCCGCTACGAAGAGCAGGCAGGCTGCCGCCACCGTGGTCCCGATGGCAAAGCCTTGTCGGACAGGATGGTTCGCATGAGATTGGTGCGGAGCAGTCATGACATCCCCTTCATCGGCGAAATAGCGTGAGAACAGTATTCAAAGGTTCGCGCCGACGAACATCACCCAGCAAGGATGAACAGCCGTCCAGCACCACATGTCAAATTCATGGGAACATATGTTCGATTTCGGTGTACTGTGGTCCCTATGACCGCCACGATGCAACCGTCTCTCTTCGACAACGGTGACCTCGGCGTTTCTTTGGCCGATCTCGACGGCACGGTGCAGCGACGCATTCTCACCGCCGGCGCATGGGTCGACCATCGCCCAGCCTGGCTGACGGGATCGGAAGCCGTGTTCGACAACCTGGAAGCTACGGTTCCGTGGCGATCAGAACGGCGCCAGATGTATGACCGCGTTGTCGACGTACCTCGTCTGGTGTGCTTCTACGCGGAGAATCAGCCGCTGCCGGACGCGCTTCTCACCGAAGCCAAAGACGTACTGAGCAGCCACTACTTCGGCGAACTCGGCGAGCCCTTCGCGACGTCGGGGCTGTGTTTCTATCGTGACGGTTCCGACAGCGTTGCCTGGCACGGGGACGACACGGGACGAAGCCGCACCGAGGACACAATGGTTGCCATTCTGTCTCTCGGTGCCGCTCGCCCGCTCCTACTGCGCCCCCGCGGGGGTGGCGAATCGATCCGGTTCAATCTCGGTCACGGCGATCTACTCGTGATGGGTGGATCGTGCCAACGCACCTGGGAACACTGCGTCCCCAAGAGTGCGCGGGCACTCGGGCCGAGAATCAGCGTTCAATTCCGTACTCGCGGAGTCAGATAGCGTCGCGAAGTTGCTCTCGCAGCGCCTTCCGATTGAGCTTGCCGACGGCCGTCTTCGGAACCGATTCGGCAAAAACCACCCGGCGCGGCTTCTTGTACGACGCCAGTCGCTCGCCGACGTGAGTGACCAATGATGCTTGCAGTGCGTCGTTTTCGACGGTTCCGTCCTCGAGGACAACGACGGCGGTGACCGCCTCCACCCACTTGACGTCGGCGGTGCCGACCACGGCAACCTCACGAACAGCCGGATGCGTCAGGAGCGCATCCTCGACTTCACGGGGGTAGACGTTGTATCCGCCGCTGATGATCATGTCCGATGCCCGGTCCTTCAGGAACAGGAATCCGTCGGCGTCGAACTGGCCGATGTCGCGCGTGTGGACCCAACCGTCTTCGGTGAAGGTGTCCGCATTCAGTTCCGGTGCGTTGAAGTATCCGGCGATCGCAGATGGCGAACGGATCACGATTTCACCCGGTTCTCCCTGCGGCACTTCGTGTCCCTCGCCGTCGAGCAGCCTGATCTCGACGTCGATGGCAGGCTGACCACAGGACAGTAGTCGATCCTCCGTGTGGTCTTCGGGCCGAAGGACTGCGATACACAGAGGCGCCTCGGTCTGCCCGTAGTACTGCAGAAAGCGGTGTTGCCCCCATGCCTGCATTGCCCGCTCGATGGTGTCCAGCGGCATCGGCGAGGCACCGTAGATCACGGATTTCAGACTCGAGATGTCTGCGCTCGCGAAATCAGGGCGTTCGAGGAGCATCTGAATCATCGTCGGCACCAAATTGATTGCGGTGGCACGATGCTCGGTTATCGAGTTCAAGAACGTCGATGGGTCGAAACCGGGAAGGACGACGGTCTTTCCGCCGCGGAGCCAGAACGGAAGCACGAACACACCGCTGGCATGGATCAGCGATGCCGCATGCAGCATCGTGTCGTCCTGAGTCGCCGGAAGCAGATTGAGCAGCACATTGCGGCAGATGGCGGCGTAGCTGCGTTGGGTGTGCTGCGCGGCCTTCAACGTTCCCGTAGTGCCGGACGTGAACAGAGTCAGGATCACATCGTCGGGAGCCACCTCGACGTCAGGCATGTCCGAAGGCATGCTCTGCGCTTGGTCGAGCAGAGAACTCTGTCCCTCCGAGTTCGTTTCCAGCCCGATGAATGTCCGCTCGGGAAACCTGGCCGAGAGTTCAGCGGCTCGGTCCGCGAGGTCGTGACCGAAGACGACGTGGGAACTGTCGGTGTCCTCGAGCATCCTCGCGTGCTCGTCGACCGAGAGTCGCGAGTTGAGCGGAACCCGATTGATTCCGGCTTTGACGCAGGCAAAATCGACGGGCACGCTGGCAAGAGAGTTGTTGACCAGCAACGCAACCCGTGCGCCATGCCCGATACCGAGCGCGATGAACGCGTGTGCCAATCGGCTGCTGAGTTCGTCCACTTCCGCGAACGTCATCGATCGATCGCCGAAGACGACGGCCGTTCGCGCCCCGTGCTGTCGCGCGCCACGGACGATCAGGTCTCTGGTTATGGGCATCATGGTTCAGTTTCCTCGTTCGAATTCCGGTTGTTCTCGAATCGGCCGTGCCGGCCGGCGCCCGCGGCGAACGCAGCAGCGCCGCGTACACCTTCAGCGATGACAATGGGATTTCCTGCAACGCCCTCGGCGCGCAGCGCTTCGGCAAGTGGTAGATCAAACGATCGGTAGGCTGACGCGCGATCCGCGAGCATGCAAAGTTGCGGAAACGCGGTCAACTGGTGTGCAAGTTCCTTGGCTGCCTGGAGTGATTGCCCTACTGGAACAACACGATTGGCCAGACCGAAGGACAGCGCCTCCGGAGCGTCGACCGGACGACCGGTCAAGATCATGTCGAGTGCTCGCCCCTGCCCGACAATTCGCGGCAGTCGCACGGTCCCTCCGTCGATGAGAGGAACTCCCCAGCGTCGGCAGAAGACTCCGAACACGGAATCTTCCTCGCAGATCCTCAGGTCCGCGAGCAACGAAAGTTCGAGCCCTCCGGCCACCGCGTATCCGCTGACCGCGGCGATCAGCGGTTTGGACAACACCAACCGACTCGGCCCCATCGGACCGGTGCCGCCGCCTTCCGGGTGCAACTCGTGCACGCGGGCGGGGTCGGAGACTGCGGTCAAATCCGCACCGGCACAAAATGTGCCGCCCGCACCCCACAGAATCGCCACCTTCTGGCTCTCGTCCGACTCGAACTCCAGGAAGGCATCACGCAATTGCGCCGCCATCGGTCCGTCAACCGCGTTCTTGCGATCGGGGCGATTCATCACGATGACGGTGACGCCACCGTCACGCTCCACATAGACATCGCCACCTGGTCGATCGGAGTCGGTCACGATATTTCCTCACTGCTCGCGGATAAGGTTTCCCGGTACCCACCATGCCACTTGTAACAGAATTTGTCAGGAGTTGTTCAAAAGTTGTTACAAACTGATCGAGGAATGTCCGCAACCCGAGTTGTGCTGGACCTCGCAACGGCAAGCCCGGACACCGAGTTCAGCACCGCTGTGCTGACCCGGGCCGGCGAGATTGTCGGCGTCAGCGCATCGAGCATTCGCGTGGCAGCGGGCCGTCTGTGCCGCGAGGACAAACTGCGTCGCACCGCCCGGGGAACGTACGTCCTCAACCCGGACGGCATCCCCACCTACAGCGAGGTCGAGGGGTGGCGAACTCGCACCGATCGCATACGCCCCTGGGACGGCACCTGGATCGCCGTCGAGCACTCAGGGCTCAAACGAAGCGACCGCACCGCCGCCCGCCGGCACGATCAAGCGTTGCGCCTGGCGGGCTACGAGGACTGGAAGCCCACACTCGCCGTCCGTCCGAACAATCTAGGCGGCGGAATCGACAGCGCTCGCCGCACTCTCCGCCGACTCGGCGCCGCTCCCGAATCGTCGCTGATGGAGGTTGATCACCTTACCCCCGAGGATGATTCGACTATCCGTACGCTCTGGAACTCGGAGGCGCTGTTGGCCGACATCGCCGAGGCTCGCGAAGCACTCACACAGGCGCAAACCCGCCTGGCGGCAATCAGCCGCGAGGAAGCCGCCCGCGAATCACTTGCCCTGGGCAGCGCGATCATCGCGGTCATCGTCCGCAATCCACTACTTCCGGAAGAGCTCGAACCAACGCAGCCACTGCGAGAGTTGATCTCGCACATGCTCGAGTACCAGGATGCATCTCGTGAACTGTGGCAGTCACTGCTCCAATTCTGATCGGCTTCCTCCAGAAGGTATTTCAATACGTTGCGCGGCCACCGCTGGCGTCGTACACGGCACCGGTCGAGTAACTCACCGCAGACGACGACAGCCAGGAGATCAGTTCGGCGATCTCGTCCGCCTTCCCCATCCGCGCCATCGGCGTCAAAGATTGCGAACGGGCGAGAATGGCAGGATCGGTGCCGGCATTCATGGGGCTTTCCACCGCCGCCGGCGCAATCGCGTTGACCAGCACTCCGGTGGTGGCGACCTCTTTGCCGAGTGATTTCGTCAGCGCGACAACGGCCGCTTTGGACGCCGAATACGCACTCTGATTCGGGTTTCCGTCCTTAGCAGCAATACTCGCGAGATTGACGACCCGTCCCCACCCCGACGCAACCATCCCCGGTACGAATGCCCGGCACATGAGGAATGTTCCCTCGACGTTGATGCGGAACGTACGCTGCCAGGCCGCAAGATCAACCTCGACCAGCGGCGCTGACGGCCCGACAATTCCCGCACTGTTGATCAAGATGTCGACACTGCCGACTCGGGCACGAAGCGCGTCGACGGCGACCGGGTCACTCACGTCGAGTTGTTCGTGCGCTCCCTCGGCAAGATCTGCCGTGATCACCCGAACTCCCCTCTCCGTCAGCAACTTTGCGCTGGCGGCACCGATTCCGCTCGCACCGCCGGTGATGAGCGCGGTGACACCTTCCGGATAACTCTGCATCCTCTTCACTCCTGAGTTTCTGTGCGTTACGCACTCAATTTATGTTGCAAATAGGCATAATTGCCGTCACACTGTGTAGAAATTCTGAATATATGGCGTTTGTCGTCGACGTCAAATACCTGGAGGCGTTGTCGATGGAAACCCGCTGGTTGCACGCGTTCGTCGCGGTTGCGGAAGAACTTCACTTCGGACGGGCCGCGTCACGGCTCCAGATGGCGCAGTCGCCGCTGAGCCAAATGATCCGAAAGCTCGAAAAGGACATCGGCGTCAAGTTGTTCGAACGGAGCACCCGCAGCGTCGCACTCACGTCCGGCGGACATGCCTTTCTCCCCCACGCCTATCGCGTCATCGAGAACATGGAGACCGCACGGCACGCTACGCGGGCGTCGTCGGGAGGCGTCTACGGACGAGTCACGATCGGATTCACCGGAGTGCTCAATTATCAAGCACTTCCGCCACTCACCCGCGCGTTGCGTCAGCGCTATCCCGAAGTCGAACTGACACTCCTCGGCCGGATCATGACGCGCGACGCGGTCATTCAACTCGAGAGCGGCGCCCTCGATCTCGCCTTCGTCGGGCTACCGGTGGAATCCGCATCGCTCTCTACCCGACTCATTCGACGGGAGGCGTTCGGCGCCGTGCTTCCGATCGACCATCCCCTTGCCGAGAGGGACGCGATCGATCTCCGCGAATTGGCCGGCGACGGATTCGTGACCACCCCGCTCTCGGCCGGCTCGGCACTGCAGGAGACCGCGATGCGGGCTTGCATGAACGCCGACTTCAGACCTCGCGTAGTCCAGGAGATCACCGATCCGTACATGATCCTGATGCTTGTTGCTGCCGGCGTCGGCGTAGCCCTGATGACATCGGGCATGGCTGCGATCACGCCCCCTGGCAGTGTGTTCGTCCCGCTCACCGGCGACCCGACGTACATGAATCACGGAATTGCCTGGTCACCACGGCACATGACCGATGCGCTCGCCGTCGCACTGGAGACGTCGGAGGAGATTCTGCCTACCCCGGACATTGAGACCAATAACGTCATTATCTGAGACTCATTTAGTGTTGGACGCGCCATAGTCCTTCGTGGCACTGTCGTCTCAGCCGCCGAAAGGTGAGGGACGTCACCGATGCGTGGTGCATCTCCACACGTGCCACCACGGCCGGCCCATCGGGACGAAAGGACTTCACATGGCACCTCCGATTACCTCCACCGGTTCCACGAACTCGACCGAGGAACATCCGAATGCGAACGCGCGCCGCGCCGCCGTTTCGGGCTTCCTCGGCAGCACCCTCGAGTACTACGACTTCTTCATCTACGGCTCCGCGGCCGCGCTGGTGTTCCCCAAGATCTTCTTCCCCGGCGGCGGATCAACCGCAACCCTGCTCTCGATCAGCACCCTGGGTGTTGCCTACGTCGCCCGCCCGCTCGGCGCGGTGCTGTGGGGTCACCTCGGCGATCGCTACGGACGTAAGAACGCACTTCTCGCGTGTCTTCTCCTCATGGGAGTCGCGACCGTCATCGTCGGTTGCCTGCCGACCTACGACCAGATCGGCATAGCCGCACCGATCATCCTCGTCTTGCTCCGCCTGCTTCAAGGGCTCTCCGCCGGCGGTGAATCCCCCGGCTCGTCGGCGCTGACACTCGAACACGCACCTGATCACCGTCGCTCGTTCTTCACCTCGTTCACCATGAGCGGGATCATGTTCGGCATCGTCATCTCCAGCCTGGTATTCATCCCGGTGGCAAGCCTGCCCGACGAAGACCTCTACTCGTGGGGTTGGCGAGTTCCGTTCTGGCTCAGCATCATCGTGACCGTGGTCGCGCTCTGGTTGCGTCGTGCCCTCGACGAGCCCGAAGTGTTCGAAGAACTCAAAGAGCAGGACGAGACAGCGGGAATCCCCGTCGTCGAGATGTTCCGCTCGCACTGGCGCACCGTGATCCGCATCAGCATGAGCTCGACCTTCGCGATGATCAACACCATCGTCAACGTCTTCGCGCTGGCGTACGCCGTCGAATCCGGATTCGAACGCTCCACGATGCTGTGGGCCATCGCGACCGCCAATTTTGTTGCCGTACTGACGCAGCCACTGTTCGGCATTCTCTCCGATCGCTACGGGCGCAAGCCGATCTTCGTCATCGGTGCGATCGGAGCGGGGCTGATGATCTTCGTGTTCTTCCATTCCATCGGAACCCAGAGCGTTCCCATGGTTTTCGCTTCGGGAATCGTCATGATCGGCATCTTCTACGCGATGCCCAACGGTACCTACCCGGCGTACTTCCCGGAGCAGTTTCCCGCGAAGGTCCGATACACCGGTATGGCTGTGAGCCTCATGCTCGGTCTACTCGTCGCCGGCTTCACACCGGCTATCGCCCAAGCGATTTCGGCCGGAGACAAGAGCAACTGGACGCCGGTTGCCTGGATGTGCCTCGGCTTTGCAGTCGTGTCAGCCATCGCTGCCATGACCGGGCCGGAGACGTACCGGACGCCCACAGCTGAACTGGGCCAACCGAAGCCGAAACTGCCGACCAAGCAGGACTCAGAGCTCACCAGCAACAACGCTTGACCGGACCGGCCCCTCGCGTTGATTTTCCGCGAGGGGCCGTCCCCACTTATGCAGGAGAATGTCATGACTACCGAATTCACACGTCACCGAATCGGCCTTGTCGGAGCGGGGATCTCGACCTCCCTCTCGCCGGCGCTGCATTCGCACGAAGCATCAGCACTCGCACTCGTCGATTACAGCTACGAACTGATCGATCTCGAGAACCTGACGGTCTCGGTCGAGAAGACCGGCGAGGTGGTGCGGAGCGCCGTCGCAGGTGGTTTCACCGGGTTGAACATCACCCATCCGTGCAAGCAGGTTGTCGTGGACGCGCTCGACGAACTGTCCGACAATGCCCGATTGCTCGGTGCCGTCAACACGGTTGTCGTCGACAACGGCCGTCTGATCGGCCACAACACCGATCACAGTGGATTCCTCACCGCACTGCAACGCGGTTTACCTGACGCCACCTTGGATCGAGTTGTCCTCGCCGGAGCCGGTGGCGCGGGTTCCGCGGTGGCGTACGCACTCGCTGCGGCCGGTACGACGGACCTCCGCATCGCCGACGTCGATCCCGAACGTGCTGCCGATGTGTGCTCGCGCGTGTCCTCGGCCTTCCCTGCAACGTGCACAACGGCTTTGACGATCGATCAGATCGGCGACAATCTGGCTACGTGCGACGGAGTCGTCAATGCGTCGCCGATCGGCATGGTCGGTCATCCCGGAACCCCCTTCGACCCCGCGGCGCTGCACTCCGAGTTATGGGTCGCGGACATCGTTTATCGGCCGATGCGGACCGAATTACTCGACGCTGCACTCACTCTCGGATGCTCGGTTCTCGACGGTGGTCAGATGCTGGTGGCACAAGCCTCGGACACCTTCACTCTCCTGACCGGTGTCGAAGCCGATACGGACCGCATGCGCAGTCATCTGCGCGATCTGCTCTCCGAGGCGGCACACGCATGAGCACAACCGAGCACCTACTTTCTCGCGAAGTACCAGGAGCGCTGATGAACGTGACTGCGCCGTTCGCCGCACCTCTCGACATGGGCACCGTCCGCCTTCGAAACCGATTCGTGTCGGCTCCGATGGAGCGCAATTACTGCGAGGTCGACGGAACCATGACGGACGAGTACATCGCGTACCTCGCCCGCCGCGCTGAAGGTGGTGCGGCACTGATCTTCACCGAGGCGAGCTACGTGCGCGCCGACGGCAAGGGGCGCATCCGGCAGATGGGCGTCGACGTCGACGAGCGGATTCCGGGCATCAAGAAGATGGTCGACGCTATTCACGCGCATGGAGCGCTCGTCGGAGTCGAACTCAACCACGGTGGTCGCACGGCTCAAGGTTCGGTCAGCGGTTTCGTTCCCGTTGCCCCGACTCCGATTCCGTGCTTGGTGGTCGGCGGCGAGATGCCCGAACAACTCGACGGTGACGACATCGAGCACATCATCGAATGTTTCGGTGAGGCTGCTGCACGATGCCAGAAGGCCGGCGTCGACGTCATCTCCCTGCACGGCGGGCATGGGTATCTGATCCACCAGTTCCTCTCCCCCGCTTACAACCATCGTGACGACGAGTGGGCGGACCCGACTCTCTTTGTCAACAGGGTCATCGCGGCGGTACACGAGCATGCTCCGGGAATCACTCTGGGACTTCGATTCTCAGCCTTCGAGGGAATCGACGGCGGGCTCGACGCCGAGACGACCCGTGCCCGCATCGACGCCATCGACACCGACCGACTCGATTTCCTCGACGTCTCGGCGGGCAACTACGAAGCGGGACAGTGGATCATCCAGCCCGGCGAGTGGTCGCGTGGCCTCCTCGCGCCGTACTCCGAGCAGTACCAGCGCGACTTCGACATCCCGGTGGGCGTAGCCGGCCGCATTACATCGCCCGAAATCGCTGCGCAGATCATCGAATCCGGGCAGGCGAACTTCGTCAGCATGGCACGGACTCTGCACGCTGATCCCGACTTCCCCAAGCGCGCGATCGACGGCGGCCGCTACCGCCCGTGTATCGCATGCAACTACTGCATCGACAGCCTGGCGGCCGGCCCGATCCCATGCTCGGTGAACCCCTGGGTCGGACGTGAATTGGACCAGCCCACGACGCCTGCTGATGTCACCGTGCGAGTCGCCGTCATCGGAGCCGGCCCCTCCGGAATGGCTGCTGCCCGCGACCTCGCACTCGCCGGCCACCGCGTCGACCTGTACGACGAACGCCCCAGTCTCGGTGGCGACTTCGCCTTGGCGTCAAAGTTGCACGAGTATCCCGAATACGGGCGGATCGTGGAGTGGTATCTCGCCGAGCTGGCTGATCTCGGAGTGCAGTGCCACACGTCGACCAGGGCAGATGCCGCTTCACTCGCCGGCCGTGACTTCGACGCGATAGTCCTGGCCGCCGGCGGCGTAGGCCCCACGGTCGATCTCCCCCGAGCAGCAACGCGCACCGTTCGTGACATCCGCGAATTCCTAGTCCTCGAAGATCCTGCCCCCGATGCGATCACGATCTTCGGTGCTGATCGCGAGGCTGCGGCCGTCGCCGACGATCTCCTCCAGAAGGGCACTCAGGTCGTGATGATCGGTCCCCAGGAAACCATCGCCCACGACGTCGGACGACGCGGCAAGATCGTGCTGCTGCCGCGCCTGGCCGCAAGTGAGAACCTCACGACCTACCTGAGCTCGATCATCACCAAGGTCGACACCGACTCGGTCACGATCTCGACGGCCGGTGTGCTGAGCGAGGTCGACGCTCCCGGCGAACTGCTGATCTCACAGGGCGTCGAGCCACGCTCGGAGCTTCTGACCGAACTACGTTCACTGGCACCGCGCCTCGGTGTCCATACCGTCGGCGATGCGAGCGGAGACGGCGGGTCCATTCACGCTGCACTCGTCACCGCCGCCGATGTCGCCGTCACGATCACGGCCGCCGCTGCGGCCCGTCAGGAGATTCACGCATGACTACGCAGGCAGCCGCACCGGTCGCAACTGCATTGCCGCCCATCGGACTCGGAACCTGGCCCCTCGTCGGCGCGGACGCCACGACGTCCGTTCTCTCCGGCATCGAGGCTGGATACCGCCTCATCGACACCGCCGCGATCTACGCCAACGAGGATGCTGTCGGTGTGGCGCTGGCAGAATCTGGTGTACCGCGAGAAGAACTGTTTGTCACCACCAAACTTCGTGGCAACGACCAGGTTTCCGGCGACATCCGGGGCGCCCTCGAGCAGAGCCTGGAACGACTAGGGCTCGACCGGCTGGATCTTTTCCTGATCCACTGGCCGCTCCCGCGAATCGATCGCTATGTTGCGTCGTTCGAGGCGATGCTGGCCTGCCGCGATGCCGGACTGGTCAGGTACGTCGGTGTGTCGAACTTCCTGGAGCACCACTTGCACAGACTCGTCACCGAAACCGGTGAGGCACCGGCAGTCAACCAGATTCAGATGGACCCGTCGCTCGCTCGCATTCCGGTGCGCCGGGCAAACGACGAGCTCGGCGTTTTCACCCAGTCGTGGAGCCCCCTCGGTCGGGGTGACGTGCTCGACAACGCCGTCGTCGGGGAGATTGCCGGTCGAATCGGTTGCACCCCAGCGCAGGTGGTTCTCGCGTGGCACTCCTCGCAGGGCGTGGTCCCGGTCGCGAGGTCAGCTAACCCGACCCGCCAGGCCGAGAATCTGGCGGCTCTCGACGTGACACTTACCGCCGAAGACGTCACCGCACTGAACAGTCTCGACCGCGGCGAGTCCGCGGCGCGGGACGTCGAAGCAGAGGAGCATTTCTGATGACGTTGAAAGTCGGAATCGTCGGCTGCGGCAAGATCGCCGGCAACCATGCCCGTGCTCTGCAACAAGTACCCGGCGTCGAGGTGATCGGCTGCTGCGATCCCGATATTGGGCGCGCTCAGGAGTTCGCGGCACTCCACGGCATTCCCGCAGCCGTCAGTTCCGTTGACGAACTACTTGCTCTCGGTCTCGATGCCTGCACCGTCTGCACGCCTCACCCGGTGCACGAAGAGGTCGTCGTTGCCGCGGCCGAGGCCGGTGTACATGTGTTGTGCGAGAAGCCCATCGCGGTGGATGTTGCCGCAGCCGACCGCATGATCGAGGCCGCCGACCGAGCCGGTATCACCTTCGGCGTCCTCTTCCAACGACGCTTCTGGCCGGCAGCGCGTCGTATCCGGGACGCGATCGACGACGGCCGGATCGGGCTTCCCACGCTCGGTGAGGCGTCGGTGATCCTGCATCGTCCATCGAGTTACTACTCGGCCGACGCGTGGCGCGGACGCTGGGACACCGACGGGGGCGGCGTGCTCATGACGCAGGCCGTGCACCAGATCGACATGCTGGCCTGGTTCATGGGCGAGGCCGTCTCGGTCAGTGGCTTCATCCGCACCCATACTCACGGTGAGCACATCGAGACCGAGGACAGCGCGTCGGCGGTGATTTCCTTTGCCTCGGGCGGCACCGCCACCGTCACCGCGACCACGGGTGCCAATCACAATTTGGGCAACCGCGTCACGGTGATCGGGCGCTCCGGAGCAATTGCCAGTGTCCTCGAGTTCCCCGAAGGGCACGAGGGTGTCAACGAAATCTGGACCGTAACAGGCGAAGTGGAATTCCAGTCGCCGTACTCCGCGGACGCCGACGCGAATCTTGATGTGGGCGCGGTCAATGCGGCACTGACCGACTTCCATACATTGCAGGTGCAGGACTTCGCCGACGCCGTCCTGACCGGGCGCGAACCCGCCGTCACCGGACGCGACGCCCGCGCGTCGCTGGCCATCATCGCCGCAATCTACGAATCGTCACGAACCGGGAAGGTTGTCGAACTGTCGTCGACGCCGACCCTCGCAACAACTGCCAAGGAGCAGAAATGAGCAGCAGTACCCCCCTCACCTACGACGTGGTTGTCGTGGGCTCCGGCGCAGGTGGGCTTTCCACAGCGATTGCCGCAGCAAATGGCGGCGCGTCCGTCCTCGTGGTCGACAAGGCCGACACCTGCGGCGGCGCAACGGCATGGTCGGGTGGGTGGATGTGGACTCCGCGCAACATGTTTGCCATCGCAGATGGTGTTGTCGAGGATCGCTCGGCACCGCGGACATATTTGGAGAACCGACTCGGCGACAACTTCGACGCCGCGAAGGTGGATGCACTCCTCGACGGCGCACCGGAGATGGTCGAGTTCTTCGAACGCAAGACCGCGCTGAAGTTCGTTCCCGGAGCCAAGATCGCCGACATTCACGGTGACACACCGGGTGCCGGCACCGGTCACCGGTCCGTCGGACCGAAACCGGTGAGTCTGCGAAAGCTCGGGCCAGATGTTGCGGCCTTGCTCCGTCGGCAGTTGTACGAGACGTCGTTCCTCGGAATGGGCATCATGGCCGGCCCCGATCTGCAGGCGTTCCTCCACTCGACGCGGTCACCGAAAGCCTTTGCGCACTGCGGTGTTCGAGTCACCAAGCACATGTTCGACCTCGCCACCAAGCGTCGCGGTCAGCAACTCGTCAACGGTACTGCCCTGGTCGGCATGATGCTGCGTTCAGCGCTCGATCTGGGCGTCGAGTTTCGGGTCAAGACGTCCGCGACCGCATTGCAGACCGATGACGACGGCCGCGTTGTCGGCGTCCGTCTCGAAGGTCCGGACGGTGCGTACTCGGTAACAGCCACGCGTGGCGTTGTACTCGCCACCGGCGGCTTTGCACACGACATCGATCGACGACGCGAATTGTTCCCGCGCACCCCAACCGGACACGAACACTGGTCGCTCACCCCGAAGACAACCACCGGCGACGGCATCACCCTCGGCGAATCCGTGGGCGGACGACTCGACCGCACGCTCGCCTCCCCCGTTGCCTACTGCCCCGTCTCCATCGTTCGTTACCGCAACGGCAAGGAAGGTGTGTTCCCCCACATCCTCGACCGCGGAAAGCCCGGCGTCATCGGGGTTCTCGCGAACGGCAGGCGGTTTGTCAACGAAGCACTCGGCTACCACGACTACACGCTTGCGATGGTCGAGCAGGTTCCTGAGGGCGATGAGGTGTGCTCGTGGCTGATCGCCGATCAGCAGTACGTGCGCTACCTCCCGCTCGGCATGGCCAAGCCACTACCGATCCCGATCCAGCCGTATCTGCGCTCGGGATACCTCACGCGGGGGCGCACTGTTCGGGACTTGGCCGAGAAGATCGGCGTCGATGCGGCGCAGTTGGAGAAGACCGTCTCGGCGTTCAACACCGGAGCTCGCAGTGGCGACGACCCCGAGTTCGGTCGCGGCGCAACACCGTTCAACCGGGGATCCGGTGATACCGCCAATCCCTGGCCGAACCCGTCACTCGCGCCGTTGCAGAAGGGTCCGTACTACGCGGTGAAGGTGGTACCCGGCAGCTTCGGCACCTTCGCCGGGCTTGTCACCGACTCGTCGTCGCATGTCCTCGACGACAACGACCGCCCCATCGAGGGATTGTTAGCTGTGGGTGTCGATCAGGCCAGCGTGATGGGTGGGCATTACCCCTCCGGCGGTATCAACCTCGGTCCGGCCATGACCTTCGGTTACCTGGCAGGCCGGGAACTGGCCGGCACCAAAACAGTTGGAGCGCACGCATGACACTCTCACTCGGGCTGGCGGCCCTCACCGTGCTCGATACCGCACCGATGCAGCATGTCGACTTGGCCGAAAAGCACGGCTTCGACACGATCGGTATCCGGTTGATGCCCGCGGCACCGGGTACGACGGCGTACCCCCTGCACGAGGACAAGCAGGGGTTGAACGAACTGGTGCGTCGACTGGATGATTCACCGGTCGAGGTATTCGATCTCGAAATCATCCGTCTTGCAGCCGACTTCGATCCCGCCGACTACGTTCCGCTCCTCGAAGCGGGAGCGCAGCTCAGCGCCAAGGCCGTTCTGGTCGGTGGCGACGACCGTGACCGTGCTCGTCTCACGGACTCCTACGCCCGCCTCGCGGAACTGTGCGCGAACTACGGCATCGTCGCCTCACTCGAGTTCATGCCGTGGACCGCTGTGCCCGATGCGCGGGCGGCCATCGAGATCGTCTCGGCGGCAGACGGTCCGGCTCGTAGTGTCCTGGTTGACGCATTGCACACCGACCGCTCGGCGACAACGCTCGAGGATCTTGCGTCCATCCCTCGCGAGTGGCTGCACTACGCCCAGATGTGCGACGGTTCGACCCCCGCTCCCACTGGGGACGCAGAGCTGATCCGTCAGGCCCGCGAGGAGCGTCTGGTGCCCGGCACCGGCGGCATCGCCCTGGCCGACATCTGGTCGACGTTGCCCGCCGGGCTGCCGGTCAGCGTCGAATTGCCCAACGAGCCACTGCGCCGCGCCGTCGGCACGGACGCTTGGCTGGAACGCCTGGTCACGGCCACGCGAGAAGTGTTGGCTTAGCGGCCCTGTGCGCGTTTAGCGAGTCCAGGCACTCCCTAAACGCGCACGGGGGCGTCAGCCCCTCCGAGCCGCAACAGCCCGCGCCAAACGATCCAACTGCGCTGCCGTGGTGGACCAGTCGATGCACGCGTCGGTGATCGACTGACCGTAGGTGAGCTCGTCCGCCTTGCCCAAGGTCAGGTCCTGACGTCCGGCCTCGATGAAGCTCTCCAACATGACGCCGGCGATTCCCCGCTCACCCTCGGTCAGACGACGGGCAATGTCGTCCAGGACGATGACCTGACGCTCGTGGTCCTTGCTGCTGTTGCCGTGGCTCGCGTCGATGACCACGCGCTCGGGCAAGTTCGACTTGCGCAGGCGGGCAAGGGTGTCTGCGACTGTCTCGGCATCGTAGTTCGGTCCGTCGCTGCCGCCGCGAAGAATGACGTGGCAGTCGGGGTTGCCGGCGGTGCGAATCAAGGCTGCCTGACCGTCGAGGTCGGTTCCGGGGAACACATGGCTCGCGGCGGCAGCGCGGGTACCGTCGACGGCTACCTGCACGTCACCTTCGGTGGAGTTCTTGATACCGACGGGCATGGACAGTGCGCTGCACAGCTGGCGATGCACCTGGCTCGCAGCGGTCCGGGCACCGATCGCACCGTAGCTGACCAGGTCCGCAATGTACTGAGGCATGATCGGGTCGAGGAATTCACAACCGACAGGCAGACCCAGACTCGACACGTCGAGAAGCAGTTTGCGACCGATACCGAGCCCGGTGTTGATGTCGAAAGTTCCATCGAGGTGCGGATCGTTGAGCAGTCCCTTCCACCCGAGCGTGGTGCGCGGCTTCTCGAAGTAAACGCGCATGACGATGTGCAGATCGTCCCGCAACTCCTCGGCCTTGGCGGCCAACCGGCGGGCGTAGTCCATCGCGGCTTCCGGATCGTGCACAGAGCACGGACCTACAACGACGATCAAACGATCGTCGTCACCGTTGAGGATGTTGATGGTGTCTGCACGACCGGTGCGCACGGTTGCGGCCGCGACCTCGTCCGGAGCGTGCTGAGCACGAACAGTCGCCGGTGACACGAGCGGACTGATACTCACAGTGCGCTGATCGTCGAGGCTGTCCGAAGATGCGGTGGTGTCGATGGTGACAGTCATGGGGTTTTCGGTTTCCTGTTCTCAGGCCGACCCCAGAGATGAAGAGAAACTCCAGCGAGCCGGTCTGTAGTCCGGCTCTTGGGTGGAGGTTGTCAGCGCGTGGTTACGCCGGCAGGCCCACCCGGGGCCGGCCTGCTAAACCAGAAATAAACGCGCTGCATGTCGGCCACGATACCTCGAGTTCGGATCAGATGGGCGTGCCCCTCCACTCCGAGCCGAGTCCGAGGAGAGCGTCCCCCAGCACGAGTCCGTTGAAGAATGGCCAAATCCGCTGAGCGGTTGGCGCTTTCGAGCAAGGCTCCGACATCGAAGTTCGAATACGTTGAGTGGGCACCCTGCCAATGCCCGGAACATCAGATGGAGCTGCGCCTTCTCATGCCTGTGATCGAATCGACCGAAACCGTCCACCCGAGGGTTTCCCCTTCCGCGCCCGAAACCGCCTGGCAGTCGACGAAAGATGTGGACCGCGAATTCACCCGTCTGATCGATTCCTTGACACGACGTGGCTTCCTGACCGGTGCGACGGCGCTCGGTGCACTGGGCGCACTGTCTGCGTGTTCGAGCGAATCCAACGGCACCGAAGCTTCGGACGAGTGGGTCGACATCGTCGTCGCGGACCAGGCCTACCGCCTCCCGCGGATCCCCAAGCGTGTCGTGGTGCTCGAAGCCCGAGGAGCCCTCGATTTCGCACTACTGGCCGAGTACCCGATCGTCGCGACCAATTGGGATCCGAAGTCTCAACTCATGCAGCAGGTACCCGCCGGCGCAGCTCGCCTCGGTGGGACGAACAACGAACCGAATGCCGAATCGATACTGAGCCACGACCCCGATCTGTTGGTCGTCGGGAAAGGCTGGTGGGATTACTACCAGGACAAGGGCCTGCTCGGCACTGACATCGCACCGGTGCTCGTCGTCGACGAAGGCAAGACGGGCTCGTCCTGGAAGCACGCCATGACCGCGCAACTCACGGCTCTCGATCGCCGCGAGGTCGCTGAGCGCGTCATCGCCCGATACAACGCTGAACTTGCACAAGCGCGGGCCAAGATCGGTGGTCTCCTCGAAGGAAAAACGATCGCGATCGCCGGCGCAGACAGCGGTCAGATCTGGCTGCAAAACAACACGTTCGCGGTGTCGGTTGCGCAGGACCTCGGCTTGAACGTCTTGACCGACGCTGCCCATGCCGCACCCGATCGGAAGGATTCGACCTTCTACAGCCTCGAGGAGTTCGCCATCTTCGACCAGGCCGACTTCGTGTTGCTACAGAACCCAGACGCTGTCGAAGCCGAATCGCCCACGTGGAAACGAGTACGGGCTGTCCAAAACGACAATGTCGGGCAGTTGCGCTACGACCTCAACAACGGCCTCGCTCTGACTGCCATGGCCCTGGCCGCTGATATCGCCGAACAAGTACAAGTCATGCGCTGACATCTGTGCGGCATTCGTTCAGGACTCGAGTGACCCCGTCTCACCGGGTGGGGTCATTCACGCATCCAAACGGAATACACCTCGCACCTGGCGTACGCCGTTGATCTGTACCTCGACGGCATGGTCGCCTGCGTAGTACTTCCGGGTACTGATCGGTTTGAAGGAATGCTTCTTCGCGATGCGGGCCGGAACCCCGGGCTCCAGCGTTCGTGTCGTCAGTTTGAAGACCTTGGGCGTCGTCTGCCCGTTGGCCTTCACGTGGTGGACGATGTAATCGATCACGACGGTGACGGACTCGCTGCCGTTGTTCGTGACGGCGAAGTCGAAGGTGAGTTCTCCACCCGCATCGACTGTTTCGCGGTCGATGACGAAGCCCTCGACCACGACGTCGGTGGGCGGCGAGAACCCCAAAAGCGACAGAGCATCTGGGTCGCCGGCCTTGATCAACGTCCGCAATGCATGTTTGACGATTTTCAGTGTGTTGGAATCCGGTGTCTGTAACCAGCGCTTCGCGGTCGATACTGCGAGCGCTGCATCGGCACGACTGAGATCGTTGAGATGGTTTGCGACCGAACGGCGTACATATTCGGAATCATCCCGGTACAGCTCGTCGAGAATGGAGATTGTCGACTCGGGACGCGCCGTCAACTCTTTCACTCGCCTTCCCCAAGGCAAACGTGTACGAGTGCCTTCGGTCGCCAAACGCCGGACGTGTTCGTCTTCGTGCCCGGTCCAGGCGAGTGCAATCGCCAGAGAACGGTGAAGGTCCGTTTCAAGGAAGGTTCGAATCGCGAATTCACCAGTCAGACGCGAAGTCAGCTCAGCGAGGAGTGCCATTCCACCGTCGAAATCCGACTCGGAGCCGCTCCGTGTCGCCGTGACGGCAACTGCTTCGGTGACCGGCCAGATCATCCACCCCGTGAAGGTCTCCTCTTCGAGCCCACGACGGATGATCTCCGCGAAAACCGGAAAGTCCTCGGGCAGTTCGGCAATCATCGCGTCCCGTACGACGCGTGTGCGCTCACCGAGACTCATTCCGTCGAATTCGGATGAACTACCTCGAACGAGGGAAAGGCGCGTATCACCAGTCGCACGCTCGAGGCAGCCTGCCAGATCGGCCACGACGGATACCCCGAGAAGTTCGTCAGCTGTGGGCATCAGGGGCACACCGTGAGAGCGGAAACCCGATCACCGTCGAAAGTGAAATGGTGATGTAACTGGACCGGGCTTCCCGGAAAATCACCCTCGACCTTCACAGACACGACAACGGCCGAGCCAGGCGTGTGCACCGACTCGATCTTCTGGGTGAAGGTGAACGCAGTCGACACGGCGGACTTCCACGCCACGATTTCGTCGATGCCGAAATACGTCCGGCCATCGTCACGCACTACCGCGTCTTCGGTGAACACGTCGCGGACATCGCCGCCGTCGAAGTACGCGCGCGCTGCGCCTGGCACCTTCGCTGAGTCGATCATTCGCGAAGCGTACTGCTGGGGTCCGACAGGTTCGGCGACCTCACTGCGCGAGCGGAGGCCGCCAGCTGAATCTCCATCAACAGCCTCGCCGACGGCTCGGACAGGTCGGTATCTGTGATCTCCTCGACCCTCTTGATCCGATACCGGAGTGTGTTCGGGTGAATGCGAAGCTGCTCGGATGCACGCCGGACATCGCCCGAATGTGCGAGGTAAACGGAGACGCTTTCACGCATGTTCGACCCGTTGCGCCCGTCGTAGACGTCGAGCGCGTCGATTCTCGGATCATGCAGTTGCTCGTCGGCCGCGATCGTGTTCATGATTTCGCGCAGCAGCACCGGGGTACGCGAGTCCGCGAGAGTGGTCACACGAGCATCCCCCGACGTGCCGTCGAGTACCCGATCCACTTCGGCCCGAGCCTGAGCCACCTCGGCAAGCGTCGAGACCGGAGACGACACGGCGGCCCGTAAACCCGAGGGCGACACCTTGTCCAAACGCGCGATAACTTCGCGGGTCCACGAGACTGTGGATTTCACGGATTGGGTTCGGGGAAACAGCACATAGAGCCGGGTGCCGACGGCACTCACCAGCGATTCACGCTGAAAGGCGCTGGCGTGCAGGCGCAAAGACGACACGAGTTCACCCGAAGACGGCAGCCCACCGCCACCGACGCCCGCCACCCCGATCACCATCGCCGGTCCGGACATGGGAATGGACAACGAGGCCGCCAGGGAAGGAACGTCGACGCCCCCGCCTCGAACCCCGAGCAACCGCTGAATCTGTATCGCCTCGTTGTTCGGTGCGTCCCGAATACGCGAAATCAGCCGAGCAGCAACGGCAGCGGCGCCTCGGAGGACGCTGTCGGCGTCGCCGGCAATGGGAAGCGGGCCTTCCTGAACCCAGATAGTGCCGAGCAGGCCAGAATTGAAACCACTCTCCCCCTTGATGTTCTCGGAGATCCTGCGTATCGGAACCACCAACCGTCGCCTGATTGCGAGGTCTTCGTGGGCAGGCACCTCGACCACGTCGTCGCTGCGGCGCAGGCTCTCGAAGACACCCCACTCTTGCAGCTTTCGGAGGTATTCGTGAGGACCTTCGCGTCCGAGAATGGATCGTTTGCGTAGCTCGTCCGCAGCATCCCCCGATGCCGAGTAAGCCAAGACATGAGAACGCTCGTCCTCGATACTGACCATTCCCCGCGTGAGTGCTGCGACGTTCTGCGCCAACTCGAACAAGTCTGTGTCACTGCCGAATACGACGTCGTCCGAATCCTGTCGGGATACCGAATGATCGAGCACGCCGCGGACCGTGGTGAACAATCGATCCCAACGAGCGTCCGCATGGACCGCTATCAACGCGATCCCGGCGCGGTTTGCCGCTTCCTGCACCGACGTGTCCGAGGCCTCCTTCGACATGACGGCCCGAGGCGCTGAGCCACTCTGATCGAGGCGGTTCAACCAGACCGCCAGTTCGGCTGCACTGACACCGACAGTGAGCCAGAGCTCAGAGGATTCGACGTCTGCAGTTCTGGGGCGCACGAGGTCCCCGACCTCCGCGAACACCACGGAATCGACGAAGAAGTCGTCGCCTGGCGGCGCGAGGACGAGCTCGACAAAGGCTCCACCCAGTGCTCCAAGGACCGCGTCGAGCCTGACCCCACGGATAGACACGTACCACCAACTTTCCGGACCGTTCCTACGCCTTGATTTCGAGAATAGTGCATTTTCCTGCGAAAACAGTTCAGCCGATCGGACAAACACGGCCGCCGATATTTGGCCGCTCAGCGGATTACTCACCGAGATCTTTCGACTTGACTGGTGAACAACACGACAACTGCCCACTCCTGAGTCTGCCGAAGGATCGTCATGGACGCCGTCACCAATGTCCCCCACCCCTCCAACGAACCGGTCAACAATTACGCGCCGGGAAGCCCGGAACGATCTCGCCTACGCACCAAGCTGACCGAACTGGCCGAAACACCGACCGACATCAGACAGGTCATCGGTGGCGTCCACCGCACCGCGGAAGGTAAGCGGGAGAAAGTCGTTCAACCACACCGTCACAGTTCCGTGATCGGATCATTTGCGGGCGCAACGCACTCGGACGTTCGAGACGCAATCGACGCCGCCACCCTCGCCGCCCCCGCCTGGCGCGACCTCTCGTTCGACGACCGGGCTGCAGTCTTCCTGAGAGCTGCCGACCTGCTCTCCGGACCGTGGCGTGAAACCATCGCCGCCGCAACAATGCTCGGGCAGTCCAAGACCGCATATCAGGCCGAGATCGACGCACCGTGCGAACTGATCGACTTCTGGCGATTCAACGTCGCATTCGCTCGTCAGATACTCGCCGACCAGCCCGTTTCCGCTCCGGGAGTATGGAATCGCGTCGAATATCGGCCGCTCGAAGGCTTTGTCTACGCGATCACGCCCTTCAATTTCACCGCCATCGCCGGAAATCTACCCACCGCACCGGCACTGATGGGCAACACCGTGATCTGGAAGCCGTCACCGACGCAAGCCGTCGCGGCGTACCTGACGATGCAACTACTCGAAGCCGCCGGCCTCCCGCCCGGGGTGATCAATCTCGTTCTCGGCGACGGCCCCATGGTGTCCGAGGTCGCGCTTGCCGACCCCCGCCTGGCGGGCATCCACTTCACCGGATCCACCGCAACGTTCCAGCGATTGTGGCGTGAGGTCGGAGCCAACATCTCGAACTACCGGACGTATCCGCGTCTCGTCGGCGAAACCGGCGGCAAAGATTTTGTACTCGCACACAGTTCCGCTGACCCGGACGTACTCACGACGGCGTTGATCCGCGGGGCCTTCGACTACCAGGGACAGAAATGCTCGGCCGCGTCACGCGCATTCGTCCCGAAGTCGGTGTGGGCCAAGATGGGCGACACGTTCATCGACACGGTGTCGTCACTGAAATACGGCGACGTCACCGACCTGACGAACTTCGGCGGCGCCGTCATCGACCAACGGTCCTTCGACCGCAACGCCGCCGCGATCGTCCGCGCCAAGTCGACCAGCAGCCTCACCATCGCAGCGGGCGGCGACTACGACGACCGCGAAGGGTTCTTCATCTCGCCGACCGTCCTGCTCGGCGACGACCCCAGTGACGAGGCATTCAGCACCGAATACTTCGGTCCCATACTCTCGTTGCACGTCTACGACGACTCCGCACCGAATGCCTACGCCGACACCCTCGCTCGTATCGACAGCGGATCCGCCTACGCCCTGACCGGCGCCGTGATCGCCACCGACCGTGCCGCCGTCGATCAGGCCCACCAGGGTCTGCGGTTCGCCGCCGGAAACTTCTACGTCAACGACAAGCCCACGGGAGCGGTTGTCGGACAACAACCCTTCGGAGGTGCACGGGCCTCGGGCACCAACGACAAGGCCGGTTCGCCACAGAATCTACTCCGTTGGGCTTCGACGCGAACCGTGAAGGAAACCTTCGTTCCTCCCACCGATCATCGTTACCCCCACCAGGACGTCGATTCAGCCGAAAGCGAGAACCGTTGATGAGTGCCGTGTCCCTGAGCAACCCGCTGCGCCCTGTACTTCTGGCGGCAGCGCGCTCGCCGCGACTGGAGAAGACAGTCTCCGGAATGGCCTTGACCCGCAAGCTGGTAGACAGATTTGTCGCCGGCGACGCGGAACCCGCAGCGGTCTCCGCCGTACGCGACATCCTCACCGGTGGCCGGTTCGCGACGGTCGACTACCTCGGCGAGGACACCACTGATCCAGCTCAGGCAACGGCGACCGTCGACGCCTATCTCTCTCTTCTCCGCACCTATGCAACGCTTTCCGACACCGCCGGGACGCAACACCCCTTCGAGGTCTCACTCAAACTCTCCGCACTGGGGCAGTCGCTCCCCGGCGACGGTGAGAAGATTGCGCTGGCGAATGCACACCGAATTCTCACAGCAGCGGACGAAGTGGGAGCGTGGGTCACCGTCGACGCAGAGGATCACACCACCACCGACTCGACGCTGTCCATCGTGAAAGAATTGCGCCGCGACTTCCCGACGCTCGGTACCGTTCTGCAGGCCTATCTGCACCGCACGGAAGCCGATTGTCGCGAGTTCTCCGGACCGGACTCGCGAATTCGCCTGTGCAAGGGCGCATACAAAGAGCCGGCAGGGGTCGCATTTCAAAAGCCCGCCGAAGTCGACGCGTCGTACCTGCGTTGCCTGAAGGTCTTGATGGAGGGTGACGGATACCCGATGGTCGCCTCCCATGACCCCGCGATGATCAACGCCGCACTCGAACTCGCCACACTCACCGAGCGGACACCCGAGGATTTCGAGTTCCAGATGCTCTACGGCATCCGCGACGGCGAACAACGCAGATTGGTCGCCGAAGGCAATCACCTGCGGGTCTACGTTCCCTACGGCAGCCAGTGGTACGGCTACTTCATGCGTCGCCTCGCGGAACGACCGGCCAACCTCATGTTCTTCATGCGCTCACTCGCCTCCAACAACTAAGGCGCCGGAAACTGTTGGCAGCGGCGGCAACTCGAGATTCTCGCGGAACGTACCGCCGACGTAGTCCGTTCCCACGATTCCGCGCTTGCGTAGTTCCGGCAGCAGACCGTTCGTGACGAAATCGCGCGTGCGCGGATCGGCAAGGTCACCGAGGGTGATGACGTCGAGGACACCCGCGTCGTAACGCTCCGCGATCGCATCCGCGAGATGTTCCGGGGTGCCCGCCGCTGCCCAGTGGCCGGTATCCCTGGAAGCGATGATCAACTCACGCAGCGTCTTTCCTTGCGCGGCGAGCTTGCCGAAGATCTCGACCCGACCCCGTCGTCGATTCACCGACGACGGGTCCGGGATCAACGACTCCGGGATCGGCCGGTCCAGCGGCAATTCCGAGAAATCCACGTCGCCGCCGAACATGTCGGCAAGCCGCGTGCGTCCGGCGTCGAAGTCCGTCGATTCCTCGGCCTCTCGGACCAATCGGTCGACTTCGGCTTCGGTGGCGCCGTACGTTGCGTGGAACGAGCTGAAAATCAGTGGCAGTTCGTCCCCACGCCCCAACTCTGCCGCCCTTGCGCGAATGGTCTTCGTGTAGGTGACCGCGTCCTCGAAGGTTGGGAGAGAGGTGAATACGACCTCTGCGAAGCAAGCACCAAGTTCGATACCCCCGGCAGACTGGCCCGCCTGGAATTGAACCGGACGACGCTGCGGCAGTGAGGGAATGTTCAACGGCCCCTGCACGGTGAAATACTTGCCTCGGTGCTCGATGGGGACCACCCGCGACGGATCCAGCACTGCGGACCCTTTGCCCTGGACCAGGGCACCGGGCTTCCAGCTGTCGAACAGTGCGTTGACGACCTCGAGCGACTCTGCCGCTCGGGCGTACCGCTCTTCCGGACTCGGCAGCGTCAGGTCACTGTAGTTCTCTTCTCCGAGTGAGGAAGTGACCGCATTCCACGCAGCTCTGCCGTTGCTGACATGGTCGAGGGTGCCGAACAACCGCGCCAGGTTGAAAGGGTGATGAAACGTGGTCGTGACGGTCGCGATGAGGCCCACGTGGGTGGTTACCGCACTCAGCGCGGCAAGAAAGATCAGCGGTTCCTGCGCGCCGATCGCGCCCTGCGCACCGAAGCTCAACAGGTCGGCGGCAAACAGTCCGTCGATCTTGTTCGCCTCGGCCGTCTTCGCGATTTCGATCGCGGACGCGAGCGTCGAAGTCGTCGGATCGATCGCGGCGTCGTAGATACTCGCCGCCCCGCTGACACCGGTCACCGTTTTGAGCGGACGCCTACGATCGGCCACCGAATATCCTCCTGGCTTCGCGAAATCTGTTCCGACTTCACAACGCTAGACCGATCCTGGCTCCCGACAAGGTATTCACTCAGCCTGGTCCTAACCCTCCGAACACCACTCGGTTACGCCCTGGATCTACGGGCACGATAGGCGGCGACGTGTGCCCTGTTCCCACAGTTTCCGGTGTCGCAGTATCGCTTCGAACGATTGCGCGACAGATCCACGAAGACCGCGCCGCAGTCCCGGGCCTCACACCATCGCAGTCTCGAGAATTCGTCGGTTCGGATCAGATCGAGCACACCCATCGCCGCTTCTGCGGCCATCCGGTCCACCAGCGGCGAATCGTCGGCGGTGACGTGCAGATGCCAACCGAGGTCGTCGTGCCTGGTGAGCCGCGGCCGCGCACCCGATTCGAGCAACAGAGTGTTCACCACCTCGACGGCGTTGTCCACTCCCGCAACTTCCCAGAACTGTCGCAGCCTGGGACGCAGTGCACGAACCGCCGTCAATTCCTCCAGCGTGCCGTCCCGCCTGCCGGTCCAGTGATCCGCGTCGAGAAACCGTGTCAGTTCCTCTTGATCCGGAAGCAGTTCGGCCCCGCCGCGGTCCGTGTTGACCAACGAGGCAGCGAAGACGAGCGCCGATTCCGTGTCACCAGCAAAATGCACTTTGACTCCTGAGCTGTATCAACCTAATGTCAGCATCGTAATCGCTTTTACTCCTGACGGGTGACGACGTGAACTCTCGCAACGGCTTGATCTTCGCTCTGCTGTCCGCGGCAACGTTCGGCGTATCGGGCCCGTTCGCGAAATCTCTCATCGAATCAGGGTGGTCCCCCGGCGGCGCAGTATTCGCGCGCGTTGCCGGCGGCGCACTGGTGATGATGGTGATCGCAGTAGCCACCCAGTGGAATCGCCTACGCCAGGTGAGCGCCCACACGCGAACGGTACTGCTGTACGGGGTGTTCGCGATCTCGGGCGTTCAACTGTGCTTCTTCAATGCCGTGCAACATCTTTCGGTCGGAGTCGCCCTGCTGCTCGAATACCTTGCACCGATCATCGTCATCGGGTGGGTGTGGATCACCAAAGGCGCGCGCCCGAGTGTGCAGACACTTCTCGGTGCAGCGGTTGCCCTGATCGGTGCCGCCGTGGTGATCGACGTCTTCGGATCGGCGGAGATCAGTGCCGTCGGCGTCGCCTGGGGATTGGCGGCAGCTGCCTGTCTTGCAGTCTATTTCGTCATTTCCGAGCGCGCGGACGGCGACCTCCATCCCGTTGTACTCGCGGCGTCCGGGCTCACCGTCAGCGCACTGGTCATCGGCACCCTCGGACTCGTCGGCATCCTCCCCTTCCAGTTCTCGGCCTCGAACACCGTCGTGGCAGAACACTCGGTGGGCGTGTGGCTGCCGGTAACGGTTCTCGTCCTGGTCAGCACCGTCATCGCCTATCTCACCGGCATCGCCGCGATCACGCTCCTGGGACCAACCATCGGATCCCTGGTAGCGCTGACCGAAGTGCTGTGTGCGGTTGTCGCCGCCTGGATCCTGGTCGGGGAGTCCGTCACCGCACTACAAGCTGCGGGCGGTGCAGCCATCATCGCCGGTTTGGTCCTCGCCCGACTCGGCCAGGTTGCACCGAAACAGATACCGGCCGACCCGATGACAAATGTCATGGCAGAAGAATGACGGACGGACGAGGGTTCACGTCCTCGAAGCGAGCAGATTCTATGTATGACCTCAGCACAGGCACTGCATCCACTCAGTGAAGGATCGACACACGACGCCGTCCGGTTGACCGGACTTCGCAAGAGTTTCGGCACCGTCGACGCAGTCAAGGGAATCGACCTGAGCATCCGCCCCGGCGAGATCGTCGCGTTCCTCGGCCCGAACGGCGCAGGCAAGACCACGACCATCGACATGATTCTCGGCCTGTCTCGGCCGACGTCGGGCGAGGTGAGCGTCTTCGGAATGTCACCTCGATCAGCGATAGCGCGCGGACTCGTGTCCGCAGTCATGCAGACCGGCGGGCTGCTCAAAGAACTGACAGTGGCCGAGACCGTACAGCTGACCGCCAGTCTGTACGCCCATTCCCGTCCGGTCGACGAGGTGCTGGGGAGAGCCGGAATCCTCGACATCTCCGATCGCCTCGTCAGCAAATGCTCGGGCGGACAACAACAACGCCTACGATTTGCGATGGCGTTGCTGTCGGACCCGCAATTGCTCATTCTGGACGAGCCGACCACCGGCATGGACGTCGAAGGGCGACGGGACTTTTGGTCCGCCATCCGCGCCGACGCCGATCACGGTCGCACTGTGCTCTTTGCGACGCACTACCTCGAAGAAGCCGATGTCTACGCCGACCGCATCATCCTGGTCCGGCAAGGCACCGTGGTCGCAGACGGGACCACAGCCGAGGTCAAGTCCATGGCGTCCGGACGGACCCTGCGCGCGACAGTCCCCGGCATCACCGACGAACTCCTGCGCGCGATTCCGAACTCGGACGCCGTCGAGGTGCGTGGCGAGTCACTGCTCGTGCACTCGGGTGACACCGACGCCGTTGCACGGTTCCTGTTGACCAACACGCAGGCTCGCGATCTCGAAATCGTCTCCCGCGGTCTCGAAGACGCCTTCATCGCGCTCACGTCGAACAACTCCGAAGGACAGAAGTGATGACCACTGCAACCGAACCGAACACCTACGGGGCCGAGCGAACCGTCGTACCTCTCGGCGGATTCAACACGACGCTTCTGCGACTGGAATTCCGTCGTCTGACCCGCAATCGGCGCACGATGATCTTCACGCTCGTCATGCCGGTTGTCTTCTTCCTCGTCTTCGGGCTCGGTCAAGGCGACGACGATCACGGGATCGGGCATGGCAATGTCGCCGCGTACATCATGATCAGCATGGCGCTGTACGGCGCGATGCTGGCCACGACCAGCGGCGGAGCGATGGTCTCGATCGAACGGGCGTCGGGATGGAGCCGGCAACTTCGGCTGACTCCCCTGACGCCAGTCGCCTACATCGCCGTCAAACTGATCATGGCAATGCTGCTCGGGCTCGTCTCGATTCTCGTGGTCTACGCCGTCGGCTCGTTCACCTCCGCTCAGATGGACGGATCACTGTGGTTCACAACAGCATTGATCGCGTGGCTGGGATCGTCGATCTTCGCGGCGTTCGGCCTGTTCATGGGATATCTGCTGCCCAGCGAGAACGTCATGCAGTTGCTCGGGCCAGGACTGGCCCTGCTCGCCTTCGGCGGCGGACTCTTCGTGCCGCTCGAAGACGGTTCGGTATGGGCGAGCATCGCGCAGTTCACACCGATGTTCGGCATCAACGCCCTCGCCCACGCACCGCTGACGGGCAATAACATTCACTGGACCTGGATCGTCAATATCCTGGTGTGGTTCGCCATCTTCGCCGGCGGAGCGATCTGGCGATTCCAACGAGATACGGAGCGTGTGTAGTTGTCGGAAACGACTGACCGAAACGATTCCGTCGCATTGCCGCGACGGAATCGTTTCGGCGTTCTCTTCGCGGCGGTCTGGATGGTGTTTCTCGGCGGACCGCTGATCGAGGGATGGAATCTGCGCGACGAACTGCGCGGCTGGACAGGGATTCTCGCGACGATCGCCTTCGGTGCGCTCTACCTCTACACCTTCGCCACAACGCAGCAGCGGCGACGAATGACGATGACTCGGCCGACGATTCGCGAAGCTGCACTGGCTCTGACCGCCTTGACCGCATTGGCCGCTGTGATGATCGTCAGCGTCGGGCCGACGGGATTGGCAGCGGCCCCTTATCTCGCGGTGACAGCGGTGACGCTGCTCCCGACCGTCGCGGGCGGCATTCTCGCCTTGGTGTTCGCGGCCTCCGTGGAGATAGTGAGCCTCTCGTCAGGGTGGGGAAATTACTCCGGCCTCTCACTCGGTGTCTGCGCGGCCGCATTTGCGACATGGGGCATCATGTCGCTGATCAGCCGTAACTTCGCCATGCTCCATGAGCGCGAAGAGCAGGAGCAGCGAGCGATCATGGAGGAGCGAACGAGGATGGCGCGCGATCTGCACGACATACTCGGGCACTCACTGACCGTCATCACGATCAAAGCCGAATTGGCCAACCGCTTACTGGACGTGGACATCGAACGCGCGCGCAGCGAACTCGACGACCTCGAAAGACTCTCTCGCGACGCGTTGGCAGACGTCCGCTCGGCAGTCGAAGGATTTCGTGGGATTTCGCTACCCGTCGAGATAGCACGTGCGCGAGAGGCATTGCGTGCGGCAGGGATCGACGACGAGGTGCCGAGCAGTACCGACATGGTTCCTACGCGCCTTCGTGAACTCTTCGCATGGACGATCCGTGAGGGCGTGACCAACGTGGTTCGACACAGCGGGGCAACACACTGCCGGATCACGGTCGACGAGAAAAGCGCGACTGTCGTCGACGACGGACACGGGGCCGGGTCGGTGTCTTCCGGCAACGGACTGATCGGATTGCGAGAGCGAGCCGGTGCGTCGGGCGCACGAGTGGTCATCACTCATCCCCAGCCGCAGGGGTTTGCACTTCAGGTAGTCGAACAGGAGAAAGTGTGAGCAACCAGGGCGAGCGGGCATCCATACGGCTGCTCTTGGCGGACGACCAGGCACTCGTGCGAGGAGCGCTGGCCGCGCTGCTCGATCTGGAATCCGACCTGTCCGTAGTGGCCGAGGTCGGCCGCGGTGACGAGGTAGTGGCCGCCGTTCTCGAGCACCGCCCGGATGTTGCGCTTCTCGATGTCGAGATGCCTGGCATGGACGGGATCGCCGCGACGGCAGCCCTTCGCGAGGCAGCACCCGACACCCGAGTCCTGATCGTCACCACGTTCGGACGTCCCGGATTTCTTCGCAAAGCCCTGCACGCCGGGGCCGGCGGGTTCGTCGTCAAGGACACGCCCGCCAGGCAGCTTGCCGACGCCGTCAGACGTGTCCATGCCGGATTGCGCGTCGTCGATCCCACCCTTGCGGCCGACAGCCTCGTCAGCGGCGAGTCGCCCCTGACAGAACGTGAGACCCAAGTCCTTCGGGCCGCACACGACGGCGCACCCGTGGCAGCCATCGCTTCGGAACTCTTCCTCTCCCCGGGAACGGTTCGAAATCATCTGTCGGCCGCGATGGGTAAAACCGGTGCCACGACCCGTGCCGAAGCCGTCAGAATCGCCGAGGCGAACGGCTGGCTCTGATCAGAACGGGAGAGAACCCGCTTCCCGGCAAATAGTTCGCCGCTCGTTCATCGATGGCAATTTGTCCAGATCACTCAAAGTAGGGACCTTATACCCTAGGGATTTGCCCAGAAAACTACCCGGTCACGCAAGTCCGAAACAGCTAATCGTTCGATAACTGGCTATGATGCAGTTAATTGAATTGACGGAGCCTGTGTAACGGGGAAGGGGCGTCTCATGTCGAACCAGTTCAACGATCGATTGAACTCGCTGTTCGAGACTGCCGACTTTCACGTCACCAATGCGATGGTCGTTCGCGGCATGACCGAGTTCGGTTGCCGCATTTCGACTCCGTATCTGTCACAACTGCGCACCGGCGTCCGAACCAATCCGTCACCGGAAGTGGTCGCCGCCCTCGCGCACTTCTTCAACGTCCATCCGGACTACTTCTACGCCCCGTCCGACCACACTCCGCCCGCCATCTCCGGTGGCGAAGCTGACCTTTCTCTGCTCGAACAGTTGCACAACGTGCGCCTGCGAAACCTCACCTCGCGAGTCGTCGACCTCTCACCGTCGTCGCAGGATCTGCTCGTGGAAATGGCGGAAAATCTGCGCTCCTCGGAGAATCTTCCGCGCGTACCACCGGACTCGAATTCCTACATGTCTCGCGCCTAGTGCTTCGTCGACTCTCCTTGACTGCTCAGGGAGGGTTGGCCTTATGCTGGTCGATGCAGCTGGTTCGCCCGGCACGGTCATGAGGAGCCCCGAAGACCGTTCCCGGCGTCGAAGCCCCGTCAGCGCAAGCTGTCGGAGTGAGAGGGAACCCGGTGAAAATCCGGGACTGTCCCGCAGCGGTAAGCAGGAACGACCGCCGTTTATGTGCACTGGGCATCCGCCTGGGAAGCGACGGCCAGTAGGTTCGATCCAACTCGATCGAGTGCCCGCGAGTCCGAAGACCTGCCGACTGTGTCGGGCACGCCGTGCCCGACGGTCCACCGCCTCGTGGAATGGGCGTGTAGATCTCCATCGGACCTCGTGTGCGGTGCGGGCAGTGCTGCCCGCCGAAACTCGAGGTCTCGTGAGGTGTACCCGTCTGCCGGCAGTGGCCATCAATGCATTGGCAATCTGGAGAAACTCCGTGACAACGACATTCACTTCGACCGTGCTGGGCTCACCGCGCATCGGTCCTCATCGAGAACTCAAGCGGGCAACCGAAAGCTACTGGGCGGGGCGCATCGACGCCGACGCCTTGCAGAGCGTGGCCCGTGACCTCCGTCGGCAGGGCTTGGCCGACCTCCGTGACCTGGGCCTCGACTCAATCCCGGTCAACACCTTCTCCTTCTACGACCAGATGCTCGACACCGCAGTTCTTCTCGGCGCACTACCCGATCGCGTCGCGCCCGTCACCGATCCGTTGGACCGCTACTTTGCAGCTGCCCGTGGGACGGACACCATTGCGCCGCTGGAAATGACGAAGTGGTTCGACACCAACTACCACTACCTGGTGCCGGAGATCTCACCGTCCACCACTTTCGAACTCGACCCGTCCAAGGTCTTGTCCGAACTGGCAGAAGCGCTTTCCGACGGCATTGCGGCCCGCCCGGTCGTCATCGGACCGGTTACCTTCCTGCTGCTCTCGAAGGCTGTCGGCACAGACGAGCCGCTGCTCTCGCGGCTCGACGAGCTACTCCCCCTCTATGCGGACCTACTCGGCCGGCTCGTGAAGGCCGGTGCAGGGTGGGTCCAGCTCGACGAACCGGCGCTCGTGGGCGATCGCACCGACGAGGAGATCGAAGCGGCACGCGCTGCGTACGAACAGCTTTCGGCACTTTCGGAGCGACCGTCGATTCTGTTGGCGTCGTACTTCGGTTCGCTGCGTGACGCGTTGCCTGCACTTGCTTCGACCGGCGTCGAAGGATTTGCCGTCGATCTGGTGGCCGGTCAGGATTCGATCGGCTCCGTACCTGAACTCGCCCGCAAACTAATCGTCGCCGGAGTGGTCGACGGACGAAACATCTGGCGATCGGATCTGGACTCGGCACTGAGCACATTGGGCGCTCTGCTGGGGAGCGTCGATACGCTTGCCGTCTCCACGTCGTGCTCTCTGCTGCACGTTCCGTACACGCTCGACGCGGAAGCCGGGGTCGACAAGGCACTGCGCTCGTGGCTCGCGTTCGGCACCGAGAAGGTCAAGGAAGTAGTCACTCTCGCAACCGCTCTCACACAGGGTCGGGAATCGGTGGAGGACGAGTTCGCTCTGGCGCGAGCGGCCGCCTCGACCCGCAAGGACGATCGCAGACTCAACGACGCGAGTGTTCGAGGCCGTCTCGACGCCGTTCTGAACTCGGCGACCGGTCGCGCGCCCGCCGCCGAGCGTCGCGCTGCCCAGGAAGAGTTGCTCTCTCTTCCGCCGCTCCCCACGACGACCATCGGCTCGTACCCGCAAACGTCGAAGATCCGTATCGCTCGCGCGGCGCTGCGCAAGGGCGAGATCGACGAAGCCGAGTACGTCAACCGTATGCGCGCCGAGATCGCCGAAGTTGTTGCGCTCCAAGAAAAGCTGGATCTCGACGTCCTTGTTCACGGTGAGCCGGAACGCAACGACATGGTCCAGTACTTCGCGGAGCAGTTGGACGGGTTCTTCGCCACCGCCAACGGGTGGGTCCAGTCGTACGGCACCCGCTGCGTGCGTCCGCCGATTCTGTACGGCGACGTCTCGCGTCCGAAGCAGATGACCGTCGACTGGATCACGTACGCACAATCGCTGACCGACAAGCCTGTCAAGGGCATGCTCACCGGGCCCGTCACCATCCTTGCCTGGTCCTTCGTCCGCGACGACCAACCGCTTGCCGACTCGGCAAATCAAGTCGCACTGGCCATTCGAGACGAGACGGTCGATCTGCAGGCCGCCGGAATCGGAATCATCCAGGTCGACGAACCCGCACTACGTGAACTACTCCCGCTGCGTGCGGCGGACCAGCCCGCCTATCTGGACTGGTCCGTCGGCGCTTTCCGGTTGGCCACCTCGGGCGTCGCAGATTCCACCGCGATCCACACCCACCTGTGCTACTCCGAGTTCGGAGCGGTGATCGGTGCCATTGCCGGTCTCGACGCGGACGTCACGTCCATCGAGGCGGCGCGATCACACATGGAGGTGCTCGACGATCTCAGTTCGGTCGGGTTCGACCTCGGCGTCGGCCCGGGCGTCTACGACATCCACTCACCGCGTGTGCCGAGCGTCGACGAGATCGCCGAATCACTGCGTGAGGCACTCAAAGCTGTTCCGGTCGAACGGTTGTGGGTCAATCCGGACTGCGGTTTGAAGACCCGCGGCCCGGTCGAGGTCGAAGCGTCGCTGCGTAACCTCGTCGAAGCCGCGAAGTTGGTCCGAGCGGAGCTTTAGGGGCAAAGCCCCTGTGCGCCTTTTTGGTAGTGGGCACTACCAAAAAGGCGCACGGGGGTCAGCTCAACCACGTATTGCCGAAGAGCAGAATTCCGTCCGCACTCGGCGTCACTCCGTGCACGTTCTCGCGCCACGGAATGAAGACCTTGCCGGAGTTGACCACAGCCATCGGCGCCGTCTCGTTGACTACTGTCTGGATGTCGTCGATGACGGCTCGACGCTCTTCCTCCCCCGACGCCGTCTGCAGTTTGCCGAGCAACTCGTCCATCCGAGCGTTCTTGTAGCCGAGGATATTCGACGGCGACTCACTGAACAGATTGCCGTACATACGCACGAACGGTGACTCTTCGAGAACGTTGAACGCGAAGTAGGACACGTCGTAGTCGTGCTTGGCATACAGCATGGAGATCAGATCGTTGATGCTGGTTGCGTAGGTGATGTCGACCGTGAAACCCACTGCCTGCAAGAGCGACTGAAACGTCAGCGCGCTGCGTTGCGTCGCCGGGTCGTTCATTCCGACGTAGGTCAGTTTTCCGTCGTAACCGTCGGCCTTCGCCTCGGCCAGATACTTCTTCGCAGCCTCGGGATCGAAACCGTTTCCCGCCACCGAACCGTGCCATTGCGACCACGACGCGAACATGTCTGTGCCAGGTTCGCCGAAGCCGCCTTGAACCCGCTCGTTGAACGTATTCGGATCCACCGCAGCGACGATCGCCTTTCGCACACGCTCGTCCTTCGCCGCCCGATCGTCGCGCTGATTGATCGCCAGGACACCGGCCATGCTGGCCGAGTACACAAATCCCGGATCGCCGGCTTCGAAAGCCTCGTGAATGAAATCGGGAGACTTCAGATAGGCAACCTGAATTCCGTCGGTGTGTAGGCCCTCCAGTTTGCTCTTCTCGTTGACAATTGCCGGGAAGCGCAACTTCTCGAGATACGGCGCCCCGTCCCAGTACGTCGCACGGGCAGCGAGCACCAATTCGTCCTGGGAAGCGAACTTCTCGACGGTGAACGGGCCTGCTCCGACCGGGACGAAAGTGCCGGTTGCCATCGACGAGGGTGCGACGATCATGCCCGGGCCAGTGGTGAACATGATCGGGAACTCGTCCCACGGCTGCGCCAAGGTGAAGACGACCGTACTCGGATCCGGTGAATTCATCTCGCGCACAGCGGTCTTCCACACCAGCGCGTGAGTTCCCTTCTTCTGCAGATAGTGATCGATGCTCCACAACACTGCTGCACTGTCCATCGCGGTGCCGTCGCTGAAGGTGACACCGTCGCGCAATTTCAGTGTCCACACCGTGTTGTCGTCGTTGGCAGACAAAGACTGCGCCATGTGGGGAACATATTCTCCCGCAGCGGTGTCGAAGCGCATCAAAAGGTCGTAAATGGCTGCCATTTCGCTACCACCGGTAGCGCCGCCGTCCTGACGGTCTGCTGGGTCGAGACTGCTGATTCCGTTGTACGTCGCAAACGAGACCGTGCCACCCGAGCGTGGCTCTCCCCCGTCGTTCTGGTCGCCGACAACTCCGGCCGTCACGTCCGATGCATCCGTGGTCGTACCTTGGCCGCTACTCGCACACCCGGTCACCACCAGTGTCGCCGACGCCAGGACAACCATCCAGATTCGAGCGCGAGCTCGGTACGAGCGCTTCATTGCGACTCACTTTCACAGTTCACGGACACGTCGATCTCATGGATCCAACACCCGACAGATTTGTGAGTGAATTCTAGGTAAGGACTCATTCTGTGTCTGCGATTTCGCAAAGCTGAGACGATGATTCACAATATTGACGAGGAAAAGAGAATCGAATTCTAGATGTCTCTGGTCCGCTGAACACCAACCAGATGGCATCGTCGAGCCTTCCACTGCGCCTCGGCGAACTGATCCCACCACGAAGGGTGCTCGATCTCCCGCCTGCCGTCGTCTCCGCCTTGCGCAATCACGATCGTTCGGAACAGCGCTCGAATTTCCGAGTCGTCAAGGTTCGTCACAGTCCAGAGAAGTAATACACATGTTAATTAAGTATTGAACCACGCGATCACGCTAGGGTTAGGCCATGAATGACCCGACGACCGACAACCAGGCAACCGATGACCAGGCAACCGTCGGCGAACTGAATTTCTGGTCGTTCATCGAACTGGCCAACAAGCGACTGGCCACCGAACACGGCTTTCGCGATCAGCTGGCCACCGAGGTACTCCTGACGCTCAATCGAGCCTCCAACGTCGTCACCTACGATCTCGAGTCGTCGATCCACCGCCCTCGCGGCTGGTCATGGTCGTCGTTCCGACTATTGTTCGTCACCTGGCTCGCCGGACCGATCGAGCCGAAGGCTGCCGCCGAGCTCACCGGGATGAGTCGAGCCGCGGTCTCCAACCTGTCCAAGTCCCTGCTGGCAGACGGACTGATCGATCGCCGCCCCACCGAGAACGACGGACGCTCTGTCCAGCTGTACCTGACCGACAAGGGCCGGGAAGCCATGGTCGAGGCATTTCGCGAGCAAAACGAACGCGAGCACGCCTGGGTCAGCGTCCTGAGCGAAGCCGAACAGCGCATCCTTGTCATGCTCCTGGACAAACTGATCACCAACCGCAGCCAATTCGACGTACGCGGGCGTAACTGACGCGAATCAACACCGTCTCGAGGGTTGCACGCATCACATCATTTTAGTTAATGTATTTACTATCTGGTGGATGTGAGCCAGGCAGAACAGCACAGAAGGAGCCCCGTCATGGCGTTCTATCGACAACTCGGCAACATTCCACCGAAACGTCACACCCAACACCGTGACGAGTCGGGCAACCTCTACTACGAAGAACTGATGGGTGAGGAAGGTTTCTCCTCCGACTCGTCGCTGCTCTACCACCGCGAAATTCCGTCGGCCATCGTCGACGCAACGGTCTGGGAACTGCGCGACCAAAGCACCACGCCCAACCACCCCCTCAAACCCCGCCATCTGAAACTCCATGCACTGTTCCCCGAGAGCATCTGGAACGAGACCGACGTGGTAACCGGCCGTCGTCTCATACTCGGCAATGCCGATGTCCGACTCTCCTACGTGGTTGCTTCCGCACCATCCCCCCTGTACCGCAATGCAATCGGTGACGAGATGGTCTACGTCGAGTCCGGCGAGGCTACCGTCGAGACCGTCTTCGGCACGCTCGACGCCCGCGAGGGTGACTACGTCCTGATCCCGATGTCCACGACCCACCGGTGGATCCCCAAGGGCGACAAGCCACTCCGCGCTTACGCCATCGAGGCGAACAGTCACATCGTCCCGCCCAAGCGCTATCTCTCCCGCTTCGGCCAACTGCTCGAGAACGCACCGTTCTGCGAGCGAGATCTGCACGGACCGACCGCGCCCATGATCGCCGAAGGCATCGACGTCGAGGTACTGGTCAAGCACCGCACGTCGGCAGGCATCGTCGGAACCCGAATGGTGTACCCCACGCATCCTTTCGACGTCGTCGGCTGGGACGGCTGCCTGTACCCGTACACCTTCAACATCTCGGACTACGAGCCGATCACGGGCCGCGTTCACCAGCCGCCGCCGGCACATCAGGCGTTCGAGGGGAACAACTTCGTTATCTGCAACTTCGTACCGCGCAAGGTCGACTACCACCCCCTGTCGATCCCGGTGCCGTACTACCACTCCAACGTCGACTCGGACGAGATCATGTTCTACTGCGGCGGTGACTACGAGGCACGCAAGGGTTCCGGCATCGGGCAGGGATCGATATCGATTCATCCCGGCGGCCACGCTCACGGCCCACAACCCGGCGCGTACGAGCGAAGCATCGGCGCCGAGTTCTTCGACGAACTGGCCGTGATGGTCGATACGTTCCGGCCGCTCGAATTGGGCGAGGGGGCATTGGCTTGCGAAGACGGTGCCTACGCCTGGAGTTGGGCGGGACGGGGGCCGCAGCAATGACAGTCATCTCTCCCCTCCTTCGCGGCCTGTGTGACGACGCAGCACTCTTCCCACCCGGCAATGCTCCTCTCGCCGAGGCAGTTCCGGCCCACGGCGCCTACCTGCAGGCGGACTACGACGCACTGGTCGGGCCCTTCGTCTTTCCCGCACCGCGATTGAGCGAACTGGCCGCGTATGTTTCGGCAGACAACCCGGTGACGCTGAGTCTGACCGTGCCGGCCGGCCCAGCCGATACAGCGGCCGCGCTGTCGAATGCGCTCGCCATCCCTGGCGTTCACGTCGCCGCCGTCGAGGTGGGAATTCCTGACGGGCTGGACGCCGATGCGGCCTTCGAGGAACTCGCTCGTGTCCATGCCGCTCATCCCGACATCGATATTTTTGTCGAGGTACCCCGCGGTGATCGGCGCGCGGACTATCTGACAGCTCTCGAAACTGCCGGGTACTCCGCAAAGTTTCGAACCGGCGGGATTGTCGCCGAGGCGTACCCGGACGAGGAAGAGCTCGCAGATGCGGTGATATCCGTTGTCCGAGCAAATATCCCGTTCAAGGCAACCGCGGGACTGCACCACGGCGTGCGCAACACCGATCCGGAAACAGGCTTCGAGCAACACGGCTTCCTCAACATCATGGTGGCCGTCGATGCTGCGAGACGGGGCGCCGGTCGTTCGGAAGTTGTTGCCGCACTGGCGCAGCGTGATCAAGATTCAATCGCGCGAATCCTGGCCGGGTTGACCGAGCCCGAGGCCGGCGAGGTGCGTCGCCGATTCCTCTCGTTCGGTACCTGCAGCATCTCGGACCCTCTCACCGAGCTAGAAGGGCTCGGATTGATCGTCCGCTCCGACAAAACCGAAGGAACACTCGTATGACCGTCACGACCATCGACATTCCCGCCGACTCACTGTTCGGGCTCGACAATCTGCCGTACGGGGTCTTCTCCCCCGCGGGAGGGTCGCCGCGCATCGGTGTACGGGTCGCCGACTCGGTGGTCGATCTCGCAGCCACACTGGGTGATTCCGTCTTCTCCGAACCGACCCTGAACGCGTTCATGGCTCAGGGCCGAAATCAGTGGATATCTGTGCGAAACCGGATCTCGGAACTCGTGACCGGTGAAATAGACTCGGATGCAGTGTTTTCCGTCGACTCGGTGACACTGCACTTGCCGATCGCCGTGGCCGACTACGTCGACTTCTACGCCTCGGAGAATCACGCAACCAACCTCGGACGGCTATTCCGTCCCGACGCCGCGCCTTTGATGCCGAACTGGAAGCACCTTCCCGTCGGATACCACGGGCGCTCGAGCACCATCGTCGTCTCCGGCACCGACATCGTTCGTCCCTGCGGACAGCGGAAGGCACCCGATCAGGAAAGCCCGGACTTCGGACCGTCTCGTCGCCTCGACATCGAAGCCGAGATGGGGTTCATCGTCGGAACTCCCTCGAAAATGGGCGATTCCATCACCCCGGACGAATTCGCCGAGCACGTCTTCGGCGCTGTCGTCGTGAACGACTGGTCTGCGCGAGACATCCAAGCGTGGGAGTACGTCCCCCTCGGTCCGAACCTGGGGAAGAGCTTCGCGACGTCCATCTCGCCGTGGGTCGTACCGTTGCTCGCCCTCGAAGCAGCCCGAATCGACACTCCGGTGCAGGACCCCGAACCGCTCTCCTACCTACGCGGTGAGGAGAAGTGGGGACTGGACATCGATTTGGCCGTCGAATGGAACGGCCACGTCGTCTCGCGACCGCCCTACGCCCAGATGTACTGGTCGCCTGCACAGATGCTCGCGCACACCACCATCAACGGCGCAGCAGCGAGCACCGGCGATCTCTTTGCGTCCGGAACAATTTCCGGACCGGACAGAGATCAGCGGGGCGCCTTCATCGAGCTGACGTGGGGCGGCAAGGAACCCGTGGCTGTGGGCTCCGAGACCCGTACCTTTCTCGAAGACGGCGACACCATCGCCATCTCGGCCACCGCTCCCGGCGTCGGCGGTTCACGAATCGGTTTCGGGGATGTTCACGCTCGGATCCTGCCTGCAACTCAAACCGGAAGATAGTGATTGACAACTGTTTGATTCACGCTGATCTGATGTCCGGAATTCCTTGCCTCACGATTCTCCGAAGATAAGCTGGACTAACCATCCAGAGCGATCGAGAGTCCTGGCTCCGTGACGTCGCAGCAACCCCCTCAGCTGAGGTGCGGGTGCTTTCTGCCAGGTCCGATGGAGGACTCGTGCCCGGCGATCGACCCCGTACCTCAGTGGGGACAGCAACTGTCATCGTGATCGTGGGCGGTGGTCCCCGCGGTACCGGCGTACTCGAGCGGATCCTCGCTCACGAATCGGTGGACGCCGATCCCACACCGATCGACATTCATGTCGTCGACCCGTATCCGGCAGGTGCCGGCCGTATTTGGCGAGGCAGCCAGGCGCCGCTCCTGTGGATGAATTCGACGACCGCAGACGTCACCATGTTCACCGACGAGACCACCGCAGTGACCGGTCCGGTACTGCCGGGTCCGACGCTCGCGGAATGGGTCGCCGAAAACTCGGCAGAGCTTGCCCACTTCCCTGAAATCGCGGCAGAAGTGCCGACCGTCACGCCGTCGTCGTTTGCATCGAGGTCATTGCAGAGCCGGTACCTGAACTGGGTGTTCCAGACCGCGGTCGACTCCGCACCAGCGCACGTCGATGTTCGGGTTCATCGACGATCCGTGGTCGACATCGTGAACGTGGGCGAAATACAAAATGTTCATCTGGACGACGGCGTTGTCATCGAGGCGACGGCCGTCCTTCTTGCACAGGGGCACCCGGATGCGCTGGCTGCTCCGCGCGAAACCTCACTGAGCGGCTTCGCGTCGGAGCACGGGTTGACCTATGTAGGTCCGGGATACACCGCCGACCTCGATGCCGATGTCATTCCAGCAGGCGAGCCGGTACTGATCGCCGGACTCGGTTTGGCTTTCATCGACTGGATGGTTCTGCTCGCCGAGAGCCGCGGCGGCATTTTCGAACGCGGTGACGACGGCGCCCTCACCTACGCTCCCTCGGGTCGGGAACCACTGTTGTATGCCGGATCTCGTCGCGGCGTGCCGTATCACTCCAAGATCTCTTACTCGATCGCTGACGCCCGGCCACCGCTACCGCGGTTCTTCACCGCTGATCTTGTTCCCGGCGACGGGCCTTTGGATTTCCGAAACGACATCTGGCCGCTCGCGTCGAAAGAACTGGCAGGCGCCCACTATCACGAACTGTTCGCCTCGCACCCGGACCGGACGGTGGGCACCTGGGAGGAGTTCGACGCCGAATTCGCCTCGCTGGCTTGGGGATCGCCTCGATTGCAGGAACTGGTCGAGAACGCGGTCCCGAAGCCGGAAGACCGTATCGATCTCGAACGGCTCAACCGCCCACTCGGCGGTGAGCGCTACGACGGACTTGCCGAGGTCCAATCTCGGATCACCGAATACATCTCGGCAGACGTCGTACGCCGGTCGGACCCGTATTTCAGCGCCGACGCAGCTGTCTTCTCGGCGCTGCTGTCGACGTACATGACCGTCGGAGAATTGTTGCGGCGCGGCAGAATCCCGGCCGAATCCGTAGCCAAGGACGTCGAGGGTTGGCTACATTCGTTCTTCAGCTTCATTGCCAGTGGTCCGCCGCCCGAGCGTCTGGAACAGTTGGTCGCCCTCAACGAGGCCGGCATCGTCCAGTTCCTCGGGCCGGATTCGGTGTTCTCCACCGAGATCGACCCGGCAACGGGAGCAGGGATCTTTGTCGCTCGCAGTGCGTCGCACACCGATATCGTGGCCGCGAACACCCTCGTCGAGGCGCGCTTGCCGGTCGCTTCCATCAGCGCGAGCGGTGACTCGCTCCTGCGGACACTTCACGGTCGGGGCGAGGCAGTCGAACTACGTGCCACCGCCGACAGTTCGGCGAAGCTCGCCGTCGACGGAACATCACGAATTCTTCATCAGGACAACACTGCTCATCCCCGTCGCTTTGCTGCCGGGCCGTGGGTTGCCGGACACAACTGGTCGGCGGCGTTCCCTCGCCCGCGCACCAATGCAGGGTTCTTCCGGCACAACGACGCTCTGGCGGCGGAGATTTTGGGCGCTGCGCGCCTGTGAGCGGTTAAGGAGCCCAGAGACTCCCTAACCGCTCACTGGGGCTGTGCCCCTAGCTGAACACCAACTCACCCTCGTCAACCGCGACGGTGATGCTGCCTCCCTCTTCGAGGAGATCGTCGAGCAGCATGTCGGCGATCTTGTCGTCGACCACTCGCTGGATCGAGCGGCGCAACGGGCGAGCCCCGAACTCGGGCTGGTGCCCGTGCTCGGCGATCCAGTCCACCGCGTCGGCGGTGAACTCGATGTCGATGCCCTTCGACTGCAACCGCTTCCGGCTGTCGTCAAGCAACAGATCAGTGATCCGGTGCAGTTGCTCGGTGTCGAGCTTGCGGAAGATCACGATCTCGTCGATGCGGTTGAGGAACTCCGGCCGCATCGATTCGCGCAACCTGGCCATCACGCGGTCGCGCAGTGGCTTCTCCGCCGACTCTGCATCACCCGTGGTGAAGCCGAGTCCACCGGACTTGCTCGAGATGATGTCCGAGCCGAGGTTGCTGGTCATGATCACGACGGTGTTCTTGAAGTCCACCGTGCGACCCTGGCCGTCGGTCAGACGCCCGTCGTCGAGCACCTGGAGCAAGTTGTTGAACACGTCCGGGTGTGCCTTCTCGATCTCGTCGAGCAGGACCACCGAGTACGGGTTACGACGCACCTGTTCCGTGAGCTGCCCGGCCTCGCCGTAGCCGACGTATCCGGGAGGAGCACCGACCAATCGGCTGACCGTGTGGCGTTCCCCGAACTCACTCATGTCGAAGCGCAACATCTTGTTCTCGTCACCGAAGAGTGTGGCAGCCAGAGCTTTTGCGAGCTCCGTCTTACCGACACCGGTAGGTCCGAGGAACAGGAAGCTGCCGACGGGGCGATCAGGATCGCTCATACCTGTCCGGCTACGACGCACCGCACGAGCGATGGCGCGAACGGCATCATCTTGTCCGATGACCCGACCGTGCAGTTCCTCCTCCAGACGGCGCAGGCGATCCTTCTCTGCCTGAGTCATCTGGCTGGCCGGAATACCCGTGGCGCGAGCGACAACCTCGGCGATCTGCTGAGCGGTCACGTCCGGAGTTTCCTCGGAAGGAACCGAGGATCCTGCCTTCTCGAGACGCTTTGCGACGCCGTTGATCTCGTCACGCAGGGTAGACGCCTTCTCGTACAACTCGTCGGCGACGGCTTTTTCCTTGTCGCTCTCGAGCTGCTCGAGACGCTGCTGCAGGGCAGCGGTGTCTACGGTGGCCGTCCTTAAACGGAGCCTGGCACCGGCCTGGTCGATCAGGTCGATTGCCTTGTCCGGCAAGAACCTGTCGCCGATGTACCGTGCCGACAATTCCACCGCAGCGGTGATCGCCTCGTCGGTGTAGTGCACCTTGTGGTGATCCTCGTAGCGACTGCGCAGTCCGCTCAAGATGGCGATCGCGTCCTCGATCGACGGCTCTCCGACCTGTACGGGCTGGAAGCGCCGCTCGAGCGCGGGATCCTTCTCGATGTTCTTGCGGTATTCGTCGAGCGTGGTGGCGCCGACGATGTGCAGTTCACCGCGAGCGAGCTTGGGCTTGAGGATGTTTCCGGCATCCATCGCGCCTTCGGCACCGCCGCCTGCACCGGCGATGGTGTGCATCTCGTCGATGAAGACGATCAGCTCGTCCTTGTGTGCGGTGATCTCGTCGATCACCTTGGTCAGCCGTTCCTCGAAGTCACCGCGGTAGCGGGTACCCGAAACCATGCTCGACAGTTCGAGCTGGACGATCTTCTTGCCCACCAACGATTCCGGGACGTCCCCGTCGACGATGCGCTGGGCCAGCCCTTCGACGATGGCAGTCTTGCCGACGCCGGCCTCACCCACCAGGACCGGGTTGTTCTTGGTACGGCGGGAGAGGATCTCGATGGTCTGTTCGATCTCGTCGGCGCGGCCGATCACCGGATCGACACCGCCGTTGCGAGCCCGATCGGTGAGATCGACGCCGTACTTGTCGAGCGTCGGAGTGGTGGACTCGTCCTCCACTGGACCGGCCGCGGGATTCTGAACAGCGGCCTGCAGCTTCTCCGGCGTGATACCGGCGGAAGCGAGCAGGCGACCCGGGACATGATCGGGGTCACCGGCCAGTGCGATGAAGAGATGTTCGGGGTCGATGTACGTCGATCCCAGGGCTCGGGCCAGTTGATGTGCCTCGAGTAAAGCAGTTTTGACGGCGCTGCTGAGCGCGGGAGCTGAGTATGCACCCTGCTCACGGCCTTGTGGCAGTCGCAGGTCGACGGCGTCGACCACGGATTTCGGGTCGGCTCCGGCGCGCTGCATGAGCGTGCGGACCGGATCCTGCTCCGCCATGACGCGGAGAACGTGCAGTGCATCGAGATCCGAATCACCGCGAGCAGCCGCTACGCGTGCAGCGTCAGCCATGAGTTGCTGGGTGGCCCTGCTCATGAGCCGGGAAATATCGATGCGACCGGGACCCTCGGGCCCGAAGAATGCTGGCATTCCGAAGCCTCCTTGCAGAAAGTTGAGCGTTACTGACTCAATTAACGTGCATGGGGCTCGATCAATTCCCGTGGGCTCAGATTTGTTTCAACACACTCGGGACGAAGATCGTTCTCAACTACCGAAAGATCCGGTAGATCGACCGACCGGGTACGCCTCGATGTGCATGATCACCGACCCCTCGCAGGGACCACTCTTGATGTCGGTACGCCACGAACCCTTCAGGCTGCCATCGGGCTGAGGTGTGTAGTACGCGTCCGAGTGTGCCGGCGCCCACACCTTGGGTACACCCTCACCCTGGTAGCAATCCCACTCCCAGTCATAGGGGTGCACCCAACTGGTTCCGTCCCAGGTGTATTGCGCCGGCTGCGGCAGAGTCGGATTGGCGGGAGCCGGCCCGCCCACCACAGTGGCAACACACACTCCGCCCGAGCAGTCCGTCTCGAACGTGTACGTATCGGAGAAATCCGGCTCCCATTGGCCGGCGGCCAGACTTGTACCCGTCTTGGTCGCGGCGAAGCGCTTGAGCGAGTAATCACCGGACCAGTTCGCATCCGCCGCCCCCGCAGGCATCGCCCCTGCGACAAACCAAGCAGCAACCAGCGCAACCACCGACAATGACTTCCGCATGCGTGAAGTGAATCACAAGCGATGTCCGATTTGTCGGATACTGGCCACAAGAACACCGACCACGATGAGCACCAGCGCCACCAAGGGCAACGCTCCCGCACCCCTGTTCGCCAAGATCAGGCCGCCGACGACGCCACCCGCTGCGATCGCCGAATTGAAGATCGTCACGAAAACCGATTGTGCAGTGTCCACCGCGTCACCCGTCGTTTCCGCGAGCGCAGTCTGAAGGAGAGTGGGAGCGCCTCCGAATGCCACACCCCATACTGCAACGCTGAGTGCGATCACTGCGAAGTTCGCGCCGCCGACACCCAAGGCCGTCAAAGCTGCGGCAAAGACCACCAAGCTCAACACGGTGAGGCTTCGAAGCGCCCGGTCGACGAGCACCCCGACCACACCGATGCCCACGAAGGCGAAAAGTCCGAACACGAACAAGACGATTCCCAACCGATCGCCGAAATCGATGCGATCCAGGAACGCCGCCAGATACGTGTACACAATGTTGTGCGCGAGGATCCACAAGAACGCGACAAGGAGAATCGGTCGTACGCCCGGCAAGACCAGGACTTTCCGCACCGACAGCCGCCGATCCGCTTGTTGCCCGGGAAAGTCCGGCATCACTGCGAGTATCCACACCACCAGAAGTAGCGCAGAACCCGACATCAAGGCGAAGACGACGCGCCAATCGGCCAAGGTCCCGAGCCACGCCCCCATCGGAACGCCGATTGCCAACGCAATCGGCTGTCCGACTGAGGCAACCGCAACGGCCCGCCCCTGCAGGTCAGGGGGCGCCATCCTACGTGCGTACCCGGCAAGCAATCCCCACACCACACCTGCCGCCATGCCCGCCAGAAACCGAACACCCAAGGTGAGAACAAGATTCGACGACAGCGCTGTCACCAGATTGAAGACACCGAACCCTACAATCGCCGACACCAGGACCGCGCGCCGTCGCAATCCCCGCGTCACTGCGATCAGCGGTACAGCCCCGACGACAGAGCCCAAGGCGTATGCAGTGACCAATTGCCCGGCGCCGGAGACAGATACGGACAGTCCTGACCCGATCTGCACCAGTAGTCCGGCCGGCATGGTTTCGGTTGTGATCGCGATGAAACCTGCCGTTGCGAGTGCCGACAACCCCGAAAGCGGTAGTGTCCGGACGGAATCGGTCTCCGCCAGTGCCGAAGTCGCAGTCCCGTCCGAAGTCACAGTCCCGTCCGAAGTCGCGCTCACCTCGTCGGTGTTTCGGGACTGCCTTCGCCCGACTGGCCGGAACGGACCAGTTCTGCAATCGACGCCCAGTCCATCTCGCCCTGACCGTTCGCCAGAGCCTGAGTGAGCACGCCCCGAAGTACGCCACCGAACGGCAAATCCAGATTGACGCTGTCGGCGGCGTCGAGCGCAAGCTTCAGATCCTTGAAGCCCAGAGCGGTGGTGAATCCCGCAGGCTCGTACTGACGCGTCGCGACGAGGTTTCCGTAGCTGGAGTAAACCGGCCCCGGGAAGATCGTGGAGGTCAGCAGTTCTACGAGTTGGCTTGCGTCCACACCTGACCTCTCCCCCAATGTGATTGCCTCACCCAAGGATTGAATCGCGGAGAGGATGAGGTAGTTGCCGATGATCTTGACGATGTTGGCCTGCTCCGGACGCTCACCTTGTGGCCAGGTGCGAGCCCCGATGACGTCGAAGAACGGCTGCACTCGCTCGAGAAGGGCACTGTCGCCACCGGCGATGATGTTCAACTGACCAGCCTGAGCAACAGAAACGCGTCCGAACACCGGCGCCGCGATGTAACCGATGCCGTGCTCGGCGTGCATTGCGGCGGCACGCTTGGCAAGATCGACGCTGACGGTGGCCATGTTGACGTGCACGGTTCCACTCGGAACGGATGAGAGTACGGCGGGATCCAGAATGGCCGCAGACACGGCCGAATCATCCGCCAACATCGACAGCACCACACCGGACTCGAATGCCTCGGCAACGGTTTTCGCGCCGGTCGCCCCTTCCTCGACCAGTTCGGTTACCGCTTCAGGGCTGCGATTCCACACCGTCACGTCGAACCCTGCGCCCATCAGATTTCGAGCGATGGGACGACCCATCGCGCCCAAACCGACCACGGAAACAGAAGTCATGGAATTCCCTCTCGAAAGTGTTGAACCATCTAAGACGGTTGAACACTCTCATACAGGTACAGTTGGTGTCGAACCGGTTGAGATGGTTCACCACAAAGGAGGGCGAAAGTGAACGAAGCAGGAGCTGATGAATCCGCTCGGGACGTCTTTCGACTCGACAACGACACGCTCGCGTTCCGCTTCACCGCCACCCTCACCAATCGAAACGGCTCGAGGTTCGAGCGACTCACGAGTCCGCAGCGGGTCGAATTATGGTTGCGCGCCAACGATCTGATGAACACCGCGGCAAGAGCAACGACAGACGACCTCCACGACGCGCAGGATTTACGTGAGTCCATTCATCGCATTGGAACCGCCGTGTGCGAGAACCGCCAGGCTTCACGCGCCGATGTCGCGATCGTCAACACCGCATCCGAACTCGGCAGCGCCCACCTCACCCTTTACGGCGGCCGAGCCCTCTGGAAATCGACCGGAGACAATCCGGTCCGCGACGCCCTGTCGATCGTGGCAGCCGACGCGATCGCGATACTGGGTGGTCCCGACCGTGACCGCGTCAAAGCATGTCAAGGCGACGGGTGCACCGGCCTCTACGTCGATACCAGTCGCGGCAACAACCGACGCTGGTGCTCGATGAACATCTGCGGAAACAAGGCGAAGAAATCCGCGATGACCGCGCGCGCCGACTAGCTCATTTCACCTTCGCCGCCTCTCGATTTCACCGCCTCTCGATTTCACCGCCACTCGATCCCACAGCTTTTCGATCGGGGTCGACAAGAGGAGAAGAAGCAACGGGAAGTACGACGTCACCGGGACAAACACACTGACGAGCAGTGCCACCAGCATTATCAGGACGGTGACGATCTCGGCCGTGAAGTGCGGCTGTGCACTCTCTTCGCTCAACGACGGGTTGCGGACCAGACCCCACGCGACCACCGCCAGGCACGCAGCGCTGGCGGCCATCGTCCCGATGTAGAGAGCCCTGGTTCCCAGGTCCTGAGACGGCGCTGCAACCAGCGCCGTCGGGAAGGGCAAGAACACGATCGTCAGTACCCACAACCCCAGCCCGCGCACGACCACCTTGTCCCCGTCGATCACAAAACGAAGTAGTCGATGCTGCGACCACCACAGCCGGAAGATCACCAGAAAGCTCAGGGCGAAGGAGCAGAATTGCGCCGCGTGCTCGCGCAGCAGCTCGGACGTGGTGCCGTGGTGGTCGCTGGTCAATTCGACCAACGGCAGGACGAGCAGCGTGATCGCGATGGCAACTATCGCGTCGATGAAAGTGACGTAGCGCTCGAAGTAGCGGGTTCGTTCCTCGATCTCAGCCATTGCGGAAGCATAAGCCTCGCAACAAGAAACAGACCGGTGACGCCACTTTGGAGAGTCGATATCCCGAAACATACAATTAACGAATCAAATTCGTTATACCTCTTGACCGAGCCCTCGGCCGTCCCCATACTTAACGAATCACATTCATTAAGTGACTCGCATCACGCCATCAGGGGTCGGTTCCGCCACCCCCTTCAGGACTTGGGGTTGCCCTAGTGCCAAACAACGCTTCTGCGAATACGAAGTCAGACCGGGTTCCACTCACCACCAACCGCGGTGTTGCCGTCTTCAGCATCGGCGTCATGGGGTTCATCACCGCGAACCTCATCCCATTGATGATCGTGGCAATGGTCGATGACCTCGGTGTCACCGAATCTGCCGCTGGTGCCGTCCTGACCGCGTCGCTGCTGGTCTGCGCGGGCACCTGCCTCGCCACCACGCGGATCGCATCGGGTCCGCGTCGTCACCTGCTCGGCCGCATCAGTCTGATCGCGATGGCGGCTGCATTCGGCGTCGCGGCCATCGCACCGACCACGGCAATCGCGTGTGCGGCGATCATCATCGGCGGCGTCGGCGCTGGTGGCGCCGCATCCGTCGGTGGCGCGGCATTGGCAGCGCTCACGAACCCGGACCGGGTATCAAGCATCAGCGGACTTGTGAATCGGGTCGTCGTCACAGCGGTCCTCGCTCTCATTCCCATCCTCGGCACACATATGACCAACGCCTTCGGCATCGTCGCGGTCCTGGCGCTTGCCACCGCCGCGACGGTGACCTGGTTGCCGTCATCCCCGGTGAAAGAGTCGCCGGAGGCGACGAAGTCCGCCAAGGCGACCACAACTCTCCCCGCCGGGGTCAGCGCGAAACGACTCACTTTTGCCGGGACCGCCTTCCTCGCGATGCTCGCCGTCTGGGCGATCAGCGAGGACTCACTGTGGGCAGTACTCGGCATCATGGGCTCGGAGCACGCCGGACTTTCGGACCAACAGATGGGGCTCGCGCTGAGCGCATCAACGGCAGGTGGTGTCCTCGCGGCAGTTGTCCTGACCGCGCTGGGTTCCCACGTCAGCCGGACAGTGTCGATCTCGGCACTCCTGATCCTCGGGGCAATTCTGAAGCTGTCGGCTTGCCTCGCAACCGATTCCACGATCTACCTCATCCTGGTGATCGCCTGGAACACAACCTACGCGGCAACGTTCATCGTCTTGGTCGCCATCTCGGCGGCCCTCGACGCCGCCGGCCGATGGTCCGCCCCACTGCTCGGTACCTACCTCATCGGTTCCGCGTTTGCGCCGTTGTTCGGCACTTCGGTGACTGCGAGCCTCGGCTATCCGACCTTCGGAGTCATCATCTCGGGGATCAGCTTCGTCTTGTTGGTCCCGTTCGCCTTGGTATCGCGGCTCTCCGCACGTACCGAGGGTGCGTATCGTCACCACAGCGCCGCCATCACTACCACCGTCATCGCGTAAGGATCACGTAGAAGTCATGAATGACAGCATCACTCACTACCGAAACGGAAAGATCTTCACGGCCGCCGAGGACGGGTGGGCCGAATCGATAGTCGTCGAGGGCCAACAGCTCAGGTTCGTGGGCCAGACCGTCTATGCCGAAATCCTGGCTCCCAACGCCGAGGTGGTCGACCTGGAAGGTGCGGTCGTGCTCCCCGGTTTTGTCGACGCCCATACACATTTGGTCATGATGGGATTCGCGCTGCAGAAGCTCGATCTCCTCGATGCCACCGATCTTGCCGACATTCAGTCCAGCATCCGGCAATTCGCGGAATCGAACCCGGACGCGCCGCGCCTGTTGGGTCGCAGTTGGTTGTTCTCGGCGCTGAACGGAGAGCACCCCACGCGAGAGATGATCGACGCCGTCGTACCCGATCGCCCGGTGTACCTCGACGCCAACGACGTACATTCGGTCTGGGTGAACACCGCAGCACTGCGAGAACTCGGCATCGACGCGGACACTCCCGATCCGATCGGCGGTCGTATCGGCCGGGATCCGGACACCGGAGAAGCCACCGGAATGCTGTACGAGACGGCCATGATGCTCTACGTCTGGCCGAAACTGGCGGAACTCGCTTCGGACGAGGACCGGGACGCCGCCCTCGCGCTCACGTTCCGCCACTATCTCGAGGACGGCGTGACCGGTGCGGTGGACATGGCCCTCGGCGCGGACGAATTGGCCGCGCTGGAAAGAGCTTTGGACGCCGGGAACGGCACCCTCCCGCTACGAGTCGCGGCTCACTGGCTGATGACCCGCGAAGACAACGAGGCCGACAACGTGCGGCAAGTTCACCAGGCCACCGAACTCCACAAACGCATCCAAGGGCCGTGGCTCCGCATCGCCGGAATCAAGATCATCATCGACGGAGTGATCGACAGCTGCACTGCCGCAATGAAAGAACCCTACTCGAACGGCACCAACGCCGAGCCCATCTGGGATCTGGAGTCCTTGATCCCGGTCGTGACCGCAGCTGACGCCGCCGGCCTGCAGATCGCCATGCACGCGATCGGCGACGAGGCGTCGGAAATCGGATTGACTGCACTCGAGTACGCGATCGCCGCCAACGGAGACATTCCCCGCAGGCACCGAATGGAACACTTGGAGTCCATCACGCGAGACAACGTCGAACGGCTGGCCCGCCTGGGCATCATCGCCTCGATGCAACCGGTTCACGCTGACCCTGCGATTCAGGAGAACTGGCAGGCGATGCTCGGCGACTATCGCGTGAATCGCGCGTACCCCTGGCCTGAATTCACCGAGGCCGGAGCGATTCTGGCGTTGGGTTCCGACGCTCCGACGGCGCCTCACCCGCCGCTGCCGAACATGTTCATCGCCACCACCCGCCGATCCGCAATCGATCCGTCACTGGCACCCAATCTGCCGAAGTACGCCCTCCCCCTTGCGGATGCGTTGGCCCACGCAACTCGTGACGCTGCCTACTCGTGCAGATGGGAAGATGTGACCGGCCAACTGGTTCGGGGTAAATCAGCCGATTTTGTCGTGCTGAAACAAGATCCGTTCACCGAAGGGGCCGATTCTCTCCTGACCACGGAGATCGCAATGACCGTGGTTGCCGGATCCGTGCGATACGACGCCTCAGAAGTCGTCGACACCGAAGCCTGATAGCCGATCGTTACCAGTTGTTCGATAACGCAAGCGCATATCCCGGCGACAGAACGAAGGAGGGACGTGAACACGTGAACCCATACTCTCTGGAGGACGCATGCGCAGGAAAGCTCCGATTTCGGTCGTCGCCGCGGCCATTGCACTGGTGACGGCCACTGCCCTGACGGTCGCCGGTTGCGGGTCGACCGAAGGAACACCTGAAGCGGCGAGTTCAACGACAGCAAGTTCGGCGGCGGCGTCTTCGACGGCAAGCGAATCCGAGACGACGGTAGCGAGTTCTCCCCCGCCACAATCGGACACCCGCACAAGCGCATCCACGACAGCAATCCCCGCTTCGGGTCCCTGTCTCGACGTCGGCTCTCCGCTCGTCACCGATGCCATCAGCACGCTGGGTACCGACGTCAACGGAGGTAACTGGATACCGACATCCTCGAGCGAGGAGCAGGTCGGTAATTGCCCTGACCTGCTCTGGGTTTCGGTCGACGGCGACGGCGTCGGCGATGCTACGTATCAGACACACGTTCTGTTCTTCCGCGACGGAACCTACCTGGGCACGGCTACCAGTAAGCCGTATTCATACACACACGTCATCGACAGCAACAAGGATTCGGTATCCGTCCAATACCGATGGCTGCTGGACGACGACGCGTTCTGCTGCCCCCAAGGAGGACCGAACATCGTGAACTTCACGTGGAACGGAAGCGCCGTGGTTGCCGACGGGCAGTTCCCGCCCTCCTGAACCTGTCTACGCACGATTCGGCTCCGAACACAACTGTGCCCCAGCAACAACGGTTGCTGGGGCACAGTTTCTTCGAGCTACTCGCCGGCGCTCCTACTCACCGACGCCGAGTTCGCGCAGGCGAGTCTTGTACAGCTCGATGTTGCCGAGCTTGATGTCCTCGTAGCCACGAACCACGTCAGGCAGCGCCGCGATCTCGACGGCGCGATCGTATCCGTCGGTGCCGAGCGTACGAGAGAGATCAGCGATCATGGCCTCGTACTCGGCGAGCAGTTCACGCTCGACCTTGCGGACGTGCATGTAGCCGAAGGGGTCGAGCTTGGTGCCGCGAAGCTTCTTGCCCTTGGCCAGAACCTTCAGTGCAACATGCGACTTGGGTCCGAGGCCGATCTTCTTCTTGCGGCCCATCACTCGAAGGATCGGCGGGTGGAGCTTGTAGGTCAGGTTCTCCCCGGCCGGCACCTGCGACTTGACGTCTTCGATGAAAGCGGGGTCGACCAGCATACGAGCAACTTCGTACTCGTCCTTGTACGCGGTGAACTTGAACAGGCCGCGGGCAACCGCTTCGCTGAAGTCGGTCCGCTCGGTTGCGGCACGCTCGGCAGTCCAGACTGCCTGGACCTGATCGATGTAACGCTGGGCGATCTTGACGGACTGGAACTCGATGAGCTGCGCAGCACGCAGTTCCACCAGTCGCAGGGTTTCACCGGTGAAGGTGGTTCCGGCGAACATGTGAGCCGGTGCGACAACGGGTTCGCGGACGGACTTGGCCGGCGTGGTGACGGCCGAGAACGCAGCGGTGTCGGCAATTGCTGCGCGACCCCAACGGAATGCTGCGATGTTCGCGTCCACGGCAACGCCGTTGATGCCGATCGCTTCTTCGATGGCCTCGGCCGGCAGACGAAGTCCGCCGCTCTGGTAGGCCGCACCGATCAGCAGGAAGTTGGCAGCTGCGGTGTTACCGAACAGCTCCTGCGCCGCTGCGAGGGCGTCGAAGGAACGCAGGGTGCGCGATACCTTGTCGAGGCGGGCGAGGAGTGAAGTCTCCTCTGGGTAGCGAACAGCCTTGTCGTAGACCATGTCTCCGGTCGGCGTCTGCGACGTCGACGCGATGGAGACCGTCTTCTCGGAGTTGCCGTAGTCGAGGTTCTTGTTGTCCGTCGCGGTCAGCAGGTCGAATGCGACGATGCAATCCGCACTGCCAGGGGTGAGGCGGTTGGACGGCTCGAGCGCGCTGGAGCTGAAACGCAGGTGCGAGACGACGGGCCCGGCCTTCTGGCTCAGTCCGATCTGGTCAAGGCTCTCCACCTCGAGGCCTGCGCGCAGTGCCGCCGTTGCGAGCACCTGGTTGACGGTCACGATGCCGGTGCCGCCGATGCCTGCCAGGAAGACGTTCTGCGTGGTTGTCAGCGGGCCGAAATCAGGATCTGCGACGACCGGCGGGACGGGACGTGCGGCCTTGGGAGCCTTCTTGCCCGGTACCAGTTCGACGGTCACGAACGACGGGCAATCGCCGTCCATGCAGGTGTAGTCGGTGTTGCAGGACGTCTGATCAATCTTCGTCTTGCGGCCGTACTCGGTGTCCACGGGCTGGACCGAGAGGCAGTTGGACTTGACGCCGCAGTCACCGCACCCCTCGCACACTGCCTCGTTGATGACGACGCGAGTGTTGCGAGTGGGCAGCGTGCCGCGCTTGCGCTGACGACGAGCGTCGGCCGCACAGTGCTGGTCGTAGATCAGCACTGTGACGCCCTTGATCTCGCGAAGCTCCTTCTGAGCCTCGTCGAGGCGATCGCGGTGCCAGAGCTTGGTTCCCTTGGCCAGTGCGCGCTTGTTGTGACGCGAAGGCTCGTCGGCGCAGATGATGATCTGCTTGACGCCCTCGGTGGTCAGCTTGTGGCTGAGTTGAGCAACGGAGAGGGCACCTTCCGCGTCCTGCGCACCGGTCATCGCCACTACCTCGTTGTAGAGCAACTTGTAGGTGATGTTCACGCCTGCAGCGATGCACGCCTGGACAGCCAACTGACCCGAGTGGAAGAAGGTGCCGTCGCCGATGTTCTGGAACAGGTGAGGCACGTCGGTGAACGGTGCCTGCCCGATCCACTGGCTGCCCTCGCCGCCCATCTGCGTCAGACCGGTGACAGCGCTGTCCTCACGGCCGGACATGGTGACGAGTGTGTGGCAACCGATTCCGCCGCCGCCGATGGAACCCTCGGGGATAGCGGTGGAACGGTTGTGGGGGCACCCGCTGCAGAAGTACGCGGTTCGCTTGGCGGAGAGCACGTTCAGCGACAGCGGCGCCGGGAGGGTGCGCTTGAGCTCGACGTGCGGCTTGAGCACGCGGCGCAATGGGGCCAGCAGCCGACCTGCAGTCAGCTCACCACTGGCAGGCATGAGCAGACGGCCCTGGCCGTCGCGCTTGCCGATGATGCGTGGGGCATCGTCGGTGCCGTACAGGACTTCCCGGATCTGCGCCTCGATGAACGCGGTCTTGTCCTCGACCACGACGATCTGCTCGAGACCTTCGGCGAACTCGCGAACCTTCTCGCCCACAACGGGATAACACATGCCGATGCGGAGGAGGCGGATACCCGCGCGGTGCAGCGCGGCGTCGTCGACACCGAGGTCTGCCAGCGCCTGGCGAACGGAGTCGAAAGTTGTCCCGGTGGCCGCGATACCGATCTTCGCACCGGACGGGTTGACCTCGATGACGTCGAGATTGTTGGCAGTTCCGTACGCGTGCACCAGATCCCATCGCGGGCCGTACAGATCGGCCTCGGCGATGACGCTGTCCGGCGGCGCGGCCATCTGACGCTGCTTGTAGACGAAGGGCTTGCCCTCGAACTGCACCTCCGGAACCACGATGTCGAAGTCCGCGATGCTGCCGTCGATCGTCCAGGCGCCGTCGGCGACGTCGGCGACGATCTTGAGCGCCACGACACAACCGGACACACGCGAGAGTGCAACAGCGTGCATACCCATCGTGATGATCTCTTCGGCATTGCGCGGGAACAGAACCGGCACACCCATCGCAGCAAGCGAGCGCTCACTGACGGCAGGAACCGTAGATGACTTCGACGCCGGGTCGTCGCCCACCAGGAGGACGACGCCGCCCTTGGGGTTCACGCCGTACATGTTGGCGTGGCGAATGGTGTCGGTAGCGCGGTCGACGCCGGGGCCCTTGCCGTACCAGACGCCGGTCACGCCGTCATGGGTCGCGGTTCCTGCAGGGAGGTCCGTCTGGCTTCCCCACACCGCGGTGGCAGCAAGTTCCTCGTTGAAGCCGGGGATGAAGGTGATGTCGTGTTCTGCGAGTACCTTCGGCATGCCGTGAAGCATCTTGTCGACGCCGCCGAGCGGGCTGCCCTGGTAACCGGACACGAAGGTGGCAATACGCTTACCTGCCCGAATGTCGCGAACGTGCTGCTCGACGAAGCCGCGTGCAATTGCCTGAACACCGGTCAGCAACACCGGTCCCGATCCCGACCGGTACCGATCATCGAGGTCATAGGGCTTGGCCTGGGCTACGCCCGACACCAGTTCAGTCATCGTGGACCACCGTTCCGTCTGCAGTGCATTTCAACTACCGTGCATTTTCAACAACCGCGTAACTCGATCTGTTCAGATGATCGTGGTCGAGGTATGTGAAAGCGTCAACAGAGGCTTGTTCAACTATTCAAATTGACAATTTGTGAGCCAAATCACGTGACCTAGGTCATCGAATCAATCAGTTGGAGACCCGTTCGTGGCGATACGGCGAAACGGACATAAAACGTTCCCGACAATGCAAACCGAAAACATCCTTGACATTGACGCAACGTCAACTTGCATGCTGAATGAGCACAACCGATCCGAGAGTAGGAACTACACGTGAGCGAATGGTCCATCCAAGAACTCGCCAAATCCGCTGGTACCACCAGCCGAACGCTGCGTCACTACGGCGATCTCGGACTCCTGGAACCGAGCCGCATCGGCGCCAACGGCTACCGCTTCTACGACGAAGACGCCCTGGTGCGGTTGCAGCGCATCCTACTGCTCCGAGAACTCGGACTCGGATTGCCGGCCATCGCCGAAGTCCTCACCGGTGAACGCGACACGGCCGCCGCGTTGCGTACCCACCTCGAACTTCTCGAGCAAGAGCGCACGCGGATCTCGAGACAGATCGAATCGGTCAACAGGACCTTGAACAAGACGAAGAAAGGTGAATCACTCATGCCGGAAGATGTTTTCGACGGGTTCGACCACACCCGATACAAGGACGAGGTCATCGAGCGTTGGGGCAAGGACGCCTACACGAGCGGGGACAACTGGTGGCGATCGATGTCCGAGCAGGACCGAAAAGCGCATCTGCAGAACCAAGCTGACATCGCAGAAGCATTCGGCACCGCAGTGACAGCCGGTCTGTCCGCGGAGAGCGACGACGTCCAGTCGATTACCCAGAGACAGTTCGAGTGGATAAAAATCGGTTGGCAGGGAAGGACTCCCAGCGCCGACGCCTTCACCGGACTCGGGCAGATATACGTCGACGACCCTCGCTTCACTGCAAACTACGACAAGTACGGCGAAGGCACCGCTGTGCTGGTCCGTGATGCGATGAAGGTCTACGCCCAGCGCAATCTGCACTAACCGGTAATCAGTCCTGCCCGCTGCCGAGTAGGTTGTGTCGGTGCGCTGCCGCGACGGCCTCTTCGCGGGAATGCGCACCGAGTTTGCGATACAGGGCTCGCAGGTGACTCTTCAACGTGTTGTTGGATACGAACAACTTTCGCGCTATCTCACCGATCGGGATGCCGAGACCGAGTTCCACGAGAACGTCCATCTCCCGCTTCGTCAATTGGACTCGAGCGATCACCGCTGGATACATCTGCGGCGCTTCGGATTCGAGAAAGGCCGCGACGGCACTGCTCGAGCCCTCGGCCCGCTCCTCGAGTCGCCTGATCAGATCCCGCGGTATCGTCGCCAGCGCCGACAGGACACCCGAGGTTTCGAGCAGTCCGCGAGCCTGCTCCCATGGACGCGCGGCAGCGGCGATTGTGCCCAGTTCGCCCAGCGCTGCGCATTCGATCAACAGCGATTCGAGACGATTTCTGGTGAGATACTCTCCACTCCAGTCAATTTCACGGCACAATTCCAATGCCTGTGCCGGCGCTCCGGTCAGTAGATGCGCACGAGCGACAGAAACCGTGACAACAGCAAACGTGTGCGCGGCAGCAACTGCTTCTTCCAGTGCCTTCGCACCCTCCCCGGACGCCAAAAGAAGATCGATGCGTGCTGCGGTGAGAAGTGCGTCACCGAGCGATCGTTCACACGGATTCACGTGACCATGCGTAGCCACTGCACGCTGCAATGAAATCAGGCCCGAGAACGGGTCTGATTGCAGCAGTGCGAATCTCGTGTACGCGTAGGCGGCAAATGCCCATAGATCCCCTGGCGGCGTGATCTCGGCGAGCACGTCCATCGCGGCAGCGCCCGCAATCCGGTCCACGCTGTCGTACGCCACCAGTGCACGCGCGATCGCTCCGCCCATGTGCGAAGGTGGTCCCAACCATCCCGAAACGTCCGGGTGCATGCTTTCGAGTTGAAGCCACTCTGTCGCGTGTGTGACATCGCCGATCAGCGCGGAGTTGAGCGCAGCGTTGCCTGCGGCGTGCCGCAGGACGAACTCCGGACCGTGCTGAACGGCGCCGTGATACGCGAGCCGCAATTCCACCGCGGCATCACCGAGGTCACCGGTCAACTGATGCGAGACTCCCCAGATCAGCCGCAGGGCGGGCAGTTGAGACCCCAACGCGCTCAACGATTCGTCGCCGAGTCCGTACACGACGTGCGCCAACTTGCGTGTGATGTCGGTTGAGCGCTGGTACTTTCCGGACGTTCTCAGTACGACGGATTGGACGGTCCCGACGTTCAACAAACTGCATGCTTGCGAACTACCGCCTATTGCGCGCAACTCCGCAGGTTCCGTCGGTAGCGAATCGCCGTTCATCAACTGTGGACGAAGGCGTGATTCGAGTAGGTCACGCCCCACCAGGATCGAGGGGTTCTCGGCCAAGACGTCACTGGGAATCGATTGCAACGCCGTTCGAATCAGTCCAGTGTGATCGACCAAGAGATCGGCCCAGTGCCGTTCGAGTATGTCGAGCGCGCGAAGCCACTGACGACCGTCCATCGCGTAGCGGACCGCACTGGCGAAATCCGAAGTCGCGAGAGCGTGGTCGACGAGCATCGGAAAGGGGTCTTCGAATCTCGCCCCTTGTTCGGACCGTATCCGTATGAGCGCCAATCGAACTGATGGCGCAAAATACCAGGCCGGCTCCCCGGCGCGGCCGTCCCGGAAGATGAGTCCGAAAGACTCGAGCACGTCGAGTTTGCCCGTCACGTCAAGGTCGTCGGACACGACGGCCGCGATCGCAGGTGTGACCGTGCGCGCGGCGGCGATCGTCGTCGTGAAGTCGAACAGCTCGAGCGCTTTGCCCGATCGAGGAGCGGTGCGACTGACGTAAGCGAGGATCGCCTGGTCCACCCGCTTCTGAACGCGTTCACGCCCGCGATTCGGTTCACTCAGCCCCGCAACCGCGCTCAGAGCAACCTTCATCAGAACAGGGACACCCGCAACGCGTTCGCAGATCGAATGCACGATGCCGGACGGAAGGTGAATCCCGGCGTCCGCAAACAGAATCGTGGACTCGTCGAGTGTGTATCTGAGGTCGTTCATGCATAGGTACTCGTCCACGCGCACACCGTCGAGCAAGTCCGTTGCAGATCGATCCTGGAGCGTGACAATCACTTTCAACCCGGGCAACCGCACGATCAGGTCAACGAGTTGGTGCCCCACCTCGTCTCCCTCGACCAGGTCGATGCGATTGAACACCAACACGAACGGCGTAGCCGAGGAGTGGAGAAGTGATTCGACGGCTCCGACCGGATCGTCGAGGATTCGTGGCGGAGCCTTCAGCGATTCCAGCGAATCCTGAATCAGGGCGAAAGCCGAGTTCCAGTAGTCGACGGGAGTCATCCGTTTCGACGGTGCCGGCACCCACACAACCGGTCTACTCGGCACCGTCCCGAGAGTTGTCAACCACAAGGCCGCGAGTTCGGTCTTGCCGAACCCTCGGGGCGAGTCGATGACCGTCAACCCCGCGGGGCGCTCCATCAAAGCCAGGAGGCGAGGGCGTACCGCGGTCGGTCCACGACCCGCGAGACGCCGATGCAGCGAGCCCGTTCCGCGCGGGTTTCGCTTTGCTCGGGATAGCTGTGATCGATTTGAAGGGGACGTCACGATTTTCGGCCAGTGAGCAGCCGAGCCCCACCGAATTCGAGATTTCGTTCGAGAACCGAACTCACAGCCTGTCCACCCATAACGAACAACATAGACAGAATCTGCACGACACGCGAGGGCCGTGCGTCTCAAAAACTCGTCCGTTTTGTCTCAATATGTGGGCTCGATCACTATCGACGATTATTTGCGGGAGAGTGACTGCGGCCTGCAGGATCTGACATATCATGCCCGCGTGTCGATCAATTCCGCCCGCATTCGCGTGTCGACCGGATCGGTCGACCCCGCAGATGCCGACGACTTCTGGCGCGACGCGACGCGTCCGTTCTTCGTCACCGAACCGGTGGGTGCCGACACTCCGCTCGAAGGCTCGATATCCGCTCTGCCCATCGGGACCTCGCTGATCGGTGAAACTACCTTCAATGCGCAGAAGTACACCCGAAACAAAATCGTCATCGCCGAGAGCGGACTCGACGATCAGTACATGATCCAGGTCGTCCTCGACGGGCAGGTGAGTGGTGATGCCGAGGGGGTGGATTTTGTCGCCCGCCCAGGGGACGTCACGTTCTTCGACCTAGGGCGGACCTGGACCGCCGCCGCCGAAGCCGAGGCGACAGGGCGCACCATCACGCTCCTCGCCCCGCGCTCTCTCGTCGAGGCCGAGTCCAAGGGTCGTTCCCTCCACGGAACGGTCCTGCGCGGAGTTCCCGCCTACGTTCTCGCTCAGTGCCTGCAATCGGTCGTACTGGCGCTGCCGCATCTCGACCCCGATGCTGCGGCCGGCTACGAGGACGTCGTCGCTTCACTTCTCCGCGTCAGCTTGGGTATCGCCGAGCCCGACTTGTTGCCGCGGCCCGATCACTCTCTCCGCGATCGTGCGTACGCCTACATTGCCGAGCATCTCTCCGAGACCTGGCTGGGGCCTACGACCATGTGCGCGGCCCTGTCGGTCTCCCGGGCCCAGCTCTACCGCGCGTTCGCGTCCGACGGCGGAATTGCGCTTGTCATACGGCGCAAGCGTCTCGAACTCGTGTATCGCGAGTTGACCCGAGCCGAGATGCCTAACGAAACGATCGAAGCGCTGGCGCAGCGTTGCGGCTTCACGTCCAAGTCCCAGTTGGCGCGCGCGTTCAAGGACTTCTACGGGATGACCCCGAGCCAGGCACGCACAGACGGCAGACGCACGATCGGAGACCCGTCGATCTCGCGTCTGCACCGCCGCCTCGAGTTCTTCAGCCCTTGAATCGCAATACTTCACAGCCCCGCGATCGTGCCTGTGTTCTAGTTGATCCATGAGCTGGGTCGACAAGGAACTGAGTCTGGCCGCGCTCACCGGCGCCGTCACAGGTGTCGCCGTGATGATCCCGATAGTCGGCGATGAAGCCTGGTCCTGGGTAGGACTGTTCATACCCGCCTTCATCGGAGCACTGGTCGGGCTGATTGTCGGCTCGAGCGCCGTTGCAGGCGGGCGCTGTGCGCTGAGCACAGGTCACAGATGGCCGGCGCGCACAGTCCGCCGCTGGAAGCATCGGTTCGCTGCGTACTCGACAATGGCGGTGACCCTACTGGTGGCGACAGTGTTCATGGCGGCTGTCATCGCTACGGGTGACCCGGTGCGAGATGCCGGAGGATTCCCGACGTCCTTGATCGTACTGGCGGCCATCGCCCTGATGACGTACGTGTTCTCCTACGTGCTCGCCCCGGCCCAGGCCTCGGAAACTCCGTAAGTAACTCTGCTTCATCACAATTCAGCAGATCATTTCAGCTGGAAATGAACCGAAGAACAAACTGTTCGATGCCTTCCGATATGACCTTGGTGAGGGCGGTGAAGTCGTTCGACCAACGTTGAATGTCCAAGCTGCTCATTGATTTCCTCCGGTCAACATCCCGCTGCCTGTGACCACATGACGTATGCGAGGCATCGGTCGCGCACTAGAACTATCTGCCAGAATGCGGTTTCCGTTACCGCTGGGCCCACCGAACAGCGACACCTGTTCCTGCGAACCCTGGTACTGCAGATGCCGTCGAACGGTTGCAACAACGCCATGCAGAGTTCGAGCGAAAAGCGCTATCCACCAAAAGTATTAGCTCGAAAGGACTACGACCCACGCGTTTTCCGGGCGGCAAGACCCACAGCGCACCGACGGTGATCAGGCGAGTTGGCCGCTCGATTGTCATGCACCGAAGCCGCACGCGACTCCAGGAAGTTAGCGAAGTCCCCCAAGGGAATCAGCCCTGCTTACTCACGTCACTGATTCGTCTGGCGACGATGGCGAAGTTCAGGGGGATCCTCGGAGCGTGGTCCGACAGAGTCCATCCGTTGGCGCACGCAACGAGTTCCGGGAAGGCCGGCCAGTCCATGTAGGGAAGTTCCGAAACTGATTCGATATGAAGGCCCGCATCCAGCAAGGAACCGATGACCTCGCCTAGATCGTGGCGCCATTCGTGGTTAGTGGCGTGCGCTATCTGTCCGTCGGAGTTCCCGGTGTAGGTCGCAGAGTCTTCGTACGAACGCACACCGCCTCCGGAGAGGTAGTCGTCGGTGATCGTCCACGGTTCGAATGCCATTGCGCCGAGGATCGGATGATCGTCGCGGATCTGAAACACCCCACCCGGCTCGAGGAGGTCGTGGATCGACCGAGCCCAGGTGGCGAGTTCCGGCAACCAGACGATGGTCCCGGCGCTGGTGACGATCGTGTCGAAACGCCTGTCGACAAGCGTCGAAGCGAATCGCGCGTCACCTTCCACCCAGGTGATCCGGCGGTTGTCGGCCTTTGCGATACGAGCTGCGTGGTGCAGAGAATTCGGTGACAGATCAAGCCCGTGCACGTCGATCGCACCAAGTCGCGCCCAGGAGATGGTGTCGATCCCGATGTGGCACTGCAAATGCAGAAGCGAGCGACCCCGCACTCCTGACTCCGGCAGATGTGGGGCCAGAATCGACAAGTCGTTCTGCACAACTGTGGAAATGGTCGCGCTGTTGGCGAGAAACCCTCCGACGTCGTACATTTCGGAGCGCACATGCACATCGGCGCGATCATCCCAATTCGCCTTGTTGCTGGCGATGGCCTCGGCCTCGTGTTTCGCTTCGGCCTCGTGTTTCGCTTCTGCCCCGTGCATCGCTGCCCCTCCGAGATCGGCCTGAACTGCCTTTCTAACACGTCTGTAGTCGTGTTCGCCGTCGTGTCCTCGAGGACACTTTCGCTAACGGATCAGACGGTCACTTCTTCGACCGGCTTCTCCTCGTGGGTCGCGGCGCCGAAGACTGCCACGGCGACGGCACCGGCGATCGCCCCGACAAAGCCGACGACGGCAAGCCATTCCAGTCCCGGTCGCGACGCGTCACCGAGTACCACGACGCCGACGATTCCCGGAACAACCGTCTCGCCGACGACAAGGGCCGCCGTCGCTCCGTTGACGGACCCCAGCTGCAGCGCGACCGTGTGCAGATAGAAACCGCCCAGGCCCGAGACGAGGATTGCCCACCCGGCCGGATCGCGGAGCATCGTGCCGATTTCGAACGGATCGATTCCGTAGACCACGCGTACGGCAATGGCCAGACAGCCGAACAGCACACCCGAGATCAATCCGGCGACAACTGCTGCGCGTGAACCCAACCATCGGATCAAACCGATGCCGATCGACAAGATCAACGCCGAGCCCACCAGGACGCCCCAGTGGACGACGTCATTGGAACTCCCGCCGCCCGCGTGACCCGACGACAAGCCGAGCAGTAGGAGCGATCCGATCACAGCGGCGATCGCGAACCAGTCGCGGCGATGCAGCTGGATGCCCAGGACCACGGTCCCCAGCACCGCCGTGATGACGAGATTGGCGCTGACCACGGTCTGCGACAAGAACAATGGAATGAGCCGCGCGGAGATCGCACTACCGGCGAATCCGACCGCATCGAGCACGGTGCCCAGAATGAACGACGCCGTCAGCGCGGCTGCGAACGTCGACCGCAAGGTCGGGCCACCCGACGCCGTCACGTGCCCGGACTCGCCCCGCTGCTCGGCGGCTGCTGCCGACTTGCGCGCACCGTACGCCTGCAGCACCGACGCAACGCCGTATCCGACACACGCCACGATTGCGGCTATCAGTCCGATCAGCATCGAAAGTCCACACGAAGTTCCAGGGCAATGGTCATAGACGTGAACCCTGCCCTATTTCCCCAGTCCTGACATCACCCTCAGGTATTCGAACAAGTGCTACCCGAGAAGTACACCGACCAACCCTGACCGGTACCTGAGGACACCCCGACCCCTAGTGGAACTGCTTGAGAGCCCTGATCTTGTTCATGACGTCGAGCGCCGCCACCTTGTACGCCTCGGACAGCGTCGGGTAGTTGAAGACGGCGTCGACAAGGTATTCGACGGTCCCGCCGCACCCCATCACCGCTTGACCGATATGCACGAGATCCGTTGCACCCGAGCCGAAGATATGAACACCGAGCAGTTTGAGGTCATCCGTCGACACCAGAATCTTGAGCATTCCGTAGGTGTCACCGCCGATCTGTCCACGCGCGAGTTCACGGTATCGGGAAACCCCGACTTCGTACGGCACCGACTCCTTGGTCAGATCCACTTCGGTGGCGCCGACGTACGACACCTCGGGAATCGAGTAGATGCCGATCGGCTGCAGATCCATCAGTTTCGCGCCGGGTTCGTCGAAGGCATGGTAGGCCGCGAGTCGACCCTGATCCATCGACGTCGCCGCCAATGCCGGGAATCCGATGACGTCACCGACGGCGTAGATGTGTTCGACCTTGGTGCGGAAATTGTCGTCGACGTAGATACGCCCGCGTTCGTCTGCCTCCAGGCCGGCGTTCTCCAGTGCCAGTGGCGCCGTGAGACCTTGACGTCCAGCCGAGTACATCACGGTCTCGGCGGGAATCTGCTTGCCGCTGCGCAGCGTCGTGAGCGTTCCGTTCGCTCCGACGTCGACTGCCGTCACTTCCTCACCGAATCGGAAGGTGACCGCCAGATCGCGCAGATGGAACCGCAGCGATTCGATGACCTCGGGGTCACAGAAGTCCAGCATCGACGTTCTCTTTTCGACGACGGTGACCTTGGTGCCGAGCGCCGCGAACATCGACGCGTACTCGATACCGATCACTCCCGCACCCACCACGACCATGGTGGTCGGGATGGAGGTCAGATCGAGGATTCCGTCGGAGTCGAGCACCCGGTGACTGTCGAAGGACACACCGGACGGACGGGCAGGCAACGTTCCGGTCGCGATCACGACGAATTTCGCAGTGATCGTCATCTTGTCTCCGCGCGAGGCGTCCTCGACGAGGATGGTGTGCTCGTCGACGAACGAGCCGACCCCTACCAACAATTCGACACGGTTGCGCAGGAGTTGAGATCGCACGACTTCGATCTCTTTGGTGATGACATGCTGGGTTCGCGCCAGCAGGTCGGCCGGAGTGATGTTCTCCTTGACACGGTAACTCGCACCGTACAGTTCGCGCTGGTTCATCCCGGTGAGGTAGAGAACCGCCTCGCGCAGTGTTTTCGACGGAATGGTGCCGGTGTTGACGCACACTCCCCCGAGCATGTTGCCTTTCTCGACCATCGCCACCCGTTTACCCAGCTTGGCGGCTGCGATGGCAGCCTTCTGCCCACCCGGGCCGGAGCCGATCACAACCAGGTCGTATTCCATCGGATCAGTCATCGCTTACAGATACCGTCTGCATACGACCGGCAGATGCCGAGCATGTCAATACTCGGTGAACAATCCGCGGCACCGAGTGCGCACGCCGGACCTACACGAACCGTGTTGCAATAGAAAGAGATACATCAGAATCTCAACGAAACTTACTACACACAAACATATTCCACTATTTGCATATTCGAATGTGTCGCGATCTCACAGCTGTTGAAGCAGGTTGATGAAATTTGTTTCACCACAGAGTGATTGATCGATAAACTGACAGCTGACCAGGGGCTGTAAACCGGATGTCCAGTATTCGAATTGTCCGAAATAACGAGCGGAATGTTCCTCGTCACATCCCGGACCGAAGCAGTTGCGCGCAGCCTCGGGTCGCGTTCTACTTGCCTTGACTAATCATCTGTCACTCTCGGTTACAAACATCCGCCCCGTTCACGATCCCCACCTTTCGCCATCTCGAGAGATCAGGTTTCCCAATGGAATTCACGGAACTTGCCGACTATCCCTTACCGCCTGGGACCGTCACCGAGTGGACTCCCGCTGCGGTGAATCCGCCCGAGCATTGGCCTGTCGACCAGCGTCCCGCCAGCTACATTCACGAAGCACACCTGAAACATGCCGAACAGGTGAGACAGCAGGTGCACCATCAGATCGACGGATGCACTCCCTCCTGGTTGGGTACCTCGTTTCGCATCCACGATCGACTCGACCGAAGGATCTGGGCGGCTGCACTCGATCATTGGATCGATCGCCACGAAGTGCTGCGGACACACGTCGCCACAGAGGGCGAAGCGATAGTCCGACGCACCGCGGGGCCCGGAGAGGTCCGGATTCTGGGCACCGAAGTCGGACACCTGGCGTCCTCGATGTCCGTCTTCACGCACCTGCAGCAACTGCTCGACCGGTCGACCGATCCACTCGTCTGGCCTGCGTATCAATTCGCGACGATTGAAAGTCCCAATCATTTCACCGTGGTTTTCGCCGCTGATCATGCTCTGCTGGACGGATATTCGGTTGCGCTGACCGCGCATGAACTGCAGACGATCTACCGATCGTTGAGCGAGGGAAGCCCTACCTCGCCGCCGGAGACCGGGAGCTACATCGACTTCGGCACCACGGAACGAGATCTCGTGGAACACGCGGACTGCTTCCACCCTGCGGTGCAGACGTGGCGTGAGTTCTACACGCACGGTGAGGCTCCGCTCTTTCCGGCGTTACCCGAACCGGTCACCGGACGCCGAGTTCCTCAGCAAAGCCTGTCCGCCTGGCTTCTGAGCGCCCGGGGAGCCGAACGCCTGGCAGAAGCGAGCAAGCGCAGCAACCAAGGTTTCCTTGCCGCGATACTCGCGTGCGCGGCCAAAGTGACCGGCGATCTCACCGGTGCAGACGAATTCCGCGTCGTCGTGCCGCAACACACCCGTTCGGAGCTTCGATGGGCTGCATCCCTGGGATGGTTCATCGGTGTTGTGCCGGTGAGGATTCCGATTGCCCCCGCCGCTACTGTAAGCGATCTGGCCCAGGTTGCCGGCGCGGCGGTACGACGCGTCCGACCCGCAGCGGCCTTGCCGTATTCGAAAGTGTGTGAGCTGATCGACTGCCCGCAGCACCTGCCGTTCGTGCTCTCCTACATGGACGTTCGTCACGTTCCCGGTGCCGAGCAGTGGACGAGCTGGCAGACCAGAGGCCTTCGTAGTCGCGATCATTCGGGAACCGACGTCTACATCTGGCTGACGCGGACGCCGGAAGGGCTCAATCTGGCCATACGCCACCCGGGCAACGCGCGCACGAGCCGCCACATCCATCAGTTCGCCGGGTTGCTACGCCGTGAGATGGAGGACTTTGCCTTCCTGACCGAAACATCCGCAGCGTCGACTGACACCACTGCACCGATCAACCCCGCTGCAACGATCGAGGAGAACTCTCATGGAAATGACACCGATCGATCTCTGGGCACCGAAAGCCGGGACGCTCACCGAGTTCAGGCCTACTGAGCAATCCCTGGCGGCGGCATCCAGGGCACCACGGAGCGAACAACCGCTCTCGTTCCTGCAAGAGGGACACATTCGTACCGCCGACCACAAGCGCTCACAAGGCGTCGACTGGTCACCGTGGATCGGATTCACCTTCACTCTGCCCGGTGATCTCGATCGGGAGGCCCTGCGGCGGGCAGTGCAGGCTTTTGTCCTGCGGCACAACACACTGCACAGTTGGTTCGAGGTCAGACCATCCGAAGATCCCGCTGGTAGTGGGGTCATCGACCGTCGGGTGGTGGAGGCGTCGACGATCGAACTCACGTCACACAGCGTCGGTCCCCTGAACACGACAGATGCGGTTCGCGAACACGTGAGCCGAAGTTTCGCCGGCGATACCAGCCCACTGCAGTGGCCCTCGTTCATCAGTGGCGCCGTCGAACACGGCACGGGCGCCGGCTTCACCATCTACTACGGCGTCGATCACTCGCACACCGACGGCCTGTCGCTGATGCTGGGCGTCGAAGAACTTCGTGCCCTGTACATCGCCGAAAGCACCGGCATCGACGCTCAACTTCCCTCCCCCGGAAGCTATGTCGAGTACAGCGGCGAAGAACGGGCAGCCGCGGGGGACCTCGACTTGTCCGCAGCCCCTGTGCAGCAGTGGATTTCGATTCTCGCGGCCAACGCCGGACAACTCCCGACGTTCCCCCTCGACCTCGGCGTGCCGCGGGGCGAGCAGACCCGGTCGACCCGCACACATATCGACGTTCTCGACAGCGACGAGTCGGCCGCGTTCGCAGCGCTGTGCAAGGCCAATGGCGTCGGCTTCTCCACGGGGATATTCGCGGCCCTCGCCCTCACCGAGATCGAGGTCGCGAACAGAGCGAACTACTTCGCGCTCAACGCGGTCGGTACTCGCTCCGATCCGAGATACCGTTTTTCTCAAGGCTGGTTCATCAATCTCGTCCCGGTCTCGTTCATGCTGAGTGGTGTCACCAGCTTCACCGATGCACTCCCCCTTGCCCATGCTGCTCGCGCCGCAGTGAAGGGGCTCGCGGACGTGTCCATCCATTCGGTGATCGCCCAGGTGTCGAAGTTGACCGGAACCGACATCGGCGGAACGTCGGTCCCGCCGATGGTGTCGTACATCGACATGCGCCTCATTCCCGGTGCCGAGCACCACGACGAACTCGAAGCGCGCGCACTGGGTGGACCTGGAACTACGGGTGATCTGTCGATGTGGATCAACAGGAAGGAAGACCGTACGTATGTGATGGTCAGCTTTCCCGACACCGAGCAGGCACACACATCGGTCGATCGATACCTTCGACACCTCCGCAACGTCCTGAGAACGGTCGCTGATGCCGGCGACTACCGCGTCGTTCGTCAGGCGGATGCACGTCAGGAAGTGGAGACCGCCTGATGCACATCACCTTTCTCGACAGGTTCGAGGCACGGCCGGGCCGCATCCTGCAGTGGACGCCGAGCGAAATCTCCTCCGGATCGACGTATCCGGTTCCTCCGACCTCCAATCAGCAGCTGCATCTTGCCGGCAGCCGCGGCGATACGACTTGGCTCGCTGCCACTTTCGACGTTCCCGGCCCCATCGACACGGACGCACTCAAGGCCAGCTTCGAGGAATGGACGTCCCGTCACGACGCCCTGTCGTGCTCGTTCTCCCAGGCCGAAGATCCGGGCGAATCCTCGGCACTGTTCGTCGACGTCGCCGACGTCGGCGATCTGCGCCTGCGTGAGGAAACAGTGGCTGACGCACGAACACCTGAACAGGTACGAGAACTCTTGGGCGAGCGCTTGGATCGATGGTGCAACCCTTTTGCGTTTCCCGCGTACTTTCTCGGTGCCATCACCCGCGAGGACCAGTCAACAGTGATCTGCGGGTTCGACCATGCCATCTGCGACGGCTGGTCCATGAGCATCGCAATTGCCGAGATCAGTACTCTGTATCGCGAATACACGCGGGCGGACCGTGTTCCGACGGCGTCGGATCTCCTGCCGGAGCCCGGGAGTTTCCTCAACTACTGCTTCCGCGAATCGGCAACCGCGGATCCAGAACCCGGCGACCACCGCATTGCGGGTTGGCGGTCCTTCCTCCGATCATGCGGGGGTGACACTCCCCATTTTCCCGTAGATCTGGGACTGCCCGCCGGAACCATGTCGCCCCAGGGCACAGACACCCGGATGCTTCTCGATGCCGGCGAAGCAGAGCTGTTCGACCAGAACTGCGCCGATCATCGACACTCGTCGTTCGGCGCGATTCTCGCATCGATCGGTTTGGCCACAACACAATTGACCGGCAAGAGGGACACACACCTACTGTTCCCGGTCCACACCCGTCGGGAACCGCGACACAACCACACCTTCGGTTGGCTGGTGGCCAATGCGCCCATCACCGTGACGAGCATGGACAATCTTCACAGCACTGCTCGGGCAGTCAATCTCGCTTTCCACGAGTCACTTTCACTGTCGTCCGTGTCGTCGAGACAAGTCTTGCAGAGCTTGGGGCCCGAGGTTTCGCCCACTCGCAGAGACATCTTCTCGGTGTCCTACGCCGACTACCGAAGCATGCCTGGTGGATCGCGCCCCCGTACATCACAGTCCAGCGAATCGCCGTCCTGCAAATCACAGTCCTGCAAATCACAGTCCTGCGAATCACAGCCTGCGCCGATCAATCCGCAGCAACTCAGTCGCGTGTCGAGCGCAGACGACGTTCAGTTCTGGTTCTCTCGCACTCACGACGGATTGGCAGTGCGCACCAGGTTTCCGGCACCCGCGGCCCGGACAGTGCATACCTTCCTGGAGCGTGTCTCCGAGATTCTGTCGACGCCGTAGACAGACTGTTGATCACCCCAGGTCTGTTTGACACTTCTTTGTTGTGCACAACTTAACTGTGCGCTACAGTTGTTCTCGTGACCAACCCACTCGCCCTCGAACGCCAGGTCTGCTTCGCCCTCTATTCGGCGTCGCGGGCTACTACGGCCGCGTACCGAGCAATGCTCGACGACCTGGGGATCACGTACCCCCAGTACCTCGTCCTGCTGACACTCTGGGAACGAGACGGCCGCGGCGTGCGAGAGATCTGTGAGGCACTCGATCTCGATACCGGAACTCTGTCGCCGCTGCTCAAGCGGCTCGAGGGCCTGGGATTCATCGAACGACGACGCCTCACCACCGACGAGCGTCGCGTCGAGATCCACCTGACGGAGTCGGGTTCCACCTTGCGTAGCAAGGCCGAGAACATCCCTGCCAAGCTCGCAGGCGCCACTGGTCTGAGTAACGACGAACTCACCGAGCTCCGAGACGTTCTCACTCGTCTCGGCGAGTCACTTCAAGCATCCAATGCCCACTCCGACGGAAAGAAGAAGTCATGAACATCGTCTACACCGCAGAAGCACTTGCCACCGGCGAAGGCCGCAACGGTCACGCTCGCACCTCGGATGGCCGCCTCGATCTCGGTCTCGCCATTCCCAAGGAAATGGGCGGCAGCGGCGAAGGCACCAACCCTGAGCAGCTCTTTGCCGCCGGGTACGCAGCCTGCTTCCACTCCGCACTGCAGATGGTCGCCCGCGCCGAGAAGGCCAACGTGGCCGATTCCGCAGTCGGCGCGCGAGTCGGCATCGGCCCCAACGGTGCAGGTGGTTTCGGACTCGCTGTGACGCTGGAAGTTTCACTCCCCCACCTGCCCCACGATCAGGCCGTCGAGCTGACGGAGAAGGCGCACCAGGTGTGCCCGTACTCCAACGCAACTCGCGGCAACATCGAGGTCACCCTCGAAGTAAGTAAGGACGACGAATGAGCACCACCACCACTGTCAGCCGAGAAATCCATCTCGCTTCACGCCCCAACGGTTGGCCTACCCCGGAGAATTTCTCCACCGTCGAGGTAGAACTCCCCGAACTCGAAGACGGCCAGATCCTGGTCCGCAACATCGCCATCTCCGTCGACCCGTACATGCGCGGCCGGATGAACGACGTGAAGTCGTACCTTCCGCCGTTCCAGGTCGGTGCAGCGCTCGACGGTGGCGCTGTCGGCGAGGTCGTCGAATCCAAGTCGGCTGATCGCGCCGTGGGCGACGTAGTCGTTCACGGCCTCGGATGGCGTGAATACGCCGTCCTCGACGGATCCGCAGTGACTCCGGCCGACACGTCCATCGCGCCGGCGACGGCTTACCTGGGCGCCCTCGGCATGACCGGTCTCACCGCGTATGCCGGCCTCACCGCGGTTGCGGAGTTCAAGGAAGGCGACACCGTATTCGTCTCCGGCGCAGCAGGTGCCGTCGGATCGCTCGTCGGTCAGATCGCCAAGTTGCTCGGTGCGAAGCGAGTTATCGGTAGCGCCGGTTCGCCGGCGAAAGTTGCCCGGCTTCTCGAGCTCGGATTCGACGCGGCATTCGACTACCACGACGGCCCGATCACCGAACTGCTAGCCGCTGCTGCCCCTGACGGCATCGACGTGTACTTCGACAACGTCGGTGGCGAACATCTCGAAGCCGCCATCGATGCCATGAACCAGGGCGGCAGGATTGCCCTGTGCGGAGCCATCGCTCAGTACAACACCACCGACAAGCCCACCGCGCCCCACAACCTGGCACTGGTGATCGGCAAGCAGCTCACCCTGCGCGGATTCCTCGTGGGCGGCTACCGTCACCTCGGCGGCGAATTCCGCACCCACATGGCAGCGTGGCTCGCCGACAACAAGATTCAGTGGGACGAGACCATCGTCGAAGGCCTGGAGAACGCACCACAAGCCTTCATCGACCTGATGCGCGGCGCGAACACCGGCAAGATGGTTGTCACGCTGTAACCCGAACAGACTTCACCTGAAACAGATTTGACTGTGGCCGCGAACTTCTCGGAGTTCGCGGCCACAGTCGTATCCGAATCAGATGCCGAACGACACCCCGGTCAACTTCTCCGACAGGGTCCACAAACCCGCGGCGGTCCTCGTGTCGTGTGACTTCTTGTTCGACCCCACGACCTTGGGATACCCGCGCTGCTCGAACGGACCGTCCGGTCCGATGTAACTGCCGCCGAAGGCATCCGGCGCGGTTGCCGCCCACAGTTCGGGAAGCGCACCCATCTCCGCGGACTGCGCGAAGATCTGATTGCCGATTCCCATCAGCTTGTCCTGGATCGACTCGGTGTGCCCTTGCAGGTTCGTCGACGCATATCCCGGATGCGAAGCGAGCGCCTTGAGCGGTGACCCCGACGCTGCAAGCCTGCGCTGAAGTTCGTACGTGAACAACAGATTGGCAAGCTTGGACTGCCCGTAGGCCAGCCAGCGGTTGTACTTCCGACGCTCGAAATTGAGATCGTCCAGATCGACGGTCCCGAGCTGATGCAAAGCACTGGACATCGTCACCACTCGGTCGGTGAGCTTGTCCTTCAGCAATCCGGTCAACGCGAAGTGTCCGAGATGGTTTGTGCCGATCTGCATTTCGAATCCGTCGACGGTCCGGCGAAACGGGACCGCCATCACGCCGGCGTTGTTCACCAGGACGTCGACCTTCTTCGTTGCGTCGGCAAAGGCTCGTACCGACGACAGATCCGAGAGGTCCAACTTGCGGACAACCGCGTTGGATCCGATCTCTGCGGCTACGGCGTCGGCCTTCGTGGTGTCGCGACAGGCGAGGACGACGTCGGCCCCGGCTTTGCCCAGCGCTCGTGCGACTACCTCACCCAGTCCGCTGTTCGCCCCCGTGACGACAAATGTGCGGCCGGTCTGATCCACTACGTCTTCTGCGGTCCATTTGGTCATGCATTCCAGCGTACGTGCCTTACCCGTCGGTAGGGAGGGCCGATTTTTCGGTCATCGCTTGCGCTTGGCTCGGATCGGCTTTGCTCCTGGCACCGGTGGGGCACCCGCTGCACGTGCCGGGGGCGTGGCCACTGCGGGTGTCGACGACAATTCGGCCTCCTTCTGCTCTGCCGCGATGCGTCCGTACACAAAATGCTGTTGTCCCAACGTCCAGCAGTTGTTGCTCACGAAATAGAGCAGGATCGCGACGGGAGCAAAAGCACCGAAGGCAATCACACCGACCGGAAACACCCACAGAGCAAGCTTGTTCATGATTGCCGTTTGAGGGTTGACGGTTCCGGTGTCCACCTGGCGCGCGATGGACGCCCGCGACGTGAAATGCGTAGCGACGGCGGCAAAAATCATCAGCGGTACAGCAACCAGAATGATGGAGATCCGACTGACGTCGCCGAACGCTTCCAGCTGCGCTGCCGGACTCGAAATCATGGCGGACAACGGCGCGCCGAACAGTTTGGCGTCGAGAAACGACTGCACGTCCGAGGCGCTGAAGAAGTAGTTGGCCGTGTTCGCGTTGTCCGCCACCGACATCGGTTCGGTCGGGCTCAGAAACGGGACGTGGGATGCTGCTCCGGTTCGATTGAATGATCGCAGGACGTGGTAGAGGCCAATGAACACCGGCGCCTGGACAAGCATCGGCAGGCATCCGAGTAGCGGACTGTAGTTGTGTTCCTTCTGCAGCTTTGCCATCTCGACAGTAAGTTTCTGCCGGTCACCCGAATACTTCTTCTGCAACGCCTTTATCTGAGGTTGCAGCTTCTGCATCACCAGTTGGGTGCGGACCTGCTTGACGAAGGGTTTGAACAGCAAGGCCTTGAGTGTGAAGACCAGAAATACGACCGACAACGCCCACACGACGCCGTTGTCGGGTGATCCGGAGATCAGTGAGAATACTTTGTGCCAGAACCAGAGGATTCCGGACACGGGGTAGTAGACAAAATCGAGCATGACGAATGAACCTCACCGAGAGGCACGCTCCGGCAATCGAGAGCGCGGAATGGTCGTGGACGCAAGACGTCTGACCGACCTACGACGAGTTCACCCCCGCCGACGGCCGATCTACAGACCGATTCCGGGTGCTCGAGGTTGCGGACGGCCAGGCGCGTCGGGGCTGCTCTGCCTACGGAAAGCGCCACGCAGGCAGCGTTCGTCATCCGACGGGCCGGCGGCCGAAACCGCGCGTAGTTGGAGAAGTTCGTACTTCGAGGAGGTTGCGAGTGCAGCGACCACGAAGACGGCGATCGCAGTTCCCAGCACCGCGGCGCTACCCGAGGAACCAAGCGGAGGTACTGCGAGAAGGGCGACGAACGGCAACAGAAGCAGCAACAGTGATCGCGTCACTGTCCCCGTACTCCGCTGTTGCATGACTGCGAGAGTACAGAACGACCACCGGATCCAGCTAGACGCTAACCTCGCGGACATGTCCGCGTAGCCATCCATGAGCAGGATCCTGATCGAGCCGACCGTGCCGCCGTCGCAGTCCGACCGCAGCCAACGCGTCGTCGATCGGTCCGTGGGTCCGGCCACGTCTGGATGTCGAAACGTGTGGGTGCTCGCACACCCTGATCGCCGGCAGCCTGGTCACTGCGCAATCCGCATGGTCGAACAAGATGCGAGAGACGGAAACAGAACTGGCGCATTGACATCTCGACCGGCCAGTTCTTCCGTCAGCACCTGGCCGAACAACTCCGCATCGTCGATCGGCCAATTGTGATTACCGCGAACCTCACGGACCTCGGGATCATGCAAAGCAGCGCAGACAGCATCAAAGCTCGCGCGCGGAATGACACGATCACCGGCGCCCCACAACACGACAACCGGCATCGCGCGGACTGCAATCTCTTCGAGCGCATCGATGAGATCGGCAGTCCGCGCGAGGTTGCCCGTTCGCCACACCGCACCGACGTTCCGAAGCGCGTTGAACGCGAACTCGTCGAGTGGAAACTGTGTGATTCTGTGAGTGTGTGCCGTCTCGGCCGCTTCGACCATCGCCGACCCACACCAGCTCCACCACGGCCGTTCACGAATCGAGCGCTCCCGGCCGCCGCTACTCGACCAGATTCCGCCACCGACCGCGTTCACCAGAACCAAGCGCGAGACTCGGGTGGGGAAATCCCGCGCCACCACTGTCGCCACACCGCCGCCGAACGAATGCCCGACGACGGTCACCGGGCCGGCAACGCCGGCCGCGTCCAGAAACCGCGTCACCCACGCGGCATAACCTTCGAAGGTGCGATCGGCTCGGTCGAGCTCGGCCGTGCCACCAAGGCCTGGAAGCGCAGGCGCGATCACCCGGTATCCCCGGTGAACAACAGCAGCAAGGGCAGATCGATAAGCACGAGGCGACAACCCCCACCCGTGCAGAAAGACCACTGTCTCGCCGTATCCGCCGACGCCGAAGTCGACAGGTCGAGAATCGACCACGGCTGTGCGCCACTCGATGAATTCATCGGTTCGGCGTGCGTCGACGGTCATGTCAAATCCCAGTTCAGGTGTGGTTTTTCCTCGGATGAAGTATCGAACTCGATATTGCCGTGCGCCCTCCGGCGCCGCGACGACCGTGGTACCTACATCGGTACCTACTTCTTCCTTCCGGCGTCACATTTCGCGGAATGCCGCGAAGTGCTGCCACTCGAAAAACAGGTATGCACCCCGTCCAACTGACCGGCGCGAACGCGTCGATGCGAAACCAGGCTGTGTGTCACAAGCCGAAGCCCGATCACGCCCAGCTGAATACCTGCTTCGGGACGCATCGACACGAAGGCAACACGAGAAATGTCGCACCATCGATTCACCAACCCCCGCACGACGAAGAACACACTCGGGAGGGTCATCGTCATCGGCGCTCTGTCATTGACGACCCTCGCCGTGAGTATCGACACCGCAAACGCTCAGGCACCCTTGCTTCCGGACTGGAACATCGCCGGAGTTTCTGCGGTCACGAATCCGGAGAAAGTGTCAGCTTTCGCTTCCTCGGATGGAGGCCGCGCCTTGGCAGCCGCAGAGTCCAAGATCGGCGCCCCGTACGTCTGGGGCGCGACCGGACCGGACTCGTTCGACTGCTCCGGCCTCGTTCAGTGGGCCTATGCACAAGCGGGCGTTTCGATTCCGCGAACTACCTACGACCAGGCGGTCGGCGGATCTCCGGTTTCCCGGGACGACCTCCAGCCGGGTGACGTGGTCCTGTACTACGGCGGGGAACATGTGGGGATCTATGCCGGAGGCGGTCAAGTAGTTCACGCCCCGACGTCTGGGGAGTCGGTCAAACGCGCGCCCGTGGACTCGATGCCGTACTACCTCGCCCGACGTTACTGACATGTATCACGTAAGCCTGATGAAACATCTTGTATCGCAGCGCTATTCGGGACATTCGTCGCGATCCGAATGCTTGACACTCCCCCATTGCGCGGAATGTGATGCCATCCTCTCCCCCGCAAGCGCCGTCTGCACCAGGTGTCGCGGGGCCCGGTTGGACGTAACGCGGTGTTGCGGAGACGGCACTGTCGTGTCCTGGCGAACGGTTCGCGGCGATCCCGCGACTGTCCTCGCCATCGTCGAATTGGACGAGGGCCCGTGGTTGTACACGTTGCTCACGGAATCTCCGCGTGTAGATGCGTCGGGTCCGCTGCGAGTGTCGTTTCAACGGAGGGAAGTGGGTAAGCGATACCCGGTGTTCTGCCTGTGCTGCGACGACCGGGGAAAACTGCGATCGGACTTCAGTTCCGGTCTGTTGAACCATTGACATCGCGCGAGTCACGCTCCGGCGCAGTCGACACCACCCACGCCGCGATCTGCGCTCTGGAGGTGAAGCCCAATTTCGTCAGCACATGCTCCACATGCCCCTGAGCCGTGCGTACCGAAATGACGAGGCTCTCTGCGATAGCGCGATTCGTGAACCCCTGAGCAACCAGTTCCGCAACTTGCTGCTCACGACGAGTAAGTCGAATCACGTCGATCGACGATGCAGCTTCGGCGGTGCGATGCTCGTCGAGCGCGTATGCCACAGCTTCGCCCTCGGTCATCCCCGTTCCCCGGTGAAAATTCTTGTCGAAAGTACTTTCACCCAAAGCCTTTCGAACAACCTCCATGGCGTTCTCACGGAAACGCGACAATCCCGGGAATCCGGTGAGCGGTTGCCCGATCTTCTGCCAGTACATCGCTGCGGCGCCGAGCAGAATCGCTGCTTGCTTCCAATCACGTTGTGCTGTCGCGGTCCACGCCAACGGTTCGATGCACCACGCCGCATTCATCGAAGATTTGTCAGTCTGCAAACTGCGCGTCAAATACTCACTCGCGCGCTCGAAGTCGCCGCGAAGCCAAGCGATGAGTCCGATAAACCCCAACGCGTGTGCCTGATATGTGACTTCGTGCAGTGGCTCGGTGATCTCGATGCACTCGTCGAAACACTGTACCGACCGCTCCAGTTCACCGGCAAGGATGTATGCAAGACCGAGGGTGTCCAAACTGATGACGACGTATTGCAGATTTTCGTCGAGCCGAAACAACGACACGGCAGTTTCCAATTTCACTGTGGCATTGCTGAATTCTCCTGCGGCCGTGTCGATGTACCCGTCTGCCCAAGCCGCCAGCGCCCGCGAGCGCACATCCCCCAGAGCCTCGGCAAGGCGGTGGCCCTCGTCGATCAATTCGCGCGCGCGAACAACATCGCCCTGCATCGCATGCGCCGCGGCGTCTACGCACAGAACATCCACGCGAAATATGTCAGGCCCAGCGTCTGGGACGCTCAGTGTTCGATCAGCCCAATACCGCAACTGGCCGATCAATCCGTCGGACAACCAGAATCTGTACAACGCGGCGACCATACGAGTCGCAGACCGCGCCTCGCCAGCGGTAGAAATCGAGAATTCCAGCGCGTCGTTCAGATTGTGTTGTTCGCGACCGAGCCTCGCGGCCCATGATTCTTGACCGCAACTGATCCAGTCGGATTCGGCACGGACGACAAGATCTTCAAACCAATTACGCTGTCGGCGAGACAGTTCAAGCTGTTCCCCGGTGGATTCCAGTTTTTCCCGCCCGTACTCCCGGAGCAGGTCGAGGAGATGGTAGCGAACGATACCGTCGATCTCTTCACGAATGAGAATGGATTTCTCGACCAAAGCAGTAATCAGATCAAGCACTTCGTTCGAACCCATATCCTGCCCGCACACACCTTCGGCGGCGTCGAGGTCGAACCCACCCGAAAACACCGACAACCTCCCCCACAACTGTTGTTCGGATGGTGAGCAGAGGTCGTAACTCCAATCGATCGACAATCGCAGCGTCTGTTGACGACTCGGAACGTCGCGTCCACCCGTTGTCAGAAGTCGGTATCGATCCGAGAGCCTGTTCATGATCTGCTCGGCAGACATACCACGCAGGCGAGCTGCCGCCAGTTCGATCGGTAGCGGCAAGCCGTCCAGATCGTGGCAGATACGGGCAACGGTATTCCGGTTCTCTTCGCTCAGTACGAACCCCGGCACCACTGTTGCGGCTCGTTCCGCGAACAACAGAATGGACTCGTACCGGGCCAGTCCGTCGAAAGCGCTCGGCCCCCGAAGTTCCGGAGTCGTGAGGGAGGGAACCCGCATCGTGACCTCGCCACCGACCCCCAGCGATTCGCGGCTGGTCGCCAAAATCTTCACGCCGGCACACCGGCGTAAGACGGTCGCGGCAAACCTGGCAACCGAATCCACCAAGTGCTCACAGTTGTCGAGCACCACCAGCAGGCTCCGATCGCTGCAATAGTCGATCAGTGCTTGCAGTGCGCCAGACGAGGAAACCGGCCGCACACCCAAAGTCGCGGCGATGTGGTCTTCGAGCAGATCCGCATCCGAGAGCTCACCCAGTTCGACCAACCACGCACCGTCTCGGAACACCCGTTGCAACGCTCCCGCAAGTCGGATCGCAAGCCGTGTCTTGCCCACGCCACCGATCCCGGTCAGTGTCAACAAACGGGACGACTCGAACAATCTTCTGGCATCGGCCAACTCACGCCGTCGACCGACAAAACTCGTCAGTTCCAACGGCAAGTTGCCGACTACTCGCTGATCGGCATCTGAGCGCACAGCCGGTGCCATGGACCGTCTCGCTTTCTGCGATTCCGCTACGAATCAACGCTACCCCCGCGAACTGCACCCGGAGAAGCACTCACCTCTGCCCGCGTTCTCAGCCTCGGGAGTCGGTCTCCTGCGCGGTCGAGACGAACCACGCCGCGATCTGTGATCTGGAAGTGAATCCCAGTTTTGTCAGCACGTGCTCCACATGCCCCTGAGCCGTGCGCAGCGAGATGACCAAGTGCTCCGCGATTGCACGGTTGGTCAGTCCCTGAGCCACCAATTCGGCGACCTGCTGTTCACGACGGGTCAAGTGAGGTGCGTCGATCGGCGATGCAGCCGGTGCGCTACGACGCTCGTCGAGCGCGTAAGCCACAGCTTCACCTTCGGCCATCTCGAATCCTCTGCGAAATTCCTTCTCGAAAGCATTATCACCCAATGCCTTTCGAGCAGAACTTGCAGCGCTGTCGTGATGGGCTGACAAACTCGAAAGCCCGCTCAGTCGACCCCCGACCCGCTGCCAGAACATCGCGGCGGCACCGAGCAGAACTGCTGCATGCTTCCAATCACGTTGCGCTGCCGCAACCCAAGCCATCGGTTCGACACACCATGCAGAGTTCAACGAGGCGTCGGTGGTCCGCAGACTTCGCGTCAAATGGTCACGAGTGCGCGCGAGGTCGCCCCGAAGCCAATCCACAAGCCCGAGGTTGGCTAACGTCGACGCCTGATACATCACTTCGTGCAGCGGTGCGGTGATCGCGAGGGACTCGTCGAAGCACTCCACAGAACGCTCCAGAGCACCGGTGAAGATGTACGCGAGCCCGAGGGTGCCCAACCCGATCACCTCGTGCTGCAGATTCTCAGCTGATCGGAACAGCGTTACGGCAAGTTCCAACTTCTCGGTGGCAGTGTCGAATTCGCCATTGAACGCGTCGACATATCCGTCAGCCCATCCGGCCAGGCCTCGCGAGCGCACGTCTCCGATGACCTCGGCAAGGCGCCAACTCTCGTCGACCTGTCCGCGTGCGCGAACGAGATCACCCTGCATGCCGTGTGCCACAGCATCGATGCACAGAATTTCCAGGCGATACATGTCCGGCTCCCCATCGGAGGCGCTCAGGGTCCGATCCACCCAGCGCCTCGCCGAACCGATCCGCCCACCGTTGAGCCAGAATCGGTACAACGCCGCGACCATTCGTGTCGCAGACCGTGCCTGACCCGGCGTCGAAATCGAGAACTCCAGCGCTTCGTACACGTTACGCTGCTCACGACTCAGCCACTCGATCCACTCCGCCTGCGCGCTGCTGATCCATTCGGAATCAGCCTGTACAACAAGGGATTCGAACCAATCACGATGCCTTCGACGTAGATCGGAATACTCACCGGCGGACTCCAACTTTTCATGTCCGTACTCCCGGAGAAGATCGAGGAGGTGGTAGCGAACATCCCCGTTGGTTTCCTCACGAATGAGGATGGACTTCTCGACCAACGCGGTGACGAGATCGAGCACTTCGGTCGAATTCATATCCTGTCCACACACGCCCTCGGCGGCGTTGAGGTCGAACCCACCCGAAAACACCGACAACCTCCCCCACAACTGTTGTTCGAATGACGAGCAGAGGTCGTAACTCCAATCGATCGACAATCGCAGCGTCTGTTGACGACTCGGAACATCGCGTCCACCCGTCGTCAGAAGTCGGTATCGATCCGAGAGCCTGCTCATGATCTGCTCGGCAGACATACCACGCAGGCGAGCTGCCGCCAGTTCGATCGGTAACGGCAAGCCGTCCAGATCGTGGCAGATACGGGCTACAGCAAGCTTGTTCCCATCCGTGAGGACAAAGCCTGGAACTACCGTGGCCGCACGCTCGGTGAACAGTGACACGGATTCGTATCGAGCCAGCCCCTCGGGCACTCCCGAGTCATACTGCAGCGGGGTGCTGAGGGAGGGAACCCGCATCGTCGCTTCACCACCCACACCCAACGACTCGCGGCTCGTCGCGAGGATCTTCACACCGGCACATCGACGCAAAATCGCCCCGGTGAACAGCGCAACTGCATCGACCAGATGTTCACAGTTGTCGAGCACCAAGAGCAAACTCCGATCGGCGCAGTAGTCGATCAATGCCTGCAGCGGGTCCGGCGACGAGACTGACCGGACACCAAGGGTCACGGCGACATAATCTTCGAGGAGATCAGGATCTGTCTGCTCCCCCAGTTCCACCAACCAGGCACCATCTCGAAACACCCGTTGCAACGCTCCCGCAAGTCGGATCGCGAGCCGTGTCTTGCCCACGCCACCGATCCCGGTCAGTGTCAACAAACGGGACGTCTCGAACAATCTCCTGGCGTCGGCCAACTCGCGCCGGCGACCGACAAAACTTGTCAGCTCCAAGGGCAAGTTACCGACAACTCGCTGGTCGGCTTCTGAGCGCACAGCGGATGCCATCGACCGACTCGCTTTCTGCCATACCACTACACAACAACGCTACCCCCACGATCGGCCTCCTGAGCAGCACTCACTTTCGCTTGTGATCGGATCACTCATGTTCCCCTTCGAGTGCGCGATTCACGACGGCCACACCGGTGTCACGCGGGCGAAACAACGTATTTCTACGCTGGCAATACACGAAGGGAGAGCGACATGCCGCCGCGCCGTAGATCGGTACTGCTGACGCAACTGGCAATCGATGCTCCCGGTAGTCCACAACAAGCGATTCTCGACGAACTGCGGCGAGTGATTCTGTCCGGTTCGGCGCCTCCGGGTACCCCGATTCCTCTGGGCGAGGTGGCTGATGTGTTCGGTGTCAGCCGAATACCAGTGCGCGAATCGCTGAAAACCCTGGTCGGAGAATCTTTGGTCGACCACCGACATCAATTCGGCTACACCGTTGCTCAGTTGACGCCGGCGGAATTGCGAGAGATGTACATCGTCCGCGAAACTCTGGAATCAGCTGCGTTGGCCGTCGCGGTCGAGCAGGCAACCGAGGAGGATCACGAACACGCCGTCGAGGTGAACTCCCGTCTGGAGATCGCATTGCGCTACGACGACTCTCAGTCCTATCACTGCGAGAGCCGAAACTTTCACCTCGCGCTGACTCGACCTTCGCACATGCTTCGACTTCTGCACATGTTCGAAGCTGCCTGGAACATCACCGAACCGGTTCAGCCGATGGTCCATGTTGCCGGCATCGATCGCCAGGTTCTGCACTCGGATCACACCGCGATGCTGGACGCATTCCTGCACCGGGACGCAGCCGCCCTTCTGAGTGCGTCCGAAATCCATCATCGCCGACTCAATACCGTGATCGCGACTCTGCCCACAAACACCGGTCTACTGTCCGAAAAAGATATACCGATCGCGCAATAACTGTGCAACACAGCGTCGATACCTTTCCCTCGACACGGTTTTCATCACTGACGCTGAGAGCTTGTGCTCTGTCCGCTGATTTCCTGCACTGATGCACAGGAGCTGTCATGACCGACATTCTTCCCTCTCGAACGACCTCTACACCTACTCCCGCAATGGAAACCGGCCCAGGTGACCTGGTCGAAGCTGCGGGTCACCCGGTCGGCAGCGGACTGATCAAGCCCGGCTACGACCCACGTTTGACCAATGAGGATCTGGCGCCGCTTCGCAAGCAGACCTGGTCGTCGTACAATATCTTCGCCTTCTGGATGTCCGACGTACACAGCGTCGGTGGATATGTCACCGCCGGTAGCCTTTTCGCACTGGGGTTGGCCAGCTGGCAAGTACTCGTCGCTTTGCTGCTCGGTATCACGATCGTCTACTTCTTCTGCAATCTCGTCGCCAAACCGAGCCAGGCCACAGGCGTGCCGTATCCGGTGATCTGCCGCAGCGTGTTCGGAGTTCTCGGCGCGAACATCCCGGCAATAATCCGTGGCCTGATTGCCGTGGCTTGGTACGGGATTCAAACCTTCCTCGCTTCGGCAGCGCTCGATGTAGTACTGATCAAACTCTTTCCGTCACTCGCGCCCTATGCCGTCGTCGAAGACTACGGATTCGCCGGACTCTCCGCTCTCGGGTGGGGAAGTTTCATGCTGCTGTGGGTATTGCAGGCCTGCGTGTTCTGGCGAGGCATGGAGTCGATCCGTCGGTTCATCGACTTCTGCGGGCCGGCAGTGTATGTCGTGATGTTCATGCTGTGCGGCTACCTCATCTACCAGGCAGGCTGGAGCGCAATCGATCTCACGCTCGGCGACGTCAAGTACTCAGGGTTCGACGCCGTCCCCGTCATGCTCGGTGCTGTCGCTCTGGTTGTCTCGTACTTCTCCGGACCGATGCTCAACTTCGGCGACTTCTCCCGCTACGGGAAGTCGTTCGCTGCAGTCAAGAAGGGCAACTTCCTCGGTTTGCCGGTCAACTTCCTCGTGTTCTCGGTGCTGGTTGTCGTCACGGCATCGTTGACACTGCCGGTGTACGGCGAACTGATCACCGATCCAGTTGCAACCGTGGCACGAATCGACAGCACCTTCGCCATCGTCCTCGGCGCACTCACCTTCACCATCGCCACGATCGGCATCAACATCGTCGCCAACTTCATCTCCCCTGCCTTCGACTTCTCCAACGTCAGCCCACAGAAGATCAGCTGGCGTGCCGGCGGAATGATCGCAGCGATCGGCTCGATCCTCATCACCCCGTGGAACCTCTACAACAATCCGGACGTCATCCACTACACGCTCGAAACCCTTGGAGCGTTCATCGGTCCGCTGTTCGGAATCCTGATCGCCGACTACTACCTCGTGCGCAAGCAGAAGGTGATCGTGGACGAACTGTTCAGCATGTCACCTACCGGAACCTACTGGTACAGCAAGGGATACAACCCGGCCGCAGTGATCGCAACCATCGTGGGAGCAGTCGTCGCGGTGGTCCCGGTGCTGGCCAAAGATCTCACCGGGATGTACACGGCAGCACAGTACAGCTGGTTCATCGGTTGCGGACTCGGATTTGCCGTCTACTACTTGCTCGCCACGCGTACCCCCCTGGCTGTCCGTAATGCTTCCTCCGCGGAAACCGCGACGGTCGACTGAACGTCATGAGAATCAAGGTGATCAACCCCAACACCACGTGGGCCATGACCGCCAAGATCGAGGAATGTGCCCGAGCCGTCGCCGGTCCGGGCACATTCGTCGAGGCTGTCAGCCCTGTCATGGGACCCGCGTCGATCGAAAGCCACTACGACGAAGCTCTCAGCGTCCCAGGGATTCTCGCCGAGGTCGCGTCCGGCGAGAAGGACGGTGTCGACGGATACGTCATCGCCTGCTTCGGGGATCCAGGTCTGGACGCAGCCCGCGAACTGGCCAGGGGTCCAGTGGTTGCGATCGCCGAGGCGGCGATGAACTACGCAGGCTTTCTGGGCCGTGGCTTCAGCGTTGTGACCACCCTCGGCCGAACCCGTGGCCGCGCTGCCGACCTGGTGGACCGTTACGGGATGCAGGCCCGCTGCCGGGGTATCCACTCCTGCGAGATTCCGGTTCTCGAACTCGATCGTGATCCCGATGCGCGAAAAGTGATCCTGGAAGCCTGCTTCGACGCATTGGAACGAGACGACTCGGACGTCCTCGTTCTGGGTTGTGCAGGTATGGCGGACCTCTGCCAGGAACTGTCTGCCGAACTGGGGGTGCCGGTAGTGGACGGCGTTGCCGCTGCCGTCACGATGGTTCAATCCTTGATCACGCTTGGTTTGTCGACCAGTACGCGCGGTGAGTTCTCGCGGCCACTTCCCAAGAACTACGCCGGCACCTTGGCGCCGTTCTCGTTGTGAACCCGCCCGAGCGACAATCGAGCGATGATCATTGCCAGGGCGAGGGCAGCGAACAAGACTCCGGCCCAGACCAATTGCCGTGTTCCGAGATGCGAGAGAAACAGGCCGCCTGTCGCTGTTCCGAGCGTGATCCCCAGATTGGAGAACGAAATGAACAGGCTGTTACCGAACTCAGGTGCATCAACCGAATCTCGTCCCATCCAACTCTGCGAAACGACCAGTCCACCGGAATGCACCATGCCCCACACCAACACGGCAACAGTCATCGCGGCAAAGTACGGCCCCACCAGATAGATCACGACGTACACGACGATGTAGAGCAACGGGAAAGCCACCACCGTTCGCACCACATTCTTTCCGAGCATCGCGCCGAAAACGAAGTTCCCGAAGATCATCACGACACCGAAAGCCAAGAGCATCGCGCTGATCCACGATCCGCTCATTCCGGTCACCCCGCCGAGATATTCGGCGAAGTATCCGTACACCGAGAACATGGCTGCGAAGACGAACGTGACGGAAAGAATGGTCAACCACACGCGGGGCCGTCGAAGTATTCCGACCTGCGCGCCGTAGGAAATGCGTTGTGTCACCGGGGTCGAGGGCAGAAATGTCAGAATTCCGAAAAACGCGAGGACATTGACCACGGCGCCGAAAACGAAAGCTGTCGACACTGTGAAATTCTCGGCCAGATACGACGTCAACGGCACACCGAACGCAAATCCGACGGTGACACCGGCAAACACCTTCGTGACCGCAGTAGTTGCCTCCTCTGGTGGCACCAGACGAACCGCACTCGCGAGCGCGAGAGCGAAGAAGACCGGATGAACGACGGCGGGGATGATCCGGAAAGCAAACATCACCTCGAAACTCGACGTTGTCGCATACACCAGATTGGAAACCGCGAAGACTGCAATCGCCACCAGCAGAACGGTTTTCCTGTTGATTCCCGAAGTGAAAAGCGTCGTGAACGGACCGGTCACCGCCACGACGAGCGCAAACACACCGACCAACCATCCTGCATCGGACGCGGTGATGCCGAACTTGTCGCTGACCTGGGGCAGAACTCCGATAATCCCCATTTCGGTGGTGATGATTCCGAATACGCCCAATGCCAGAACGGGAATCAATAATTTCGACTTCACAACACACTCCTCTTACTGCGCCACACGGGACGCGAAACAGATATATATCTAGATATGTAGATATGATGAGGCGCACATCGTCGCGAAAAAACCGACTGTCACAGTTCTTCGCGAACGAATTCCCTGAACTCGGCGATCACGGCTTCATTCCGCCGGTAGTACGTCCACTTTCCGATACGTTCGGACTCGAGCAGGCCCACATCCTTCATGCCCTGCAGATACCCCGAGATCACCGACTGCGCGAGCCCCGATCGCGACGCAATGTCACCGACACAGACTCCGATGTGAAAACCGAGATCCTGTTGCGTGTACGAGTCTTCGTCGAAATACTTCGCCGGATGCGCAAGCCACTCCATGATCTGCAGGCGAGCCTGGTTCGACAGGGACTTGAAGATCGCCAAAGCATCCATCGATCACACCTCACCCTTCGCCGACCGGAACGCATCTACTTTTATAGATACGACCGGCTAAGTCAAGCCTGCACGGCGCGCGAAAGGTTGTGCATCACACCTCTACACGTGAAGTGAGCTGTGCCACTTGATTTTCAGCGACCTGCGGAAACATACGGCCCGACTTTCTATCTGTGACGACTTGTTTATAGTTATCGCCAACAACGAATTGTCGGAACTTTCCGGTTCACCTCAGAACGTCCGTGGGTGAACACAATTCGCTCAACAGCAGCCGTACCCGGCTTGTCATTCGGGAGTCGAACCATGAGCACACCACATCAGTTCGGGCTCGATCTCCGATGGTGATGTCGAGGCTCGCCAAATGGCAGCTGGTCGCTCTCGTCGCCGTTGCGTTACTCGGGTTGATCTACGTCGGTGCGAAATATGTACGGCTGGACAACCTTCTGGGATTCGGCCAGTACACGGTCAAGACCGAACTGGCGACGTCCGGCGGCATCTTCACCAATGCCGAAGTGACCTACCGCGGTGTACCCGTCGGACGCGTCGGCGACATGTCCCTCACGTCCGAGGGAATCGAAGTCGACCTGTTGATCGACAGCAGTGCTCCCCAGATCCCCGCATCAGCGCGAGCCGTCGTGGCCAATCGCTCTGCCATCGGCGAGCAGTACGTCGACCTGCAGCCCGATACCGACCAGGGTCCGTTCCTCGAAGACGGCTCGGTGATCGCAGTGGGCGACACCACCACGCCGATCCCGATCGAGAACGTCTTGACCAGCGCCGACGGTCTGGTGCAATCCGTTCCCGTCGACGCACTGCATACTGTCGCGAAGGAACTCGGCGCGGCATTCAACGGCAAAGGCGAAGATCTGCAGGTACTTGCCGACTCGCTGTCGGGGATTTCCCAGTCGGGCCTCGATACCCTTCCCCAGACCCTCGGACTGATCCGCGACAGCCAGACGGTGCTCACGACCCAGTCCGATCAATCGTCGGCGATCAAGCAGTTCAGCACCGACCTCGACGCACTGACCGCGCAGTTGCGCACCAGCGACCCCGACATCCGACGCGTGATCGACAACGGCATACCGGCCAGCGACCAAGTCGGCGCACTCGTCACCGAAGCCGGCCCCGCACTCACCACCAACCTCTCCAACCTCTCCGCCGTTGCAGCTGCGGCTGCACCGACATTGCCTTCCCTGCAGCCATTCCTACTCTTTCTCCCTGCGCTCGCCGGGGCGGCGCCCACCGTTGCGCCGGGAGACGGGACTGTTCATCTGGGCTTGGTACTCGAGACCAACAACCCACTCTCGTGCACTGTCGGCTACGAAGGAACCATGGCGATTCTCGACGAGATGAAGCGCAAAGACCCGAACTTCGACGACACCACGCAGAACTTCCCGTTGAACACTGCCGCCAACTGCCAGGCGCCTCAGGGCAGCGAAACGGGAGTTCGTAGTGCCAACCGCATCGCCTTCGCCGACCCGAACACCTCGCAACCGTGGGACAGCAAGCCCAAGGTGGACCCGGACAGGCTCAACCTGAACCCGATTGCCACTCAACTCGCACCGATGCTCGGCGCCACCCCGAAGTAGCGGTAAACAAGTGGCACCTTCGACTCTCCGCGACGATGATGATGTGATGTCGGTAGGAACGCCTGAAGGCGAGTCACAGAGGATGTCACGAGGTTTCGACGAACTCGTCGCCGAAGCCGAATCCGCCTCCGTCGACGGGTGGGACTTCTCGTGGCTCGACGGACGCGCCACGGAGCAGCGTCCGTCGTGGGGGTACCAGAGGCTGATGGGTGAGCGCCTCGGCCGCGCCGGCGCCGCATTGGACATCCAGACCGGCGGCGGCGAAGTCCTCGCCGCTGCACCGTCACTCCCGCGGGTGATGGCAGCAACCGAATCCTGGCCACCGAACATCGCCAAGGCCACCGCCCTTCTGCGTCCCCGAGGTGTGGTGGTGGTCGCGGACGCAGACGAGCCGCCGCTACCGTTTGCGGATTCGGCTTTCGACTTGGTGACCAGCCGACACCCAGCGACGGTGTGGTGGATCGAAATCGCTCGGGTACTCGAACCAGGGGGAACCTACTTCGCTCAACATGTGGGTCACGCCAGCGTGTTCGAACTGGTCGAGTACTTTCTCGGTCCTCAGCCGCAGGCTCGTCGTGGACGGCACTACGAGGATGAAACTGCCGACGCGATTGCGGCCGGGCTCACTGTCGTCGACCTTCGTTTCGAGCGTCTGCGCATGGAATTCTTCGACATCGGCGCCGTTGTCTACTTCTTACGCAAAGTGATCTGGATGGTTCCGGGATTCACCGTAGCGCAGTACCGAGACCGACTCCGCGAACTCGACGCGCAGATCCGTCGCGACGGATCGTTTGTCGCGTACTCGAGTCGATTCCTGATCGAGGCACGCAAGAGCTGAGCGCACCGCGACGGGGCAGCGCATCCCGAACGTGATCGAAGCTGCTAAGTCGACTCGTCGACGTCGCTCCGCGAGCCGATCGCAGCGGCGAGGTAGTCGCCGAGTTCACGCTGAAGGTTCGCGTCGAGCGCCCGGGCCAGTGCCGAATGTACCGACGCCACACCGAGTTCACGCATCGTCTGGAGCATCTCGGCTGTACCGGCAACCTCGTCGCCCTCCGGAAGCCAACCGACCCCGTGCTGATCGACGATGCGGTCCTTCGCCGCCTGAATCAGGTCTTTGGCGATCCCGTCCACAGCGCTGTGGAGCTTTTCATGCACATCGACAAGTTGATCGAGAGTAAAACCGTATTCGAGGAGACTCGAAAACCCGCTGAGCAAAGCAGGATCGGTGAAAACACAGTTCTCTCCTTCGATCTGCACCAGTCCGAGATCTACGAGACGATCCAGTTGACCATCCGCATCGCCCCCGAGAAATTCGCGTACGACGGCCATCTCGATACTCACGGTGTCACTGCGGGACCATGGTTCGGTGACCGCGTGCTGCAGACCCAGCACCTCTGTCAGATCTTTCCCGGTTTCCCACCCGGTGATGAAGTCGTCGATATGCGCAGTGGTGAAACCTCGTTGAAGAAGTGTGTCGATCAGTTTGAGGCGTTCGAGGTGCGCGTCGCCGTAGATGCCTACCCGCCCCCGCTTCTCCGGCGGAGGAAGCAATCCGCGTTCCTGATATGCCCGTACGTTCCGCGAGGTAGTGCCCGCAGCGCGCGCTAGATCGTCGATGCGGTACTCGGTCACCGCCTCGTCTCCTCTGCCGCGTCGGTCGTCACGATTCCAACTTAGTGGCAACACCAGGCCGATCAGAACCCGGGATCAGGTCCGCGCAGTGTCTTTCTCGCGCACCGTGCTCGTGTAGTCCCGAAGATCCACCGATTTCAATTGGTTCACGTACTGGGTCGCGAAGCCGGGAAACATCGTGGCGTTGAAACCTTCGTCGGTGAGATACCAACTCGAACATCCCGAGTTCCACGTGGTCTTCGACAGCCGACGCTGCAACTCGACGTTGTACACATCTTCGACATCTTGACGAACGTCGAGCGCCTTGAGGTCGCGCTCGAGGACGATCTTGATCGCTTGGGCGAGATAGTCGAGTTGCGCTTCCATGTACACGAGGGCGGAGCTGTGCCCCGGACCAGAGTTGGGTCCGAAGGTGAAATACAGGTTGGGGTAACCGGATACCGCAATGCTCTTGTACGCGTGCGCCCCGGATTTCCACTCCTGTGCGAGCACACGTCCGTCCCGTCCGATGATCGGGACCGGTGTTCCGGTCTTGCAAACGTCGAAGCCGGTGGCGAACACAATGCAGTCGAATTGATGCTCGATCCCTTCGACCGTGCGAATGCCATGTGGGGCCAATCTCGCGATCGGCCAGGTCACGAGTGTGCAATTGTCCTGCTGGAGAGCCGGGTAATACTCACTGGTCATCAGCAACCGCTTGCACCCTGCCCGAAAATCGGGAGTGAGTTGTCGCCGCAACCACGGGTCCTTCACCTGCATGCGCAGATGAAGACGCCCGACTGTTTCCACCACCCTCGTCAACGGGGATTCCCAGACCACCCCGAGCGCTACCGATTCGTGTCCCCAGTACCAAGCCCGACGCGCCAGAGTCTGGACGACCGGATGACGACGGTACAGCTCCTTCGTGCGAGGTCGTGTGCGTAGATTTGCTCGCGGCAATGCCCATCCGGGGGTTCGTTGGAAAACCTTCACTGATCGTGCAGTTTTCACGAGTTCCGGGACGATCTGGACTCCACTGGCCCCGGTTCCGATCACTGCGACCCGCTTGTCGGTGAAGTCGTAGTCATGGTCCCAGCGAGCACTGTGAATCTTGTGCCCTTCGTAGCTCTCCAAACCCGGAACAGCAGGAAAGCTGACGTTCGCGAGCGGACCCGACGCCATGACGACTGTCCGGGCAACGACCGCTTCACGGCCCTCGAGCGCGATCGTCCAGGCGCCGGTCTGCTCGTCCCACACGATGCCCGTGACGTTGCACCGAAACCGAATTCTCGAATCGAGGCCGAACTCTTTCACCATCGTTCGGATGTAGCCGAGGATCTCCGCGCTCGCTGAGTAGGTGTGCGACCAGTCGGGGTTCGGGGCGAAACTGTACGAGTACAGACGGGACGGAATGTCGCACGCAGCGCCCGGATACGTGTTGTCGCGCCACGTCCCGCCGACTTCCATACCCCGTTCGAGAATGACGAAGTCCTCGATACCGTTCTGCTTCAACCGAATCGCCGCTCCGATTCCTGCGAAACCTCCACCGATGATCGCCACTGACAGTGGCTCGGCAGTACTCATGCGAGTGGCTCGTACGTAAGTTCCTTGGCCCAGGTCGGCTCGGAATTGAGCCTGCTGCCGGAAAGTCGGCCAGTGACCTTGACCATCCGATCGGCAAGCAGATGATAGGGATGGTTGCGATTGATGACCATGTTTCCGTGCCACTTCACCACCCGATACATCGGGACGCGGAGCGCGGCCGGACTCCGTTCGCCTACGTTCCTGAACCGCTTCATCGCGGTGTAGAGCCGTTCCTCGTTCACTCCCATGTCGACGATGTTGTCGCGCATCTTGTTCAACAGCGGGATGTATCGAAGTGTCCCGATGATCAACGCCGGATTCATCCAGGCGCCGACGGTTTCGACGACGAGCTTGCGCGTCGTCGAGTGCCCGAGCATCTCGATCACCGCGAAATCGACCGCCAGATGCCTGGACTCGTCTGCATTGATCTTCTTGAACACAGCCTGACAGACCGGATCCTCGATCTCGTCCATGATGAATTTGACCAGGGCTCCGTCGAGCGCCACCTCGAGCATCGGTATGACGGTCCCGAGAATCGAGAGAGACAAACCGTCGGAATGCTTGTCCAGCCAGTCGATGACGAGCTTGACGTTGATGTTGGGCTCGGGCATCTCGTCGCCGTCGAGCATTCCCCACCTACGCATCAGCGCGAGTTCGGCGTTGGCGTGCTTCTGTTCCTCGGCGTGAAAATGCCGATAGATGTCGCGGAGAGTTTCAGTCGGCGCCTTGAGAGCCATCGCAGCGAAGCCACGGGCACCGACGTTCTCGATCCACATCAGGTCCGACATGAACGGTTTCAGCTTCGCGTGAAGCTCTGGACTGATCGTCTCGGCACCGGGAGCATCCCAGTCGATCTCCACCAGAGCCCATTGTCGGTCCTTGATCTTCTGCAGCATTCCGTCGAAATCGAAGGACATGTCACGCTCCTTTCGTGCTCAGCGAGTTCGTATCCGGCACCGCCGAGGCTCCAGATGATCCCGACTTCTGTTTCGGCGCAAAGCGATTGAGAACTCCACAGCCCCACGTGTATGCAACGGGTAGATACCGCTTGAGTCGCCAGATCACCTTCGCATCGAACTGCGGCACCACGTAGAGTCGCCCCTTGTCGTAGGCGTCGAGAGTGGTGACGGCGATGCGCTCCGGCGAAAAGCCGGTTCGCCGCATCAACGTCTGCGCCAATTGTGTTGCTTCCGCGGTGATTCGACCGTCGCGAGCAACATTTGTCTTGACGAAGGTCGGACACAGCACCGTCACCCGCACTCCCGTACCGGCAAGTTCAGCAGACAAGGTCTCCGAGAGCGACATCACGGCCGCTTTGCCGACGTTGTAGGGCGCCATCAGCGGCACAGCCGCAAACCCAGCGGCCGAGGCCACGTTGATGAATCCCCCGGCGCCGCTCGCACGCAGTTGTGGAGCGAATATCTCACAGCCGTGCACGACACCCCACAGATTGATCCCGAGTGCCCACTCCCAATCCTCGAAACCGATCTCACCCACCGGTTTCCCACCGATACCGACCCCGGCATTGTTGATCACCAGCGAAAGCGGTCCCGCAAGTTCGAGTTCCGCGAACAACGCCAGGTCCTGAACCTGCTCACGAATCGACACATCGCATTGGACGGCGTGTGCGGTACCACCGATCTCGTCGATGAGTGCCACAGTTTCCTTGGCCCGCTCCAGCGAGATATCCGCGCAGATCACCTCACCGCCTCGGCGCGCCAACTCCAACGAAAAGGCACGGCCGATTCCGCTGCCGGCGCCGGTCACCACCGCGCGGGCACTGTGGGACAACTTCCATTCGCGGCTCTTGGTCGGCTTCTTGGTTGGCACTGGTCGGCTCACTTTGAAGACGCTTCGACTGCTGTGTGTTTCTCCATCTACAAAGAGTCATCCACAACCGTGCCAGTTGTCAATGGCCTAGAATTCGCTGGCGGAATGCGCGCCGGTCGAATAAGTACCCGAACTGCTCGAATGAAGTCTTTTGTCGACCGGCCGTGATCCCTAAGCGGGGTGCGCGGACTTCCAGTGCTCGGCGATGTCGATGCGCCGCGCGATCCAGACCTTCTCGTGCGACTGCACGTGGTCCAGGAATCGTTCGAGAGCGGCAGCACGGGCGGGGCGGCCGACTATGCGGCAGTGCAACCCGACCGAGAGCATCTTCGGCGATCCGGCCGTCCCCTCCGCATACAGCACGTCAAAGGCGTCACGAAGGTGCGCAAAGAACTGATCGCCGCTGGGAAATCCTGCGGGAGAGGCGAATCGCATGTCATTGGTATCGAGCGTGTACGGAACGACCAGGTGCTTCACCGACTCTGCGCCACGCGGCACATCGACCCAGTACGGCAGATCATCTGCGTAAGAATCGGAGTCGTAGACAAAGCCGCCGTGCTCGACCACCAGTTCACGAGTGTTCGGTGAATCGCGTCCGGTGTACCAACCGAGAGGCGCCGAACCCGTCAGATCTCGCAGAATCTGCACTGCCTCGGCCATGTCTGCGCGTTCGCGTTCGATGTCCACGGATTGGTAAGACTTCCAACGCAATCCGTGGCACGCGATCTCGTGGCCTAACTCCTGAAAAGCACTGACTGCTTCGGGGTTACGCTGCATCGCCCGCGCCACCGCAAAGACTGTGAGAGGCAGGTTTCGCCGCTCGAAGGTCCGCAGTACACGCCACAACCCGGCCCGGGAGCCGTACTCGTACAGCGATTCCATGCTCATGTGTCGGTTCGGAAACGCCTCTGCCGGAGTCATTTCCGACAGAAATGTTTCCGAAGCCGCGTCCCCGTCCAGGACGTTGTTCTCCGCTCCCTCTTCGTAATTGAGGACGAACTGAACGGCTATCCGCGCGTCGCCGGGCCAGTGCGGGTGCGGCGGATGAGGCCCGTATCCCACCATGTCCCGGGGATAGGTGTCCCGGGGATCGTTCTCGCGCGGATAGTCGCTCATGTCAACAACTTTACCGTCAGCGCCCGGAAATCACAGCGCGAGCAGCGTCGGTCAATACGCCGAAGACTCTCAGCCGCGCGAGGCCACCATCCGGGAAGATGTCCAGACGGACATCGGTGACCGGGGCTTCGGATTCGATCGGAAAGCGATGACGCGTATCCGGACGCAGCGTCGTGCGCGGCAACAGTTCGATCCACTCCCCTCCCGTCGTTCGGCCGGCCAAAGCACCCTCACCCGGACTGTTTCCGAGGAAATACGAGGTGTCGATCTCGACGAAGCTCAACACGCCTTCACCCGCGAGTTGTACTTGCACCCAGTCGTTTCCGTCATCGCGACGCCTGGCGGTCTCCCACCCGTCACCCATCGAAGCAGCGCGTCCGGGAAACAGGACGTTCTGCGGTGAGCTGTAGAACATGTTGGAGCAATCTGTCACGCGGCCACCGTTTTCGAGTGCTGCGAGGTCCAACGGCCCGGCGTCGAGGAAACGTGGGTCCGGCCGCGCTTCACCGTGAACACGGAATCTCGCCACGCCGCCGTCCGGGTAGATGGTCAGCTTGACGTGCGTCCACCGCTCCTCCGACGCCACCGAGAACGGATTCTCCGAGTCGCCCTGCACGGTCGAGCGCTCGACGATGGTTGTCCACTCGCCGGAGCCGGCGAGGTCGAGGGGATCCGGATAGCCGTCGACGGAGATTGCCTCCACCGAGATCTCGGGCGGGTAGTTGCCCTTGAACCACGCGGTGTCGACGACGACACCGCGCACCACTCCGGGAACACCGAGTCGCACGATCGCCTCGTCATGACCTGCCACCCGGCGACGACGCGTCTCCCAACCGTCGTACACCTGCCCCTTGTGCCCGAACGTCGCCGGCTGGTACCCGGCCTTGCCTGGCCGGATCAAGGCCTCACGCTCGGCGAATGCCTCGTCGTTGGCCCAGATGACGGCTCCGCCGAGGGTGCGCAGTGCCAGGTCGGGCAGCAAGGTGAATTCGGTGGTGCTCATCGGTCAGTGTTCTCCTGTGATCGGTGTGGTGCGTCCTACGAGATGGCGGAGTGCGTCGGTGTCGGCGCTCGGCGCGAGCCGGAGAACCTCGGATTCCGGATAGGCCCCCGCGTCGAGCCCGCGCAGAACCACCGCCGCCAGAGCCTGTGCCGTTGCGGGTTCGTCCATCACATCGCCACCTTGGCGCCCCAGGTACGACTCGATGCGCGGAGCGGCGGCACCGAGCGCGTTGCGGTAGAAACCGAAGGTGGCGAGCCAGCGGGTGACCAGGTGCCCGGGGTGCATGTCCCAGCCCTGGTAGTAACCGCGTTCCAGGGATCGTGTGACGAGCCCATGGTGCCGAGTGATCGCGTCGCGGATTGCCGTGGCACTCCCGACTGGCGCGACCTGAGTGGACCCGTCGCACACCCACACGCCGGTCTGCGCGGCAGCAGCCAACATGACAGCCTTTGCGTGATCTGCCACCGGATGTTCGAGCGACTGATGACGCGATGCAATTCCGCACGCCGCACTGTAATCGTAAGTGCCGTAATGCAAACCGGTCAGACGACCGGCACCGCGGTGGATAGCCGGAGCAACAGCCACCGTTCCGTCGGCAGCGATGACTGCCTGCGGGCTCTCGATCTGCAACTCGAACCGAAGCGAACCCGGCTCGAGTCCGTGAGCCTTCTCCAGTTCTTCACAGAGCAACACCGTCGCCGTGACCTGCTCCACCGCGCGCAGTTTGGGGACGGTGAAGACAAATCCGTCCGGCACTCCGCCGGCCGCGTCGAGCACCAACTCGAGCGTCCTGATCGAGCGCCGACGCTCACTGGCCGGCAGCCCCTTGAACCTGATGCCGCCCCAGTTCGGCCCGGCAGGATCAGCGCTGAGCGCTGCAAGTGTCCGCCCGGCCGACGTCGCTGCAGCGTCTTCTTCCTCGTCGCTGCGGCGTCCGTATCCGTCCTCGAAATCTATTCGAAAGTCTTGGACCGGCTTGCGGCCGAGTTGAACTCGCACATCGGCGAGTGCATTCTCGGTGTCGAGATCGGCGAACACATGCGCGTGAGAATCGAGAAGCGCAATCGCCTGCTCACCCCAGAGACGAGGAGTGTCGACGGTTGCATCAGCGGCACTGACGTAAATCGTGTGCACTGGCTGGATCTCGTCACGGTTTCCCGGGTACTGCGCCGCGAGCCGCTCGTCCACCGGGTCCAGAAGTTCGTCCAGACGATCATGGACGGCGGCGGAGAGTCGGGATTCTGTCATCGGACGATCTTCTCAGAACCTCCGCGAACCCGCAGGTTCTCACGCCGCCGTCGCAGTCCGGGTCAGCGACCCCCGACGAAGGGGACGTTGACGAAGCTCGGCCGGTCTGCAGCCAACTCGATGTGCTGCGGCTCGAGTTGACTGTCGGCGAGCATCGGCCCGAGGGCCAGGTAACGCGGCACGCTGGCAGCGTAGACGTCGACGCGAAGTCGGTGCCCCGGTTGCAGCACTGCGTCCGTCGGGAGCATGTTTATGTCGACGGTGGTGACCTCACCGGGAACAACCGGCTGACGCGTGTCGATCGTCAGAAAGTGGTGCGGTTCACTGTAGTCACCGTTGGCCGAGCGGGTGCTCTTGGAATCGTCGACCGCCCGGAGCGACGCAGTCAGAGCGCCGTTCGTGATCGGCGTCGAGGTTCCGTCCGGCGCTACGTCGTTGACCGTCGCTGCCCAGAATCCGTCCGTCGCGTCCAGGACCGTCTCGAGATGGACGTTGATCGGGCCCGAGAGTGTTGTCGGCTCGGTCACTGCCTCACCGGTGAACGTGAGACCCTCCGCTTCCTGGAATCGGGAATCCTTGGAACACGACGCACCGAGCACCACGGAAATACCGGCAGTGCCTTGGGTTCCGTCACCGGAGCAGAAGCCTCGCAGTCCGGGTGCGACTGTCAATCGCGCTGCGGCACTGGGCGGGTCATCGGTCAGGGAACCGTCGTACGCCGCGTGAGCGGCAGTACCGCTGGGCGCGGAGTTCAGATACATACGTTCGTAGCTCGCACCTGCGCGCGGGAACTGATCGTCCGTGATCCATCCGCCACCTTGCTGGAACATCGTCACCGGACCGTATCGATCGATTCCGTTGTCGATGCCCTTGAGCCACTTGTCGAACCACGCACGTTCGAGCACGTCGAGGCGCGGCGGCGCACCGTCCTTGCCGAACCCACCACCGGGAGTGACGTGATAGCCGTTCCCCATGATCAACTGCTTCTGTCCGGGCGGCAGATCTATTCCGTTGTAGATCCGCGGCTCACTGTTGGCGAAAATGTCGTGCCACCCGCCGTAGACCATCGTCGGAACAGTGATGTTTCCGACGTCTGCGGACCGGTCCTGATAGAACTGACCGTCTTGCGCGACTTGCAGAGTCGACGGTGACACGTCCTCGATTCTCTGAGCCGTCATCGCTTGCACCAGTTCGGGAATCAGCGTTCCAGTATCCTCGAGGCGGCTCGCCAACCACAGGGGATCGAAGTTTCCTTGCAGGATGTCCTGAACGTTCGGGACGAGTTTGAGCCCGTTGACGGCGGTCAACCACAACGGCATGAACCCGACTCCGAGGCCGCCACCGGTTCCGACGATGTCACGCAGCAGATCGTTGCCCGGTTCGACCGGGAAGATCGCCTTCAGTGCAGGTGGATTGTTGCTCGCCGCCTGCACCGAGTTGATCGCGGAGTAGGAGATGCCCGCCATCCCCACTTTCCCGTCGGACCACCCCTGCTTGCTCATCCAGTCGATGACCTCGACCGAATCCTGTTGCTCACGCTTGCCGAGCACGTCCCAATTACCTTGGGAGAAGCCGGTTCCACGTGCGTCGACCACAACCTGTGTATATCCGTTCTGGACCAGATCACGGTTGACGCCGAGCACCCTGGCACCTCCGCCGGCGATGACGCCCGTCAACTCCGACACTCCGTCGAACGGCGCCGCAAGGTCGAGCGAGTTCGCCACGTCCATCAACGTCTCACCGACCTGCGGGATCGAGAGAGCTGAATCCACCAGCGTGTCCAGCAGTTTCGTGTACGGCGTGATGTTGAGGACCGAAGGCGTCTTCGATTCCACGGCCCGTCCGGAGGCATCCGCCGGTCGATACACATTCGCTTGCAGAACTGTGCCGTCGCTCATCGTGATCGGCACGTCCCACTCGATGGAGACCCCCGGATACTGCGGCGTCGCCTCCGTTGCCGCGAGCCAGGCCTGCCCGTCCGAGCCTCCCGTCGGATCCGCAGATGCGACGGCGCTCGGCACCGTCAATCCCACGACGCACAGCCCCACCGCAATCGTTGTCGACCTTCGACGTAGAAGTCGTGTCCTCACGAAAACCCCAATTTTCTGTTGTGATGACCCAGCCCTGCCCCCACGACAGTGACCGGTGTCACGAACTTACCGGATAGTAACTTCCGTCCCATATGTCGTCAATAGGTCTGAATGCCGACCGGACGGCTAGCTTTGAAGATGTGTCACGATCACCCCTTCCCGTCCGCGACGGCCTGAACCCCAGTCGCATCCGTCAGCCCGACGACGGCATGTGGGCGACGACGCTCGACTACCTGCTCGAACGGTTTCCCCAGGATGCCGTCCGCCTGCGGGAGAAAGTCGCAGCCGGGGAGGTCGTCGACGAGAAGGGCGTCGGAATCACCGAGACGAGCGCTTACGCTCCCCGGCGGTTCGTCTACCTGTATCGCGACCCTCCCGTCGAAACGCGGGTGCCGTTCGAGATCGACATCCTCTATCGGGACGAGAACATCCTTGTCGTGGACAAGCCGCACTTTCTCGCGAGCACCCCGCGCGGCCGATACATAGCCGAATCTGCGTTGGTCCGCTTGCGTCGGGACCTCGATCTACCGGAGCTGAGTCCAGCTCATCGCCTCGACCGCGTTACGGCGGGTCTGCTGCTGTTCACCGTGCATCAGGCGGCCCGGCGCGACTACCAGACCATGTTCGCCGAGCGCCGCGTCACCAAGGAGTACGAGGCCATCGCGCGTTACGACGCTCAGGTGAACACCCCCGTTGTCGTGCGCAGTCGCATCGTGAAAGAACGCGGGGTACTCAAGGCCGAGGAGATCGAGGGCGAGCCCAACAGCGAGTCGCGAATCGAACTGATCGAGACGCGGGACGGCTTCGCACGGTACCGATTGCTCCCCCATACCGGCAAGACTCATCAACTTCGCCTGCACATGACCTCGCTCGGGCTACCGATCCACGGCGACAACTTCTATCCCGACTTCTACGACGTTGCCGCAGAGGATTATTCGAATCCGCTGCGCCTGCTGTCGAAGGTTCTCGAGTTCGAGGATCCGACTACCGGCCGCCTGCAACGGTTCGAAAGTAGGCGGACCCTGTCCTGGCCGGACGAATCAGCCCATGGCGACTCGCCGTAGGAACCCCGGACCCTTCCACTGCGCCACCGATACCGGGAGGATGGAAGCGCAGACCGCACCGCAAGAGGAGACCAGATGAGCAAGACCGCTGACGTACCCGAAGCCGTACGGGAGATCGAGCGTAAGTACGAGGCGCCTGCCGAACAGGAAGTTCCCGCACTGGGCGGGCTTCCCGGTGTTGTCGGCGAACCGGTCCACGACTCGATACAGCTCTCTGCCACCTACTTCGACACCGCCGACTACCGGTTGCTCGCCGAGAAGATCACGCTGCGCAAGCGTGAAGGCGGCGATGACGCGGGATGGCACATGAAACTTCCCGCAGGCCAGGACACTCGAACCGAAATTCAGCTCCCACCGGACGAGAGCACCGATGTGCCCTCGCCGCTGTCGAGTCTGATCCGGGCGATCATCCGCGGTCACGATCTGGTGCCGGTCGCCCTGATCATCACCGATCGGGAGCGCACCAGGCTCAACGGCGAAAACGGTGTGCTGCTTGCCGAAGTCGTCTCCGACACCGTCATCGCCTGCAAGGCAGACGGTTCCGGAGAGTCGACGTGGCAAGAAGTCGAGGTCGAACAAGGTGCAGGCGGACAAGACCTCGCCGACGCCATCGAGTCGGTTCTACTGGACGCCGGACTCGAGCGTTCTGCGAGTCCGTCCAAACTCAAACGAGCACTGGGCACTTCGGTCACGCCGTACGTCGGCCACGAGGTCACCACGGGCAAAGCATCGAATCCGCGGATTCTGTTGCGCAATTACCTCATCGAACAACAGCGCGCACTGGTCGCAGCGGATCTGGGGACGCGTCGGGCCGACGACGAAGCCGTTCACGATTTCCGGGTCGCAGCACGTCGCATCCGAAGCGCTCTCCAGTCGTATGCCGGCCACTCCCCCAAGACCGACGATCTCATCACGGATCTGCGATGGATCGGTGGAAAGTTCGGCGACGCCCGCGACGTCGAGGTCCAGTGGGAGCGTCTTGTGGAACGCCTCGGCGAAATCGACGAGATGCCCGAACGAGAAGCTGTGCGAGCTCGAATCGACGAGTTCTTCTCGGCACGCGGTGAAACCGCCCAGGAAACAGCCCTCGAGGCGCTCAATTCCGAGCGATACACCACGCTGCTCGATCGTCTCGACGAGTACGTCGGCGACCTCGAGTTCGACACAGTCGCACACCGCGTGGGAAAGAAGGCGTCGGCACGAGAATTGGCACATACCCTGCGCCACCTGGCACACAAGGTGGGTAAAAGAGTCGACCACGTCTTCGACGCCGATACCCGCACCGATCGTGACGAGCGCATGCACCGCGCCCGTAAGGGAGCCAAGCGGATGAAGTACGCGATCGAGGTCATGGAACCCGTGTCGAAGAGTCGAGCCAAGCGCGCCTTGAAGCATTTCAGCCACTTCCAGGACGTTCTCGGTGAGCATCAGGATTCCGTTGTCGCCCAACATCATCTGCTCGAAATTGCCGCAGAGCAGGAACACACGTCATTGACCAGCTTTGGATTGGGCATGGCCTATCGGCGGGAATTGGAAATCGCCGACGGGCAATCAACCCTGCTGCGCAAGACGTGGAAGGAAGCCGTGAAGTCGGCGTCGTCACTCTGGTGACTTCGCTGTAACCAGTCGACCGATCTCGATCATTTCAGAGGGAGTAGACATGAACACACTTGCAGGACACCAGGATGTCGTCGCCGGCATCGACGGATCCGAGGCCTCCACGGCCGCGGCCCGGTGGGCCGCCTCGATCGCCAACGCGGTGAATTCACGACTGATTCTGGCGCACGCCCTGCCGCAAGAGGGTCCGATCTACAGTCCCGCTGCAGTGATGTTGCAGTCGCAGTTCCTCAGCCAGATCCGCGAAGACGGCGAAGCGATAGTCGAGGCCGCCGCCGCAGTGATTTCGGCCGAATTCCCGGAACTGACCATCGAATCCGAGATCGCGCCAGGGCCGGCGTCGACGCACATCCTCGAATCCTCGGGTACCGCACGCCTGATCGTGATGGGGTCGACCGGATCGGGCGCACTGCGCTCACGGCTGCTCGGGTCGACCGCACTGAAGGTGGCCAATCATGCAATCTGTCCGGTCACCGTGTGGCGTGGTTCGGCACAGAATCCCGGTCCGGATCAGCGTCCCGTCATCGTCGGAGTCGACGGAAGCGCGTTGAGCAAGAAGGCCGTCGAGTACGCGTTTCGTTATGCCGATCAGTTCGACGCACCGCTCATCGCAGTTCACACCTGGCAGGGTTCGTCCACCTTCCGCGAAGGCGGAGCGGGAATTCTGATCGACTGGGAGGCCGTCGAACAGGAGGAATCGGCACTGCTGGCAGAGAATCTCGCGGGCATGGCCGACCAGTACCCCGACGTGCCGGTCACCCGCATCAGTGAACCCGGTGCCGCTGCCCCGGTCATGCTCAAATACGCCGACGACGCGCAGTTGATAGTTGTCGGAAGTCACGGCCGCAGTGCGATGGCCGGCGCCGTGATGGGATCGACCAGCCAGAATCTGCTGCACCATGCGCCAGGACCGGTCATGATCTGTCGTGCCTGAATTGCTGTGCGCCTTTATTAACCGCGGGGGTTAATAAAGGCGCACAGCAAGGGTCAGGCGAGGCCCGTGCCTACCAACTGACCTACCCCGTACGTCACTGCCATCGCGAGCGCGCCGCCGATCGCCACGCGCAGCACCGCTCTGGTCTTGCGGGCTCCGCCGAGCGTCGCGCTGATCGTTCCGGTAAGCGCAAGTGCGATCAGCACCGCGAAAAATGCGATAGGGACGCGGATACCCGTCGGCGGCACCAGAATTGCGACCAGCGGGATCGCCGCGCCGATCGTGAACGAGATTGCCGACGAAATCGCCGCATGCCACGGATTGGTGAGATCTTCTGGATCGATACCCAATTCGACTTCTACGTGTGCCGCGAACGCGTCGTGCTCGGTCAATTCTTCGGCGACGCGTCGAGCCGTCTCCGGACTCAATCCCTTGTTCTCGTAGATCTCGGTCAGTTCCTGGAGTTCAGCCTCCGGGGTCTCGAGGAGTTCCTTCTTCTCCTTCTGCAGGAGCGCGCGTTCAGTATCCCGCTGGGCGCTGACCGAGACGTACTCGCCCAACGCCATCGATACAGCGCCGGCGACCAGACCTGCAAAACCAGCCGTGAAGATCGCGGAACGCTCGGTTGTTGCTGCCGCAACACCGACCACGAGGCCTGCGGTCGAGACGATTCCGTCGTTTGCGCCCAGAACACCGGCACGCAGCCAGTTCAGGCGATTGTTCAAACTCGATGCGTGAGGTTCCGAGGCATGGGATTCTGGTTCCCCTTCCGGCGCCCCATCGGTCAACTGCACACTGTCTCCGGACATGGCACCAGATTAGGGCGATCAGTCCGGTTGCGATAGCAATCTGAGCCTGTCCTTCGCGCAGTGATATATTCCGAACGGCATCCCAACCAAGCATTTGCTAGGTTGGCATCGGCATACCACTGGAGGCACTGTGAGCGCAGCACGCACCGCTTTTGTCAGCGGCGGAACCGGCGGAATCGGGTCGGCGATCGCCTTGACTCTCGCCGAACGCGGACACGACGTCGCCTTCACCTACCGAAACAACAAGGACGCCGCCGAGCAACTGAGCGAGCAGATTCGAACGCATGGAGTGCGCGCCCACTCGTACCCTCTCGACCTCACGGACGAGTTGTCGATCAGCGCCGCCGTGAGCGATGCGGTCAGTGATCTGGGCAGGTTGACAACGCTGGTCCACGCTGCCGGACCGCACGTCCCGATGACGCACCTCTCACGCGTGACGCCGGCGTTCTTCACCGAACAACTGAACCAGGAAGCCGCAGCGTTCTTCACCCTCGTTCACACCGCTCTGCCTTCGCTGCGTGCATCTTCAGGTTCGGTGGTAGCAGTGACGACCGCGGCAACGGATCGTTTTCCGGTGCGCGACGGACTCTCCGCAGGTACCAAAGGGGCTGTCGAACAACTTGTTCGCGGATTCGCCGCAGAAGAAGGGCGCTACGGCGTCCGGTTCAACTCCGTGGGCCCCGGCATGTTGACCGACGGAATGGCCGAGCGGCTGATCAACTCGGCCGAACTCGATCAGAGCGCACTCGACGTGACCATGAGCCGAATCCCGTTGAAGCGCTTCGGATCGGCAACCGACATCGCTGAAGCCGTATGTTTTCTCGCAAGCGATGCCGCCGGATTCATCAGCGGCCAGAAGCTCAACGTCGACGGCGGCTACACCGTGTGAGGACTATCCGCCCAACTTGCGAAAGACCAGGCGCACTGCAAGTTCGAGATGCGCCATCACTTCGTCCGTCGTCATCCGGCCGGCAACCCACGAGACGAGACTCGACATCCAGACGTCGTCGATGACCTTCACCGCGTCCATCTGCTGTTGCGAGACTTCCTCGACGCCGATCGCCTTCGCGAACATCTCGGTCACGACCCCACCGAGCGCATTGAGTTCCGGAGTCGCCGACGCGTCCGCGAACATGTACGCCCGAACCAACGCTTCGTAGCGGAGGTGATCGGTCTCGAGGACCTCCGTATTCTTGCGCAGCACAAACAGAATCCGGTCCGACGGAGTCTCACCCGGGATTACAAAGTCCTGGAATCTGTCACGCAAACCCTCGAACATCCACAACAATGCGACAACGAGCATGTGGTTCTTGGACGGGAAATACCGGTAAACAGTGCCGATCGCGACGCCGGCGCGATCGGCGACCGATCGCATCTGCACCGCGTCGTAGCCGCCTTCGGAAGCGGATTCCATTGCGGCGTCGACAATCCGGCGAAAACGCGCTCGCTGCGACGGCGTCGTACGACGTCCGGTCACCGAGCTACGTTCGACCACCGACTGGTCTGCCTTGTCGCCACCTGCCATGTCCACAACCCTTATTAGACGTCGTTTTGCCGACTCCCAATGTAGTCGCCCACCGCAATTGTCGGGTGGATGACTGCCCGCTTCCGAATTGCCCGCCAGTGGAACTGGCCCAGATCAGGAAGCGCGCCGGGGCCGATCGGAGCGGCCGCGTCTGCGTGGATCTTCCGACCAGTCACGCGACGGTGCGCGTCGGCCCGGGGCTGGAGCCCGGCGCCTGTCAGGTTGCGGCGCGCGTCGTTCCGGTCTGCGTTGCCCAGTTGGAGCAGGTTGGGCGCGGCGAGCGGGCGGCCTACGTCGATCAGGCTGTGGTTTCTTGGCAATGCCGAACCGAGGCTTGCCGAAGACCAGCGGGATCCAGCCGCGACCGCTGCTCTCGGACGAGGCGACCGCCTCCGGTTCACGGAAGGCTGCATGAGCGATCAGCCCGAACATCAGCAGGGTGGTGATCATCGACGTTCCGCCCGCCGAGATGAGCGGCAATTGCAGACCGGTCACCGGAATCAGGCCAACCACGTAAGCGATGTTGATGAACGCCTGGACGACGATCAACGTCGTTGCCGTAGCCGTCATGACTTTGAGGAACGGATCGGTGGACCGCTTGGCGATCCGCAATCCTACGATCAGTACCGCCGCAAAGAGAGCTACGACAATCAGGGCGCCGACCAAACCCAACTCTTCACCGATCACGGCAAAAATGAAGTCGTTGTGTGCCTGCGGGAGGTAGCTCCATTTGGCGTCGGACTGTCCTAGACCGCGACCGAAAATGCCGCCGTTGGCCAATGCGTACTTGGCCTGAGTGCTCTGGAAGTTCAACCCCTGCGGGTCGAGGTCGGGATTCAGGAATGCCTTGATGCGATCCGATCGGTAACCAGCAGTAAGCCCGAGCACGAGAAACGCGACGGCAGAACCGAGTGTGAGGCTGATGAACGTCTTCATCCGGAACAGTCCGAACCACAGCACCGACATGAAGATGATGCCGATCGTGATGGTGGTTCCGAGGTCCTTCTCCAACACCACCAGGACCAGAACGAGCAGCGTCGTACCGCCGATCACCGGCAATGCGCGGTTGACATCCATCCGTGCGTTCATGAACGACGCAACTGTCGCAGCCGACCAGATCGCCAGAGCAAGTTTGGCCAGCTCCGAAGGCTGGAAGGAAATGCCCGCGATCACGAACCAGCTGCGAGCACCCATCTGTTCGGAACCGATACCTGGAATCAGCACCAGGACAAGCAGAACAAGACACAGGATCAGCAGCCACGGCGAAGCTCTGCGCATCGTTTCGGTCGGTAAGCGCACGACCGCCACGAACATCACGAGACCGATCGCTGCGAACATGCACTGCGGCCAGAATCTGGCGTACGACGTCCCGGACAGAACGTAGGACTCGACGCCCGAAGACGAGAGCACCATCAGTAGTCCGAACGCGACGATCAGCACGACCAGACCGACGATCATGTGAAAATCGAACAGTGGCCGATTCGTCCACATCGCCGTTCGAGCGCGAAAGGGCGTCGATGTGCGGTCACGTTTGTCCGACGATCCGCGGGGTGAGTTAACTGGCTCTCCACTCCCGCGACCGTTGGGCTTGTCTTCGCTGCGACCGGTCACCACACAAGTATCGTCCCACGACTCCTAACCCATGGGTAACACAAGTCCCACGAGTCACACGGGCTCTGCCTCCGAAGGACCGAGGAGACCCACAAAATGCCAGTTCACGTCTTTCTCCGACGGCTGTCTGCCACCGCTCCCGCCAACGAGAGCATCAACATGACGACGCAGACGGCCAGCGCGATTCCGAGCGCACGTCCGTATCCGTCGGTCGACGACCCGAGGACACCGAGATACAACCCCGATACCGCTGCCAGAGAGATGGTCGCCGACAACCGCTGCGAGAGTTGAAGGAAGCCCGCTGCAACTCCGTTCGCGCCCGCCGGCGCGTATTCGAGAGTCAACACCCGATTGGGTGCGTCGACGAAGCCACTGGCAACTCCCGACAACACGGCCAGGACTACCAGCACCGGGATCAGACACTCCCGAGGAATCAGATTGACCGCCGCGATGTAGCCGAGGATGACAAGAATCTCCCCGACTATCGCAACAACGACCGCACCTCGGCCGAACCTGGCAACCAACCGCCACCCGAAGGCCGACGTCAGTGCCATCGCGAGCGAACTGCCGGTCATGATCAACGCCGCACTCAGCGGCGCGAAGCCCAAACCTTCGATCAGATAGAGGCTGAGTACCGCGTTGACGGCGAGGATGGATCCGAACCAGAAAAGCGCAACCGTCGTACCGAGTCGAAATCCCCGAGAGGCGATCAACGACGGAAGTAGCACGGGCGTACCTCCGCGGACGGCATACCGACGTTCCCAGAACCAGAAGGCGACAGCAGCGCCGAAAGCACCGATCAGGAAAGCCGCGGCCACCGTGACACTCGTTCGGGTCACGATGGGCCACAACAGGAGCCCGGTCGTAGCCGCCAGCAGGCACAACCCCACCGGATCTATCGACGCGCCGGATCGGGTGGTTCGATCACGGCGCAGAAAGCGAAACGCCAGAAGCAGCGTGACCACGGCAAACGGCACGTTGAGGATCAGGAGCAGCCGCCACCCGAAGTCAGGATCGGAATACTTCAGCAGAACACCACCGAGGATCGGTCCGGAAACGCCGGCCAGACCACCCGCGGTGCTGTACGCGCCCAGCGCCTTCGCCCGTGCCTTTCCGGACACCCGGTCGGTGATGATGCCGAGCACTTGCGAACTGATGGTGCCTGCACCGATCCCCTGTCCCAGCCGAGCCAAAACGATCATCGACGGGTCCGACGCACACGCTCCGAGGATTCCCATCACCGCGAAAATGCTGAGCCCGACCAAGAACAAGCGTCGACGCCCGACGACGTCACCGAGTCGGCCCGCCGGCACCAGGGCCAAGCCGAAAGTCAGCGAATAGCTCGCGAGGATCCACTGCACCTCGGAGGTCGACGCGCCCAGCGACGCCCGGATGGACGGGACCCCGATTCCGAGCACCGCTGAATCGAGAAGGGTGGTGAAACCCGCCGCTACGCAGACGACGATCTCCCAGCGCACGGCCGAATCGAGCTTGGTGGATTCGGCCGCCGCTGTGACTGTGTGGGACAGGACCCGTTACCCCGCAGCTTCGTGAGAAGCCCGACGCGTGAGCGCCGGTCGCAGCCCAAGGTGCTCCCGCAGCGTCGACGTGGAGTACTCGGTGCGGTACGCCCCACGCTCCTGCAGTTCCGGGATCAACCAGTCGACGATCTCGTCGAGTCCGGTCGGCACCAGGTACGGCGAGATGTTGAAGCCGTCCGAGGCTCCGTTGCGCACCCAATGCACCAACTGGTCGGCGACCTGCCCGGGAGTGCCCGCAAAACCCGAACGCTGCGAGGTTTCGATGGCGACCTGACGCAGGGACAGATTCTTTGCCTCCGCGAGAGCGCGCCATTCACGCGCAATTGCAATGGGGTCGTTACCGTCCCGCGCTGAACCGCGCGTCTCCGAGACCGGGCGAGCAACCGGATCTTCTTCGGGGAGTGGACCGTCCGGGTCTCGATCGGAAAGATCCTTACCCCACACCAGACCGACGAGAGAGAGTGCGGTTTGGCCGGTGAACTGACCTTCGAGGACCCACCGAGCCTTCTCCTCCACCTCGGACTCGTTCTCCGCCAACACGATCTGCGTGCTCGGCAAGATCTTGACGTCGTCTTCGGGTCGCCCGGCTTTACTCAACCGAGCCCGAATGTCCTCGGCGAAGTCGAGAGCGCCGTCGAAATGTGTCCCGTGTCGCGAGAAGATGACGTCGGCATGCGTCGCCGCGAAATCGCGTCCACTCGGCGAATCACCCGCTTGGAAGATGACCGGATGCCCCTGGCGGCTTCGGGGAAGCGTCGGCGTCACGGAGATGTCGAACTGCGAAGTCTGCCTGTGCACCTCGCCGACGGCTCCCGGATTCGACCAGTTCTCGGACGTCCGAGAGACCGAGATCGCGTCGTCGGTCCACGAATCCCACAGTGCCCGCGCAGTTTCGATGAACTGCCCGGCACGCTCGTAGCGTAGGGCGTGGTCGAGGAAACCACCGCGACGGAAGTTTTCTCCCGTCCACGCGTTGTCGGTGGTCACCGCATTCCAGCCGGCTCGTCCGTCGGAAAGTAGATCGAGGCCGGAGAGCCGACGTGCAAGGTCGGCCGGTTCGTTGTACGTGGTGTTCTGCGTCGCGACCAACCCGATCTTGTCGGTGATACCGGCGAGTGCGGCCAACTGCGCTATTGCATCCGGGCGGCCGGCGATATCCAGATCGAGAATCTTGCCGTTCTGTTCACGAAGCCGCAGGCCCTCGCCGAGGAAGAATGCGTCGAACAGACCTCGCTCGGCGGTGAGTACCAATCGCCGAAAAGTCTCGAAGTCGATCTGGGATCCACTGGCGGAATCGGACCAGATGGTGGTGTGGTTGACCCCTTGGAAGAAGACGCCGAAGTGAACGTGAGCGTCGGGTCGAGGCACGGCGGAGCGTGATGCAGTCATAGCCGAAATATCCTTAGCACGAAGTCAAGTCAGGAAGAGTGGGCGAATCGATTTGCGGGCCGCTGCAGCCCGAGGTTGCCCCTCAGCGTCGAGCCCGGAACGGGGCGCCGCGTCAACCCGGCCTTGGACAACCCCGGAAGCACGAACTTGGCCAGCACAGGGAGGTCCTCGTCGATCACGAGAGCGTGGAAATGAACACCGTCGAGGTGCCCGGCCAACTCTTTCAGAACTGCGGCCGCCTCCCCCGGATCTGCAGCCAGGAGCAGTCGACCACTGTCGACGGCTTTCCCGTGCGAGTTCAGCTCAGTCAGCCGCTGCGCCGCAGACAGATTCGGCGTATCGAAAGCCACATCGACCTCGGCGACCACCAATGACGCGCCCTCATCGCGCGCCTTGGCAGCCGACTGTGCGATGGCCTCCACCGAATCACCGGACACGAGAACAACATCCGCCTGGTGTGGTTCGATGGCGCCGTAGCGGCCGAAGACCACCAACTGGCCTTGCGGCGGCCGCGGAACGATGGCCGGCCCCTTCACCGAGAACGTGTCGCCCTCGAAATTGACGTAATGCAAACGATCACGCTCGAGGAACCGTCCACTGAGATAGTCACGGACGACGGCGTCGTCCTCCCACGAGTCCCAGAGATCAGTCACGACGGTGACCGAATCCCGCTGCTCCTGCTGACGCGCCGACTCCGTTGCCACCGGAGCTCTCCCCCACGCCCTCGCCGCAGCGTCGTCCTCGACCGGAACGGCAAGCCAGCCGCCGCGCCCGCGGGAGGAGTAGTCGAGCGTCGCCAATTGCGAAGAGGTATGGAATGGTTCGGCGTACGTGGTCCCGACGACGGGGACCAGCCCGATCGTGCTGGTCGTCGCCGCCACGTACGCCGCCCTCGAGACAGCGTCGATACGACCGACTACGTCACCGCTCGGAGGAAGGATGGAATCGTCGAACGTCGCGAACGTGAAGCCCGCATTCTCGGCAGCCGAGACGCGATCGCGCACGGTCTTACCCGTGAGCAGCTGGTCCGGGCGGTGCGAGCTTCGGCGCCAGGCAGCGGGGTGAGTACCCTCGCCGTCCAATTCGATACCCACGGCAAAAACAGTCATGCGTCCTCCATCGGTCCTGGCGGTAGCACCCACACTGCGGTTAGGTAGCGGGTTGCTGCGGCATCATCGAGCCAGGTCTCTCAGCCACTCTGGATGGTGGATGCAATCTATGTCGACCACGACAGGCAAGTCAAATTCGATCATTCGAATTACCTTGACTAGCAACATATTTCAAAAGAATCACGATGATCGAAAGGGTTGCGTGTTCACGCTATCGAGCTGGGCACGACAAAACCCCGCCCGACTCACGTCGGACGGGGCTCTCGGGTTGCGCGTATGGCTACTCAGCGCCCATCCATGCCTGGTCGAACAACATGATGCCCGTTGCGGTCGGAACCACACCGTGCACGTTCTTCTGCCAAGCCCAGAAAGAGGCCAATCCACCGACCGGAGCCGACGGAACCGTTTCGTTCCACAAGGTCTGGATCTTGCTGATCACGGCCAGCGCCGACGCGTTGTCCTTCGTCTGCTGCAGATCAGCGATCAACTGATCCATAGCGGGGTTGGCGTAACCCGCGGTGTTCGCCATCGAGGTGCTGTTGGTCGTGGAGAACAATCCGAGATCGAGAATCGACTCGTACATTCCGATACCCGCGTGCGCGAGGTCGAAATCGTGCTTGACGTAGACGTTCTGCACGATGTCGCCGGCGTTGTTGGCCAAGATCAAGTTCACCTCGAACCCGACGGCCTGCAACAGTGACTGCACGGCGAGGCCGATCGCATGGTCCTTCGGCTCACTGAGAACGACGTAGTCAAGAGTGCCGTCGAATCCGTCTGCCTTTGCCTGATTCAGAAGTTCCTTCGCCTTTTCGGGGTCGTAGGCAATACCCGGGGTGTCTACATGCCATTGGGACGTCGGTCCGAACAACTCCGAGCCCGGCAGTCCCTCACCGTTTTCCACTCGCTGATCGATCAACGTGGTGTCCAGCGCGTAGCCGATAGCCTGTCGAACGCGAACATCCGAGCCCGGTCGGCCTTCACGGTTGTTGACGATCTCGGCGCTTCCGGCATTGAGCACGTCGATGTAGCCGGGGTAACCAGCGGACTTGGCAGAATTGATCGCCGACGTCAGGCCACGAATGTAAGCGACGTCGAGCTGTCCGCTGTTCAATGATTCGAGATTGGCCTGCGGACCGTTGAGTGCAACCATCCGCAACTTGTCCAGCTTGGGAGCGCCGCCGTAGTAGGAAGGGTTGGCCTTGAAGATTCGCTCGACGCTCGGTGTGAAGACATCTTCGGTGAAGGGTCCGGCTCCAACCGCAGTGAACTTGTCACCTTGCTGCGAGCTGGGAGCGACGATCATTCCGTGGCCGAGGGCCAGCATCGACGGAAAACGCATCCAGGGCGTAGTCAGAGTGAAGACCACGGTAGTGGCATCCGAAGCTTTCATCGAGGCGACCGATGCCAGCCACAGTTCTGCGCCGTTGCCCTTGCCTGCGTTGTACCGATCAATACTCGCGATCACCGCGTTGGCATCGAGCGCAGTGCCGTCACTGAACTTCACACCGTCGCGAAGTTTCAGCGTCCAGGTGGCTCCGTCGTCAGCTGTCTCGAGCGATTCAGCCAACTTGGGCTCGAACTCGCCGCTCGCAGTGTCGTAACTCATCAGGACGTCGTACACAGCAGCGAAGGCTTCACCGCCGGAACCGCCGCGTGCGGCAGTCTTGGTCGGGTCGAGAGTGGGAACGAGCACCTGCACGCCGTAGGTCATCGTCCCGCCGGCGACAGCGCTCCCCGGATCGGACTGCTCGTTGACCATGCCGGTCACAATGTCTCCCGACGCGGTCGTCGTGTCGGTACCGCTGTCGTCATTGCTGCTCGCGCAGCCCACCAACAGGACACCGGCACCGAGCAGCGCCACGGCGACACGGCCGACTTTCCCGATACGCCGAGATCTCGAGTTCGACACGGAGATTCCACCTCACTTCCAGTAGACGCGGCCAGGAATCGGCCGCAACCCGCTAATAGTGAAGTTCTCGGCGGAGTGACGCACAGCACGTTCCCGGTGACCGGACATTCACCGAGACGGATAGATCCAGGCACTCGAGTCGGAAACGCCCGCTGTTACCGAGGCGGGTCAGGCCCCCACCCCAATGGTGAGCAAACTCATATTTTCAATGCAACAAGTATTGCAGAACACACCTAATGCAGCTAGCGTTGCCGACGACATTCCCGTCGATTGGAGGAATTTTGACCGAATTACCCGTTTCACATGCAGTCTCGAATGAGGACGATTTGCTGCTCCGCCTCGATCGACTCAAGCCCGGACGCCCTCATCGCAAGCTGATGTTGATGGGTGGACTCGGCTACACTTTCGATTCGTTCGACGGCGCGCTCATGTCATATGCGCTTTCAGCACTGATCGTGATTTGGCACATCCCGAAAAGCACAGCGGGGTGGCTGCTGTCGTCGATTTTCGTCGGCTACCTGATAGGCGCTCTGTTAGCCGGTGTTCTGGCGGACCGGTTCGGCCGTCGGCGAATGATGCTCACCGCGCTCCTGGTGTTCTGTTTTTGCAGTCTCTTGATAGGGACATCGACGACGGTTCCCGAACTGTTTGTCTGGCGGATACTCGCCGGCATCGGACTCGGCGCAGAGGCCACCTTGATCGCGCCGTATATCTCCGAGTTTCTGCCTGCACGAGTCCGTGGCCGATTCGTCGCCCGCACCATCAGTTTCCTTGCGCTCGGGTACATCTTGGCAGGAGTATTGGCGCCAGTGGTGATCGCACCCCACCCCGAAACCGGTTGGCGGATCGCGGCAGTGATCGCAGCACTGCCCGTAGTCTTGCTTCTCTGGTGGCGGCGCAGCATGCCCGAGTCACCCAGGTACCTCCTCTCACGTGGGCGGGTCGCCGAAGCCACCGCGATAATCGAGGACTTCGAACGAAAATGCGAGGTCGATCCCGAGGCTCTCACTGAAACCGCGCGGACCCAGACGAGCGCACCAACGCAGTCCAACGTCAGTGCCGGGGGCATGTTTGCGCCGTTGACGAAATTGTGGGCCGGGCCATTGGCACGCACGACGTTGATGTTGTGGCTGTTGTGGTTCGCGCTGACGGGCGCCCACTACGGATTCTCCACCTGGCTGCCAACGCTGCTTGTGACGGACAAGGGATTCACAATCACCAAGTCGTTCCTGTTCACCTTGGTGGTCGGGATCGCGCAGATCCCCGGCTACTTCGTCGCGCAATTGCTCATTGATCGACTGGAACGCAAATGGTTGATCGCCGGTTACGTGTTAGGTGCAACCGGCTCCGCCTTGCTGGTGGCGTTGTCCGACAGTAATTTGATGCTGCTTGTCGGTGCAGCGCTGCTCGCCGCATTCTTGAACGGAGTCGCTGCCGTCTACTACACCTACACCGCCGAGCTCTACCCGACCTCGATCCGCGTGACAGGCATGGGCGCTGCATCCGCAGTGGGCCGAATAGGTGCCATCGGCACACCAATCGCAATCGGTTACCTGTCCGCGGCTGGGGTCAGTTTTGCGCAGATCTTCCTCGGCCTCGTTGCATTACTGGCCACCGCGATCGCTGTTGTGGTGGTTTTGGGACAGAAAACGTCGGGCCGCGCCCTGTCCTGAGACGGTGAAGATTCCTTGTACGTCGCGGATTCTTCAATGCGGTCGATTGATACCTCGCCAGGATTCGAAGTGCCGAGCTTCCCGGCAGTTCGCACTGTTCTGTCATCACCACTCAGAGACCATTGTGGGCAGACCGATGAGGGGCATGCCTTACATATCGCCCAGCGGTGGATGCGGACGGACATGAAGACGTGGCCGAGTAGGCGCTTTCACCGAAAGGGTCTGAACTACAAGGTTTTACACCAATTTCCTCGATGAGAGCATCCCCTGACAGCATCGGATTCTCATGCCACGCCATAATTGAGGTTTGGACTTCGCGACGGGTAGCTGTAAGCGCCGGAACAATGCTTACAGCTACCCGTTGCAGCATTCCCAGCCGGTTCGGGTCGGAGAATAGTTACCTCTGGAAGGAAAACAATCACTGAACGAGAAAAGGCTCCGACATCATGTCAAGACACATGATGTCGGAGCCTTTTCTCAAAAGATCATGGTGGCCAGGGCCGGGATCGAACCGGCGACCTTCCGCTTTTCAGGCGGACGCTCGTACCAACTGAGCTACCTGGCCGGACGGCACCCGAACCGAATGCCTATCGCATTGCGTTGTTCTCAATCAAGAGACTGAGAACAACGCTTTGCGACCCTGACGGGACTCGAACCCGCGACCTCCGCCGTGACAGGGCGGCGCGCTAACCAACTGCGCCACAGGGCCTTGCTTTTTCCTTGCTGTGAAACCGTACTACATCTTCGAGCCGCTCCCAAACCACTGTCCTGGTCTGGCATTTGTGCATCTCAAAGCGTGTCGTGCGGGTCAAACCATACTGCATCGTTTCGCTTTCGCAAAACGTACCCCCTACGGGATTCGAACCCGCGCTACCGCCTTGAAAGGGCGGCGTCCTAGGCCGCTAGACGAAGGGGGCCCGCCGGATCTCTCCGAACTAGTACCCCAACGGCGTTCCGTTGGGAGCTTGGATAGCTTATGGCACGGCATTCGGAAATCACAAATCGCCTGTTCACGGGCGAAAAAGTACGCTATTCGGTGTCAGGGAACTCCACCTGAGGCCATCCGTCACGATGGAACGTCTCCAACCACTGCGGCGTCGCCATGGCTTCGAGGACCACTTCGAGAGACTCCTCGAACCACTCGCCCAGCTCTCCACTGGAGGCAATCAGGTCTGCCATGTACCGCTGACCCGCAAGGCCGGCCGCCAGCACGCGCGTGAATTTGACCGGGTCGGCATCTTCTCGCAGCAATCCGTCGTCCTTGGCACGTACCGCCAACTCGTAAGCGGTCTTACCCCAGACCTGCCCGCCACCCGATTGCACGTCCTTGTAGAACTCGGGCTCGATGATCAGCCGGAATTCCGCCTGCACGATTACCTCGGCACGAAAGACTTCGGCAATGTCGAGCACGAGTCCGTGCAATGCAACGAACGGATCGAGGTCTGTTCTCTTGGCCCAGCGATCAGTGATTCCAGTGAAGGTTTCGATGGCTGAGGTCAAAACTGCTCGCGCCAACTCTTCCTTGGACTGGAAATGAAAATACATGGCGCCTTTGGTGGCGCGGGAGCCCTCGAGGATCGTGTTCACCGACGCAGCTGCATAGCCGCGCTTGGCGAATTCGACTGCAGCCGCTTCGACCAGGGCGGCGCGGGTACGCCGCGCACGCTCTTGTTGACGTGCCATTTACGGTGTTGTGCCTCTCGCAGAGTTGGTACGCAGAATCGCCGTGATCGGCGCCTGTCATCCCCCCGAAACTTCACAGTATCCCCTCCAACACACCCTACGTAAGGACTAGAGCGATACCCGCCAAAAGTACTAGTCGCAATCGGCTGTTCAGGGGACAACAACCGACTTTATGCCCAAAGGACACCAAGTGGTATGGTTTTGGCCGCTCGGGTGCGGCACAGGGGGTGCGCATCCGAGCTCTTTATTGCCTGGGACGCCGACAATCCGACCATTCGGGTGAAACCACTTTGCCGACCAAGGCGTAACAGTCCCAGTGTTTTAAGCAACCAAAGCGATTGTTTATTCCCCATTTTTCGACAAAACAGCACTGGAAGCATTGAAATAACACAGTTAGACTGTCTAAATGAACGCAGGTAAGGATCGCAGCGAAACCAGAGACGACATCGACGTACTTTGGGATGATCTGGGCGCCTTCGTCCGGCGGCTCCGCACCAAACGCAACGACCACAAACTCACGCCAAGCCAAATCCAGGCCCTCGGCCACCTAGATCGACAAGGTCCGTCGACCGCGAAAGCGTTGGCGCAGTTCGAGCGAGTCACGCCGCAGTCCATCGCAAAGACGGTGACCGCACTCGAAGAGCAGGGGATGGTGACACGCAGTTCGGATCCATCGGACGGTCGCGCGGTCCTGGTCACGATGACCGAACTCGGGACATCGACCCTGCACGAAGACCGAACGAAACGCACAGCGTGGCTGGCCGAGGTCATCGAAGCCGAGTGCACCGAAGCCGAGCGCGACTTGCTGCTGATCGCCGGCCGCATCCTGCGCAAACTCGGCCAGGACGTGACCCCAGCATCCGCATCCGCATCAGAGGAGTCACTGATGAACCCGTGACCGCCGTCGCCGTAACGTCGACACCCCAAACCTCCGTTCCGCTGAAACTGAGTCTTGCTCTCGGTTCGGGAACCGTTCTTCAGGCATTGAACTCGTCGATGATTGCGGTGGCAATCGTCCCGATCGCCACCTACTTCGGTTCGAGTTCCGGCACGGCCTGGGTGATCTCGGCCCTCTACATCGCGACTGCTGTCACGGCCCCGGCTGCCGGGCGACTCGGATCTATTCTCGGAGCCAAACGCGTCTACCTCGCCGGGTTGGGCCTGATCGCTGCTGGATCGATCCTCGGCTCGCTCGCTCCGTCACTGGGTTGGCTGATCGCCGCACGAATCCTGCTCGGAATCGGCACCGCGACACAGTATCCGAATGCAATGACCGTCATCCGTGAATATGCCGATCGCCACCGGGCTCAAACCCGTTCAGCCATCGCAACACTCACCATTTGTGCACAATCGGTAGTCGCACTGGGGCCTACCCTCGGTGGGTTGCTGGTCGGCACACTCGGTTGGCAGTCGATCATGTGGGTGAACCTCCCACTTGTCGTAGTTACTGCAATATGGGTCCTCTTCGCCGCTCCGAGCGACTCCGCCCTGCCCGACAGGGCCGGTGCCGCTGCTCTGTTCAAGTCTCTCGACCCACTCGGCATCGCCCTGTTCCTGGCACTGACGACATCTACGATGCTCTTTCTCCTCTCTCTTGCCGAGCAAGCGAAGTGGTACCTCGTCCCGTCGACGGCTCTATTCGCGTTCCTGTTCGTCTGGTGGGAACGGCGAACCACCTCGGCGTTCATCGACGTCCGAGCTGTCGCGCGAAACCGAGCGTTGAGCATGACTCTCGCCCGGACCCTTCTGACCTACACGGCGTTCTACTGCATTTTCTTCGGACTCCCCCAGTGGCTGCAGGTGGCCCGAGGAATGTCACCGATCAGCGCGGGACTCTTCATGCTCCCTGTCGCTGCGGTCGGGATCTTCGCGACCATGTCCGCATCGAGGGTGTACGGGAAATTCGGCGCACGGATCACCCTGCTGATCGGCACCGCCGCCTTGGCGGTTGGCGGGGTTCTGATCGCCTTTGTCGAATCGAGCTCGACGCCACTGGTGGCGCTCCTACTGATCGCGGCGATCCTGGGCATTCCCAACGGCTTCAACAACATGGGAAACCAGAACTTGATCAACTCGGTGACCACCTCTGCAGATGTCGGAACGGCGATCGGCCTGTACCGAACAATCCAGTACATCGGCGCCAATCTTGCTGCCGTCGTCATCGAGCTGACCATGCGCGGAACCATCGACGACGCGGGTCTGCATCGCACCGGTGGGACCATCGCCATCATCGGAATTGCACTTCTGGTGGGGGTGGTGTTTTCACGAACCCTGCGGTCCCGTTAGACTCTGCGCCGCGCCCCTATAGCTCAGTTGGTAGAGCTACGGACTTTTAATCCGCAGGTCGTAGGTTCGAGTCCTACTGGGGGCACAAACGCAGACCCGGCACCTCATTCGGAGGCGCCGGGTCTTGTGCATTCGAGCTACACGAATGCATCAGCAAGTCATCGAAGCAGAAACTCGAGGGTCACCCGCTCGAATGCCTGCTTGGCTTCGATCATCACCCAGTGCCCGCAGTTCGGGAAGACGTGCAGTTCTGCGTTCGGAATCAGTCGCATCGGAATCATCGGCATGTCCGGTGGGCACTGCCGATCATCGAGCCCCCACGTCAACAAGGTCGGGCACTGCACCTTGTGCATCATCGACCAGTAGGGCGGTGCGTCCGAGTTGGCCATCATCTGCTGCTGAGCGGCAAAGGCTTTGGACCCGTACATCGCCGACAATGCCTGGTGCGAGGCCGGGTCGTTGGCCGTTTCCCACCGCTCCTCGATCCGCTCCTCGGTGATCACGGATTTGTCGTAGACCATGCACTCGAGCCAGCGAACCAACTTCTCGCGACTGGGACCGTCGGCGAAGTCCTGCAGGAGTCGCGTGCCTTCACTCGGGTTCTGACTGAAAATGTTCGGACCGATGCCACCGATGGTGACCAACTTGCGGACGCGATCGGGAAACCTCATTGCGACGTTGACGCCGACTACCCCACCCATCGAATTGCCGATCATCGCAGCCGATTCGATTCCCAGCGCGTCCATGAATCGGTTCACCGACGAAGCTGCCGTGAGAACCGGATGACCGTCGACGGGATCGCTCACGCCGAACCCCGGGAACTCCAGGATGTAGCAGTGGAAATGCTTCGCGAACACCGCGAGGTTCCCCCGGTAATTCCGCCAACCACTCACGCCGATCCCCGAGCCGTGCAACAGGATCAACGGCGGACCCTCACCTGCCTCGTGATAGCGCAAGGTGCCCTTGTCGGTAGCGACTTCCCGTTTGGTCCCCTCATAACTCACGTCCACGACCCGATACTAGAACGTGTTTCAGATTTGCAGGACGGAACCTTCGAATGCGGCCGACGAGGTCAGAAGCATCCCCCACCACCTCGACGCCCACTGCGATTCGTGGACTTCTGCTCGCTCGGTTTCGGCTTCCCCGGTGCGGCCTTCACGCACCGGTTGGGGCGCCGCACCTGCTCGAAATGCCCAGCGCTCACTACATGGCCGGCCACGCTCACCCTGACCGGCGTGTCCGCGCGGGCGGTTCCGACTTGCGCCGAGCCCGCTGTCAGGGCGAATGCCGCCGCAACGACCAGCGCCATCTTCTTCGAGATCTTCATGCGTACTGCCACTTCGACACGGGTCCACTCCAGATGCTGAACAGGTGCGCGCACCGAAGGAACACGCTCGGTGTCGACGATATTCAGCCAGGGTGGCCGGCCGCGATCCTTTTGCTCACCAGCATCTGAACAGTCGACAACAAAAGTTTTGGCGGCACGTCAACATCCCGAGGGCGTCAACGAGCCGACGCCCAAGGTACGCACCGTTACTGAGAAATCCGTAAATCCAGACCGCCGCCTCACGCGACGGTCGAGCTGCACCTATTGCGAGTCCCGATGGAAACAACGCGTTTCGTCCGCAGTCCGAAACATCCGGTTTGATAATTTCTTCACAGACAAGCTCACTCCTCGGATTCTCGGGGCCTGCCGGCGCTCTCCGGTGAACAGGCATCGGAAACTGTTGTGCGCGAACTCTTCAACCCAGATACCCACAGAAGCCGAGGCATTGATGACGCAGACCAACGTCACGGAACGGGAAGGTCCGACGCCTACCCGATACGAACCCGACGACCGCTGGGTCCCGGTTGATCGGCGGTGGTTCGGTCTCGACCGCACGACCATCCTTCCGGCCGCCATCGTATTGGCTGTCGCAATCGTGATGAGCATCGTCATTCCGCAGATCAACGACGCCGTCTCCTACGACGACCCCGTCGTCGCGGGCGACGTCATGGAACTCCAGTACGGCGTCACCTTCGTTCCCGCTCCGGGGTGGGGAATCACCGACGGCGTCCGGGAGGCTGATGCACCGGTGACCGGTTCGTTCCCTCCTCGCGCCACACTCGTGAACGGAGGTGCGATGTTCACCGTATACACAGCGTCTTTCACCGGTGACGCAAACGCCCTCCTCGAACAGATCAAGAAGACTTCCGATGCCCTCGCTACCGAGAAGTCACTCCGGGTGAGCGACGATGCCTCCGCAATCACTACGGAAAGCGGCATCCGCGGAGTGCTGACCAGCTACTCGAATTCGACCACAGACGGCGTGATCGCCGCATTTGTCGTCGACGGTAAGGGCATCGAAGTGGTGTCCACCGGTCCGAGCGACGTGGCTCCGACGATCACCGACGACATCGCTCACATGATAGTGAGCATCGGCCACCGAACCGGAGAGGGCAAGTGATGACCGCTCCCGTAGTACAGACGACCGACGATCTGATCACCATTCGAGCGGAAGCTATCGAAAACTCGGGCTGGGGGCGGTCTTTCGCTTTCTATCAACCACGCAACGCAGCCTTCTGGGTGTACCTGCTGTTGGTGGTCAGCGGCGCCTTCAAGCTCTTCTCCATGCTCTCGGCCTCCGCACCCGCCTACGGCGACGCCATAGCATTGTCCATCGCGCTCTTCGGCGTGTACGGCGCGGTCTTCTGGTGGTTCACCCACCACATCGACCGGTACGCACGCCAGCCCGTCAAACTGATCGTGGTGGCGTTCTTCTGGGGCAGTTTCGCGGCTACGTGGGTGATGGCAGCGAACGCCAACGACGCGATACTTGCCCTGTACGCCAAAACGTTCGGACAGGCATGGGCGTCGGATTGGGGCGCAGGATTGACAGCGCCGTTCACCGAGGAAATCGCCAAGGGCGTCGGATTGCTCCTGCTCATCTCGCTGGCATCTCGCTTGGTGCGCACCGCGTTCGACGGCTTCATTCTCGGCGCCTTCATCGGGCTCGGCTTCCAGATCTTCGAAGACATTCTCTACGCATTGAACTCGGCTGCCTCGCAGTTCGGAGCAAATCCGGTCGGCGCCGAAATGTCGACGATCGTCCTCCGCATGGTCTTCGGAGTGGCAGCACATACGCTCTACAGTGCGATCTTCTGCACCGGACTGGTCTACCTCCTTGGGCGTCCGGCCGAACCACGGCGTGTTGGGCGTGGTCTCGCCTTGATGGCATCCGCGATGCTCCTCCACGGCCTGTGGGATTCCGCCGGCGCCTTGGCGCAGGGCAAGAATGCACTCCTCTTTCTGCTCTTCGTCATTATGATCGCTGCCGCCTTGATCCTCGTGGTCCGCGTGTTTCGAATGACGGTTCCGCGTGAGCGCCAGTTCCTCCGTGAGGTTCTCGCCCCGGAGGTCGAGCGCGGCGTCATCACCGGTGACGAACTGACGGCACTGTGCGGCGACCGTAAGGCACGCAAGGCTTTCCGGAAGTCAGCGGGAAACCATGCCGACCGCAAGCGCAACGGGTACGTGCTCGAGGCCGCCGCGGATCTTGCCGATGCGCTGGCCGAAGGCCGCGGAACAGAAAGCGGTCGAGTCGAATTCGCTCGATCCGAGGTAAGCCGAATCAGGAGTGGTCAGCCGTCGGTCAAGCTCTGACCGACAGCCGACCACTGTCCAATGCGGCGTTTCTCGGTTCAGAGGGCGAGGAACGCCGCGTTGGCCACCAGTGCCTGCGTGAAAAGCGTCCAGTCGTTGATGATGTGCGCACCTGAGGAGACCCACAGATTCTTCGTGCGAATGTAGGCAAGCGTCAGGATAATTCGAGCCCCACCGATAATGATGAAGGCTTGCGCGAAATTCCAGTCGTATGTCGGAAGGTGTGCTGCCGCAAACCACAGGGAACTGATCAGCCAGGCCAAGAGAATCGCGTTCTTGCGCGAAAGCTTTGCCTTGGCGAACAGGAAGTACATCACGGCGAGGAACGGGATGATCGTGAAGACTTCTTCACCGACAAGTTGGAACAGTGTCCCTACGTAAAAGGCAACGGTGTCCACAGCGCCGGCGTCGCCGACATCCTCGATTACGTCGTTGGCCGATACCCCGAAAACCGACTTGACGATCAAAGCCAATACCACCGTCAGAATGAGGTTGAGGACGGCAAAACCGATCATCACCAACACATCGTGGCCACTGACTTTGCGAAACAGGGCGCGCCAATGATCTCTTGTCACCATGGCCAGCACAGCCAACGGAACCGTCACGAACAGAATTCGTGGAATCAGGGCCACAACGTTGTCGGGCTGCGGGATGAGCACCAATGCAGCAAATCCGACGACGACGGATGCCCACACTGTCAACCATTGCTTCACCGAGAGCGCAGCGGGAACATCGTTGTAGAACGGGAAATCTGCGTCGTCACGACGCTCGATCAGATGACCGAAACGATCACCGGGAGTATCGGTTCCGCCTATCGGCAACTCGTGTGCTCCGGAACGACCACTCATCAATGTGCCCCTTTTAGGTAGACTTGTGGATCAATAGTTCCACGTCACGCCTAGCGGAGCAGCATTGAGATCCGTAATTCTCCGAGTCAGGGCACAGCAGTCAATCGACGAACCGCCTCCACCGCAGCCTCGCGACGTCGAGCGACGGTACGGGACGACTTGAGCGCAAACATCCGGGCGATGTCCGTGATCAACAGAATCAATTCCGTGGGATTCCACTCCGGATCAATGTGCCCCTCGAGCTGTCCCTTGCGAATCTCCGCAATTTTCGGCCGGAAGGTCTTGCTTCGTATGTCGTCCTCGCTCATGACATCCGGCGCTTCGAGATCCGCCCACTGCTGCAATCGAGCGTTCTCGGGATGGGCGACGTAGTTGTCGAAAAGCCGACCTGCATAGCCCGGCAGGTCATCACCTCGAAGCGCTGTCTCCGCTGTGGTTTCGGACGTCCACTGTTCAGTGACGGCAGCGAACAACTCTTCCTTGCTTGCGAAGTAAGCATAGAGACGGTCTTTGCTGGCACGCGCTTGCGCGGCGATTCGATTGATCCGCGCGCCGGCCAGACCGTACGTGGCAAATTCGTCCTTTGCGGCCGCCAGAATGCGGTCCCTCGTGGCTTCCCCTGCTGAGCGCATGTTCACAGCCTAGAACGAATCGACCGTTGCCGAACCATCCGGTTCGGCGTAGCGTGCAAAGTTGACGAACAATTTGGTTCGCGAACTGACATGCGGCCTACCCGCCGATGCAAGGAGAGACATGAATCTCGACGAAGCCCGAACCGCTTTCGCCCGGCTCCGTGCAGCGGAAAGTGGTGTGTCGCCAGAAGAACTCGACGACGTGTGGGCGGCGCTGGATACCGTCGCAGCCGCGGACATACTCGGTGATTGGAAGGGTGACGACTTCGCCACCGGTCACCGGCTGCACGAAAAGCTGTTCGCGAGTCGCTGGTACGGCAAGACCTTCAACTCGGTCGAGGACGCAAAGCCGTTGATCTGTCGCGACAAGGACGGAAACCTCTATTCCGACGTCAAGGGCGGCAATGGCGAAGCAAGCCTGTGGAACATCGAGTTTCGCGGCGAAGTCACGGCGACGATGGTCTACGACGGCGCGCCGATCTTCGACCACTTCAAGAAGGTCGACGACTCGACACTCATGGGCATCATGAACGGAAAGTCGGCGTTGGTTCTCGACGGCGGGCAGCACTACTACTTCCTACTCGAGCGAGCGTGATTCGCGCCGAACAGAATTCGACGTCTGCAATGCAGATGACAGCGGCGCTCTCGCACGGACCGCACTCCCCCTTCACACTCGACACCGTCGAGATCGACGAACCCCGTGCAGACGAGATCCTTGTTCGCATCGTCGCAACAGGTCTGTGCCACACAGATTTGTTCACGAAGTCGGTGCTCCCGGAAAGCCTCGGCCCCTGTGTGTTCGGGCACGAAGGGGCGGGGGTGGTCGAGGCCGTCGGCTCGTCGATCGACAGCATTTCACCCGGTGATCACGTGTTGCTGAGCTACCGCAGTTGCGGTGCGTGCAGGCAGTGCCTCAGCGGTCATCGGGCATATTGCGAAAGCTCCCACAGGCTCAACAGCTCTGGCGCACGCACCGACGGCTCGACGCCGATCCGGCGAAACGGAACTCCGATACGGTCTGCATTCTTCGGTCAGTCCAGTTTCGCGGAATACGTCATCGCCTCTGCCGACAACACCGTTGTCGTCGATCCTGCGGTGGATCTGACCGTCGCGGCTCCGCTCGGCTGCGGGTTCCAAACCGGCGCCGGTGCGGTCCTGAATCTGCTTCGCCCCGAGCCCGACTCGACGTTTGTCGTTTTCGGAGCCGGAAGCGTCGGATTCGCGGCGCTGCTGGCAGCACGGGCTGCCGGGGTTTCCACCCTGGTTGCCGTGGACCCCGTTGCACATCGACGAAGCCTCGCCGAGGAATTCGGCGCCGTCACCGTCGACCCGACCACCGAAGACGCGATGGAAGCGGTTCGCGCCGCCACCGACGGTGGCTCGACGCATTCCCTCGACACCACCGGCATCGGCGCCGTGATCAATCAAGCCGTCGCATCACTTCGTGCGCGGGGAACACTGGCGGTGGTCGGGCTCGGAGCGTCGACAGTCGAGGTGAACATGGCCGACATCATGCTGAGCGGAAAGGCAATTCGAGGATGCATCGAAGGTGAATCGGAAGTCGCGACATTCATCCCCGAACTCGTCGAACTCTTCACTGGTGGCCAGTTTCCGATCGACCGCTTGGTGACGCGCTACGCCTTCTCCGACATCGACAAAGCCGTCGAAGATCAAGCGTCGGGGCGCGTCATCAAACCCGTTCTCGTGTGGTGAGGGGCGAAATGTCTCATTCGTCGACCCGGCGGAATTCGCCCTAGACTGCGCTCCTGCACTTCACGTCGGAGCAAGGTGGGGACGATGACAGAACACACCAGTACAGGCGCGGGCCACGGCCGGGCCGTTATGCCGATCATCCGGATGCGCGCACGCAGCCGCGACGAGGACCATCGAGCGTCGACGCCACTCGAACTGTTCTTCGACCTGTGTTTTGTGGTGGCAGCTGCGCAAGCCGGAGTTCAACTGGTGCATGCCGTTGCCGAAGGCCACTACGCCGACGGCATCGCCGGTTACATGTTCGTCTTCTTCGCGCTGTGGTGGGCGTGGGTGAACTTCACCTGGTTCGCCTCTGCCTACGACACGGACGACGTCCCCTACCGGATCGCGACCTTCGTACAGATCTGTGGCGTTCTCGTCTTTGCCGCCGGAATCCCCGACGCTTTCGACGGAACCGACCGCACGACAGCTATCGTCGGCTACCTCATCATGCGGATAGCACTGACGTGCCAATGGCTTCGAGCCGCGAGCGGTGAAACCGGTGCGGCGCGAACCACAGCGCTGCAGTACGCCGCCGGACTCGTGATCGTTCAGGCGGGCTGGATCGTGCTGCTTCTGATGCCGGCGTCGGCGTGGATACCCAGCTTCTTCGTTCTGATGATTGCCGAACTCGCGGTGCCGGCAATCGCCGAACGCAACCACCAGACGCCGTGGCACCCGCATCACATCGCCGAACGCTACGGCCTCTTCACCATCATCATGCTCGGCGAAACCATTGCTGCCGCCACCATCGCGGTCCAATCCGGCATTCGTGACTTCGACGCCGCCGATCTACTGATCCCCATTGCCGTCGGCGGAGTTCTGATCGTGTTCTCCGCGTTGTGGATCTACTTCGCCGTCCCGATCCACGAGTACCTCGCAGACCAGGGCAATCGCGCTGTCCTGTTGTGGGGGTACGGACACTACTTCGTATTCGGGTCCGCTGCGGCCATCGGCGCCGGGATCGAAGTAGCCGTCGAGGAAGCAGTCGGCGAAGCGCACATTTCAACATTCGCAGCATCTGCTGCGGTCACGATCCCAGCCGCGATGTTCTTGATCTTCGTGTGGCTCATGCACTCACGGCACTTCAAGCGCGACAGGATCGAGCAGGCCGTTCTACCGGTGAGCGCAATCCTGGTTCTCGCCTGCACGTTCGCCGGACACTGGGCGGTCCCGCTCGCCGGACTGGTGGCGGCGGGAACCGTCGGAGTCGGTGTCGGCCTGAGTACTCGATCGAAGAGCTGACTCAGATTTCGGGAGCCGGTGCCTCGCCCTTGCTCTGCGGCTCGTGCTGCTTGAGTTCACCGCGCATCTTGTCGAGATCCTTGCCACGCTTCTTGTACAGGTAGCCGAGCGCAACGAGACCCAGGAACAACGCGACGCCGAGGACTGCACCGACAACGGAGGCTCCGCGGAATCCGGGACCGTCCACGTCGAGGATCCGCTCGCCCGCATGCGCTGCATTGTTGTTGCCGAGAACAACTGTCAGAGAGAGCAGATTCGGCAGCGCGAAGATGACACCCAACGCGAGAGCCGTGATCTGCATGATTCGAGCATGCTTGCGCTTGCGCACCTGCCAAACCGCCCGGAAGAAGATCAGCGGGACGAGTGTGCAGACGAGACCGAACAGTAGTCCCCACGCGATACCGGCGCTGAAGCTGCCGTTCGCCAGCGACGCAATGCGCTGCGCCCACCAACGCGGCAGGAAGGCGGCAAGGATGAAGTAGGCGATGACCAGGACCACCGCCATCACTGCGATCCCGATGGCCTTCTTCGCCCACGGCGGCATGCCCGGCTGTGCGGTGGCCGGTGAAGTTTCCGGTGTCGTCATGACAATTCCTCGTCTAGTCGGCGTCTGTACTGACGAATCTATCCGTTACGAGCGTTCCTCATCCGCATCGAGAACGATCCGGGCAAGCCGCTTCGGCGCAACGAGGGTGAACGAGGTGTAGATCCACTCCTCGAGCTGTGACCATTTCTCCTCGGAAACGTCGGTACCGATGTCGAGTGCAACCCACCCGTGGCGACCGAGCCCGTAGCCGGCAGCGCTTGCGCCTGGTTCGGTGGCCACCACCGCTTCGGATTCCTCCTTGCTCAACTTGACTGTCAAGGAGGTGGCTTCGAGGTTGCAGAACACGAAGTTCTTGCCGCGCACCCGGAACGTCGGGTGACCATCCCACGCTTCGATGTCGACACGCTCTGCCTCCGGCAGGGACAGCGAGATCTCTTCGAGTCGACGCATGTTGTCGGGCATGGAGATGATTGTGCACGCTTCGATACCGGGCTTCACACTCTCGACACGGCTAGGCTCGGCGACGACCGCGTTACCGAACTCCAATCATGGGGAGAGTGGCATGCGCACGTTAGTTCATCTGGTTCTGTTGATTTGTGGGATCGCCGTAGCCGTCGGCTCGTTCATGTACGTTCTGGCCGGCGTCAAACCGGGCAACGTTCGTCTCGAGGACCTGCGGGACGGTTTTCCGGCGGGCTGGGCGATCGAGCAGATCGGCGATCAGTCCGTGACCTTCTACCGTTCGATGGCGATACTTTTGCTCGCCGCCGCCGTTTTGATTCTGATTGCCGCATTGTTCGGTTCTCGTCTTGCAGCGTGGATCGGAATCATCGTGGGATTGGGAACTCTGGGCACGTTCTACTACCGAGTGAACGACCAATTCGACAACGTCATCAGGGAAAACTACTCCACGATCCTGACAAATCAGACAGGATTCATCTTGACGGCCGGTGGACTGATTCTCGCGCTCCTAGCGTGTCTGGTCCCCCGCGAGAAGACCCGAGCCTGACCGCTCGGCAACCGGAGGGTTACCGTCGACGCCGACATTCACTAGTGTCTGCAACAGCCGGGTACTGACGAGTAGTACCCCAGAAGAGGTAGGGCATCAATGGCATCGCTTGACGACCTTCTATCCCAGATCCCCATCGACCAGATCGCGCAGCAACTCGGCGTAGACCAGGCAACTGCCGAATCGGCGGTCAAGACGGCACTGCCGACCCTCGTCGGTGGCCTCGGCGCCAATGCGCAAGATCCGGCAGGCGCGGCCTCGCTGGAAAGCGCGTTGCAGTCGCACGCCGACACCAGCCTGCTCGACGACGGCGTCGACATCAGCAAAGTCGACACCGCTGACGGTCAGAAGATCGTCTCGAACATCTTCGGCGGCAACACCGATCAGGTCGCCAGCGCACTCGGCGGAGTCGGCGGCGGCGGAAACGATCTGGTGAAGCAGTTGCTGCCGATCCTCGCTCCCATCGTCCTGGCCTACCTCGCCAAGCAGTTCACCGGCGGCGGCGCAGGTGCGCAGACCCAGGCCTCCGGCGGCGGCGGGCTCGGGGATCTCCTCGGCGGAATTCTCGGCGGCGGTGGCAATTCCGGCGGCGGCATCGGTGGCGCACTCGGCGGCATCTTGGGTGGATCCGGTGGCGGCGGCCTCGGAGACCTGCTCGGCGGTCTCCTCGGCGGCGGCAAAAAGTAAGACTCTCGGCAGATAAGCGCTGCGGCGATCCCGTTCGGGATC
>NZ_JBHWUF010000001.1:1324905-1895773 GCF_042738325.1 Rhodococcus sp. NPDC059969 | reverse complement strand
GCGATCCCGTTCGGGATCGCCGCAGCGCTCTGTTCAGTCAACCGTCGAGGATCGAAACATCCTCAGCGACAATGCAAACGCAACCAACAGCAGAGCGCCGACAAAAGCACTGACCCCACCCCAACCGCCACCCGCGTACGCGAGACCCGCGAGGGCGCCCGCCACGGACGAACCCGCGTAGTAGGCAAACAGATACAACGCCGACGCCTCGGCCCGGTGATCGGTAGCGATCACGCCCACCCACCCGCTGGCCACCGAATGTGCCGCGAAGAATCCTCCGGTGAAGAGCAGCATCCCCACGAGGGTCAACGCCAGATTGTCCGGAACGGTCAGTGCCAGGCCGATACCGATGACGACAACCGAGCCGAGCAGAACGCTGCGCCTACCCAGTCGGTCAGAGGCCCCGCCGGCTACCGCCGAGGTTAAAGTTCCGGCGAGGTAGAAAAGGAACACCAGGCCCACAAGCGCTTCAGGAAGGCCGAAAGGTGCTGCTGTGAGCCGAAACCCGAGGAAGTTGTAAATCGACACGAAGCCGCCCATCAGGATGAATCCCAAAGCGAACAGTGTTCGCAGCGACGGGTTCGCAAGGTGGCGTCGTAGATTCGACGCGGTCGTACGAACCGATACAGGTTGCGGGCGAAAGAACTTTGACGCCGGCAACTTCCGGATCATGTTGAGCGCGAACAACGCTGACAACAGAGCCGCAGTGAGCAGTGCCCAACGCCACGTACTGAAATCGACCACGGCCGAGGGAACAAGCCGTCCGATCAAACCACCGATCGTCGTACCGGCGACGTATCGCCCCATCGCAGCACCGAGGTCCTTCCGATCGACCTCCTCGGCCAGGTAGGCCATCGCCACCGCCGGGACCCCGGCCAGAGCCAAACCTTGCGCCGCGCGCCCGATCAGCAGAACCTCGATCGTCGGACTGAGCGGCAGGAGCAAACCGATCACACAGGACGCCGACGCCGACGCGATCATGACCCGTGTGCGACCGAACCGCTCGGAGAGCGCACTGGCGGGAATGATCGCCAACGCCAGCATGCCCGTCGTGGCCGAGACGGACAGCGCAGACACAGCCGGCGAGACGTCGAAGCCTTCCGCGAACGCGGGCAGCAACGCCTGTGCCGCGTACATCGAGATGAAGGTCGACAGTCCGGCCGCGAACAACGCAACGGTCACCGTGCGATACCCGGCGGATCCCCGGCGGAGCGGCGCCACCTCGGTTTCGATCACGTTCTCAACAGTCACCACGTACCTCCAGGCATCTCTTACCTCCGGTAAGAATCCTCCCGCCCAGCTTCGGCAAAAGAAAATGCATAAATTTGGACTTCTACATGTCTGAGGCGCATATAGATTTGGTTCGTGATGCTGACCGAAGACCTCGAGTGGTTTGTCGTACTCGCCGAAACCCAACAGGTCACCGCGACTGCGGACCTGACCCACCTGTCGCAGCCGACCCTTTCACGCAAACTCGCACGCCTCGAACGACAGATCGGCGTGACACTCTTCGACCGTCAGGGACGCCGACTAGAACTGAACCGGTACGGCGAGATCCTCTACGAACACGCTCGGACCGCGCTCCGCGCCCTCGACGCGGCGCAGACCGAAATCCGGTCGCTGGCGAGCCCCGAGAGCGGCACGGTGCGACTCGACTTCCTCCACTCGTTCGGAACCTGGCTGGTACCGCACATGCTGCGGGGATATCGCGTCGAGCATCCCGGGGTGCGATTCGAATTGCATCAGGACAGTGCCCAGTTCCTGGTCGACAGAATTTCCGCCGGCACGTCCGACCTGGCCGTCGTCTCGCCGCAGCCGCGCGATCCACAGGTGGCGTGGATGCAGATCGCTCAGCAGTCACTGGCATTGGCTGTTCCGGCTGATCATCGCTTTGCGCAGCTGCCTTCGGTCGAGCTTGCGGACGCGGCCGAAGAACCGTTCATCGGAATGCACCCGAACTTCGGGATGCGAAGAATTCTCGATGAACTCTGCGCGGCCGCAGGATTCACTCCGAATTTCGTCTTCGAGAGCAGCGAGCTGGCAACGGTCGGCGGACTGGTCTCCGCGTCCTTCGGTGTCTCGGTGATGCCGGTTCAAGATCCGCCGATCTGGGCCGAAGGAGTCGTCTACGTAGCGATCGAAGGAGCACAGCGAAAAATAGGGCTGATCTGGTCGAAGAGCCGCGAGCTGTCCGATCCCGCCCGGACGTTCCGCGACTACGTCCAAAGAACGACTTGGTCGTGAAAGTGCCCCCGGATAACTACGGATCGGTAACATCGCTCGAGGGGAGCAATTTTCATGCCATTCTTTTCAAACCTACGGTGCCGTAGGCTGGGGCGAAGTCGCGCATTCACTCAACATGGAGGCAAGAAATGACGAGGATTCTGACGCAGCTGGAGCTGCTACAAGAGCTGCAGCCGGTTGCCGAGGAGAACGTCAACCGCCACATCTCCATGGCCAAGGAATGGCATCCACACGATTACGTCCCGTGGGACGAGGGTCGTAACTTCGCAGCCATGGGCGGCGAAGACTGGAGTCTCGAGCAGTCACAACTCGGCGAGGTCGCCCGAGCCGCGATGATCACCAACCTGCTCACCGAGGACAACCTGCCGTCGTACCACCGTGAGATCGCCGAGAACTTTTCGCAGGACGGCGCCTGGGGCACGTGGGTCGGCCGATGGACCGCCGAGGAGAACCGCCACGGCATCGTGATGCGTGATTACCTCGTCGTCACGCGCGCAGTCGACCCCGTCGAGCTCGAGCGCTTCCGCATGGAACACATGACAAACGGTTACAGCGCACCCATCGACGAGGGCGACGCCGGGCTGCTGCACTCGGTCGCGTACGTGACCTTCCAGGAACTCGCGACACGCGTCAGCCACCGCAATACCGGCAAGGCCTGCGACGAACCGGTTGCCGACAAGATGCTTCAGCGCATCGCGGCGGACGAGAACCTGCACATGATCTTCTACCGCAACATCTGCGCCGCCGCGCTCGATCTTGCTCCCGATCAGGCTCTCAAGGCTGTGGCGAACATCGTCCAGAACTTCCAGATGCCCGGCGCCGGAATGCCGAACTTCCGCCGCAACGGCGCTCTCATGGCCAAGCACGGTATCTACGACCTTCGCCAGCACCTCGACGAGGTCGTCTGGCCGGTCCTGCGCAAGTGGAACATCTTCGAGCGCAACGATTTCAGTGCCGAAGGCGAGAACACGCGCGAGGAGTTGGCGGCCTTCCTCGAGACCCTCGCCGCCAACGCGACGAAGTTCGAGGAGCAGCGCGATCGCATGCTCGCACGCGAAGCCGCCAAGCGCGAACAGCAGGCTTCTTAGTTTCACCAGCTATTCTGTGCCCGGTACCGGATTCGGTGCCGGGCACTTCCAATTGTCACAAATATTTGTTCAGAGGTAGTCATGTCATCCCTTCGTATCGGTTCACTCGAGCTGCACAGCCCCGTGGTCCTCGCACCCATGGCGGGCGTCACCAACGTCGCCTTCCGCACGCTGTGCCGTGAACTCGAACTCGAACGTGCAGGCAGCACGTCCGGGCTCTACGTCTGCGAAATGGTCACCGCACGCGCGCTCGTCGAACGCCAGCCGGCCACGATGCACATGACCACGTTCGGCCCGACCGAAACGCCCAGGTCGCTGCAGCTTTACACCGTCGACCCGGATACGACGTACGCCGCGGCCAAGATGATCGTCGACGAGAACATGGCCGATCACATCGACATGAACTTCGGCTGCCCGGTACCGAAGGTGACCCGCAAGGGCGGCGGATCGGCGCTGCCGTACAAGCGTCGACTGTTCGGACAGATCGTCGCGGCAGCCGTGCGCGCCACCGAGGGCACCGATATTCCGGTCACCGTCAAGATGCGCGTCGGTATCGACCCGGAACATCACACACACCTCGACGCCGGCCGGATCGCCGCAGCTGAAGGCGCCGCTGCAGTCGCGCTTCACGCACGAACCGCGTCGCAGCGCTACTCCGGCACTGCTGACTGGAACGAGATCACGCGCCTCAAGGAACACGTCACCGACGTGCCGATCCTCGGCAACGGCGACATCTTCGACGCCTCGGATGCTGCCCGCATGATGAACGAGACCGGCTGCGACGGCGTCGTCGTCGGACGCGGCTGCCTCGGACGGCCATGGCTGTTCGCGGAACTCAGCGCAGCTCTCAACGGACAACAGATCGCCACGCCGCCGACGCTCGGCGAAGTCACCAAGATCATCGCCCGTCACGCCCAACTGCTCGCCGCGCATCACGGTGAAATGAAGGGCTTGCGCGAACTTCGCAAGCACGTCTCCTGGTACATGCGTGGGTTCCCGGTCGGATCGGATCTGCGAGTCTCGATGGCCTTGGTCAGCACGTTGTCCGAACTGGACGACCTGCTCGGACAGCTCGATCACGACGTCCCGTTCCCCAAGGACGCCGAAGGCCCGCGCGGACGCCAAGGCTCACCCGGTCAGGTGGCACTTCCGGAAGGTTGGCTCGACGATCCCGAAGACGACCTTGTGCCGGTGGGAGCTGACATGATGCACTCTGGCGGCTAGCGAAAACATGCCGTCGGATTACTCACATCACTTTCTGAGTGGAGCACTCAGGATTCACCAGTAATATGGCTCCAGCTTCGTCGACAACCGGTTGACGCCGGCATCTGAATGACGAGTTACTGACAGTCGACGACGGGACAGGTTGCATCGGTGGGTGATGATCACGATTCGGGCCCACCTCCGCCCGAGAGCCGCGCCCCCTGGGAACGTCCGCTCGCAGACAAGCGCTTCCGCAGCGCCCGACCGGACCAACCGGCAACGCCCCCGCGCCCTGCCACACCCCAGCGACCAGCACCGCAACCGCCCACTCCCCCGGAGCGTCGCAGCAGTGGACGTACCGGCCGACGGGATTCTCCTCCGACCGACGACTCCGTGTCAGTCGCCGAGTTGGTCCGCCGGGTAGGCGACAAAAAGCCGCCACCAGCCCCGGCTGCGCCGCCCAAGTCCACCCCACCTAAGACTCCATCGCGAGCTGCATCGGCACCATCCCCGGCGCCGTCGGCACCGCCCCGGGCGGCATCGGCACCGCCCCCAGCCCGGCCGATTCCCGCGCGCCCGACAGTCCCGCCTGCCGCAGCGGACTGGATAACCGAAGAACATCCCGTCACCTCCGCAGTGCCGCGAGTAGTCGGTGACACCGGCGCCACCCGCCTGGCGCAAAGCAAGATTCGCCGACGCCATCGCGCAAAAGTGATCGGCCGATCAGCAGTAGCGTTCCTGGCCGTCATGTCGCTCGCATTGACCGGCGTCGTCTGGGGTTATCTGCGATCAGTCGAAGGCGGCTTCGATCAGATTGCAGCACTCGACACCGAATCCGACGACATCATCGACGCCGGCGGCCAGCTCGGTGACGAGACATACCTGATCATCGGCACCGACACCCGCGCCGGTGCGAGCGGTGAGATCGGCGCCGGAACCGTCGAAGACGCCGAAGGTGCCCGAGCCGACACGGTCATGCTGGTGAACATTCCCGCCGACCGAAGCCGTGTCGTCGCAGTCTCCTTCCCTCGTGACCTCGACGTCGAACGTCCGATCTGCCAGGGCTGGGACAACGACGCCGGCAAGTACACCAGCGAAACCTTTCCGGCAGCCAGTGGCGACAAGCTCAATGCGACGTACGCACTCGGTGGCCCGAAGTGCCTGGTCAAGGTCATCCAGAAGATGTCCGGCCTGAAAATCGGGCACTTCGTCGGAATGGACTTCGCCGGTTTCGAGCGCATGGTCGACACCGTCGGCGGCGTGAACGTCTGCTCCCCCGGACCGATCGAGGACGGCATCCTCGGAACCGTCCTCGCGTCCGGCGGCACGCAGATGCTCGACGGCCGTACCGCACTCAACTACGTGCGCGCCCGCCACGTCGAAGCCGAAGGCAACGGCGACTACGGACGCATCACCCGTCAGCAGAAGTTCCTGTCGGCGCTGCTTCGCTCGGCCCTGTCCAACCAGGTCCTCCTGAATCCGAGCAAGCTCAACGGATTTATCAACGCCTTCACCAGCGACACGTTCGTCGAGAACATCGACACGAAATCACTGGTCACCCTCGGCCGTTCGCTGCAGAACGTCGATGCAGGCGCGGTCACGTTCTTGACGGTCCCCACCGACGGCACCAACGACTGGGGCAACGAGATTCCTCGCACCGACGAGATCAAGTCCCTCTTCCAAGCAATCATCGACGACGATCCACTTCCGGGTGAAGAGCGCGAGGACACCACACCGTCGTCGACCAGTTCCACGACAACCGCTCCTACGTCCAGCACGCCGCCGGCCGCCACTTCCGTCGAGGCGATGAGCGCCTACAACATCTCGGTCGACGTCTCCAACGCGTCGGGAATCGCCGGGCAGGCTGCGACGATCGCCGACAGCCTCGCGGCTTACGGTTTCCAGATCTCCACGGTCGGTAACTTCAGCGCAGCCACCGGCCTGGCGAATGCTCAGGCATCAACCACCGTCGTGCGCTACGCCGCAGGCTACGAGGCTGAAGCGGTGACCGTCGCGTCGTCGATTCCCGGTGCGGTTCTCGTTCTCGCTCCGAGCATGGGAGACATGATCGAGGTCGTCGTCGGAAGCAATTTCTCCGGCACCGTCGTCGCCCCCGCCGAGCCGGGGACCATGCTGGCGGCAAATCCGACGTCGGTCGACACCAGCACCTCGACGGCTCTGCCCGCCGACATCGCCAGCGTCAACGCCGGAGACACCACCTGCGACTGAGACTTGTTCATTCACCTTGCGTTCACCTGGTGCTTGTGACTTGGTCTTTCACGGCACGTAGGCTCTGACCTCATGCGCGTGGCTTACAACGAACAGATGACCGAGCTTGCAGACACGCTCGGCGAGATGGCAGGACTGGCAGGTGCCGCTATGGAGCGCGCCACCCAGTCCCTGCTCCAGGCAGACCTGTCCCTGGCAGAACAAGTAATCGGCGAACACGACAAGATCACCGAACTCAGCACCATCTGCGAGGAGCGTGCGTTTGCGTTGCTTGCCTTGCAGGCTCCCGTTGCCGGAGATCTGCGCTCGGTGGTCAGCGGAATCCAGATCGTCGCCGACATCGACCGCATGGGTGCACTCGCCCTGCACGTCGCCAAGATCGCGCGCCGCCGACATCCCAACCACGTGCTTCCTGAAGAGGTCAACGGCTACTTCGCCGAGATGGGACGCATCGCCGTCTCCATCGGTGCAGCCGCCAAGGTCGTACTCGAGACCCGCGACCCCGAGCGCGCTGCTCGCCTGCGCGAAGAAGACGAAGCGATGGACGACCTCCACCGCCACCTCTTCACCGTCCTCATGGATCGCGAGTGGAAGCACGGCGTAGCCGCCGCAGTCGACGTCACTCTGCTCGGCCGCTTCTACGAGCGGTTCGCCGATCACGCTGTCGAGGTCGGCCGACGCGTCATCTTCCTGGTGACCGGCAAGCTGCCCGAAGAGCCGGAAACCACCGAGAAGGTCGACAACCTCACCTCGTACCCGGATCTCTGAACCCAACCGTCCACGTGAGTAAAAGGCGGCCGCGCACCTGCGCGGCCGCCTTTCCTATTCAGTTCTCGTGCTCGTGCAACCAGGTCTCCAACGTGGGTCCCGCAGTTGTCGACTCAGGCCCGGGTAGCAGCGCCCCGCCTTTCATCGCCTTACCCGCTCCCGGCATCGAGATCGGGATCAGCAATGTGCGCCGGCCACGGTATTTCAAGATCTCGCGCGTCATGGCCGGGATCTCGAGGACCTCGGGCCCGGCCAGGTCTGGGGCCCTACCGGTCGGACCATTCTGAGCGCAGGTCACAAGCGCCTCGGCGACGGTCTTCGCTGCCACCGGTTGTGACCGCATCCTGGGAACCATCGCAACCGGCCCCAGTCCGAAGAGGGCGATGGTCTTCTCGCCGAACTCGAACCACTGGGTGGATCGCAGAATCGTGAAGGGAATGCCCGACGCTTCCACCGCGCGTTCCTGGGCGGCTTTTCCCTGGTAATACCCGAACGACTTCAACTGCGGATCGTCGCAGTTCACGATCGAAAGCAACACGTGATGCTTTACGCCGGCTCTGGTTTCGGCCGCAGCGATATTCCTCGCTGCGGTCTCGAAGAACTCGATCGCCTTCTTGGCACTGTTGGTGACGTGATCGCTCACGTCGACGACCACGTCGGCGCCGGCAAACGCTTCGTCCAACCCGGCACCCGTGGAGATGTCGACTCCCGTCGATCGAGCGGCAGCGACCACGTCATGGCCCCCTGCCTTGGCCTGCTCTACGACCAGTTTTCCCATCTGGCCGGTTCCGCCCAGAACAACAATTCGCATGATGCCTCCGTCAAACCTGTGCGCCCGGCTCTCTTCGGCCTGGTCACATAGTGGACGATGCAGCCGCCCGGAGTGTGACGGTCGGGCAGATCAGTCGCTGTACTTCTCCGATACCCGTGCCCGCCACTGCGACCAGATCGGATCCAACGCTGCGCTCGCCTCGTGGGCGTGATCGGCCACAGCCCGGGCCAGCATCCCCGGTCCCGCCAGCGGCGTCACGTGCCCCTCGACGTCGTCGGAAGTCTTCATCCCCAACAGCATGGTTGTACCGAGCACGCGATGACCACCAAGAATTCCCGGCAGCGAACGGCCCGGCACGCTACGCAGGTCGAGTGTTTCCACGAGAAGCGCGTCACCGTCGACGGTGATTCGCTGATCCGAGCGAAGCGCACCGCCGGTTTCGCCGGTCCGGCCGAACACGATCATCTCGTCGAGCAGCGCCACCGCGTCGGATTCCAGCGAAATATCCACGCGCCTGGTCACATCCGCGCCGCCGGCGACGACAAACGGTGCCGCACGCCAGATCAGCGCCGCACCCGCGCCGACGCTCGCTGATGCCGACCACGACGCCCGGCCACCGCGCGCGTTGTACGCGACGGTCCCTGAAGGCTCGATCACCTCGAGACACGTACCCGGCGCGACCACGAATTCGATACGCAGGTCGTCACCGGCCAGCAGCGTTGCGCTGTGCCCTACCAAGGCAATTCGCACGGTGAGCCCGCGAGCGTCGACGAATCGCGGGGCCAGGAAGTCGCCCGAGATCAGCTCTCGCGCAACAGCGGTGTCCCCCACTCGCTCGACGACAACCCGCGTAGCTCCGGTGCTCATCAGTGAGCGTGAGAGTGACTGTGCCCGTGACCGTGTCCGTGGTCGTGGTCTTCTTCATCGGCATGGAAGTGCGGTGCCATCGGTCCCGGATCCTGCGGGGTGTGGCTACCCGCGCGATGAGCTGCGATGACCTGGCGAAGCCACGCGCTGAGCTGGTCGATCGTGGCGTGATCCTTCTGGCTGAGTGCGAGAACGGGAAGTCCGTCACGTGCGGCCGTGGCATCGGCAACCATCTGGACCGCGTCGACGTCGACGTACGGGGCCAGGTCGATCTTGTTGACAACCAACAGATCTGCCCGCTCGATTCCGGGACCGCCCTTGCGCGCGACGTCTCCACCGCCGGCGACGTCGATGCAGAAGATCTGGGCGTCGACCAAGGCCGGACTGAACGTGGCAGTCAGATTGTCACCACCGCTTTCCACGATCACCATGTCGAGGGGATGGAACTGACGCTCGAGGTCTTCGACCGCAATGAGATTCGGTGTGACGTCGTCACGAATTGCCGTGTGCGGGCACGCGCCCGTCTCGACTGCGACGATGCGCTCGATCGGCAGAACGTTGGCCGCGCGCAACAGTCGCGCGTCCTCGTCGGTGTAGATGTCGTTGGTCACAACCGCAATCTCGTACTCCGACGCGAGCTCGCGGCAGATGGTGGCGATGAGGGTACTTTTGCCGGTGCCAACCGGTCCGGCGACGCCGAGCCTCAAACCTCTTGCAGCAGTGGCGGTGTTGTTCAGGTTGTCAAGCACGGAAAATCCTCCTGGATCGAGCGTGGTGTTCGAGTGACCATTGTTCGACCAACGGTCCTGTTGTTGCGGGTATATCTGTGACGCCGTCGACTGCTACGGCAGCCGCGGCGACGGTTTCGATGGTCGAGGCGGCGCGGAGCAGCCATTCGACCGGTTCTGCCGGATCCACCGGCAGTAGCTTCAATGCTGCCGACGCCACCGTTTGTGCGTCGTCGTACAGACAGGATCTAGCTGCCTGCAGGTCGTCCATCCCGGAGATCGCCGTGAAGACTCCCAACGCGAGCGGACGCATCGGATGCCCGGGCAGAGCCATGAGGATCTGCACCGCGGGGTGGTGCGGCCACAATCGCGACGCCAGCCTTGCCAGCCCGCGTCCGAGTTGAATCGACGCCTCACGCAGCGGTGCGCTGGGAGTCCGAGCGAGCAGTTCTCTCGAGATGTCCTCGAGTTCGCCTGCACTACCCGCGCTTACGGCCCAACGCCGCGTGATCACCGTTGCAGCGGCCTCGACCAGCCCTACTGTTTCGAGTCGACCGCGAATGAAGTCAGGGACCTGACTCTGCAGGAGTCCGCCCACCAGTGCCGGTTCCAACCCCGACGAGTGCGCGTGACCGCCCGTAGGCAGACGCCCGTCTGCCAAGAGCATCGACGCTATCTCGGCAGACGCCATCTCGATTGACATGGTTTCAGAACAGCATGTAGCGCTGAGCCATCGGCACTACGTCAACAGGGTTGGGCGCGATCAGGTCGCCGTTGACCTTGATGGCAAACGTCTCCGGATCGACGTCGATGGACGGCAGTGCCGTGTTGTTCGGCATATCCGCTTTGGTGAGGTGACGAGTCGGCCGGACGCCGGTGAGGGTGCGGGTGAGACCGAGACGACCGGCCAAACCGTCCTCGATGGCCATCGGCGAGACGAACGTCGTGGACAGGTGCGGCGCCGATCCCGGAGTTGCCGCGATGGCCGGGCGAACGAACACCGGCTGCGGGGTCGGGATCGCAGCGTTCGGATCACCAAGAGGCGCAGCAACTATCGCTCCACCCTTGATCACGGCAGAAGGACGGACTCCGAAGAACGCGGGATCCCACAGAACCAGGTCCGCCATCTTCCCGGCCTCGACCGACCCGATTTCGTGATCGATCCCGTGCGCGACGGCAGGGCAGATCGTGTACTTGGCGACGTAGCGCCGCGCACGCTCGTTGTCGGCCGGCATGCTGGTGCCCAGCTTGCCGTACTGGGCCTTCATGACGTGGGCCACCTGCCACGTCCGCAGAGTCACCTCGCCGATACGGCCCATAGCCTGGGCATCGGACGAGGTGATGGAGATGGCTCCGATGTCGTGCAGAAAGTCTTCCGCCGCAATCGTTGTCGGGCGGATTCGAGACTCGGCAAAGGCAAGGTCCTCCGGAACCCGGGGATTGAGCGCATGACACACGATGAGCATGTCTAGGTGCTCGGCAACCGTGTTGACGGTATGCGGCAACGTCGGATTGGTCGATGCCGGAAGAACGTTCGGCTCACCGGCGGTCACGATGATGTCCGGTGCGTGCCCGCCGCCGGCGCCCTCCGCATGGAATACGTGGATTCCGCGTCCGGCGATCGCGTCCAAAGTGTGCTGTACGTAACCGGTTTCGTTGAGGCTGTCGGCGTGCAGCGCCACCTGGAGGCCGAACTCGTCGGCTGCTCGCAGAGCGGCGTCGATCGCGGCCGGAGTGGAACCCCAGTCCTCGTGAACCTTGAATCCGCCTGCGCCCGCGAGAGCTTCCTGGCGCATGGCCTCATGGCTGACGGTGCTGCCCTTGCCGAGAAGAAGAACGTTGAGCGGGATGTGGTCGAGGGCCCGATGCATCATCGTCAGCGACCAGGCGCCGGGCGTGACGGTGGTTGCCTTGCTTCCTTCGGTGGGGCCCGTTCCGCCTCCCGCCACGGTCGTCGTACCAGTGGCGAGTGCTTCCATCATCTCGACTTCACTGAGGAAGTGCACGTGAGTGTCGATCGCACCCGCGGTGAGGATCTTTCCCTCACCGGCGATCACGTCGGTGCTCGGCCCGATGAGCAGCTTGGGGTGCACGCCGTTCATGATGTCTGGGTTACCGGACTTGCCGATCGCAACGATGCGTCCGTCGCGAATTCCGACGTCTGCCCGGACAATTCCCCAGTGATCGAGGATCACCGTGTTGGTGATGACGACGTCGAGAGCCCCCTGATCACGAGTGGTCAGGCCCTGGCCCATCGACTCGCGGATGCTCTTACCGCCGCCGAAGACCATCTCGTCGCCGGTCGCGGTGTAATCGTGCTCGATCTCGATCCACAGATCTGTGTCGGCCAAACGGATCTGGTCGCCTGCGGTCGGACCGTACAGGGAGGCGTAACCGCGTCGATCGATCCTGCTCATTCGGCTGTCCTCTCAACTGTCGTCGCGGCGTCATCCGGTGAATCCGCCTCGACTGGAACATCACTCACGCGAACGTTCACCGAGGACGCTCGCAACGGCTCTTCGACCTCGACGCCGGGTGTGCCGAACGGCATGACGGTCTTGGGCTCACGCGCATGCGTCGGCAGGTCTTCGTCCGGCACGATCTGCAGGCCCGGAACCCTTTTGAGTCCGCCGAGCGCGATCAGTGTCACCGTTCTGCTGACTCCCGGTTCGAACCGAACCGACGTTCCCGAGGGGATGTCGAGCCGGAAACCGTCTGCCGCTTCGCGATCGAAGGTCAGCGCCGGGTTGGCGGCCGGCAGATGGAGATGCGAACCGATCTGAATGGGACGATCGCCGTCGTTGACGACGACCATCGTGATCTTTTCCGCGTCCGTGCCGAACTCGAGCGGTTCGGTGGACACACGTACCTCACCGGGAATCATCGAATGGGCTCCGTCACGGTGACCAGCTTGCGACCGTCCGGGAAAGTGGCCTCCACCTGGACGTTTGCAATCATCTCTGGCACCCCTTCCATCACGTCGTCGCGGGTGAGCACTTGCCGACCGGCGTTCATCAGTTCCGCAACCGTCATTCCGTCACGCGCGCGCTCGAGAATCCAACACGAGATCAGGGCCATCGCTTCGGGGTAGTTCAGCAGTACCCCGCGCTCGCGGCGGTCGCGGGCGACCATGCCCGCGACGCTCAGGAGCAGCTTTTCGGTATCTGAAGGGGTGAGGTGCACTGACAAGCCCTTCCGGTTGTGAAACGACATCGATCGACAGCGTGCTGTCGGGCCGAGATTAGCATTGCCCGAAGCGTCGTCAGTATCCACGAGATTCACATCGTCGGCTACTTCAGCACCCACTCGGCGCACTTGCGCTGCTCATCGAATTATTCGGGCGCCCAACGACGCTCAGCGGTACGCACCGGAGTGGGAACTATCACCACAACCAAAAAGTTTCACCCCCGTCTCCTGTTGGAAACGGGGGTGAAACATGGTCGTGCAGTGTGCAATCCCAGGACTTATCCGAAGCGGCCGGAGATGTAGTCCTCGGTGGCCTTCTGTGTCGGGTTCGAGAAGATCTTCTCGGTGTCGTCGATCTCGACGAGCTGACCGGGCTTACCGGTTGCCTCGAGGTTGAAGAAAGCCGTCTGGTCACTCACACGCGCAGCCTGCTGCATGTTGTGCGTGACGATGACGATGGTGAAGTCTTTCTTGAGCTCGGTGATCAGATCCTCGATCGCCAGAGTCGAGATGGGGTCGAGCGCGGAGCACGGCTCGTCCATGAGCAGGACGTCGGGCGAGACGGCAATGGCACGCGCGATGCACAGACGCTGCTGCTGACCGCCTGAGAGGCCACCACCGGGCTTGTCGAGGCGATCCTTGACCTCGTTCCACAGGTTGGCGCCGCGCAGCGAACGCTCGGCCACCTCGTCGAGCTTCTTCTTGCTGCGCTCGCCCTGCAACTTCAAGCCCGCGACGACGTTGTCCCGGATGGACATGGTCGGGAACGGGTTGGGCCGCTGGAAGACCATGCCGATGGTCTTGCGAACACCGACGGGATCGACGTTCGAACCGTAGATGTCTTCACCGTCGAGCAAGACCGAACCCTCGACGCGCGCACCGGGAATCACTTCGTGCATGCGGTTGAGCGAACGAAGAACGGTGGACTTGCCGCAGCCGGACGGGCCGATGAAGGCGGTGACACTCCGGGGCGGGACGGACAGGCCCACATCGGCGACGGCGTGGAACTTGCCGTAGTAGATGTTGACGTCCTTGAGATCCAGACGCTTGGCCATTACCGGCTCCCTACTGAGTTGTTGACGCTGTTGAGTACGAACATGTTCCGAGGCCGCATCACTTGCTTCTGACCTGTGAGAAGTGACCGATCAGCTTCGCGACGATGTTGAGGATCGCGATCAGCAGGATCAGGGTCAGCGCTGCGCCCCAGATGCGGTTGGTGCCGGCGTCGGTGGGGTTGTTCATCTCGGCGACCATGACGGAAGGCAGAGTGCCCATTTCACCGTTGAACAGGTCGAAGTTGATGAACGGTGCGTAGCCGACGAGGATCAGCAGCGGTGCGGTCTCACCGAGCACGCGGGCCAGGGCCAGCATGACGCCGGTGATGATGCCGGGAAGTGCCGTCGGCAGAACGATTTTCGAGATGGTCTTCCACTTCGGCACGCCGAGCGCGTACGACGCCTCTCGCAGATCCATCGGAACGATGCGCAGCATTTCCTCGGTGGAGCGGATGACGACCGGGACCATCAGCAGGACCAGAGCCAGTGACACGGCGAACGCGGACTTGGGGAAGCCGAAGGTCGCGATCCACAGGGCGTAGATGAAGAGCGCGGCCACGATCGACGGAACACCGCTGAGGATGTCGACCATGAACGTGGTGAGCTTGCCGAGCTTCGACTTCCGGTCGGCGTACTCCACCAGGTAGATCGCGACGAAGATACCGAGCGGGATGGAGAAGACCGCGCACACGATGCCTTGCAGCAGGGTGCCGATCAACGCGTGATAGATACCGCCGCCGTCGGCCGACGCCGTCAATCCGCTGAGCGAGTTGGTGAACCACGTCGGCGACGTCAGAGCGGGCAGGCCCTTGGCGATGACCGTGAAGAGCACCCAGACCAACGGGATGAGCGCGATGACGACTGCCAGGCTGACCAAGATGGTCGCGATGACGTCCTTGGCGCGACGACGGGTGCCGACGCCTTGGAAAGTGGGGGCCTTGACCGGCCGGTCCAGAGTGGAGGTCATGGGTCAGTCCTTCTTTCCGGCGATCACTGCGCGGGCAGCCGCGTTGACGACGAAGGTCAGTACGAACAGCACCAGTCCGGCCGCGATGTACGCGCCTGCCTGGATGTCGTTGTTGAACTCCGCGTAGCCGAGGGCGATCTTGGAGGCGATGGTCGAGCCGCCGTCGAACAGCGACCAGCCGAAGGCCTGAGAGGTGGTGCGCAGGATCAGGTACAGCGCCATCGTTTCACCGAGTGCGCGTCCGAGACCGAGCATCGATCCGCTGATGTAGCCGGACTTACCGAACGGGATGACCGTGGTGCGCACAACTTCCCAGCGCGTGGCGCCGAGGGCGAGTGCAGCTTCGATCTGTGATCGCGGGGTCTGGATGAACACCTCGCGGGTCACTGCGGTGATGACCGGAAGGATCATCACGGCCAGGACGATTCCTGCGGTGAAGATGGTGCCGCCGCCGGTGATCGATCCGCTGCCGTCGGCGAAGAGCGGGAACCAGCCGAAAGTCTTGTTGAGCCACACCGCGACCGGGGTGATCGCCGGTGCGAATACGAGAAGTCCCCACAGGCCGTAGACGATGGACGGCACTGCCGCGAGGAGATCGATCGTGTACGACAGCGGCCGGGTGAGCCACTTGGGTGAGTACGAGGTCAGGAAGATCGCGATACCCAGTGCGATCGGCATCGCGAGCACCAGCGCGAAGAGCGAGACGAGGACCGTGACCTGGAAGAGGTCGAGGACACCGAATGCCATCTCGTTGATGTTCTGCGTCACCCACTGGGAGCTGGTCAGGAAGTTGACCTGGTTCCGGCTCAGTGCGGGGATCGCCCGCCAGATCAGGAACGCACCGATCGCCGCGATGACGACGGTGATGAAGATGGCCGAACCGGAAGCGAGCGAGCTGAAGATGCGGTCGCCCGGACGGGTCACGGTCTTTGCTGTGCCGGTACCCGGGCCGTCACCCTTCGGTGACTGCTCGGTGGCCTGGGCCTTGGTGGAAGTAATCGTGTCCTCCGTGGTGCCGTTCGGACCGCCCACCCCGGCCCCGCTGGTTGCGGGGCCGGGAGAACGAGATGTCGAGGTGATGGGCGCGTCACTCATGTGCGCTCACGTTCCTTCACGTCTGAATGTAGATCCATGGGCTTGTCCGCACGAGTCCGCAGGTCAGCTCAGCTGATTGCCGAGATGGATGCGTTGAGTCGATCCTGGACGTTCGAGGGCAGCGGAACGTAGCCCTGCTCGGCCAGGTTGGCCTGTCCCTCGTTTGCTGCGCTGGTCAGGAACGACTTCACAGCTGCGGAGGTGTCGGCGTCGTAGCCCTTGGAGCACACGATCGAGTAGGTGGCGAGCACGAGCGGGTACGCGCCGGCTTCGTTGGTCTTGAAGATCGACGCGAGGTCGAGCGTCAGGTCGCCGGTGGCGTCGGACTTGAACTTGGCACCGGCGATCGACTTGGAAGCCGAATCGTTGGTCAGTGCGACTGCCTCGGAGCCCGTGTTGATCTCGGCAACCGAGAGCTTGTTCTGATCCGCGAACGACTTCTCGACGTAGGTGATCGAACCCGGTGCGGTGGATACTGCCTGTGCTACTCCGGCCGAACCCTTGGCGCCCTCACCGACGCCACCGGTGAAGTCGGAGCCTGCACCCGAGGTCCAGGCACCGTTCGACGCTGCGTCGAGGTACTTCTGGAAGTTGTCCGTGGTGCCCGAGGAATCGGAGCGGATCACGGCGGTGATCTTCTCGTCGGGAAGCGTTGCGCCGGAATTGAGCGCGGCGATTGCCGGATCGTTCCAGTTGGTGATGCCACCGTTGAAGATCTTCGCGAGGACCTCTGCGTTGAGAACGAGCTTGTCGACGCCGTCGAGGTTGTATGCAACTGCGATGGGGCCGAAGACGAGGGGAAGGTTCCAGGCTTCGCCGCCGACGCAACGCTCCTTGGCCTTGTCCGCCTGCTCGTCCTTGATGGCCGAGTCGGAGCCCGCGAAGTCGATCTGCTTGGCGATGAACTGCGTACGTCCGTCACCCGAACCGCTGGGGTTGTAAGCGACGTTGACCGTCTTGCCCTTTTCCTGGCACACGGAGATGTAGGTGGCGACGAACTGGTCCATGGCGTTCTTCTGTGCCGAGGAACCAGCGGCAGAGAGGTTGCTCTTGCCTTCGCACGTTGCGTTCGATGAGGACGCGTCCACACCCGTCGACGACGAGTTGTTGTCGCTGCCACATGCGGCCAAGGTCATGGCGCCCACGGCCACTACACCGAGCAGGGCACCACTGCGCTTGAGATTCACCAAGATCCTCCGGAAATCGCTACCGCCACGCCCACGATCGGGCGGCGACATGAGATGCAGAATGATTGAAATCTGCATCAGGCAACACGGCGCTGCCCACAGAGAAAAGTAGGCGGGCGCGGTGTCCGGTTGGACCACACATGGTTAACGGAGAATGAACAGACCAGACATTTCTGCGTGTTCGACTGTGACGTCAGCGCGCGCGGGCGTAAGCCATGTCCACGTGGAACCGATCGAAGCCGAGACGCTCGTACGTGTGCAGGGCGGCAGTGTTGTCGCCTTCGACGTACAGAAGGACGGTTCCGAGGCCACGATCACGCAGGTAATGCATGCCCGCCAGGGTCAGCACTCGACCGAGACCGCGTCCCTGCGCCGCAGGATCGATGCCCACGACGTACACCTCCCCCAGCTCCGGATCATCGCCTTCGGGTGCGTGCACCTTGGTCCAGTGAAAGCCGAGAAGAGTATCGGGATCGGTGTCCGCGAACGCCATGAACAGACCGGCGGGATCGAACCACCCTTCGGCCGTTCTCTCGTCGATCTCCGACTGGGTCCAGCCGCCCTGCTCGGGATGCCAGGAGAACGCCGCATTATTGACGCGAAGGATCTCGGAATCGTCTTCGGGTCCGCGATACGTCCGCATCGTTACACCTTCGGGCACAACGATTTCCGGAAGCTGCGGAGCATCGAGAGGTCGACGCAACTGAAGGAGCTCACGCACGCTGACCAGATCGAGACTCTTGGCGAATTCCACTGCAGCGTCTATGTTTCCGTGCGCCCAGACGCGTGTGCCTGAACGGCCCTCGTCGAATACCGCTGCGGCAAGCCTGGTTCCGATGCCGCGGCGCCGTGCCTGCGGGTCGACCACCAACTCCGCCATGTCAGGATGCTCGTCCGAACCGGCTTGCAGCTGTGCGTAACCGACGACGGCATCGCCGTCGAACTCGAGGAAGTGTCGTGCTGCACCGCGTCCGGCAACGGCATGTCGCCCCTGCTCCGAGACCGGCGCCTTGCCGTCGCACTCGGTCGCGCGATCGAGCAGCGCGGAAACCTGCTCGGCGGATCCGGCCGGCAGCGAATCGGTCCAACCCACGTCAGACCACCGAACCGTCGGCCGCGTCGTAGTCGACGTCTTCGTCGTCCTCGAACTGAACGGGAGCTGCTGCGCCGCCCTTGGCCCTGGTCGGACGCACTGCCTTGTATCCGACATTTCGGACTGTACCGATCAAGGACTCGTATTCGGTGCCGAGTTTCGCCCGCAGACGACGCACGTGGACGTCAACCGTCCTGGTGCCACCGAAGAAGTCGTAACCCCACACTTCCTGCAACAACTGCGCACGGGTGAATACCCGCCCGGCGTGCTGCGCGAGGTACTTGAGCAGCTCGAATTCCTTGTAAGTCAAATCAAGGGGCCGTCCACGCAGTCGTGCCGTGTACGTCCCCTCGTCGATAACCAATTCGCCCAGCGTGATCTTTCCCGACGCTTCCGGACTGGCCACACCGCCGCTGCGGGCGACCAACAACCGCAATCGGGCGTCCACCTCCGCCGGACCGGTACCGGGAAGCAGGATGTCGTCCAGCCCCCAGTCGGCATTGACTGCGACGAGTCCGCCTTCGGTGAGTACGGCGACCACAGGTACTGCAGATCCCGTGCTTCCGAGCAGTCGACACAAACCGCGCGCGGCAGCAAGATCGGTGCGCGCATCTACCAACGCCACGTCCGCGGAACTCGCTTCGAGAAGCGAGGAAACCTCTGTGGGGGCAGGCCGAACCGAGTGCGCCAGCAACGCCAACGCCGGTAATACAGCTTCCGGGTTGGGGTCGGAGGTGAGGAGGAGCAGTTCCACACGGCCTCCTATCTAGTAGCCCGCGCAACCCGCGAGGGCAACGCTCGAGTAGTTCGACGCTTTTGGTCGGTCACTACATTAGCGTGCCTGGTACCGGGGCCGTCGCATCGAACCCCGACCGGAGTCCGTCACAATGGTGCGGTGCGCAAACTGATCATCGGCATCGTCTTCCTCCTCGGCCTCGGACTGGTGGCCGATTTCGGCGCTGCCGCGTACGCCGAGTACCGGGTTTCCCGCGAGCTCCGAACCGGCGCGTCACTCGAGGCGGACCCCGAGGTCACCTTCAACGGGTTCCCCTTCCTCACCCAGGCACTCGGCGGGAAGTACAAGGACGTCTACGTCAGAGCCACCGGCGTCCAGAGCGACGTGGTCGGCGAAGTGACCGTCGAGGCCAACCTGCGCGGGGTCACCGTGCCCTTCTCCGACATCGTGAACGGCAACGTCACCCAGCTCCCCGTCGACAAACTCGACGGCCGGATGGGAATCAACGCCACCGATCTCGGAAAGTTGCTGAACATCCCTGACCTGCAGGTATCTTCGCCGCCGGCCAACAAGTCGGACGGCACCGGGGGCAGCGGCGGAACGGGCGCCAGCACCGCGGGCGCCGTCGTGCTGACCGGAACGGTTGCCGTCGGCCCGGTCGAGACTGCCGTGAGCGTGCAGGCCAACCTGGTTCTGGAAGGTGGGCAGGTCAAGATCGTCGCCAGCAACCTGTACTTCGGTCCTGAGGGCAAAGCCGATTTCTCGATCCCCGCGGCTCTCGAACCCGTAGTCCTCGGATTGTTCAGCTACACGATCGATCCGCAGGCACTCCCCTACGGAATCCAGCCGAGCCTGGTCTACGCGGAAGGCGGAAGAATCGTGATCGAAGGCAGCGCCGAAAACACGACGATCGATCTCGCAGAGCTGCAGAACCGATGACCGGGATCACAATTCTGCTGGTCGCGCTCGTAGCCGTCGTCGCGGTCGGACTCTTTCTCAAATCGCGCAACGGAGCGGTCCGAGCCACCACCACGTCCGCAGCCAGCGGCACCGACAGCCGCCTCGAACTGCTGAGCGCCGCCGGAGTCGCATCGCCGAACGGCGGACCCGTCGTACTGCATTTCTCCGCCGACTGGTGCGGACCGTGTGCAGCAGTACGGCGCGTCGTCGGCCAGGTCGTGGTTTCGATGGCCGACGCTCCCCGTCCGCCGGTGGAGATCGAACTCGACATCGACAAGGAACCGGCCCTGGCACGCGAAATGAGCGTCCTGTCCCTACCCACCACCTTCATCCTCGACGGTGGACTCGACGAACAGTTCCGAGTGTCAGGAGTGCCGTCCGCAGCCGACCTGAAAGCTGCGCTCGTACCACTATCCGGACCCCACGAGCCAAAATCCGAGAATTCGGGGTAAACTCGCCGACGTGCAAACCCGCCACGAGCTGATGCTCACCCGACGCCGCGCAGTAGACCTGTGCCGCCTCGGGGGCTGTTGCTGTACCTGTTGCTGATCACCACATCCGTCAGATCTCTCTGACCTTCGAGCTTTCGCTCACGTGATCAATTCACCGAACGGGACTTTTGCGTCCCCGTTTTCTCGGTCCAGGCAAGCACCATGCAATCCAGCGCAGGAGCACTCCCGATGTCCACAACCACACCCCAACTCGAGCAAGTCGACGTCCGCGGACCTCGATTCGCAGCATGGGTCACCACCGGCGTTCTCGTACTCACGCTCATTCTCTCGACCTTCTCACTGCCCGCCGCCACAGTGCTTCTCGCCCTGCAGGCGATCGTCTTCGCGGTCGGAGCGGTACTCGGTCCCAAGCGCAGCCCGTACGGCCAGATCTTCGGCAAGCTCGTCGCGCCGCGAATCTCGCCGGTCAGCGAACGCGAACCCGTAGCGCCACTTCGCTTCGCGCAGTTCGTCGGCTTCGTCTTCTCACTCGCCGGCACGGTCGGTTTCCTGGCCGGGTCGACGATCGTCGGCACCGTTGCCACCGGCTTCGCCTTGTTCGCGGCCCTGCTCAACGCCGCGTTCGGTATCTGCCTCGGCTGCCAGATCTACCCACTCGTCGCAAGGCTGCGAAATACCGGCCGCGCTACCACCGCGTGAAAGCGCTTGCCACACAACCCTGCTGAACCCCTGCTAGACATCGACCGATGCAAGACCACATCGAAAGGAACACCATGGCTCGCTCCGACGTCCTAGTCTCCGCTGACTGGGCTGAGCAGAACCTCAACACCCCCAAGACCGTTTTTGTCGAGGTGGACGAGGACACCAGCGCATACGACGGCGGCCACATCGAGGGTGCAGTCAAGCTCGACTGGCGCAAGGACCTCCAGGACGGCGTCCGACGCGACTTCCTGAACCAGGAGCAGTTCTCGGATCTGCTCTCCGCCAAGGGCATTGCGAACGACGACACCGTCGTTCTCTACGGTGGCAACAACAACTGGTTCGCCGCATACGCGTACTGGTACTTCAAGCTGTACGGCCACCAGGACATCAAGCTGATCGACGGCGGCCGCAAGAAGTGGGAACTCGACGGACGCCCGCTCTCCAAGGATGCCGTCAACCGCGAAGCCACGCAGTACAAGGCCGAGACCCCCGACTTCTCGATCCGCGCATTCCGCGACGAGGTCATCGACGCCATCGGCAGCAAGAACCTCGTCGACGTTCGCAGCCCTGACGAGTTCTCCGGCAAGATCCTCGCTCCCGCGCACCTTCCGCAGGAGCAGGCACAGCAGCGCGGCCACGTCCCCGGCGCCATCAACATCCCGTGGAGCACCACCGCCAACGAGGACGGCACTTTCAAGTCGGACGACGACCTCGCCAAGCTGTACGCGGAGAAGGGCTTCGACGACACCAAGGAAACGATCGCCTACTGCCGCATCGGCGAGCGCTCGAGCCACACCTGGTTCGTCCTGCAGGAGATCCTCGGCAAGAACAACGTCAAGAACTACGACGGCAGCTGGGTCGAATACGGCTCACTCGTCGGCGCACCGATCGAATTGGGAGCCTGATCATGTGTGGAGCACCTACCCAGGGCCAGACCCTGCCTGCCGGCGTCGACGTCGAGAAGGAGACGGTCATCACCGGCCGCGTCCTCGCGGCTGACGGACAGCCCATCGGCGGCGCATTCGTGCGTCTGCTCGACGGCTCCGGAGAGTTCACGGCCGAGGTCGTGGCATCGGGAACCGGCGATTTCCGCTTCTTCGCCGCTCCGGGCGAGTGGACCGTGCGTGCACTGTCCAGCTCGGGGAACGGCACTTCCACCGTCGCTCCCGAGGGCTCGGGCGTGCACAACGTGGACGTGACCGTCAGCAAGTAATTCCGGCTTTCTCAGGCGGCCCCGCACCCCTTCGGTGCGGGGCCTTCTGCATTCCGGCTCCCGATTTTTCCGGTCGGTCGCCGCGGTCTAAGATGTACCCGTGGTCATTTTCTTCGAGGTACTCCTCGCACTCGCATCCGTCATGATCGCTTGGTTCTCCGTGTACGTCGTGTACCGCTTGGTCACCGACGAGTCGTGAGCCAGGCTCCGGATTCAGGGTCCGACGCGACCGCTGACGATTCCGCCGCTGCAGGTGCCGTCAGGCGCGGCAGCGGGGACGAAGCTGTCGCCATCGCCGTCGAGCGCTCCAAGTCGACGGCGTCGCTCAACATCCCGACCCTGCCGGACCTTCCGTTGCCCGAGGACACCGCAAACCTGCGCCTCGGCCCGGACATCAATCCCGAACTCCTCGCACTACTCCCCCTCGTCGGCGTCTGGCGCGGCGAAGGCGAAGGACACGACGAGACCGGCGACTACGCCTTCGGTCAGCAGATCGTCATCTCTCACGACGGTGGCCCCTACCTCAATTGGGAGTCCCGGTCCTGGCGTCTCGACGCCGAGGGCGAGTACGTGAGCCCCGATCTGCGCGAGAGCGGTTACTGGCGAATGGGCGGCGACGGCATCCCCGGCAGCGTCAACCAGGAAGTCGTCGAACTCCTGCTCAGCCACAGCTCCGGCGTCGTCGAAATGTACTACGGGCGCGCACTCACCCAGGCATCGTGGGAACTTGCCACCGACGTGGTGATCCGCAGCCAGTCCGGTGCACTGTACGGCGGCGCGAAGCGTCTGTACGGCATCGTCGAAGGCGGCGACCTCGCGTACGTCGAAGAGCGGATCATGTCTGACGGTGGCCTGGAACCGCGTCTCTCGGCGCGGCTGACACGCTACATCGGCTAGTCCTGCTGTGCGCCTTTATTAACCCCCGGCGGTTAATAGAGGCGCACAGCAGATTTATCCACAGGCACCGTCAAATTCCACAGGCGAGCTTCCGGGCGGCATCTTCGACTGATTCCTGTCGGACAGCGATCCCACGGTATTCGCATGAGCTGCGACTACCTCGATCCTGATCTCCGAAGACTCTTCGACTTCCAACACGGACTCGCGACCAATAAACAACTGCGCCCTTTCGGCTATTCGCCGCGGCGCATCCAACATCTGGTCGAATCGGGTCAATGGACGACCGTCCTCCACGGTGTTCAATCCAGTACCAACGGCCCACTCAACCGAGCAATGATTCTCGAAGCTGCACTTCTGTTCGGCGGCGGTGAAACATATCTGAGTCACCGGACTGCTGCCGAAGAGTGGGGACTCACGCACATCGAGTCCGAACTGCCGGTCCACATCACGGTCCGATACGGCCGATCCTCGCGCTGTCAGAATCCGACGTTCAGACCTGAACGCTCCCCGACACGCCCCGTTCCGTTGGGGTGGTCCACTGCTCATCCCGGAGTGATCGTTCATCGTTCACGCGCTCAAGCCCATATCGGGGTTGCTACTCAGCCTGCTCGTACGTCGCTGGCCGACACTGCAATCGACCTGGCGGTGGCAGAGCCGTCAGCTCGCGACGCCGCTCGTTCTCTCGTCCGCTCGGCCACGGCGTGCAAGGTGTCGCAGATGGCGCTACGCACCCGAATGGAGTGCCGCCGGCCGAGGCGATATGTCAAAGCGCTGTCCTCGACACTGGACCTCTTGGATCGCGGCGTCCAGTCAGTACTCGAACACCGCTACGCAATCGAAGTCGAGCGCGCACACGGTTTGCCGGAAGCACGACGGCAATCGCCGGTCCTCGTTGATGGGAGAACTCTCTACGAGGACGTCGACTACCGCAATTGCGGTGTCGCACTGATCGTTCGACTCGACGGATTTGCCTTCCACTCTTCTCGGGCGACTGCACTGCGTGATCGTCGGCGAGGAAACGCATCCGAACTGTCAGGCAACGCCACGCTGGTCTTCGGTTGGGAAGAGGTGGAGGGAGCCTCGTGCCGAACTGCAGCCGAGGTCAGAGCGGTCCTCGAGCGCGGTGGATGGTGGGGGCCTAATCCTTGTCCACGCTGTGCGCCTTTATTAACCGCCGGGGGTTAACAAAGGCGCACAGCACGAAGCGACCCCCGAGCCACACCCTCGCTTTCGCGGGGGTCCCGGTCGGACTGATCGGGGGCTCGGGGGTCGGGTGGCTGCCTGGGATTCGCCGGCCGCTCGCGCGGTAAGTGAATTCCGTCAGCGATTGCGGCTAGCTGGCAGCCACCTCACGCGTCCGTCTGTACTTCAATTTCAGACCACCTCCTTCCTTGTGTACTGGAGAAAGTACGCCCACTTCACGACGACGGCAACGTATTTTCCACAGAAACTTTTCCGACACATATCACCTGGTCAGCTCCAGTACCGGCCGGAAGTTGGTGGGTGACGACAACAACCGTTCGCGAAGAATCGACCAGCATTCCGTCACGATCGAGCAACTCGCGAAGCAGCTGAGCGCCTGCCTCCGCGTCCATGTGCTCGGTCGGCTCGTCGAGCAGCAGCACCTCCGCGGGCGAGACGATCGCGCGTGCCAACAGCAACCGACGACGCTCACCGCCCGAAACCGCTCGCATACCGCCGACCAGGTAGGTGTCGAGCCCGTCCGGCAGTTCCGCCAGCCAATCGCCGAGACCGACTGCGGCAAGTGCTTTCTCCGCGTCCTCGACGGTGAGGTCACCGCGTGCAACGCGCAGGTTCTCGAGTACCGACGTCTCGAAGAGGTGTGCGTCCTCGGCGAAGTACCCCACGTGACGACGCAGCTCGGCCGGATCGACTTCCGAAACATCCACTCCGCCAACGCGAACTGTTCCCGCGACGGGCGGCAGCAGTCCCGCCATCGTCATCAGCGCAGTGGTCTTTCCCGATCCGCTCTCGCCGATGACGGCAACACGAGCACCGCGAGGAAGATCCACCGACAGCGGTTCGGTCACCTTCCCCCCGGGCCAACCCGCCCGCAACGCGTGCACGCTCAGGACCCCGTCCTCCGGCCACGCACGGTCACCTTCGACGTGTTCCTCGTCCGCTCGATCGAGAACCGCCATGATGCGCGCCGACGCCAGTCGCGCCTTGGTCAACGCTACCGCTGCGCTGGGCAGTATCGCGGTTCCCTCGAAAGCCGACAAGGGAAGCAGTACAAGGATTCCCATGGACATCGGTGACATGTCGGTGGTTCCGTAGAGCGCGATTCCGATCAGTAGAGCCCCGAGGACGCTCACGCCGATTGCGAGAGGCGTCGCAGCGGCGGCAAAGGCACTCGGTACCGCCGCACGATCGGTCGCGTCGACCAACTCGTCCTCGGCGGAGACAGCCTCGCTCACTGCTTGATCCAAGCGGCCCGATACCCGAAGCTCGGCAGAATGGTCGAGGGCCGTCACCGCAGACTCGCTGAATCGAGCTGCGGCAGCTGAACTGTCGGCTTCGGCGAGTCGAGCAGCACGAGCCGACAGCCAGGGTGCCGCGATCCCGGACACCGCCAGCGCAACAGCGAGAATGAGCGCGGCCGGAACGGAGATGAACAACAAGATTCCCACCGCAGCGAACGCGAGGACAATCGAAACCGCAATCGGGATCAGTGCTTTGACGACGACGTCGCCCAGCGCGTCCACATCGGCGCCGGTTCGTGAGAGCAGGTCGCCGCGTCGCAGTCCGGCAGCGGCCGCGGGATCTCCCGCTGCCAACTGCTGGTAGATCCTCGATCGCGCTGCGGTGGTGCCGCGCAACGCGACGTCGTGCGTCGTCAATCGCTCGAGATAACGAAAGACACCACGCGAGATTCCCAATGCGCGTACGGCAACCACCGCAACGCTGAGGTCGAGAACGGGAGGCATCTCCCAGGCCCGCGTGATCAACCACGCGGACAGCGCGGCCAAGGCGAGGGCGCTGCCGAGTGTTGCGACGCCCGCCGCTACCGCCGTCAGTACTCGTCGTGGCCGAAGTTCCAGTAGCCGCAGAGCACGCAGGAGCGGATCGTGAGTATCACTTCTCATGAGCGTGTACCTCGACGATCCGGTCAGCCGCGACGAGCACACTCGGACGGTGGCCGATCACGACCACGGTGTCGCCGCGCTCCGCTCGTGCTCTCAGAGAAGCCAACACTGTCCCTTCCGAATCGGAGTCGAGGTGAGCGGTGGGTTCGTCCAGGACAAGAACCGCGCGGTCGGAGGCGAGGACGCGTGTCAGGGCCAGGCGCTGCCGCTGCCCCAACGACAGACCAGTGCCGCCGACGCCGATCACGGTCTCGACGCCCGCAGGCAACTCGGCCAGTACCGCGTCGAATCCCGTCGCGGCCGCAGCTCGAGCCAACGCCTGCGACTCGACGGCCCCGGTGAGATCGAGGTTCTCGCGAATGGTGCCGGGCAGGAGGACCGGATGTTGCGGTAGCCAGGCCAACTGACTCCACCACGCGTGCTCGTCCAGGTCTCGGACATCGACGCCGGCGACGGTCACGCGCCCACTGCTCGGTTCGATCAACCCGAGTAGCGCGTGCACTGCCGTCGACTTGCCGGAACCGTTGGGACCGGTGAGCACCGTGATCTTCCCTGGAGACGCAACGGCGGACAGTTCAGACGGCGCTACTCCCCCACGGGAGGCCACACCGATGCCGTCGAAGACGATGTCGGCGCCGCGAGCGACTACAGTCGTCCAGCCACCCTCCGGCGCGGCAGAATCGGCCTCGATAACCTCGAATGCCTTGTCGGCTGCGGCCATTCCGTCCTCGGCGGCATGGAACTGGGTTCCCACCATTCGGAGCGGCAGGTACACCTCGGGCGCGAGGATCAGCGCGACTATCCCCGGCTCGAGTGTCATGTCCCCGTACACCAGTCGCAGGCCGATGCTCACGGCCACCAATGCAACGCAGAGTGTTGCGAGCAGTTCCAACACCATCGAGGACAGAAACGCGACGCGGAGGGCTGACATCGTCGTTCGCCGATGAGCGTCGCCGAGTTCACGGACGCGCTCGGCAGGACCTTGCTGACGACCGAGCGCCCGCAGCGTCGGCAAACCTGCAAGGAGGTCGAGCAGTTGCGAAGACAACGTGGTCATCGCTGCCAGCGTCTTCTCCGACTTACCCTTTGTCAGCAAGCCGATCAGAATCATGAAGATCGGGATCAGCGGCAGCGTCACGAAGATGATGACCGCAGACGTCATGTCCTGCACCGCAATGACTATCAGGGTGATGGGTGTCAGCGTCACCGACAGGACCAGGGCCGGAAGGTATCCCGTCAGGTACGGACCAAGACCGTCGACACCGCGGGTGAGCACGGTCGCGATCTCGTCGCGCCGAGGATCGAGATCGCGAGGACTCATCGCCGACGCCGACGTCAGCACGCCGTTCTTGATCTCGGCAACCACGCGAGTCGATGCCCGGTGCGCATACCTGGTCTGCAGCCAGGTCCCCAGAACTCGGACCGCTACAGCTGCGCCTAGAACAACCAATTCGGTTGTCCACGAGGAAACATCCACAGTTCGAGTGGTGATCACTCCGGCCAGCACCCGACCGATCATGAGCGCCGCGACGATGACCATCACGACGTTCACCATCGACAGAGCAACAGTCAGGATCAGATAGCCGCGCGCAGAAGCGGAATGTCGCCACAGCCGCGGGTCGATCGGCCCCCGGCGACGCTCCCGAGTGGTGGGAGCGTCGCCTACTTCGATAGTCACGTGAATTCGACCGTCAGTTCTTTCGTGATTCGAATCTTTTGTGATTGCGGGTTTGCCACTACCACGTCTTCTCCTTGAATCGCAGGCCGATCGACGCCGGAATCTGCTTGGAGGAGATGCGTTGACGGAACACCCAGTACGTCCAGCCCTGGTAGATGATCACCACCGGCGTCATGAATGCCGCGGCCCACGTCATCACCTTGAGCGTGTACGGACTCGACGACGCGTTCTCGATGGTCAGGCTGTATGCCGGATCAAGCGTCGACGGCATGACGTTCGGGAACAGCGAGGCGAACAGCAGCACGACAGTGGCGATGACGGCCACACAAGTGAGAACGAAGGCCCAGCCTTCGCGCTCGGCCCGCGTCAGGAAGACGACGCCGATCAGAGCGGCAGCAGCGGCGGCTACCAGAATCCACGTCCATCCCTTGCCGTAGGCGAGTTGCGTCCACAGGACGAATCCGCCGGCAACCGGAATAGCTGGAATTGCCAGCCGTGCAGCAATTTTCACGGCATCTTCACGAACCTCGTCGGCACTCTTGAGCGCCAGGAACACAGCGCCGTGGAGAGCGAACACCAGCGCGGTGGTCAGACCGCCGAGCAGTGCGTAAGGATTGAGCAGATCGAAGAATCCCGACTCGACCTGCTTGTCGGCGTTGATCGCCACGCCCCGAACGATGTTCGCGAAAGCCACGCCCCAGAGAACTGCCGGGACCCAGGAGCCGAAGATGATGCCCCAGTCGCAACGCTGACGCCATTTGTCGTCGTCGATCTTGCTCCGCCATTCGATGGCGCAGATCCGAACGATCAAGGCCACCAGGATGATCAGCAGCGGTAGATAGAACCCGGAGAACAACGTCGCGTACCACTCCGGGAATGCCGCGAACATCGCGCCACCGGCCGTGATCAGCCACACTTCGTTGCCGTCCCACACCGGGCCGATCGTGTTGAGCGCCACCCGTCGACGCGTATCGGCCGGGAGGTCACTGCCTCTGCCGACGATCGGCATGAGCATTCCGACACCGAAGTCGAACCCTTCGAGGACGAAGTAACCGATGAACAGTACTGCGACGAGCACGAACCATACTTCTTGAAGTCCCATGATCGCCTCCTAGTACGCGAACGACAGTTGTTTGGGCTTGTCCGGATCTTCCGGCTCGTCATGATCTGTATCGCCCGGCGGATGCATGTCGTGCTCCAACGGGCCTTCCTTGGCGTATCGCACGATCAGCTTGAACCAGACGACACCCAGCGCTCCGTACAGGAGGGTGAAGGTGATCAGCGAAGCCCAGACGGTCGCCGATGCGTGGTCCGAAACACCTTGGTCGACAGTGAGTCTGATCATGTCGACGCCGGTCGGGTTGGGATGCACCACCCAGGGCTGACGGCCCATCTCGGTGAAGATCCAGCCGGCACTGTTCGCCATGAACGGAGTGGGAATCGCGACGAGGCTGAGGATTCCGAACCACTTCTGGTCCGGGACTCGCCCCTTGCGGGTGACCCACAGTCCCGCGAGAGCCAGTGCGGCCGAACCGGCGGCAAGGCCGATCATGGCGCGGAAAGACCAGTACGTGACAAAGAGATTCGGTCGGTAGTTGCCCGGTCCGAAGTCCTGCTCCGCCTGCTCCTGCAGTTGGTTCACGCCTTGCAGTTCGACGCCGGTGAACTTGCCCTCGGCCAACCATGGCAGAACGAACGGCACCTTCAGAACGTGCGTCACGCTGTCACAGTTGTTGTGAGTGCCGATAGTGAGGATCGAGAAATCCGGATCCATCTCGGTCTCGCACAGCGATTCCGCCGACGCCATCTTCATGGGCTGCTGCTGGAACATGAGCTTGCCTTGGACGTCACCGGTGTAGATGATGCCGATTCCGGCCACGATCATGACGAGCAAGGCGAATCGTGTTGCCGGGCGGTACATCGTCCGTGCATCGGATTCGAGGCGCTCGGCTTCGGCGGCCTCAGCCTGCTTGGCGCGGCGCATGTTCCGCACCATCCACCAACCACTGATGCCGGCAACAAACGTCGCCGCCGTCAGGAAGGCGCCGGCAACCGCGTGCGGGAAGGCCGCGAGAGCGGTGTTGTTGGTCAACAACTCCCAGATGCTGGTGAGCTCGGCACGACCCGTTTCAGGGTTGTACGTCGCACCGACCGGATGCTGCATGAACGAGTTGGCCGCGATGATGAAGAACGCCGACGCGTTGACGCCGATCGCCACGAGCCAAATGCACGCCAGGTGTACAAGTTTGGGCAGCCTGCCCCAACCGAAAATCCAGAGTCCGATGAAGACGGACTCCATGAAGAAGGCGACAAGGCCTTCCAACGCGAGCGGAGCTCCGAAGACGTCACCGACGAATCGCGAGTACTCGCTCCAGTTCATGCCGAACTGGAACTCCTGCACAATGCCGGTGGCTACACCGAGTGCGAAGTTGATGAGGAAAAGCTTGCCGAAGAACTTGGTGAGCCGATACCAGTGGTCCTTTTTGGTGACCACCCACATCGTCTGCATGATCGCGATCATCGGTGCAAGTCCGATGGTCAGCGGAACAAGGATGAAGTGGTAGACGGTAGTGATACCGAACTGCCACCTGGAGACGTCCAAAGTATCCATTGGCTACTCCGAGAGTAGGGCCCTGGGACAGGCTTCGGGGTTCGAGACGCGGGCAGTCGCTCGGCCCCTGCGGACACGGTACTGCTGTCCGGTTTGGACCGCAGGACTTTGCTACTACCAAATGTAGTAGAGACCTGTCGCGATTCCTATTCGCCTATCGCCCTGCTGAATCCGAATCAATTGCACGTTCAACCAATTCCGCGAATTCCTCGGAGACCTTCGGCTCTGGCAATGCGAGCCCGTCGAGTGTATGGACGCGCGCGGCCAGTGTGACGCTCGAAACCATCCACACTCCGTCGGCCGCAATCAAATCCGCAGGTCGGAGGGTTTCGTACCGGCAATCGAAGCGAGCACTGCCGGCAACGTCGAACAGGGCACGCTGCGTCGTACCCATCAAAATGCCCTGTGCAGGAGGAGGTGTGATCAAAGTCCTGTCCCGAACGATCACCACCGTCGAGCGTGGCCCCTCCAACACATTGCCCTCGGAACTGACGAAGATCACATCGTCAGCACCCAAATTCGCCGCATATCGAAGCGCAGCCATGTTGGTTGCGTAGGACAACGTCTTCGCGCCCAGTAGCTGCCAAGGTGCCCGGGCGGAGAGATCGACGGAGAAACCTCGCTCGAGAGTCATCACCGACAGCCCCGATTCACGGACCTGCCTGACCCGATCAGCCACCGGGCCGACCATCACGAAGGCTGTCGGCTTGTCACCGCTCTCACGGCCGCGGGTCAGAACAAGACGAAGAGCGCCTTCCTTCTCTGTCCCCCACTCCTCGGCTGCCATCTCGATCGCCAGACGCCAGTCATCGAGAACGGGGGCGGGCAGACCCAACGCCCGCGCGCTCAGAACCAGTCGACTCAGATGTCCCTCGACCACCCGCGCCCTACCGTCGCGCACCAACAGCGTCTCGAAGACTCCGTCGCCGCGCACCACCGCCAGGTCGTCGGCGTGCAAAAACGGTGCGTCAGCATCGAGCACCTCATGGTCGAGAGTCACCAATACGCGATCAGGCATGCCATCAACCCTAACGATCCGCCAAGCCGCCGGGGCCGCCCTGTAACCGCGATCCCGCCCACACTCCTAGACTGTTCTTGTGGTCGACAACGCTCTTGTGCCCAACAGCCCACTTCTGACTTCCCCCGGCGCGGTCACCGCACCGGACGGTTCGGCCGACATCGGTGTCGCATGGCACTACGGCGATCCCCTCGGTGAACAGCGAACCGCGCAGCGCGCAGCAGTGGTGGTCGACCGCAGTCACAGATTCGTGATCGCCATTCCCGGCGACGAACGCCTCACCTGGTTGCACACGATCTCGAGCCAGCACATCGCCGCGCTCCCCGACGGCAAGAGCGCCGAAAATCTGAGCCTGGACGTCAACGGACGCGTCGAGCACCACTTCGTGCAGACAGACTTGGCAGGTGTCACCTGGATCGACACCGAGGCCGACCGCGGACCGGACCTCCTCTCCTTCTTGAAGAAGATGGTGTTCTGGTCCAAAGCCGAACCCCGAGACGGCAACGAACTCGCGGTCCTGAGCCTGATCGGACCCGAAGCGTCAACTGTCCTCGCCGCACTCGAGGTTCAGGTACCAACCGAGGCCTACGACGCTCTCGCGTTGGCCGACGGCGGATTTGTCCGCCGCATGCCGTGGCCCACCGAGAACTCTTTCGATCTCCTCATCCCACGTGAGCAATTGGCGGCGTGGTGGACCAAGCTGATCGATGCCGGCGCGAAGCCCGCCGGAAGTTGGGCCTTCGAGGCACTTCGCGTCGAAGCGACGAGGCCGCGCCTCGGACTGGACACCGACGATCGGACGATCCCGCACGAGGTCCACTGGATCGGTGGGCCGGCCGAGCACGGCGCCGTCCACCTCGACAAGGGCTGCTACCGCGGCCAGGAAACCGTCGCCCGGGTTCACAATCTCGGCAAGCCCCCGCGCCATCTCGTCATGTTGCACCTCGACGGCAGCGCCGAAGCCGTCCCGGAACCGGGTGACCCGATCACGGCGGGCGGACGAGCCGTCGGACGCGTCGGCACCGTTGTCAATCATCACGAACTCGGCCCCATCGCGCTCGCTCTGATCAAGCGCAACATTCCGGTCGACACCGAACTCATGGCCGGACCCAGCGCCGCGTCCATCGATCCGGACTCGATCGTCGCGGACGACGCACCCCAGGCCGGACGTGAGGCTGTCAACCGATTGCGCGGAAAGTGACGGGCACCGTTGACGCGGTCTGCGTCCTCCACACCGAACGTGACAGTGGCGTCAGGCGTGTCCCGCGAACCGCGATCGACAAGCGTCCCGTCGACGGCCGCGTCGCTGTCGGCCGACTCGGACTCGGCGGCGACTACGTCTGCGACACCGAGTTCCACGGCGGCGCCTTCCAAGCTGTCTACGCCTATCAGCGCGACGAAGCCCAGCGTTGGTCGGACGAATTGGGCCGACCTCTCGGCCCCGGATGGTTCGGCGAGAATCTCCACATCAGCGGGATGCTCGTCACGGACGCCGTGATCGGCGAGCGTTGGCACATCACCGGAGCCGAGGCGTCGGACGTTCTCGAACTCGAGGTGACCGCTCCCCGCGTCCCGTGCGGCACGTTCGGCATCTGGGCCGCGGAGAAGGGCTGGGTCAAGCGATTCACCGAGCGGACCGACGTCGGCGCCTATCTTCGCGTCAACCGGACCGGCACGATCGCCGCGGGCGACTCGGTCACCCGAGTCCACGTACCGGATCACGGAGTGACTGTTCGAGAGGTCTTCGCCGGAACGGATCCTGAGCGGCTTCGACGGCTCCTCGCAGAACACACCGACCTTGCACCGAACGTCACCGCGCGCGTCCAGAGGTTCATCGAACAAGCAGAAGCGCAGGTGCACTCGTGAGTATCGAATTGGTGGAAGTGGTCCGCTCCGGATTCCGCGAATGCGTGCATCGCGGATCGGCCGTCATTCTCGGCGCCGACGGCGAGGTCGTTGTCGGACTCGGGGAAATTCACACACCCATCTACCCGCGCTCGGCGAACAAGCCGCTGCAAGCCGTCGCTGCGCTTCGTAACGGCTTTGCACCCACCAGCCCGGAAGAGCTGGCCGTCGCGTCGTCCTCACATGCGGGCGAGGCCGATCACATCGAACTGGTCGCAGCGCTTCTCGCTCGCTACCAACTCGGTGTCGACCAGTTGCAGTGCCCCTCCGATCTGCCGGGCAACGAACTGGCCCGAGCCGAACTGATCGCAGCGGGCGAGCTTCCCAGCCCCATCTACATGACCTGCTCGGGCAAGCACTCCGCGATGCTCGCCACGTGCGTCGTGAACGACTGGCCGCTCGAGACGTACATGGAGCCGACTCATCCCCTCCAACTCGCGATCCAGGAGACGATCTTCGATCTCAGCGGCGAGGAAGAGCAGGAACTCGGCATCGACGGTTGTGGTCTCCCGATCGTGCCGCTCTCGCTCACGAACCTGGCTCGGGCATTCGGACGCCTGCCCTCGGCTGAGCCCGACTCCCCCGAACGAGCGGTGGCCGACGCGGTCCGCGAGAACCCCTTCCTCGTTTCGGGCACGGGCCGCAACGATCAGCGTCTGATGTCCGCAGTGCCGGGTCTGTTCTCCAAGACCGGATACGACGGCATCTACGCCGGAGCGCTTCCCGACGGTTCCGCTTTTGCCCTCAAGATCGACGACGGTCACGAGCGGGCGCTCCTGCCCTTGGCGGCAGCTCTGCTCAAGCGTATGAACACGGAGTGGACCGAGGAGTTGGCGGCCCTCGCGTCCGCTCCGGTCTTCGGCGGCGACGCCCGAGTGGGGACGATTCGCGCAATTCCGGGAAACTTCTGAGCAGTTCTCACAAAGTTCTGACGAGTTCTTTCAGCATCCTGGCAGCTCGCGGCCATAGTGAGAGCAATCAGACACGGCGGTGAGGCCTTCGTGGAAGCGGAAGCGACTTTTCCACGCTAGAGTGTGTGTCAGGAAACTTACACACTCAAACGGGGCCGCCAAATTCCCCAGGCCGCCCCGCGAAAGCGCGAGGGGGTCAGCCATGGGCCGCGGCCGGGCTAAGGCAAAGCAGACCAAGGTTGCACGCGAATTGAAATACAGCGTACCGACCACGGATTTCGACAGCCTGCAAAGAGAGCTCGCAGGTGGATCGACCAACTCGCATCGGAGCAGTGTCCGATCGGACCAGACTTCCGATAGGGAAGGGCATGCGCGAGAGGACGACTACGACGACTGGCGGCGTTGACCGCGCACTGCCACCGCGCAGACTGTGAAATGAGGAAGAGCTGATCGCTCTTCCTCATTTTTGCGTTCCATTTTCTGCCTCGCCCTGCTTGTGCGGAAACAAAACTGCCCCACCGGATCTCTCCGATGGGGCAGTTGACGTTGCGGTTCAGAAGCGCGGGTGGTCTCCGGCCAGGAACGCACGCTCTGCAGCGGCGTCCGACGCCTTCTTGACGCTACCGAGCGTCCAGCAGTCGATGTGGCGCGCGGTGAGGACGGCCAGCGCGCGGTCGACGTCCTCGGGGGCGACGACGGCGACCATGCCGACGCCCATATTGAAGGTCTGCTCCATCTCGGCGCGCTCGACGCGTCCGCGCTGCGCGATCATGGCGAAGACCGGAGCGGGGCTCCAGGTTCCGCGATCGAGTTCGGCGACCAGGCCCTTGGGCATGACGCGCGCGAGGTTGCTGGCGAGGCCGCCACCGGTGACGTGGCAGAAGGTGCGCACGTCGGTCTCGGCAGCGAGTGCCAGGCAGTCCTTGGCGTAGATCTTGGTGGGCTCGAGCAGTTCCTCACCGAGCGTGCGGCCGAACTCGTCGACGTGTGCGCTCAGGTTCATCCGGTCGATCTCGAGCAGGACCTTGCGGGCCAGCGAGTAACCGTTGGAGTGCAGTCCCGAAGAACCCATGGCGATGACGACGTCGCCGGGGCGAACGCGGTCCGGTCCGAGCAGCTTCTCGGCCTCGACGACACCGACGCCGGTTGCGGAGAGGTCGTAGTCACCGTCGGCCATGATGCCGGGGTGCTCGGCGGTCTCGCCACCCAGGAGAGCGCAGCCGGCCTGGATGCAGCCCTCGGCGATACCGCTGACCAATTCCGCGACACGCTCGGGGATGACCCGGCCGACGGCGATGTAGTCCTGGAGGAACAGCGGCTCAGCGCCACAGACGACGAGGTCGTCGACAACCATGGCGACGAGGTCGAGTCCGACCGTGTCGTGCTTGTCCATCGCCTGGGCGACAGCGAGCTTGGTTCCGACGCCGTCGGTCGATGCGGCGAGCAGCGGCTCCTTGTAGTCACCCTTGAGGGAGAACAAGCCGGCGAAACCACCGAGGCCGCCCATGACCTCGGGGCGGCTGGCCTTCTTGGCCAGAGGGGCGAAGAGTTCCACCGCCCGGTCGCCTGCGGCGATATCGACTCCTGCTGCCGCGTAGGAGGCGCCTGCGGTGCGGTGACTGTCCTCGGTCATCGGGTTACTACTCCAGCCTTGTATTTCTCGCGAGCACGTATTGCTCGTGCACAGGTAAGTGGTCTTGCAATGTGAAGTGTTTGCAATCCTCGTGACGCGAGATGGATCGTTCGACTCGAGACCCAGAGCGCGCACACAAATACCGACGATTACGCCCATACGCTACCGGACCGGCCCCCTCGGTGAGACCTCGCGTACCCCGAGACGTCAGTTCTGCAGCCGCGCGCCGATCGAGGCGTGCAGTGCGCGCAGACTGTTCTGCCCGAGTGCGACGGTCTCGGATTCGATGTGTTTGAGGAGATGTCCGTCATGGACGACCTTCTCGCTCGACTGGATCAGTACCGTCCCGGCTCCGGTGAAATCGAACTGGCGTTCTTCGCCGGTGTTCGCGCCGAACATGCTTCCGCGAACCGCACCCAGGAAGCTCTGCATCCAGTCGGCGTCGAAGTGGTGGGACGGTGACGGGCAGTCAGCCCAACCCACCAACGCCTGCGGGTCGATACGCAGCGGCGGCTCCGCGAACATGACCGGCCCGTTGGACGACGCCAGGAACTTGCCCGTCCCCAGTAGCGTCAAAAAGCCTGGGACGATGGACTGTTTGAGGTCCAGGCTCGTCTCGAAGGCGAGGAGATTTGCCGCGCGAATCGTGAGGTTGCCGTCGTCGAGGTCGTAGGAATTGATGTTGAATCCGCGGTCGCCGAGGATCAACTTGCCCTGTCCCTGGGCGAGCACCCAGTCGTCCGCGTAGAGCGGCGAAGAGAACCTGGCCGCGACGATCGCCGTCATACTCGTGCGTCCGAGCGGCTCGAAGTTGATGTTTCCGTAGTACGCGATCATCGCGCCCTTGGACGTGAACCACGGCTGCCCGGCCATCTCGACGCAGAAGGCGTAGTCGTTGCCCGGCACGTTGTCGTTCGCGGGCAGAGTTGCCGGATTGTGAATTTCGATACCCATGTTCTGTGCCCTCTCAGAACTTCTGCTCGGACGCCTGGACCCAGACGGTGCCGGCGCCGGTCATCTTCAGCTGGATGGACTCCCCCGAGCCCTTGCCGACGGCCTCGCGCCAACCGACGTTCGCGGAGATGTCGACGTTGATCTGACCGATGTGGCACACGTACGCCTGCGGGTCGACGACGACCTGAGGATTGTTCGGACCGACCTGCAACGGAATCGCGCCCCCGTGCGAGAGAACCGCGACGCTTCCCTGTCCGTGCAACTGTGTCGTGAACAGGCCTTGACCGGTCATGGCGCCACGTACCGCTCCGCGCACGCCGCCCTGCGACGTGAGAGCGACTATCGAACTCTGCAGGTAACCGTCGTGTGCGAGGAGTCGGTCGGCTTCGACCGTGAGCATCGACGAACCGTCGAGGTGGATGACCTCGACGTAAAGACCGGCGTGCCCGTAGAAAACCTCACCGTTTCCCTCGGCGGCCATCATGCGTGCGTGTTCGCCGGACATCATGCGGCCGGCCATCCCGGCGATACCGCCCATGTTCGGCATGGCGCCGGGCCCACCGCCCATGCTGTGCGGGACGAAGCGGACGTCGCCGGTGTAGTAGAGCATCGACCCGGTGCGGGCGAGCACGTTCTGTCCCGGTGTAAGAGTCGACTTGACGACCTTGCTGTTCACCAATTCCAACGGCATGGGTCAGCGCTCCTCGGGCTGGATGTAGACGACACCGGATCCGTCGAATCGCAGCGAGAACGCTTCACCGCTGCCACCGCCGATCGCGGAGCGCCAGGTGACGTCGGTGACGAAGCTCTGGTTCAGCTGACCGCGGTGAGCGACGAAGGCGTCGGGATCGGCAACCAGCGGATACTGCGGGCTGACTTCGAGCGCGATGATCGGTCCGCCCTTCGACAGCACGGCCACCAGACCCGTGCCGCTGACGACCGTCGTGAACAAGCCCTGTCCTGAACCTGCGCCGCGGAGACCGGCAAATTTCACGTCGGTTCGCAGTTGGCCGACCAATGCGAGCAATTGTGAGGCTTCGACGTGCAAAGCGTCGTTGTTAAGCTCGATAATCGTGATGTCCTGGGCGTCGACCGCGAAGTAGACGGTGCCTTGACCGCTGACTTCCATCAGGGACAGTGATTCACCTGCCGCCTTCTGTTTCAGCGCGGCACGCAGCCCGCCACCACCGCCCATACCGGCGTTCTTGAAGGTGATCGCACCCTCGTACGCCACCATCGAGCCGTTGATCGCTTTGATGGTGTCCCCCACCAGGTCTGCGACCAGTACCCGGTGCCCATCCATTCTCAGTTGCGCCACGGAGGGCACTATGCCAGATGCTCACGACGGATGCCGTGCCGTGGAACAGATCGCGTCGTGGAACAGAAAGTCGTGAACAGAAAATCTGCCGCCCACATGCTGTGGACGGCAGATTCTCGGCTGTCGAATTTCAGGCTTTCGGTGTTCAGCGCTTTCGGTGTTCAGCGCTTTCGGTGTTCAGGGGCGGCTGAGCGCGCTCGCGTTGTCGTTGTCGCGAGTGGCGGTCGAACCTGCGGTGCTCTCGAGCATCCCCTCGAGGACGTTCTTGCCGATCGACGTTTCCTTGGGAAGCGCGATCGGGTAGGTCCCGTCGAAGCACGCGGCGCACAGACGGCTGGCCGGCTGCTCGGTGGCGGCGATCATGCCTTCGGTGGAGATGTATCCGAGGGTGTCCGCACCGATGGAGCGACGCACGCCGTCGAGCATTTCCTCGAACGTCGCGTCCTGCCCGCCCGCTCCGTTGGCGATCAACTCGGCCGGTGAGGCGAAGTCGATGCCGTAGAAGCAAGGCCACTTGACCGGCGGTGAGGCGATGCGGACGTGGATTTCGAGAGCGCCGGCTTCGCGGAGCATCCGGATGAGCGCACGCTGAGTGTTGCCGCGGACGATCGAATCGTCCACCACCACAAGGCGCTTGCCGCGGATGACTTCCTTGAGCGGGTTGAGCTTGAGCCTGATACCGAGCTGACGGATCGTCTGCGACGGCTGGATGAAGGTACGGCCCACGTAGGCGTTCTTCATCAGACCCTGGCCGTAGGGGATGCCTGAGCCCTGTGCGTACCCGACGGCTGCGGGGGTGCCGGACTCGGGAACGGGGATGACCAGGTCACCTTCGGCGGGGTGCTCGCTGGCCAGCAGGCGACCGATCTCGACGCGGGTCGAGTGGACCGAACGGCCACCGATGACGCTGTCGGGACGGGCAAGGTAGACGTACTCGAAGACGCAACCCTTCGGCGTCGGATTCGCGAAACGCGAGGAGCGAACGCCGTCGGCGTCGATCGCGAGCAGCTCACCGGGCTCGATGTCGCGGACGAACGACGCACCCACGATGTCGAGCGCTGCGGTCTCGCTGGCGACTACCCAACCGCGATCCAAGCGGCCGAGGCAGAGGGGGCGGATGCCGTGCGGATCGCGCGCTGCGTACAGCGTGTGCTCGTCCATGAAGGTCAGGCAGAACGCACCCTCCAACGTGGGAAGCAATTCCATCGCAGCCTGTTCGATGGTGCTGTCGCCGGCAGCGTGCGCCAGCAGACCACCGATGAGGTCGGAGTCGGAAGTCGCGGCGTTGGGACGCTTGTCGTTGACCAGGCCGGCCGCACGGGTGCGGCTCGCAAGCTCAGCGGTGTTCACCAGGTTGCCGTTGTGGCCGAGTGCGATGCCCGTACCGGCAGTGGTCGTACGGAAGATGGGCTGCGCGTTCTCCCACGTCGTGGAACCGGTCGTCGAATAACGGCAATGTCCGACGGCGACATGTCCTGGCATCGCTGCGAGGGTCTGCTCGTCGAATACCTGACTGACCAGGCCGAGATCCTTGAACACCAACACCTGGGAGCCGTCGGCTACCGCAATGCCGGCAGCTTCTTGACCACGGTGCTGAAGTGCGTACAGGCCGTAATAAGTGAGCTTCGCCACATCCTCTCCCGGCGCCCAAACGCCGAATACACCGCATTCTTCGCGGGGTTCGTTCTCGTCCTCGTCGGACGGGTTCGAAGCGAGGAGATTTGGACTGTTGACCGACAGATCGGCACGAGTCACCGGGCGCTCCCTTTGTGGGCAGGGGTTGGGGGGCATCCACAGTCTACGGCCATTTTGGGACCCACTTCCCCTGAGGGCAGCCTTGGGCCTCAGATCACTCCGAAGCGAACCGGACGGTCTCTAGTAACTGCACCAACCGCTCTGTCACTACGCCAACCGCAGCAGGGGGAGCCAGTGCGCTATTTCTGGGGCGCGGCTACCTGATGCGTCGACTCGTCCGTCACCTGCGGCCTCGGAAAACTCGAGGAGTCCGGTGACCATCTGCAACCAGGTCCGAGCGTCGGTCTCGACGACGTTGGGCGGGGTTCCGCGGGTGTGACGCGGACCTTCGATGCACTGCACCGCAACAAACGGTGGGACGCGCACCTCGACGCTCGATCCGGGGGCGATCTGCTCGAGAGTGCGCGCACTCATCTTCACTGCGGCGCCGAGTTCAGCGCGAGAAGGCTTCGGCAGATCCGGATCGCGAAGCCACGGGCCGACAGCCAGGACTGCGGCACGAAATTCGGCGGGGTCGACGGCGCGGCGGGGCGGCATCAGTTCACTCCCTGTCTTCGAGTAGCGATACGAACGGCAAGTGCCCCACCGGCATTGGTCGCGAGGTGCAGCAATGCCGGTGCGAGGACACTGCCGCCCCTGCGATGCAGCCACTCGAACAGCAATGCCGACGCACCGGTGAACGCCACTGCTGCGGGAACGTTGTCGCCGGCACCGCGGGCGGGGGCGACGTGCCACAGCCCGAAAGTCAGTGCGTGAACGGCCTGCGCGGTCGGTCTGTTCAATTCGCGGTTCCAGACCGCGGACATCGCGCTACGGAACAACAGTTCCTCGGAGAGCACTGTGCCGAACGGGATGTGCAGGATGATCCATTCGAGGAAGTCTTCGCGGCCGTCTGCGCGCTCGTCGGCAGCGAGAGTCGCGCGCAACGAGGGAACGGCTAAAGCGACGCTGTAACCCGTAAGCACTGCGCCGGCCGCGGCTCCGCCGAACTGGGCGCCACCACGAATGCCGGTGTGCGCCAAGCCGAGTTCCTCGCGGGTGTAACCACGTGCGAGTAGGACGCCGATAGCCGACAGACCGGCTGCGGTGTTGACCACGGCGCGGGCACGAGGCGAAAGACCGAATGCCGGAAGCACGACGTTGCTCCAGGTGACCGCGGCGGCGGAGAGCGCGATCGAGGCTGCTCCCCTCACTTCTCCGGGCCCTCGGATTTCACGGCGACAACCAAAGCCGATCGCACCCGCTCGGTTTCTGCGGCCGTCCATCCCTCAGGCTGGGCAACGCTGATCCAGGCGTCCAGAACGGAGGTTCCGTAATTGTGACCATGGCCGTCCGGAACTCCCGCGGCGTTGCCGAGGTCGGCCGACACCTGCCAGAACGTCACGACCGGGAACCACTTCATCGACGGTGAGCGGTCGAATCCCGGTACTTCCTTGAGCCACTCGGGACGATTGAACATCAGGTCGGGCGACCACCACACCACCGGATCGGAAGGGTGCTGGACAAACAGAACTCGCGGCTCCGGCCACGTCATCCCGTCGGTCGGAATGTCTTCGGAGCGATCCGCGAACCGTACGCCGGCCAGGCCGTCCGCGTAGACGGGCGCTACTTCGGGGGTGCCGGGATCGCGCCTCTTCTCGATCGAACGCCACAACTGCGTCGCGTTCGGTGGGCCCACCCACAGAATTCCGTCGGCGGTATCGCGCGCCGCTTGCAGTGTGTCGAAGGCTCCGGCGCCGGCCATGACGCCGAGGCTCTCGCCGTAGACCATGAACTTCGGCCTGGTGGCTTCCGGTTCCTGGAGCCATCTTTCGTGCACCCGCTCGATCAACAGGCGTCCGGCAGCTTGCGCCTTCTCCTGGTCGGCGAGGAACGAGATCCAACTCGGCAAGTACGAGTACTGGCTGGCGACAAGAGCAGTGTCACCGTCGTGTACAAGTTCGATTGCCTGCGCCGCAGTGGGATTGACCCACCCCGTACCCGTCGTCGGAATGACCACGAGAACCTTGCGCTGGAATGCGCCGGTCCTCTCCAGCTCTTTGATGACCAGGTCCATGCGCTCTTCGGGATCTTCGGCGCTTTCGAGGCCGGCGTACACACGAATCGGATCCATCGCAGGCTTACCGGTTGCCGCTTCGAGTTCCTGCGCGTCGAGTCCGCGCGAGACGAAGTTTCGCCCCTCGAACCCCAATGTGTCCCAAGGAGCAGCAGATTCGGGGCTACCCGATTTCATCGGATCCTGCGGTTCGACGACGCCGTCGCGAGTGGTCGAGTTCTGCAGACTGAAGATCGAGTTGGTCGTTGCGTAGATTCCGCGGACCAGGACGCCGTCGACCAGCATGAAGAACAGAACGGTGACAACCAGGACGCCGACACCGTTGGCCACCGATCGTGACCAGTGGAACCGCCGCATCAGCTGTCGGGCAATCAGTTTCACCAGATCGTGGAGGACCCGCCAGATCGAGATGAGCAGACCGCCGACGAGCAGGCTCAGTCCGAGGGTTCGGATGTAGCCCGAGGTGGTCGTGCCTTCGGCATCGGTCAGTGCCGCGATTTCGCGTTGCCACCCGGCCGCGTAGACCAGCATGATGATCGCCGCGACGATGGACGCGACCGGAACGAACACTTTGATCGCGGAGGGCACCGGTTCGGGCAGTGGCCACCACCGTCGCCCGCTGAGCAGGTATCGCTCGACAGCCCAGCCGATCGCGGTACCGACCCCGTAGCCGATGGCCGAGTTGATGCCGCCGATCAGACCTTGGAACAGCCAATCTCGCGGCAGCAGCGAAGGAGTCAACGACCAGCAGAAGAAGAACGCGGCAAATGCGATGCCGGTGAAGTCGAGCTTGAGGAGACCCCACGCCCACTCGGTGAAGCGGTTGTCGAGCTTCTCGAGAGATGCGGGAACAGCCAGCCGCAGGTGGTGTTCCTGCGGCTGGCTGTCAGAAGAAGTCAGTTCTCCGGAATCGACCATCTATCACCCGAACAGAGCGGGCAGCGTTCCCTCGAAGGCCTCACGGAGCTTGGCCATCGTGACGGAGAAGTGTCCCTGGACCTCGACGGAATCACTGCCCTCGTCGACGACTCCGATACGCGTCCACGGCAAGCCGCGGGCGGTGCACATACCCGTGAAGCGGGTTTCTTCCGTGCGCGGAACTGCGACGAGGACGCGTCCCGACGATTCCGAGAACAGGGTGACGAACGGATCGGCGCCCTCGGGAATCAGGATGCGGCAACCGGTTTCACCGGCCAGCGCGGCTTCGACGACGGCCTGGGCCAGTCCACCCTCGGAGAGGTCGTGGGCTGCGGTGACCAGTCCGTCACGCGAGGAGGCGAGCAGGATGTCCGCGAGCAGCTGCTCGCGGGCCAGGTCGACCTTCGGCGGCACGCCACCGAGATGACCGTGCTCGACCTGCGACCAGATTGAACCGTCGAACTCGTCGTGGGTGTCGCCGAGCAGGATCAGCGTCTCGCCGGGCTCGAGTCCGAGGCCCGTCGGGATGCGGCGGTGAACGTCGTCGATCACACCGAGGACGGCAACCACCGGCGTCGGCAGGATCGCCGTGGATCCGGTCTGGTTGTAGAAGCTGACGTTGCCGCCGGTGACGGGGATGCCAAGGGTGGCGCAGCCGTCGGCGAGGCCGCGAACAGCCTGCTGGAACTGCCACATGACACCCGGATCCTCGGGCGAACCGAAGTTGAGGCAGTTGGAGACGGCCTTGGGCGTTGCGCCCGTGACTGCCACGTTGCGGAAAGCCTCGGCCAATGCGAGCTGGGCACCGGTGTACGGATCGAGCGCGGTGTAGCGGCCCGAAGCGTCGGTGGACAGCGCGATTCCGCGTCCGGTCTTCTCGTCGATGCGGATGACGCCGCCGTCGGCGTTCTCGGCCAGGACGGTGTTGCCGCGGACGTAGCGGTCGTACTGCTCGGTGATCCACTTGCGGCTGCACAGGGCAGGCGAGGCGATCATCTTCAGCAAAGTGGCTTCGAGTTCTTCGTCCGTCTCGGGACGCTCGAGCCCTGCGGTCGTGTTCGCGATCAACGCATCCTGGCTTGCCGGGCGCTCGACGGGACGGTTGTAGACCGGTCCCTCGTGAGCGACGGTGCGCGGGGGAACGTCGACGACGGTCTCGCCGTGCCAGGAGATGGTGAGGTGCTCACCGTCGGTGACCTCGCCGATGTCGGTGGCCAGGACGTCCCACTTCTTGCAGACCTCCATGAACGCATCGACGTTCTCGGGCGTGACCACGGCGCACATGCGCTCCTGCGATTCGCTCGAGAGCACCTCGGCCGGGGTCATGCCGGTGGCGCGCATCGGAACCTTCTCGAGGTTGATGTGCATGCCGCCGTCGCCGGCTGCAGCCAGCTCGGAGGTGGCGCAGGACAGCCCGGCGCCGCCGAGGTCCTGGATACCGACAACGAGGCCGGCCTTGTAGAGGTCGAGACAGCACTCGATGAGCACCTTCTCGGTGAACGGGTCGCCGACCTGAACCGCGGGCAGCTTCTTACGTCCGCCGCCGTCACCGTCGAACGTCGCCGACGCGAGAACCGAGACGCCACCGATTCCGTCGAGACCGGTGCGTGCGCCGAACAGGATGATCTTGTTGCCCGCACCTGAAGCGAAGGCCAGATGCAGATCCTCGACACGCATGACGCCGGCCGCGAGGGCGTTGACCAGCGGGTTGCCTGCGTAGGACTCGTCGAAGACCGTCTCGCCGCCGATGTTCGGCAGGCCGAGGGAATTTCCGTATCCACCGACACCGCGCACGACACCGTCGACGACGCGACGGGTATCGGGGGCGTCAGCAGCGCCGAAACGCAGCTGATCCATGACGGCGATCGGGCGCGCACCCATGGCCATGATGTCGCGGACGATGCCGCCGACGCCGGTGGCCGCACCCTGGTAGGGCTCGACGTACGACGGGTGGTTGTGGCTCTCGACCTTGAACGTGACTGCCCAGCCGTCACCGATGTCGACGACGCCGGCGTTCTCACCGATACCGGCCAGCATGTTGGCGCGCATCTCGTCGGTGGTGGTCTTGCCGAAGTATCCGAGGTGGACCTTGGAGGACTTGTACGAGCAGTGCTCGCTCCACATCACCGAGTACATCGCCAGTTCGGCGTCCGTGGGACGGCGGCCCAGGATCTCCTTGATGCGTGCGTATTCGTCGTCCTTGAGACCGAGCTCCTTGAACGGCTGAGCGGCATCGGGATCAGCCGATGCGTGCGTGACGGTATCGACCTGGTGAGCAGACACTGGAGAGTGGTCCCTTCCCTACGGGAGTCAAGAGGCAAGCCGGCGCGGAGCGGGACACCACGAATGTGCCCAACGAAAGAACGTGCCGGGGGACAGTCTATCGGTGTGGGCCGACGACTTCCGCAGACGGCAGCACCCGCAACACCTCCGGGCCTGCGAAGTATCGCCGGTCACACCCGAACCGGTTTGGGTAATCCGGTCGGTTTTCTTAAAGTCAGCCCGGTCCACTCTCTCCTCGAAAGGCCTCGCATGCCCCAGGATGTTCGTCAGTCCGATCTCACGGCGCAGTCCCAGTCGGTGACCACTCCCCTCACTCCGGCTGCAATTTTCCTGGTCGCGACCGTGAATCCGGGTGGCGAGAACACCACACGAGAACTACTCGCCGACGTCGCGGGTCTGCAGCGCGCCGTGGGACTGCGCGTCCCCGGATCAGGTTTGGATGTGGTGACAAGCATCGGATCGTCGGCCTGGGATCGACTGTTCGCCGGTCCGCGCCCTGCCCTACTGCACCCGTTCACCGCTCTACAGGGTGACGTTCACTCGGCGCCGTCGACTCCCGGCGATCTGCTCTTCCACATCCGCGCGATGAGCATGGACGCGTGTTTCGAGGTCGCTCGGCAGATCACGAAGCGACTGCACGGCGCGGCCACCGTCGTCGACGAAGTTCACGGCTTCCAGTACTTCGAGAACCGCGACCTCATCGGCTTCGTCGACGGCACCGAGAATCCGGTGGGCCGCGACGCCGTCGCCGCGGTGACGGTCGGCGACGAGGATCCCGAGTTCGCAGGCGGCAGCTACGTCCACATCCAGCGCTACATCCACAAGATGCGGGACTGGGAAGCAATCACCGTCGACGAGCAGGAGCGTGTGATCGGGCGCAGCAAGCTCGAGGACATCGAGATGACGTCCGAAGTGAAGCCGGCCAACTCGCACGTAGCCCTCAACGCGATCAAGGACGAGAACGGCAAGGCTCTCGAGATCCTGCGTGCCAACATGCCGTACGGACGCCTCGGCGACGACGAGATCGGCACCTTCTTCATCGGCTACTGCCGGACTCCGGCGATCACCGAACGGATGCTCGAGAACATGTTTCTCGGTAACCCTCGCGGCAATTACGACCGTCTGCTCGATTTCTCGACGGCCGTGACGGGCTCGATGTTCTTCACACCGAGCGCCGACTTCTTCGAGGATCTACCGGCTGCGCCCTCGACACCGACTGGGCTCCCTGCACTTTAACTACGCGCCCTCTAACTACGCGGAGTGAGGAAGGCACCGAGCGCGTCGGCATACATGCGGACATCTGCCGCGCCCATCAGCTCGCGGGCCGAGTGCATGGCGAGCTGAGGCGCGCCCACATCTACGGTGGAAAGTCCGGTGCGTGATGCCGTGATCGGTCCGATGGTGGAGCCGCACGGCAGATCGGCGCGGTGGACGTAGCGCTGCATGGGCACTCCTGCCTGATCGCAGGCGAGCGCGAATTCGCCTGCACCGGCTGCGTCGGTGGCGTATCGCAAGTTCTGGTTCACCTTGAGTACCGGCCCACCGTTGATCTCGATCCGATGAGCGGGCTCGTGGCGGTCCGGATAGTTGGGGTGCGTGGCGTGCGCCATGTCGCCCGACGCGCATACCGAGCCGGCCATCGCCTGCAGGAATTCTTCGCGGCCGCCACCGCGTCCCAACACGATCCGCTCGAGCACGGTGTTCAGCAGGTCCGAGAAAGCTCCGCGATCGGACATGCTGCCGACCTCTTCGTGATCGAAGAGTGCGAGCACCGGGACCTGCTGCCCCGGCGACTCGGCCGCGGCCAGAAGTGCTTGTGTCCCTGCATAACACGTGCCCTGGTTGTCGAGCCGAGGGGCGCTGACCAATTCCTTGTCCACACCCACCACTGCGCTGGGCGCAAGGTCGTGTGTCATCAACTCCCAGCCGAGAACCGACGACGCGGCCACACCCGCACGCTCGGCGACAAAACCGATGAAAGACTTGTGCTTCGAACCCACTCCCCAGATTCCGTTGACGTGCCGCTGCGGATCCAGCATCACGCCCTTGCGATCTTCGGACAGGTGGATAGCCAGCTGCGGAACACGAAGAATCGGGTCGTCGATGCGAACCAGCTTCTGCTCCACAGTGTTTCCCACCCGCACACTCAATCGTCCCGAGATACCGAGATCGCGGTCGAGCCACGAGTTCAGCCACGCACCGCCGTACGGTTCGAGGCCCACCATCTGCCACCCGGCCGAAGTGAGGTCGGGATGCTGTTTGACCCGCAGATTCGGGCTGTCGGTATGACCTCCGACAATCCGGAACGGAGCGGCACTTCCGACGCCCTCGGTGCTCCAGGCGATCAGCGAACCGCCTCGCACGAGGAAGTACCGTCCGGGCTCGGCGGGCCACGACTGCGTTTCGTGGACTTCGACGAACCCGCCGGCCGTCAGCTCGGTCGCCACCGTCGCGCACACATGGAACGGCGACGGTGACGAATCGACGAAGCTACACAAGCCGTCTGCGTCGGCCCCGGTCAGAGAAGCCGCCCCGGCCTGAGACGTCCGAGAAGTCTGAGAAGTCATGCCCCTCATCATGCCCGAACAGGTGTCCGCGATATCAGCGGGCGCGAATTCAGCGGGCGCGAATCAGTGGCCGTGAATCAGGTGGGCACAGGACCGGTCAGCTCAGGCGTGCGGACCGGACACGCAGAACTGATTCCCATCAGGATCGAGGAGCGTCACCCAGCGGAAACCGTCCATGTTCTCGCGGTGGTGCTCAGTTGCCCCGGCCTCGACGAGTCGCGCCACCTCGGCGTCGAGATCCGGACTCCCCAGATCGAGGTGGATACGGTTCTTCCCGGCCGTGGGATCCGGGACCTTCTGGAAAGCGAAGTTTGTGGCGCTGTCCGGGACCGAGACGATGTAGAACCAACCGTCGTTCTCCTCGACGATGTTTCCGCCCAACTGCGCTGCCCACCACGTTGCGAGCGGACCGGGATCGAGACTGTCGAAGGTGATCATGCCGAGTGTGAGAGTCATGCGCACAAGCTAATGCAAGCCACCGACAAAAGACTCGTAATCTCGGGCCGAGATGAGACGATCCTCGAATGCGACTCACGACGCTTCGCAACCGCGCTTCAGAACCACTCTTCGCCGTTTTCATCGCGACCGGATTACTCCTGAGCGTCCTCGGAGTGCTCGCCTGGCGATTTGCCACGCCGTCTCTGCGAACAGAACATCTCGGCATCCAGCCTCCGCCACCGCCGCCGGCGGAGGACGGCAAGACCGGATACATGTGGGTTGTCGAAGGCTACAGCTACTTCGATGCCCCTCATTGGTTCCCCGCAACTGCGTGGTTCCTGATTGTCGGAACGGCTGTCGCCATTGCGGTGTCGGCAACACTGAACGCAACGGGATGGCAGCTGTCACGCGACACAGGTGGCAGAAAATTGGTTCTTCCGCTTGCGCTTTCGATCTTCGGAGCGGCCTACGGACTCGCGGTTGCCGTTGTCGGAAAAATCTGGCCGCCCACCTTCTATTCGGTGGTCCTTCCCGAACCTCGTGACCCGCAGAACCCCTACCCCGAATCAGCCATCATCCACTTCGACCTCGAACCGAACCCGATCACCTTCACGGCCACAGGTCTTGCTGTCGGTCTTGTCGCCGCCGCTCTGCTTCACGTCCGGAACTACTCGCTCACTCGAACGAACTAGCGGGCGAGGACATCACTCGACCGCTTCGAGTTCCGCGACACTCCCGTCCGAGATCACCCGGACGTGGCGGGTGATCTTCTCGATCGGCCAGTCCCACCACGCAATTCGAACCAACTTCTCGATGTCTTCAGCACTGAAGCGGCGCTTGATCTCCGTTGCCGGGTTGCCGCCGACAATTGCGTAGTCCGGGACGTCGCGCGTCACGACGGCGCCAGTGGACACGATCGCCCCGTGGCCGATCCGAACACCGGGCATGACTGTCACGTTCCCGCCGAACCACACGTCGTTCCCGACAACGGTGTCACCGCGCGACGGCAGATCCTGCACCAAATCCATGTGCCTGGCCCAATCGCCGCCCATGATCGGGAACGGGTAGGTGGAGACACCGTTCATACGATGATTTGCGCCGTTCATGATGAAGGTGACGCCGGTTGCCAGCGCGCAGAACTTTCCGATCACCAGTTTGTCGGGACCGTAGTGGTGCAACACGTTTCGAGTCTCGAACTCTTCGGCGAACTCCGGATCGTCGTAGTAGGTGTACTCCCCTACCTCGATCAACGGGTTGTCGATCAACGGCTTCAGCAACACCACTCGCGGTTGCCCAGCCATCGGATGAACAAGGGCGGGATCCGGCACAGTGAAATCTGACGCGTTCATTACCAACTCCGATCCGTCGGCGCGGTGTCGCCGACCGCAGCAAGACTATCCGGTTCCTGCTGCGGTCGACCGACACGCGCAAACGTGCCGGTCGTCAGCCCAGAAGCCCCTTGGCAATATGGGTGACCTGAATTTCGTTGCTGCCCGCATAGATCATGAGCGACTTGGCATCACGCGCCAACTGCTCCACTCGGTACTCGGCCATGTAGCCGTTTCCACCGAACAGTTGCACGGCTTCCATCGCAACTTCGGTCGCTGCGCGCGAGGAGTACAGCTTCATCGCTGACGCCTCCGCCAAGCTCACCTTGTCTCCGGCCGCGGTGCGTTCGATCGCGTTGAAGACCATGTTCTGCACGTTGATTCGAGCGACCTCCATCTCGGCCAGCTTGAGCTGGATGAGCTGGAACTGCCCGATCTCACGTCCCCACAATTTGCGGGACTTCGCGTATTCGATACTCAGACGGTGACATTCGTTGATGATGCCCAGTGAGAGGGACGCGATGCCGATGCGTTCGGCGGCGAAGCTCTCCTTGGCGCTGGACTTACCGTCCGACTTTCCGCTGTCCTCGGTTTCGCCGAGCAGGCGGTCTTTGGTGATGCGGACGTTGTCGAAGAACAACTCACCGGTGGGTGAGGAATTCATGCCCATCTTCTTGAACGGCGGGCTCTGCGTGAGTCCTTCCATGCCCTTGTCGAGGATGAAGGCGAGCACCTTGCGATCGCGGCGATCAACCGACGCGTCGCCCTCGTCGAGCTTTGCGTAGACGATCATCACGTCGGCGTACGGACCGTTGGTGATGAAGGTCTTGTTGCCGTTGAGGATGTAGTCGTCACCATCGCGGCGCACGTAGGACTTCATGCCGCCGAAGGCATCCGAGCCCGAATCCGGTTCGGTGATCGCCCAGGCGCCGACGGTTTCGAAGGTCACCAGGCCGGGGAGCCAGCGTTCCTTCTGCGCGAGTGTGCCGCGGCTGCGGATGGTTCCGGCGGCCAATCCGAGGCTGACGCCCAACGACGCGACGAGACCGAGGCTGACTCCGGCCAATTCACTGTTGAGCACGACGCCCATGCTGCCTGCGCCGCTGAATGCACTCGACTTCTCACCGTCACTGGAGGGTGCATCGCCACGCTCACGTGCCAGCGACTTCTCGAGACCCTCGCGTGCCATGTCTGCGAGACCGAAGGTCGAGTACAGCTTGCGGATGATGTCGAACGGCGGCAGCGCACCACTTTCGAGCTCGTCGACGTGAGGTCGCACCTCTTTGTCGATAAAGCCCCGCAAGGCGTCGCGGAACATCAGGTCGGTGTCGGACCACTCGTACATGTGCCTGAACTCCAGTCGGTGAACGATCGGGAGACTGCCGAACGACAGCCACACACCGAATATAGAACACGTTCCAAAACCGGAACAGGATTCAGCTGATCAGTCCCATTCGCTGCGAGATCCACACCAGTTCCTGTTCGACGCCCGCGGACCACACCGAAAAGCTGTGACCACCGGGAAGCTCGAGATACCTGGCGTCCATTCCGGCCGCTTTGGCCGCTTCGTACACCTTTTGCTGACCCGGCTTGAACTCGTTGTCATCGGTTCCGACCACAAACACTCCGCCCGAGTTCGGGAACTTCCGGGTCGCCAGGAGATCCATCGGATTCACCTTCACGAAGGCTGCCTCGTCGCCGCCGAAGATCTCGTCGACGGTCCGCGCTCGGTCACCGAGCGAAGGCTCCACCTGACCGGACAGATCGAGGAACGTCGGATACACGTCGGGGTAGTTGGTCGCCATCTGCAGTGAACAGGTACCGCCGTAGGAGAGCCCGCCGATGGCCCACGCTCTCGGATTCGTGTCGATCTGGAACGCATTCGCCACTGCCGCGGGCAAGTCCTTTGCCAGATACGTGCCGACCTTGCCCTGCGAGGAATCGGTGCACAGCGGATTGGCCATCTGCGAACCCGTTCCGTCGGCGATGACGACCACCGGGGCGAGCCCGGCGTGATCGCGCGCGAAAGAATCCATTGTCGCGGTGAGCTTTCCGCCCTGGAGCCAGTCCTCGGGCTTGCCAGGCTGACCGGCCATCAGCACCAGTACGGGAAGAAGTGGACGCGGATTCGTGAAGTACGACGGCGGCAGATACACCTGAGAGTCACGCGCCGAGAATCCCGAAACAGTTCCGGGGACCGGCAAAGTCGTGACTCGTCCGCGAATCGGCATGCCTTCGGGCGCTTTCCACACCGTGTCGGTGGGGTTGCCGGTGACAACAGGATCCGTCGGACCGGGCACCTCATCGAGTGAAATGCGGTCGAAATCGTCGTGGCCGAACGCAATTCCCACAGTCGGGTAGGCGGCAAAGACCAGATTGATCTGGGTCGCGGCGGTGACGATGACCAGCACTGTCGCGACCACGGACAGCACCGCCTTCGCGACGGTTCCGCCCGCCTTGATTCGCGGCCCGAGAAGTAGCAGCGCGTAGATACCGAGACCGATCCACACGTAGATCGACATCGCGATGGGATCGGGGAACGGCACGATCACCTTTTCGACCGTGATCCAGGCGGCGATCATGATCACCAGTGCGATCAGCCCCGCGATCGGCACCGCTCTGCGGTAGTACCACCGCACGTTCGAACCGAGCAGCCACACACCACCCAGGACCCCAAGGACAGTCAGGATCACCGGCAGCGGTCCCGAGATCAAACTGATTCGGTAGAGCCAGTCCACGTCAAGCCTCTCGCGCGTAGAAATGTCGCACGCACGAGGCTAGACGACGACGCTAGTACTCTGTATCAGGTGACATTCATCAAGGTCTGTGGCCTACGCGACGTTGACACGGTTGACCTCACGGTGGGCCTGGGCGTCGACGCCATCGGTTTCGTCTTCGCCGAGAGCGTCCGCAAAGTCGACCCCACGCTCGCAGTCGACCTGCTCGCGCGTGTCCCTGCCCATATCCGGGCAATCGGAGTCTTTCTCGGCAACCCGATCGATCAGATCCTAGAGATCGCCGAGATCACCGGACTTCGCACCGTGCAGATTCACGATCTTGTCGGCGCCGAGCAAGTGCAGCGACTTCACGACGCCGGCCTTACCGTGATCCGTGCAGTCGTCTCCAGCAACGTCCGCGACGGTTACAACCTCGACCTCGGTGAGGACGAACTCCTGATCGACGGCGCAGACGCCGGATCCGGGGTGCCGTGGGACTGGGCCCAACAGCAATCGCGCCCGCAGGGCCAGTGGATCCTGGCGGGCGGACTGTCCCCGGACAATGTGCGCGACGCATTGGATGCCACCGGAGCCTGGGGCGTCGACGTCTCCAGCGGCGTCGAATCGTCCCGCGGCGTCAAGGACCACGCTTTGATCGAGAAGTTCGTGAGCGCTGTCCGCCAGACCGATCACTCGAAGTAGTACGCGTAGTCACTGAAGGCGACTTGACCGGTGGGACTCGCCTTCACAGCGTCGGCAACGGCAGGCGGAATGGGAGCCCAGCGTGCCGGCATCGCTGCCGCCAGTGAGGGCTTCAAGATGTAGAGCAGGGCGAAGTTCACTATCCAGAGCGGCGGCGCCATCGACATGCCGACTTCCGAACTCACATCGGCTTTGGTGTTGGTCACCAGCTGCGCTTCACCCGAAATCTGTTGCGCTGCAAATCCGTAGACCGCTTGCACCGTGTACGCCGACTGATAGAGCGCAATCAGAGAGTGCGTCGCACCGTTGTTGCGTAACCAGGTGCCGACAAAACCGCCGGGAGCGATCAGCGTATTCACCTGCCGCGTCGGCGCATCCGCGTTGGCGGGACTCTCCAACAATCCGTCGGGGTTCACGTACAACCCGTAGCTGGCCAGAACCGACGGCGTAGTGCCGGAGTAGAGAGGGCGCCCGTTCGTATTGGTCAATATTCGGGCGCATTCGTCGATCACCTCGGCGTCCTCGCGATTGCCCCCGACCCCACCGCCGGAGATGAGATCGCGATACTGCTCCTCGGACAAAGTGTCGGCTGGTTCGAGTCCGATCTGCGCGGCAATCTCGTCCGCTATCGGTTGACCCAGCGACTGGTTGAGCTGATCCGGACTGGTCAGCTGTGTGGGCGCGACGCTCTCGTAGCCAGGTGCCCCGGCAAAGGGGATCACGAACCCGGTATCGACAGTCTCCGCAACAGGTTGAGCGCCGGCCGTCTGAGTCATGGCAAACGAAAGTACGCACACCCCAACCAAAGCCAGTACCGGGATGGTCCCCCGGTGCGACCGTGCCCCACGTCTACAGCCCTCGCCTGAGAAAGCCTTGCCTGCAATTCCCTTGCCGCGCATAGGTCAACCTCCCGGGACACAGTCCGGCGAATCAACTCGAGCTTGCATCTCAGTCAAACGCTGTGACCAGCGCCGTGTCAAGACTCTTGCCAGGTCGAGGGGCCGACGGCACGCGCTCGCCCGATACAGTGATCCTTCCAACTGAAGTGACCTCACCCGCGGTTGACCGCTCGAGTTGTGCGCGTCAGTTGCAGGAAGTCCCGCATCAGTTACACGAAGTTTCTGGAGGCGAGCAGTGTCTGACAAGCGCGGAACCGTGTTGATCACCGGTGTCGGCCGGAGCAAGTCGATCGGAGCAGGCCTTGCATTGGGTCTCGCCGAGGATGGTTGGGATCTGACGATCGGCTACTGGGAGCCTTATGACGAACGCGTCGGGTTCGTCCGCGGAGCGCACGATCCGCAGGACATTGCAGAGAAGTGTCGCGCACTCGGGAGCCGTGTCGACCTGATTCCCGGAGATCTGGCCTCGCCGGACGCTGCCGGTCAGCTCGTTGACGCTGCCGCAGCGCGAAGCGACCTTCGTGGGCTGGTGCTCTCACATTGCGAAAGCGTCGACAGCTCCATCCTCGACACCACCGTCGAGAGCTGGGAACGACATTTCGCCGTCAACGCCCGCGCCTCTTGGCTGCTGATCAAAGCGTTCGCTGAACAACTTCCGCAACAGCACGACGCCAGTCAGGTGACCGGGCGGATCATCGCGCTCACCAGCGACCATGCGGCCCACAATCTCCCGTACGGAGCCAGCAAGGGAGCTCTCGACCGCATCGTCATCGCAGCCGCAGTCGAACTCGGATCACGTGGGGTAAGAGCCAACGTCATCAACCCAGGACCTATCGACACAGGGTGGATGACACCGGAGATCAGGCAGGCCGCCACCCTCCGGACCCCTGCCGGCCGACTGGGTACTCCCGGCGACACTGCAGACCTCGTTCGGTTTCTGATGTCCGACGCCGGAAGCTGGATTACGGGACAACTCCTTCACTCCAACGGCGGATTCAGTACGAACTGAGCCCTGGCCGGACTCGGTTCAGGCTTTGTAGGTCGGCAGCGTCTGCCCGAGCCTCTTGCCCATCTCGGCAGCCAATGCGGCGAGCCCGCTGGCCGGACGCACCATGACCTCGAAATCGACGATCTTGCCGTCCTCGTCGAATTCGACCATGTCGATTCCCTTGAGGCTCTTGTCGCCGATGTTCGCACTGAATTCGAGCACGACCTGCCGACCGTTGGCTCCGGCGAACTGCCGGTGGTACTCGAAGTTCTCGAAGACCTGGATCACCGTATTGAGAATGAGCACAACGGCATCCGCGGACTGGTACGGCTTGAATCCGGTGGGCGACCGGAACTGCGCGTCAGGCGCGACGATGGTCGGTAGCGCCGACAGGTCACCGGTTTCGATCATGCTGTGCCACAACTGCAGGGCTGCTTCGACTTTCGGTTCGAGCGTCAATTCCGTGCTCATGCTTCTACCCTTTCCTCGGCGTTACCTGCTACTTGATTTACCGGCACTTGACTGGCGACGGCCCACGCACTCAACACAGTTCGCACCCCGGTCACGAGTTGCAACGGCTGATCGATCATGACGTGATGTCCAGCTTCGGGAATCTCCGCCACGATGGCCTCCGGTCCGAACAACCCGCGCATGTGTTCCATGAGTCGGTCGGACACAATTCCGTTCTCGGCCCGGAAATATGCTACGCGGCAACGTGGTTCACTGCTCAGAACATCTTCGGCGCCGACACGGAGAAAGAAGTTCGGATCGAATTTCCACGACCAACCGCCCTCGACTTCCTCCATCGACGTGGCTGCCACATGGTCACGCACCGCAGGCAGACCCGAATCCTGCGGCGGAACGAAGCGGAACCGGCCCATCGCGTCCTCCCTGGTGGGGTAAACCTTCTTGGGGCCGAACGCATTCTGGCGTCGAGCTGCCTCCTCTTCGGGCGTACGCGCCTTGAGCGGAGAATCGATGATGACAACGCCGTCCAACAGCTCGCCGTGCAGATGAGAGGCCACGAAAGAAACAATCCCACCCATACTGTGCCCCACCAGAATCGGCTTGCCGTCGATTCCCCCGGCCTCGGCCGCCGCCAGCACCTCGCGAGCCCACTGGGACATCGCGTAGGCGTCGCGAGTGTCACTGTCGCCGTGGCCCGTCAAGTCGAGAGCAACGACGCGCCGCCCATCGGCCAATTGCGGGGCGATGTGGTCCCACCACCTGCTGTGGGCCGCACCGCCGTGGATCAGCACGATTCCCGGCCCCGCCGACCCGGCCGACCCCCAAGCCCGAAGGTGCACCGCAGCGCCCTCGACCTCCACCGAACCGGTCTCGACCGGCGCTTCCAGCGCCCGGGTGAACCAACCAGGCGCGTCTTCGACCACATTGCTCATCGATCGAACATACATAGTCGCCAATCGGTTCATCCAACTCTTCCCAGTTCGTGATCCATCACCTATATTGAATCCGGCCTCAAGTTCAATTCGTTTCGCCGAAGGGGAGAGATGACCAACCGCCAAGTACGCCTCGCCGCCCGCCCGACAGGACTTCCCGACGCTTCCACCTGGGAATACGTCGATGCCGAGATCCCGTCCGCCGGACCGGGCGAGTTTGTCGTCAAGGTCGAGTATCTCTCCCTCGACCCCGCGATGCGCGGCTGGCTCAACGACGTCAAGTCGTACGTTCCCCCGGTCAAGCTCGGTTCCGTCATGCGCGCCCACGGCGTCGGACGCATCACCGAATCCCAACACCCCGATTACCAGGTCGGTGACATCGTCGCCGGATCGTTCGGCGCTTCCGAATACGGCGTTTCCGACGGCACCGATGTCACGCGGGTCGACGAATCGATCGCTCCCCTACCGACCTGGCTCGGCGCTCTCGGATTCCCTGGCGTCACCGCGTATTTCGGACTGCTCGACGTCGGAAAGCTGAAGGACGGTGACACCGTCGTAGTATCCGGCGCGGCGGGCGCCGTCGGCAGCCTCGTCGGCCAGATCGCAAAGATCCACGGCTGCAAGGTCATCGGCATCGCCGGTGGTCCGGAGAAGTGCGCGTGGCTCACCGAAGACCTCGGCTTCGATGTCGCCATCGACTACAAGAACGAATCCGTCTACAAGGCACTCAAGTCCAATGCACCCGACGGGATCGACGTGTACTTCGACAACGTCGGCGGTGAGATTCTCGACGCAGCACTGTCCCGCCTGCGCCTCGGTGCTCGGGTCGTCATCTGTGGCGCAATTGCAGGTTACAACGCCACCGAGCCTCAGCCCGGCCCCGCGCACTATCTGTCACTTCTCGTCAACCGGGCCACGATGGCCGGCTTCGTGGTCTTCGACTACCTCGATCGCTATGCAGAAGCGCAGGAGCAGATCGGAAAGTGGATCAAGAGTGGCGAATTGACGGCTCGCGAGCATGTCGTCGACGGGGGCATCGACGCATTCGGCGACAGCCTCAATCTTCTCTTTGCCGGTGCGAACACCGGAAAGCTGGTCCTGAAGGTCAGCTGAGTCAGACACATACGCAGACACACACGCAGATCGGCCACCGGTGTTCCGGTGGCCGATTCGCGTGCGTCAACCAACGCCCGACGGGGTGGGAACGCTGTCCTCACCCAACCGCGGCGGGGCCGACCGATAGGTTGCCGGAGTGCCGCTCAACCGAATCGGATTGGCTACCTGCCGAGTCGGTCCATCGCGACGCGGATCGTCGATGGTCACCACCGGATCGAGATCCAGCCGCTCCGCCAGTGCAATCGCGTCGGCGATGTCGTTGAGGGGCCCGCACGGAACTCCGCGCTCGGTCAGCGCCTCGAACCACGAGTCTGCCGCGCCCTTGGCCAACGCAGCAGTGACGGCGTCGAACAACTCTTCTCGATGCGCGACCCGATCCCGATTCGAGATGAACCGTACATCCGCGGCAAGTTCGGGAACTCCGAGAACCTCTACCAACGAACCGAATTGGCGATCGTTGCCGACAGCGAGAACCAGCGGGCGGTCGGCGGTCTCGAACACCTCGTAGGGCGCGATACTCGGATGCCGATTGCCCATGGCCGCCGGCACCACACCCGCGGCCACGTAGCCGGACGACTGGTTGGCCAGCGCGGACAGCAACGAGGACAACAGGTTGACCTCGACGTGCTGCCCTTCGCCCGTTCGATCGCGGTGGCGCAGCGCTGCAAGGATTCCCACGCTGGCATGCAAGCCGGTGATGACGTCGACCACCGCGACACCGACCTTGGTGGGTGTCTTGGAATCGGGACCCGTGATACTCATCAATCCGCCGACCGCCTGAATCAACAGGTCGTACCCCGGCAGAGAATTGTTGCCACCGAAGCCGCTGATCGAGCAGTAGACCGCACGCGGATTCATTTCTCGGACAGCGTCGTAGCCCAGACCCAGACGGTCCATCGTTCCCGGCAGGAAGTTCTGCACCACTACGTCCGCATTGCGAACCAGTTCGCGTGCACTCTCGAGATCCGCGTTCTCGCGCAGGTCCAGGGTGACCGACTTCTTGTTGCGGTTCACCGACAGGAAGTAACTCGACTCGTCACCGACCCACGGCGGACCCCAGCTGCGAGTATCGTCGCCGACACCCGGCCGCTCGATCTTGACGACCTCCGCGCCGAGATCGGCAAGAATCATCGTGGCGTACGGACCGGCGAGGACGCGGCCGAAATCCGCGATCACCAACCCGTCGAGCGCTCCGACAGCGTCTACCGTCACCGGAACGCTTCTTCACCGGTGAGAGCGCGACCGATCACCAGCTGGTGAACCTCGGAGGTGCCCTCGTAGGTGAGGACGGATTCGAGGTTGTTGGCGTGTCGAATCACGGGGTACTCGAGCGTGATGCCGTTGGCGCCCAAAATGGTTCGGCATTCACGTGCGATCTTGATGGCCTCGCGGACGTTGTTGAGCTTGCCGGTGCTGACCTGCTCGGGACGAACCGTTCCGGCGTCCTTGAGACGTCCGAGGTGGATTGCGAGCAATTGCCCCTTGCCCAATTCGACTGCCATGTCGGCAATCTTGGCCTGGGTGATCTGGTACGCGGCGAGCGACTTGTCGAAGACCTTGCGATCACGCGCGTACGAGATCGCGGTCTCGAGGCAGTCACGTGCTGCACCCATCGCGCCGAAGATGATGCCGAAGCGTGCCTCGTTGAGGCAGCCGAGCGGGCCGGACAGTCCGCGAGCCTTGGGCAGCATCGCCGAGGCAGGCAGACGCACGTCTTCGAGCACCAGTTCCGAGGTGACCGACGCCCGGAGCGACATCTTGTTCTTGATCTCGGGGGCGGAGAATCCCGGAGTGTCGGTGGGAACGACAAATCCGCGCACGCCGTCGTCGGTTCGAGCCCAGACCACGGCGACGTCCGCGATGGAGCCGTTGGTGATCCACATCTTGGTGCCGTTGAGGATCCAGTCGTCGCCGTCGCGCTTGGCGTTGGTTCGCATACCGCCGGGGTTGGATCCGAAATCGGGTTCCGTGAGACCGAAGCAGCCGATGGCTTCACCCGCCGCCATCCGCGGGAGCCATTCTTCCTTCTGCTCTTCACTTCCGTTGTGGTGGATCGCGAACATGGCGAGCGAGCCCTGGACCGAGACGAGGCTGCGAATGCCCGAATCGACAGCTTCCAGTTCCTGGCAGGCCAACCCGTACGCCGTGGCGCTCATCCCGGCACAGCCGTAGCCCTCGAGGTGCATGCCCAGTACGCCGAGCGCGCCCAGTTCCTTGGCCAGCTCACGAGCCGGCAGTGCTGCCGCTTCGAACCATTCACCTACGTGCGGGCGAATGCGATCGTCGACCATCTTGCGGACCGTGTCGCGGATCGCGATCTCCTCGGCGTCCAGCAGGGTGTCGATGGCAAAAAGCTCGGACAGGGACTGCGGCGTGGTCACGGGGCCTCCAGTGTTCTCGGGCGCAATCCTTTGCGAGAACGATTGCGCAATCGTTTGCATCGCCTAGAGTAGAGCCCGGTTGCGCACCCGTCAATCCCCGAACAGCCGACCGACACCGAACCAACTCAGAACCGACGCACACCAGGAGCCCCGACGCAGATGACGCCCGATCCGTCGACCCGCAGCAACGGCCGCCCGCCGACGCTGCGCGAAATCGCCGACCAGGCCGGGGTCCACATCTCGACGGCGTCGCGGGTCCTCCGTCAGCCTGAGCCGGCCGACGGTTGGTCCGACTCGGCGCTCCGAGTTCGTCAGGTTGCCGAGGAGCTTGGTTATCAACCGAACCTGTGGGCGGCCAGCCTGCGTACCCGCAAGACCACCACCATCGGCGTCGTGATGCCGAGGCTGACGGACGTCGTGGTGGCCACCATGTTCCAGGGCATCGAGGAAGCTGCCACCGCGGCGGGTTACTCGGTCCTGCTCTCCAGCCCACCTGACGATCTGGACGCACAGCGCAAAGCCGTCGAGTTCCTGGTCAGCCGCCAGGTCGACGGGCTCATGCTGAGCAGCATCCACCTGCCGGGTACCGATTTTGTCGACTCACTCCCCCTGCGCTCACTACCGATCTTGCTGCTCAACCGGCACATCGACCCGGCGACGGCGTCCGCGAACCGCGGCCTTCCATTCGGCAGCCTGCCATTTGTCAGCGGCGACGACCACCTCGGCGGCTACCTCGCGGGAAGGCATTTACTGGATTGCGGCTATCGCGATCTCGGTGTGATCGCCGGACCGGATCACGCCAGCACGTCACGTGAACGCGTCGCAGGTTTCCGCGACGCCCTGGCCGAAGCGGGCTTGAAACTGCCGCCGCACCGAATCGTGGCGTCCGAGTTCGAAGTTCAAGGCGGAGTCGATGCCGCGGCAATACTGCTCGGTGGGGATTCACGGCCCGACGCCGTCTTCACGGTGAGCGACACGATCGCTATCGGTGTTCTCGGCGTAGCCCGCGATCTCGGCTTGAGCATTCCGGACGATCTTGCACTGGTCGGCTACAACGACATCCCGGTTGTCTCCCAACTCCCGGTGCCACTGACGACGGTGCGGTCCCCCGCCCGCAAGATCGGCGCGACGGGGCTCGAACACCTGCTCGCATTGATCGCCGGCAGGAACGTCGAATCCGTGAAACTTCCCGTCGAACTGATCGTGCGAGCCTCCACCAGAAAGCCCGCCGCCCGAGAACTCTGAGCAGCTACCAGACCTGAGATTCGTCGATACCCAACCGTCGCGCGTAGCCGGAGTTGAGCGCGTCCCAGCCGTACTCGCGTGCCCGTTCACCCACGATCGGACCGAAGGGCTCACCCGCGAGAAGGGCATCGAGTACGTCGAAGCACAAATGCCACCCCGCAGCGAGCGCCGACGCCATCCCCTCAGCCCGCGACCTCTGCGTCAGCACGACGCGGGTACCGCCTTCGACCGGGGTCAGGTCCCACACCAATTCGTCCGGGCCCCACTCGTGTTCGAGACGCCGGGTGGTCTCCACGACGTGAACACTGACCGGCAACGACATTTCGGGGGCGCCGTCCTCGGTGAGCATGGTGATCACGGCGTCGCCCGTGCGGCTCAGATTCCGATCGGCGGTGTACGGCGTCCATTGCGCCAACATCTCCGGGTCGGTGATCGCCTCCCACACCTTCTCGACCGGATACGGCAGCACCCGGGGAAAGCTGACGACTGTGTCGTCGCCGTCGACGCTCACCGTGACGTCGGACAGGGCACTGGGCTGATACTGCTGGGCACTCATGCTTCGATCTCACCAGGAACCACCGACACGGGCAACCGGCGCGTCAACGTCCGAGCGTGAACAGTTCTGTTGCTGCTGCGACTGCCTGTTCGACCACCGGGAATTTCACCACGGACAAGTCGTGTCGAGCCCCCTCGAACTCCACCAATCGCGTCGGTGCGGGAATCAGCGCAAGTGCAGACCGAATCTCCTCCGTGGTCGCGAACTCGTCCTTCGATCCGTGGACGACAACGGTCGGTGTGTTCAACTCGGGAAGGTGTTCCGTTCTGAGCTTCTCGGGCTTCTTCGGTGGATGCAGTGGGTAGGACAGCAGAACGAGTCCGTCGACAAGCCCTGGGTTCTCCGACGCCAGCATCGACGCTTGCCGCCCGCCGTACGAATGTCCGCCGAGCAGAACAGGTCCGGGCACCGAGTAGTCCGCGTGAACAGCGGCAATCACCTCGGCAATGCCCGCGCGATCCTCCGCAGCGCGCGACGGATGTGGCGGGCCTGAAGCTCGACGCACCCGAAACGCGAGATCGAATCGGAGAACTTGCATTCCCGCCACGGCGAAGCCGTCGGCAACAGCACGCAACAGCACAGTGTCGCAGTTACTTCCGGCGCCGTGAGTCAGTGCAAGCGTGGCGACGGGCGACGCGAAGGACACAGAATCAGGCCGATGCAGGAAACCGTGCACTGCACCTTCGTCGACCGTTTCGACAGTAGTCATGGACGCATCCTTGTCCGGCCGGCTCGGGCCTGTTCGACTGCGGCAGCCAGGCTGCCTTCGTAGACCGGACCGTGTCCGGGAAACAGCACGCCGGCAGGTGCAGCGGCGATATTGTCCAACGCCTGGTCCGTCGCTTCACGGTCATGATTGAAAGGGCACACCAGAAATTGTGGTCCGGCGACGCTCGACGTCGCGTGTCCGGTCACCAAAGCGTCACCCGACGCGACGACGCCTGCGTCGGGGACCAGGTAAGCGCTGTGGCCGTCGGTGTGCCCGTGAGTGGGGATCGGCACGATACGGCCTGGGATATCCAGCGCGCCACCGGACGCAAAGGCCTGTGCGTGAGGCAGTTCCGCTCCTTTCAATGCGCCCGCTCCGATCACGTCGCGAAGCCACTTCGGAGCACCTCGCCGCCACAACAGCAACGGAGCTTTAGCCGGCGACAACTGCTGCAGATACTCCCGCTTCGCGTGGGGCACCTCCAATGGATCCATCAGGACCGGAACCTCGAGCCGAGTCACGATGTCCGCGATTCCGCCGATGTGATCAACGTGCGCGTGAGTGACGAGGATTGCCCGAACATCCCCGAGCTGGTGACCGATCTGCTCGATCGAGCGTTCGACGTCGGCCCCGTTGGCCGGGTATCCGCCGTCGATCAGCGTCAGATCGGACCCTTCTTCGACCAGTACCCAATTGGCGTGACCGCACCGAACCAGGTGTGTGTTCTCGATCTGCGTGATCGACAGTGCCGCAGTAGTCATGCTTGGTAGTGTGCGCCACGTGTCGGAATCCGTGAAGCAGGCCAGCAGCCGCAGCATTCGAGATCGCGCCGAAGCATCCGTGGTGGCAGCCGCATTCGCGCTGCCCAGCGCGGTGAAACGCCGAATCACCGGTCCACCCGTCGTCATCGAGGGCAACACGCTCGACGCCGACGCACACCTGCTGCTCACGCTCGCGAAGACGCGGCCACTACCGTCGCACACAACCGATTCCCAGTCACTCGCCGCTGCTCGCGCCAACCTGACCCGAACGGCGATCATGATGGGCGGTCGGCCCGCACCGGTCCACACCGAAGAGATTTCCGTGTCGGGCGCCGACGGCCCACTTCGAGCCCGGCTCTATGTTCCGAGCGCCGACACCGGCGCTCTGCTCGTCTACTTCCACGGCGGCGGCTGGGTGCAGGGCGGTATCGAATCCCACGATGCTCCGTGCCGCCTGTTGGCCGAGACTTCCGGCGCACGGGTCGTCTCGGTCGACTACCGGCTCGCACCCGAATTCGCTTTCCCCACACCGGTACACGACGCCTATTCCGCCTACCTTGACATCGTCGACCGCGCCGAAGAGTTCGGCGCAGACCCGACGCGCATCGCTGTCGGCGGCGACAGCGCGGGTGGGCACCTGTCCGCAACGGTGGCGCTGCGGGCCCGCGACGACGGCAAGACCCCTCCGGCAGCACAATTGTTGATCTATCCCGCGACCGACTTCCACGAGAAGGCGCCGTCGAGAACGACGTTCGGTGAAGGTTTCTTCCTGACCGAGGCCAATATGAACTTCTACGAGTCCAGCTTCCTCGGCAGCGATGCCGATCGACTCGACCCGATGGTGTCGCCGCTACGCGCCCCCGATGTGGCCGGACTGCCACCAGCCATCGTGATCACGGCGGGATTCGATCCACTCCGGGACGAAGGCGAAGCCTACGCAACACGATTGCGCGACAACGGAGTTCACGTGACGGATCGACGCTATCCCGGATTCATCCACGGCTTCGTCAACATTCTGGGACCGAGCGCCGGTTCACGCGCCGCCGTCGCCGAGATCGGCGGGATGTTGCGCGTTCTCCTTGCCCGCCCGACAGTTTCACCCACCCAGTAATATTTCGCGCACCGTATCCACCAGTGGATCGACGGGAAGCTCCGGGCTGATCGCACGCTGAAGACCCAAACCGATTCCGACGCTGAGCATTCGAAGGGCTGCCGCATTCGGGTCCATCGTCGGCGTCACGTTGTTGGATTCGGCGAGGTGCTGCACCATTCCGGCGATCAACCCGCGCACTTGGTCGGCACCCGCCGCGATTTTCGCTCGAATGTCCTCGCTGTGCCGCGACCGGACCGAGAACTCGACCTCGAGCAGAGTCCACCTCTGGTCCCCGATCGTCCGCTCTGCCCATCGCGCGAACTCGGCCACCGCGTCGTCGAGCGTCGACTTCGCTCCGAGCTGTGCGGTGATCTCACCGACCTTGGTCAATCTGATTCGGCCGAGCACTTCGGCGCACAACTCGTCTTTGTTCTTGAAGTTCGAGTACACCGCACCCTTGGAGTAGCCGGCATCCTCGGCGATCTGATCGAGCGACGCGGCGGCGTACCCACGATCGAGAAAATGCTCGACGGCCGTCGCCAACAAGGTTTCGCGGGTCAACGCCTGCGCTTCCTGCCTGGTCAATCGCGCCATCGGAACCTCCTAGTGGTTCTGAGTATCGAGATTCCAACGGTAGCCGAATACCGGGAGCGCCTCGCGAGCGCACTCCGGAAAACCAAATTTGGAGTACCCACGTTATTCAGATACTGATAGTCTCCGAAATATGACTTCAGAAGTGACCGGAACCACCGCGACCGGCTCCGGACGAAACAGCGCGCCGAAACGCGGCTTGGCAATCGGATGCGGCGGCACTCTCGGCTTCGCCTGGACCGTTGCCGCGCTCGCCTCGGTTCGGGAGGCACTCGACTGGGATCCCCGCGAAGCCACCGCCATGATCGGCACCTCTGCCGGAGCCGAGTTCGTGACGATGCTCGGCAGCGGAGTCGGCGTCGACGAGCTGGTCGCCATGCAACTCGGTGATCCCGCGGCCCGCCCCGAACTCCTCGCCCACATCGCGTCGGCACCCGGAAAAATCCCACCACTACCGAGCTTGGGGATCGGCAATCCACGACTGGTGGCGCGTCGAGATCTTCCGGTTCTGAGCCGGATGAGCGGCATCGCACCGCTTGGTGGCGGCGACCCGTCGTGGCTCACCACGCTCGCCGCATCACTTGCCCCTGGCGATTCATGGCTCCCACATCCGAACGCGTACATGGTATCCATGGACTACAGAACGGGGCGACGGGTTGCATTCGGGGCACAGGGGGCTCCGAAAACAACCGTCGGTGAAGCACTTCGAGCGTCCTGGGCGATTCCCGGCTGGTTCCCACCTGTCACCGTCGACGGCGTCAGGTACATCGACGGCGGCGCGGCATCGACGGCATCGGTAGACCTCCTGCTCCCCCTCGAACTCGACGAGCTGGTTGTACTGGCGCCCATGGCATCTCGAACACTGAGGCCGGCGCGCGGCGCTGCTCGCCTCGAACGCGGTGCCCTACGCAACGCAATGTCCAAGGGCCTCGACCGCGAGATCGAACTGGTTCGCGCTGCAGGCACCAAGGTTCTGCGTATCGATGCCACCGATGACGATCTCGCCGTCATGGGCGCCAACTTCATGGACGGCCGACGGCGGCTCGCCACCTTCGAATCATCCCTGCGCACAACACGTGCGAGCACCAAGCGTGAACTCGATGCACACCCGTTCCACACCACCCATTCCCACCAGTGAAAGCGCAGACTCAGTGAACAACGAACCTGACCACTTCGAGGTCGTGATCATCGGCGGCGGGATCTCCGGAATCGGCGCAGCCATTCATCTGCAGCGCCTGGGGATCGACAATTTCGTCTTGCTCGAAAAGGCCGATTCACTCGGCGGTACCTGGCGCGCCAACACCTATCCCGGTTGCGCCTGCGATGTTCCGTCCGGTCTGTACTCGTATTCCTTTGCCGCCAATCCGGAGTGGACGCGATTGTTCGCGGAGCAGCCGGAGATCCGCGAATACATCGACGATACGGCTCGACGCCACGGCGTGGACAAGCATGTTCGCTTCGGGGTCGAAATGCTCTCCTCCCAGTGGGATGCGTCGCAATCCCTGTGGAACATCACAACTTCCAGTGGCGAACTCACTGCTCGTTTCGTGATCGCAGCCGCGGGTCCGTGGAACGAACCCTTGACACCGGCTATCCCAGGACTGGAAACGTTCGAGGGCGAGGTGTTTCATTCCTCGCAGTGGAATCACGACTACGACTTGACCGGGAAACGCGTCGCTGTGGTGGGTACCGGCGCTTCGGCAGTCCAGTTCGTTCCGCGCATCGTCTCCGAGGTCTCCACACTTCACCTCTACCAGCGAACCGCTCAATGGGTTCTCCCCAAACCCGACCACTACGTACCGCGGATCGAAAGGTCCGTCATGCGATTCGTACCGGGAGCGCACAAAGCCCTGCGCAGCATCGAATACGGAATCATGGAAGCGCTCGGATTGGGATTCCGCAATCCGTGGATCCTGCGCATCGTGCAGAAACTCGGTTCGGCCCAGTTGCGCCTGCAGGTCCGTGATCCGAAGCTGCGCAAGGCGCTGACACCCGACTACACCCTCGGTTGCAAGCGACTGCTCATGTCGAATTCGTACTATCCGGCACTCGGCAAACCCAACGTCAGCGTCCACGCCAATGCAGTCGAAGAAATCCGCGGCAACACCGTGATCGGCGCCGACGGAGCGGAATCGGAGGTGGACGCCATCATCTTCGGAACAGGCTTCCACATCCTCGACATGCCCATCGCCTCCAAGGTTTTCGACGGAGAAGGTCGATCACTCGACGACCATTGGCAGGGAAGCCCTCAGGCGTACTTCGGTTCCGCCGTCAGCGGATTTCCCAACGCGTTCATTCTGCTGGGGCCGAGCCTCGGCACCGGGCACACGTCCGCATTCATGATCTTGGAAGCCCAGCTGAACTATGTGGCGCAGGCGATCGGCCACGCTCGTCGGCACGGCTGGCAAACCATCGACGTGCGGCCGGAAGTACAGGCAGCCTTCAACTCTCAGGTTCAGGAAGCCCTGGGAACCACGGTCTACAACGCGGGTGGTTGCGAAAGCTATTTCTTCGACGTCAACGGCCGCAACAGTTTCAACTGGCCGTGGTCGTCCGGCGCCATGCGTCGACGCCTACGAGACTTCGATCCGTATGCCTACAACCACACGCTCTCCGACAACCCTTCGTCGGATTTCACGCCCTCTGAGCCCACCACCACCCTCGAACCGGAGTACACCGCATGAGCCTCTTCGGCACCACCTACCCGCCGATCGATCTCGACGGAGCAGTCGTTGTCATCTCCGGCGGCGGCCGCGGAATCGGCCGGGCCACAGCGGAGTTGTTCGCAACTCGCGGCGCACTCGTCTGCGTCGGCGATCTCGACGAGGAGACAGCCGTCGACACAGCCGCGTCCATCGGCGCACGAGCCCGCGGCTACGCACTTGACGTCACCTCGCGCGAATCCTGGGATGTGTTCATCCCCAAAGTGATCGGCGAATTCGGTCACATCGACATTCTGGTCAACAATGCTGGGGTGATGCCGCTCGGGGGCTTCCTCGACGAGTCCGACGCCACCAGTCGAGTCACCCTCGACGTCAACGTCTGGGGGCCGATTCACGGGATGCGTGCAGTGCTGCCCGGCATGGTGGAACGACGACGCGGCCACGTCGTCAACATCGCATCCATGGCAGGCAAGCTCCCCGTGCCCGGAATGGCCGTGTACAACGCAAGCAAGTTCGGCGCGGTGGGTCTTTCGGCTTCTGCCCGTGTCGAATTCGCAGATTCCGGAGTCAGCGTCAGCGCCATCCTGCCCAGCGCCGTGCGCACCGGACTCTCCTCCGGTGTGCCACTCGGAAAGGGCATGCCGACCGTTGAACCCGAGGTCGTGGCAAAAGCCGTCGTCGACACCGTCACGCATCGACGAGCCGAAACTACGGTTCCGCGTTACCTTGCGGGCTGGGACCTCATCGACGCTGTTGTACCCGAATGGATGATCAACATCGGACGCCGGGTGATCGACGATCGTCGCGCACTGACATCGGTAGATCCGAACGGGCGCGCGGACTACGAAAAGCGAGTGGCACGTCAGGCCGAAAACGAGGAGCACGATCGGAGATGAAGCGGGTAGTTTCGTGGCCATGTACATCCGCCGCGAAACTTCTTCCGACCGTGACGCCGTCTATTCACTGCTCCGGGCGGCGTTTGCCGACCAGGCGCCGCCCGGCGAGACTCCCATCGAGATCGAACTGACACGTCAACTCTTCGCCTCGGACGACTACTTGCCGAAGTTGTCACTGGTCGCCGTGGCAGACGGCGAGATCGTCGGTTTCGTGATCGGGACACGCGGATGGGTCGGAAAAGTCGAGGCGGTTGGTCTCGGGCCGTTGGCAGTCACGCCGGGCCACCAGCGCAGCGGCGTCGGTTCTGCCCTGATGCACGCCGTAATCGGTGCGGCCGACGCCCAGGACGTGCCACTGCTCGCGCTTCTCGGAAGCACCGAGTACTACCCCCGGTTCGGATTCGTCACCAGCACCGACGTCGGGGTCGAGTCCCCGGAAGCCGAGTGGGGCGCTCACTTTCAGATCAGGACCCTCGCCGCGCACTGCACTGATCAGACGGGGAAGTTTTCCTACGCCGCGCCTTTCGGGATCGCTTGACCCTCAGCGCGATGTAAGAGTTCTTTGACATCAGGCATACGTAGACCTACGCTCAGGCATGTCAAAGAACTCTTACATCTGGGAGGCTTCATGAGCACCACTGCACGGTGGAGCCTGATCATCGGTATCGGCGTCGCAGCAACGCTGGCCTTCAGCTTTTTTGCAGCGTTGACCGCCGACGACCGGAAGACGTTGGCCTTCATCGTCTTCGCAATCGTCATGGCACCGGCTTGTATCGGGTCGGCGTGGGCCCTTTTTCCATCGGAGAACAACAAGGCCCCCACCTACCCCGAGGACACTGTCGAAACCGAATGGAGTCGCAAGGCCGGCTTCGGTGCGTTCACCGACTTGATCACTGCCATGGGGATCGCACTGATCGCGCACAATGTCTTCGGCGCTCCCGAACTGCCGCTCGTAATGTTTACAGCCCTCGGGCTGGCCGACTTCGGAATCCGGTACTGGGCAGTGTCGAGGGATCGCACCCCCACTGTCGAGATCTGATGCGCAACAACCTTCAAGAACTCCGGACGGCAGCCGGATTGTCACAGCAAGCGTGCGCCGACGCACTCGGCATCACGCGCCAGACCGTGATCTCTATCGAGAAGGGCCACTTCGACCCACGCCTGTCACTGGCGTTCCGAATCGCCGAATACTTCGACAAACGCGTAGACGACATCTTCTCGGACTGACGGAAAACCAGTCGAGCTGCGGTTTCAGTCGAACAGAGTTGGTGATCCGTTTTCGTCGTTCCCGTCTTCGACGGCCGTTGCCTTCTTGCCCGAGCCCTTGCGGACGACGGTCAGCGTCGTCGTTCGACGCGACAACCTGTGCCCGTCACTGTGTTCGAGCAGCGCCATGCCCTGGCGAACTTCGACTACCGTCCACGGACCCGCATGGCCGGCTGCCTGCACGAGGTCACCGGACTCCACCTCAGTTGCCATGACCACTCCTTGTTCGTCGTGTCCTGCACGTTCTCCTTCCTATTATCGACGCGGTCGCCTGGTAGTCGACGCGCAGGGTACCTACGCTGCAGCGGCAACCTTGACGGCGTGGCCGACTTCGGCTCGGAATGCCGCATATTCGGGTGAGCCGCGGAGCTCGTCAGGGTCGACGCCTGTTCGTGGCAGATCGATTTTCAGATCGAGCGCGACCTTGCCCGGCCTGCTTGTCAGGACCACCACCCTTGAGCCGAGAAATGCTGCCTCGTCGGCGCTGTGAGTGACGAAGACACTCGTTCGCCCGGACTCGGCGCTGACGTTGCGGAGGTCCTCCTGCAGACGCTCGCGGGTGAGGGCGTCCAGCGCGGCAAAGGGCTCGTCCAACAGAAGCAACGACGTTTCGGCTGCCAAGGCCCGGGCAATTGCCACCCGCTGCTGCTGCCCGCCGGAGATCTCCCAGATTCGCCGGTCCGCAGTGCCGCCCAGCCCGACGCGGTCGAGGAGTTCGTCGCGTCTTTGCCCGCGGTCGCTCTTCGCAACGCCGGCGTATTTGAGTGCCAGATCGATATTGCCGCCGACGGACTTCCACGGGAAGAGCCGCGGCTGCTGAAACACCACTCCCGCACTCGACCCGGGGATCGGGTCGGATCCCGACACCTGAACCGTTCCGCTGGATGGGTTTTCGAATCCCGCAATCAACCGCAGCAAGGTGCTCTTGCCGCAACCCGACGCTCCGACGAGGACCAGGAACTCACCAGGTGCGACGTCGATCGATACCGGTCCGAGCGCCGTTACGGACTCTCGGCCGTGGCCGTATTTGTGTGAGACGGTGTCGATTCTGATCGCCCCCGGGCGGTCGGCTGCGAACCCTCCGACCGCCTGCTGTGCGGTCACGCTACTGGTCAAGGACATCGGGAAGCCCCTTCACATAGAGAGCATTCTGAAACACCGTCAGATCAGGCACACTGTCGATCTGCTTCTGCTCGGCCAGGAATTGCGCTGCACTCTGCAGGTTCACTGCCAAATTTCCGGGAGCGCCTTCGGTGCCCAGCCATTCCGGCGAGGAGATCTGCTCGGGAGTGAGGAACACACCCTGCTTCAGCTGCGCTGCCGCGTCTTCCTTGGAGGCGCCCAATTGCGCGGCAACAGCTTCCGCTGCCGCGTTCGGGTCAGTGGCGATCGTCGTGAGCGCGCGGGCCTGAACCTGCCGCCAGGTGTCGACGATCTCGGGGTGATCCTTCGCAAATGCGGTCGACACCACACCCAGGTCCAGCGTCGGCTTTCCCGCCGTCGCCAGCTCGCGGCTGGCGATCAACTGTGTTCCGTCCTTGCGGAGTTCGTCGAGCGTAGGCAGCCAGGTGTAGACGGCGTCGATGTCACCTCGCTGCCAGGCGGCGAGTGATGCTTGCGGCTGGAGATCCACCAACTGGACGTCATCTGCGCTGAGTCCGGCCTGGTTCAGAGCCGCCAGCAGACTGTAGTGAGCGGTCGACGCGAATGCCGTGGCCACTTTCTTGCCCCGCAGATCTGCCACCGTCTTGATTCCGGTTGCGTTGCGGGCCACCAGAGCTTCGTTGTCACCGGCCACATCGAGAACAAACGCAACCTGGTACGGAATGTTCAGCGGTGCCGAGAGTCCACGAGCAACCGGACTCGAACCGATTGCACCGAAGTCGATTTCACCGGCAATGAAGGCGGTGTTGATATCGGCTCCCGAATCGAACTTCGTCCACTTCACGTTGTACTCGGGCAGAGCGTCTTCGAGCCAACGGTTGTTCTTGACTATCAAATCGCCGCTCGGGAAGGACTGGTAGGCAATGCGTATCGTTTCCTTGGACGAATCCTGGCCGGAATGATCCACCGAGCACGCGCCGAGAACGAGGGCGAGGACGCCGATCAGCACCGTGAACGCCGTCCGGGAAACCTTTCCCTCGCTGTACTTCAGGTTGCTGCTGGCGTGTTTCTGATTGTCAGTCATACTTTTCCCCTCCAGGGAACGGCGCGGCGCTCTGCGGCCCGCAGCAGTCCGTCGATGATCAGGCCGGAGAATCCGATGGCGAAGATCCCCACCAGCACAACCGGCGTATTGTTGTAATTGCTTGCATCCTTGACCATTCCGCCGATTCCAGGGATGCCGTTGAACAGTTCGGCTGCGACCACCGACGAGTACGCCATACCCACCGACAGTCGAATGCCCGTGAAAGTTTCCGGCAACGCCGACGGGACGACCACATCTCGGATCACTTGTGCCCGTGAAGCTCCCAATGCCCTGGCCGCTTCGACCAGCCCCACGGGCGCCGCGACGACAGCAGCTGTCGTGGCCACTGCTGCCGGCGGGAGCGCAGCGAGCGCCAGCAATGTAATCTTCGGCGCCTCGTCGATTCCCAGCCAGATCACCAGCAGGAAGAAATATGCCAAGGGCGGCAGTGCGCGCAGGAACGTCAACCACGGTTCGAGCAGGCTCCGCAGCCATGACACCGATCCCATGGCCAAGCCGAGGATGACGCCCAATCCGACGCCGATGATCACACCGACCAGCACGCGTCGCAGGGTCATGTAGAGGTGCTCCCAGAGCAAATACCCCTGGTAGCCCCGCACTCCGTCATGCGTGGTCATCGTGTTGACGAAGGCATGCCAGACCGTGCTCGGAAACGGCACGAAGGTCTCACTCCAGGTCCCGCTGGCTGCCGCAACCTGCCACAGCGCCACGAATGCGATCACCGAGAGCACTGGCAGCCCCACGGTGGTCACACTCGAAGCCCACGGCCGGCGCGGCTCACGGTTCGATTCCGAGACCGGTGTTGGTTCTTTTGCTTCGACAGAAGTCGACATCGCTGTTCTTCCTCGACGTGCGGAAATTCCGGCACATATGCAGCTACGAGTGCATACGCAGGGGCGAAGGCACACAGGGAGGCGCCATTCTCACTCAGGAGAGTCGGAAGGAATCAACAGCAACAGCAGTGGGCACCAAGACGGCACAGGTCGACGGCGATGCGTCGTGTCAGTGGCGTCGTGGGCATGGGGGTAATTAGTACCTGTGTCGTCAATTACCCGCAAATGCGGGGGAAATAGGCGTCAGCCTGCCAAGCGAACGGACAGCGAATACATCAGCGGCAGCTCGGCACGTCCGGCCGGGACTCCCCAGCGCTTGCCGCCGAGTTCGGTCATCTCCTCGAATCCTTGCCAGCCGTTGGCGTACGGGTACTCGTCGAAGGACTCGAGCGTCAATCCGGCACGCCGCAAAGCTCCTAGCACCTCAGAAGTGGACCAGTTGAATTCACATGAGGGGAAGGGATTTTCAAAGTTCTCGACTCCGCCTCCGTGAGCGCCCGGCAAGACAAGATCGACTGAATCTGCCACGTAGTCGCCCACGCCGCGGGGTTCGGTCACGGGTGTCCCGCCTCCGTACGGGTATGTCAGCGACCACTTCTCGTCGAAACACATGGCAAATGGATGAAACTCCACCAGAACGAATCGACCGTCAGGCGCCAGAACACCGGCAATCCCCTCTGCCCACTCGTCGAGATCGGGTAACCAGATCACCGTTCCGTAGGAAGAAAAGACTCGGTCGAACTTTCTCCGGGCGGCGGCGGCTTCGCGGAGCCATCCAGATACATCCGCTCGCTCGAACTCGGCGGCAATGCCGGATTCCGTGGACAAGGTTCGGGCGAAGTCGATCGCAGAATCCGAGAGGTCGACGCCGGTCACGTTGGCACCGAGGGCCGCCAAACTCAACGAATCCTGACCGGAATTGCATTGCAGATGAAGAATCGAGGAGCCGTCGATCTCGCCGAGCAGCGCCACTTCTTCCGGAAACAGGGTCGACCCGCCGTTGCGAAAGAACTGTGCCTGGTCTCCCTTGTGGCTGTTGTGAGCGACGGTCGCCGCATTCCACGACAACCGATTCATCTCCACTGCATCCACGGTGCCCACCTTGTCCAACCTCTCGGCCGCAACCTATCCGGCCCACAACCTCACAAGTCCGCATGAGTTCACCACGACCTCGGTCACGTCGGCAATCGATTTAACTCGGCCGGAAACCTATCCGAAGGATCCTGCAACAGGTTACAGTTTTTCGACGGACCATCGAAGGAGAACCAGTGCGCTACGGACTCAGCCTGTTCACCAGTGATCGCGGCTTCCGCCCCGCCGAGGCGGCAAAGGCTGCCGAGGCGAATGGATTCGACGCCTTCTACGTTCCGGAGCACACTCACATCCCAGTGTCGCGGGATTCCGATCACCCCGGAACCCAGTCGGCCGAATTGCCCGACGACCGTTACATGCGCACACTCGACCCCTGGGTCGCCCTGGGTACCGCGGCGTCGGTCACGAGCACCATCCGGTTGGGTACGTCCGTCGCTCTCCCCCTCGAGCACGATCCGATCACTCTCGCGAAAACCATCGCATCGCTGGACCACCTTTCCGACGGCCGCGTGGTTTTCGGCGTCGGATTCGGCTGGAATGCAGAGGAACTCGCAGACCACGGCGTACCGCCGAACAAGCGCCGGACCGCACTCCGCGAGTACCTCGAAGCCATGGGAGAACTGTGGTCGAAGGAAGAAGCCTCGTACGACGGCAAATTCGTGAAGTACGGGCCAAGTTGGGCCTGGCCCAAGCCTGTTCAGAAACCCCGTCCACCCATCCTCCTGGGAGGTGGCGGCAACGAGAAGACCTTCAAGTGGATCGCCAAGTCCGCCGACGGCTGGATCACCACACCCATCGAGCAGGAGATCGACGGAAACGTAGAACTGCTTCGAAAGATCTGGGCCGAAGCAGGTAGGGTTGGCGAGCCTGAAATAACAGTCCTGGCAGGCAAACCCGACCCGGAGAAGCTCGCCCACTGGGCCGACATCGGTGTCACCGAAGCAATGTTCGGCACTCCGGACAAGAGCCCCGAAGAGGTTGTCGGATACATGGAACGTCTGGCAACCAAGCTCGGACGGTGAGGTAGCCCACAGCACCTTGACCTCAACTGCACTCGAGGTTTTAACGTCGGTATTGCACAAGACAGTGCAACGACAGAAAAACCGAGGCAGAAGAGGGGCGAGGAGTGACCACAAAACTGGTTGGCACCCAATCTGTTTCGGACAGCCCCGTTGATTCGGAGCTGTCCATCCGGAGCTCCTTCGTCGAGGCGTTCCGGAACCATCCCGCCGGCGTCTCGATCATCACGGCAACGGGCGACGACGGCCCGGCCGGCATCACGTCGTCGTCGTTGATCTCGATCAGCGCCGATCCAGCAGTTCTGGCGTTCTCGCTGCAGTCGTTGCGAGGTTCTGCCAGAGTCATTGCTTGCGCCCGCAGTTTTGTTGTTCACCTGGCAAATTCGGCAAACGAACGACTGGCTGCCACGTTCGCGACCCGCGGCGCCGTGCGCTTCGGGGACGACATGCCTTGGTCGTTGCTGCCGACCGGTGAACCGTTCCTGCATGAGACGGGCCATGCCCTGCGCGCAGTTCCCTTGAATGCCACAACGTGTGGCTCCGCAGTGATTGTCACCGCGCGCGTAGTCGACGTCATCGATCCGCAGCAGGTTTCGGAGCCACTGGTCTATCACGATCGAACCTACAGAAACCTGTCCCCTCACAACATCTCCTCAAAGGAAGGCACGTCACATGACTGAATACGTTCTCCCCGAGCTGGATTACGACTACGCCGCTCTCGAGCCCCATATCTCCGGCGAGATCATGGAACTGCACCACAGCAAGCACCACGCCACCTACGTGGCGGGCGCCAACAGCGCAATCGAGCAGTTGGCTGCTGCCCGTGAAAACGGCACGATTACCGCGAAGGCACCGCTACTCAGCAAGAACCTCGCCTTTCACCTCGGCGGACACACCAATCACTCCATCTTCTGGAAGAACCTCTCCCCCAACGGCGGTGAGCGGCCGGAGGGCGAGTTGGCGGCTGCGATCGACGAGCACTTCGGCTCCTTCGACGCATTCGTCAACCACTTCTCCGCTGTAGCAACCACTTTGCAGGGATCCGGCTGGGCGGTGCTCGCCTACGACACGATCGGGAAGCGACTGGTCATCGAGCAGCTCACCGATCAGCAAGGCAACATCAGCATCGGCATCGTTCCGCTGCTCATGCTCGACATGTGGGAGCACGCGTTCTACCTGCAGTACAAGAACGTCAAGGCCGACTACGTGAAGGCCTACTGGAATGTCATCAACTGGGAAGACGTCGCACAGCGCTACGCAACGGCCACTGCCGCGACGGGCTTGATCGTCCCGGCTTGATTACTACCGATCAACCCAGCTCGGCACGGTGGCTCCGTTGCCGAGCTGGGTTTCTGCACCCCAGACGTCGATGTATGTGAAGGCAGGTAACATACACCCAGCGCGGCCGTCTCGGCCGTCAGCCGATTCGACTCCGAGGGGAACCAGTGCTGGATATCAGTGGCTTGATCGCGACGTGGCGTCCGACGCTGGACACCGCAGCGCGCAACGCGTGGGGACTCTCGTTCGGCGACGGCGTCGAGAAGGCCGAACGCACCCCGTCCGTGCTGATCAGCGAAGGTCCACACCGCGATCTATATCGCTTCGGTGCATTGTGGACACCGAAGGGCAACCCGGTTCTTCTCGTGCCGCCCCTCGCAGTTTCCGCCGATTGCTACGACCTTCGTCCAGGCCAGAGCCTCGCCGCCCACCTACTCGGAGGCGGCAACACTCCCTATCTTCTCGACTACGGAACCATGCGGTACTCCGACCGCGGAATGGGATTCGAGGCCTGGGTCGACGACATCATCCCCGAAGCGATCCGCTCCATATCGGATCTGCATGACGGCGCTGCCGTTTCCGTGATCGGGTGGAGTCTCGGCGGAACCATGTCTCTACTCACGAGCTCCGCGCACCCCGACCTTCCGATCGCGTCGATCACCGCGATCGGCACACCGATCGACTACACGAAAATTCCCGCCATCAGCCCCTTGAGGCTGATCGGCAAATACACCGGTGACACGCCACTCACGTCCGCGACCAATCTCGTCGGCGGACTACCCGCTCCCCTCGTTCAGGCGAGCTACAAGGTGACGGCTTTGCAGCGTGAAGTCCTCAAGCCGTGGTTCATCGTGCGTAACCTCCACGACACCGAGATGCTGGCTCGCATGGAGTCGATCGACAAGTTCATGGCGGCAATGCCTGGATACCCCGGCAAGGCGTTTCAGCAGATCTGCGAACAACTCATGCTCGGCAACGGACTTTACAACGACGCCATCACACTTGCCGGACGTGAGATCAAGCTGTCCGTACTGAACGTCCCCGTTCTCGCGATCGGCGGCGCCACTGACGTGATCGCACCCATCGCTTCGGTAGAGGCGATCACCTCGGTCCTCACCGGAGCGCCGTCAGTTCGATTCGAAAAGGCACCGGGCAGTCACCTCGGTCTCGTTGCCGGTCCCACCGCGCGAGATTCCACCTGGACTTTCATCGACGAGTTCTTGAAAGAGAATGCACCGCAGCTGGTTTCGACCAGCTGAGTCACGGCTTCGTGATGCCTGCCGCCACAGCCGCCTTGTGCCAATCCGGGAACTCACTCAGCAAACGGGTGTACAGCTGCGCGTCGTCGACGGTGTCGATGTCGTCCAGCGCGAAGAATCCGGCATTGTCGACTACCCTGCCGTCGAGGTCGTCGAGCTTCTCCAGCACTCCGTAGTTGGCCTTGCCGATTCCGACGAACTGCCAAAAGGCCGGAAGCCCAGACGCTTCGCGCATCAGTTTCGTGATTTCCTTGCGCTCACTGAAGCCGCCGTCGGTGAAGAACAGGACAAGCGTAGGGGCCGAACCACGGGTCAGGCCGGAGAGTATCTCTGTCATGATCGGCACTTCACGATTCGCGGCGCCGATCTTGTCGTAGTTGAAACCGCCATGCGAACCGCGTAAGTGCAGGTAGGTGTCAGACCACTCTTCCGCATCATGCACGGAGATCTCGGGAAGCTTGATGAAGCTGACTGCATACAAGTAAGGCTCGAGTTTGCCGTCGTCATCGAGTTGGATCGCAACGGGGACCATGCGTTCGACAACGCGGTGAACCACCCTGGTGCGGTACTGCTTGGCCATGCTGCCTGTTTTGTCGATCACCAGAACCACTCGCGCACGAATTCCGTTGCCACCCTTGGTCAGCAGGACCTTGGCCACCTCACGTTTTCGGAGGTCCAGTTTCTCCCGCTTCACCATCGAGAGTTTCGCCTCGTCAGGCACGCTCCGAATTCCGTCTACCGATTCAGCGGACCCGGCAGGTTGGGTCTGCGGTTCCTCGTCGACAGAAACGCCGAATGCTGTTACCAGATCTGCCAATCCGCTGTCCCAGCCAGCTGACACGTTGCGCAGCTTCCACCCCGCGCCGCGGCGATAGATCTCGACGAGGACCGCCGCTCTCTCTGTCGTCAGACCCAAAGCCGGAGCCACAACCGCGACGGAACCGGCCTGCTCCACCACGACGCCCATGTCACGGACTGAAGAAAGGGTTCCGTTTGCCGCCGCATCCAACGCCACGGCAACACTCAGCTGGTGAATGTCAGCGGGCACCCTTGCGATGTCGATTTCGATGACGCCGCCGGACTCCAAGCGCACCGCGCCTTCGGGTGAGACCGGCTGATTGAAGAAGATGAAATCCGCGTCATCGCGCACTTTGTTGCGATCATCGAGCTGGAACACCATCAGATCCACCGTGCCCGGGGCGCTACCGCTCACCGCCACTTTCAATGAAGTTCCGTCAATGACTGTGTTCGCCCCACGCGCCAGCTCCATACCGGAAGATTAGCTGGCCGCTTCCGATTGCCGGCCCGGCGGTCAGAAGAATCACAGCACACTTTCAGCAATCGTCGGGATTCTCGAGGCAGACTGTTCGAGGGAGATATGTCGTACACGGGACCAAGAGCCTGCAGGTCGACAGAATCGGACTGTCGATCAGGAGGTAAACGATGTCGCACGGTCAGGCGCGCACCATCCCGCCGATGACATTCCCGTCGTTGCCACTTCCCTCAATGCCGATACTTCCGCCATTGACGAATTTCGACCAAGCAAGTCGCTCGATCGTCTCTTATCTCGACGACCACCTCCCGTTGGCACTCTGGTCGATCACGCGATTCGACGGGTCGAACCAGGTGTTTCTGACCGTTTCACCCAACCCCCTTCACATCGAAGTCGGCGAGACACGCGCATGGCAAGACACCATGTGCAGCGAGGTCGTCTGCGGAAATGCGCCACCGGTCTCGTCCAACCGAGAACTCGTGCCCGCGCTTTCCCGAGATGACAGGTGGGAAGGAATTGGCGCCTACGTGAGCATTCCGATTCTGCACAGCGACGGCAGCCTCTTCGGAACGCTGTGTGGCGCCGACCCGACCCCGGGCGATTCTGTTCTCGAGGACAACGAAGCGCTACTCACGCTCCTGTGCCGGCTTCTCGGAACCATTCTCGACGTCGACTATCAGCGTGCGCAGTCGGTTCGTCTGGCCGAAACTGCGCAACTCGACGCGGAGACCGACCCGTTGACCGGCCTTCTCAATCGTCGTGGATGGAACCGCTTCCTCGAAGCCGAACAAACGCGATACCGGCAATTCGCCGATCCTGGATCGATCATCATCGTTGATCTCGACGGCATGAAGACCATCAACGACGAACTCGGTCACGCCGCCGGCGACGAGTACGTCCAACGGGCCGGTGAAATCCTGGCAGCGTGCGCGTACCCGGGCGCCGTAGTTTCGCGGTTGGGCGGCGACGAGTTCGGAATCGCCTTGTCCGACACACAACCACACGCTGTCGACTACCTGATCGAGCGTTTGGAGAAGTCCTTCCGGCTAGCCGAGGTGCGCTGTTCGGTCGGGCGGGCTGACTTTTCGATGTCCCAGAGTCTCTCCGAGACTTGGGATGCGGCTGATGCCGAGATGTACCGACAGAAGCGCTCGAACCGCTGATTCGACTCCGCCACGGCCTCTCGGCACCGCATCGGAGGGATCCCTTCGATGCGGTGCTCGGCTGTGTTCTGTTGTGCCTGAGAAACTGTTCTCAGGTTTTGAAGGTGGTGTTCGCCGGCCTGGGGTGCTGCCCGGGGTCGATCGAGGCTGGCGGGATGAACCACGGTTTGTTGTCGACGCCGATTCGGATTTCCCATTTTCCGACGAACCCGGATTTGCGGTGCATCAACCGGTGGTGCGAGCGGCACAGCAGGACCAGGTTGTTGATCACTGTCGGGCCGCCGTTGGCCCAGTGCTTAATATGGTGCGCATCCGTCCACGCCGGTACGCATGAACACCCCGGGAACGCGCAGCCCTTGTCGCGGGCAATCAACGCCACTCTCTGTTCGGCAGTGACCAGACGTTTTCCGGGTCTCGCATCCAACGGTGTGCCGTGAGCGTCGAGTAGAACAGTCGACAGGAAACAATCGCACCCCAGAAGCCTGGTCTGCGACACCGACAGCGGCCCGAGCCATGGCATGTGCCCGACATCAAGATCCGACCGAGACTCTTCACCATCAGAAGGCGTAGCGGCGCAGTCCCGATGCTCGGCGAGATCACGGGCGTTGATGTGCACATTCACATGCGGACGCTGCCCACCATCGGCACCGGTCTTGGCGCAGTCCAGATACCGGCGGATCAGTTCGGTGAACCCGTCCGCCGTCCGCTTCGCCGCCGACCGAGCGTCGGGGGTTCCGTCCGGCGCCGGGGTCGGCATCGTCAGATTCGACAACGCCGATAACAGCATTTCGCCGGTGAGAGCGTCGAAATCACCCCGCACCACCACCCGACCATTAAGTGTCGAGGCGATCCGAAGCTCGTTCTGGTCGACATCTTCGGCAGGTGGAATCTCATCGGACTCGAACACCCGCTCCAAGGTCGCGATGACGTGCCGCACCTTCGTTGTCGTCGCCTCCACACCCGACGCAGCTGCGAGCAACAAGTCGATGCAGCGAGGGAGTGCTTCCTCCGGCATCCCCTTCGGCGGGGATTCACAGAACGTCACGATCAAGACGGCATGATCGAACGAGCAATCCCCAACATCGAACCGAGCCGCTACCGCCGGAAACGGCCGCAGCGCCGCACCAAGGGCGGCGATCTTCTTCCCGTCCCGAACCTGCAGCATCGTGTTCGCCGCCAACCACGCCCCCACCCCGCGGGACGCGATCACCTCATCATCCGGGCGCATCGACAGTTCGTCCACCACCGCCACCCGCACGGCTTCCAGCCGCAGAATCTCCGCACTGGCCGACACCGCGGCCTCACGCAACTCCGCGGCAGACAACTGCCACAGGCGTCCGCGTAACCCCACCGCAGAACCCGAAACCACATCCGACAACAAGACGCTCATTGAATCCCCCGATCCCCTCCTCAAATCATACTCGAACACGCGTTCGAGTCAATCCCTTGCTACCAGCGCAAATAAGAGCAGGGAATAGTTCGACCGTCGCACGCGTATTATTTGAGTAAGCAATACTTGCGGTCGCAAATAAATGGAGGGGGTCACCGATGACAACTGATGAACACGTACGTGGTCGTGTGTGGCGCGACCTCGTCGTCTCCCACAGCGTCATCCTCGGCAAGATGGAGGCGGACCTTCGAACCACCACCGGACTCACCCTTGGCCAGTACGACGTTCTGCTCCGACTGCACGAAGCTCCGGGAAATACGATCCGAATGGGCGATCTGGCCGAACTGGTCCTGGTCACCACCAGTGGCGTGACGCGCGTCGTCGATCGATTGGTCGAGGCCGGATTAGTGGAGCGCGTTAGACCGGACAACGATCGACGCGTCGTGACGGTATCGATGACGCCTGCGGGCAAGAAGACGCTTCGAAAAGCGTCCGCCATACACACGCGAGGGATCGCCGAATACTTCTCCGATCTCATTGAAACCGAGGAGCTTCCGGTACTCGAACGCTTCTTCTCCCGACTTGCCACACATCACACGAATCAAGGCGGCGCATGCGATGCGCACGTAGAACAACTTTCCATCACCCCCACGAACAGATAGCGAGAAACAATATGGCTTTCGAATTGGGCGTCTACCATTTCGGTGAACTCACCCCAGATCCCACTACCGGCGCGATGATGAATCCCGGTGTCCACCTTCGTCATTTGGTGGAGCAGGCAACCGTTGCCGATCAGGTTGGACTCGATGTCTTCGGCGTCGGCGAGCACCATCGCACCGACTTCGCAGTCTCAGCCCCTGCAGTTGTGCTCGCGGCAATGGCTCAGGCTACCGACAACATCAAGCTGTCCAGCGCCGTAACCGTACTCAGTTCCGACGATCCCGTACGTGTGTTCCAACAGTTCGCGACAGTCGACCTGCTTTCCGAAGGCCGTGCCGAGATCATTGCCGGCCGAGGTTCGTACACGGAGTCATTTCCGCTCTTCGGGTACGACTTGTCCCAGTACAACGAACTCTTCGCCGAAAAGCTTGATCTACTACTGAAGCTGCGCGACGAGAACCCGATCAACTGGGAAGGACAACTTCGCCCACCACTGATCGACGGTGACGTGACGCCCCGCCCGGACCGTCAGATTCCGGTGTGGATCGCAGTCGGAGGTACTCCGGCCTCTGTCGTCCGTGCCGCGAAACTGGGCCTGCCCCTCTCACTGGCCATCATCGGTGGAAGTTACCAACAGTTCGAACCGTTCGTCGATCTATACCGCAGGGCTGCAGCGGAGTTCGGACACGATCCGAAGAAACTGGCTGTCTCGATTGCTTCGCCAGGATTTGTCGATACCTCGAAGCAAACAGCACTCGACACGTCGTACCCGTACTTCCAGGCCGGGTGGATGCAGAATCATCATCAGCGCGGAAACGGAGTTCCCATGCCGCGCAGGGCATATGAAGCGCAGGCAACCACCGCGGGTGCGTTCTTCCTCGGCGGCCCGCAGGAAATCATCGACAAGACGATGGCGCAGTACGAACTGTTCCATCATGACCGCATCATGATCCAGATGGGGTTCGGCAACGTGCCACAGAAGGACATGCTGCGTGCGATCGAGATCCTCGGCACAGAAGTAGCCCCCGTGGTGCGCAAGGAAATCGAATCGTTGAAATCATCTGAGAAATAGGAACTTCAGTGAGCACACCACTCAAAGTTGTCGCCGTTGTCGGCAACCTCCAGAAGCCTTCCAAGACTCGCGCACTCGTCGATCTGATCGTCGAAACCTCCAGTGACTTCGAGCAGATCGACGCACAGGTCATCGAGATCGTGGATCTGATTCCCGGGCTCGCGACAGCTCTGGATCGCGATCACGTCGACTCAGTGACCGCCGAAGCGCTGGCTGCAGTCGAGTCCGCGGATATCGTCATCGCCGCGTCACCGGTTTTCCGCGGCTCGTACACGGGAATGTTCAAGCACTTCTTCGATCTCGTCGACCAGTACGCACTCGCCAACACTCCGGTGATACTTGCCGCGACAGGTGGCAGCGAACGCCATGCTCTCGTGTTGGATCATGCCCTGCGGCCCTTGTTTGCCTTCTTTCAAGCGCTCACAGCTCCTGTCGGGATCTATCTCAGCTCAGGTGATTTCGACGGAACGACTATCCTCAACCCCGAGGTATTCGAGCGTATCGAGATGGCAGCAAAGGACGTCCTGCCGGTAGCGAGGATGCTCGCGGAGCGGGATCGAGTTGCGCTGACGTGAACACCCCTCATTCGCACAATACGGCAACAGTTGCCGGTCTGAGGATGATCGAACAGCTACGTCAGGTTCACGAACCTCTGCGAGCCGATATCGAGGTACTCGAGAATGCCCTGCAACTGTTGTCGGACGAAACCGCCGATCTGACTCGGATACCCGAGATGATCGACAATCTGACGATCGCGGATTTCGTCTGGCAACTACGGGTCAACTGCGACTTCTACTGCAACACGCTGACTCTGCACCACACCATCGAAGATCAACGAATGTTCCCGGTAATGACCAGGAACTTTCCCGAGTTGGCCCCTGCGGTCGAACGACTGCAGGCAGAACACAAGCTTGTCGGGGAGATCGTGTCGGAAGCCAAGCGTGCGTCGCTCGCACTGAGCACCGAATCCTCCACGGTCAATCGGGCACACGCCGCAATCTCCGAATTGGCGGACCATATGCAGTCGCACCTCGATTTCGAGGAGGCCACACTCTTTCCGTACTTCCGACGGATGGATCGCGACTGGCATTACGGCTGATCGTGCACGCTCAGTGATTCTTCAGCTCCATCGCAGTAGCGTCGAAAGGGCCACCTCATGTCAGGAGCCCCCATGACCAACCCGGATCAACCCACCGTCCAGCAATCCGTTCCTCAGCACCCGATTCGACCGCCCGTCAATGCGGGTTGGGCAGTGGTCTCGCTGCTGTTCTTCTGGCCGCTTTCCTTCTCCGCTTTCACGCACGCCTTCAACGTGTATCCGCTGTGGGCTGACGGCGATGTGGCCGGGTCTCGGTACGCGTCCGATCGAGTGAAACGACTGGGTCAAATCTCGCTGTGGATCGCAGGCGGGCTACTACTCCTGGTCTGCATCCTGTACGCGATTGCGGCAATCGTGTGGTTCGCCAACGGTGGCCACGATTACGGGCCGCGACGTATGCGCTGAACAACCACACTGAAACAACAACAACACCGCCGAACATCACCCCATCAATCGATCGATGAACTCCATGGTCTGGTCCATCGAAGCGACCGTCGTTTGACCGTGGCTGATTCCGGCGAGTTCTTGATACTCGAACTGCGTTCCCCGCGAACGCATGTCGACCAGTTGCGCCCAGGTAAGGGCGACAGGAACCGTTGTGTCCGACACGCTCTGCACCACGCGCAGTGGACGGTCGTAGCCGTCGACCGGCACCTGCATCATCTCGCGGAACAGGTCGTACATGCGCGGCGTCCACACCGACCGAGAGAACAACGAGCTCAACTGGATTCGCTCGGTTCGAATTTGTCGGCCGAGATCCCCGGCGCACAGAGTTCGCGCCTTTTCCATCCACTCGATTCCCTGGGGCGAGAGAACCTCACGAATGTTCTCTTCGGGTCGTTGATCGTCGATTCCAGCCAGGACATACAGCGCGTACCCCACTAATCCCGTGATGCCGATGTCGGGAAACAGCGGTCCACCCAACGGAAACAGACCTTCCATATGTGTGGGGCCTGCAACAACAATAGAGCCGCGGAAATCCAATTCCGGTGCACGAGAGGTGGCCTCGTGTCCTGCGAAGTATGTCGCGTGACCACCTTCGGACAGACCTGCGACCATCCACCGCGAGCTCAGCACGTTCCCGTACAACTCGTGTGCGGCCCGCACGATGTCGACGGCATTCGCGCCGGCGGCATGCCCGTCGAGATACGCCAATACCCCGTCGGTGCCCAGACCCGAGTAGTCGGTAGCGACAACTGCATATCCCTGGTCCAACCAGCGTTCGATCGGTTCGATCTCCCCTGGACCGAATCCGGTTGACGACGGCGCACACTGATCGGCGCTGCCCAGAGTTCCGTGGGCGTAGGAGATGACGGGCCAGCCGCCGATCGGTGGCGCACCTTCCGGTAGAAACACCGACCCGGACGACTCTCCCCACCTGTCGGCAGTTCGCAGGGTCCGATAGACAACTCGCTCCGCTGCACCGGTACCGACCGGAAGGGCTGCAGCCGAGAGCAGTTCGTGCGATTCCAACGCACCCGCGACTTCCGGTTCGTCCGCTGTCGCCACGGCAACCCCTGACACCACCACAAGACTCGACAACACAATGCTCGCCACCGCGGCCGCAACAAAGGTTCCACCCGAACGCCTCACCACGCCAACCCCTCCCGACCCGTGCAGAGCATGATGTCGATATGCAGATCATCATCACCGGTCACAGCCTGCCCGGACGGGATTGTTCCGAAACCGCAACCTTCGAAGGACGGAGCAACATCCACGTCGGCGTCCAGCGCCGGGGCAAGCCCCACGAAATCCTCGACCTCGTACCGGGAGACACCGAAACAGTGCGGTGGGAATTGGCAGCGAACCTCGACAGAAAGCCCAATGCCTGGGACATTCTCGGACCGTACATCCAGGGCCCACCGCGCGGACGCTTCATCTACCTGTCCTGGGTGACGTTATCCGAGGACCAGACGTTCGAGATGTTCCGGCGCGCAAAGCTGATGCTCGACGCGGTCCCCGAGCACATCATTGACGAGGCCGACCGTTCCGACGTGCTCCACGGAGAACTCGGACTCACCGACGCCGCAGGTAAACCACTGTGTGCGGCGATCCGGCCGCCGACGATCACGTGGACATCCTCGCCTTACTGAGCATCGTTCAGTAGTGTGGTGAACGAACACCTACTCTGTGGGTGACCACGCGATCGATACGGAGTCCGAACTGATGAGCACCGAACACCTCGATGTCCTGATCGTCGGCGCCGGCTTGTCCGGCATCGGTGCTGCGTATCGACTCCAGACCGAACTGCCCGGAAAGTCGTACGCGATCCTCGAGGCCCGCGCGAACAGTGGCGGAACCTGGGACCTCTTCAAATACCCCGGTATCCGTTCGGATTCCGACATGTTCACGCTCGGCTACCCGTTTCGCCCGTGGACAGATGCCAAAGCAATTGCCGACGGTGATTCGATCCTCCGGTACGTGCGCGATACAGCTCGCGAAAACGGGATCGACAAGAAGATTCGGTACAACCGGAAGGTGACGGCAGCATCCTGGTCGTCAGCGGACTCGACGTGGACAGTCACCGTGACGACCGACGACGAAGACGAAACGCTGACCTGCAACTTCCTGTATCTCTGCAGCGGTTACTACAGTTACGACGGCGGATACACCCCCGACTTTCCCGGACGCGAATCGTTTGCCGGCGAGGTGGTGCACCCGCAGTTCTGGCCCGAAGAACTCGATTACTCCGACAAGAAGGTCGTCGTGATCGGAAGCGGCGCCACCGCAGTCACTTTGGTCCCCACGATGTCGCGGGACGCAAGCCACGTCACGATGCTCCAGCGATCGCCGACCTACATTCTGGCGCTGCCGTCCAGCGACAAGGTGTCGGACACCATCCGTGAGGTATTGCCGAATCAACTCGCGCACAGCATCGCTCGATGGAAGAGCGTCGTAGTGAACCTCAGTTTCTACCAACTGTGCCGACGCAGTCCGGCGCGCGCAAAGAGGCTGCTGAACCTCGCGATCAGTCGTCAACTCCCGGAAGAGATCCCACTCGATCCCCACTTCACACCCACCTACGATCCCTGGGACCAGCGCTTGTGCGTCGTACCGGATGGCGATTTGTTCAAAGCCCTCCGATCCGGCAAGGCTTCGATCGAGACCGATCACATCGACACCTTCACCGAGACCGGGATTCGGCTCGCATCAGGACGCGAACTCGAAGCCGACATCATCGTCACTGCAACAGGATTGAAGATGGAAGCATGCGGCGGGATGTCGATCGAAGTGGACGGTGAACCCGTCACCCTCGGTGATCGTTACGTCTACAAGGGGATGATGATCAGCGACGTACCGAACTTCGCGATGTGCGTCGGATACACCAATGCCTCGTGGACTCTGCGAGCCGATCTCACGTCGATGTACGTGTGCCGACTACTGACCGAGATGGACAAGCGCGGCTATGCGAAGTGTGTGCCGCACGCGACCGAAGACATGGACCAGCGTCCGATCCTGGATCTGGCGTCCGGGTACGTCATGCGCGCGGTTGAACAGTTCCCGAAGCAGGGATCGAAGTCACCCTGGAACATGCGTCAGAACTACATCCTCGATCGTCTTCACTCGACGTTCGGGAGCATCAACGACCACATGACGTTCTCGAAGGCGCCAGTTCGAAGTTCGAAACTGGTACCGAGCAAGAGTTGATCGGCGCCCGCATGACCAAGTAGAGCAGTCGAGCAAATCCACCAATCGATCCGAGAACAAAAAACACGCCCGAACCTGCGACGACGGCACAGAGTGCACCCAGGACGATGATCGTCGACGCCTCGATCATCCGACCGGCGGACTCCGATCCGAGAACGTGTATTTCATCAACTCCTTCGTCCATAAAACTATTTTCAGCCAACCGTCCAGCCGGTTTGTAGGGACTTTAGTCACAAGTCGGGTCAAAATGGACTCATAAATGCAGGTCAAGCGTTCAGTTGGTGGTCGCTGTCGGTCGATTCTCAGACTGTTCCGTAGTGTGCGCATCACAGAAAGCAGAACCAATACCGGCGGGGGTCACAATGAAGGTCATCGTTTTCGGGGCAACGGGGATGGTCGGCAACAGCGTCTTGCTCGAGTGCCTGGACGATCCACGAATCGACACCGTCGTCACCGTCGGCCGCAATTCGTGCGGTTCAACTGCCCCGAAGATCGTCGACATCGTTCACCGCGACCTACTGGACTACTCGGCAATCGAAGCAGATCTGATCGGTGCCGACGCCTGCTTCTTCTGCCTCGGTGTGTCCTCCGCAGGAATGAACGAAGCCGACTACACCCACATCACGCGTGACATCACGCTTGCCGCCGCCACAACGCTGTCGCGCTTGAACCCGCAGATGGTCTTCGTCTACGTGTCCGGTGAAAGCGCCGACTCCACCGAAACCAGCAAGACCATGTGGAAGCGAGTACGCGGCGCAACCGAGAACGCGCTACTCACAGTCCCCCTCACGGCCTACATCCTCAGGCCGGGGTTCATCCGTCCGCGCCCGGGATCGCCGTCGAAAACGTGGTGGTACAAGCTCTTCTATCAGGTTTCCGTGCCTCTCTACCCACTCCTGCGCAAGGTGTGGCCCAACGGCGTTACCACCAGCGAGAACATCGGCAAGGCGATGATCACCCTCGCGGCTAACACTCCCGATCTTCCCGACCGTGTCCTGCGCAGCGACAAGATCAACGAACTCGCGCAGGCCTGACAGCCTTTCCCCGAAATACGAAACCTCGCGCAACGAGTTCCAAAGCCACAGCTACAGCGCAGGTTTGCGCCAACAACAGCCCAGCCAGGACAAGAATCTGTACTGCACCGGCCTGAACAGCCGACCCCGTCGCAAGCAGAACGCCGACAAAAGCGCCGGGCAAAGTCACGAGGCCGACGGTGCGGGTCTGGTCGACTCCGGGCAACAGGGCGTCGGACGCGGCGGTACGGGCGACTTCCCACCGCGCATCGCGTTGCGAGAAACCCAGGCTCAGTGCGGCTTCCACTTCCCCGAAACGATCGTCGACGGCGTCGAGTCCGCGTTTGGCTGCCATCGACGTCGCTGTCATGGCGCCGCCCAAGACAATTCCGCCGATCGGGACAAGAGCGACGCCTTCGACCGGAACCACTCCGGACAGCAGCATGAGTGGCAACACCACACCGATTCCCGATGCCAACGCGACGGTCAGCCACCCGCCGGAAGTTCCTGCGCCGGAGCGTCGTGCAGCGGTGAACGACGCCGCAGCGAACATGCCGACGAGCACGAGGAGTGCTGACCAGATGTGAGCCAATGCCGCGGCAAGGATCAACGAAACAGCAGCCAATTGAAGGGCGCCGCGTGCGAGCGCGCCGGGAACTATCCGAATGCTACCGAGGCGAGCGAATCGGTAGACGAGTGTGGCCACGAGCGCCATGACAATACAGAGCACGGCCAAACGGACGCCGGAGTCGGCTATCGAAAGGCTCATGGGTCACAGTGTTCCCTACGAGCCAATGTGATCCGAACCCGCGATCCGAACCCGCGAACCGCTCAGAAAACCCAACCGCGAAGGGCGACAAACCGCAGACCGCCGACAATTCCGCTCACTGCGATCACAAGGCCCGCTTGAAGGAGCCCGTCAGCACCGGGCAACAGGAATCCGAGCGCACTGATGGCAGCAGAACTGGCGATCAAACCGACCAGGGCGAGCCCGCCACCTTCCCACTGAGCAGTGAACCAGTTGACGCGATCCGCGGCGTGGAAGGTGAGCCGGCGATGCAGCTCGTTCGCAAGAATGGTGCTCAAGACTGCACCTACAGCATTGGCGACCAGCGCTCCGTCACCGCGCAGGGCCAGAAAAGCGGCGAAGTAGAGAATGTTGCTGGCTCCGCCGACGAGAGCAAAACGAACGAGCTGGGCAAAGGCACCGTCTCCGGCAAGAGCGCGAAGCCTCGTAGCCGCAAAACCCGCGCTCCGCGTACCCACCATCGAGATCGGATTGCTCCCGACCCAGATGTCAGACGTGCTCATATCGGCTTCTCTCGTACGGACAATCGGAACCACACGTTCCGCTTAGCAATATAGCACTAACGGAATCGATCATTCCGCTTAGTGCCGTAGACTGTGAGGATGCCGACAACCCACCCCGACGCTTCTCGTGCGGGGACCTCGGCCGACTGCTCACAGCCGCGCCTTCGGTCCGACGCCAAGGCCAACCTCGAGCGGATTCTCAACTCCGCCCGCGAGGTGTTCGCGGCCCAAGGACTGGACGCCACTCTTGCCGATGTGGCGAAACACGCGGGCGTCGGCGTCGGCACTGTCTATCGGCGGTTCGCCAGCAAGGACGAGCTGATCCAGGCCCTGTTCGACACACGGTGCTCCGAGATCGAAACGATCGCCGCCACCGCCCGCGAGATGCCCGACGCCTGGGAAGGCCTTGTCTACTTCCTCGACGTGATCTCCCTGCGCATGGCGGACAACCGCGGATTCGGTGATCTCCTGATGGACGGGCGCTTCGCGTCCGACACCTTCGCTCGCGCGCGCGCCGGGATCGCTCAGCACACCGCGGCACTCGTCAATCGTGCCAAGGAACAGGGCACCCTGCGGAGCGACTTCGAAGTCAACGACATTCCGCTTCTCATGCAGGTCGTCAAGATGGCCCAGAAGTTCGGCGGCGACGAGGCCCCTCAGGCTTACCGCCGCGCCCTCGGGTTCATGATCGACGGACTCTGCGCGTCCCGCACCGGCCATCGAGAACTGCCCGTCCCGGCGCTGTCGTCCGAACAACTCGATCACGTCCTTCATCGGTTTCAGGCATCGCCCGATAAGAACTGCTGACTCGATTTCGGGGTCGACGCCGCAATGGCGTCGACCCCGAAATTTGCTGTCAGTGGGCGATTACCGGCTCACCTTCAGGCGAATCGGGAAGCAGTCCACTCCGCAGAACCAGTCCGGTCAAGACCGCTCCGACCGCGAAAATACCTGCTGCCCAATAGAACGTCGTGGTGTAGCTCTCGACGGCAGCCTGTGCCTGAGTGAGCGGATTCATCTCGCGGCCCACCAGGTAGTTGGTGGAAGCCGAAGCCGCAATCGTGCTGAGCAACGCGGTACCGATCGAGCCGCCCACCTGCTGCATCGTATTGACGGTGGCAGATGCGACGCCCGCATCTTCGTGATGCACGCCGGAGGTTGCGCCCTGCATGGACGGCGCGAAGATGCTGCCCATACCGAGTCCGGTGACCACGAGGCCCGGGAGGATGTGGACGGCATAGGTGCTGTCCACGGAAATCTGGGCCAGCAGCGTCATTCCGATCGCCGCGATGACCATTCCGCTCACGATCAGCACTCGCGGACCAACGCGAGGGAGCAAGACCGCTGTCGAAAGCGTTGCCGCCGTCACGATTCCGAACACCATCGGCATGAATGCGAGGCCGGTCATGATCGGGCTGTACCCGAGGATCAGCTGCATGTAGTACGTCAGGAACAGGAAGACTGCGAACATACCTGCGCCGGAAAGGAAGATCGCCAGGTACGAGCCCGCCCGGATACGGTCGAGGACCACCCGCAACGGCAGGAGCGGATGCTCGGACTTGGTCTGCCAGTAGATGAATGCCGCCATGAATACAACGCCGGCAACAAGCCACGAGATGGTAGGAGTTGCACTCCAGCCGTCCGATTCGGCCTTCGAGAAACCGAAGACGATGCTGAACAAGCTGATCGACACCAGGATCGTTCCCGGGATGTCGAGCTTGGGCCGCGAGTCACTGGTGTGCGGCGCGAGCAACAGGACTGCTCCGACCAATGCGATTGCCGCGAAGAAGAGGTTCACGAAGAGGCACCAGCGCCAGTCGACCCACTCGGTGAGCGCTCCGCCGAGCAACAGTCCGATAGCGCCGCCACCGCCGGCAACGGCACCGAAGATACCGAAAGCCTTTGCGCGCTCACCCGGATCCGTGAAGGTCACGGACAGCAGAGACAGCGCTGCCGGAGCAAGGAGTGCACCGAAGACGCCCTGGCCCGCACGAGCGGCAACAAGCATTTCGAAGTTGACGGCTGCGCCACCGATAGCGGAGGCGACCGCGAAGCCGATCAGGCCGACGATGAAAGTTCGCCTGCGCCCGAACAAGTCGCTCAGTCGACCGCCGAGTAGCAGCAAGCTGCCGAACGCCAATGCGTATGCCGTGATGATCCACTGGCGGTCGGAATCACCGAACTCCAGAGAGCGCTGCGCAGCCGGCAGCGCGATGTTGACGATGGTGGCATCCAAGACCACCATCAGCTGCGCAATTCCCAGTACCGCGAGAACCAGCCACCGCTTTGCGTGGTTGTCCCCTGAAGGCGCTGAGGACTGCTCGAATTCAGTCCGTTCAGCAATGTCTGACATAGTCCCTCGCCCCACCTATGCGGAGATGGCTTCTCCGGTTAGCAAAAACGCTACACCAAAACGGAGAAGCTGTCTCCACTTGACGGGTAGAGTGGGGACATGAGTACCGCAATGGGGCGCCCGCTTCGCGCTGATGCTGCACGTAATCGGCAGTTGATCATCGATGCCGCACGTGAATTGTTCGCCGAAGAAGGGATCGACGTCACACTCGACGACGTCGCCCGACGCGCGGGTGTCGGCGTCGGAACCGTCTATCGACGGTTCGCAAGCAAGGAAGAACTGATCGACGGAGTCTTCCAGCAGAACTTCGCCGACATGGCGGCGGCCGCCGAGGCATCACTGAGCAATCCGGATCCGTGGGACGGGCTTGTCACGTTTGCCGAATTCGCCTGCAGCCGTATGTCGGTCAACCGTGGACTCAAAGACGTCATGAACGGAACCGACGAGGGTTGCGAGCAGTTGGCATGCCAGCGGTCCATCGTCGAACCGTCGGTCGAGAGGATCTTCTACCGGGCCCAGGACGCCGGGATGCTGCGCCCCGACGCCGTCGTCACCGACCTTTTCGGCCTCATCTTCATGGTGGGCGCCGTCACCGAATTTGCGCAGCCCGTCAACCCGACTGTGTGGCGCCGGTACCTTTCGGTGATGCTCGACGGACTACGCACCGAGGGCTTGCACCGTGACCCGCTCCCCCTCCCCCCGCTCAGTGCCGAAGAACTGCACGAGGCCAAACAGTGCCTGAAAGACCGCCGTCGTTGAGCGGTTCGATCAGATTTCCTCACGAGGAATGAAAATCCACATGACGATGTAGATCAGAAACTGCGGGCCGGGCAGCAGACAGGAGAGCACGAACAGCAGGCGGACGGTCGACGACTTCCACCCGAAGTATCGTGCGATCCCGGCGCAGACCCCGCCGAACATTGCACCTGAGCGCGCTCGAGTGAGTTTGCGGGTCTTCATCGGCGAAGTCATGTTCGGTGCCCCTTCAGTAGATCTCGCGGACTATCCGCGTCGATCTCCACTATCCGCCGGCGGGGCACTCACGCGCATCAGGCCATGGACCCATCTTTTCCGGCCGCAATACATACCCAGGTACCAGTCTGTCCCCGCGTCGCACTCAGGGTTCTCCCCCACACATCGGCCCCAGACTTCAGCGCGGGAACAGCCGCCGAAGTCGTTTCGGTGCCGCAAAAGGTTGCCAGTTGTCGACGTCCTGCGCCAGACGGTCGGCGACCGTCCACAACGCCGACGGGTTGTGGGTCAATCCCATGTGACTGCCTTGCACCGCAACGCTTTCCGATTGTCCGGACGTGGTTTCACAACATGCTTGCCACGGAACGATACCGTCGTGTCTGGAGTAGACCGACGTGGCAGGAACCGAAATGGGCGGCCCCTGTTCGGATTCGATGCCGTCGACCGGAGGCAGTATGGCGTGCTTCCCGGACAAACGAGCGTAGAGCGATCCGACTCTCGTCTGCTCCAGACTGGTGAGAGCGAAAGGACTTCCGAGTGTCACCACCTGTCGCACCGAATCCGGCACGTCCCTCGCCAACTTACGAGCGTAGATACCGCCCAAGCTCCAGCCGATGACCGACACCTTCTGCTCGTACCGATCCGCCACCTGGGCCAATGCGGCGGGCAATCCGTCGACCACCATCGCCGTCGGGCCGGTGTTGACGCCCAGATTCCAGCCGTGGACGCGGTATCCGAGGAAACTCAGGTACGCCCTCAAGGCAAGAGTCGACACGTCCGATGTCAGCAGTCCGGGGAGAACGAGGACTGGGTGCCCGTCTCCACGCGGTGATCGAAGCAACCAAGGGGCCGCGAGAAGCAGTGAAGCGATGTCGACCAGTCCGCGCGTCGGCTCGCTCAGACACATCGCCAGTGATGGGGGACCCGGAACGAGTGGGCCGACTTCACGAATCAGCGCCGATCTCTGCGCCCATTCGAATTCAGTTTCCGCGAAATCGATCGCAGAGACTTCCGCAACTACGGACACCTGGACTCCTGTCAGCCGGTGCCCTGATGGGGGCGGTTCCGCGGGCTGTGTGCTCAACCCGCGGAACCTTGTCCTCGTCCACCACCGGTAGCGAACAGGACCCGTTCTGCCCACAGATTCGTGACCAAATGCCTCTCGACCCCACGAACACTGTGTGATCCAAAACACTAGTTTTGGATACGTTGCATCTACGTTGCGTACATGTTTCGTCGCGCGGAAGGAGAAATAGATGTCATTCACGGACGAAGAAATCGCCTACCTGCAGTCGCAGCCACTGGCACGCGTGGCCACCGTCTCACCGGACGGTCAACCCGATGTCGTGCCGTTGGCTTTCGAGTACGACGGGGTCCATTTGTGGATCGGCGGGGTAGGCGAAGCCGTCCTGAACACCAAGAAGTTCCGCAATATCGGTTCGGGGCAACTCGAAGTCGCCCTCGTCATGGACGACATGCCGTCATTCGAGCCGTTTGTCGCGCGCGGGATCAGGATCTACGGGATCGCTGAACAGCCGATCGAGAGGGTAGGAATGGTCGGCCCCGGAATCTATTCACGCATCACGCCGACAGTCTCGTGGAGTTGGAACTTGGCGGGAGAACCGGCAGGTGACACCTGGTACGAATCTCACAAGACTGTTCACACGCAATAGGTCAGTTCGGGCAACTCTCGGGCGGCAGATTTTCGGCGGCCCAGGTTGTCAGTTCACTGAGAGCGGGAAGCAGCGCCTGCCCCGAGGCCGTCAGTTCGTACTCCACGGCGATGGGCGGACCTGCGTCGACGGTCCTCGTAACCAGGCCTGCCCCGGCCAGCTCCGTCAGGCGTTCCGAGAGCACCGAATCGCTGATCCCGCCGACCGCTCGCTTGAGTTCGGAGAATCCCGCCGGCCCGTTCAGCAGCGTGCCGAGAATGACGCCGTTCCATCGTTTGCCCAGGAAGCCGAACGCACGGGCCAACGCCCCGTCACATGCGCGGGGCTCGTGCTCCGCTTCGCTCTTGCTTGCCACCCCACCATCCTAGTCATAGTGCTAACGTATCCGTAGGTACTATTTTTTTACTAGCAACTAGCTTTACCGGGCAAAGTTCGGTGGAGCTACCACCGAACGGAAGCCCCCTGATGTCTCTCGACGCAGCCACCCCATTCACCGACCAGCAACTCGACCAAGCTGGCCGCGAACTCCTCTTCACCGAGGCTCGCACCGCCAACTCCTTCTCGAACGAACCTGTGACCGACGACGAGCTCACCGCAATCTGGGAGCTCGCGAAGTGGGCACCGACGGCGGCAAACACCAATCCGTTGCGAGTGCTGTTCGTCCGTACCGAGGAAGGCAAAGCGCGCCTCATCGAGCACATGGCAGACGGCAACAAGGCCAAGACCGAGGCCGCTCCCGCCGTTGCCGTTCTTGCCGTCGACACCAAGTTCTACGAGCACATCCCGGCGCTGTTCCCCATCCGTCCGGAGATGAAGGACTACTTCGAGTCCGACGACGCTGCCGCCACATCGAGCAGTAAGTTCAACGCCGCACTGCAGGCCGGCTACCTCATCCTCGCGATACGGGCCCAGGGTTTGGTCGCCGGCCCGATGGCCGGGTTCGACGCCGACGGCATCGACGGCGAGTTCTTCGCCGACGGACGCTTCAAGACCATCCTGGTGGTCAACATCGGCCATCCCGGCGAGAACCCGTGGTTCGATCGTCTGCCGCGACTCTCAAATGAGGATGCGCTCACCTGGGCCTGAGGCCAATTCGGACAAATGAAGCAATGCGGGAGAGTTCTTCGGAGCTCTCCCGCTTTGTCGTCTCCAGGACGTTTCAACGTCTCACGCAGCGGGTACATACCCGCGTCTCGCAAAATCTCACGTCCAGAACAACATCCGACACGCTGCAATCGGAATTAGTTGCAGTATCCGAGTTTTTGGACGACAGTCGAGACAAACCCCTTGGCCGACGACGGCTGCGGGGAAAGCCCTTGTGCGCCGGTCGGTGTCGAGGGAAGACGTTCTTGCGAGCAGAAGTCCGAAGAAAGTGGGTTCGGAAATATGGGCGCGCTATGGGATTTTGTCGTTGCACGACGACAACAATTGATGACCGACTCGTACCTACATGTTTCAGCAGTTATCCAGTCCGTGATCATCGCGACGATTGCCGCCGTGATCATCGGAATTCTCGTCTACAGAAGCCCGGTCGGTTCGTCCGTGGCAACAGCTTTGGCCAGCACGATCCTGACGGTTCCTTCGTTCGCCCTTCTCGGACTGCTCATTCCGATACTCGGTCTCGGCGTCGCCCCCACGATCACTGCATTGATCTTGTATGCCCTGCTCCCGATCATTCGGAACACGATCATCGGCCTGGACGCGGTCAATCCGGCGATCACGGACGCAGCACGCGGTGTGGGGATGAATCGCCTTCACGTACTCAGTCGAATCGAACTGCCGATTGCGTGGCCGTCGATACTCACCGGTATGCGGGTCAGTACGCAGATGCTCATGGGCATCCTCGCCATCGCGGCGTACGCCAAGGGCCCCGGTCTGGGAAACCTGATCTTCTCCGGGCTCTCGCGGGTCGGTAGCCCCAATGCTGTTCCGCAAGCGCTGGTCGGCACCGTACTCATCGTCATTCTGGCCCTGATCCTCGACGGAATCTACGTCGTCATCGGCCGTCTCACTACTTCGAAGGGGCTGCAATGACCGAAACCATTCCGTCCGACGTATCCGCAGACCAGAAGGTATCCGGAGTCGAGATCGTTCTCGAATCCGTGACCAAGCGTTACCCGGGCCAGAAAGCAGCAGCGGTGGACAATGTTTCACTGACTGTTCCGGCCGGTGAGATCGTGGTGTTCGTCGGACCTTCGGGCTGTGGCAAGACGACGACGATGCGCATGATCAACCGTCTGATCGAACCCACCTCGGGCAAGATCACCATCGACGGCAAAGACGCGCTGTCCATCGACCCGGACAAGCTTCGCCGCGGCATCGGATACTCGATTCAGCAGGCAGGTTTGTTCCCGCACTTCACCATTGCGAAGAACGTCGCGACGGTGCCCGGCCTCATCGGTTGGGACAAGAAACGCATCGCGGCACGGACCGACGAGATGCTCGACCTCGTCGGTCTCGATCCGGACACCTATCGCGACCGGTACCCGCGCCAGCTTTCCGGCGGCCAGCAACAGCGTGTAGGCGTGGCGCGAGCACTCGCTGCCGATCCCCCGGTTCTGTTGATGGACGAGCCTTTCGGTGCGGTCGACCCCATCACCCGCGGCCTGCTCCAGGACGAACTGATGCGTCTGCAGTCGGAGTTGGGTAAGACCATCGTCTTCGTCACCCACGATTTCAACGAGGCAGTCAAGCTCGGTGATCGAATTGCCGTGCTGGGAAACCAGTCCAGCATTATGCAGTACGACACCCCCGAAGCTATTCTCGCCAATCCCGCCAACGACATGGTCGCGGGTTTCGTCGGCGCCGACGCATCACTCAAGCAGTTGACATTGACCCGGGTGCGTCAGATCAAGCTCAAGCAATGCCTCACCGCGCGCGAAACAGATTCGGTCGACGATTTGAGAACCGCACTGGCAGCGCGCAAGTGGAAGTGGGCCTTGATTCTCGATCAGCGTGGGCGACCGCTTCGCTGGGTCTCACCCGGCCACCTCGCTCATGCGTCGAGCCTCCGAGGTGTCGGCAACGAGATCGGTGAGGCCGTGTCCATCCAGTCCACCCTGCAGGATGCGTTGGAAGCTCTTCTCGCCGAGAGCAATGCGTCCACTGTGGTCACCGGACGGCGCGGCGAGTACGTCGGCCTCATCACGATCGACACACTCGTGAGCCATCTCTCCGAGATGCGCGAGGAGCATGCCCACGATCACGACGAGGAGTCCGACGCCGAGAACGTCGAGGGTCGAATATGAGTGCCCCGACCGAAGAGCGCGTCGCCGCTCCCGAAATGGAAACTGATGCGCCCGATCTCGGTGCCGCCGAAAATGCGGCCACCCGCCGAGCGGAACGGATGCGCCTGTACGTTCAGCCGGTCATCGTTCTGATCCTGGTTGCGGGCGTGTTGACCTGGGCGTTCACTCGCGATCTCAACGCGACGCAGAAGGCCAGCATCAATCTCGACAATATCGTCACGCTGACGTGGCAACACGTGCTGATCACCGCAGCAGTGGTCATCATCGTCGTCGCCATCGCTGTTCCGCTCGGAACCTTGTTGACCAGGCCGAGATTTACCCGCTTGGCACCGTTCTTCGTCGGTATCGCCAACATCGGAGCCGCGGCGCCGGCCATCGGCCTCCTCGTGCTGTTCTATCTCGCGACCAGAACAACGGGTTTCTGGATCGGTGTATTTCCGATCGCCTTCTATTCGCTGCTTCCCGTGCTGCGCAACACGATTCTGGGCTATCAGCAGGTGGACAAGACCCTCATCGACGCCGGGCGTGGTCAGGGAATGTCTTCTCTGACCGTGCTGCGCCAGCTCGAATTCCCGATGGCTGTCCCGTACATTCTTGCGGGCCTTCGCACTTCGCTCGTTCTGGCGGTCGGCACGGCGACGCTGTGCTTCCTGGTCAGTGCCGGCGGTCTGGGCATTCTGATCGACACCGGATACAAGCTCCGTGACAACGTCACCCTCGTGGTCGGTGCGGTACTGGCGGTGTCGCTGGCCCTACTGATCGACTGGCTCGGCGCGCTCGCCGAAACTTATCTCGGGCCCAAGGGATTACGATGACCAAGACTTCGATCACCAGAACGTGGGGCTGGAAACTTGCCGTTGCCACGATCGGCCTCACACTTGTCGCTTCGTGTGGTCTCGAGTCCGGTGGCGCACTGCCCCTGGCCGTCGGCCCCGGCAGCATCGCGCCGGTTCCGGAGCTCGAGGGTGTGAAGATGACCGTCGGTTCCAAGGACTTCACCGAGCAGATCGTGCTCGGATACATCATCGAATTCGCGATGTCCGCTGCAGGCGCGGATGTTCGCGATCTCACGAACATCCAGGGCTCCAACAGCACCCGAGACGCACAGTTGAACGGGCAGATCGATCTTGCGTACGAATACACCGGAACCGGGTGGATCAACTATCTCGGAAACGAGACTCCTCTCCCGGACTCGCAGGCGCAGTTCGAAGCGGTCCGTGACGCTGATCTGGCTGCGAACGACATGGTGTGGACGGATCCGGCGCCGATGAACAATACGTATGCATTGGCGATGAGCAAGGAGACAGCCGAGAAGACCGGAGTCAAGACGGTTTCCGACTACGCGAAGTTGGTCGAGTCCGATCCCGGCGCTGCGGTCACGTGCGTCGAGACCGAGTTCAACGTCCGTCAGGACGGATATCCCGGTCTGGCAGCCAAGTACGGCTTCGATGCGTCGCGCGCCCAGCGACAGATTCTGCAGACCGGCATCATCTACCAGGCGACGGCCGACAGCGACCAGTGCAAGTTCGGTGAAGTGTTCACCACCGACGGCCGCATCATCGCTCTCGACCTGGTTCTGCTCGACGACGATCTCCAGTTCTTCCCGAAATACAATCCGGCACTGGTGATGAAAAAGGACTTCGCGGAAGCACATCCGCAGGTAGCAGAAGTCATGGCACCGATCTCGGAGCGACTGACCAACGAGGTGATGACCGAACTCAACCGGCAGGTCGACGTCGACGGCAAGGAGCCGGCAGACGTGGCTCGCGACTGGCTGGTCTCCGAAGGCTTCGTCACCGCGCAGTGATCGGCTGACCGCAAGCCGGCCGACTATCTACCGCTTGCGTCCCACGCAGAACACCCGCCGGAACGGAAACAGCGTTCCGGCGGCTGTTGCGGGATACGCCTCACGCAGCAGATCGGAATACTGGCGCTCGAACTCCGGCGCGTCAGCTTCGCCGAGAACGTCGAGCACCGGCCTCAAGCCCGTCCCCCGTACCCATCCGAGCACCGGGTCGGCACCTGCCAGTACGTGTACGTACGTTGTTTCCCAAGCGTCGACGTCGAATCCGTGTTCCTGGAGACGCTGCGCGTACGCAACTGGACTGTCAACGCCTTCCGGACCGCGCAAGACGCCGCCCAGTCGCTCACTCCACTCCGCGGACTCCGCGAGGTTCCGCATGAGCGAGTGGGACGGAGCATCGAAGTTCCCCGGAACCTGCCACGCCAGCCACGACCCGGACCCCAGGGTGTCCGCCCACTGATCGATCAGCTCGCGATGGCTCGGAACCCACTGCAGTGCAGCGTTACTGACGACGACGTCGTAACCTGTGGCGTCGAACGACATGATGTCCCCCAACTCGACGGTGACGTTTCCCGGTAGGTCTGCCGGGGCCTGCGCCACCATTTCGGGAGACGAGTCGAAACCGGATACCGACGCGTCCGGCCATCTTTCCCCCAGCATCGCGGTCAGAGTGCCTGATCCGCAGCCCAGGTCGGCTACGCGAGTCGGGTCTTCGGTGGCCACCCGGGACACCAGGTCGACGAACGGGCGTGACCGCTCCCCCGAATAGCGGCCGTAGACTTCGGGATTCCACGTGACTGTGCGCATGAACCCATCCTGCACCCTGTTCCTGAGAATTGCCGCCCGTCAGATCTTGTCAGCGGACATCACCGACGCGGCACCACGGTGGACAGTACGTTCGGCAACCTCGACCAGTCCGCGGTGATGTAACTTGCGTGCTGCCCGGCCAACAGGTCGAGTCGCTCGCCCGCCTCGGCTTCCGAGGCGTGGGTACCGTCGATCTGCGGAGCGACCTTGTGCGCGTCGGTCATGACGAGGAGGTAACCCCGTTCGTGGTACCAACTCGGATCCACAACTCCCGTGGTGTAGTCGAGGGCGTCACCGTCGAAAATCACGAACCACGGACGGATCCCCGGATCGGTGTAGCGGTCGAGACGTGGGTCTCCCGGTGACGCCCGGTGAACAGCAGGAAAGGCCGCGCCGAGTTCGACGAGCCCGGCGGAGGACAGATCCCGCAGGTGCGTCGCATACTGCCGGTCCGTCCATTCCGTATCGAGAGGGTTCCCCTCCTCGATCGTTCCCGGTATCAGCTCGAACAGAAATTTCCCGGTCATTTCGGAGGTGCTCGGCCATCCACGCTCGGTGACGGCGGCATCCGGGGTCGAGTAAGACTCACCCATCAGATCGCCCGGCGTGAAAACCGCGTCTCCGAGTGTCCCGAGAATCAAGGCGTCGAGATCCGCGGGCCCCCGTCCGTACCCGGCGGTGAAACCGTCCTTGAGTTCCAACTTGATCATCACCGGCGGATGCTCGGGATTGGCCTCGTGCCACGCCCGCATATCTGCCAGACATCCGCGGAGTCCCTGATCTCGCGGGCCACTTCGCAACTCGGAGGCGTTCGATGCTCCGACGCAGTTACTCTCGCTTGCCACCGGATTCATGTGCGACACACGCCAGTTCGGACCGCCGCCGTTGGTCCACAGGTCCAGCTCGAGCAACGACGCTCCCGAGTCGAGTGCATCCGCAAAGTAGGGAAACGTCGCCTTCTCATAGGAATTGTGGATCCCGACGGACGTCGTCTCGGAGAACGAGCGAGCTTGGTTCTCGGTCGTCTCGGCGCCGGCGGAAGGCGCCGAGACGGCCGCCGCGAATGCACACACACCGGCTACCAGGATTCCACGCATGTTCGACACTCTCGCAGAAAGTACGCCGCGGCAGGACGGAATCGTCAGAGTTAACTGGACGATCGTCTTAGAGTGAGTCGAAGGTGAAGCGCGGTCTCAGGCGGTGGATGAGAGCAATCATCAAGCCAATACCATCATTGACGGAACTGATTCGAGTCAGAGCACTCGTCGAACACTCGCAGGAGGAATCGCATGCAGCTGACTCAATTCGTTCACCGATCCTTGCGAGCATCACCCGATACGGTGATGACCATTTCCGATGGCCGGGCACGCACGTGCCGGGAATCGGTCGGCCGGATCACCCGACTCGCCGGAGGGTTTCAGACTTTGGGACTGCGCGCCGGCGACAGAGTCGCAATCTTGGCTTCGAACTCCGACTACTACCACGAGGCGCTCCTGGCCTGCTGGTGGTTCGGGGCAGTGGCCAGTCCGGTCAATTCACGATGGAGCCACGGGGAAATCACGTACGCGCTCGAAGATTCGGGGTCGAGCGTGATGCTGGTGGGTGACAATTTCGCTTCCATCGGATCTGCCCTTCGCGATTCGTGTCCCAGCCTGACTGCTGTCGTCTACTGCGGCAACGGCCCGGTTCCCGACGGAATGCTCGACTATGAACGGGTGATCGCGGAGGCGACTGCAGTCGACGATCTGCGCGTCGGCGGCGACACGCTGGCATTACTCCTCTACACCGGCGGAACCACCGGACTGCCGAAGGGCGTGATGATCAGCCACCAAGCCCTGATGACCTCTGCGCTGGGTACTCTCGCGGCAGGCAGTGTGGCAGTCAGCAACGGAACGAACCTCGCGGTCAACCCTCTGTTTCACATCGCCGGGATAGTCGGATGGTTGGCTCAGTCGCTGATGGGTGGCACTCAAGTATTCATGCCGAACTTCACCCCGCGCTCATTTCTCGAGGCCGTGGATCGCCATCGCCCAACCACCGTCGGCCTAGTGCCGACGATGCTTCAGATGTTGGTCTCCCACGAAAACGAAACCAGCGAAGACGCAACCACTTACGATCTGTCCAGTGTCAGGATCCTGAGATATGGTGCCTCCCCGATTTCGCCGACGCTTCTCGGGCAGGTCATGCACATGTTCCCCAACAGCTCCTTCGCCCAAGGCTATGGCATGTCGGAAACCGCGCACATCAGCATGCTGAGTCCGGCCGATCATCTCGAGGGCGGCGATCTCCTCCGCAGCGCCGGCCGAGCACTTCCGCACTGCGAAGTGAAAATCGTCGACCCGGCCGGCGTGGAACTACCCCCCGGCGTGGTGGGTGAAATTGTCACGTTCGGCAGCCACGTCATGCTCGGATACTGGAACAAACCGAATGAGACCGCCGACGTGCTACGCGGAGGGTGGCTGCATACCGGAGACGCGGGGTATCTCGACGATCGCGGATTTCTGTTCATCGTCGATCGCCTCAAGGACATGATCATCACCGGTGGCGAAAACGTCTATTGCACTGAGGTCGAGAACGCTTTGGCGCAACACGAATCCGTCGCGGCTTGTTCCGTGATCGGCTTGCCCGATACACAGTGGGGTGAGCGCGTTCATGCCGTGATCGTCCTTCGAAGCGGCTTCGGCGCCGAAGCCGAAGAGCTACGCGCACACGTGAAGGCGCTCATCGCCGGATACAAGGCTCCCCGTTCCTTCCAATTCGTCGATGCCCTGCCGTTGTCCGCAGCAGGGAAGGTACTCAAGCGCGATCTTCGTTGTAACGCAACATAATCATCGACGACGGTCAGGGATTCAGCTGAAATGTCCTGTGCGGGTTGGTGATCAAGCGGGGCAGGGAGGCCGCCGCAGCGACGGCCGTTCCGAGTTCGGTAGCAAGCGTGATTTCGTCGCCGAACTCCGATCGCCAGGCATGCAGTCGACGGGTGAGTTGTTGCAAGCGGTATTCGCGAGTCATGCCGATCGCACCGTGCGCCTGGTGGGCGGCGCGCACGCTCGCGAGCGCATTTTGCGAAACCACCAATTTGGTTGCAAACACTTCGAAGTCGGCGTCGCGACCGGTGAGCGCAAGCGCAGTGCGATCCACGGCCAGCGTCGACATCGATGCCATCTGAGCAAGGGTGACGATATGCTGCTGGACGGCTTGGAATTGCGCGATCGGCCTTCCGAACTGCACCCGCTCCGCCACGTAGCGCCGGGTCAACGTCGACACCGCCTCCATGGCTTCCGCCATCTGCACCGAACGGAGGAAGGCGCCGAGTCTACCGAGAATCCGGGGATCGACCGGGTTGTCACCGTCGACGGTCCGCGCTTCGGAGAACGTCAGACTCTGACGCGGTTGCCCCGCGAGATCCGCCCCGGAACCGATCACTGCGTCGGAGATGTTCAGGAGTACAACTCGATCACCGAGAACTGCCGCCAGCACGGACGCGGCGCTCCCCCACGGCACATCGTGAAAGGTTCCCGATACCAGGCCGTCGCTGGTCCGACGCGCATCGTCGCGCTGCGATCTCGGGGCCACGGTTGCGATTCCGGAGGGCACCGGTAGCCCGGCCGCTGCTGCCAGTCTGCCGGCAAGGTACGTCTCGGCGAGGGGCAACGGCGCAGCGTGCCTCGCGGCAGCGCGCTGCACAGTCACGGCGTCGAGGAGCGAGCCACCGGAACCACCTGCAGATTCGGGAAGACCGACCAGTGGCAGCCCCAGTTCCACTGCCGCGTCCCATAATTCGTTGGGCAGACCGTCGATCTCGGCCTGCGCTACCACCTCGGTGCCGGACTTCTCGGCGAAAAATTGCTCGACCATCGCTTCGAGGTCGGCGTCGAATGTGTACGCGTTGATCTCTGACCCCGAATTCATCGGTTCAACCCTTTCACGATCACGGTGCGGAGAATTTCGTTGGTGCCGCCGCGAATCGACCACGACGGCGCCACCAGCACGGCCCTGGCGAGCAGTGATTCGTACGGATCGTCGGACGCAAGGTCTGGAGCCCGGCCGAGATGCCGCGCGACGGTCGCAACACAGTCCTGTTCGAAGCGTGTTGCCATCTCCTTGATCAGCGCGGCCTCCGTGACCGGCGAGCGACCGGCGTCGACCATCCGTGCAATGGACAGCGACATCCCGCGAAAAGCCCAGCAGCGTGCGGCAATCGAGCCCAGATCGGCGAGGGCAGCGGGACCGCCTTGCGCTGCTTGGTTGGCCGCCCAGTTCTCGAGGACCGGCATCAGTGACATCCAACGGTCGACGCCACCTCGCTCGAGTGCGAGTTCACCGGTGTTTTGTCCCCAGCCCGCTCCGACGTCTCCGAGGCGACGCGAGTCCGGCACGAAAACGTCCTGGAACGACACCTCGCAGAAGTCCTCGCTTCCGTCGATGAACGGAATGGGTGAGACGGTCAGGCCCTCGCTGTCGCGATCGACGATCAGCTGAGTGAGTCCGTTGTGCTTGTCTGCCGAGGTTCGAAGCAGGGCGAGTATGTGTGTGGCGTGGAAGGCGCCCGTAGTCCAGATCTTGGTGCCGTTGACTTTCCAGCCACCATCGACGCGTTCGGCGCGAGTGCGTACCGATGCCAGGTCCGAACCAGCGTCGGGCTCACTCATCCCGATCGAGAACGAGAACTCACCGCTCGCGATATCAGGAAGGAAGTACCGCTTCTGTTCTTCTGTGCCGTTGGCGGCGATGCTCGGACCCGACTGTCTGTCTCCGATCCAGTGATAACCGACCGGCGCTCCCCGCGCGAGAAGTTCTTCCACGACGACCAATCGATCCACTGCTGACCGTCCGCCCCCGCCGTATTCCTTCGGCAGCGACATGCCGAGCCACCCACGTCTACCCAGATCTCGCGAGAACACCGGATCCACCGCCCCGGACATCCCGAGTCCGAGCGGGTAGGTACCGGGGGTGAGTCGCTGGTCGAGGTACTCCCGTACTTCTGCCTGAAGATCGAGTTCCTCGATCGTCAGTTCTGTTGCGTCGAAACGCATGACGTCTCCGATCAGTTTCGTGAGTCGATCTGCCGCCCGTGGCGCTTACCCGAATTTTTCATGCGCCCAGCAGCAGGGCGCAGCCGATCTCGAAGAGTCTGTCCGACAGGTCGTCGCGACGGCGAAGCCGGCCGATTCGGACGGCGTTCTCCACAACTGTCAAAGTGGCATTGACGGTGATCCTGGCGGTCGCGGACTCGAGACCCGGACGGACATTTTCGAGCATCGCGACCCACAGCGCGACGTACTCACGTTGATTCTGTTCACACGTGCGGCGGAACTTGTCCGGTAATTGGTCGAGTTCGCTGATCAACAACCCGATCAAATGACGCTCGTTGATCGCGAAATCGATATGTGCGACAAGCAATCCGGACAGCGCGTCCTCCGGCCCGGTTGCGGTGCCGAGCGCCTGGGCAACGCCGAGCCGTCGCCGCTCGCCGCCTCTCGAGACCGCCGCGATCAGTAGGTCGATCTTGGCATCGAAGTGGTTGTACACGTTCGGTCCTGTTGTTCCTGCAGCCTCGCCGATGTCCTCGGTGTTGACTGCCTGATATCCGCGCTCGTCGAACAACCGAATCGCTTCGGTCAACAAGAGTTCACGTCTGGGCATCACAACCGGAAGATGACCCGTTGCTCCCGCGACTTTCACTTCCGAACGACCCAACTCCGTGTATGCAGCGCGGTCCGCCAACTCGGCAAGCAACAGTTCCATTTGACGCCTCGGCAAGGAGACTCGGCGCGAAGACACACTGTTGAAGACTGCGATGACAGCCCAGGCGAGCAGATAGCTGTCTTCCTGGTCGAGGTCGGGGCGTTCAGTTCGGATCAGTGCCGCATCGCGCGAGGCAACGCTCTTGAGAGTCGAACGCAGTTCCTCACGCTGCGCGTCAGGCAGGTAACGTGCCTCTCGCTGCCACAGAAGTGAGAGACCCCTACGTCTGGACACAGATGCCGCAAGTTCGGTGATCAGCGATTTCAGATCTTCGGACCCCGCGACCCGATCGTAGAGCGATTCGATGCCGGCGTTGACCGCAGCGTAAAGGAGATCCGGCTTGTTCTTGAAGTGCCGATAGAGAGCAGGCGCCGTGATTCCCACTGCCGCAGCCACTTGTGCGACGGACACGTTGTGATATCCGTGCTCACGGAAAAGCTCACCTGCAGCTGCAAGAATCTGCTGCTTACGGTCGCGGGGTCTGCGTACGACCATCGTGACTTTCTCCTTCGCGGCAGCAGACAGACTTCAGGGTACCGAGCCGATGAACGAATGCACGAACACTCTGCACCAGCAGCCAACTCGTTGCACTTCTCACGAACGTGGAGTCCTTCTCTTCAGCTGACGAACGACTCGACCATTCGTCGTTCGGCGGCCGTGTCTGCAAGAGGCCACGCCAACAGCATCAACACGATCCGAACCACCCACTGCGACTCCTGGCCTTCAGGATCCAATCCTGCAAGTTCCAGTGCAGTACGCGGCAGCAATGGCGAGGACACGAGGTACTCGTCGATTCCGTTGGCCCGCGCCGCCGCAAGGCCGTGGCTCATGGCAGCGTCGGATCTGATCGCGTCGACGGCGACGAGGATCGACTCCACGATGCGCTCGTCGCCGCGCAGTGATTCGACCGCAGTCGCGACCTGGCTCGCCACGGATGCCGCGCCTCGTGACAACAACCCCTCGCGGATCGCGGACTTGCCACCTACGTGGCGGTAGAGCGTTGCCCGCGAACAGCCTGCGCGGGCAGCGACGTCGTCGGCATTGAACCGATCGAATCCCTGTTCTCGAATCAGCTCTGCCGCAGCCGCGAAGATGCGCTCGGTTGCGAGTTCAGTGCGGTTACCGCCGGCCAACCAGTCGGCGGCGCGACGCTCGTTCGCACCGGTCACTCTCCGTCACCTCGTCTCAGTTTGAGACAGATTCAATCAGAAATCTCTATGCTGCGGAAGGCGTTGGGTCTCTGACCTGGGAGAAGCATAGAAGGCCCAACGCGCGTGAGATTCTCACAAAGTCCCAGTTCAGAGGCTTTTTCCACCTGTTGACTTCTCCTTCCTGGCCGTGAAATCTTCCCTTCGTGACACCATCGACGCTCGACATCAACCCTTTCCTGCCGCCGAACATCGACGACCCTTACCCGCTATACGACGTACTCCGGCGCGAGCACCCCGTGTACCGAATTCCTGATACCGACTTCTATCTGGTGTCGACGTGGGAATTGGTCACCGAAGCCGTTTCCCGTACCGATGACTTCTCCTCCAACCTCACCGGCGTACTGGTTCGTACACCGGACGGTTCGGCGGTGACCTTCGACATGAACGGCGGCGGGAAGGCTGTTCACGTTCTCGCGACTGCCGACGAGCCCGACCATCAGCACCAGCGCAAACTTGTCTTGCCGACACTGGTCGCCAAACGTATACGAGCACTCGAGCCGGCGATGACCGAGTACACGCAGCAGTTGTGGGACAACGGCTTCGACGGTCGACGGATCGAATGGGTCACGTCGGTAGCGGACACGCTGCCGCTGCAGATGGTTGCCACGCTGATCGGCCTGCCGGCACACGACGTCCCCCAATTGCTGGCGTGGTCGTACGACAGCACCGAACTTCTCAGCGGCATCGTGACGTCGGAGCGTTTGACAGACGTCGTCACCTCGGCGGCCGAACTCACCGGGTACCTCTACAGCAAGTTTCGTGAGGCACGGGCTCACCCGGTGGATGATCTACTCGGAGATCTCGTCCGTTGCTGTGACGCAGGCGAACTCAGCGAGGACGCGGCCGTGCTGATGTTGGTGCAACTCGTCGGTGCGGGTGGCGAATCCACCGCCGGACTGATCGCGAACTCTGCACGGTTGCTCGCCGAGCGCCCTGAGATTCAGACGCAGCTGCGCGAGGACCCTCTACTCGTGGGCGCGTTCCTGGAAGAAACACTCAGGCTCGAGTCACCCTTTCGCGGACATCACCGACATGTCAACGCAGACACAACACTCGGCGGCGTGCCGCTACCTGCCGGCAGTCATCTCATACTGCTGTGGGGCTCGGCGAACCGCGACCCTGAGTCGATCACCGAACCACAGGTCATGAATCTCGACAGGGTCAATTCCCGAGCGCATTTCGCCTTCGGCAAAGGAGCGCATTTCTGTGTCGGGGCGGCGTTGGCTCGTCTGGAAGCAAAGACCGCGATCGCAGTCCTTCTCGAAAACAGTTCGCACGTCACAATCGATTCCGAATCCCCACCACGTTGGGTCCCGAGCATGTTCGTGCGCCGCCATCAAAGTTTGCACCTGAACGTCTCACCCTGTCGAGAGGTCACACCATGAGCCCCGAAGAACTGGTCACTGCCTTCTGCGCCGAGTGGAAGCTCGGTAGTGCCGAGACAATCGCGTCGTACTTCAGTGAAGATGCTGTCTACCATAATATTCCGATGGCGCCGATCGTCGGACGCACCGAAATCCTGAATTTCCTCGAAGGCTTCATCTCCGCCTTCGGTGGGATCGAATTCACGATTCATCACCAGTCCGCCAACGGTGCGACTGTACTCAACGAACGGACCGACCGATTCGACCTCGGCGACAGACACGTGGTCCTGCCGGTCATGGGAATCTTCGAGATCGCGGACTCGAAAATTGTGGCCTGGCGTGACTATTTCGATCTTGCACCGATCAACAAACTGTTGGCCGTGCCCCCGGGTCCGGAGACCCGGGGGCACAGTCGAGAGGTCGAGTGATGAGCCGCTACCCGAAGTCAGGCATGTTCTGCCCGCTGTCCTTGTAGAACTTCCACGTGCCGTCCTGCGGCGACTCCATGATGCGGTAGACCTCGGTTGCCCCCACAATCCACAACTGGCCGTCGTACCAGTGCAGAGTGGAACCCGATTCGACACGGCCGCTTGCAAGTTCGTTACCGTCAGCGTCGACGACCGCGACCTTGTTCCCGCCCGCGGTCCAGCCTCCGGTGAGACCACCATTCTCGACTGTGTCAGTAAGCACCGGCTTCGGAGCTGCCGTCGGAGAAGTCTCCGGCGATGTGGTTCCCGGCGTGGTCGGTGCCGGGGTTGTCGTGTCCGGTGTCGTCGTGGTAGTCGGGGCCTCGGTGGTGCTGGTCGACTCGGTAGACGTTGTCGGAGACGCGGTCTCGCTCGTCGTCGGAGCTTGTGAGGTGGTCGATTCCGACTCGACAACATCCGGCTCGGTCGCAACCATCGCTTCGGCCTGCATCCTGCTCAGAGGGTTCGCCCCGTTCGGTGCCGGAGTGCTCGGATCCCAGGTGGAGACGTTCTCCCAAGCCTGGTTTGGCTTGCTTGTGCTCGAACTACCCTCGCACGCGGTGCGACCACTAACCCAGTCTTTGAAAGACATGCCGGCGCCGGTTGTATATCCCGACGAGGTCATCGGGCCATTTATGGTGTAGACCCTGATGTAAAGTCCCGAGCGATCCGAGTCAGATACGCTCGACCACTGAAGTTGCGTAGCGGTGAAGGTCCTTGTGTCCTTGACGGTGTTGTTACTTCTGTTCATCAGTTCGACCTTGTAACCCGTTGCCCCGGGTACAGCGCTCCAATAAGGGTTTCCACGTTGGCTCGTGACAGAACCCGAGGTCGAGCACCCGATACTTGTGGTCAGCGGCGTCGGATAGAAGTTGCCCGTCGCCACCTGTGCGCCAGTCGAATTGACCACGTCAGTTGGATTGGCCAACGTCCCAGTGGCCTGAGCCAGACCGAAAGCCATTGCAGCAACGCCGCCGACGGCGATCAACGACCGCAGCGACTTCATGCGGGTGCTAGCCCGTCGCATTTCAATCATTATGAGCCTCCTGAAGCTCCCCGCAGGTTTCGTCAGCATCGACGCGGGCGTCATTTGTAGTGGCGGCGCGGGCATTCTCCAGACGCCGGTCTTTAGTTCGTCCAAATGCGATGACCAGCACCGCGCCTACCAATCCGCCGCCGAGGAAAGTTGCGAGCGGGCTGGAAAGCCAAGCAACGACGTAACCGAGCCCACCGACGCTGATGAACACGCGGTCTGCCTCGGTGATGGTGTAGGGCAGTCGATCAGCCACATTGTTGGCATCGCCCTTGAGCGTGGCGAGCACGGTGTCCGCGCCGGCCGGTTCGAGTTCGACCACGCGGTGGGTGATGCGCACGCCTTGGTCGTTGTCGACGCTGATCACGTCGCCGACAGCGAGTTCAGTTGCAGGCACGGTCTTCGCCAGCGCCAGCGCACCGGTGGAGATCGCCGGTTCCATCGAACCCGAGCGAAACACCAACGGCTTGATCCCGAATATCAGGGACGCGAGAGTAGCGATGATGCAGATGAGCCCGGCGACCGCAGCCACATTCAAGGCAAATTCCTTGCCACGACTGCGTCCCACGGTCACCTCCTCATCGGTGCTATCCATCTCGATGATCACTGCCCCGTTGCGGTGAAGTTGAAGCCGAGGTCGGCGATCTTGAACTGCTCGGTCTGACCCGCGGTGGCATCGACGATGACCTTTACGCACACCTGCTCCGACACACCAGCTGCGAGTGACCTGCCCGAGACGAGCGTCGGGTTGCCGGAGAATGCCTGTTGCGTGCCGATGATCGGTCCCGAACAGGTGCTGCCGTCATTGGCGCCAGTCTGATGGAGCGACACCTTGAGCTTGCCGATCAGCGCGGGCGAGCCTGTGGCAGCGGCGGATACTGCCCACTGAAAGTTGGCCGTTCCGGTGTTCTGTACCGTCAACGCCCCGGCCTCGCTCTGGCCTGGCAACATGCTGTTGCGCTTGAGTTCGGTGAACTGGTGGGCAGGCCGCTGATTGTCGACTTTCAACTGGACCGACGAGGTGCTGAACATACCTGTGGTCGCGGTAGCGCTGTCGGACCACGCCGCCATCGTGCCGACCGCTCCGAGGCCCAGGACCATGCCCAGTGAGAGCACGGCCCGGGTTCGTATCCAACCGGTCTCGCCCAGACGGCTTCGCATCCGCGCCCCGAGACGCGCGTCGCCGCCCGATTTCTGTTCTGTAGACATTCTGCTGTCCTATTTCGATTCGGAGGTTGGTGCCGATGGGTCGGCGGGCAATACTGGCGCGCCGAACTCCGGGCCGGAAGGAGTCGAGTCGGTGCCGCTTTCGTCGTCATCGGCTTTGCCCCGCTTGTCGCGGATACCGCTGACGACCATCCACACGGCATATACAGCCAAGCCCGCAGCTACGCCCGTGGTGAGAATCGAACGCGATTGCCCGTTGATCACCGAGTTCACCCGGCCCAGATACGGCACCGAGTAGATGACACGACCACGGATCTGCTCGGGCACCAGCGACCACGAGTCGGCGACGGGGTTGTTGTCGCCGCGAGTGTGGATGCGACGCTCCCCTTCCCCCGTGTAGTAGATGCCCTCGATGCGGTGGGTAACCACGGCGGGATCGCCGGAGACAGGCTGGAACGTGATCACGTCCCCGGTGGTGAGATCCTCGTTGGGGGTCGGATTGACCACGATGAGCGTGCCTGGAGGCATGGTCGGTTCCATCGAACCGGTGAGCACCGTGTACGCGGTCGAGCCGGTGAGTCGAGGGATGACGACCATCACCGCGAGAAGTCCGACCATCAGCAGCAACAGCACCCACGAGACGATGGTGCGAGTCCACCACCAGAGGGTGGTCTTGTCGTTTCCGCCTTGTTCGGGATCATGTTGCCGCTCAGACTTTTCCACGTGTGCGCTGTGCCGGGGTTGGTACTCGGCACGATCGCCCGCGCGCTGGCTTCTCGCGGTGACGGTCATGACTGACTCACCGAGCTTGCGTCGAAAGTGAACGTCGCGTTGGACTGTTGGCTCGCTGCCGCACCCTGGCCTAACGTGGCCCGCAGGCACAACACCTGCACCTGACCGGCCGGAACCAGCTGTTCGGAAAAGGCCGCGCCGTCCATGGCACCGTTGTAAAGCTCAGTGCCCACGTCGCCAGTGGCGGTGCAGGCCGCCTCGTTGGCTACCTTGGCCACGCGCAGGCTCAGCGGCGGTGGGGTCGCGCCGTTGAGCACAACATCGGAAAGCACGAAGTTCATCTGCACGTTACCGGAGTTGATCACCGGCAGAGGCATCTGAATGCTGTCGCCCGGGCCCTTGTTGTCCAACTTGAACCCATCGAGGTTGAACTGCTTGACCCCTTCACCGCCGGCAGAGATATCGAGCATGCCTGCATGGATAGTGCCGCCGGTCGATTCTGCGGTATCGCGCCACAGCGCGCCGGTCTGCTGCACCGAGACGAACCCGATGAGCAGAACCGACGACGCTGCGATCGCCCATTTGTATTGGGTCTTCACGTGACCTTCTTCTGGTCTCGAATTAAGGGGTGAGCGTCTGCTCGAGGAGGATCGTTCCGGCACCGATAGTGGCGGTGCCGGCGGCGCCGACCTGACCGGTGGTATCCGCCTTGAACTCCACCTCGGTGGTGAACGAGATGGGGCCGGACGCGGTAATCGGCGAGACGTTGGTGCTCGACGGACTCACGGTGAGCAGATTCGCGTCCTTCAGCGAGCCGGTGAGGTTGCCGAGGGTGGGAGTGAGGGTGGCCTTCAGGTTGGTGCCGTTCAGGGTCACCTGGTACACCGAGGTGTAAGCGACCTTGTCGCCCGGGACCAGCTTGTCGGTGGGCGCAAACGCCTGTCCGGCCTTGCTGCCGCCGACCCACTTCCAGGTGCCAGCAGTGGTCTCGGAAACTGCCATCGATCCTGCGGTGACCGTGCCGGCGCCCGTGGTGTTGGTGGACGCATTCCACGCGGCCATGGTTCCGGCACCGCCGGCGAGCAGAACGGCAGCCGCACCAGCGGCGATTGCACCCTTTGTGGTCTTGTTCATCTGGTATTCCTCCTGTGCAGTTCGCGGCGGGACATCCGACGCGCTTGGTTGAGCCCGGGCCGTGCGGATGTGCACTCCGGTGAAACAGCCCTGGAAGGGGCATGGGAATCGAAGCCGCCGAATGAATTCGGTGGCCGAGAAGGCTGGCAATGCGCGGAGAGTTCCGAGATCGCCCCGCGCATCGCGAGGTCTAGGTGGTCGCGTGGGCCGGAGGGTCTATCCCCCGAGGCTGCCGAACAGGTCGAGACTTCCGAGCGAACCGGTGCTACTGCCGAGCGAACCGCTGCTGCTGCCACCCGGATCGGTGGTTTTCGCCGTCACCTTCACTGTGACCGCCGTAGAGGCGGGGCTGGTCCCACCCGCATTTGTCGCAGTGGCGGTGATCGGATGACTGCCGGGCGTGGTGATCGTCAGGTTGCAGCTGAAGTTCCCACTCGTATCCGCGGTGGCGGTGCAGGTGGCGCCGCCTCCGGTGACGGTGACGGTACTGTTCGGCTCTGCCTTGCCGGAGACCTTGACGGGTGTGCCCGCCTCTACTTCGGCCGAACCCAGAGTCAAACCGGTCGGCGCACTGGGAGCGGCCACGACGGGCTCACCCTCCACCAGGACGAGACCCCAGCCGGGGTTGATCTCGTATCCCTGCAAAACTTCGCCGGCAGGGATGCCGATCATGAAACCAGCCATCACGTTGGCGTTCTGTGCGAGAGGCGTTTTCACCAGCTCGATCCGAGTCGACGAATCCGCATTCGGCCCGATGACGAACTGCTGGCCGATCTGGCCGTCGAGCTTGCCCCGCACTGTCGCAGTGCCGCCGCCCGAGACGGACCAGCTCTCACTGAAAAGAGTGAGCGTGGCAGGAAGGTCGCAGACATTACGAACGTTGAAGGCCAACTGCGTGCCCTCGTCACCGGGGATCGGGATGTAGTCGGTTCCACTGGGATCGAAGGCCGCTGGCTTCACCCAGGGTCCACCGTCCTGGGACATCTCCAGGCACTGGTCCGTGATGTCGTCGCCCGGGGCGGCCGAGGCGATACCGGGTGCGAGCAACGCACCCGAAGTCGCGAGGAGCAGTGCAGCCGGCAGCGCCGCCAACACAGCAGTGGCGCGCCGGGGGAGACGGGATTCGTGTCCGCCCCCGACCGGGAAAAATCGAGGCATGTGAAGACTCATTTCATCTGTCCCGTTGCCGGGTATGGGTGAAGAGATAACGGATCCAGGTACATCCGTCATCGGTGCCGAACATCGAAAGTGCCGAACTACAAAGCGCCGAACATGTTGCAGAAAGCTTGCAAGCCGAACCGAGATGCTGTGCATGCCCTCGCTCATACATAGCTACTGCTCCGCTTCGAAATCAATTTTTATCACACGTATCAGCTTTTGTGGTGGTTTTACTGGTCAAACGTTCAGAAGGGATTCCGGAACCCACAAAGCGAGAATATTGCACTCTGACCAGTACTGTTTGAACTAGTTAGCTGTGCATCGCAACTAGTGTGCAAAATAGTACTTGCGCCCGAAAGGGTGATTCGTTCGATTACTAACAAGAACACGTTCTACATACTCCAGGCTCGCCTGAGCATCCTCGCGAGCTTGCACACAGATAACAGCGACCCTCGAGCAAACAGAAGGAGTAAACGCATTCGACGAGGAGTCACATCGGTTTCACATGTGCGGCCGAGGAAGGGCGCAATCAATCGCTGCAGGGTCTCGGATCGGCCGGCTATGACAATGCGACCGCTGGCGAAATCAACACTCCACCAACAGCTTTTCCGCATCATCGAATCGCGAACACGCCCGCCGGGCCCAAAGCAGTAGGCCGGGAAGCAAATTCGCTTCCCGGCCCACGTACACCGACAGTCACCGGCGCCGGTAAGGAGTTGACTACCGACACCCAAATGCAAAGTAAAATAAAGTGTGCGACTACGCCTCGAAGACGGTTTCACCGCCGACAACCGTTCGCAGGACCGACAGTTCGTTCAAGTCCGCCGAAGCGCTGTGCAACGGATCTCCGTCGAGCACAACAAAATCCGCCAAAAGTCCCACCGCTATCCGACCTTTGTCCGATGACTCACCGGTGAGACGAGCGGCAGCACTCGTGTAGCCGGCCAACGCATCGGATGCGGAAACCCGTTGATCTGCACCCAGAACGTGGCCTTCTCGTGTCACTCGATGTACGGCCGTGTTCATGGTGAAGAGCGGATTCACCGGAGTGACAGGGCAGTCGCAATGCAGCGCGTAGGCAAGGCCGGCCGCCACCACCGACGCCACGGGACTGATCCGTTCGCCGCGACCCGGTCCGAGAAAACGATCGCGATGCCGGTCGCCCCAGTAGTAGACGTGGTTCACGAAGATCGACGCCACCACCCCGAGTTCGACCATTCGCGCGATCTGATCTTCCCGCAAGGTCTGAACGTGCTCGAGTCGATGTGAGACTTCGATGTCCGGGTGCGCCGCCCGCGCCGCAGCAATTGCGTCCAATGCAAAATCGATGGCTTGATCACCGTTGGTGTGGATAGCAACCTGCCGGCCGGCAACGTGATGCTCCTCGACGAGTGACCCGAGTGCACCTGCCGGGATTGCCATTCCGCCGCAGTGACATCCATCCAGATCGTGGTAGGGCTCGCTCAGAGCAGCAGTGTGCAACTGAATCGACCCGTCCGAAATGAGTTTGACGCCACCCACACGGATTCGGTCGCTCGGATCGGCGAGCTCACCCAACTGATCATGCACCCCGTGCCCCAGATAGAGGCGCGCACGCAGACGCAGGTCACCATCGGTATCGAGTTGCCGGTACGCCTGGTACATCTCGGCCGTGACGTACATGTCGTGGAAACTCGTCACGCCCACCGAAGCCATGACTTCCTGCGCCCGTAGCATCGCAGTTTTGGATGCATCCGGATTCATTTCCGGAACAAGGCCGTGCACCAGAGACATTGCCGGAATCTCACACAGCTCACCGGTGGGTACACCGTCGCTGTCCCGAATGATGACACCGCCCTCCGGGTCAACCGTGGTGGCATCGATCCCGGCCTTCTCCAATGCGACCGAGTTGACATAGATCCCGTGAGCAGACAAGTGCCGCACCAGAATCGGATGATCGGTGGAAGCCTTGTCGAGATCAGCTGCGGTCAGGCCACGATCGTCCGCCACGAGGCTGTCGTCGAAGCCCCAGGCTTCGATGGGCTCGCCGACTGGTGTGATCGCGGCCCGCGCAGCCAACGCCGCAATCAACTTTTCGATGGTGGGGCACGCACCCGTCGTTGCGTCGACACCACCGAGCATCAAACCCCACATCATCGGATGAAGGTGCGTCTCGATGAACCCCGGAACAACCACCGCTCCGGCAAGATCGACGACAGCGGTGTCGTGATCGGACAACGCCGAGATCTCGGCATCAGTTCCGAGGGCGACGAATCTGCCGCCCTTTACAGCCATTGCGGTCGGGTTGTCGCCGACCGTACTGTCCATGGGCCTGATATCGCCGTTGATGTAGATGCGGTCAGCCGCCGTGGTCATACGCTTGTCTCCATTCGTTTTCCGACAACAGTCGTCGAGGACTTCTTCGGGGGTGTCCGCGTCGCGACAACCACTCCGGCGAGAATCATTCCGGCACCCGCGAGTTGGACGAGTGTCGGGGTCTGCGCAAGCAACACCGCACCGAACAACAGGGCCGACGCCGATTGCAACACGAGGCTGGCGGCGACGGCACTGGCAGGCAGACGCTGACTGGCGCTGGCCACCAACAGCCACCCGATCACCTGAGACACTAACGCGAGCAGCACAAGCCAGCCTTGAGCTACGAGCGAAGGCGTCAGATCCAAAGTTCCACTCACGAGGCCGTAGACACCTGCAGTGAGGGCAGTGGCTCCGGTCGAGACGAGCATCGGCAGAGCCGTTCTGCCCGCCGCCCGAGTGGCCAGACCCATGAGGAAGATGTAGACCGCGTAGGCACCCGCCGCGACCATGGCGAACGACACTCCGACAGCAGGATTCGATCCCGTGAGCGTGGTGCTCGTCCCGGCCACCAGAGCAACTCCGACGAAGAGCAACGGAAGGCTCGCGACCAATTCCCGGCCGATCCGTTGGCGCAGAACAACGTAGCCGAGGATTGCGACGAACAGCACCTGCAGATTCAGGATCACAGTCGAAAGACCTGCCCCGATCGAATGAATCGACTCGTGCCAGAGCACCAGATCGATTCCGAGGAAAGCGCCGGCAAGTAAAGACTTCACAATCCAGGGCCCCGAAGACGGCCGGGGTGACCGGCGGCGCTGGACGAGCACGAGTACGCCGAGCGGGACGAGCGCATAGAGGCACCGAAAGAACGCACCCGTCGACGGCGACACCCCGGAGAGTTCGTAGAGCACCGAGGTCAACCCGAGGATGCATGCACCGGTCACGACTACGCGCAGGTCACGACGGCGCAGGTCGTCGCCGGACAACGCGCCCGGCGATACATCATCACTCATGGTGATAATGTATCACCAGCGCGAGGCCTGTCATACAGGGAAGATGCGTGCATGAGAACTCCGGTTACCCGTGAACGCGTGATCGCGGCCGCAGCCGACCTGGTCGACAGCAAAGGCGCCGACGCTCTGGTACTGAGTCAACTCGCCGAGACCCTCGACGTCCGGCAGTCAGCCCTCTACAAACACGTCGACGGGGTCGACGACGTCCAACATCAACTCAGCCTCCTCGCACGCAACCTTCTCGCCGAACAACTGCGCGCCGCCGCGGTCGGCCTCTCCCGCGACGACGCCGTCATGGCGCTTGCCGACGCATGGCGTGCCTTCGTCCGAGCGCACCCCGGCCTCTACGCCATCACCGATCGCTACCCCACCGCTCCGCATCCCGATCTGGTCTCGGCCGTCGGCGAGGTGGTCGACGTCATCAACAAGGTGATCGCGGGATACGGTCTGAGCCCGGATGATTCGGAGCAGGCGGCGTGGTCTCTTCGTAGCGCGCTGCACGGTTTCTGCATCCTCGAATCGGTCGAGGGCCAACCGGCAGGAACCGACCCCGATCGCGTGTATCGACGACTGGTCGAACTTCTCTGCGCCGGCATTGCTCGCATGTAGACAACGCTCGCATGTAAATACCTGCTCCTGTTATCGTCGGATGAAACGACACAGACCAAAAGGATCAGACATGGTTGGTGAACTCGACATCTCCGGATAAAACCGGGCATGACGGCCACCGGTAGACGCTTCGAGCGCTGCCGTCGTGGCCATGTTGTCGTTCACTTACCCGACTCTTCGCGGAGCAGCGTTGCCGCGCCCGCACGACACCTGAGGTCTATTCATGTCCGATATCTACATCGTTTGCTCGAATCTGTCTTTTGCCTGGCCGGACGACACTCCGGTCTTCGACGAATTGTCATTCACCGTGCCCGGTGGCCGAACCGGACTGGTTGCCCAGAACGGCGTCGGGAAAAGCACTTTGCTCAGACTGATCGCCGGTCAACTGCACCCGCGCTCGGGAAGTGTGTCTGTCGACGGGGTTCTCGGATACCTTCCGCAGGACCTGCCACTGACGGGCGATCTGACCGTTGCCGAGGTCTTGGGCATCGCTCCAACGCTCGCTGCGTTGGACGCTGTCGAATCCGGAGACACACGAGAAGAACACTTCACCACAATCGGGTCCGACTGGGATATCGAGGAGCGAACGCGAGCCCAACTCGGCCGACTCGATTTGAGTGACATGACGTTCGATCGTCGCCTAGACACCCTGAGCGGCGGGCAGGTCGTCTCGCTCGGACTCGCGGCTCAACTACTGCGGCGCCCCGATGTCCTTCTCCTCGACGAACCGACCAACAACCTCGACCTCGACGCGCGCCACAGGCTCTACGAGGTTCTCGACGAGTGGAATGGTTGTCTGTTGATCGTCAGCCACGATCGAGGTTTACTCGACCGCATGGACCGCATCGCCGAACTTCACAGCGGCGAGATCAGCTTCTACGGTGGCAATTTCACCGACTACGAAGCCGCGGCACGCTCGGCTCGCGAAGTGGCGGAGAAGAACATCCGCAACGCCGAGCAAGAGGTCAAGCGCGAGAAGCGCGAGCTGCAGCAGGCCCGAGAACGTGCTTCACGACGCGCAAGTAACGCCGCCCGCAATCTCGGGAACGCGGGCTTGCCCAAGATCTTTGCGGGGACCATGAAGCGCAATGCTCAGGAGTCGGCCGGCAAGGCCAACGAGACACACCTCGCCCGGGTCGACGCGGCGAAGGACCGACTCGACCAAGCCGGCCGCGTTCTTCGCAACGATCAGACGGTTTCGCTCGAACTGCCGGGAACTCACGTACCCGCCGGCCGGACGGTATTCCTCGGTGAGCGAATGCAATTCGCGTTCGACGATCGCGCGATCTTCACCGACCCCGGGGCTGACCTGGCCATTCGAGGGCCGGAACGTATCGCCTTGACGGGGCCGAACGGCGTCGGAAAGTCGACGTTACTGAGAATCGTAAACGGGGATGTGGCGCCGACTTCCGGTGAGATCAAGCGAGCCGACGGTCGGGTGGCCTACCTGTCGCAAAGGCTCGACCTTCTCGACCCCACGCGCACCGTCGCGGAGAACTTTGCATTGTCTGCTCCGAATCTCCCGGCGCCGGAACGCATGAACATACTGGCGCGCTTCCTCTTTCGGGGTGCGGGTGCTCACCTGCCCGTGGCTGCCCTCTCGGGTGGTGAACGATTGCGAGCTACGTTGGCATGCGTTCTCTTTGCCGATCCGGCCCCACAGCTGCTGCTTCTCGACGAGCCGACCAACAACCTCGACTTGGTGAGTGTCGCTCAACTCGAAAGCGCCCTGAACGCATATCAGGGGGCGTTCGTGGTGGTCAGTCATGACGAGAGGTTCCTGGCCGAGGTGAAGGTCGAACGCTGGCTTCGACTCTCGGACGGCTGTTTGACCGAGGTCGCGGCGCCGGATGTAGTGGGCTGACACGACAAGTGAAGAGCCGAAAGGCCTTCACACACATCGTGTGTGAAGGCCTTCGTCTGCACTACTGGTCAAGGCGTCCTGGTGTAGACCGGATCGTCGAAGGATCGACGTTGCGTCACCCAGTCCGTGGGTAAGACGTTCTCGATCACGTCTTCACGGGATTCGTCGAACACGACGATCCGATCGGCGATTCGCCATTCACCATGGCGCCTTTCGAACCTGTCGACGTAACGGCATTTGATCGTCGCAAGCGTCTGCACCGTATCCGTACCGGAACGCTCTTGCCGCAGAAAGCACAAGCAGTACGACTCACACTGAGCGACATCGCCGTTGACGTCGATCAGTATGTTGGAAATGCAGTGAATCGACGAGTCGATCGTCTTGTGTCTGAGCTTCATGTCTTCGATGAGCCCGTCGACGGTTCCGATGTAACCACCGTGGTTGTCTATCGCGTCATCGAAGTAGCAGAGGGCCACGCTGTCGAAATCCTTCCGATCGACGGCCCGAGCATAGCGATACAGGACTTCGGTGATTTCTTGCTTGTCAGCGAGGGACACGGTCACGCTCCTGTTCTACCCGAGGATCAATCAACCTGCAGTTCAACACCCTTGGTCTCCTTGATGAAGAAGACCGTGACGAGGGTGATCACCGCACAGAAGACGAAGTATCCAGCCGGAGCGAGAGAGTTACCGGTCAAGCTGATGAGATAGGTGGCGATGAAAGGCGCGGTGCCGCCGAGGAACATGTTGGTGACGTTGTTACCCAGGGCCAGACCGCTGTACCGCACAGATGCTTTCAGCATTTCGACATAGGTCACGTACGAAGCACCGTTGACAACGGAAACGCAGATGAAGAGCACTGACTGACCGACAACCGCCTGCCAGATGCCAGAACCGGCCATCATCATGAACATCGGGATTCCGAGAACCACTGCGGCGGCACTACCGGCGAACAGCACCGGCCGACGCCCGTACTTGTCTGCCATGTATCCCGAGATCGGCAAGGTGATGACGCCGAGAACCAGTGCAAGAGAAGTGGAAAGGAACGCAACCCGTGACGAATGACCACCAGTGGTCTGCAGGTAAGTCGCGGCATACACCGAGGCGATGTAGTAGCCACCGGTAATGAGTGCGCCCAGCATGATGATCTTGACGACGCTGCCGCCGGACGTGCTGAGCAGTTCCCGGATGGGAAGCTTCTTGGTCTCACCCTTGTCCTGCAGTTCTTCGAACTGAGGAGTGTCTTCCATCTGGCTACGGATCCAGATACCGATACCACCGATCAGCAGGCTGAGCAGAAACGGGATACGCCAGGCCCATTCGAGGATCTGCTCTTGCGAGAACACCGAGGTCAGGCCGAGAGCCATGAGCGAAGCTGCCAACGAACCCAGGTAGGTGCCGGTGTTGACCATCGACGTCTGCGTCGCACGCCACCGCTTGGGAGCGGACTCGGAGACGAACGCGTTGGCTCCGCCGAGTTCACCGCCGGCCGCGAAGCCCTGCAGGCAACGAGCCAGAACGAGGATGGACGTCGCCCACACACCCAATGTGGCGTAAGTCGGCAGCAGGCCCATTCCGGCTGTCGCGAGAACCATCAGGAGGATGGTCCAGGACAGCGCGTTCTTGCGGCCGTACTTGTCGCCGATGTGGCCGAAGAAGATGCCGCCGGGCACGCGTAGGAAGAAGGCCACGGCGAATGCTGCAAAGGTACCGAGCAGTGCTGCGTTCGGGTCATGGGAAACGAAGAACAGCGCGGCGATCGTCGTGGCCATGTATCCGTAGATACCGAAGTCGTAGTACTCGACGACGGTACCGACGATGGCCGCGCGAATTACCTTCGTCGTCGACTGTCGTTCGGTTGCCACGCTGCTGCCCTCGGTGGATTCGGCTCTCGCCATGGTCTCATTCTCTGACATGTTGTTCCCTGCCTGGATTGGATACTGACTGGATTCGGTGCCGCGCAGACGTCGGACGTCAGGAGTGCGCGATGGAATGGACCGGTGCGCTCTCAGCGCTGGTCCTGGTGTAATTCGCCGCATTACGTCCCGCTACGCGGCCCATGGTCAAAGCGTTGGCAACCGCATTGCCGCCGCCCACGTATCTCAGTCCGAGGATTCCGGCGCCGGCCTCACCGGCCGCGTACAGACCCTCGATAGGTACTCCGGTGCTGCCGAGCACGGCCGCATCGGTGTTGATCTCCATTCCCGCATGCGTACAGACGAGCTCTGCCGGAAGGATTTTCGCGGCATAGAACGGAGCTGTCGCAATAGGATCCGGATTGCCGACGGCACCCTTGTTCCGCAACGTGCGATGGCGGAGGAAGTCGTCGTCGTGACCGCTGGGCAGTTGGTCGTTCCATCGAAACAGGGTTTGCGCCAACGTCGCAACCGGAACACCCGTAGCCACTGCGAGGTCTTCGATCGTGTCCGCACGAATCGTGCCACCGGCGGCAACTTCTTCTTCGACGCGTTCGGGATTCCAATCTGCATATCCCGGAGCCAGATTCACGCGAGCATTCTCGTCGAAGATCATCCAACCGTATCCACCCTGATGGTCGATGATGCCGGTCGAGACGGCGTACGAGCTGTCCTCGTCCATGAATCGACGGCCGTCCTGGTTGACGTAGATCCGTGACTTCGGCGGAAAACCGGCCTGCCAGTGATGGAATCGCTGGAAGTAGACGGTGGGCAGCATCAAGCCCCAGCCGTCGCCGGCCACCGAAGCCCCGAGGTCCTCGGCAAAGCGGAGGTGATCTCCGCGGCTACCCGCCGCCGCGACGACGAACAACGCGTCCCCAGCCTTGTTCGCGTCCGGGAAGTGGCGTTCAACCAAACCCGGATCTTGCGCGAATCCACCGGAGGCAACAACGACGGCGCCCGCAGGCACCTCGATGTCGTCGGCGACAACGCCGACAACCCGACCGTCTTCCTCGATCAGCTTCTGCACCCGTGTTCCGAAGATGACCTCGATCCCGTGCTTACGACGAGCCTTGTCCAGCACCTGAATCAGTCCGTATCCCTGATCCTTGGGCACGTGGCCGCGCCAGACGTCCTCGACGCCGGCTTGGGCGAGTCCCGGCTGGTGAGCGTTACCCGAGATCGCCGCGGGAATCTCGACGCCGAGTCCGATGAGCCATTCCAGTGTCGGACCGGCATTTTCGCAGAACGCACGAATCAATCCGGGTGAGAGCATCCACTGGTTGAGGTCCATGTAGTGCTGGAAGAACTTCTCTGCCGAGTCGTCGATGCCGAGGCCGGCCTGCACGCTCGTTCCGGCGGCCGTGAAGATGCCGGCCGACAGCGCGGTGGATCCACCGAGTTCGGTTTCGGATTCGAACAGCAGAACGGATGCGCCTTCTTCAGCTGCCGACACCGCAGCGGCGAGACCTGCTCCGCCGCCACCGATGACAACGACGTCCCAGTGCTCGGTCATGAAAGTTCTCCAGTCTCCGCGATGATGCGGTGGTAAAGACCGTTCGACACCAACCCGCCGTCGACAGTGAGTTCCGTACCGGTGGTGTAGGTCGAACTGTTCGAGAGCAGGAACAGCACTGCTTCGGTGATCTCGTCGAGAGTTCCCATGCGTCCGAAGGGAACCGACTTCAGTGACGCGGCGACGAAGTCGTTCGCGCCGCCGAGCAGCGCCGTACCGACCAGTCCCGGGTGCACCGAGTTGACGCGAATCCCCCACTGCGCGAAGTTGCCTGCGGCCGACTTCGACAGACCGGTCAGACCCCACTTGCTCGACGAGTAAGCCGGAGAGAAGTATCCGATCTGACCGGCGATGGACGAGATGTTGACGATCGATCCGCCACCACTCTCGCGCATCAGCGGCGCCACCGCCTTCATACCGTAGAACGGGCCGAAGAGGTTGATCTTCATGGTCAGCTCCCAGATGTCGTTCGGGGTGTCCATGAATTCGAGCCGACGCGAGATGCCGGCGTTGTTGACCAGTCCGCCGAGTTCCCCACGAGTGGTGCGAATTTCGTCGACAACCCGGTCCCAGGCATCGGCATCGGTGACGTCGAGAAGGTGAGCGGACGCCGATCCGCCGGCGGAGACAATGTCGTCGACCACGCCGGATGAATCCGAAACATCGGCAATGCAGACATGCGAACCGCGCGCGGCGAGCGTGCGCGCGTGATGCGCTCCCATCCCGGCAGCACCGCCGGTAACGAGAACGACGCCGGGATATTTCATGGACTCAGACATGCCGCGAACCACCGTCCACCGCAATGCTGTGCCCGGTGACGTAGCGCGCGCTGTCCGAGAGCAGGAACAGCAGCGGGCCGAAGACCTCTTCGGGCGAGCCCAGACGATGCAGCGGTACCGCGTCGAGTGCGTTCGCGAGCGCGATCGGATCTTCCTGGACCCACTTCGTCATCGCCGTGTCGATGTAACCGGGCGCAATGGAGTTGACCCGAATACCCTTGTCGCCGAACTCCACTGCAAGAGACTCCGTGAGGTGCGCGACGGCAGCCTTCGACGTGCAGTATGCCCCTCTCCCCTTTCGCACACGCAGCGCCGACACCGAGGACATGTTGACGATGGCGCCGCCGGGACCGAGGTGCCGCGCCGCGGCCTGAGCGCCGTAGAGCACTCCTTCGACATTGACGCTCAACGTAGCCCCGATCTGTTCCGGGGTGATCTCCTCGGCCAGTGCGAACGGGAAGATTCCCGCATTGTTGATCCAGAAATCAACCCGGCCGAACTCCTTCAGCGCCAACTGGGCAAGCAGTTCGTGCTCGTCCGGCTTGGTGACGTCGACCCGAGCTCCGACGACGCGACCCGGCTTGTCCGCCAGTGCATTCGACTCCAGGTTCGTGTTGATTCGTGCGGCCGTGGCGAGCATCTGCTCTTCGTTGATGTCGGCGCCGACGACATGTACGCCGCGCGTTGCCAGTCCTTCGGCGAACGTCGCACCCATACCCTGAGCCGCGCCGGTCACCACTGCGACCTTGCCTGCCAACTCCGGGTATACCGCCGACATCTGCGTCACTACGGTGCGGCCCGGGTTCGTCTGGTCAGAGCTTTCGGTCATGATGTACTTCTCCTACTGAATATTGTTGTGCAAGAAACATTTCGGCACTTCAAGCGTGTTCGGACGCTCGGGGCGCGTCGTCACGGAAGACGGTGCGGCGGGCGATCTTCCACTCCTCACCGACCCGAACCACACGATCAGCGACAGTCGTCATCCGCACCAGTCGCGACTCGCCGCCGCGAGCGGTGGCAACGATCTGCAGGTACCCGCGCACTGCCAGAGCACTCTCGTCCACCGCCTCGACGACGAGATTGGTCAGAACGTGACGATGCACCTCGTCGGCAGCTTCCGCCGCAGCGTAGAAGCGAGCAGCAAAAGCCGCAAGGTCGTCGAAACCGACCACGGGTTCCGGATAGCTGGGGGAATGAAACTCACCGCCTTCGGTGAATGTCTGCGCCCAATCCTGCTGGCGCCCAGAGTCTATGCAATGACTCTGGTGGCCGTACAGCTGATGGATTGCGACAACGTCCTCCGTTGCCACGACGCGGTAGTTGCTCATGAAGATTCTCTCCGAACACGCTGCGCTGCATCCACCCGAAGGTTGTGCAGCTTCGTAAAGTGTGCGATAATCGCACACACTGTGCGATATGTTCAAAGCGTAGGTGGCATACCTCACAAACGTCAAGAAAGGAATTTGATGTCAGAGCTGAGCGAGGAACACCGACCGCGCAAAAGTGCAGTTCAAGTGGACTCGAGCATGTCGAAAACGCTGCACCACGGACTCGAGATCTTGGAACTCCTGACGTCCTATCCGCACGGCTTGTCGGTCACCGACATCGCCGACGGCGTGGGAGTCCACCGAACCGTCGCACATCGATTGATCCGCACACTCGAGGCTCATCACCTGTGCCGCAAGGACTCCTTCAAGCGCGTCACTCTCGGCGCCGGCCTGGTCACCCTCGCCGAACCGGTGGAACAAGATTTGCGCACCCTCGCTCGCCCGATTCTCCAAGAACTCGCCGAGGCCACCGAGGCGACCGCACACCTGGTGGTCCGCGAGAGCGACACCGAAGTGCGCGCCCTGATGGTGGTCGAACCGCGCAGCGCCAAAGTCCACGTCGCGTTCCATCCAGGGCAGGTTGATCCGATCGACCGCGGCTCCGCCGGGCTTTCCATTCTTGCCTCACTCCCGCCGACGAGTGGGGAACGAGAGGAAGTGACGGCTGCACGCGCACGCGGCTATGCAGTGACCGTCGGCGAAGTCATCCCGTCCGTCCTGGGAATCTCGGCAGTGATCCCAGGCAGACGCCGCGACGCCATTTCCAGCCTCGGAATTTCCGTCTTCGACTCCGAGGACCAAACAGCGCTGGGCGCCGAGGTCATGGCAGCCGCAAGAACCCTCGGCAGCATGTTGCGCTGATCCAGACACCGAGCTGATCCGAACACCAGGCTGATCCGAACACCAGTCGAGCCCCGGGAATACCCGGGGCTCGACTTTGTTGACTCCTGATGAGATAGTTGAACAATCAACTACCCGACTTCAGCTTCACGGACACGAGGAGTACGACATGCCTGCTGTGACAGTCGAGAACATCTTGGCCCTGCCCCGCCTCGACGAGCCGGCAGAGTCGGCAGTCGACCGCCCGGTCAAGAGCATCACCACCGCACCGGTCGGATACGAAGGTGAAGGCTTCCCCGTTCACCGCGCCTTCGCAGGCATCGACCTCTCCGCCCTCGACCCCTTCATCCACATGGACCAGATGGGTGAGGTCAACTACGCACCCGGAGAACCCAAGGGCACACCGTGGCACCCGCACCGCGGCTTCGAAACCGTCACCTACATGATCGACGGCATCATGGAGCACCAGGACTCCAACGGCGGCGGCGGCATTATCGGCGGCGGCGACACCCAGTGGATGACGGCGGGTGGCGGCATCCTCCACATCGAAACTCCGCCGGAACACCTCGTCGTCAGCGGCGGCCTGTTCCACGGTGTCCAGCTGTGGGTCAACCTGCCCCGCGACAACAAGATGGCAGCGCCGCGGTACCAGGACATCACCGGCAACAAGGTGGCATTGCTCTCCTCCCCCGACGGCGGAGCCTTGGTACGCGTCATCGCCGGAGACATCGCCGGCCACGCCGGACCCGGTTCGACGTACACACCCATCGCGCTCTCCCACACGACTGTGGCCCCGGGTGCGAGCCTGACGCTTCCGTGGAATCCCGAGTTCAACGCGATCGTCTACGTCCTCGCCGGCGAAGGCACGGTCGGGGCCGAGCGTCGGCCCATTCGTGTCGGACAGACAGCTGTCTTCGGACGTGGTGACTCCATCACCGTCGCCGCTTCCGATCGCCAGGATTCACGGACCGAATCCCTCGAGGTCTTCATCCTCGGCGGCAAGCCGATCCGCGAACCCATCGCGATGGCCGGGCCCTTCGTCATGAACACCAAGTCCGAGGTCATGCAGGCTTTCGAGGACTTCCAGGCCGGACGCCTCGGATCCATCCCGGCGGCACACGAGACGCTGAGCTGACATGTCGTCGATAGTCGTCCAACGAGCTGACGAACGTGCGCATCTCAACTACGGCTGGCTCACGGCGCGTCACAGTTTCCCCTTCGCCGGAAACTTCGATCACGCCGCGTACGCGCACGGACTTCTGTTGGTGAACAACGACGACATCATCGAAGCCGACTACGGTTTCGACACTCATCAGCACCGCGACACCGAGATCGTGACGTGGGTGCTCAGCGGATCCCTGGTTCACCAGGATTCCGCTGGGCACTCCGGAGTCATCCATCGCGGACTCGCGCAGAGAATGAGCGCCGGTACCGGAATCCTGCACTCCGAGCGCAACGATCGCTTCCGGGCCGACGGCTCACGTGTCACCGAGCCCGTTCACCTCGTCCAGATGTGGATACCCCCGGACGAATCCGGAGTGACTCCGAGCTATCAGGAACTCGACATCAACTCCGAACTCGACGGCGGTGGCCTGATCACCCTGGCGTCGGGGATGCCCGCGCATCGTGATCACAGCGCGATCAGCTTGCACAACAAACATGCGGCACTGGATGTTGCTCGCCTCGAGACCGGTGGGTCGGTATCTCTCCCGGATGCGCCGTACGTGCACGGCTTCATTGCCAGTGGCACTGTCGACGTCGAGGGAGTCGGATTGCTCGGTCCGGGAGATTCGTTGCGTCTCAAGGATACTGGCGGTCAACGAGTCGAGGGGATCGACGATGCGGAGATACTCGTGTGGGAGATGCACGCGTCGACGAACTGACGACACCACCGAGTACGCCCAATGCTCGGACTACACAGCAGGTTCGTCGTAGGGTGGATTCCGGTAGTGGTGGATCCGGCAGTGCTGGATCCCGGTGGCACAGAAGGAGGAGCCATGGCATCTGGTCGAGCACAGGCCCCACGGACGACACCGCACATCGATGTGCACCGCTCCGGTGATCGTTTGAAATCCCGCGTCTCCTGGCTGGATTCGAAACATTCGTTCTCGTTCGGGCAGCACTACGACCCCGACAACACCCATCACGGATTGCTTCTCGTCAACAACGACGACACCGTACTGGCGGGAACCGGCTTCGACACCCATCCGCACAAGGACATGGAAATCGTGACGTGGGTGCTTCGCGGTTCACTCGTGCACCAGGATTCCATCGGCCACACCGGCGTCATCTATCCGGGGCTCGCCCAGCGCATGAGCGCCGGTACCGGAATCATGCACAGTGAGAAGAACGATTCGTGGCGTATTGGCGGCGAACAGCATTCCGACCCCGTGCATTTCATCCAGATGTGGGTGGTCCCGGACGAAGGTGGACTCACTCCCGGGTACGAACAACTCGAGATCGACGACGAATTGCTGCGCGGCGGTCTGATCCCGGTTGCCTCCGGAATGCGCCGCTACAAGGATCATTCGGCGATTCGCATCAACAACAAGAACGCCGCCATGCACGTCGCGCGCATTCTGCCCGGCACCTCGGTACATCTTCCCAGCGCACCGTTCCTGCACGTCTTCGTCGCGCAGGGTACTGCCGAGATGGAGGGCGTCGGCACACTGTACGAGGGTGATGCCGTCCGGTTGAGTGATTCGGGTGCGCAGCAACTGACCTCCGACGTCGGGGCCGAAGTCCTCGTCTGGGAGATGCATTCACGTATCGGTGGTTGAGACCCGGTCTCGGCAAGACTGGGTGCGCTGGAGATACTCGACGCATGAGCATCGACAACTCCGCCGCGCCCGTCAAGAAACTTGACCCCCTCAACACGTTGATGGGTGTGCGCGCCGTGTCGGTCGTGCCCGGGGACCTGGCCTTCGCGCAGGCCGTCGGCGAGCGATTCCACGATCACCGTGGCAAGACCGTGCTCGGTTCCGTCGGAGTCATGATCGACGGTGCCATGGGCGGCGCGGTGTACTCGGGACTGACCTCGGGCCATCAGTCCGTGCTCGCGCAGGTCACAGTCAGTGCGGGCGCCGACATCCCCGCTGTCGCCGACGTCGGCGCCACCGGCACACTCGTGCATCTCGACGAAGGCGTCGGGCTCGCGTCCGGTCAACTTCGCGACGAGAACGGCTCGCTCCTGGCGGTGATGGCCGGCCGCGCCATGGTGGTCTCGCGTCCTCCCGTCGTGGGAATCGACGACTACGTGGAGGGCGAGCCGCTGCCCGTCCCGACGCCGGAGAAGACAAGCAACCTGAGCGGGTTGTCCGGGTCCGACGTCGTCGAAGGAATCCGCGACGGCAAACTCGAACGCGGTCCGCTCGCCGGGCTCCTCGATCTTGCGGTCGTCGACGTGACCCCGGGTTCCGTCGTGGGCGAGTTCGCCCCGGTTGCCTGGATGGCCAACCCGTTGGGCGCCGTTCAGGGAGGTGTCCTCATCTCGGCGGTCGATGCCATCACCGGTCTGGCAGCGCAGACGCTGACCAGCGCCGATCAGGATTATCGCGTCCTCGACCACAAGATCGACTTCCTGCGCTCCCCCGACATCGGTGGGCCGATCATGCGCGCCGAGGCCGTCGTGATTCGTGCCGGGCGCAGGCTCGCACTGATCGAAACTCGCATCGTCGACGCCGGCGGACAGGTCTACGTGCGGGCCACCTCGAGCATTCAAATGCTCTCCCAGCAAGTTCACAGCGGATAACCAGTTCCGAACCAGGTCGCCCGTACACCATTGAGACAACAGCCCACACAATGGAGGTACAGCGGCGTGAACAAAGACATCGAAGCAAGCCGGCTACGCGTGAGCCGTCGACGGGCCCTCGCACTCGGCGGAACCATCAGCCTGGGCGGGCTCATCGCAGCCTGTTCCGGCAACAGTGGCACTTCCACGACTACGTCGGCTGCGGCCGCATCAACGACAACAGCTTCCGGCACTTCCGCTGCGGCCACGTCCGGCGATGCCGTGACCACACTTCTGGCCAAAGCACCGCAGTGCGTCATGAGCAAGGAAGAAACACAGGGCCCCTACTGGTTCGACGTCGACTCCATTCGCGGCGACATCCGCGAGGACCGTCCGGGCACCACGCTGCAGGTGGCGATGCGCGTGCAGGACAACAGCCAGTGCAACGCCGACGGCAGTATCGGCGCGGTCGGTAACGCCGTCGTCGAGATCTGGCACTGCGACGCCGGCGGCGTGTACTCCGGTTTCGAATCCGGCTCCCTGAGCGCCAACGGCGGCGGTGGCGGCGGAACTCCCCCGGCCGGCGGAATGGGGGAACCTCCGTCAGGCGCACCCGGCGGGACGGGCGGCGGCATGGGTGGTTCCGGTGAGACGTCGGACGGTTCGTACAGCGTCGGCGACACCGAAGCCACCACCACCGACGACGGCACCTACCTACGCGGGGCCCAGACCACCGATGCAAACGGCATCGCGCAGTTCACCACGATCTTCCCCGGCTGGTACATGGGCCGCACGACGCACATCCACGTCAAGGTGCACATCGACAAGAAAACGGTCCTCACGTCGCAGACCTTCTTCGACGAGACGCTCCTCGACGAGGTGTACTCGCAGTCCCCGTACAGCGAGCACACCGGTCGTGAGAACAACACGAACAACGCCAGTGACGGCATCTACGACGACACCGGCCTCATGACCGTCGAAAAGCAGTCGGACGGTTCCTACCTCGCCGTCATCAACCTGGGTATCGACGCCTGAGGTAGGAGCCAGGTCAGCCGCCGACGTATGCCGCGAGGTGCTTTCCGGTGAGGGTGGAGCCGTCGGCGACCAGTTCCTCGGGAGTGCCCTCGAAGACGATCCGACCGCCGTCGTGACCGGCACCAGGGCCGAGGTCGATGATCCAGTCGGCGTGCGCCATCACCGCTTGGTGGTGCTCGATGACGATGACCGACTTGCCGGAATCGACGAGTCGATCGAGCAGGCCGAGCAACTGCTCGACGTCGGCCAGGTGCAGTCCGGTGGTCGGCTCGTCGAGAACGTACACGCCGCCCTTCTCCCCCAGGTGCGTTGCCAGCTTGATGCGCTGACGCTCACCACCCGACAGCGTCGTCAGCGGCTGGCCGATCGTGAGGTATCCGAGCCCCACGTCGACCAGTCGGACAAGGATCTTGTGCGCAGCGAGGGTCTTGGCCTCACCGTCGCCGAAGAACTCCTCGGCCTCGGCCACCGACATCGTGAGAACCTCGTTGATGTCCTTGCCACCGAATTTGTATTCGAGTACCTCGGCTTGGAAGCGCTTGCCCTCGCACTCCTCGCAGAGAGTGGCAACGCCGGCCATCATCGCCAGGTCGCTGTAGATGACGCCGTTGCCGTTGCACGTCGGGCAGGCGCCCTCGGAGTTGGCACTGAACAGCGCCGGCTTCACGCCGTTGGCCTTGGCGAATGCCTTGCGAATCGGGTCGAGCAGCCCCGTGTACGTCGCCGGGTTGCTCCGACGCGAGCCGCGGATCGCGCTCTGATCGACCGACACCACGTCTTCGCGTTTCGCGAGCGAGCCGTGGATCAGCGAACTCTTGCCCGACCCGGCGACACCGGTGACCACGACCAGGACGCCGAGCGGTACGTCGACGTCGACGTCCTGCAGGTTGTGTGAGTTCGCTCCACGAATCTCGATTGCTCCGGTGGACTCCCGCACGGTCTCTTTGATTGCGGCCCGGTCGTCGAAGTGACGGCCGGTGACGGTGTCGCTGGCACGCAAACCGTCGACGGTGCCCTCGAAGCAGACGTTTCCGCCGGCGCTACCCGCACCCGGACCGAGGTCGACGATGTGATCGGCGATCACGATCGTCTCCGGCTTGTGCTCGACCACGAGCACGGTGTTGCCCTTGTCCCGCAGGCGCAGCAGTAGGTCGTTCATCCTCGCGATGTCGTGCGGATGCAGGCCGGTGGTGGGCTCGTCGAAAACATACGTGATGTCGGTGAGCGAGGAACCCAGGTGACGAATCATCTTGGTGCGCTGAGCTTCACCGCCGGAGAGGGTTCCCGACGGCCGATCGAGACTGAGGTAGCCGAGTCCGATCTCCACGAACGAGTCGAGCGTTTCACCGAGCGTCGTGAGCAACGGCGCGACCGAAGGCTCCTTCAGTCCGCTGACCCATTCCGCGAGATCGCTGATCTGCATCGAGCAGGCGTCGGCGATGTTGACGCCCTTGATCTTCGACGACCGCGCCCCCTCGCTCAGTCGCGTCCCGTCGCATTCGGGGCAGGTGGTGAACGTGATCGCCCGCTCGACGAAAGCCCGGATGTGGGGCTGCATCGCGTCGACGTCCTTGGCCAGGAACGACTTCTGAATCTGCGGAATCAGACCCGTGTACGTCAGGTTGATGCCTTCGACCTTGATCTTGGTCGGCTCTTTGTAGAGCAGATCGTTCAGTTCCTTCTTGGTGTACTTCTTGATCGGCTTGTCGGGATCGAAGAAACCGCAGCCGCGGTAGATCCGGCCGTACCAACCCTCCATGCTGTAACCGGGCACCGTGATCGCACTCTCGTTGAGCGACTTGGTGTCGTCGTACAACGCGGTCAGATCGAAATCGTTGACCGCCCCTCGTCCCTCACACCGCGGACACATGCCGCCGGTGATCTTGAAGCTGCGACGCTCTTTCGTCTGACGTCCGCCGCGTTCCATCGTGACCGCGCCTGCTCCGGAGATCGAGGCCACGTTGAACGAAAACGCCTGAGGCGAACCGATGTGAGGCTTTCCGAGACGGCTGAACAGGATGCGGAGCATCGCGTTGGCGTCGGTGGCGGTTCCGACGGTCGAGCGCGGGTCGACTCCCATCCGCTGCTGATCGACGATGATCGCGGTGGTCAGGCCGTCGAGAACATCGACGTCCGGCCGCGCGAGCGTCGGCATGAATCCTTGAACGAAAGCGCTGTAGGTCTCGTTGATCATCCGCTGCGATTCCGCGGCGATCGTACTGAACACCAGCGAACTCTTCCCCGAACCGGAGACGCCGGTGAATACCGTCAGCCTCCGCTTCGGGATCTCGACACTGATGTCTTCGAGGTTGTTCACCCGCGCGCCTTGCACGCGGATCAAATCGTGGCTGTCTGCGGTGTGCAAGGCAGTCATCGTGTCTCCATCTGTCAGTCGATCGCCGACGGTCTCAGCGCAGTTGACGGGCTCAGCGCAGTTCTTGAATACGGATCAGGTTTCCCGCTGGGTCCCGGACGGCGCAATCGCGAACGCCGTACGGCTGCTCGGTCGGTTCCTGGACGACGTCGATGTCGCCGGCCTGAAGCCGCTCGAACGTGTCGTCCAGATCTTTGGTGGCCAGGAGAAGTCCGCCGTAGGTGCCCTTGGCCATCATCTCGATGATGGTGCGGCGCTCCTCGTCGGTGATTCCGGGATCGACGGCCGGCGGATGCAGCACGATAGAGGTGCCGGGCTGGCCGGGCGGCCCCACCGTGATCCAACGCATCCCGTCGTAGCCGACGTCGTTGCGAACCTCGAAGCCGAGCGTGTCGCGATAGAAGTTCAGGGCGGCTTCAGGGTCGTCCTGCGGAAGGAAACTCGAGTGAATGGTGATGTCCATGGCGATCACGTTAATTGCGGCTGCGCGGTCTGCGCTTCTCGATTCCTGATCGGTCTGGTGACTTGTTTGGACACGCAGGACGGCATTCCTGCCGTCGACTGCTCGGCCTCGCGCCGATAGACACTGGGCGGAACCCCCACCAATTCGGTGAACTTGCTGCTGAAAGTGCCGAGAGAGCTGCAACCGACCTCGAAGCAGACGTCCGTGACACTGAGGTCTCCGCGCCGCAGTAACGCCATCGCTCGCTCGATTCGCCTGGTCATCAGGTAGGCGTACGGCGGTTCTCCGTATGCCTGACGGAATTGGCGACTGAGATGCCCCGCAGACATGTTCACTCCCCGCGCGAGCGCCTCCACGTCCAGAGGCCGCGCGTACTCCCGGTCGATACGGTCTCGCACACGTCGTAGTCGCGCGAGGTCCTGCAGGTGCGGATCTGCGGCAGGTCTGCTGGTCACGTATTCGATCGTGCCATGCCATACCGACGTTGCCCAGCACAAGAGATGAACTCGGCGTGGAGCGATCGCGCACACACCGAGCAGTTCGTCATGATCGTGTAAGGATGGAGAAATGACCACGGCTCATCGCTCAGGCATCGACCTCACCCACCTCGACGGCGACACACGGGCGCAGGACGATCTGTTCGTCCACGTCAACGGAAAATGGCTCGCCGAATACGAGATTCCGGCAGACCGCGCAGTCGACGGGGCCTTCCGGACGCTCTACGACAAGGCCGAAGAAGACGTACAGACCATCATCACCGAAGCCGCGGAGTCCAACTCGGCCGCCGGTACCGATGCACAGCGCATCGGCGACCTGTACTCGAGCTTCATGGACGCCGACGCCGTGGAGGCCGCAGGCCTCGGCCCCATCGACGACGAGCTCGACGCCGTCGCCGATGCGCCGGACCGGTCGTCGCTGGCCACCGTGATCGGACGCCACCAGCGCGTCGGCGTCGGCGGTGCCATCTCGCATTACGTCGACACCGATGCCAAGAACTCCGAGCGGTACCTGATCCACTTCAGCCAGTCGGGAATCAGCCTCCCCGACGAGTCGTACTACCGCGAGGACAATTACGCGGAAATCCGCGAGAAGTACGTCGCGCACATCGACAAGATGTTCACCCTGGCCGGCGTCGGGTACGACGCACAGCGTGTGTTCGAACTCGAGAAGAAGATCGCGGCCGGGCACTGGGACGTCGTCAAGCGTCGTGACGCAGATCTGAGCTACAACCTCGTGGGCTTCGAGGAACTGACCGAGCAGAACCCCGGGTTGGACTGGGCTGCGTGGCTGTCGGGTCTCGGCGCCGATTCGGAGAAGTTCGCCGAGATCGTCGTCCGTCAGCCGGACTTCCTGCACACCTTCACCGCACTCTGGGCGTCGGAGTCACTCGACGACTGGAAGGCATGGGCGGCGTGGAAGGTGCTTCATGCCCGTTCCCCTTACCTGCATTCGGCCCTGGTCGACGAAACCTTTGCGTTCTACGGCACCACGCTGTCCGGGACCGAAGAAAACCGTGAGCGCTGGAAGCGCGGGGTAAGCCTGGTCCAGGATCTGCTCGGTGAGGCCGTCGGCAAGCTCTACGTCGATCGACACTTCCCCGCAGAGGCGAAGACCCGCATGCTGGAACTGGTCGCAAACCTGCAGGAGGCGTACCGCCGCAACATCTCCGACCTCGAGTGGATGAGCCCGCAGACACGTGAGGCTGCATTGGCCAAGCTCGAGAAGTTCACTCCGAAGATCGGTTACCCCGACAAGTGGCGGGACTACGCCGGTCTCGAGATCTCGGCTACCGACCTGGTGGGCAACTACCGTCGTGGATACGCCGCCGAGTACGACCGTGACCTGGCCAAGCTGGGCGGCCCCGTCGACCGTGACGAGTGGTTCATGACACCGCAGACCGTCAACGCCTACTACAACCCGGGCATGAACGAAATCGTGTTCCCCGCAGCCATTCTCCAGCCGCCGTTCTTCGACGCGGCAGCCGACGACGCTGCCAACTACGGCGGCATCGGCGCAGTCATCGGACACGAGATCGGTCACGGCTTCGACGATCAGGGCGCGAAGTACGACGGTGACGGCAACATGGTCGACTGGTGGACCGACGAGGATCGCAGCGAATTCGGCAAGCGCACAAAGGCTCTCATCGAGCAGTACAACGAATTCGAGCCGAAGGAACTGCCAGGCCACCACGTCAACGGCGAGTTCACGATCGGCGAGAACATCGGCGACCTCGGCGGGCTGTCGATCGCGATCGCGGCGTACAAGATCGCAACCGAAGGTACCGAACCGCCGGTCATCGACGGACTGACCGGCTTGCAGCGCGTGTTCTTCGGGTGGGCGCAGGTGTGGCGCACGAAGGCTCGGGAGGCCGAAGCGCTTCGCCGCCTGGCCGTCGACCCGCACTCGCCGCCGGAGTTCCGGTGCAACGGCGTCGTCCGCAACCTCGACACGTTCCACGAGGAGTTCGACGTCAAGCCCGGTGACGCACTGTATTTGGAGCCGGAGAAGCGTGTGAAGATCTGGTAAGTGGGGCAAGCCCCTGTGCGCGCTTAAGGACCCCCTGGACTCCCTGAGCGCGCACGGGGCCGAAGGCCCTACCGGGCGTACATGATCACCCCGACACCGACGAGACAGATCAGCGCACCGGCGATGTCGAAGCGATCCGGGCGAAATCCGTCCATCACCACTGCCCAGAGCAGCGACCCCGCAACGAAGATGCCGCCGTACGCGGCGAGGATACGGCCGAAGTTGGCATCAGGTTGCATGGTCGCGACCAGGCCGTAGAGGCCGAGCGAGATGACGCCCAGCCCTACCCAGATCCCTTGTGCTCGCGAATTCCCTGCCACACCAACCACGCGCCCCCAATTTCGAGCAGCGCGGCGAGAACGAACAACAGCAGCGAACGTGCGACGGTCATGCCGCACACAGTATCGCTACAGACGGACCCCGGTCTCCGCGGAGAAGAAGTACACCTCACCCGCTTTGGGCAGCAGGTGGAGCGACTCTCCTGGCGTCACGGACATCTTCCGGTCGACGCGGATGACAATCCGTCCGGATCGACTCTGCCACTGGCAATCCGGCGACCCCTTCGCGTACACGAACGATTCGGCGCCCAACTCTTCGAGCAGGTCGGCATCCACGGCCAGCGAGCCCCTTCGCCACGCTCCCACCAGATCCCACGACTCCGGGCGAACTCCCACGACGACCCGTTCCCGCTCAGACGCCCCGGTGGGCAGCGGTATCCGTAAATCACCGACCACTGCGACGGTGCCCTCGACCGGCGCTTCGATCAAGTTCATGCCCGGCGACCCGATGAAGGCGGCCACAAAAGTGTTGACGGGATTGTCGTAAAGTTCGCGCGGCTTCGCCACCTGCTGCAAGCGACCGTCCAGCATGACCGCCACCCGGTCTCCCATCGTCATCGCTTCCACCTGATCGTGGGTGACGTAGACCGTTGTGGTGCCGAGCCGACGTTGCAGGGCGGCGATCTGTGACCGCGTACTGACGCGCAGTTTGGCATCCAGATTGCTGAGCGGCTCATCCATGCAGAACACCTTGGGATGGCGAACGATGGCTCTGCCCATGGCAACTCGCTGACGTTGCCCGCCCGACAGCTTTGCCGGCTTACGCCCGAGCAAGGGTTCGAGTTCGAGCATCCGCGCGGCCTCGAGTACCCGCTCCCGGCGCTCCGTCTTTCCCACTCCGGCGTTCTGGAGCGCGAAGCCCATGTTCTGTTCGACGGTCATGTTCGGGTACAGCGCGTAACTCTGAAACACCATGGCGACGTCACGTGCTCGCGGAGCGAGGTGCGTGACGTCCGTGCCGCCGATCTCGATCCGGCCGTCCGACGCGGATTCGAGACCGGCGAGCATTCGCAGGCTGGTGGACTTACCGCAACCGGAAGGTCCTACGAGTACCAGGAACTCACCGTCGGCGATGTCGAGGTCGAGACGGTCGACTGCCGGTCGATCGGTTCCTTCGTAGCGGTGCGTTACTCCCGCGAATTGCACGTTTGCCATGAGTGTTCTCTCCTACTACTTCGGCAGCTTGGGGGTGATCTGCCGGTCGATGATCTGCTGCAACTGGGTCGCGACGCCGGCGAATGTCGATGCGGCGTCGGCCTTCTGGAGAGCGATCTGCTCGAGTCCGGTACCGATGATCTGATCTCCACCCGGCACGAACACGCGTGCGTAGTCCTGCGAGCGCGTGCGCGCAAGCTGATCCACTGCGGTTCGGGAGTTGGGGTTCGCGTCGAGGAACGCCTTCATGCTCGGCTCCGACGTTGCCGACTTGCGGACCGGCATGTAGCCGACGTTCTGCGAGAAGTATGCCGTGTTCTCACCATTGGTGATGAAGTCGATGAACTTGAGCGCGTTCTTCTTCCGCTGATCGGAGATCTTGGACGGGATCGCAAGCCCGGCACCGCCGGTGGGGCAACCGGGAGTTCCGTCCACCGCGGGGAGGAAAGCGGTACCGAAGTCGAAGTTCGCAGTCTTCTTGATGCCGGACAGATCGCCCGTCGACGCGATGGTCGACGCCAGAATGCCGGTACCGAATTCGTTTGCGATGTCGGTGGAGACCGCGGCGTACTTCTTGTCGTGAATCATGCTGGAGAGGAACTGCCCTGCGGCAATGGTCTTCTCGTTGTCGAGCTGCAGATTCCACTGGTCGGAGTACGAGCCGCCGAACGTCCAGATGGGGCCTTCGTAGGTCCAGCCGAGGTAATCCTTCGCGTTGCCCCACCCGTGTGCCAACTTGCCGTTGCCCACGACCTTCTGCAGCTCAGGTCCCCACTCGTCGAACTCCTGCCACGTCGCGGGCCCACGGTCGGGAAGGCCGGCCTGCGACCAGACCGCCTTGTTGTAGTAGAACAACGGCGTCGACCGAGCGTAGGGAAGCGCATAGTGCTTACCCTGGAAAAGGTAGTCGGCGAGCAGCGAATCGACGTAGTCGGCCGAGTCGACGCCCACCTCGGAGAAGAGTCCGTCGAGCGGCTCGATTGCCCCGGCCAGTGCATAGTTGAACCACCAGACATCCGACAGCACAACCACATCGGGAACATCTCCGCCGGAGAGTGCAGCGTTGAACTTCTGTGCCACCTCTTCGTAGTTCTTGCCACCGTCCACCAAGTTGACCTTCAGGTCCGGGTACTTGGTCTGGAAGCGGTTGATCAGTTCCTTCTCCACGTCGGTGGACTTACCCGGGTGGTTCGACCAGAAGGTGATGGTGTTGGAATCACCCGCAGCACCGGATGTTCCCGCAGCATCAGCGCTCGACCCCCCGGAACCCGCGCACGCGGTCAGTGCGGCGCCGGCGGCGATTGCTCCGCCGAGGCTCAAGAAACCACGCCTGTTCATGTTTGCCATTACTGCTCCTCGAAAAAGAAATGTGACGGGAAAGCTGTCAGCCCTTGACCGCACCGGAGGTGAGGCCCTTGATCATGTGTCGTTGCAGCAGAAGGAAAATCACCAGGATCGGTAGCATCGTCAGCACCGTTCCTGCCATGACCGGACCCCAGTTGGTGAGTCCGTCGTTGTTCTGCAGTTGGGTCAATCCGATCGGCAGCGGCGCTACCGAGGAATCGTCGGACATGAGGAACGGCCACAGGTACTCGTTCCATTCGTTCACCACCGTGATGATGCCGAACGCCACCATCGTCGGCCCCGACACGGGAAGCACCACGCGCCAGAGCAGTCGCCAGTGGCCGGCGCCGTCCATCCGCGCCGCCTCGATGATCTCCGAAGGGATCGAGAGGAAATGGTTGCGCATGAGGAACGTACCGAAGGCTACACCCGCGAGCGGAACTATGATGCCCTGGAACGTGTTACGCCATCCCCACTCTGCCACGAGCGCGTAGTTCGAGATCACGGTGATCTGGTTCGGAACCATCAACGCTGCGATGATGCCGAGAAAGACGAAGTTTTTCCCCGGGAAGCGCAGGAACACCAATCCGTAGGCACTGAGCGTCCCCAGAACGAACTTCGCCGCGGACAGGATCGTCGTGATCACTATCGAGTTTCGCAGAAACATCCAGAACGGAACCGATGTCGTTGCTTCGGAATAGTTTTCGGGATGCAACGACGACGGCCACCACGTTGCCGGCTGGGTGTAGATCTCCGGTCGCTCCTTGAACGAAGTCATCACGATCCAGTACAGCGGCAGGACGATGATGACCAAGGCGATCACCATTGCCGCGTAGCCGAGGATCTTGACGCCGACCTCACGCCGATCCACGTTCCTGCGGTCCGGGCCCGGCCGGACGACGGAAGTCGGAGCAGCGCTTTTCTTTTCCTCTACCGCTGTCATTTCTCTTCTCCCCGATCCATGGCACGAACCTGGTAGACGGTGATGATCAGCAGGATCAAGAACATGATGGTGGCAACCGTCGCGCCGTAGCCCGCCCGGAAGTTTCGGAACGTCTCGTTGTAAACCTGGTAGACCATCGTCGTCGTCCCCGTCCCCAGCGGGCCACCTCGGGTCATGACGTTGATGATGTCGAAGACCTGGAGCGAGTTGAGCATGACGGTGATGGAGAGAAAGAACGTCGTCGGGCGCAACTGAGGCAGGAGCACGCGGCGGAACTTTGTCCACGGCTTGGCGCCGTCGATTTCGGCGGCTTCGTTCAACTCTTGCCGAACTCCCTGCAGCGCAGCGAGATAAATGACAAACGTGTACCCGAGGTTCTTCCACATGTACGTCACCGTCACCATGAACAGTGCCCAGTGGGGATCCTGATAGAAGTCGGGCGATTGGAGTCCGACACGGTGCAGGAGATCCTGGATCAATCCGAAGTTGGGGTCGAAGACGAACTGAAACGCCACACCGATCGCGGCACCGGAGATCACAAAGGGAGCGAAGATGGCCGATCGGACCAGGTTTCGCCCGACGAGCTTGCGATCGAGCAGCATGGCCAACGCCAAGCCGATGACCATCGAACCCACGACGGTGACCAACGTGAATACCACTGTGTTGGTGACGATCTGCCAGGTGTCGCTTCGTCCGAACCACTCGCGGTAGTTACTCAGACCGATGAACGTCGCCTTCGGGTCCGCAATGTTCCAGTCGAAGAACGAAAGTCGGATGTTGTCGACCAACGGACGATAGGTGAACAAGATCAGCAACGCGAGATTGGGACCTACCAAGAGCGCAAAGAGCGCGTAGTCACGCCATGGTCTGCCCCACAGACCTGGCTTGCCTGAAGTGGGCAGCGTTCTTTCCGGACTCGATCTCACTGAGGCAGTCTGACCGCCCGCAAAGAATGAATGGTGAACGTACAAGACACTCGAGCTGAACGCGACACGAAAAAGGCCCTGCGCGAATACTTCTCGCGCAGGGCCTTCGTCGACGAGGTCTAGCGGTTCCAGTCACCCAATCCGTCGGCGCCGCTGAGGACTCCACCTGCGGTGTTCTGCACGATCACCGGGTCGCCCTTGCCTGCGTTTTCGAAGAACCACTTGGCGTTCTCGGTGCTGACATTGAGGCAGCCGTGGCTGACGTTGGTGAAACCTTGTTGCGCAACCGACCACGGAGCGGCATGGACGAAGATGCCGCTGTAGGAGATTCGTGTCGCGTACTCGACGTAGGTGCGGTAGCCCTCCGGAGAATCGATCGGAACGCCGTACGTGGACGAATCCATGTACATGTCACGCAGCTGCTCGCCGACGATGTACGTGCCGTTCGGTGTTTCGTGTCCCGGCTTGCCGAACGACGTCGGCATGGTGCGCACCACCTCGCCGTTGCGGGTGACGGTGACCTGCTTGGTGTTGTCGTCCGCGACGGTGACGAGTGCGTCACCGATGTTGAACGTGGAGTGCGAATCACCGGCGTCGACGGTCACGGAGATGTTCGCCGGCCAGAACTGTGCCGGCTTCCAACGGACCTGACTGTTGTTGATCCAGTAGAAGTTGCCCTCGACCGGCGGATTGGTGGTCACACGAATAGCGCGTTCTGCCGTGGCACGGTCATCGACGGCCTCGTTGAAACGAATGATGATCGGCTGCGCGATGCCGACGGTCTCGCCCGCGGACGGGTTGAGCGACGGCGCGGAGAAGTTGGGTGCACCGATGGGCGCCTGAATCGGCGTACCGGGGATGCCCGGAACCGGAATTGCCGGGTCGAGGTACGGAACGCCGGGGATCACGGGCAACGGAATGTCGGGTCCACCGGGAAAGAGAGGAACAGCCGCGGAAGGTCCGGCGAGAGCGAGGCCGGCAGCCACCGCTCCGACGATTGCCACGGCAACCCGCGACGTCCGACGACCCTGTTTGCTGCCCATGTCACTACCTTCGCTCGACTGACCACGTACTCACGTGGATCGTGCGCGGCCGGCATCGATACCCGCCTGGTACCGATGCCGATGCACCATTCGGACGCACCGGCCGGGCGCACACCTACACACCCGAGCACGCCGAAGAGAGCAAACCGCACATTTCCATAGTCATTAACACACAAATGCGGCAATCGAGCAATTCGGATGTTCGCCCAACCGTTGCTATCCCTCGCTGCGGGCAGCGGCCAACATGGATTCGATGGAGATGAGTTTGGTTCGCGGGCGTCCGGCCGCGGCACCGGATGCGCGTTCTGCCTTGTCGATACGCTGCCAACCCTGATAGTCCACCTGATCCGGCGACCTGTCTGCCAGCAGAACCTGCAACTTGTCGGCATCCTCGGTGGGAGCGGCAAGGCGTCCACCTGCGAAGTCGTCGAAGATCATCGAAACGGTCTCCGCGGAGCAGTATTTATTGGTGCCGATCACGCCCGTCGGTCCACGCTTGATCCAACCCGCGACGTAGACACCCGGGATCGGTGTGCCGGTCTCGGTGTCGATCACTCGGCCGTTCTCGTTGGGGATCACGCCGCGAGCGTCGTCGAAAGGCAAGTCGGCCATCGGCGTACCGCGGTATCCCACGGATCGAAGCACCAGCGAAGTGTCGATCGTTTCCTCGGCTTCGGTGGGTCGGGCGGAGAGTTGACCGGTCGGCGTTGCAACCAACTCGTTTCTCACGATGCGCACCTGAGAGACCGCGTCGTCACCGAGGATCTCGACGGGAGAGGTGAGGAACCGCAGAACAATCCTCTTGCGAGACGGATCGGCAGTACGTGAAGCAAATTCTTGCGCCTGCTTGACCTTGAACAACACGGACGGCTCGGCAGCATCACTGTCCACGAATGCCTGACTGGCCTCGTCGAGTTCGGCCTCGACCGGGTCGACCACGACGTCCACGTCCGCCATCTGTCCGAGTGCCAACAGTTCGGGGTTGGTGTACGCGGCCTGCGCCGGCCCGCGACGTCCGAGAATGACGACCTCACGAATCTTGCTGTTGCGCAGCGCTTCCAATGCATGCTCGGCGAGGTCCGTTTTCGCAAGCTTGTCAGGGTCGGTCACCAGGATTCGCGCGACGTCGAGTGCGACGTTGCCGTTTCCGACGATCACTGCTCGCTCTCCGGAGAGGTCGAAAGTTCGGTCGGCATATCCCGGGTGACCGTTGTACCAGGCGACGAACTCCGTGGCCGCGTGACTTCCCGGCAGATCCTCACCCGGGATCTCGAGCTTGCGGTCCCCCGCAGCACCCACCGCGTAGATCACCGCATGATGATGGTCCAAGAGTTCGGAGTGCGAGATGTGCGCGCCCACCTCGACGTTGAAGTGGCAGCGCACGGTCTTCTTCGCGACCACGGCACGGAACTGGTCGGTGACGCCTTTAGTTCCGGGATGATCCGGAGCCACACCGGCACGCACCAATCCGTAGGGAGTGGGAAGTCGATCGAACATGTCGACCTCAACGCGAGGCTTGCCGGTCAATTCCATCGCCGCGTAGCAGGCGGCCGGGCCGGATCCGACGATCGCCACTTTCAGCGTTCCCAGCTCAGGGTCGATCTTGGCCATCGTGATCGGCTCGGGCCAATCCGGGCCCATCGGATGCTTCTCGAAGTACGACGCGTTCATCTGCAGATACGGCGCGTCGTCCTCGTCGAGTTCGTTGTCCGGAAAAATTGCCTCAACAGGGCATTCGTCCACACAGGCACCACAATCGATGCAGGTGTCCGGGTCGATGTAGAGCATTTCGGTGGTCGCGAACGGAGCTTCGTCCGGTGTCGGATGAATGCAATTGACCGGACACACGTCAACACACGAGGCGTCGTTGCAGCACGGCTGCGTGATCACATACGCCATGACATTCCCCTATCCCTGAAACACGAAGCTCGAACTGGTTCCCAGACTATAACGTGTTCCAATTTGGCGCGAGAATCGTTTTCAGATAACGCCATTGCGCTTCAGCAGCCACACCGCCTGCACGGTGGCGTGACCTCGCCATTCCAGTGCAGCGGCGGGCGAGTAGCTGTCGAAATCCACCGCCCATCCGCCGTCATCACGTTGTCGCGCAGCGAGCGCGGACAGTTCGGACTCGATCACCGATGCATCGAACAACGTGCGGGTCGGACCACCTGGAAGCGGTGAGAAATCGAGTGGCCGCATGAATTCGCCCTCCGCTCCGCCGTCCACGCGAACCAAGCCGTCAGCTGGTATCCGCGAACCAAGAGCGGTCACCAATGACGACGCTTCGGGGTTGCTCCGGTGAACCGCGTCGAGAAACTGCAACGCAAAGGCCAACTCGAGGGCATGCAGAGACTCCGCCCCGTCGATCGAGTCGAGGCAATATCGAACGGCAGAGACGAACCACGGATGTTCGGCGACAGCCTCGTCGAATTCGGCGACGCTGGCCGCTGCAGCACACACGATGCTGGTGATCTGCAACGACGGCGCAGTCGGATCCGCGCTCACCCAGAAGGGCGCACAACCGGCCGGGTCGGCGATCGGGAAGGCGAACGGCAAACCGCCGCCGGCCAGCGAATTCGCCTGCAACCAATCGCACAGTTCGACGGCTCTGCGCGTCGGCGTTCCGATGTCGGCAAAAGCTTCGAAGGCGTGCAGCGCTCCGCCAGGTTGGCTGGTTGCCGAGCGGAGATCAGGTTCGAGTCCCCAGCCGTACCCACCGTCCGGGTTGCGATAGCTGTCCACAGCCGCCAATGCCGCGGTCCGGTCACCCTGTCCGAGAATCAGATTCAGTCGATGCCGATCGAGCGTCCTGGCGTGTCCTGCCATGAACCCGACGGCCGCCGTGAGATCGACACTCATCAAGGACGGCTCAAGATTCGTCGCCGTCGAGTCGGAAGCCGACCTTCAACGTGACCTGGAAGTGCGCTACGGCGCCGTTCTCGATGTGCCCGCGGGTTTCCACCACTTCGAACCATTCGAGGTTGCGGACCGTCTCGTTCGCCCGGGCGATGGCGGTGCGAATTGCCGCGTCACTGCTCTCGGTGGACGAGCCGACGATCTCGGTCACCCGGTACACGTTGCTGCTCATGGCATTCCCTTCGTGTCAGATTCGACGAACCAACTCCTGCGCCTCGGCACCGAGCCTCGCAAGGCGAAGATCACCGAGAGCTGTCACAGCACTACCCAACCTGTTGGTGGTGAAACCGAGTGAGAGTCCGCTGGACAGGTCCGCGTACGCGCCCGAACCGCCGACTCCGTAGTGGCCGATCGCATTACGCGGCTGCCGACGCGCGGCGATGATCGGCGGGTGGTAACCGAGAGTCCAGTTGGGCCGCACCGCAAGGACGTAGTCACGATCGCGAGTCTGAATCGTCGACATCTGGTCGATGGTCGATTCCTTCAGGAACCGCTTCCCGTCGATCACGCCACCGTTCGCGATGGCGCCGTACATCTTCGCGAGAGCACGTGCGCTGAACACTCCGTTCCAGCCCGGCATCACGGCGTCGTGGACAGCGGGGTTGCGCACCATGACGTCGAAACCGTCCGGCATCGCGGCCTCCGCAAGTCCGCGAGTCGGACCGACGTGTGAGAGCACGGTCGAAGCGAAGGCCCAGTTCAGGCCCGCAGGATTGATATGTGGGAACAGCTTCGCGATACGTGGACGCTCGGTTTCGGGTACGCGATACCAGAATTCGTCGACTCCGAGAGGCTTCGCAATTTCGGCCTGCACTACGTCGATGAACGACTGACCGGACACCCTGGCGACAAGTTCGGCCACCAACCAGCCATAGGTCACAGCGTGATAGCCAGGGCCTCGGAGCCGACGCGGATCAGGCTTCTCGGCGGCCAAGGCAGCCACGACCGCGTCGTAGTCCATCAGGTCGAGAGGATGCGGCATGAGGCCGCGCACTCGATGAAGGCCCGCCCGATGCGACATCAGTTCGCGGACGGTGATCTTGTCCTTGCCTGCCGCCGCGAACTCTGGCCAGTACTGAGCAACCGGAGCGTCGTAGTCGATGAGTCCACGTTCGGCGAGCCGATGGACAACAGTGCTGGCGACGCCTTTGCCGGTCGAGAACGACAGCGACACCGTGTCGTGGTCCCAGCGCCGATCGCGATCGGCATTGCCTGCCCAGATATCGAGCACCTTCTCGCCGCCCAGGTACACGACGAGCGCGCCGCCGCCTTGTTGCGGTTGGCGGTACATCGCAAAGAAGCGGTCTGCCAAAGGAAGGAATCGCCGGTCCACGTACAGCTCGGTGCGCGAAGGCACCTCCACCCGGGCGAGCGAACCCCGTCGTGCATTGGGAGTCATCGCGTCCTCCGATCCCCACTGATCAAGTTGCCCGGTCACCCGATCGGTGACAGGAGCTTGACACCATTGTGACCACTGTCACGCACGAGGCTCAGGGCCGGGGTGCCCTCACGGGGTGACCCACGTCGAAGTGCCGTCACTGATACATCCCTGACCTGTGGCGATGTTGAAAACAAGGGTGGGGCCGCCCGAGCAGATCGCCCCGACGTCCGCGTCACCCACCGCCGCTCTGCCGCCGGGCCCGCTGAGCACCACGGCAAAAGGCGAGGAGTCGGTGCGGCCGAGTGCCAGCGAGCCCGGACCGTACGCAACGGCGGCAAGTAGACCACCGCGCGACTCCGCCGCCGCGACTCCGCCGAAGAGTCCCACGCCCGCCGACCGGCCACCGTCTCGCGAATCCGCGACGCCGACGCCGTCGCCCTCCACGTGTGAAATCGCGTAGCTGGAGGGATCTGCCACCGCTCGGCACGCAGACGCCCCCTCGACGATCGTCTGATCTTGGCCGCGCGCCGAACAATCCAACGTCGCAGCTGAGGCCGTTCCGCTACCGAATGACAATCCGAAGGCGGCAAGAATCATGCCACCCGCCGCCATACCTACTGCTCGCGTTTTCCGGCGATCCATATCCAACCCCCACAGTGCATTCGACGTGACGTGCATTCGACGTGACCGTACATTCGACGTCTAATCGAATTACCCGATATGTCCGCCTCTGACGCTACCCGTCTTTGTTCTTCCGATCGCGGTCCTTGCTCGGTTGAACACGTTTGGGTTCACCGGGCATTTTGGGATAGTTCGGCGGGTACGGCAGATCGCCCAACCCTGCCGCAAGATCCTTCTCCCACATCTCCAGCAGAACGTCGAGGGCAAAGGCCTTGTCGTGCATCGCTTCCATCGGATCTCCGCGATCTGCGAGCAGGCCGGGAACCGTGGCGATGGTGCAGTCGTCGGGATGCACGTCGCGCAGTTCGTTCCACGTCACCGGGGTCGACACTGTCGCGATCGGTGTCTTACGGGCGGAGTACGCCGCCGCGATGGTCCGGTCGCGGGCATTCTGATTGAAGTCGATGAAGATTCGCTCCCCGCGCTCTTCCTTCCACCACGCCGTGGTGGCTCGATCGGCACTGCGACGCTCGACCTCACGAGCGAGGGCGATACCCGCGTGACGGACCTCGACGAAATCCCAGCGCGCTTCGAGCGGGATGTAGACGTGAAGGCCTCGGCCACCGGACGTCTTGGGGAATCCCTCCAATCCCAGCTCGTCGAGCAGTGGGCGAAGAACTTCATCCGCGATGGCAACGGCCTCGTCGAATCCGGTCCCCGGTTGCGGATCGAGATCGATGCGGAGTTCGTCCGGGTGATCGGTGTCCGGGCACCGCACGGCCCACGGATGAAACGTGACGGTCCCGAGATTTGCAGCCCACACGATGTTCGCGGCACTGCGCACTCGAAGGACATCAGCCTTGCGACCCGACGGGAACGTGACCTCGCAGGATTCGACGTGCTCTGGCCGCTTTGCCGGCAGACGCTTCTGGTAGACCTCTTCGCCCTCGATGCCGTCGGGGAACCGCTGAAGATGCGTGGGGCGATCTTGGAGCGCTCGCAGCGCTGCGCCCTGCAGCGCCACCGTGCGGTAGTACTCGACAAGATGTCGCTTGGTTCCGCCGTCCTCACCCAGCTGCGGATAGTAGATCTTGTCCGGGCTCGACAACCGGACCGCGATCCCGTCGACGTCCAATTCCTCTGCCGGACTCGCCATCATTTACCACCTGCAAGTACATCCGCGAAGTCGTATCGCACCGGAACCTCCAACTGATCGAATGTGCATTCGTCGGGCACCCTGTCCGGACGCCAGCGCAGGAATCGTGCAGCATGCCGGAAGCGTTCCCCTTCCATCTGGTCGTATGCCACTTCCAGCACCCGCTCCGGACGAAGCGGAATCCACGAGCGGTCTGCGGCAGATCGCCACCGACTGGCCTCGCCTTCGGCCACAACGTCGTCCCCGAGCCGCAGAGGCTCGAGCTCGGCCAGCAACTCGATTCGCCGCGCAGCGGTAAAAGCCGAAGCGCCACCGACCATCTTCAATTCCGAACCGTCGAACAGACCCAGAAGCATCGACCCGATACCCGGCTGACTCTTGTGGGGACGGTAGCCCAGCAATACGACATCCGCGGTCCTGGCGTGTTTCACCTTGATCATCTCGCGCTTGTTCGGCAGGTACGGCCCCGCCAGCTTCTTGGCGACAACCCCGTCGAGGCCCGCGCCTTCGAAGGTGTCAAACCAACCCATTGCTTCGGCGCTGTCTGCCGTCGCGGCAGTCACGTGGCAACTCGGTCCGCCGCCGACGGAATCGAGGAGCAGCGCACGCCGCACACCGAAATCCTCGATCGAGACGTCTCGATCCCCGAGCGCAAGTAGATCGAACCCGACAAACTGGGCGGGCGTTTGTTCCGACAACAATGCAACGCGGCTCGCTGCGGGATGAATACGTTCAGACAATGCTTCCCAACTCAGGCGCGTCACACCGTCGATTTCACGGGGAACCACCAGTTCGCCGTCCACGACGCATTTCTCGGGCAATTCAGCTTTGACAGCTTCAACTGCTTCGGGAAAATACCGCGCCAAGTCTTTTCCTCCCCGCGACCCGAGCACCACTTCGTCACCGTCGCGAAAGATGATTGCTCGAAATCCGTCCCATTTCGGCTCGTACGACCACGTCGGATCACCGGACTCGGGCTGAGACGGCACGGTGGCCGCGGCCTTCGCGAGCATCGGGGCAAGCGGCGGCATCAGGGGTAGGTCCACCTACCCATACTGACAGTCCGGTTGGCAATTCGACTACCGATGTATTGGAATAGGTCCCGAACAATCTACGAACCATCAGAATTATCCAAGAATCAACAAAGGGGTCCCTATGTCCGGAATCGTCCGGCGACTTTGCACTGCGGTGATCGCAACTTCTGCAATCGCCGCCTTCACCGTCGGTTGCGGTTCCGACATCGAGCCGAAAGCCATTGCGGAATCTTCGTCCTCGGTTGCCGATTCGACAACTACCTCAGCGGCCCCGACCACCTCGAAGATCACCGGCCAGGAGGGCTCGGACGACGGCGGCGACGTCGACATCGACGTGTCGATCGGTGATTGCGTCAAGCTCGGCGGTACCACGACGGCCGCGGAAATTGACAACGCGGACTGCGGTAGCAAGGATTCCAACTACAAGGTGGTCGCCAAGGTTCCCACCTCTGATCTGTGTGCCTCCGATGTCGACTCGTACTACTACGAGACTCTCGCGGGTGACGAGCAGGGCGCTGTCTGTCTCGACGTCGACTGGGTAGTGGGCGGATGCATGGATCTCGGCAGCGGAATGGACGAGCCTGCCCGCATCGAATGCTCGGATACCAGCGGCACCAATGTCGTCGAGGTCGTCGAAATTCTGCAGAACTCCACGTCGATCGACGAATGCGGTTCGGGGGCAGACTCGGGATTCGAGCACCCGGAACGTAAGTTCACGGTCTGCGTCGCCACGCTCTGATTCGAGCGCCTTCCCGAAAACACCTGTGCGCCTTGCCAACCGAATTCGGTTGACAAGGCGCACAGCGCTTTCTACAACGAGTGCTTTCTACAGCCAGCCCCGACGCTTGAAGATCGTGTAGAGACTTCCACACGTCAGGAACATCATCGAGAGCGCAAACGGATAGCCCAAGTGCCAGTGCAGTTCCGGCATGTCGTCGAAGTTCATCCCGTACACGGTTCCGATGAGCGTCGGCGCGAAGAGAATTGCCGCCCACGCCGAGACCTTCTTGATCTCCTCGTTCTGCGCGTAGCTTGCCTGCGTCAGATTGCGCATCTCCTCGTTCTGGTTCTGCGACACCAGAGTTGCGTTCACCGTGAGGATGTTTCCGAGCAACTGACGAAAGCCGTCGGCCCGCTCCACCACAGTCGTCGCATGGTCAGTGACGTCGCGGAGGTAACGCTGGAGTTCTTCGTCCGTGTGGTACTTGTCGAATCCTGCCGACAACCCACGCAGCATCCCCAGCAGCGGACGAGTCGCCCGCTGGAATTCGATCACCTCACGGGTCAATTCGTAGATGCGACGCGATACTCCGGGATCGCCACTGAACACTTCGGTTTCGATCTCGTCGATGTCGTTCTGCAGGCCGGCAACAACCGGCGCGTACCCGTCGACGACCGCGTCGAGAATGGCGTAGAGAACAGCCTCGGTGCCCAATCGCAAGAGGTCGGGGTCGTTCTCCATGCGAGTCCGCACCGCCGACAGATCCGGCGATTCACTGTGACGGACGGTCAGAATGAAGTTCGGACCACAGAAGATGTGCAGCTCGCCGAATTCGACCCGCTCGGTCTCGTCGCGGTACCGCGCTGCCCGCAGGACCACGAACAGCGTCTTGCCGTAGCGCTCGAGCTTGGGGCGCTGGTGCGCGACGATCGCATCCTCGACCGCCAGTTCGTGGAGGTCGAAATGCTGTGCAGCGGCATACAACTGAGCGTCGTCGGGCCGGTACATTCCGATCCACGCCATCGACTGCGAATCCGGAAGGCAGGACAGCGCTTCCGCCAGCGTGGACGGTGACGCAATCCGCTCGCCGTCGCGGTACACGCCACTGTTGACGACGGTCGATTCGACGGGCGCTACTGCCTCGGGCGGGGCGGCCTTGACGACGGTGCGCGCGGCACGTGAGTGTCCGGGATGCGAGTCACCGAGACCCGCAGAACGACGTGGCAGTACCGACCGTGAACGACGAAATTCGCGCATGCTGAACAGCTTTCAAGGGAAGAGTGAACGACGACGCTTGCTTCACAGCAAAGCTGAAGCCGATGAACACACGATGAAGCTGCAGCAAAATACCGGATCAAACCGGGCGGCTACAGCTTCAGTTGGTACTCGGAGGTTGGCCACGCATTACAGCCACACCTCCTCTTCCCTGAATTCCTGCGCAAGTCCGCGCACGACGCCAACATGCTACCCCGACTGCCAGGGCTCGACAAACCGCACGACAAACCGAACGCCAAGCCGCAGGACCGCCCGAAACGGCCGAAGGAAACCCGCACGGTGAATGCAGCTTTCAGTCAGCTCGCGGCGCGCAATCCGCCGACCAAGAGTTCGACGATCTGGTCCGCCAACGACTCCGTCTCCGCCAACGTCTGCCCTTCACGCCTTCGGTACCAGAGGTCGATGCCGTTGAGACTGCTGAGGAGTACTTTTGCCGCCATTCGAGGTGAACCCGCACGAATGGAACCATCCGCGACACCTTCGGTCATCACGTCGACGAACAGATTCTCGTAGTCGAGCCGCAGAGAATTCAGTTCCACCAGGACTTGCTGTTGCCTCGGTTTGAGCGCCGAGTTCATCTGGCCCCGGACCCCCTGGTGGATCGTGTGGTGATACCCGAGATGTGTCATGAGATTGACCAGGTGGGCGTGCGACATCGCTTCGAGACGCGCGAGGCCGCTGTCTGCGACGTCCATCCGAGCCTCGACCTCGGCGCGGAGCATGCTCATCCCGCGCTCGTAGATTGCCAGGTAAATGTCGAACTTCGAGCGAAAGTGATAGTAGACAAGACCTTTGGTGGCACCGATCCGATCGGCCAGTAAATCTACAGTCGTGGCCGCGTAACCGTCTTCGGCGAAGGCGTCGGCGGCGCTGGTGATGATCGCGGATCGCACGTCCGGAAAATCACTACTCATTCGACTTCCACTCCCATTCACACTGCCTGCCAGCCCTTGACTGTTTCCACGTTGTCGCATAGTAATACTGAGTAGTATCCCAGATCAGAGAGGTTTTCCAATGTCGTTGGATTTTTCCGGCAAGGTAGCGATCATCACGGGCGCAGGCGGCGGACTCGGCCGTTCACACGCATTGGCCCTCGCGGCACGCGGTGCCCGCGTCGTCGTCAATGACATGGGTGGCTCGGTCAACGGCAGTGGCGGCGCCGATACCGCAGCAGCCAAGGTCGTGGCAGAAATCGTCGAGCTGGGCGGCGAGGCCATCGCGGACCACTGCGACATCACCGATGCCGACGCCGTTGCGGCCATGGTTGCGACGGCCGTGGACAAGTGGGGCCGCGTGGACATCCTCATCAACAACGCCGGAATCCTGCGCGACAAGTCGTTCATCAAGGCCGAGCTCGACGACTTCCGCAAAGTCATCGACGTGCATCTGATGGGTTCCGTCATCTGTTCCAAGGCGGTCTGGCCGCACATGGTCGAACAGAACTACGGACGCATCCTCATGACTACGTCTGCATCGGGAATTTACGGCAACTTCGGCCAGGCGAACTACGGCGCCGCCAAGTCCGGCGTCGTCGGCCTGATGAACGTTCTGTCCATCGAGGGTGAACGCAAGGGCATCCGGGTCAACTCGCTGGCTCCGACCGCCGCGACCCGTATGACCGAAGACCTCCTCGACGAGAAGACTCTCGCTCTGCTTGCACCCGAATCGATTTCACCCGGCGCACTGTTCATGGTCTCCGACGATGCGCCAACCAAGACCATCCTCAGCGCCGGCGCCGGCGTCTTCGCGATCGCTCGCATGGAAGAGTCGCAGGGCGTGTACATCCCCGAAAGCGCACTCTCGCCCGAGGTCGTTGCCGAGCGGTGGGCCGAGATCAGTGACATGACGAATTCCGTTCAGGTACCCGCGGCATTCGATCAGACCCGCCGGTTCGTCGAGAAGGCTGTAGCGGAGCAGCCGACCAACTGAGCAGGGCAACCAGCCAACTGATCGACCATGCTCCCCCTAAGGTGTGGTGGTGACCACACCCACGGGAGTATCGATCGTCGACATCGTCGACAGACTGGGAATGACGTTCCTCAGCGGTGGCGACACCGTCGACGGCGCCCGCACTGTCAGCCGCGTGACCCTGCATGAAGGGTCCGAAGCTACGCAGGACAGTGCGGGCGCAGTCGTGCTCGGTGCAGGTCTCGCCGGCTCGGCCGATATCGCAACGGCGGTAAGAGAATACGGCTCGGCAGGCGCGGTAGCACTGATCGTCAAGGAACCTCTGGACTTCGACGGACTCGTCGAGCAGGCGGTAGCCGACACCGACGTCGCGCTCCTCGGAATGGTCAAGGATGCGAGCTGGCTCCAAAGTGCGTTGTTGATCAACGAGATCCTCGAATCCGGCAACAACGGGGACCGCACGACGGCCGCCGATGCCGACCTGTTCGATCTCGCCAACTCGATCGCTCAGGTGATGAACGGCCCCGTCACCATCGAGAACCAGTCGAGCCGGATCCTCGCGTTCTCGGCGGATCAAGCTTTCGGCGACGAGGCACGCAAACAGAGTGTCCTCGGACATCAAGTGCCGCAGCACTATTCCGACCGACTCAGGTCCATGGGGTACTTCAACAAGATCTACGGCTCGGCCCTTCCGGTCTTTCTACCGGGAATCGGGCCGGGCATCAGGCCCCGAGTCGGCATGCGAATACATGCGGCATCTCAAATCCTCGGTTCGATCTGGGTGATCCTGGACGAGGAGCCGAACGAATTGCAGGTCAAAACGCTCGTCGAGGCGGCGGGCGCGGCCGCCATGAGTTTGCTTCGCGCCAAACTGGCCGCGGATTCGGCACGACGGCTGAGGCTGGGTGAGGTGATCACACTACTCAGTGGCGGTACTTCGGCCAAGGAAGCGGCCGAGCGACTTGGCTACGGTCGTTCGAAGGCAACCGTGCTGGCGGCCGGCTTCCGTGGCGGCGCCGGCGCATCGTTGGAGGCGGAAGCCGACGTCGATCAACTGGCCCTGACACTCAATACCTATCTCCACCAGGTATTTCCACTCTCGGTGGCGGCAGCGATCGGTGGCACCGTCTACGCCGTCATCCCACACACCCGGCATCAGACCGACGACGACTACGTGCGCCGGATCGCGTCGGAGTTCGCAGACCGTTCCCGTTCGGAGAAGTCGGTGGTCATCGGAATCGGCGCAACGGTGGCCGACGTGATGACGCTGGAGAAGTCACGCGACGAAGCCGACCGAGCGCTTCGCGTTCTGAGATCGACGTGGAATTCCTCGGGCCGGACCGTCGCGCGTGCCGACGACGTGCAGATCAATTCCCTGCTTCTGCGCCTCTCCGACGCCCTGGCGGACGAGAACGAGACCGCGTCGGGTCCACTCGCCGTGCTAGGTGAATACGACCGCACGCACGACATCAACCTCGTCGACACTCTCCGCGCCTGGCTCGACACGTTCGGCGACATTCCGGCGGCTGCCTCCTTGGTTCACATCCACGTCAACACGTTCCGGTACCGCCTCAAGAAGCTCGCCGGAATCGCCGGCATCGATCTCGACGACCCCGAGACCCGATTCAGCCTGATGCTTCAGATTCGTCTCTTCTATCCGGCGACGTCGTAGCGATCTACCAAATCTCACGGAACCTTCGTAGATTCGGACGATGCTCTCCTTCTTTCGTTGGGTGAAGATTCATGCAATCGTCTTTTGCTCCCCACTCGAGAGATCACGCGTCGCTCGGGTCGGGACTTCATCTTCCGGAGGCACCATGAAACAACGGTCCTACGCACTACTGGCTGCAGCAACCGGCACCGTTCTAGCTCTGACCGCGTGCTCGTCGGGCGGATCGTCGGGTTCGGGCGGTAGTGAGCCCCTCACCGACGGCACCTTCAAATTTGCACTCGTGGCCGACCCCGGCGCTCTGAATCCGCTGATGACTGCCGCTTCACCGGCACACTCACTGGCACGTCTGAGCTACGACTATCTGCTCAACCCAGATCCCGATACCGGCGTCACCAAGCCGTGGTTGGCCGAAAAATGGGAAGAGACAACTACTTCCGCGTCGTTCACCATTCGCGATGGCGTCACCTGTACGGACGGATCCGCCCTGACGGCACAGACTGTCGCAGACAACGTCAACTTCATCACCAACGCCGCAAACAAATCCGCTCTCCGCGGGGTGTACGCACCGGCAACGGCGAGCGCCACCGCCGACCTGGCAACACGGACAGTGACGGTTACAACTCCGGAGCCCTCTCCGTTCTTGCTCCTCAATCTGGCGCGGATTCCGATCATGTGCGAGGCGGGGTTGAAGGATCCGACGGCGGCAAACAAGACGACCATCGGATCGGGCATGTTCCAAATGACGGAGGCCGTGGCAAACGATCACTACTCGTACGTCCGGCGCGACGGATACAACTGGGGACCTGACGACACCACCTCCGACACTGCCGGAGTGCCCAAGAATGTCGTCGCGTCCATCGTGGCCAATACGAGTACGTCGGCGAATCAGCTGTTGTCCGGTGATCTGAATGCCGCCGCCGTCTCCGGCGCCGATCAGGACCGGTTGAATGCCGCGAACCTGAACACGGTCAAGCAGCCGGCTCCGGCGGGCGAGATGTTCTTCAATCACAGCCCGGGTAATCCGACCAGCGATCCGGCTGTGCGCAAGGCCCTTGTCCAGGCGCTCAATCTCGACGACCTCGCCGAGATCTTCACCGCCGGCCGCGGAACCCGGTCTACCACGATGGTGTCCATCGAACCGCGGGCCTGCATCTACGACTCTGTCGCCGGAAACCTGCCGGCCTTCGATACCAGCGCAGCCGCAGCAACTCTCGAATCTGCGGGCTGGAAAATCGGTGCCGACGGTAAGCGCAGCAAGGACGGCACACCGCTCCGACTTCGGATGGTCTACGAAACATTCGGTGACTCGACCGATGCTGCCGCCGACGTCGCACTCAACGCGTGGAACAATCTCGGCGCAACTGTCGAACTCACCAGCGGAGACTCGAACAAGATCCTCGATGTAGCACTCAGCGGCAAGGACAACACCGCGTGGGACGTTGCGTGGGAGCCGATCAACGTCGCGCTGCCCAGCATGCTCGTGCCCTTCCTCTCCGGTCCGGTGCCGGCTGCGGGACTCAATTTCTCGTCGATCTCCAACCCTGCCTACGACGCAGCCGTCGCCAAGGCTTCCGGACTGACCGGCGAGGATGCTTGTGCCGCTTGGGCAGACGCCGAATCGGAGATCATCAAAGCAAACTCAGCGGTACCTTTTGCCGACAAGATCACGACTCTCTACTTCAACAATGCGGGTCTGGCATTCGGCCGTAATTTCACCGGTTCGGCCCTGCGCCTGTACCAGTAGACGACGGCAGCGACCGGGGAAATCGTTCTGTTTCGCCGGTCGCTGTCGGGATACGGACAGGTATTCACTGATCATGCCGATTTTCGTGGGAGCGGACGAAAATCGACCCGATTTTCGTGAGGATCGACAGAGATGCGCGTCACGTCATACGCCAAGATTTAGCAGTCAACACTCAACCGCGCCCTCTCGAACTTCGCTCGGGCACCAGCTCCATCCCGGAGGCACCATGAAACACCGCTCCTATCCAACACTCGCAGCAGCCGCGGGGCTCGCTCTCGTGTTGTCCGCTTGTGGCTCGGGAGGGACGTCCTCGGGCGCCAGTGGCGGTGAACCGGCCACGGACGGGACCTTCCGTTTTGCGATGCAGGCAGATCCGGGCGCACTCAATCCGATCATGGCGGCGTCCTCGGCAACTGGCGAAATGTCGAAGTTGGCGTACGACTACCTGATCTACCAGGATCCCGAGACCAGTGAAATCAAACCGTGGTTGGCAGAGAAGTGGGAAGAAACCCCCACCTCCGCGTCCTTCACCATTCGTGAAGGCGTGACCTGTACCGACGGGTCGACGCTGACCCCGCAGACCGTTGCCGACAACATCAACTTCGTGGCCAATCCGGACAACGGTTCACAGTTGCGCGGCCAGACCGTGCCGACCGGTGCTACTGCAACTGCCGATCCCGCGACCCGCACCGTCACGGTGACCACTGTGGCGCCAAGCCCGTTCCTGCTTCTCAACGTCGGTGCCCGCCTAGCGATCATGTGTGACGCCGGACTCGCGGACCCGGCCGCGTCGAACAAGAAGTCGCTCGGTACCGGCATGTTCGAACTCACCGAAGTTGTCCCCAACGACCACTACACGTTCCAGCGTCGTGAGGGCTACAACTGGGGCCCTGACGGCACCACCTCCGACACCCCCGGTGTCCCCAAGACGGTTGTCGCCGCCATGGCACCCAATGTCAGCACCGCCGCCAACCAGCTGCTCTCAGGTGAGCTCAATGCTGCACCGATCGGTGGCCCGGACAAGGACCGCGTCGACGCCGCAAACCTGGACTCTGTCCTGAGGCCGAATCCCGCCGGTCAGATGTACTTCAATCAGATCGCCAGCAATCCCACCAGTGATCCCGCAGTGCGCAAGGCACTGATCCAGGCGGTCAATCTCGACGACCTGACTCAGGTCATCACTGCGGGGCGCGGTGTCCGGGCAACCAGTCTCGTAGGCGTCGAACCGCGCGCCTGTGTCTACGATTCGGTCGAGGGCAATGTTCCTGACTTCGATCTGACTGCAGCAAAGGCAACCCTGGACGCGGCGGGTTGGACTGCCGGCGCAGATGGCAAGCGAAGCAAGGACGGAAAGTCGCTGAACCTTCGCCTGGTCTACGACGGCACCGACGATCCGCGCAACGCAGCAGCCGAACTTGCTCAGTCGGCGTGGTCCGAACTCGGTGCAAACGTCGAGGTGACCGGTGGTGACTCGAACAAGATCATCGACGTCATTCTGAGCGGCAAGGACAACTCTGCCTGGGACATCGCGTGGGTCCAGATCAACACTCCGCTCCCCAGCACCTTCGCCGCGTACTTCGCCGGGCCGATTCCCGCAGCAGGCAAGAACTTCGCGTCGGTCAGCAACCCCGCATACGAAGCAGCAGCGACGAAGGCTTCCGGCCTGACCGGCGACGCTGCTTGTGATGCCTGGGCCGACGCCGAGTCGGAGATCACCAAGTCGTTCTCCGCTGTGCCCTTCGCCGACTCAGTCATGAACGTGTACTTCAACAAAGCTGGGCTCGCATTCGGTAAGTCGTACACCGGTTCTGCGTTGCGTCTGTACCAGTAGGCAGCATCCCGCACTGAATCTCTTCCCGCCCCAGCATCCCGCCCTCCGGAAAGACAGCCCATGAGTCAAACTATTGAAGCCGCGAAACCAGAAGCGGCGCCTCAGGCTCGAGCAAAGTGGCTCGAGTCCGACAGCTGGCCCGCATATCTGCTGCGTCGTTTCGGCACCTTCGTGATTTCACTCTGGGCGCTGGTGACTGCGGCGTTCCTGATGCTCCAACTGATTCCGGGAGACCCGGTTCGGTTGGCACTGGGAATGAACGCACCGGTCGAACTGGTGGAGACAACGAGGTCTCAGCTCGGTTACGACCTTCCCCTGTGGCAGCAGTACTTCCGATTCGTCGGCGGGTTGCTGAGCGGGAATCCCGGTGACTCGATCACCTTGAGGACTCCGGTCTTCGAGGTGATCGCGTCCCGCCTACCGGCAACACTCGAACTGGCTGTACTCACAGTCGTCACGGTGCTGCTGGTGGGCATTCCGATCGGCCTCATCTTCGCTGCACTGACCCGCAACGGTCGACGACGCGGAGTCGAGATCGGTTACACCGCAACGTCGGGCACCATCGCCGTGATCCCCGAGTTCATGTTCGGTACGGCGCTGGTCTACCTCTTTGCCGTCACGTTCCCTGTTCTGCCCGTCGCCGGCCGCGGTGGACCGGAAAGCTACATCCTTCCGGTCGCGGCCATGTCGATCGGTGCCATCGCCTCGATGTCGCGCATCGTCCGTGCAGAGGCGCTCGGCGTGTTGGACATGGATTACATCCGCACCGCACGCGCCAAGCGAATGACGGTGGCGCGAATCTACTTCCGTCATGCAATGCCCAACCTCATGACGTCGACACTGACGCTTGCCGGACTCCTCCTGGGTGGTCTGATTGCCGGCACCGTGCTCATCGAGAGCATCTTCGCCTGGCCCGGCATGGGCATGGCGCTGGTCAAGTCCATCACCGAGAAGGACTACCCGCTCGCCCAGACGCTGGTCGTGGTCTACGGCGCCATCGTCCTTCTCATCAATTTCATCGTCGACGTGGTGCTCGCTCTCATCGACCCACGATCCACAATTCGGGAGAACTGAGTTGAGCACCTCACCTACGGCCCCCACTGCGGCCCCCAAGACGCCTCCGCGACGACACTGGATCGTCGGAACGTTTCGCACCCCACTGGGAATCCTCGCCCTCACCTTCCTGACCGCTCTGATCGCCCTCGTCATCTTCGGACCGATGATCTGGGGTGACGCCGCCGTCGCGGCCAACCCGAAGGCACTGTCTCAGGGACCGAGTTCCGAGCACATCTTCGGCACCGACGCGGGCGGGCGTGACGTCTTCGCGCGCACGATGACCGCCGCGCGACTGTCGGTGCTCATGGCGCTCGGAGCAGTCGCGCTCGGTGTCACACTCGGCCTGATCCTCGGTACGCTCCCGACGCTCGCTCCCCGGTGGGTCGGACGAATGGTCGTGGCATTCCTCAACTTCGCCATCGCGTTCCCCGGTCTCCTTCTGGCCATCTTCCTGTTGGTCGTTCTCGGACAGGGTGCTGGCAGCGCGGTGATCGCCATCGGTCTCGCCCTGGCCTCGCCGTTCGCGAGGTTGACGTACGCGCTGGCTTCCTCGGTCAACGGACGCGACTTCATCGACGCAGCTCGCATCCTCGGGGTCACCAAGCCCGGGTTGTTGTTCCGCCACATTCTCCCCAACATCCGTGAACCACTCATCGTCAACGCCAGCATCGCTGTCGGCAGCGGCCTTGTGGTCTTCGCCGGACTCTCGTTCCTCGGCTTGGGCATTCAGCCGCCCGCGTTCGACTGGGGCCGGATGCTCAACGAAGGCCTGTCGAAGATCTTCGTCAACCCGGCCACCGCACTTGCTCCCGGCATCGCCGTCGTGCTCGCCGGTTTGACCTTCACGTTGCTCGGCGAGGCCATTGCGCGCGGTGCGGGAGTTCGCAGCCCGATCAGCAGTCGTCTGCCGAAGTGGAAGCCGATCAATGCACGCACAGCTCAGACGGATTCGACGCCCAGCGACGAAGACGCGGTTCTGACCGTTCGCAACATGTCCGTCGCGGTCCCCGCGGGTGACCACTGGCGTCGCCCCGTCGACAACATCAGTTTTACAGTTCATCGCGGCGAAACCGTGGGCATCGTCGGTGAATCCGGCTCCGGAAAGTCACTGAGTTGCATGGCAATCGCGCAGCTGACCGACCACCCCACCGTGGTCGACGCCGGGCTCATCGAGTTCGACGGCACCGTGCTGATGAAGGACGGGAAGCGGCCGGACGACGCGGCTTCGCGCAAGGTTGCCCGCCAACTCGGCACGCGCATGGCGATGGTGTTCCAGGATCCGATGTCGTCCATGAATCCGTCACTCAAGGTCGGATACCAGGTCGCCGAGATCGGTTGGCTCCACGAAGGTATGAGCAAGGCCGACGCGAAGAAGGCGGCAGTCGAGCGACTGAACGCCGTCAAGATCCCCGACGCGACCAGGCGCGCGAAGCAGTACCCCCACGAGTTCTCCGGCGGTATGCGTCAGCGCGCGATGATCGCCATGGGTCTGATGGGCAAGCCCGCTCTGATCATCGCGGACGAACCCACCACTGCGCTCGACGTGACCGTTCAGCGTGAGGTCCTCGGACTGCTCCACGAGGTTCGCGAAGAAACCGGCGCCGCAATCCTTCTCATTTCGCACGACATGGCCGTCATCACCGGCATGTGCACCCGTGTCCTGGTCATGTTTGCCGGCGAAATCGTCGAAGACATCGCAGTCGACGATCTGACTGCCGGTCGTGCAAAGCATCCGTACACCCGCGCGCTGATCGCCGCAGTCCCCACCATGAGCACCGATCGCGACAAGCCGCTTGCCACCGTCGACGAAGCCTGGCAGGTGGAGAGCCTCGACGCCGAGGAGAGCACCGCCGACATCGAGTTGGAAGAACTGTTGGCTGTTGCAGAGGAGATCCGATGAGCAGGCTCGAATTCCGTGACGTCAACGTCCACCTCGGAAGCGGTTCGAAAAAATTCCACGCTGTCAAGAACATCAATCTCGACATCCCCTCCGGATCGGTGGTCGGTCTCGTCGGTGAATCGGGTTCCGGAAAGTCGACACTGGCGCGAGCAACTGTCGGCCTGGCCGAGCCCAGTTCCGGCCAGATCCTTCTCGACGGTGTGGACGTCGCTCACGCCCGCGGCGCGACGGCTCGTCTGCGCCACCGGATCCAGATGGTCTTCCAGGATCCGTACTCGTGCCTCGATCCGAGAATGACCATCGGCCAGTCATTGGCCGAGGCGCTGCGATCCACCGAGCGTCGTGACAAAGCTCGCCGCAGCCGCGGTGACCGCGCTGCCGAGGTGGCTCGACTCCTCACCACCGTCCAACTGCCGGTGGAGAAGGCGCACGAATACCCGTCGTCGTTGTCGGGTGGTCAGCGCCAACGCGTTGCCCTCGCGCGGGCATTGGCAGCCGCACCGGCAGTCCTGCTTGCCGACGAAATCACCTCCGCTCTGGACGTGTCCGTGCAGGGCGCGGTTCTGAATCTGTTGGTGGATCTGCAGAAGCAGCTGGGTCTGACGGTTCTGTTCGTCAGTCACAACCTGGCGGTGATCCGCTATGTCTGTGACCACGTCGCAGTCATGCTCGGCGGCGAGATCGTCGAACACGGGCCGGTTCTCGACGTGATCGATTCGCCCAAGGAGCCGTACACGGCCAAGCTGTTGTCCGCGATCCCGACCTTCGGGGAGCCGATGTTCCAATGACAACGCCGACCACTCTCGACTCCCCCGCAGCCGTAGCCCGTGCCGAAGAACGTCGTTCGGCGAGGATCCAGGATTACGCGGCCGTGGTTACACCGACCAGCATCGCCGTATCGGCGTCGGGACGCATTGCATACGTACGTACCGAAGCGAATCCGGCCGCGGATACCAACGAGCACTCGATCTGGTTGGCTTCCCCGCAACTACAGCTCACCGCGGGACCTGCCGATACCTCGCCGGCATGGCATCCCGTTTCCACGCTGTTGGTCTTCGTGCGGCCGGATTCCTCGGGCACACAGCAACTGTGGAAGGTCGATGCCACCGGGGGACCCGCCGTTCAGATGACCACCACGGAACAACTCCCGCTCGGCGCTGGGGCACCGGTGTTCTCTCCCGACGGTGCTCGAATCGCCTTCAGTGCCCCGGTCGACCGCACTGCCGCCGGATCGTCACGCCTCTTGGTGGCGAAACGCCTCAACTACAAGGTCGACGGATCCGGCGTCCGGGGCAGCGTTCGTGCGCACCTGTTCGAGTTCGATCTGGCCGCCGGCTCGCTTCGGCAACTGACGGACGGCGATTGGGACGCTTCGCATCCCGCGTACAGTCCCGACGGCACCGAACTTGCTTTCACCGCGGCGATGGACGGCAATGCCGATCTGACACGGGCGAGTTCCGCGTGGACCGTATCGCTGACTGATCTCGCCTCGGCTCCGCGGATGCTGGGGCACGCACGCGGCATCGCCGGACCACTTGCGTGGACACCTGCCGGCGACGCCGTCGTAGCAGTCGGTTGGCACACGCCGATCATTCACACCAACGAACTTCTTGTCCTGCACCGCGACCAGCGAGTGGAAGACCGCAGTCTGACGTCCGAACTCGACCGAAACGTCATGCCTGGCGGGACCGGTTATCCCGGTGGCGCACCGTGTTTCACCGCCGACGGCGACATCGTTTTCTGCATCCGCAACCACGGCTCCACAGAACTTCACAAGGTCGATTTCGGATCAGGCTCCGCCTCACCACTTCTCACCAGAGAACAGAGCGTGGTCTCCGGCCTTGCCTTGACGTCCGGGAAGGCCGTCGTCGCGCTGGCAACGGCGACGTCCTTCGGTGAGGTCGCCGTCATCGATCTCGAGACTCGCGCCGTCGAAACCGTCACCGAATTGAACACGGAACTGACAACTTCCGTCGCGTTCCCAGTCGCCACCGAGCGTTGGTTCGACATCAGCGACGGCGCCCGTGTTCAGGGTTGGATCCTGCGCGACCCGAACGTCACGGGTGCCGGTCCGTTGGTTCTGGACGTCCACGGCGGACCACACAATGCCTGGACCGGAACGCCCACCGTGATGCACGCGTACCACGCGGAACTGGTCGCGCTGGGATACACGGTCTTGATGATCAATCCGCGCGGAAGTGACGGCTACGGAAACGACTTCTTCGACGGCGTGCGGGACGGCTGGGGCGAGGCGGATCGCGCTGACCTGCTCGAACCAGTCGAAACGCTTGTCGCCGAAGGGATTGCTGATCCGAAACAACTGGTGCTCACGGGCTACAGTTACGGCGGATTCATGACCTGCGCCCTGACGTCGGTCACCGATCGGTTTGCCGTCGCAGTCGCCGGTGGCCTCGTCTGCGACATCGCGAACACGGCGGGCCCGTCGGACGAGGGCATCTTGCTGCAGACGGTCGAATTCGACCCGCAGTCATCTCGGGTACAGGAACTTTCGCCGTTGGGGCGAGTCACGAAGGTGACAACACCGACGCTGATACTGCACGGCGGCAGCGATGTCCGGTGCCCGGTCAACCAAGCCGAACAGTGGTTCGGTGGACTGCGTTTGGCCGGCACCCCGACCGAACTGGTGGTCTACCCGGACGCGTCGCATGCCTTCGTGTTGACGGGCCGCCCGTCCCACCGACTGGATTACAGCACCAGGCTGGTCGAGTGGCTCGAACGTCACCTCTCCCCCACGCCGGCACTCATCACGGTCGACCCCGACTACTGGCAGTACCGACTCGACACCCTGAGCGCGAAGTACGGGGTACCCGGTGCCTCGCTGGGAATTTTGACCACAGGTCGCAGCGGATTCGACCGCACCGTGGTCACTTCCGGTGTCGTCAGCACCCGCACCGGTGTCGCGGCCACACCTGACACGTTGTTCCAGATGGGTTCGATCAGCAAGGTCTGGACGGCCACACTGATCATGCAACTCGTCGAAGAAGGACTGCTCGACCTCGATGCACCTGTCCGGAACATCCTGCCGGACTTCGCGGTTGCCGACACGGTAGCCACCGAAACGGTCACGACACGCCACCTGTTGACTCATACCAGTGGCATCGACGGTGACGTCTTCATCGACGGCGGACGCGGCGACGACTGCGTCGAGCGATACGTCGCAGCCCTGACCTCGACGGTGCAACTCTTCGCTCCCGGTACCGATTGGTCCTACTGCAACACCGGCTTCGTCATCGCCGGACGAATCATCGAGGTTCTCCGAGGTAAGAGTTGGGACGCGGTTCTGCGCGAGCGGATCATCGAGCCGCTCGGCCTGACCAAGACCACGACTCTGCCCGAGGAAACGGCACTGCACCGCGCCGCAGTCGGGCACGTCGGCGGCGCCGACAATCTCGAGCAGACACCACAATTCCTCATCCCTCGTTCGATGGGCCCCGCTGGTCTCATCAACAGCACAGCCGAAGACCTACTCCTGTTCGCGCAGGATTCGATGCGCGAGGATCCGGTGCTGCTTCAGCGTTCCACTCATCTGGCGATGCTCGAGGAACGCCGCCAGATCGGTGACGTGTCGTCTGCAGACATCATGGGAACTACGTGGCTGCTGCACAATTGGGGCGGGGTACTGGCGCACGGCCACAACGGCGGAACTCTCGGCCAGCAGTCGTTCTTGCGGGTGGTCCCGTCCTGCGGCATAGCAGTAGTCCTGATGGCCAACGGCGGAGCGATGGACGGTCTCTCGGGCGATCTTCTGGCTGAGGTGATCGCTTCGATCGGCGGCGTCGCCGTGACACCGGCATTCTCGCCTGGTGACCCCCACACCCGCATCACGTCCTCACCCGAGGAACTCGATGCGCTGTGCGGTCTGTACCGCGATGCTGCCGCCGATTTCGTCTTGGAACGGACCGGCAGTTCTCTGACCGCCCGCCGCACCGATCACATCGATCCTTCGCTCAACGCCGAAACGGCAGAGTCCGTCTCTCTCAACCTGATCGAAGTTCACCCTGGAGTGTTCGGGACCCGACTCCCTCAAACATCGAGTTGGATCCGGATCACTTTCTCCGACAACGGGAGTACACAATTGTTACACGTCGGAAGCCGCGCATATCCGCGAGTGAACAACCGATGACCGTTCTCCGCGATCTGGCCGAGCGCCAACTTCCTCAGATCCTCGAGGACGCCATCGCGCTCATCGAAGTCGAGTCGCCGTCTCACGATCTCGAAGCTGTTGCTCGCAGCGCGAAATGGACGTCAGACCTTGTCCACGAACGACTCGGCGTTACACCGGAGTCGATAGTGAGGGAAGGCCGAACCCATCTGGTGACCCGTTTCGGCAGCTCACCGACGCGGCTGATGCTGCTCGGTCACCACGACACCGTGTGGCCGATCGGCACCCTGACGCGCCTGCCCGCAGCCGTCACCGACGGAGCACTTCGAGGTCCTGGCGGCCTCGATATGAAACTTGGTGTTGTTCAGGCGATTCACGCCCTCGCCATCGTTCGAGAGTTGCACGGTGACGATGCACTCGACGGGATCACACTCCTTGTGACCGGTGACGAGGAAATCGGTTCGCCCACGTCGCGGTCCCTCATCGAGGAACTTGCTGCGGGCGCGGTGCTCGTCCTCGAGGCCGGCGGCGACGGCGGTGAACTCAAGACCGTCCGCAAGGGAGTGTCTCTGTATCGGATCCATGTTGCCGGCCGCGCTGCACATGCCGGGTTGGAACCGGAAAAGGGCATCAACTCGGCAGTCGAGCTGGCTCGTCTCGTGATCGCGATCAACGACTTGTCCTCTCCCGCGCAGGCAACCACCGTCACGCCGACCGTCATTTCGGCCGGAACCACCACCAACACGGTTCCGGCAGAAGCATTTGTCGACGTGGACGTGCGCGCAACCAGCGCAGCCGAGCAGGAGCGGGTCGATTCGAATATCCGAGCCCTGCAGGCAATCCACCCCGAAGCAGTAGTAACGGTCTCGGGTGGCGTCAACCGGCCTCCCCTCGAAGCAGCGATGTCCGCACCGTTGCTTGCCTTGGCGGAACGTGTTGCGCTCGAGCATGATCTGACTCCTCCCGTCGGCCTCGCCGTCGGTGGAGCCTCGGACGGAAACTTCACTGCCGGCATCGGCATCCCCACCCTCGACGGCCTCGGTGGCGTCGGCGGCGGTGCACACGCCGAGACCGAGCACGCGCTCGTGTCCGCTATCGCTCCGAGAACGGCGTTGGTTGCGGGCCTTATTCGTTCGATCACGTCTGAAGGGGGCCCTCGTGTCGAAAAGCAAAGCGGTTGAGTTTCGAGAACTGGTCGACACCCGCGAAATAGCCGATCTGTCTGCCGTTTTCGACGAGATCTGGGCAACCAGTCCCGGACCGGCTCATTTCGGCACGGCGATGTTGGTTGCACTCCATCACGGTGGCCATTACGTGGTGGGAGCCTTCTCCGAAGGCGAAATGATCGGCGGTTGTGTCGGATTCTTCGTCGAGCCTCTCGGCGAGGTTCTGCACTCGCACATCGCCGGAGTTCTACCAGGGCATGCAGGCAAGGGAATCGGCCGCGCTCTGAAGCATCATCAGCGGGACTGGTGCATCGAGCGCGGCGTACAAACGATCCGTTGGACTTTCGATCCACTCGTCGCACGAAATGCCTACTTCAACATCCAGCGTCTCGGTGCCGAACCGGCCGAATACAATCCGGATTTCTACGGATCAATGGCAGACGGTATCAATGCCGGCGACGCCAGCGATCGAATGCTGGTCAGTTGGGACCTCGACGCCGATGGAGCTCCGAGTTCGACTGTGGCCGTGAATGATACATTCAAGGTGCTCCAACCCACCGAGGACGGTACACCTCGGATGCTCCCGATCCCACCCGACTGCATCGACATCGCAGTCGGAATACCCCGAGACATAGAGCATCTGAGAACGGTCGACCGCGCCTCCGCCTTTGCCTGGCGACACGCGCTTCGCGAGTACCTCGAACCATTGATCGCCTCGAAGGAATGGCAATCGACCGGCTTCGACCCCAGTGGCTATTACATGTTCACGAAAATCTGCGAGACAACCGGAGAAGAGCAAGTCCATGCACATTGAGTCCGTCGAATTGCGCGAACTGCGCATTCCTCTCGTCTCCCCTTTCACCACGTCATTCAGCACCCAACTCGAGCGCAACACCCTCGTCCTGAAGGTGAGTGGCACCACCGAGGGCCCCAACGGCCCGGTGGAGACTGTCGGATGGGGCGAGTGCGGCTCGCTGAGCGATCCGTACTACAACTCGGAGTACACCGCCGGCGCGCGAGCGATGCTGCGCGAGTATCTCGTTCCGACGCTGCGTAAGTCGCAGTCGGATCAGCCGCTCTCGGCCGAGACCGTCGGCAGCGTGCTTCATCACATCGTGGGTCATCAGATGTCCAAGTCGGCCATCGAAATGGCAATTCTCGATGCTGAATTGCGTGCTCGCGGACAGTCGTTCGCTCGGTACCTCGGTGCCACTCGCACGCGGGTTCCGTCCGGTGTATCCGTCGGTATCCAGGACAGCATTCCGCAGTTGCTCGAGACCGTCGGCAATTACCTGTCGCAGGGTTACGTGCGCATCAAGCTGAAGATCAAGCCGGGCTGGGACATCGAACCTGTCGCAGCAGTGCGCAAGGAGTTCGGCTATGACGTCCCGTTGCAGGTCGACGCGAATGCCGCATACACCCTCGTCGATGCGCAGCTGCTGCGTCGCCTGGACGAATTCGCACTGCTCCTCATCGAACAGCCTTTGGCCGAGGACGATTTGGTGCAGCACGCCAAGCTTGCCCAGTCCCTCTCGACTCCGATCTGCCTCGACGAGTCAGTCGAGTCGGCCAAGGATGCAGCCGACGCCATCACGCTCGGTGCTGCTTCGGTCATCAACATCAAGCCGAGCCGTGTCGGTGGATACCTGGAAGCCAAGCGAATCCACGATCTCGCGTCGGCGCACGGTATTGCGGTGTGGTGCGGCGGAATGCTCGAGACCGGAATCGGCCGCGCTGCCAACGCCGCTCTCGCCGCGCTGGACGGCTTCACACTGCCCGGCGACATCTCGGCGTCCGATCGCTTCTACAAGGAAGACATCACCGAACCGTTTGTCATCGAGGACGGCCACATCGCCGTGCCGCAGGGACCGGGATTCGGTGTGACTCCGCGTGAAGACGTCATGGAGCGCTTCACCGTCGGAACCGAAATTCTGTAGGTTTCCACAGCGTCGACAAACAGTCACCTCCGCCCTCACCGGGCGGAGGTGACTGTTTGTCGTTTGTGTCGGTAGGGAGGTGCATAGTGATTCGGACATGATGCACCGCACCGAAAGGCCCCCGATGAGTAGCTGGTCCGATCGCCCGATCTGCGCGTTCGACCTCGAAACCACGGGACGAGATCCGTCGACCGCTCGTATCGTCAGTGCCTGCGTCGCGGTGATCGACGGTTCGAGTGTCGAAACACGCACGTGGCTACTCGATCCCGGCGTCGACATCCCCGCCGGCGCCTCGGCCATTCACGGCATCAGCACCGAGTTCGCGGCGCAACACGGCCAGAACTACTCCGAGGGCTACGAAGAGATCCGTGAGGCCCTGCACAATTCCTGGGCACGCGATCACGCTGTCGTGGCGTTCAACGCCTCCTATGATCTGACGGTCATGCACGCCGAGGGTCTGCGCATCGGCAAGCCCGCCTTCGTTCCGGGGTTGGTCATCGATCCGTACGTGATCGATCGCGCCATGGACACCTTCCGCAAGGGCAAACGAACGCTCGCGGCCGTGTGCGAGCACTACGGGATTTCCCTCGAGTCGGCCCACGAGGCTGAGGCCGATGCCAAGGCAGCGGCAGCGTTGGCTCGCGAGCTGGCCGTGCGGTTCCCCGACATCCTGGGGCTCGATCTCATGGTCGATCAAGCCGATTGGCACGCCGAGCGCCAGCGTGATTTCGCCGAGTACCTACTCAGCCAGGGGAGGGACGTCGCAGATGTGAACGGCCAGTGGCCAATTCGCATCATCGCCTGACGCCCTCCCCTTGCTCGAACAACCGCGCGCGTTAGACCGGGACCGGCGGCCACACCGGCGCAATGGACCACGGACGGGCCGTTTCGAGCTGCGACGCAACCTGGATCAGCAAATCTTCGCGTCCGAACGCACCGACCAACTGAACGCCGATCGGCACACCGGCCGAGTCGTGCCCCATCGGCAAGGAAATCGCCGGCTGACCGGAACTGTTGAACGGACTGGTCAAACCGCTGTATCCGGCCGAGTGTTCCCAGATCGACATGGGATTTGCCGTATCGAGCAGACCGAGCGGAGCTGCCGGCCGAGCCATCGTCGGCGTCAGCAACAGATCGTGATCGACAAAGAACGCACCGATCACCTGGGCTGCCCGCTCGAGTTCCTGCAACGCCGTGACGACGTTCGTCGCACTTTCGGACTTCGCACGGTCGTAGATCATCCGGGCCATCGGCTCGAGGTCGTCGTCCCGGATTGCGCGGTTCAGGACCGCGAGTCGTTCGTCGACCTCGATCGTCATCGGAATACCCATCAACACCGAAAGCCCGGCAGTAAGCGCATCGAGGGGAAAGTTCGGGGCACTCTCGGTGACATCGTGACCGAGTTCTTCGAGCAGGCCGGCAACACTGGTTGTGACGGCCGCACATTCCGGATCAACCGGGGTGCCGTCCGGCAGCGCGTTACTCAGACCAATCCGCAACCGTCCGGGATCCGCGCCCACTTCCTCGACGTACGGCCGCTTCGGCGCCAGAATCACGTAAGGATCGCCAACTGTCGGTCCGGCGGACAGGTCGAGAAGCAGCGCGGTGTCGCGGACACTTCGGGTGAGTGCGTGATGAACACTCATCGGCGACGAGAAGAGCGTGCGCGCCGGTGCCGTCGGAGTGCGTCCACGGCTCGGCTTGAGGCCTACCAAGCCGCAGGCCGATGCGGGAATACGGATCGATCCACCACCGTCGCTGGCATGTCCGCCTGGCACGATCCCGACGGCAACAGCTACAGCCGTGCCACCCGAAGATCCGCCGGGCGAACGATCAAGTGCATACGGGTTGCGGGTGGGTCCGAACAGCGCAGGTTCGGTACTGGCGTTCTTGCCGAACTCCGGGGTGTTCGTCTTGCCGATGACAACCAGACCAGCCTGACGGTAGCGCTCGACGAGCGTCGAATCTTCCTCTGCCACAGCGTCGGCGAACAATCGAGATCCATTGGTGCTCGGCAATCCTGCGACGTCCATGCCGAGGTCTTTGATCACAAACGGGACGCCGTGCAGTGGACCTTCCGGCAGACCGCCTGATACCTCGTTGCGCGCTTCCTCGCGACGCTCACTGATCACTGCGTTGACTGCCGGGTTGCGCTCGTCGAGCCTGTCCAGGCTGAACTCGAGGACTTCCTTGGCGGAGACGTCGCCGCTCTTGATTGCTTCGGCCAGGCCGGTCATGTCGTTGTTGTCGAACAAATCCTGCATCGATGCCCTCATCACTCGTGTAGAACTCTGCCGATAGTGAGGTCCGTCATATCAACCGGGGCGGCGACGCAGTTCCGAAATTCCGCTTGGCGGGACCGATCAGAGAATCAAGCCCTCACAGAATCAAACCCTGCCGCCGCGCTTCCACGACCGCTTCATGACGACTGCGGACGTCGAGTTTTCCCATCAGATTCCGCATGTACGTCTTGATCGTTTCGACGCTCAAGGACAACCTCTCGGCGATCTCGGCATTTCGTAGTCCGAGGGCGACGTACCCCATCACCTCCCGCTCGCGTGGTGACAGGACAACGGCGTTCGCGGCTGGAGTGTTCGCGGAGGGAATCGGCGAGGCCAATGCCCGAAGCTTTGCCTCGACGGCGTGGACCTGCGCGCTGAGAGTCGTGTCCTCGAGGTTCGCCGCGATCTCGCCGAGCGCCAGTACGCTCTCGGTCAATCCCTCGGAGATCTGGGCGTCGCGGTTCGAACCATGTTCCACCGCAGCGGTATCGAGCATCGCCACGCGCCGATCCACTTCGTCGCGGATCTCGAATTCGCGGGCCAACGCGTACGACGATCGCATCATCGTCTCGGCGATCACGTCGCCGATCGGCAGGTTGGCACGCAGTCCTCCGTAGATCGCTCCGCGAGTAACCCCGCGTACGACGATCGGGACTGCCATCAAGGATTCGATCGCTTCGGCGCCCACTTCGTAGTCATAGTCGTGCGTGATGTGCGACGAGTTCGCATAGTCCTGGACCGCGCCCGGTCGTTGTTCTGCGATCGCCCGGCCACCGAGTCCGCATTCGGCGTCGATTTGCAGGTTTCGCAGGATGTTGCTGCGAGTGCCCACGTGCCCGGTGATGGTGAGCGACCGGTCGCTCACACAACCGCCGAACAGAACCGGCAACTCGGTCCGGGGATGTAGTCGACGCAGCTCGGCGCGCAACGCGTCGTCGTCGCTCGGCCTCAATACCCTGCTCACACGCACCTCCCGGCATCCCACATACCCAATTCAGAGGGTAGCGGCACCTGTGACTGGGCAATAGCGTGCATCCAGACCATTTGTAGTGCCGATCACACTTATCGTGACACCAACCGAGCCACGTCGCCTTCGGAGGAACCTTGTCTGTCCCGACAGCTGTTGCAGCCAACAACACCCCGCTCAGTCCGCTGCGCTTTCTCGAGCGCAGCGCCGCGGTGTTCCCCGATCGCACCGCCGTCGTACACGGCGACCGGACCTACTCGTACCGCGACTTCGGAGACGAGGTCGCATCGCTGGCCCGCGTCCTGCGTGAACGCATTCAGCCCGGTGACCGCGTTGCATATCTGGCTCCGAACGTTCCCGAGATGCTGTTCGCGCATTTTGCCGTCCCACTCGCCGGCGGAGTCCTGATCGCCCTGAACTCACGCCTCGCCGGTCCCGAACTCGAGTACATTCTCGATCACTCGGGAACCACGATCCTGTTCGTCGACTCCGAATTCGTCGGTTCGGTCACCTCGTCCAAGACAAACGTGGCGAGCTTGCGCGAGATCATCGAGATCCCGGACTCCACCGTCCCATATCCGGACGTTCCCGCCGGAATCGTCACCGGGCAATACGCCGATCTGATTGCCGAAGGCGAAGCACTCGCCGATCAGCCACTGCACTGGGGCGTCGACGACGAGCAACAGTGCATCGCCATCAACTACACCTCGGGCACCACCGGGAAGCCCAAGGGCGTCATGTACTCCCACCGCGGGGCGTACCTGAACTCGCTCGGCGAGACCTTTCACAACGGCTTCGACGGATCTACGAAGTATCTGTGGACACTGCCGATGTTCCACTGCAACGGGTGGTGCACGCCGTGGGCCGTCACTCAGGCAGCGGGCACACACATCTGCCTGCGTGCGGTCCGCGCCGACGCGATCTGGGACGCCATCGACAATCTGGGCGTGACGCATCTGTGCGGCGCCCCCACCGTCTGCTCGACCATCGCCGATGCCGAGCAGGCTCACAAGGTCGACGCCCTGCGCATCACCACCGCCGGCGCTCCCCCGTCGCCGACGATCATCGGAAAGCTCGAAGACATCGGCGTCACCGTCGTCCACGTGTACGGGCTCACCGAGGTCTACGGGCCGTACACGATCTGTGAGTACCAGAAGGCTTGGGACGAGAAGCCTCAGTCCGAGCGTGCCGCACTTCTCTCCCGCCAGGGAGTCGGCATGGTGCAGGCCGAGAATGCTCGCGTTGTCGACGCCGAGATGAACGACGTTCCCGCCGACGGCCGGACCATGGGTGAGATCGTGCTCCGCGGCAACAACGTGATGCTCGGGTACTACCGCGACGAAGCCGCGACCGCCGAAGCGTTTGCCGGTGGCTGGTTCCATTCCGGAGATCTCGGCGTCATGCATCCCGACGGTTACATCCAGCTCAAGGACCGCGCGAAGGACATCATCATCTCGGGCGGCGAGAACATCTCCACCGTCGAGGTGGAGCAGGCGATCATGAGCCACCCTGCGGTGATCGACGTGGCAGTCGTCGGCGTTCCGGACGAGAAGTGGGGCGAGCGTCCCAAAGCATTCGTGGTGCTGGGCAAGGGGTTACAGGCTTCCGCAGAAGACATCGTGGAGCACACCCGCACCTTGCTGGCCGGGTACAAGGTTCCCCGCGACATCGTCTTCCCCCTCGACCTTCCTCGCACCCCGACCGGCAAGGTCCTCAAGTTCGAACTGCGGGCGTCGAAGTAACTCGGACGTAGGGGCTCAGCGCACCGGAGTGGGACGCCGACGCAGATCGACAGGTTGACCGTCGGAAGGGAACGGTAAGGACGTGAAGTCGAGCGGGGCGACGTAATCGGCGTCGACATTCCATTCGAAGCGCAGGAGGAGGTGATGCATGATTGCCTTGATCTCGGCGCCGGCGAAGTGCATTCCGAGACATTTGTGCACTCCACCGCCGAACGGCTCCCACGCGTATCGATGAACCTTGTCTTCGCGTCGGTTCTCGGCGAAGCGCTCGGGATCGAAACGCTCGGGATCAGGCCAGTACTGCGACATGTGGTGTGTGAAATGAGGAGCGACGGCGGCATACGTTCCCGCCGGTACGAAGCGACCCCGCACTTGGGTGTCGCGGACCGCTCGCCGCGCCATGACCGGTACGGGAGAGACGAGTCGGAGGCATTCCTTCATCACCAGATCAAGACTGCTCAGCCCGTCGAGATCTGCATAACTCGGCATCGAGGTCCCCAGAGCAAGTGATTCTGTGCGGCACTTGTCCTGCCACGTTGGGTGCTGACCCAGGTATTGCATCATCGTGGAAAGGGTGATGGTCGAGGTATCGTGAGCGGCCATCAGAAGGAAGATCATATGGTCGATCACTTCGTCGTCGCTGAAGCGTTGTCCCGCTTCGGATTCGATGTGACAGAGCACGGAGAACAGGTCATCGGTTTCGAGACTTCGACGCGCCGGCAGGTAACGACGAAAGAAGTCTTCCAGGACCCGGCGGCCGTCGAGCCCTCGCTTCCATCGCGTCCCCGGCACGGGGTAGCGAACCAGAGAGGTTGCTGCCTGGACACAATCGACGAAAGCCTTCTTCACCGAGGATATTTCGCTCTCGGTGCTTCCTTCCGCGCCGCCCATGAAAATGTCGGTGGCGAGATCGAGGGTCAACGTCTTCAGTGCCGTATAGGCACGGAATCCGTCAGCGGGAGACCATGCGTCGAGCGCCGAGTCGATTGCCGGGTTGAGAACGTCGACAGACTTCTCGAGTCGTGATCGAGTGAACGCCTGCTGCATGATTCGACGGTGTCGTAAGTGTTCTTCGGAATCGAGCAGCATCAGCCCACCGTGAAAGAAGGGGCCGATCAGCACCGACCAGCCGTCGCTGTTGACGAAAGCCCGATCTTTGTTCTGCAGGACCTCCTGACACGCGTCAGGTCCGAGTACAGCGATCCATCGCCGACCGACCATGGAGAACCAGGACACCTCGCCGAATCGATCCCAGTTCTCCTGCATCAGAGCGAGTGGATCGCGAATGTATGCCAGCGCGTGCCCGACCAGGGGCAGCCCGGAACGACCCGAAATCGGGTGCAACGGCGAGTTCATCGGGGGTCGAGCCAGGATCTTGGGCACTGTGACCTCTACTCTCGCTCAATCTGACAGTGTCTCCTGTCAGATTGACAGTAGTCTGCGTCACACTCATGCATCTGTCAATATCGACCTATGACTCCGCCTACGCCGCGTCGATATGCCGGCCTGAGCAGCGACCAGCGCTCAGCGCTGCGGCGCGAGAGCTTGATGGAGGCAGGGATGGAACTCTTCGCGGCCTCAGGCAATCGCGGCGCCACGATGACCGCTATCTGCGCACAGGCCAAGTTGACGGAACGCTACTTTTACGAAAGTTTCTCCAGCAGAGACGAATTGCTGGAAAAGATCCTGGACGGGATTGCCGACGAGGTCCGCGACGCAGGTCTGGCCGCACTACGAGCGAGCGACGGGACCCTCGAGCAGCGAGTACGAGATGCCATCGCGTCGTTTGTCACCATCCTCACCGAGGATCCCCGTAAGGGCCGTGTGGCAATGATCGAATCCGCTGCATACGAACCCCTGCGTACACACCGACGCGCAGTACTGCACGGCTTCGCTCAGATGGTCGCGGACGAAGCCACGCAAATGTACGGCGACCGAGCTTGGCCACCACGTCAAGGTCAGATCAACGGACTGCTCTTTGTAGGCGGCCTCGCCGAGTTGGTCACCGCATGGTTGAACGAGGAGATCGCTATCTCCCCCGAGGAGATCGTCGAGGCGGCAACCTACCAATTCACATCCACCGCACACCGTTGATACAGAACTGCCCGGCACCTCGATCCTGCCCGTCACACCGGGATCGTGCTCACAGGCGCAATACTTGTCCCCATGAGTGAACGCGCAGACTTGCCCGGAACTGACCCCGCACAGTTTCGGGTGCACGTCGCGTCTCAAGCGATCCGGTTGTTCTCGGAGAACGGGTACGAAGCCACCACCGTCGAGCAGATCGCCGCTGCAGCCGGTGTATCGCGTCGGACGTTCTTCCGGCAGTTCCGCTCCAAGGAAGACGTGATCTTCGCCGATCACGAATCCCTCCTCGAACACGTCGCCGAATTCCTTGCATCCGATTCCGCCGACCCCTGGGCGTCCGTGTGCGAGGCCGCGGGACTGGTCTTCGATTTCTTCCGCCGGAACCGAGACCTGTCGATGCGGCGATACCGCGTCGTACAGCATGTCCCGGCCCTCCGCGATCGCGAGCTGGTCACCGGATTCCGCTACGAGCGCCTTTTCGTCGATTACCTCCGCAGCGCTGTTCCGCGCGAACCCGTCCTCGAGGTTGTCGGTTTTGCCGCAGCTGTCACCGCGTGCCACAACTACCTCTTGCGAAGCATGATCAAGGGCGACGAGGACGCCACAGCCGAAGCGCTGAGTCAGGCGCTTCTCGACGTTCGGCGGACGTACGGCGTGGCCCCCGGATCCAAGACCAGCACGCCAGAATCGAAGTCTGTGCTGGTAGTAGCGTTCGCCCCGGGCACTTCCCCCGAGGAGATCAGCAGAAAGATCCACGAACAACTCGGCTGACACTCCTCGTGCACCGAAACTTCACACGCCCATCCCTTGACCTGGCACTCAGTGCCGTGTTTGACTGGAGTCATTGGCACCGGTCTGTCCGCGAATCTCGCTGGTAACGCCGGAGCCGCACCGACCGCCTTCAAGCCACCTTCACCAAGGAGCGTTCCCATGGCAGGAAACCCGGATTTCAATCTCTTCGCGCTGAACGAAGAGCACGACGAACTGCGGGCTGCTATCCGCGGACTCTCCGAGAAGGAAATCGCGCCGTACGCCAAGGACGTCGACGAGAACGCACGGTTCCCCGAGGAAGCTCTCACCGCCCTCAACGCGTCGGGCTTCAACGCCATCCACGTCCCCGAGGCTTACGACGGCCAGGGCGCCGATTCCGTCGCCACCTGCATCGTCATCGAGGAAGTTGCCCGCGTCTGTGGCTCCTCCTCGCTGATCCCCGCCGTGAACAAGCTCGGCACCATGGGCCTGATCCTCAAGGGTTCCGAAGAGCTCAAGTCCAAGGTGCTCCCGGACCTCGTCAACGGCGGAATGGCGTCGTACGCACTGTCCGAGCGTGAAGCCGGATCCGACGCTGCCTCGATGCGTACCCGCGCCAAGGCTGACGGCGACGACTGGATCCTCAACGGCTCCAAGTGCTGGATCACCAACGGCGGCAAGTCCACCTGGTACACCGTCATGGCTGTCACCGATCCCGACAAGGGTGCCAACGGCATCTCCTCCTTCATGGTCCACAAGGACGACGAGGGCTTTGTCGTCGGACCGAAGGAAAAGAAGCTCGGCATCAAGGGCTCCCCCACCGCCGAGCTGTACTTCGAGAACTGCCGCATCCCCGGTGACCGCATCATCGGCGAACCGGGCACCGGCTTCAAGACGGCTCTCGAGACCCTCGACCACACGCGTCCCACCATCGGCGCCCAGGCCGTCGGCCTGGCCCAGGGTGCACTCGACGCAGCACTGGCATACACCAAGGACCGCAAGCAGTTCGGCAAGTCCATCAGCGACTTCCAGGCTGTTCAGTTCATGCTCGCCGACATGGCAATGAAGGTCGAAGCCGCACGTCTGATGGTCTACACCTCCGCTGCTCGCGCCGAGCGTGGCGAGAAGAACCTCGGCTTCATCTCCGCTGCCGCCAAGTGCTTCGCTTCGGACGTTGCCATGGAGGTCACCACCGACGCCGTGCAACTGTTCGGCGGCGCCGGTTACACCACCGACTTCCCGGTCGAGCGCATGATGCGCGACGCCAAGATCACGCAGATCTACGAGGGCACCAACCAGATTCAGCGCGTCGTGATGTCGCGTGCGCTGCTGAAGTAGGGCCTCCGGCCCTGTGCGCGGTTAGGCAGTCCATAGACTCCTTAACCGCGCACGGGGGGTTGCCCCCTGTCTGAAGAATCTTGAGGAGAATCGTGGAACTCGTAGGCGTAATCGGCGGCGGCACCATGGGTGCCGGCATTGCCGAAGTTTGTGCAAAAGCCGGTAGCTCGGTACTGGTGCTCGAAACCAAAGAAGAATTCGCGGCCGCCGCTCGCGAGCGGATCGCCAAGTCGATCAACCGCGGCGTAGCCAAGGGCAAGATCACCCAGGAAGACGCCGACGCCGCCGTCGCACGCGTTCGCGTCACCCTGGACATCGAAGAGTTCGCCGATCGCGATCTGGTGATCGAAGCGGCTCCCGAGATCGAGGCTCTCAAGTACGAGATCTTCGGCAAGCTCGACAAGATCGTCAAGCCTGCAGGCATTCTGGCGACCAACACCTCGTCGATCCCCGTCATCAAGATCGCCAAGGCCACCTCGCGTCCCGGCCAGGTTGTGGGCGTTCACTTCTTCAACCCCGTGCCGGTCATGCCGCTCGTGGAGATCGTGGTCAGCCTCACAACGTCCGAAGAGACCGTCCTCGCCGTCACCGACTACGCAAAGAACACCTTGTGTAAGAAGACGGTTCGAGCGGGCGACCGCTCGGGCTTCATCGTCAATGCCCTGCTCATCCCGTACCTGTGCCAGGCCGTCCGGATGCTCGAATCCGGTTACGCCACAGCAGAAGACATCGACGAGGCCATGAAGGGTGGCTGCGGCTACCCCATGGGTCCGCTGACGCTCCTCGACACCGTCGGTCTCGACATCGCTCTCGCAGCAGCAGAGTCGCTGTACGCGGAATTCGCAGAACCGCACTACGCTCCGCCGGCACTGCTTCGCCGCATGGTCGACGCCGGTCGCCTCGGCAAGAAGACCGGTCGCGGCTTCTACGAATACGCCTGAGTCCGACCGCTTCACTCTTCCGGCCCCTCACCTGTCGCAGGTGAGGGGCCGGAGTTGTTTCGGGCAGATCTTGCCGAATCCATTGACAAATTCGCGCGGCGCAGCAAAAGTCATCATGTGACAACAACCGTTGTCACATGAGCGCAGGCGGAGGGTCAACCAGATGAGCAGCGATCCGGACACCGACACTCGTCGACCCAAGCCCGGGGAACTACCGAAGCCCCAGGTGCGACCAGAACCCCGGGAACTACGAGCCGATCCGATCGGCCCCGGTTCCCTGACGTGGACACACTTCGGCGACGTTCGCGGTCTGCTGTATCTCGGACGCGCAGGCACGCTGCAGAACATGCACCCTGCGGTAAGTGGAGCGCTGCAAGATCATTCGAACTTCTTCGACAATCCGCTCGACCGCCTGTTCCGCTCACTGCCTCCCATCTACGGGGTCGTGTACGACCGGACCGAAGAGGGCACAGGCATGCTCGTTCGCAACTTCCACACCGATCTCAAAGGAACAGACGAAACCGGCGGGCGCTACCACGCCCTCGCTCCTGACACTTTCTGGTGGACTCACGTCACATTCTTCGAGGTGATACTCGATTTCAACGAACGATTCGCATACAAGAAGTTCACACCGGAGCAGAAGGACCAGCTTGTCCGTGAGGCCGTAACCTGGTGGCGTTGTTACGGTCTCACCGATCGACCCGCTTTCGACGACTACGCGAGCTTTCGCGCGTACTGGGAAGACATGCTCGACAACCAGTTGATCAACACTCACACCACGAAGTGGTCGACGCGCATCTCCGAGCACAACATCGCACCGGCGCCGAAGGTGCCGACGTGGTTGTGGAAACTCTCCTCGCGCCCCACGATGGCCGTGGCGAACTGGATCGGCAAGGCACTGATGCCGGAGAAGGCACGCGAAACCCTCGGATGGGAATGGACGCCGCGCGACGAACGAATGTACTTCTGGTTCGCCCGCTTCCTGACACTGACCGATCGGTTCTGGCATCTACTTCCCCTACGTCTGCAGTACGCACCGCGCGCATACTCGGGTATCCGCACACAGGGTCTTTGAGCCTGCATCGGTAGGCTGGAGAGCGTGCCAGCCCAACTCCCCTCCGACGCGATCAGTGTCCGCGTGGACAGCTGGACGTGGGCCGTTCGACTCTTCAAGACACGCTCGCAGGCGGCGACCGCATGCCGATCAGGACACGTTCGGGTCAACGGAACGTCGGCAAAGGCGGCTCAGCAGGTGAAAGCCGGCGACGAGGTACGGGTGCGCGTATCCGGCATCGAGCGCATCGTCGTAGTAGTCAAGCCGATCACGAAACGAGTCAGCGCCGTGCTGGCCGCCGATTGCCTGCAGGATAATTCACCACCCCCACCGCCTCCCGAACTGATCGCGTCCATCCCGCGACGTGATCGCGGCGCCGGCAGACCGACCAAACGTGAGCGACGCGACCTCGAGAAGTTGCGCGGCCTCGAGCCGTAATCGCTACCTCGAAACAGGCTGACGCAGAACCGTCTTCAGTTTCTCGGGCGGCGTCCGGCGAGCGTCGCTGAGGTATATCTCGTGATGATCGCCGTTGAAGCTCAGGCTGTTCGACGGGATGAATGTGTTGTGCAGCCGGTCCAGGGTGGGAGCTTCGTCGTCGTACGAGCCGACGTGAAGAATCTGAACGGACAGGCCTTCCTCCAACTCGAGAAACCTGACCTTGTCGAGAGCGGCAATGTCCTTCTTGGCCCGCACTGCCTTGGCCCGGACTGCGTCAATCGACGCAGACAGTTCGGTCTCCGTGATCCACTCCGGTTGCGAGATCATCATCGTCCAATCCCACGACGACTTGTCCCGCGTCACGAACACCTCGGGGTCATCTGCCCGCCACAACCCTTCCAGCGGGCCCACGACGAAGTCGCGATCCAGTTCCTTCTTGCTCGCGAACTTGGTCGCGTAGGACACCGAATACAACGCTTCGAGCGCCTCGAAGTACTCGGTGGCAGTGTTGGGATCACCGTGACCGTCGACGGCAAAGTAGCCGAAGCGAGGGACGGTCACGAAGGCAAAATCGCGACGGCCGGGCGAATAGAGATCCTTGTAGGCCTTTTTGACGTCGTACTTCTCCATATGCCACCCACCTGAGCTCGGACCAAGTTCAACATCAGGAAACTAGCCGAAGACACCGACAACCGAATAGCGGACCGGCGTCTCCTTGTTAATAGACCAGTGGACCTTTACTCTTACGGGGTGACTACACCCCAGGCGACCGACGTCGTCCAAGCTCCGCGCCGCAGACCGTTGCGGATCGTGGCCATTTCCGCGATTGTCGCGTCGATCTTGGCCCTACTGTTCGTGTACCCGTGGTGGAGTTTGTTCATCCGGCCGGACTGGCCGACGGCCGTGACAGTGTTCGGCACCGTTCTGTTTGCCGCCCTCCTGATCACCCTGCCTGCCTCGATGGTGCTCAGCCATGGCCACACCGATCGTGATCCCATTCGCATGGTCGGCGATGCGCTCCTCGGAGTCATCTGGGTCGTGTTCGTGTGGACGCTGCTCGCCGAAGTCCTGCGACTCGGACTCCTCGTCGGCGGCGTGGAGGATCCGCTTCGGTCGAGAATTGTCGCCGTTGCGGCGCTGATCGTCTCGGCCGTACTGCTGATCTGGGGCTATCGGGAAGCCATGCGACTGCCACGGATCAAGCACGTCGACGTCACCATCCCTCGGCTCGGAACGGGAATGGACAAGCTTCGAGTAGTCGCAATTACCGACACCCATTTCGGCCCGATCAATCGCGAGAAGTGGTCCGCGCGCGTTATCGCGGCAGTCAACGAACTCGACGCCGACATCGTGGCCCACGTCGGTGACATTGCCGACGGAACAGTGGAGCAGCGCCTCGGCCAAGCCACCCCCCTCGCGTCGGTGGAAGCCAGACTCGCTCGTGTCTACGTCACCGGGAATCACGAGTACTTCCACGAGGCTCAGGAGTGGCTCGACTACATGACCTCGATCGGCTGGGATGCCCTGCACAACCGGCACCTCGTCGTCACCAAGGGCGGCGACAACCTGGTCATCGCCGGAGTCGACGACGCCACCGCTCTGGGATCGAAGCTCGACGGTCACGGCGCGAACTTCGATATGGCCCTTGCCGGCACCGACCCCGATTTGCCGATCCTGATGCTCGCCCATCAACCGAAGCAGGTAACTCAGTCCGCTTCCGCGGGAGTGGATCTGCAGCTCGCCGGTCATACCCACGGCGGACAGATCTGGCCTTTCAACCTTCTGGTCAAACTCGATCAACCGTCGGTGCACGGGCTCACCCGTCACGGCGACCGCACGCAGTTGTACACAAGCCGCGGAACCGGGTTCTGGGGTCCACCATTCCGCGTGTTCGCACCGAGCGAGATCACCGTCCTGACGCTGCACAGCGCCTGAACGGGCTCAGCTCGTTCGGGTTGCCGCTCGCGCCGACAGCCCGACGAGCTGATTGATCAGACCTTCACGTAGGCCGGTTGCGAACATTTCGGCAGCAGGGGGCGCCTGCATCTCGTTCAGTACGACGACCATGGATTCGGCAGGCTCGGCAGTCGGCCACAAGCCTGCAACAATCACCAGGGTCACCTTGGCGAATTGAGCCGCGTCGCCCTCCGAGAGGTGAGGCAATTGCGAATGAATCAGCGACGCAAACCTCCCCGAGTTGACCGTTGCCCGCTTCTTGAAGTCACGGGCGAAGTCGACGGAGATGTTTCTTTCGAGGACACCTGCCATGACGCTCATCAACTCACACAGTAAACGCTGTGCGACAAGCGATTCCGCAACCGTCGATGCCACATGGATTTCAGTGGCGAACGGTGAGTCGTCACCGGCCGGAGTCAACGACTCGGACAACCCGTCCAACCACGCAACCCAGTTCTCGTCGAGCACTTCGAGTAAGATGGCTTCGCGACTGTCGAAGTAGCGAAGCACGTTCGACTTCGCCAGGCCGACGCTCTCACTGAGCTCACGCAGGCTGATGTCGGCGACGGGCCTGGACCCGAGCATCGCGCGGGCCGCATCGAGAATCGCGCACCGACGCGCTTCGATCTGCTCAGGCCTGCGCGCGCGCTGAAATCCGTGGGTCGCCACCATCACGCAAGATTATCAGACCATCATTCTATTGTTCGCTCCGATGCATGTCAGTTGCCTGAAGACGCGTGCTGCGCCACGACTCCCCTCGACGCCAATTCACGACGCAGCGAATCGGTATCGACGGACGCGAGATCAACCCGGTGAGTGCTGGCAGCCAAGGCTCGGACTTCCTCGGACAGAGCCGCCACCTGCTTACGCGTCGCAGCCTGGGATGCCTCGTCCTGTTCCGCCACGCGCTCGACCAACCAGGAAGCGAGTGTGGCAGTCACGATGCCCAGCAACGCAATTCCGCCGATCATCAATGCTCCGGCGATCATGCGCCCGGTCGTGGTAACGGGAGCCATGTCTCCGTAACCGACGGTCGTGACCGTCTCCATCGCCCACCACAATGCCGTTCCGTACGACGTGATGGCAGCGCCCTGCGCGTGACGCTCGGCATCGAGCATGGCCAGCGCCGCAACACCGATCAGCAAGGCCGTGGCAGAGGTGGCGTACACGACCACTCGTCCACGCAAGCTTTGCCCGCTCGAGCGGTGGACTATCGCAAGCAGTGTGACCAACCGAAGTAGGCGCAGCGGACGCAGCATGGGCAACACCACCATCGCCAAAGCCAAGAGATGCCTGACGAACCAGCGACCGCGGGCAGGTGCCAACCACAGGCGAACTGCGTAGTCGACGGCAAAAACGACCCACGCGGCCCACATGGTCCATTCGGTCAGACGATGTGGAAGGCCCGTCGGTTGCGCCAGCACTTGGTACGCGTACGCCACCAAGAACAGGCAGGCCGCAGCGGTCAACGGGATGTCGGTGGCTAGCTGCCATTTCTCCGACGTCCACGCAGTGCGGCGGTGCACCGACTTCGTCGATAAGTTCATCCGAGAAGTCTGACACCACCGCTACATCGTGCCCGGAAGAACCGACTCAGATCCGAGTGTGCGTCAAGATGTTGAGCGCCGTGGGAACTGCCTCGAGCGTTCTTCGATCGGCACGTCTGCACCACGCCAGATAAATGGCAGCGCAACCGCTGTGCGCTTCATCCCATCTTCCAGGGCATCCTCGATCGCTGCCGCAAATTCACTGCGGAATGGGCTGACCCCACCAAAAGTTGCAACCAAACTTTCTCCACATTCTCCAAAAGTATTAAGAATCGATATACCATTACCCGTCAAAAGTGTTAGTGATATGCGGGAAATTTCCGGAACGAAGCAGACCTTGATGTGCAAGTTTTCAGAGCTGACACGGAATTCTCAGAAAGCTTCTGGCCGACAGTTCCGCCCACGACTTTTCGCCCAATCTCCAAATACTGAAACTCCATACCTACATATACTTCTAGCGTCTTCTAACAGTTCTCTTGAACAATTTTCGATGATTCGATGCTGCTCAGAGAATTTTCCACAGGAGGCAAACCTTACAGTCAATTCTGGACGTCGAACTCGACCAGGGCGCCCAACAGAGAATTACATCCCTGTTCACATAGGTGATATTTCATCACGTTTGCCGTATGGCTTCCGGTTCGAGGCTCGTCCAAATGGCCTATCTTTGGCAATCCCTCACGTTTCCGTCGAGCGGCAAATCGGCAGCATCCAGCTCGAAAAGACGGATCTAAAAAACAGATACAGGTTTCAGTTTTTCGGGTTATCGTCTTGCCTGTCACAAATCGGGCCTATCGAATTCATGGCCTGATTCAGACGCGCTGAGGGGTGCAACTGAGGTCACGACATCGACCCGACCCGCACGCACGCACGCACGCACGCACGCACGCGAAGGAAATGTACATACGCACGAGATCTCACCAGTGAGGAATCAATCAGTATGAAAATCAAGCAGATCGGACTCGGGGCCGCAGCACTGGCCTCAGTCGCCACCCTCGCATTCGCAGGGCCCGCATCCGCAGCAGCGGCGAACTCGGTACCCACAACCAACTACCAACTGTGCGGCAACGTCTATAAAGGGACCTGGAATTCGAACTCGGCTCCGCCCTCAGGCTCCGGCTCCACCGGAGTCGCGGGTGTCACGATCACCGGTAACTTGTATGACCCGACGTCGGCAACCCCGACCGTACCGGTCTTTACCGGCACATCCACGGCGACCGACGCCAACGGAAAGTACTGTGTCAATGCGAATTCGAGCCTGTCCGATGTCGTTGTCAACAACGGTGGATACGTCGAACTGACGCTCAACACTGCCACGCTACCAACTACGACTCCGCCGTCAACCGTCACGAGCGCTAACCCCTGGTCCAATGCGGGCACCACCCACATCGGCACCTCGACCTTCCTTGCTCACAAGCACTTGATATGGCTGTCGGCATACAACTTCCATTTCACCGTCTCGTAAAGGACCTTTGAATGCTTGCAGTATTCGTCGCCCTGATGGGTGCTTTCATTTCCGGGGTAGCACCCGTGCTGGGCGGTTCAATCGACGGCCTGAACGCGATGTCGTCCAACAATTATTCGAGCGGAGCGCAGTGATGGGATCTATTGCCGAGGCCACGTCATCGTTGGGCCAGACGGTGACGCAGATGCTCCCTATGATGTTCGATCTTCTGATCCGAACCCCTCTGAACCTATCGTTCGGATTCATCCCCCAGTGAAAGGAACAACCGCGCAATGTCTTTGCAGGCAGTAGTTCTCGACCTCCTTGCGGTGGTATTCGATTCATGGATGGGCTCGTTGGGGCCAATCGCTGAGTTGATCCCCGCGCTATCCTAAGAAAGGCTGAGGTGCAATACGATGTCGTCTGACTACTTTTCAAATGTAGCGGCGCTGATCGCCGGTCTCATCACCATCGGTTTGTTCGGTCTCAACACAGCATCCAGTGAAGGCGCCGGGTGGGGAAGTCTGGAGTCGGCAAGCGCCGACTGAAAAGATGTTCTAACACTCTCAATATGAGTGTGGTCTGGCGGGCTGGTCTGGTGCGGAACGAAATTCGTTTGTCACCAGACCAGCCCTGGTCGGCCTCAATGCTGTTCAGTTGGCCTCGCGGTTCGACGGAGGCGTGCCCCATACCTGCGCGTGACCGGCAGGACCTAACTCAGATCCGAGTGTGCGTCAAGATGTTGAGCGCCATGGGAACTGCCTCGATCGTGATGGGCAACGGCCCCACCCGATCGCCGTCCGCGTAAGCGATGATGCCCTCGGAGACCAACCGCACCTTCTTGGATCGGTACGTCTGCACCGCGTCGAGCGAGACGTGAGTTCCCTTGTACACCCGCGGAAACAGGCGCACCAGACGCAACCTCGAACCATGCCCGACGACGGTCAGATCCAACAACCCGTCCGACTTCGACGCACCCGGAGTGATGAGCATGCCGCCACCGTACGAGCGGCCGTTGCCAACAGCGACCAGCGTCGCGTCCACCGTGATGACCTCGTCGTCGAGTTCGATCCGGTACGGCAACGGCTTCATCTTCGCCAACTCGGCGAGCATCGCCAGGTTGTAGCGCATCGGCCCCTTGGGCCAGGACATCCGATTGGCCCGCTCGCTGACCAGCGAGTCGAATCCGCTAGCGATGATGGTTCCCGACCAGACGACGGAACCGTCGGCCAGCGTGATCTTCGCCAGATCTGACTGCTGCACGACACCGTCTGCGATCACATCGGCCGCTGCTTCGGGATCGCCTGTGGGAATGCCGAACTCACGGGCGTGATCATTGCCGGTGCCCGCCGGGATGAGCCCGATGGGCGTTGCGGTCAACGCGGCAGCCTGCAGTCCGATACTGATGGCACCGTCGCCGCCGACCACTACGAGCGCGTCGGTACCCTCCTCGATCGCACGACGCGCCAACTTCTTGGCGTCGTCGGCGTCGGTTCCGATGATCTCGGTGACGGCAACTCCCCGAGCGCGCAGTCGCGCAACACCTTTGCGTCCTGCCGCAGGCGCGTGACCATGTCCCGCCATCGGATTGATCAGGACGGTAACCTTCTCGATCTGACTGCGGGTTTCGGTCACGGAATCAGCTTTCCAGGATTGAGGATGCCGGCAGGGTCCACTGCATTCTTCACTGCGCGAAGGATGTTCGCGCCCAATTCACCGATCTCGTCCTTCATCCATGGGCGGTGATCGGCGCCGACAGCGTGGTGATGGGTGATCGTTCCACCGGCGCCGATGATCGCATCGCCAGCGGCAGTTTTCGCCTTGTGCCACTGAGCGATCGGATCCTCGGTCTGCGCGCTGACTACGGTGAAGTACAGCGAAGCACCGGTCTTGTAGGTGTGCGAAATGTGGCACATCACGAGCGGCTGAGTCCCCTGCTCGACGAGAGCCTTGGTCAGCGCCTCGGTGACCGAGGAGCGCAGGCTCGCGAGGTTGCCCCACGTGGTTGCCGTCTCGAGAGTTTCGCACAATGCGCCGACGTCGAGCAGAGCGTCACGCAGATACGGCGCATCGAATCGCCCGTGTTCCCAGCTGTTTCCGGGCTCCTCGCCGAGCGACGTGCCGCCGTGAGCGGTGAGAATTGCTCGGGCCTCCGTCATCCGTTCAGCGGTGTGCGAAGCGGTGCCCTCGTAGGTGGTGATGCCGAGGCAACCACCGGTGAAGGCGTTCTCGCCGATCTTGTCGGTGGTCGCCAGATTCACGCCGCTCTCGGCCTCGTCGGACAACCGCAGCACGGTCGGAGCCGATCCCTCCTGGACAAGCTCACGCAATGCTGCTGCGCCGGTGGCGAAGTCGGGGAAGCTCCACCCTTCGCGCACTGTGGTCTCCGGCAGGCGGTGAACCCGCACACGCACGTGCGTGATGACGCCGAAGGTGCCCTCGGAGCCGACAAAGAGCTCACCCAGGTCGGGGCCGGCGGCGGATGCCGGCGCGCGCCCGGTCTCGACCACACCACTCGGAGTGACGACGGTGAGGCCCTGGACCATGTCCTCGAAGCGTCCGTATCCAGCCGACGCCTGTCCCGACGATCGGGTAGCGGCAAACCCGCCCAGAGTGGCGAACAGGAAGCTCTGCGGGAAGTGCCCGACCGAGAAGCCGTGTTCACGCAGAAGCTCCTCGGCCCGTGGGCCGGTGGTTCCGCCGCCGAACGTCGCGATGCCCGACTCCTCGTCCAACCCGACGAGTTGATCGAACCGACGCAGGTCGAGAGAAAGAACTGCGTCGAACCCGTCGCGGATGGGATCGAGCCCGCCGACGACGCTGGTGCCGCCGCCGAACGGGACCACTGCGATCCGGTTGGCAGAGCAGTATCGGAGAACCTGCTCGACCTCTGCGTCTGTCCCTGGGGTGACGACTGCGTCGGGGGCATCCTGCGGCTCGGCGCTACGACGGCGAAGCAGATCCGGGGTGCTCTTGCCACCGGCCCGAAGAATTCGATCGGAATCCTCGGTGCTGACGTACTCGGCCCCGACCAGCCCTGCCAGCGCTTCGACATGCGACTGAGCCATAGCGGACGGAGTCACCTGAACGTCTTCGATGGCGAGACGCGATCGAGTCGGTGCGGAGACACCGAGAAATCCGGTCAACAACGATGTGACTGCGTCCGACAGTTCACGCTTCTTGGCCGGATCGCCCCAGGCGTCCCACTGCATCGGCGGTTGCAAGGCAGACTTTTCGGTGCTCATAGACACTAGTGTTACATATTTGTGTGATGTGTAAACATCACAGGTCGATCAACCCATCGTCTTGGAACCGTCGATGGCTTCGCGAAGCATGTCCGCGTGGCCCGCATGCTGGGCCGTCTCGGCGATGATGTGCAGCAACGCGCGTCGGGCTGACCAGCGAGCCCCCGCTTCGAACCACGGTGCCGACGGCAGTGGATGCGAGATGTCGAGGCTGTCCAGCGAGGCCACCAACTGGTCGGTCCTGGCCGCGATCCCCTCGTATTCGGAAACGATGCTTGCCAGGGTTTCACCCTCGACCATGGCAAATTCGTTCGCCCGTTCCTGCTGCATCTCTTCCGACCACTGGGTGGGATCGAAGTCTCCACCCAGTCCGGCCGGCCCCTCCAGGATGAAGTCGACCCAACCCTTTTCTGACTGCCCCACATGCTTGACCAATCCGCCGAGGCACAGTTCGCTCACGGTCGGCCTCGAAGCAGCCTGTTCGTCGGTGAGGTCTTTGACGGTGAAGAGAAGGAATTCACGATGCTGTCGCAGGCTCTGGAGGAGATCCGCGCGCTCGCCGGTGACGGTGGTGGTCGGTGCGTTCATGATGTTTTCCTTCGCTAGTGGGTTCGTGCCCTGTGAGAACTACGTTAGAAGTTATTGCGGACAGAAACGGTCCTCAATAGAAAACGATCAAGAAAAAAACTCCCGGCACCCACCGATGAAGGTGGATGCCGGGAGTTCGAGCCAGCTAGGACCAGATCAGACTGTGCGAGCCAAACGATCGGCCAGCAGACGCGTGAAGTGCGCCGGGTCGCTCAGCTCGCCGCCCTCGGCAAGCAACGCCATGCCGTAGAGAAGCTGAGCGGTTTCCGTCAGGTTCTCTGCATTGTCGTTGGCGGCCTGCGCCTCCCGCAGACCCGAGACCAGCGGGTGTGCCGGGTTGAGCTCGAGGATGCGCTTGCTGTGCGGAACAGGCTGACCCGAAGCCTTGTACATCTTCTCGAGTGTCGGCGACATGCTGAACGCGTCGCCGACGATGCAGGCAGCCGACGTGGTCAGGCGCGTCGAGAGACGCGTTTCCTTGATGTCGTCGGACAGGGTTTCGGTCAGCCACGTCAGTAGCGCGCCGAATTCCTTTTCCTTCTCTTCGCGCTCGGCCTCGGCCGCCTTCTTCTCGTCCTCGGTGTCCAGGTCGACCTCGCCCTTGGCGATCGACTGGAAGGTCTTGCCGTCGAAGTCCGAGACAGCGTCGACCCACATCTCGTCCACGGGGTCGGTGAGTACGAGAACTTCGAGGCCCTTGGCCTTGAAAGCCTCCATGTGCGGGGAGCTTTCGATGAGGTGACGAGATTCGCCGGTCATGAAGTAGATCTGCTCCTGACCGTCCTTCATGCGCTCCACGTACTCCGCGAGGGTGGTCACGCCCTCTTCGCTGTTGGTCGAGGCAAACGAAGAGATATCGAGCAGCGTCTTGCGGTTGTCGGCATCGGCCATCAGGCCTTCCTTGAGCGCGCGTCCGAACTCGGTCCAGAAGGTCGAGTACTTCTCCGGCTCGTTCGCCTTCATGTCCTTGATGGTCGAGAGGACCTTCTTGGTCAGACGACGACGGATGGCAGCGATCTGCCGGTCCTGCTGCAGAATTTCACGAGAGACGTTGAGCGAGAGGTCTTGTGCGTCGACGACACCCTTGACGAAACGCAGGTAATCGGGCACCAACTCTTCGCAGTCGTCCATGATGAAGACGCGCTTGACGTAGAGGTGGATGCCGGCCTTGCGCTCACGCATGAAGAGATCGAACGGCGCCGTCGACGGAATGAACAGCAGCGCTTGGTATTCGAAAGTACCTTCGGCCTTCATCGGGATGACCTCGAGAGGCTCGTCCCAGGCGTGGCTGACGTGCTTGTAGAACTCCTTGTACTCGTCCTCGGACACCTCGTCCTTGGAGCGAGTCCACAGCGCCTTCATCGAGTTGATCGTCTCGGTCTCGATGGTGACCTCGGGCTCCTCGCCCTCGGCCGGCGTCGACGTACGAGCGACATCCATGCGGATGGGCCACGCGATGAAGTCGGAGTACTTCTTGACCAGTTCCTTGATCTTCCATTCCGACGTGTAGTCGTGCAGGCCGTTCTCGGAATCCTCGGGCATCAGGTGCAGGGTCACGGAGCTACCCTGCGGAGCCTCGTTCACATGCTCGAGCGTGTACGTGCCTTCGCCGGTCGATTCCCAGCGCGTCGCATGATCTTCACCAGCGCGGCGGGTCAGCAGCGTGACCTTGTCCGCGACCATGAACGTGGAGTAGAAGCCGATGCCGAACTGACCGATCAGTTCTTCGGATGCCGCTGCATCCTTGGCTTCCTTGAGCTTGCGACGGACTTCGGCGGTGCCGGACTTGGCGAGCGTGCCGATCAGGTCGACGACCTCGTCACGCGACATGCCGATGCCGTTGTCGCGGATGGTCAGGGTGCGTGCTGCCTTGTCGATGTCGATCTCGATATGCAGATCGGAGACGTCGACGTTGAGGTCTTTGTCCTGGTAAGACTCGAGGCGGAGCTTGTCCAGCGCGTCCGAAGCGTTGGAGATCAACTCACGAAGGAAGCTGTCCTTGTTCGTATAGATTGAATGAACCATCAGATCCAGCAGCTGACGTGTTTCTGCTTGGAACTCGAGCTGCTCGGTATGCGCGGTCACTTCGATCCCTTTCTCTTCTCGGACTGATCACAGGAATTTTACTTGACCTCGAATACCGGGGGTCGGCGCCCGCACGGACAAAGGGAGGTCACCCGAACCTGTTCGTCCAGTTGGATTCGAGTCGCGGCGATCTCGGCCCTTTCGGCGGTGAGTTCGCCGGGTTTCTCACATCTTTCCCTGCAGGCGGGGTCACTGTGAAGCGCTGGACTCAACTCACCCTGACACACAGAGCGTCGGCGCTAACAGAGTTCTAATCTCGCTCACGCACAGTGCCGGTATGACAAACGAACCGCGATCGACTCTGCGAGTCGCCATCGGAGCGGGTGGCACCGGTGGACATATTTATCCGGGACTCGCTGTAGCCGAGGCCTTGTGTCAGATTCCCGATGCCAATGTCGAGATCGACTTCTTCGGCGCGAAAGGCAGACTGGAAGAAAGAATTGTGCCCGCGGCCGGCTACCGACTGCACACAGCCGAGATCGAAGGCCTTACCGGTGTGCGCGGTAGTGCAAGAGCAGCGACACGACTCGCACGGTCCGGCATTCAGTGCGCCAGAACGATTCGTGAACTCGATATAGACGTCGTGTTCGGTACCGGCGGGTATCCCAGTCTGCCGATCGTGCTGGGTGCGCACCTCGCCGGAATACCGACACTGATCCACGAATCCAATGCCGTGGCAGGGCGGGCAAACCGACTGTGCGCGAACTTGTCTTCTCGGGTCGCAGTAGCATTTGCCGAGGCTGCGCCGGCATTCAAGCGCAGTGAGGTTCGGGTAGTAGGAACCCCGCTGATGAGGGAGATCGCCGGCCTCGACAAGCATGCGCTCCGTGATCAGGCACGTGCCAGTTTCGGTGCGGCGGCAGGACAGGCCCTCGTCATCGTCTGCGGCGGCAGCCTCGGATCTCGCCGAATGACCGATACCGCGCTTTCACTGGCGCGCGAGTGGCGCGGCCGCAACAACTTCCGCCTGGTTGTGAAGGCTGGGCCCGAGTACTTCTCCGAGGCCTCCGCCGCCGTCGAAGACCTCGACAACGTGCTGGTGTTGCCGTACTTGGACCGGATGGATTTGGTATATGCGGGCGCCGATGTCTTTGTGGGGAGATCCGGAGCGATCACCGTCGCCGAGATTTCGCATGTGGAGGTGCCCAGCGTCCTCGTGCCTTATCCGCACGCGATCGGTGACCATCAGCGACACAATGCTCGAGCTCTCGTAACTCGCGGCGGCGCCCGAATGCTGGGAGACGCGGATCTGACCACCGCGAACCTGGCGAGCGCGATTGACGACCTTCTCGGAGATTCCACTGAACGTGCCACGGCGGCAACCGATCTCGCTCCGGGACTTGATAATTCCGCACGAACAGTGGCGAACTGGCTACGGGAGCTCGCCACCGGCAAACACGCGACGCCTGAAAACGTCAATACGAGTGAAGGAATCAAATGAGTGAAATTGTGCAAGTCAATGGATTCTGGTTCGGCCGAAAGGTCTTGGTCACCGGCGGCGAAGGCTTCATCGGCAGCTCCCTGGTTGAGCAGTTACTCAGGCAAGGCGCGCACGTACGAGTTCTCGCGCACTACAAGCCCTACGCATCGGCCGGCTTTCTTTCGGATCACCTTCCCGATATCGAGATGATCTCAGGAGATGTCCGTGACAGCGGACAAGTCCTCGATGCGGCAGAGGGGATCGACACCATCTTCCACCTCGCGGCACTGATCGGAATCCCATACAGTTACCAGGCTCCGCAAACGTATCTGGAGACGAATGTCCTTGGTACCCAGAATATTGTGGATGCCGCGCGCCGTCACGGCGCGCGGAGGGTGGTGCATACGTCAACGAGCGAGGTCTACGGAACTGCTCGGGAAGTACCTATATCCGAAACTCACCCGTTGCAACCCCAGTCTCCCTACTCCGCATCCAAGATTGCGGCGGACATGGTCGCGTTGTCCTATTTCCACTCGTTCGATACGCCGGTTTCAATCTGCCGACCGTTCAACACGTTCGGCCCGCGGCAATCGACACGCGCCGTGATTCCTGCGATCCTGCACCAGTTGCATTCCGGTGCAGGCGAGATCGCTGTCGGCGCGCTGACCCCGACTCGGGACTTCACCTACGTCGACGATACTGCCCGGGGCTTCATGGAGATCGCGGAATCCGAGCGAACGCTCGGATTGACCTTGAATCTCGGCACCGGCCAGGAGATTTCGATCCGCGACCTGATTGACATGCTGATCGAGATCACGGGGTCTTCCGCATCTGTCACAACCGAAGACTCACGTAACCGTCCAGCAGGCAGCGAGGTTCACCGCCTGGTGTCCGACAACAGTCGAGTGCGTGAGTTGACGGACTGGAGCCCACAGGTCTCCCTGAAAGCAGGACTCACGCGCACCTCGGAGTGGATCAAAGCTCATCCGATCGCCGATCCTCGCCGCTACCGTGTGTGATGCGAGACGTCGCACGGGTTGTATCCGTATCGGACTCATGTCAGGCACGATAAGTAGATGATCCTAGTCGTCGATGATGATCCGTCGGTCCGCGAAGCGGTAGTGACAACTCTCGAATCCGACGGGTACGAGGTGCAGGCGGTTTCCGACGGTTCGAGCGCTCTGGCCGCGGTCTCCGAGCATTCGTTCGATGCGATGGTGCTCGACGTCATGATGCCGGGAATCGACGGTCTCGCCGTATGCCGAATCTTGCGTGAGCAGGGCAATCGGATCCCCATCCTGGTTCTGACAGCACGCTCGGAGGTAGGCGATCGGATTGCGGGGCTCGATGCGGGGGCAGACGACTACCTGCCGAAGCCCTTTGACATCGACGAACTCGGCGCGCGGGTACGTGCTCTGCTGCGGCGGGCAGCGCCACCGGAACCCGAGGTGCAGTTCGGGGATCTTTCTCTCGACCCGCAGACACGGCGCGGCGTCCGATCCGGCCGGAGCATGGATTTCACTGCAACCGAGTTCGCGCTGCTGGAACTACTCATCGCGAACTCCGGCCAGACGCTCACCCGTGAGGTGATCAGCGATCGGGTGTGGGGTCAAGATTTCGGACCTCAGTCGAATTCCATTGCCGTATATATTAATTACCTGCGCACGAAACTAGAGGCGGGCGGCGAGTCACGCATTATTCATACGGTTCGCGGGATCGGATACCGGCTGGAGTTGCCGTGACGCGTACGCGATTGGCCATCCGAACGAGAATGGCCATCACCACGTCGATTGCCGTGGCTGCGGTGGTGCTGCTTTGCGCGGTGGGGGCGTACTGGATCTCGTCACGGGAGGTGTACCGAAGCCTCGACGTCGGTCTCATTCGGGAAGCGACGGCGATCCAATTACGGATTGCCGGTGGCCAGGAGTTGGGCAGCGGCGCCGAGTGCGCCTATCTTTCCTCGCCGGCTTGCTTCGAGGTCCTCGATGCGACAGGCGAACCGAGTGCTACAGACGAACCCGCCACTATTCTGCCGAAGCCCTCTGCACTCGATGCCGTCCTCGACGGCGAGTCAGGGCCTTTCCTCGCGAACATCGACCTCGCGGGTCTACCCGGACGGATGTATGTGACACCGCTCGAGGACGGTGGTGCGCTCCTTGTCGGAGTCCGTGCCGATCAGCAACACCGGGCGCTCGACCGGATTGCGTGGTTGCTAGCGCTGTTGTGCGGTATCGGCATCGTCATCAGCGCTATCCTCGGCTACGCGGTCGCCCGCTACACGCTGCGTCCTGTTGCCAGACTCTCCCGCGAGGCCGAAAATGTTGCAAAGGAACGAGATCCGAGCCGAAAGATCACAGTCGAGGGATCGGATGAGCTTTCCACGCTCGGGGAATCGATCAACACCATGCTCGGTGCACTCGATGACTCCGTCCAATCGCAGAAACGATTGGTCTCCGACGCCTCGCACGAGTTGCGGACCCCACTGACGGGGATCATCGCGAACGCGGAACTTCTGGCCCGAAGCGACAAATTGACGGACGAGCAGCAGAGACGGGTACGGGCCGCGCTAGCTCGCAGTACCGCGGATATGCGAACCTTGATCGACGACATCGTCGATCTCGCACGAGGTACCGAGCCGGACATCGAGAGGGAGGACGTCGCGTTCGAGCGCGTCGTCGAGCAGGTGGTCGAGGCGGCACGTGCCCATTGGCCGAAGATTGATTTCCACTGCACCACGAATCCACACACGGTAGGCGGTAACGATGCGCGACTCGCGAAGATGGTGTCGAATCTGGTTGACAACGCGGCAAAATTCACTCCGCCGGGTGGGACGGTGAAGGTGAGCCTGACAGGCGGTGTTCTCACCGTTTCGGACAACGGACCCGGCATAGACGAAGCGGATTTGCCTCGGATCTTCGAACGCTTCTATCGGTCACCCCGTAGTCGGGGCACCTCCGGCTCCGGACTGGGACTGGCTATGGCCCAACAGATCGCGCATGCCCACGTCGCCACGATCAGGGTGGGCAACAACCCCGACGGTGGAGCGGTGTTCACCGTGCGCCTGCCGGCTCGAGAGTAAGTCTCTCTGATCTTGTTCTAATGTTCGGCGCTTACTTTTCGAACTATGAGAACACAGGCATTGACCTCTATCGCTGTGGGCACCGTGTTGGTCGCGCTTGCCTCCACGGCGTGTACCGCGAGTGCGGCGGACCCCGCGGTGCGGGTGGATGGAAGCACCATCACGGTGCAGATCGAGGGCGGCGAGGCCAGGATCGATGTGAACGACCTACGCGTGGACAGCGACGTCGAACTGTCGGCCGCCACTGCGACAGACCTCGGAGCACCAGGCAAGGTGTCAATCGAGAATGACAGTGCCCGTTGGTCATACCCCGACCGCGGCCTCGACGTGACAGCGGTTGCTCAGGCCGGCCGCCTGGTGATCGACCTGACCAGTTCGCGAGATCAACGCGTGTCGTGGCCGGTCACCGGGGCCGGTGCGCGAGATCTGCAACTTCCCCAAGGTGAAGGGCTGAGTATCCCGGTCGACGACACATTCTGGAACCACCCCGATATCGGATTGGTCGGGGACGAGGGGCAACGATTGCAGGATCTGACGATGCCGTTCTGGGGGTTCAGCGCGGGCACCGTAGGGGCGAGCTATCTGGTGCCGACCGACTTGGGTACCTCCCTGAACTTCGCCTCGGTTGACGGCCGGCTGCGCAGCACTGCAACACACGACTTCAGCCAGGAAAAGGGCACTGGCACCTACACGGTTGCCCTGTCAGTCACCGACGGGTCCCCGGTGGCCCCTGCACTGGATTACCGCAGTCTGCTCGAAGAACAGGGCGGACTGCGCACACTGCAGCAGAAGATCGCTGAGAACCCGGACACGGTCAAGCTGGTCGGTGCCTTTCACGCCTATCTGTGGGGAGATGCGCGTACTCCCGAAGCGATACGCCAACTCCATGACCTCGGCATCACCAAGATGTGGCTCGGCTACGACGCCGACGACCAGCCGATGACCCGCGAGGCCGTCGAAACAGCCACGAACTACGGCTTTCTCGTCGGGCCGTACGACACCTTCGCCAACGCACAGGACCCGACCGGTGAAGTCGACAATCCCTCGTCTTCGTGGCCCGAAGGGATTTGGCCCGGCGCCTGCATCATTGACGAAAAGGGCGACATGGAAGGCGGATTCAGCGGTCGCGGTTGCTACTTGAGCTCGGAGGCATTAGCTGCCGACCCTGAGCTTGTTGCCTCTCGCGTCGCCGCAAAGGTGGGTAACGGCGTGAACAGTTACTTCCTGGACGTCGATGCGACAGGCGAGGTATTCGACGACTACAACCCGGACCACCGGATGACCCAGTCCAAGGACCGGCAGAACCGCATCGACCGCATGAAGGTGATCGGCAAGGATCTGGTGCTGGGATCCGAGACAGCCGGGTCGTGGGCCAACAGCGTTGTGTCCTTCAGTCACGGATCGAGCACGCCGGTGATGAACGGCCTCTGGAAAGCGGAACGAGACAAGGCGAACTGGGGTGCGTACTGGGGGAAGAACGGCCCGGCCTTCTTCTTCAAGCCCGTCGCGCTTTCATCAGATCTGAAAGCCGGCATGTTTGATCCGAAATACCTTGTGCCGCTGTACGAGACGGTGCTGCACGATTCGGTAGTCAGTACGGATCGATGGGAGTTGTCCTTCAACAAGCTGCCAGCCGAGCAAACCGATCGCGCGCTGTTGGCAATGCTCTACAACACGCCGCTGAACTACACCCTGAACGCACAAACCATCGCGGAGGAAGGCCCGAGGATGGCGACCATGCAGAAGTTCTTCGCCACCCTGCAAGAAGCGGCTGGAACTGAGCCCATGACGGACTTTCAGTGGTTGTCAAACGACAGAATGGTGCAGCGAACCATCTTCGGGGATGGAAAGCTGTTGGTGACAGCCAATTTTGACGACAGCACCTACCATGACCCCGACGTTGGCGACATCGGCCCGGGCTGCGCCAGTGCATCGATCGGCGCCGCGATCACCACGCTGTGTCCGTGACCGATTCCGCCACGATGACGCCCGCCGTACGCAACGGAACACGGTGGACAGTGATTGTCGTCGGCATGTCATTCGCCGCGGGTGCGGTCGCCGTATTCCTTCTGATTGTTGGTACCGCCGGCGGTCAACAACTCGACCGGGAAGTATTTCAAGCTGCGAAGTCGGCGCAGACCGGCATATCGGTGCCCGACGTCCTGCGGCTGGACATCATGACCAACCCGCTCATGTGGATCTCCGTCGCAGCCGCGATCCTGTTGACAGGGAGTATGATTCGTCGGCCGCTCGCTGCTGTGACGACGCTTGCAGTTCCCATCGTGTGCATAGTGACGGCGAGAACGCTCCGTCTCGACGTTCTCGAGCGGCCTCAACTCGACCAGGACGTCCCCTGGCCGACGGCGAACACGTTTCCGAGCGGCCATGTCGCCGGTGCAATGGGTATTGCCCTCAGCCTGCTCCTGATCGCACCGTCGTGGATGCGCCTGGTTGGAGTCGTGCCCTGCGCGGCGTGGGTGGCGCTGGTCAGCCGCGACATCATGGGCGAGGGATGGCACCGCCTCAGCGATGTTGCGGGATCCGTATTGCTCGCAGCCGCAATCGTCAGCCTCTTCGCAGCTGCCTTCCCGGTGGGTGGTCGCCGAATACGGGGGTTCATGTTGGTGGCCATGCTGGTGGGTGGGCCGATAGCGACGACGGTGATCGTTCTGGCCCTCGATCCACGACCATACGGTGTGCTCACCGGTGTACTCGCGACAACGGTGGCGGTTCCAATGACTGTCTTCGTATGCGCGATATCGCAATCGCCCACTGCTCCCCGTCCCGGAGAGCGCCGGACAGGCCGCTTTCGCGGCTTCCACGGCCATTGCTTAGAGTTGTCAGCCAGGGCGACAACACACGTCAGGTCGATGATCGCCACAATCGGATCGGCGACCCCCAAGAAGTGCGGCAATGAGGTCGACATCGAATGTCGAAGAAACGACTCAGAACAATGACAAACAGACGGTCTGGATCCCTTCTCGCATACGCAGCAACGACGATGGTGGCGGCCTTCACTGCCGGGTGCAGCCAACTCGACCCCACTCCCACCCCTCCCCCGACAGTGACGGCCCCACAACTGATTACTCCGCACCCGAAAATCACGCCGGTGCCGACGGATGCCCCTTCACCCAGTCCTGAAATACTCTCGGCAGTGCTCCAACCCGCACTCGACAACCCCGACCTCGGAAGTTTGACAGGTCACGTCACCGACGCCCAGACCGGCGCAACACTGTGGCAACAACAGACCGACACCCCGCAAGTACCTGGTTCCATAGTCAAAGTTCTCACGACCGCCGCCGCACTACTCACACTGCCGGCCGATCACCGAACTACAACAACCGTCGTCCAAGGCGCCAACCCCGGCCAACTTGTGCTCGTCGGCGGCGGCGACCCGACACTGACCGCGAAACCTACCGGCACGCAAGGCTATTACACCGACGCCCCACATCTCGATGACCTGATCAACCAGATCCACCGTTCCGGTATACACGTCAGCAGCCTCATGGTGGACAACACATTATTTCCAGGCCCGGCAATTGCCCCCGGATGGGACACCGCCGACATCGCCGGCGGGAGTATCACCCCTATCGAATCGGTCATGCTCGACGGCGGCCGCGCAGACCCCTTGGCTGACTACTCTCCGCGCACCCACACTCCCGCACTGGACACCGGCCGAGCCCTCGCTGAACAACTCGGACTGGACCCGGCATCTGTCACCGAAGGCACCACACCTTCTACGGCCACACCAGCGGCGGCCGTGGTGGCCTCGGTTCAATCTGCTCCGTTGAGCACACGCTTACACGACCTGATGGTGCACTCCGACGACGTACTCGCCGAGACGGTGGGGTTCGAGATTGCACTCGCCCGTGGGTTACCCGCAACTTTCGACGGAGCAGTCGACGCCATCACTCACACACTGCAAGAGAGCGGATTCGACACCACCGGAGCACAATTGCGAGACGCAAGCGGATTATCCACCGACGACCGCATCTCGGCACGCCTCATCGATCAGGTGCTCACCGCGGCAGCCGGGCCCGACACCCCGGAACTTCGCCCACTGCTCGACACACTCCCCGTCGCCGGAGCGACAGGCACCTTGGCGGACCGATTCAACCCGCCGTCCCCGGCAGCAGGGTGGGTGCGCGCGAAAACTGGCTCCCTCTCCGGTGTCAGTTCGCTGGCCGGAATCGTCGTCGACAACGACCGGCGAGTCCTGACATTCACCCTCATGTCCAACGGCACCGCACCCGAGGCAGCAAGACCCGCCCTCGACGCCGTAGCAACGGCGCTACGCGGTTGCGGGTGCCGATAAACCCCGAGACTTCGGGATCGGTTCTTCACCGACGTCAGGTGAGCGCTGAGACGACGAGACGTGTGGCGTCGGCGATGATCGCTTTGACCGCGGTGTCGTCTCTATCCGACCGCGTCGTCAGGATAGAAATCGTCACCGCATCTGAAGTATCCGTCCACACGACACCGACGTCGTTACTGGTTCCGTAGTCGCCGCTGCCAGTCTTGTCGGCGACCGTCCATTTTTGGGGAACACCGGCCCGTATCTGCTCCGCACCAGTGGTATTGCCTCGAAGCCAACCCGTGAGCACCTCACGTTTGTCCGGCGTCAGTGCATCGCCGAGGACAAGACGCTCATAGTCCGTACCGATCGCCCGCGGGGACGTCGTGTCACGATCATCGCCTGGAATGGCGGTATTGAGTTCGGGTTCGATCCGATCCAGCCGAGTCACATCATCACCGATACTGCGAAGATATGCATTGACTTCAGAAGGTCCGCCGAGCATCTGCAGCAGGAGGTTGGCGGCGGTATTGTCACTGTATTGCACTGCTGCGGAGCATAATTCACCAACCGTCATCCCGGCATCGAGCTTTTGCTCCGTGATCGGGGCGTACGACTGCAGATCGGCGGCAGTGTAGTGGACTACGGTATCGAGATAACTCAATGGATACTTATCCAATACAGCTGCGACAGCGAGGGTTTTGAACGTAGAGCAGAACGCGAACCGCTCGTCCGCGCGATACTCCACCGTCCTCCCGGTGTTCAAACTACTCGCATACACCCCCAGTCTCGCGTCGTATCGACCTTCGAGTTCGACCAGAAGATCACTTGGATCTCCCGCGCCAACTTTCGTCGGCCCGGCATCTGCAATCTGATTACTCTTCGCCGAACATCCCACGACCGGAATCAACACCGCCGCAACCAAAAACGCACGCCGCGTGACTGCCCCACTCTCTACCATCACTGTCAACAACCTTTCACAAACTTACTGGTGGAATCCCAAAATCAATTCCACGCAACAACATACGCGAGGCGAAGTACGCTCGCCGACGCACGTTCCCCATGTCTGAGCTCAGCACAACTTTTCTTTCGCAGCGGGTTCCACCTATTTTGATCCAGATAGGGCACAATGCCTGTGGTTCGCCGTGAACTGAACAGTCCTGGGTTCGTCTACGTGGACATTGACGGTGAGCCGAACGTTCAACTCACCACGCTCACTCGGACGGGAGTGACAATCTACCCGGTTGAGCCGCAATGACTTCGAGCCTTCACTCGCCGCCCAACGGAGCTTTATGCCAAGGCGCGAGTGCGGCGCCATTTACCATCGTCATCGTCCTCGATGGTTCACCGGCCAGAGCTCGGAGTCGAACGGTAGTGGGTTTCGCGAGGTGAAGCGTTGCCGAACGGTCAGCGAGGAACCCGATCTCTCGTGCGGCCCCGATGGTCCAGTGATGGTTTGTCTGGATAGCCATCGGACGACATCGATCCCCTTGCGAATTCGGGTTGCACCCCTATGCGTCCGACGAGCCGTCGAGGATCCCGCTACGATGAGCGATAGATCGCAGCAGCGATCGCTCCGAGTTGCTTGTTGGCATCGAGGGCTAAGTCGATCGCATCTTCGACGGTTCCGCTGGGCACAGGGATGTTGTTGACGTATATCGCGAAGACGAGTCGCCGGCCACTTTGCGAGTTCATATATCCAGCCAGCGCTTTCGTGGCGAGTTGCATGTTCCCGTCGGGCGCGTCGACCAAGGTACCGGTTTTTGCGCGGATCTGTCCCGCCGCCGGATCGGTGCGATCGATGACGTCGGCGAGCGATCCATCGAGGCCCAGGCTGGGCATCGAATCGTAAAATACGTCGAAATCGTCGCGGCGGGCGAGGGCTCGAAGAAGTTCGGTCTGTGCCAGAGGCGTGGCTTTGTCCCCAGGTAGGCCTTGGGCGTCGACTAACGTAAACGACGCTGGGTCGACGCCACTTTTTGCGAGGAATTCTCGTTCGATCTGCATGCCCTCTTCGTAGGTCTGGAGACCTCGTTGCGCAGCCATCAGCGGCGGCAAGAGATTCGCCCCGAGGTTGTGGCTGACCTTGTTGATCAGCTTTGCGTATTCACTGAAGGGAGGTGAGGTGTAGGACGCCGAGACTGGCAGTGCCGCAACACGATCTTGTGACGGGAGGATGTCGCTGGGGTTCGTACCCAATGTCGGCGCGCTGGTTGTGACGCCGTGGCGGGCAAGTGCCTCGATCAGCAAGGTCCGCGCAAATGCCGGAGGGTCTGGTACTTGGTAGGTTGCGACGAATGGTGTTTTCGCGTCGGCGGGGACAGTTCCATGCACGATGATGTGCCCCGAGTCGGCGGCGTCGACAGTGACCGCGGGCTTGGTGCCGATCGGTGTTGTCATCACGTCCGACTCGACCGTGAAGGCTGCGGTTTTCGGTCGCCAGTCGACTGTGGCGGGTTGTCCTCGATCGAGCGGGCTGATGAGCAGATCTATGAGGTTGTCGTTGATCATCGTGGGCGTAATCGGTACACCGCCAACAGAAATCGGGTCCCAGAGGCGGTTGTCGACGACAACGTCGCCGTCGATCTTGCGAATTCCTTCGGCAGCGATCTGGCCGGCAAGTTCGTCGAGTCCGGCCAACGGGTCTTGAGGGGTGATGGTCGCCATGCCTGGAACGGCGTTGGCGTCGAAGTGATCGAAATCGGGAACCTCGAGGGTGTCGGGCGATGCCGAGCGACCGCCGAGCGCTAGATCTCCGCTGCCGACCATGATCAGATCGCCCGAGAGTCGACCGTCTGCCGTGACTTCTCCGGTATGGGCGATCGGAGTCTGGAATCGGTGGTCACTGCCGAGAATATCCAATGCCGCCCCGACTGCGAAGGTCTTCGCCGTGGACCCCGTGACGAACTGTGATTCCGGGTTCAGCGACTGCACGATCTCCCCCGTCGCTTCGTCCGCTACGAGAACACCCCACTGACCCGATTCCCACGGGGGTCCAGCCATGAGTTCGCGTACCTCGGGATTGACTTCGTTTGTGGGCATTGACGTCTCCGCATCGATACCCAATGCTCTGTCGTCGGGATTGGCGGAACATGCCGACAGTGCGACGGCTGCGATTATCGGTGTGGTGATGAGCGCCATCAGCCTTGGGCGTCGCGGCCTTCGATCGAAGTCGGACACTTCCAGTCGTTCTGAATGATTTTCATTCTTGGACAAAGGATTTCCTGTCATTTGTTCGATTCTCGGATTGGGACGACAACGCTTCAGACGCACCTCGCATCTCGTCGAAGTTACCGTCAGTCAGGCGCGAAGTTGCTGGGCGAGATTGGCCCGTGAAGTGGTGATCGTCGGCCAGATCAATGCTGCGCTGGTCATGATCAGCGTCATGACTGCCAGCGCAGTGAGCATCGGCCACGGCAGGCCGCCCAATACCGACGAGACTGACATTCGTGCGGCCAGTGCGACTGTCCAGCAAGATACCAGCAACGTCAGAACTCCGAAAAGGACTGCGGTAGTGGCGTATATCAAGCCTTCATACATTGTCGAACGGGCTATTACGGCTGGCGGGGCACCGGCGATACCGATCAGCGCCGCGTCGCGGCGTCGTTCACGACCGACTAACGCGATGACCGCAAGTCCTCCAACCCAGGAAACGACGAACACCCAACCGAGCACGACAAGCACGTCGCCGAGACCGGTGGAGTCGTCAGGCATCACATTGCCGATCACCATGAAGATGCTCACCATCGACAATGCCAGCGCGAATGGCAAAACAGTGGTGACACTCCGCGCAGCACGGGCGCGACACGACTGTATCGCCAGCCGCCAAGCGACGTCACCGACTGGAACCATCGCAGTCCACAGTTTCATCAGAGGCGTAATAGTCCACGGGCCCATCAGAAGCAGCAGACACACCAAGAAGAGATTGCCGGCGAAGGCAAAGGCAGTGCGCTGCTCGGGTCCGCTCAGTTCAGACCCAAGACCTGGAATCCACATTCCGAGCACACCAGCGAACAGGCACGCCGCGAGGACACTTCGGCCGATGCCTGGACGAGCCATTAACTCGGTAGTCTCACGAAAAGCGCGCATCTCCCCTGTCTTCGATGCACGCCGAGCAGCACCCCACCCTCCGAGCAGACACGGTGCAATCCCCGCTGCCAGCGCGACCCCGACGTACCACAGTTGAAAACCGACATGAGCACCGTGCAGATCGAGCCCCGTCTCCGTCCATTGCATCAGGGCCACACGACCGACTACGAGCGCCAGTGGCAACGCGAGCAAACCCGCCACCATTCCGAGAACCAACAATTCGATGATCAGCACGCGCCGTACATGGTGGCGCGGAATCCCGAGAATTATCCAGAGCGAATGCTCGCGGCGCTGCGTTGTCAATGTCAGTCCCACCGTGGAGGCAACGACTGCGGTTGCGGCAAGAACGGTGAAGAAGACGATGTTTCCGCCAAGCGCTATGGAAGCCTGAGTCATGGCTGCATCACCGGCAACCCGCGTCGCACTCATGCCGGCCAACATCGCGATCACCACGCCAGCGGCGCAGGCTCCACCCACGGTGGCACACAAGACGGTCCACAGCCACATTGCGAATTGACGACGAATATCTGCGAGAACCAATCGAATCATGCGAGCACATCCCCAACAGCCGCCGATTGCGCGGCCATTATGGCCTCGCCCACCGCATGTCCGTCTCCACCGGGCATGACATTGTGCACACGCCCAGAACCCATGACGACCACATGATCAGCACGGGCAGCAGCATATGGGTCATGAGTGACCATCACCACGGAGGTGCCGTGTGCCGGTAGAGCTTGCAGCCAATCCAGTACTACTTGCCCTGACACGAGATCGAGTGCGCCTGTGGGCTCGTCGGCAAAGACGATGCGTGGCTGATTGGCAACGACGCGGGCGACCGCGACACGCTGCCGCTCGCCACCGGAGAGTTGGTCGGGTCGTCGGGCGGCGTGATTACCGATGCCGAGGCGGTCCATTGCCTCGCGAATTCGAGCTTTGGGCACTTTGTGACCCGCGAGGCGAGCGGGGAGAGCGATGTTCTCTTCGACGGTGAGCGAGCTGACCAGGTTGTACTCCTGAAATACGAAACCGATGTGTTTGCTCCGGAACGCTGCACGTTTGCGTGCGTTCAGGGATTGGAGATCGGTGCCGAGCACTTCCACGGTGCCTCCGGTCGGCTCCTCGAGCCCTGCCGCGCAGAACAGCAGAGTCGATTTGCCAGAACCGGACGGTCCGACGACTGCGGTGAGGTGCCCCGCGGGTATGTCGAGATCGAGGTCGTGCAGTACCCGGTTGGTTTCGCCACTGCGGCCAAGAACGGGGAAATCCATCCGCAGTCCACGAAGTCGGACACAAGGAGTGGTACTGGTGATGGATTCGTTCGGCATGTAAGAATCTCAACATTCTCGATCCTGGAAAACACTGGTGCTGTCTCCCTCAAGGGGTAGAACCAGCACTACCTCTTCCTCCACCGTCGTCTGGGAGAGTGTGACGTCATGTCGATTTCCGTGCTGGCGCGACGAGTAGTGCTGGAGATCGTCGCCGCAGCCCTCCTTCCACTATTTCTCCTGTCCTTGGTACTGATACCGCTGCTGCCGATCACCGCGATCGTGGTAGCCGAACTTGATCGTGTGCGTGCCAGAGCCTGCGGCGCGCCGAGCGCACCTCTGCGGCCTGCGAACGAACCCTGGGTCAGTTGGATTCGACTACGGGTCCGCACATCCGCGCTCTGGCGAACAGACCTGCCGGTGATGCTGATTGCCGTGGTCTTGTCGTTGCCTTCTCTGCTTGTGGCGTTCTTCGGCTTCATCGGAGCCTTGGCGCTGGTTTTCTCACCCGTCTTCTGGTTCTTCGGTATCGCGGCGCAGGTGGGACCATTCACGCCGACGTCCGCAGGCCAGTCGGTCGCGGCCGTTCCGACCGGGTTTGTTCTCGCAGCACTGACGGCAGCGCTATTGTCCGGAATTTCCTGGCTTCGCGACCTGATATTGCTCGCGCTTTCAGACCGAAACGACTTCGATCTGCACAATCAACTTCTCGACCTGCGCACGAGCCGGGCCTCGTTGACCGAGGCTTTCGAACTGGAACGACAACGCATTGAGCGCGATCTGCACGATGGCGCGCAGCAGGATCTCGTTGCGGTGGTACTCAGCCTCGGACTACTTCAAGCCGCCGCCGATTCCGGCGCAGACAACGAGCGCATCAGTGCACTGGCGTCACGCTCGCAAGCGCAAGCAGAACGCGCCTTGGAACGCTTACGCGAAACGGTGCGCGGCATCCACCCCCGCGATCTCAGTGACTTAGGGTTGATGGCGGCGGTTCGCGAACTGGTAGCCCGGTCATCCCTAACCGTCGAGCTCGATACCGAGGGTGACGACTCGAATCTGTCAGGACCCGTCGCCGGTGCCGTCTACTTCACTATTTCGGAAGCCCTCACCAATGTCGTAAAGCATGCCGGCGTCGACCACGTCCTGATCGAACTTCACTGTTCGCCTTACGGTGTGATGGCCAAAATTGTCGACCGCGGGGTCGGAGGCCTTGACCTTACCGATGGCCGGGGCACTGGTTTGGCGGGACTGCGGGAACGAATGCGAAGCGTCGGTGGCGAAATTCAGGTCGTCAGTCCTCCCGAGAAGGGAACTACTCTGACAGTGACGGCCCCTGCCGAACCACCATGGTGACAGTCCGACACCGAACAGACGAGGAACGAACACGCCATGAAGATCGTGCTGGCCGATGATGCCGCACTCATTCGCGCCGGCATCAAGGAAATCCTGACCGCGAGCGGCCACGAGGTCGTCCGCGAATGTGAAGACGCCCCCTCGCTGGTTACGACCGTCGACGACATGGCCAACTCAGGTGAATTGCCGGACCTGGTCGTCACAGACGTACGAATGCCGCCTGAACATACGGATGACGGATTGCGCGCCGCGATGGATCTGCGCGCCCGCCATCGCGATCTCCCGATCCTGGTGTTGTCTGCATACGTCACCGGTCCATATGTGAAGGAACTGCTCAGTGGCCCGGGCGCGGACGGTGTCGGCTACTTGCTCAAGGAGAAAGTGGGACGGGTTGGAGACTTCCTTCGAGCAGTGGAAACGGTTGCCGGTGGAGGCGTAGTGGTCGATCCGGAGGTAGTGCGTTATGTCATCCGACAGGACGCCTCCCCCGGTCCGATCGGCAGGCTCACTGGACGTGAGAGCGAAGTTCTCGCGTTGATGGCGGAAGGTAAATCCAACGGCGAGATCGCCGACACTCTGTATCTGTCCAGGGCTGCGGTCAGCAAGCACGTTGCCAACGTCTTTCTCAAGTTGGGTTTGCCTCCCGGGGAAGATAATCGGCGCGTCAAAGCGATCCTTGCCTGGATTGAACGCCGCTGAGCGAATCAAGCGAAGTAAGTCAATCAAAGCCGGGCGCAGATCATTCTGCTGCGACAGTCGAGAAAGGGTCGACACCGGTGCGAACTTCCTCGGATCGGCACGTGATAGCTCGGCATATGCGACGACTACAAGAAACGAACGGTCGTCGAGCGCCGCCTCCGAGCTGACCTCGTGACCACAGCACTAGCGGGTGGTACATCCGTGGTGTCTGTCACCACAGTTGCATTCGTAGAATCCGCTAACCGGCCTTTCTGTCCCGGATGGTAGGCCCGCTCATCGATTCTTCGAGACGCCGCCGGCCAGCACCCGAAGGTGATCGTCCGAGGCACCCAAAGTGTGTTCGATGGCCACCAGTCGCGAGACGTAATGCCCGACCGGATACTCGGCTGTCATTCCGATGCCGCCGTGCATCTGAATCGCTTCCTGTCCGATCTGATGCGCGGCGCGACCGACAGCCAGCTTCGCGCGCGACGCGATGGTCGGATCGATCACGCCGTCGGCAATGGACATGGTGGCATACAGACTCATGCTGCTCGCCAGTTCGAGCGCCACGTACATGTCGGCGGCCCGATGCGCCAATGTTTGAAACTTCGCGAGAGGAACACCGAACTGCTTGCGCTGCTTCAGGTAATCCGTCGTCAGTCGCAGCGCTTCGGTCATGATCCCGATCGCCTCGGCGCACAGAGCCGCCTGCGCCCGAACCTCTGCTTCGACGATCGCCTCCGCGACATCGCCGCCCTCACCAAGTTGTTCGGCCGCGGCATCGGTGAACGTGAACTGCGCACCGCGCCGGCCGTCGTGAGTGGCGTACGTGCGCCGTACGACACCCGAACCGTCTGCATCTACCAGGAAGAGCCCAGTGCCGCCGCCTGGAAGTGCGGCGCTGACAATCACGACGTGCGCGCTGTCGCCCTGCAGGACCGGGTTCTTGACGCCGGTGATCGTCCACCCCGATCCCGAATGTGAAGCCGCGGCCGTGACGGTGGCAACCGGCCAGCGCGTGCCAGGTTCCGTATGTGCGAAGGCCGACAGAGTGGTCCCGTCGCTGAGCGCCGGCAGGAGCCGCGCCCGCTGATCTGCCGAACCGACAGCCGCGATCAAACCGCCGGGGATCAGAACACCACCCAGATACGGCTCGGGTGCAAGCGCTCGGCCCAGTTCGGTCATCACGACCATGGTCTCGACCGGTCCAGCGCCCATTCCGCCGTCAGACTCCGCGAACGGCAGGCCGAGCAGCCCAAGCTCCGCGAACTGCTTCCACACCGCGGCATTCCATCCCTCGTCAGTAGCCGAGGTGGCGTTGCGCTTCTCCGCGTCGTAGCTGCGGTTGAGCAATTCACGCGTCGTGTCGCGAAGCATCGTCTGCTCGTCGTCGAGTTCGAAATTCATGTCAGATGCTCACAATCCGAGAATCGAGGAGGCAATGATGGAGCGCTGCACCTCACTTGATCCGCTGTAGATGGAAACCTTCCGGTAGTTCAGGTAGCGCGGCGCCGCTTGCTGCGCCCACTCCGGCGAGTCGATCTCGGCCGTGTTCACCGGCAACGAGTCCGGACCCGCAACATCCATCAGCAATTCCGTTGCTGCCTGCTGCAATTCGGAGCCGCGGAGCTTGAGCAGCGAGGACGCCGGGTTCGGCTTGCCGTCTGCCGAACTCGCCACAACTCGCAGTTGAGTCAGATCCAGCGCAAGCAAATCGTTTTCCAGCTCAGCCAACCGAGCCGCGAACAACGGATCATCGAGGAGGGTGCCGGTTCCGACGCGAACCTCCCGCGCCTTCTCTTTTGCCGTGGCGACAAGAGTTTTGGAGAACCCGACCCGCGTGACGCCCGTGCGTTCGTTGCCGAGCAGGAACTTGGCGTAGTCCCAGCCTTTGTTCTCCTCGCCGACAAGATTCTCCGCAGGCACGCGGACGTTGTCGAAGAACACCTCGTTGACCTCGACGCTGCCGTCGATCAGTTTGATGGGGCGAACCGTGATGCCGGGAGTTGCCAGATCGATGAGCAAGAACGAAATTCCGGCCTGCCGCTTCTGAGCACTGGCATCTGTACGAACCAGACAGAAGATCCACTCGGCGTGCTGCGCGAGAGTGGTCCACGTCTTCTGACCATTGACGATGTAGTCTGCGCCGTCACGAACAGCGGCCGTCTTGAGTGAAGCGAGATCCGAACCGGCTTCGGGTTCCGAAAAACCCTGGCACCACCAGATATCGGCGTTGGCCGTAGCGGGGAGAAATTCCTCCTTCTGCTCCTGCGAACCGAAGGCAGCGATAACGGGCCCAACCATGCTCACGTTGAACGGCAACGGGTTGGGTACCGACGCCAACTGCATTTCCTCGGAATAGATGTGGCGCTGAACCGGAGTCCAGTCCTTGCCGCCCCATTCGACCGGCCAGTGTGGAACCGCCAACCCGTGTGCGTTCAGAATCTGTTGGCCCGCAACGATGTCCTCACGAGTCAGCTTTCCGAATCCGGCCGCACGTGCTCGAAGTTCGGGCGAGAATTCGGTGGTGAAGAACTTTCGCATCTCCTCGCGGAACGCAACTTCCTCAGTGGTCAGTTCGAGATTCATGTGGAGTCTGCTTTCTTCTTGCAGGATTTCAGAACAAGATTCGCGCGACGGTCTGCGCAACAACGGCAGGTTTGTCCACGCCTTCGATCTCGACGGTGTTGGTGATCTGACTCTGTAGTGAACCGTTCGGCAATTCTTCAATTGCGGAGAGCACTGCGGTATTTCGAACCTTGGCCCCGACGGGCACCGGACTCGGGAATCGAACCTTGTCGGACCCGTAGTTGATGACCATTTTCGCGCCGTCGATGCGATACACGGACTTCGACAGAAGCGGCAGGAGTGAGAGCGTCAGATACCCGTGCGCAATCGGTCCACCGAAAGGTGATTCGCGCCTAGCTCTTTCGTCGTCGACATGAATCCACTGATGGTCACCGGTCGCGTCGGCAAATTGATGGACCATCTCACGGGTGACCTCGACCCACTCGCTCGAACCCAGCGTTTCACCGACTGCCCCCAGGAGATCGGACTTGTTCTCGAACACCCGTGTCATCTGATCCTCCACGTTCCCGAACACTGTTAGGTTAATTCGATAATAAACTCACAGTGTAAGGTTGTCCAGTACTTTCAGACGAAAGGGTTCTGTGCGATGGCGCGACCGCGGGTTCCACTACTGAGTAAGCCGATCATCAGGGACACTGCCCTGAAACTGGTGGACGAGCACGGTCTGACCGACTTCTCGATGCGCAAACTCGCCACTGTTCTCGGCGTACAGGCACCGTCGCTGTACAGCCATTACGCCAACAAGGACGAGTTACTCGACGACGTCGCGAACGTCATCATGGAGTCCGTCGACGTAAGCGGCTTCGACTCCGACGATTGGCGCGGCGCGCTGCGTACGTGGGCGCGGTCCTACCACGCTGCCCTGGGCAAGCATCCCAACATCGTTCCCTATCTGGCCTACGGTCCGAGCGTCAGGCCCATCGCCCTCGATCGCGCGAACGCCATCCACGGCGGCCTGGTGCGCGCCGGATGGCCGCAGCGCACGGCAACGCTGATCGGCGCTTCCGTCAAGTACGTGGTCATGGGTGCTGCGACGGCAACGTTCTCCGGCGGATTCGTGGACGATCCCGCTATCTACGCCGAGCGTTACCCGCACCTCACACGAGCACACCTGTTGCGTGAGCGTGCCACCGAGATCGACGGCGCCAGCTTCGAACTCGCACTGGAATCCCTGCTGGACGGACTGGAAGCCAAATACGCACTGCTGCAGAGAACTACAGAGCAATCTCCTCGAAACTGAGGGTTGTTACCGTCGATCAAGCGCGCCGAGCATCGCGACGAAGGCCGTCTGACGATCCCCGAGAGCGGCGAAGAATTCCCGGTCCGAAGATTCCACCGCGCGATTCGCCCCGCCGGCCAAGGCCGCACCCACCGGCGTGACGGCAAGCGAGCGAGCACGAGCATCGGTCGGATGTGGACGTCGTTCGACAAACCCCTTGGATTCGAGGGTCCGAATCACCTGTGACGTCATCATCGCGTCGGTGCGCGCGTACTCGGCAAGGCCGCGTTGAGTTATCGGCGTCTCTGCATCCAGCCAGGTCAGTGCTGCCAGCAGAACGAACTGCACGTGGGTCAGGTCGAAAGGTCGCAGCGCAGCGCGAATCGAGGCCTGCCAAGCGTTGGTGACACGCCACAACATCAGACCGGGACTCTCGTCCGCGTCCTCGAAGTCGGTTTCCAGTTTCTTCGCCACAGCGCCAGTGTGTCAGCTCGTCGTCGAACGCAGAACCTCGACGTCGTTGTCATCCAACGGAATCAAGCCACGCCGGAGTTGATACCCCCAATTCTGTGCCGAGGTCAGCGCCAATCGACTCCGGACTGCGTCGAGAGGAACGGGGTTGAATTGTTCGTACCGAACTCGCCGCCGAAACGGCTTGAAACACCCCTCGTCCGCCTGCCAGATCTCACCCTCTTCGATCACACCGAGAGCTGTGAACTCGCGCAACGGATCTCGGTCGCCGATGGACTCGACCGGCGAATAGTAGACCAGCACGTCACCTGCTTTCATCCGTGCCAATCCGGCTCTCTTTCCGTGCCCGATCTGTGCGATACCGAGATCCACTGCGCGACGCACATGTTCGGCAGAGACAACCCCTAACCAGGCATTCATCGCCGGCCCCCTGGCGAACCGAAAGCACATCCATTCATGCATTTAGTATGCGCGCTTATTATCTTACTCGCAACAGATTGAGTCTTGAACGTGTTCAACTACAGGGCGTACGCTGTACTTGAACGCGTTCAAAGAAGGAGAGCCGATGAGTAGTCGCGGGATCAAGACCAGGGAAAAGCTGGTGGAAACCGCTTTGCGGCTCTTCCGCGACGAGGGCTTCGCAGCGACGACCATGCGCAAGATCGCGAATGAAGCAGAGGTCTCGCTCGGGAATGCCTACTACTACTTCGCCAGTAAAGACGAACTTGTTCACGAGCTGTATCTCGTCATCCAACGCGATCACCGCGCTCTGGCGCTTCCACTCCTTCGCGAAGGTGGGTCACTGACAGAAAATCTCAGGATTGTTCTGCATACCGGACTCGATGTCATGGGGCCCTATCACGGCTTCGGTAGCGCGTTTCTGCACGTTGCACTGCCCACCGCATCACCGTCCAGCCCGTTCTCGGCCGAGTCGACCGATGCGAGATCGATGGCCGTCGATCTGATGCGTGAAGCACTGGCGGCGTCGAAGCAGCGGACGCCGTCGTCATTGGAGACCCAGCTCCCCACGCTCTTGTGGCTCAGCTATCTGGGCGTGACGCTGCACTGGGTTACCGACTCATCTCCGGGGCAAGCGCGCACCCGTTCCCTGGTCGACGGCCTGGTACCGATCATCGCGAAAGCGCTCACACTTGCCCGGCTGCCAGTGGCACGAGGTCTGGTCGGCGATGTCGCCGCCCTCATGGCCAAAGTGATTTCTCCAGAAGGGAACACAAAATCATGAAGACCGTTGTTGTCTGTGGTGCGTCGGGTTACGTAGGCCAACACCTTCTTCGAACGCTCGAATCCAGCGGGGTCGACGTTCGGACGATCGGCCGGGGAGGAACGAGCGATGCCACGTGGTCCGACGAGCACGGCGTCGCCGATGTGCTCAGCGGCACGGATCTGCTCGTCAACCTCGCCGGCCGCTCCGTGAGCTGCCGCTACAACAAGCGCAATGCCGACGACATCTTCTCCTCCCGAGTGGAAACGACTGCACTGTTGGGTCGTGCGCTGACCCGTACGCCGCAGCCACCCTCACTCTGGGCGAATGCCAGTACCGGCACGATCTACCGAGACGCACGAGATCGACCGATGGACGAGAAGAACGGAGAGCTGGGAAAGGGATTCTCCGTCGCGGTCGCGCGAGCGTGGGAACACGAATTGTTCTCGGCACCAACACCCGTTCGCAAAGTGGCACTTCGGATGTCGATCGTCCTCGGCGCGGGCGGCGGGGCGATCAACCCGTTCGTCAACCTCTCCCGAATGGGCTTCGGCGGCAGGATGGGCGACGGACGACAAATGTTCAGCTGGATTCACATTGCCGATGTCGTTCGCTCGATCATCCACATCTACGAGCATCCGGAGATCTCAGGCCCGGTCAACATCGCATCCCCGTACCCGGTGACCAATGACGAGATGATGCGACAGGTGCGCGCAGCGTTGGGTCGACGGTACGGTTTGCCCACACCCGGCTGGATGCTGGAGTTCGGAGCTCGGGTCATCCGCACCGAGGCCGAGTTGGTGCTCAAGAGCCGCTGGGTAGCGCCAGGAGTGCTCGCGGACAACAACTTCCGCTATCAGTTTCCGACACTGGAGTCGGCGCTGGACCAGATCGCTCAGGAGACCCCGCGAGGGCTGCTTCCGGTTTCACTCGGCTGAATATCCCGCTCCCCGGTTCGCCCACCGTACGTTGCAATCTTGTACTCCGTCGCGGCCAGAGACAGCGTGAGTTCCTTGATCTGCCGCCGAACGGTGTCCCGGTGCTCGAGCAGCATGTCGAGCCTCTCCGGAACTGTCCCTTCACCAGCGTCGACCAGTTCGACGTAGTGCTGCAGGTCGCGAATCGCCATACCCGAGATGCGCATGCGGGTCAGAAACACCAGCCTGCGAACAGATTCCGGGCCGTACACACGATGTCCGCTCGAATCACGATCCACCGCAACCAAGCCGATCTTCTCGTAATAACGCAGGGTATGTGCCGAAACATCCAGCAGGTCTGACACTTCGGCAATCGACATCAACTCCTCGACGTCCCCGGCGTCGACCAGTCGATGGATCACCTCGATCGACATTGGCCCGTCCACTTCCCCAAGTGCCTCGAGTGCCTTACGCATCAAGTCTTCGGTAGCCATGACTCTCAGCCTAGAACGGGCGGACAGGTCCGGCAGCATCCGCGAAATCGGCGCTGCGAGCCAGGTCGGCCCAGACGGATACCTCGGCGAGATTCTTCCGATACGACGCGGACACCCGCTCCACGGCTTCCTTTCCGAGTGGCAGACGAAGTGGCACATTCTCGCTGTGCACAAGCGAGGTGATGATCTCTGCTGCCTTCTCCGGATCACCCTCCTGAACACCGTCTGCCGCCGCCATGTCCCGCAGAACGGGATCGAGCAAATCACGGTATTCCGAGGATAATTCGGCGAAGCTCAGAACGCCAGGTGTGTTGAATGCCGTACGGAATCGGCTGGGCTCGACGATCATCACCCGAACGCCGAACTGCGCGACCTCACCGGCAAGAGCCTCCGACCAACCCTCGAGAGCGAACTTCGACGCCGAGTACGCCCCGACACCGGGAAACGACATCCGGCCGCCTTGACTGCTCATCTGCACGATCGTCCCGCTGCCCTGCGCCCGCATCGACGGGAGGACGGCACGCACCAATGCGGCGGGCCCGATCAGGTGCAGTTCCATGAGATCCCGCAAGGTCGAATCGTCCACCATCTCCGCCGCGCCGACCATCCCACGACCGGCATTGTTGACCAGCACGTCGACGCGACCGAAACGCCCGAGCGCATGTTCGACGACGCCCGGAGTTGCTGCGGTATCTCTGACGTCGAACGTCACCGCCGAGAACCGATCCGGATTCGCCGACGCAATATCTGCAACGGACTCGGGACGACGAACTGCAGCGACTACCGCGTCCCCCGATCGAAGTGCAGACAGTGCGAGTTCACGTCCGAAACCCTGAGAAACTCCAGTGATGATCCAGGTCTTTGTTGTCATGGTCGGCAACGCTAGGGGTTAGAGCGCGCTCCAACGCAAGCCTGTGGTTCTACCGCCGGACTACACGCCGGCCCAGACCGGTCGCTCTCCGCGAAGGAAACCGTCGACACCGGCTTTGAAGTCGTCACTGCTGTAGATCATGCTCATCAGATCGTTGTTGTCGGTGACCGATCGGGTCCTGATGCGGCGCAGGGACTCTCGGATCGTCCACACGGTCATCGGGGCAGCCGCCAGCAGTTCCCGCGAGACCTGGGCAGTCAGGCCCGCGAACTCGGTCTCCGTTGCGCAGTCGCTGAGGAAGCCGTTCCGCAGAGCCTCGTCGCTCGACATGACCCCCGCCCGAGCGACCAACGACATCAGACGCGAACTGCCGATCCTGTCCGCCAGCAACGCCACGGAATGGATCGACAACGAGTTTCCGAGTGTGCGCGCGATCGGAAGGCAGAAGCGGGACCCGTGCGTCGCGATCCGCACGTCGCACGCTGCCGACAGCAGCAGCCCTGCGCCAGCGCACACGCCGTCGATGACCGCGAGGGTGGGGACCCGCACTTTCTCGAGTTCGGTCAGCACGCCGACGAACCGACTTTCGTAGTCGAGCCCGTCGTGAAAGCTCGAGAAAGTCTGAAAGTGGCCAATGTCGGAGCCCGCCGAGAACGCCTCTCCCCCGGCTCCGCGGAGGGTAAGTAACCGAATCTCGCGGTCGGAGTCGGCGCGCCGGCAGGCTCCGGCAATGGCGTCGTACATCTGCGGGGTCAATGCGTTGCGCTTTTCCGGCCGGTTGAACACGACGTCGAGGGTCTCGCCACGACGGATGATCGAGATGTCTTCGTGCGTTTCAGTCATGACACTCACACTATTTTCGACCTCGAATAGACGAAACACATTGCACTTGAATATCTTTGCGAATTCTCGCTGCAAAGTTGCAGATAGTGCGAACCTCGCCCAGTCTGCGCCTACTCGATAACCAGAAGCAGATCGCTGCCCTCAACTTGTTGGACTTCGGCGATCGCAAGTCGGGCGACAGTACCGGCGCGGGGCGCGGTGATCGCAGCCTCCATTTTCATCGCTTCGATCGTCGCGACAGTATCACCGGCCTCGACGCTCTGCCCCTGTGCCACAGTGAGTGTGACCACACCGGCGAACGGTGCCGGTACCTGCCCAGGAACGCTTCGGTCAGCCTTCTCAGCCACCGGAACGGTATCCGCGATGCTTCTGTCTCGCACCGACACCGGCCGCAATTGACCGTTGAGGATGCACATCACGGTTCGGAATCCGCGCTCGTCCGGTTCCGAGATCGCTTCGAGTCCGATGATCAGTTCGACGCCCTGCTCGAGCTGAACTCGGTGCTCGTCACCACGACGCAAACCGTAGAAGAATTGATTCGCCGACAATCGCGACGTGTCTCCGTACAGTTCCTGGTGATCGAGGAACTCCTTGCTCGGACCAGGAAACAGCAAGCGGTTTAGCGTGGAGCGCACCTGCGCGGGGTCGGCGCTCAACGCTTTGCTCTCATCCTCCGAAAGCGACACTTCAGGTTTCGCCGCGCCCCGCCCCTCCAACGCCTTCGTGCGGAACGGCTCCGGCCATCCGGCCGGCGGTGTACCCAGATCCCCGCGCAAGAAGCCGATCACCGATTCCGGTAGATCGAACTTGGCTGGATCCGAGGCGAACTCGTCCGAACTAACACCTGCACCCACAAGATGGAGCGCAAGATCACCGACTACCTTCGACGACGGCGTCACCTTCACCAGCCGTCCGAGCATCCGATCCGCAGCAGCGTAATTCGCTTCCACGTCTTCGAATTGGTCGCCGAGACCCAAGGCGGTCGCCTGGGTGCGGAGGTTCGAGAGCTGGCCACCCGGGATCTCATGGGTGTAGACGCGACCCGTCGGTGCGGGCACGCCGGACTCGAACGGTGCGTAGACCCTTCGCAGCGCTTCCCAGTACGGTTCGAGATCGCACACCGATCCAAGTTCCAGACCGGTATCGAACTCCGTATGTGCAGCCGCCGCAACGATCGCCGAGAGTGCAGGCTGACTGGTTGTCCCCGCCATCGGGGCAGACGCCCCATCCACTGCGTCGGCCCCGGCCTGCCATGATGCCAGGTACGTAGCCAACTGGCCGCCGGGAGTGTCATGAGTATGCACGTGAACCGGGAGGTCGAAGTTGCTGCGCAGTGCAGATACAAGTGTCGCGGCTGCAGGTGCACGAAGCAGTCCTGCCATGTCCTTGATCGCCAGAACGTGTGCCCCGGCATCGACTATCTGCTCCGCCAACCGCAGGTAGTAGTCGAGTGTGTACAGCGTCTCCGCCGGATCAGACAGATCGCCGGTGTAACTCAGTGCCACCTCCGCCACACTCGTACCGGTTTCACGTACTGCGTCGATCGCCGGCCGCATCTGATCGACGTTGTTGAGAGCGTCGAAGATTCGGAAGATGTCGATCCCAGTTCTCGCTGCTTCGGCTACGAATGCCGTGGTCACTTTCTCCGGATAGGGCGTGTACCCCACGGTATTGCGTCCGCGCAGAAGCATCTGCAGGCAGATGTTAGGCACGGCCTCACGCAGTGCGGCGAGCCTCTCCCACGGGTCTTCCTTCAAGAAACGCAGAGCGACGTCGTAAGTAGCTCCGCCCCACGCCTCGAGCGACAACAGTTCCGGAGTCATTCGGGAGACGTGACCGGCCACCGCCAGCAGACCGCTTGTACGAACCCGGGTCGCAAGCAACGACTGATGCGCATCGCGGAAGGTGGTATCGGTGACCGCCACCGCTTTCTGTTCACGCAAGGCCGCAGCAAATCCGGTCGGCCCCAGATTCATCAGCCGCTGCTTGGAACCGTCCTTCGGCGGAGCAGTCAGATCGATCTTCGGCAGCTTGTCGTGCGGGTAGACGGTCGACTTCCGCTCCCCGTGCGGCCGGTTCACCGTCACGTCGGCAAGATACGTGAGGATTTTGGTGCCACGATCCGCGGAGACCCGCGACGTAAGTAGTCCCGGACGTTCCTCGATGAACGACGTCGTCACCTCCCCTGCCCGGAAATCTGCGTCGTCGAGCACTGCCTGTAGGAAGGGAATGTTGGTAGAAACCCCTCGGATTCGGAATTCGGTGACCGCGCGCCTTGCCCGCGAAATCGCAGTGGGTAGGTCGCGCCCGCGGCAGGTCAGCTTCACCAGCATGGAGTCGAAATGGGCACCGACCTCTGCCCCGAGGGTAGCCCCGCCGTCCAGGCGAACGCCGGCACCACCCGGGGTTCGGTAGGCCGTGATGCGCCCGGTATCCGGTCGGAATCCGTTGGAGGGATCCTCGGTGGTGATGCGCAGTTGCAGTGCAGCGCCGCGCAGAACAATCGACTCCTGGCGAAGACCCAAGTCGGACAACGATTCACCAGAAGCAATTCGCAGCTGAGCCTGAACCAGGTCGACGTCGGTCACCTCCTCGGTGACGGTGTGCTCCACCTGGATTCGCGGGTTCATCTCGATGAACACGTGATTGCCACGGGTATCGACCAGAAACTCGACAGTGCCTGCACACGAGTAGTTGATAGCTTTCGCAAACGCCACAGCATCGGCACAGATCTTCCCCCGAAGTCCGGCTGGAAGGTTCGGAGCGGGCGCAAGTTCGATTACCTTCTGATGGCGCCGTTGCACACTGCAGTCTCGTTCGAAGAGGTGAATGACGTTTCCTTCACCGTCTGCGAGGATCTGCACTTCGATGTGCCGCGGGTCGACCACCGCCTGTTCGAGGAATACCGTCGCATCACCGAACGCTGATTCAGCTTCGCGCGCAGCAGCTTCGATCGATTCTCTCAGCTGGCCCCGCTCCGCGACACGCCGCATCCCTCGTCCGCCGCCTCCGGCAACTGCCTTGACAAAGAGCGGAAACTCCATGAGCTCCGACGCGCTCATCAGGGCTTCGATGTCGGTGGACGGTTCGGACGACTCGAGGACGGGAAGCCCTGCCGCCCGCGCAGCCGCGACAGCACGGGCCTTGTTTCCCGTCAACTCCAGTACCTCGGCCGACGGGCCGACGAAGGTGATATCGGCGTCCGCACATGCGGCAGCCAGTTCAGGGTTCTCCGAAAGGAATCCGTAGCCGGGGTAGATCGCGTCGGCGCCAGCCTTCTGGGCAGCGGCGATGATCTCGGGCACCGAAAGATACGCCCGAACCGGGTGACCTACCTCCCCGATCTGGTAACTCTCGTCGGCCTTGGTGCGGTGGATCGAGTTTCGATCCTCGTACGGAAACACGGCCACGGTTCCGGCACCTAGTTCGTAGGCGGCGCGGAACGCACGAATGGCGATTTCGCCTCGGTTGGCGACAAGCACTTTGGAGAACATGGAAAACCTTCGCTGTCGAGAGTGTCAGTACGCGAAATGAACATGGCCCGCACGGGAAAGTGCGGGCCATGCGTGGAGAAGCGTCGACGAGGCCAGGAGACGGTGATGCCAGAACCGAACCTCGCCGACGCAGTATCAAAGGGGCGTCATGCCACCGTCATGCCACGACAGTTCGCTGTGGCACGCCCGAATACTGGCTCAGCGGCCGGATCAGCGCATTGGACTGCCCCTGCTCGATGATGTGCGCCGTCCATCCGGTGATACGACTCATCACGAAGATCGGCGTGAAGATCTCGACGTCGAAACCCATGAGGTAATACGCAGGGCCGGTAGGGAAATCGAGATTCGGCTTGATTCCGGTTGCACTGACCATCGTCTTTTCGAGGATCTCGTACATCTGCACCCACTTCTCGCCGTCGGTCGCCGCCGCGACGTCGAGGAGCGCCTGCTTCATGGTCGGAACACGCGAATCACCGTTCTTGTAGACGCGGTGCCCGAAGCCCATGACCTTTTCCTTGGCAACCAACTTCGCCGACATCCACGCTTCCGCGCGATCGGGGTCGTCGATCTCGAGCATGTCGTGCATGACGGCTTCGTTCGCACCGCCGTGCAACGGGCCCTTGAGGGTGCCGATCGCAGCGGTCACTGCACTGTAGATGTCCGAGAGTGTCGACGTCACAACACGTGCGGCAAACGTCGAGGCGTTGAAGGAGTGCTCCGCGTACAGGATCAGCGAGACTTCGAAGGCCTTCACGATCGCCGACTCCGGAACGGCGCCGAAGCACATGTTCAGGAAGTTCTCGGCGAATCCCAGATCCGACTGGGGCGCAATGGGATCCTGACCGCGGCGGCGCCGGAAATCGGCTGCCACGATGGTCGGCAGCACAGCCGTCATCCGCAGTGCCTTGACCAGATTGGCCTTCTCCGAGTTGTCATCCTCCGCCGGATCCTCGGCGCCGAGGTAACTGATCGCCGTCCGGACCACGTCCATCGGGTGACAATTGTCTGGCATCTTGGTGAGGAGTGAGAGAAGCGAGCGATCGGCGCGGCGGGCTGCACGCTCACGCAGACAGAGTAATTCGAGCTGCTCGGGAGTCGGCAACTCGCCGTACCAAAGCAGGTACGCAACTTCTTCGAAGCTGCAGTTCGCGGCAAGGTCCTGCACTGCGTAACCGCGATACGTCAACGAATTCGTCTCGGGCACTACCTTGGAGATAGCCGTCGTGTCGACGACAACTCCGGCCAAGCCCTTGTAGATCGTCGGAATCTGTTCGGTCATGTCCTACTCCCCTCCAAGCTGAAATTGAAAATGCCACTGTCGAATTCGTTGTAGCGCTCGTACTCGAGAATCTCGTACAACCTGCTGCGATGCTGCATCTCACCGAGCAATCCTTCTTGCGTGCCCTCCGCAAAAATCTCACGCAGCCCCTTTTCGATGGCGAACATCGCCAACCGCAGGGTGGTGACGGGGTAAATGACGGCGTTGAACCCGATCTCCTCCAACGTCTTCGCCGAAATGAGATTCGATTTCCCGAACTCGGTCATGTTGGCGAGGAGCGGAATGTCGAGGGCTGCGCGGAACTTCTCGAAGTCGGCCTCGGTGGCCAAGGCTTCTGTGAAGATCAAGTCGGCACCGGCGTCCGCATAGGCTTTTGCTCGCTCGATGGCTGCGTCGATACCGTCGATTCCGGCAGCATCGGTGCGCGCGCATATGACGAAGTTGGGGTCACGACGGGCCGACACCGCAGCACGAACACGGCGAACCATGTCTTCGGTGGGCACGATCGCTTTGCCGTCGAGGTGCCCACAGCGCTTGGGGTTGATCTGGTCTTCGAGGTGGAGTCCGGCTATTCCGTCGTCCTCGAAAATGGTGACCGTGCGGGCGGCACTCATGGGTTCACCGAAACCCGTGTCGGCGTCGATGAGCGTCGGGAGGTCGGTGACCCGCGCGATCTGCTTGCTGTGGCCGGCGACCTCCGTCAACGTGGTCAGTCCGATGTCGGGAAGCGCCAACCCGGCGGAATACGCACCACCGGATACGTAGACACCTTCGAACCCGATTTCCTGAATCAGCTTGGCTGTCAGCGGATTGATGGCACCTGGCAAACGCTGAATCTTGCCGGAGGTCAGCCCGGCACGGAAAGCGATGCGTTTGTCGGCTGCGGACGTCGATGCTGCGATGAGGCCCGTCATCAGAAGAGCCCCTTGGCGACCTTGGGTGCCCGAGCAAGGACGTTTTCGGAGACGGTGAAGGTCAGCTGGTCGAGCTCGCCGGCCTTCAGCTGCACTGTGCGCTGTGCGGCGTCCAGGAAGCGATCCTGTTCGCTCGGCTCGATGACGCCCTCGGCGAGGGTGCGGAACTTCGCAACGTACTGATCGCGAGCGAACGGACGTGCGCCGAGTGGGTGCGCGTCGGCCACCGCCAGCTCGTCGACAATGACTTCGCCGCTCTTCAAGGTGATCTCGGCACGAGCGCCGAAGGCCTTCTCGTCCGGATCCGTGGAGTGGTAACGACGTGTCCATTCGGGGTCTTCGCGCGTGGAGATCTTGTTCCACAGCTCGATCGTGTCGGGGCGCTGTGCACGCTCGGGCGCGTAGGAGCGCTCGTGGTGCCAGGTGCCGTCCTGCAGCGCGACGGCAAAGATGTACATCACCGAGTGGTCGAGGGTTTCGCGTGACGCGGTGGGGTCGAACTTCTGCGGATCGCCGGAACCGGTGCCGATGACGACGTGGGTGTGGTGGCTGGTGTGCAGGACGATCGAGGCGATCTGGTCGAGATCACCTACACGAGAACGCATCCGACGAGCCAGGTCGATCGGCGCCTGGCTCTGGTATTCCGCGGAGTGTTCCTTGGTGTACGAGTCGAGGATGGCGCGCTTCGCCTCACTCGAACCGGGCAGCGGAACGTGGTACTCCTTGTCCGGCCCACCGAGCAGCCAGGCGATGACGCCGTCTTCGCCTTCCCAGATCGGTGAAGGTGCACCTTCACCGCGCATCGCACGGTCGACTGCCTCGACGGCAACCTTGCCGGCCAGCGCAGGCGCGTATGCCTTCCAACTGGAGATCTCACCCTTGCGGGACTGCCGTGTCGCCGTCGTGAGGTGCAGCGCCTGACCTATTGCCTGGTAGACCGTCTCGGTGCCCAGACCGAGCAAAGTTCCGATACCGGCGGCGGCCGAGGGGCCGAGGTGTGCGACGTGATCGATCTTGTGCTCGTGCAGGCAGATAGCCCGAACCAGGTCGATCTGAATCTCGTAGCCGGTTGCCAGACCACGAATCAGGTCCTTTCCGTCACGGCCGGTGTGCTGAGCGACGGCGAGGATCGGCGGGATGTTGTCACCGGGGTGTGAGTACTCGGCGGCGAGGAACGTGTCGTGGAAATCGAGTTCACGAACTGCGACGCCGTTGGCCCAGGCGGCCCATTCAGGCGAGAAGGTACCGGGGATACCGAACACGGTGGAGCCTGGCGTATACGGATGCGACTGTGCTTGCGCCCGCGCATTCACCACGGGACGGCGCACCAGGGAGGCGGCAGCAACCGCCGCATTGTCGATGATCCGGTTGACGATCATGTCGGACGTGGCATCGGTGACGTCGACGGAATCCGTCGCAACTTCCGCGATCTTCCACGCGAGGTGGTCTTCCTTGGGGAACTCTTCGGCAGAGCGGTGGGTGCGTACGAGATGCGTCTTCATCGATCCTCTTCTCACGTGCTTCGGTATCTATTTGCACGCTACGCAGCTCGTTCACCGCGGGATAGGCCCTCGCAATTGCCTATTTGTGCAATAACAATCCTGCAATGTTGCGAATGTTGCGAATGGCTTCTCGGTAGGGTGTACGCGATCGGCACCGAGGAGAATTCGATGAAGAAGATGTACGCGGGAGCGCGGCTGCGACGACTGCGGGAAGAACGAAACCTGTCACAGTCCGCACTGGCAAAGGCACTCGAACTCTCCCCCAGTTATGTCAATCAACTCGAAAACGATCAACGACCGCTGACGGTCCCCGTCCTCCTCAAGCTCAACGCCGAGTTCGATCTCGACGTGCAATTCTTCGCTTCCGATTCCGACGCACGCCTGGTTGCGGACGTTCATCACGCCCTGGCCGAAACCTCGGAATCCGGGGACGTATCGCTGGCGGAGGTGGACGAATTGGTGGCCCGAATGCCGGCGGTCGGACGCACCCTCGTGATGTTGCACCGCCGCCTTCACGCCGCAACAGAGCAGTTGGACCAGTTCTCGACGCAGTTGTCCGGCGAGACAGCATCTGATGTGTCTTTGGTGCCCATGCCTTACGAGGAAGTTCGGGACTTCTTCTACGACCGAAAGAATCACATCGCCGTACTCGACGACGCTGCCGAGCGGATGTTCGTGGACAACGGACTGTCCGTGGGCGCAGTAGACCTGCAACTGGCACGACTGCTTCGCGACCAGCACGGCGTCACCGTGACGATCCGCACGGACGAACCAGACAAGCTCGGCCCCAAGCGCTTCTACGATCCGGACAAGTCGATCCTCACCCTGGCGCGACGTCTGTCGGCAGGACAACGCGCGTTCCAGATCGCGATGCAGTTGGCCTTCTTCACACAGGCCGACGTGATCGATACCCTTGTCGCTGAGGATGAATCGCTCAGTTCCGAGTCCGCGGCACTGGCGCGTATCGGCCTCGCGCACTACTTTGCCGGCGCACTGCTACTCCCGTACAGCCAATTCCTGGAATCCGCCGAGGCCCTGCGATACGACATCGCCCTGCTCAGCCTCAAATTCGAGGTCGGCTTCGAAACCGTCTGTCACCGGTTGTCCACCCTCCAACGACACGGCCAGCGCGGCATTCCCTTTTTCTTCGTCCGAACCGACCGTGCCGGCAATATCTCGAAGCGTCAGTCTGCTACCGCTTTTCACTTCTCGCGAGTTGGCGGAAGTTGCCCGCTGTGGGTCATCCATGAGGCATTCGCGAGCCCCGGACGCATCCTCACCCAGGTCGCGAAGATGCCCGACGGTCGGACATACCTCTGGGTGGCGCGCACTACCCACAGCGGCGGACTCGGATACCTCGCACCTGAGCGGAACTTCGCCGTCGGGCTCGGTTGCGACATCGGCTACGCCGATCGCATGGTCTACTCCCACGGAATCCAGACGGACGACCCCGCGACCATCGTGCCGATCGGTGCGGGGTGCAAGGTCTGCGACAGACCGGCGTGCTCCCAACGCGCCTTCCCTCAACTCGGTCGCTCGATCTCCGTCAGCGAGAACAGCAGTAGTCATCTGCCGTATCCGCAACAATAGGACGCAAACAGTCGGGCACAAACAGTCGGGCGCACCGACTCCACCTGCAGTTTCCCGGAGCTACGACGCTCTTCTGCTTCCATGGAGGTCATGCAACCCGATACCGTGACCCCGCGCCGGCGTGTTCTTCGCCGCCTTACTTTCGTGGTTGGTGTTGCCGGAATCGCGACTGGTCTCGCCGCGTTGGCCGCGGCCGTGCTCGACGTCGATCACAACATCGTGATCGTTCTGGCGTCCGTGGCACCTCTGTTGATGATCGCACCGCTGATCGGCGCCGTGGTCTCGGGTATCGGGCGCCAGTGGATCGTGTGCGCCGCCTCGATCCTCGTCCTTGGGTTGTTCGGATGGTCTGTGAGCCCGCTGTACATCGGTGGCACTGGGGAATCGACGTCCGCGACCGGCCCGTCGATTCGAATCATGCAGGCCAACTTGATGGTCGGTGCAGCGGATCCGGAGTCGCTTGTGACGACGGTTCGCGAACGCAACGTCGACGTCGTGACCGTCCAGGAGTTGACATACCAGGAAGCCGAAACCCTGAAAGCCGCGGGACTGGAAGAAGTTCTGAGCCATCAATTCCTGGTCCCGTACACCGACGGCGGTGGCGGAGCCGGCATCTACAGTCGCTTTCCGCTCTCCAATCCGCGTAGCCTCGACGGATTTTCACCTGAAACACTCTCGGCCGAGCTGAATGTCGGCTTGTCTCAACCGGTCACGCTTTTCGCAGTACATCCGGCACCGGCCTACATCTCACCGGCTTCGGTGTGGGCGGCCGAACAGCGAAGGCTCGGGTCCTACATGGACAAAGTCGCCGGGCGGGACAACGTGATAGTGAGCGGCGACTTCAACGCGTCGTACTCGAACAAACAGTTCCGGAATCTTCTCACGAACGGATACACCAGCGCCGCCGACCAATTGGGTTCCGGCCTGATCCCGACCTATCCGACCGACAAATGGTTTCCGGCGGCGGTCGGTATCGACCACATCATCACTAAAGGCGCCGTGGCGACTTCCCTCGAACGGATCAAGATCGAGGGATCCGATCACCACGGCTTGATTGCCGACATCACGTTGTCTTGAGTTAATACTGGATTGAGCAAGCACCGGGGCATGGTTAGGCCCCGGTGCTCGCGTCTGCAGTTTGTGCCCGTTCAGGCGGCTGTCGGTGGACTGTTCCCGCCGATCGGCTGCTGATACGGGTCGATCGGCATCGGCGGGTAGAACACCGTTTTTCGATCGGGGCCGATCTCCACCCTCCATTCGGTGTGGTGCATCGTCCGATGATGATGACCACACAACAGAATCAGATTGTCGAGATCCGTTGGGCCACCATCATTCCAGTGAACGATATGATGAGCATCGCACCACCCCGATGGTGTTCCGCATCCCGGAAACGCACACCCACCATCACGGACCGCCAACGCCCGCCTTTGCGGAACCGTCGCCGTTCGCACTTCCTTACCGCAGTCGAGCGGAACACCGTTCTCGTCCAACAAAATCCGGGTCACGGTGCAGTCGCAGGCCAGCATCCGGGCGGTGTCGATACTGATCGGGCCCATCCAATCCGTCCACGCGAATCCCAACTCCTCGGTGGACGGCAACAAATCCTTGAGCGCCTGCATATCTGTCATGTCTTTCGCCGACGCGGTGACCGTGATGTGCGGTTTCACTCCGCCTTCGATCGGACCCAGTCCCGCCCGCTCGTACCGTCGCAGCAGTTCGCAGAACCCGTCCGCCCGTCGCAGCGCCGGAGTGCGAGTGTCCTTGACGCCGTCCTTCTCCGGCGTCGGCGCCGACAGGCTCGACAACAACGTGATCAGACGGGCACCGTTGACGGCATCCAGATCACCTTTCACCGACACGCGCCCGTACAGGCCTTTCGAGGCGTAGAACTCGTTACGTTCGGAATCCTCCCCGACCGGGACGCCGTCTTCACGTTTGCCGTACTGCTTCTCGATCCGCCGGATCGCCGCCCGCACCGCATCACAATCGGCAATGTTCTTCGACGCCAACTCCAACAGGATCCCGCGGGCCTTGTCCACATCCGCCGGGGTCATGTTCTTGGGCGGATGCTGACAAAACGACGCTACCTGACGGGCCTTCAACGCATCCACATCGCCGCGGTGGAACGCATCCGCGACAACAGGTTCGAGCAACAGTAACCGCGCCAGACTGACCAGCAGACTGCACTCACCGATCTCCAAATTCGTCGAACCGTGCAACCACTGCGCGATCGCCCGAAAACCCTTCCCGACCAAAGTCTCCCGGGAAAACATCTCCACGATCAACAACACCAACCGCGACTGCAATTCGTGCCGGACACGCACCAGATCCAGAACCTCACTCTTGAGGTCCTCGCCATCCAGTTGCCACGCTTCCCGACTGTCCATGCCGAAAGTTTAATCGAACATACTTTCGATAACCAGAGACATAACGGACAACTTCAAGAACGCTCACAACTCGAGACCTATTGAAGTACAGACTCGTTCGCGAGTGAAACAGCACTAGGTCGGAGTGACTATCGCAAAATTTAGATCCGGCTCGTCAAGGTAACCGGCAAGTTCTGCGAGCTTCGCCGGGTCGCCGGAAGCCGAGATGGTTCCATTCGCGATCTCAGCACCCAAGTCCGCACCGCCGAGCAGCACACCGAGCAAGTCGCGCCGACTCAGACCGAAGGTTGCATCCACAGACCCGGCGCCCTCGAGTGGATCGATATCGAAATGAATCAGGACTCCGTTGCTGAGTTCCGTTCGGTGAACGATGTTTTCGTCAGTGATGTTCCAATCGATGACGATGTGCGATCCCGCTGCGCGCACTCCGTCCACGCGCAGCGATACTGCATCGAAGACTTGACTCACCGACAGCGCCGCGGTGATGTCGGGCGCCGCGGCAACCGTGGGCGTTCCCACCGAGCCGTTGCGCAGTTCGTAAGCACCGGTGAGGTAGAAGTTCCGCCACGTACCGTTCTCGGCGCCGTACCCGAGTTGCTCGAAGGTATCGGCCTGCAGGTTCTTGGCCTCGACGTTGTCCGGTTCAGCGAAGACGACGTAGTTCACCACCTGCGCAACCCAGCGAAAATCGCCGCGCTCGTACGATTCCCGAGCTTTTCCTAACACTTCTGCTGATCCGCCCATGAACTCCACGTGACGCTTGGCCGATTCGACGGGTGGATGCTCCCACAGATGCGCAGGGTTGCCGTCGAACCAGCCCATGTAGCGCTGGTAGATGGCCTTGACGTTGTGACTGACGGAACCGTAGTACCCGTGCGTGTGCCACGCCTGCGCCAATGCAGGTGGCAGTTCGATCGATTCGGCTATTTCAAGTCCGGTCCACCCCTGGTTGATTCGACGAAGTGTCTGATCGTGGAGGTACCCGTAGAGGTCGCGCTGCAGTGACAGGAACTCGGTGAGCCGCTCGGTCCCCCACGTCGGCCAGTGGTGGGACGCAAACAGAACGTCGGATCGTGAGGCGTAACGATTGATCGATTCCGTCAGGTACGCAGACCAGACGTGAGGATCTCGCACGAGGGCTCCGCGGAGCGTAAGCAGGTTGTGGAGAGTATGAGTTGCGTTCTCCGCCATACACAGTGCGCGCAAGTCCGGGAAGTAGAAGTTCATCTCGGACGGCGCCTCGGTACCGGGCGTCATCTGGAACTCGATCCGAACGCCGTCGATCGTCTCGGTATGACCCGTTTCCGAGATCGACACCGTCGGCGAAATGAGCGTCGGCGTGCCGGTGGAGGTGGTCTGCCCCAACCCGGCTCCGACGCTACCTCGAGGGCCTCGGGGTAATGCCGCCCCGTACATGTAGGCTGCGCGTCGAGCCATTGCCGTTCCCGCATAGACGTTTTCCTCGACGGCGTGCTCCACCAGCCCGGTGGGTGCGATGATCACGCATCGGCCGGCAGCGACGTCGTCGTCGGTGGTCACCCCTTTGACCCCGCCGAAGTGGTCGATGTGCGAATGCGTGTAGATCACCGCGACGACTGGTCGATCACCACGGTGCTCCCGGTACAACGCGAGCCCAGCGGCGGCGGTTTCCCGAGAGATCAGTGGATCGATGACGATGATTCCGGTCTCCCCCTCGATCAACGTCATATTCGAGAGATCAAGTCCGCGAATCTGATAGATCGAATCCGTCACCGCAAAAAGTCCCTGCTTGGCGACCAATCTCGACTGACGCCACAAACTCGGATTGACCGTTGGCGGGCACTCCTCATCAAGAAAAGCGTAGGAATCGTTGTTCCACACTACTTTTCCGTCCGAACCTGTTACCACTCCCGGATCGAGCGCGGCAACGAAACCTCGCTTCGCATCGGTGAAATCGTCGTCGTCGGAGAACGGCAGAGTCTCGGCGACTCGGGAGTTCGCCGCTTCGATTGCGGCAGATGCTGCGCGGGGGTCGATCATTGATCAGCCTTTCATGCCGAATTGCGGCAATACCGTATTGCCGCTTGTTTTCGAGGGAAACCGTGTTGAGGGAAATCGCAGGGCTAGCTCAGCAACTGCGCCTTCGCGGCCGCAAACTCTGCGTCGGTCAACAAGCCGGACTGATGAAGCTGCCCCAGTTCCTGCAATTTGGAGACCAGATCGTCGGCGCCGGAGGGGGGAACGGACTGTACGGGAGCGACCTGGGCCGGCGGGGCCTGCTGCTGCGAGTATTGCTGCTGGTACGCCTGCTGCTGCTCGTCAGCCTTGCGCTGGCTCCGTCGATCCATGGCGTTGGACGTCGCTTTTGCGGTTCCAGCCACTACCGCAGTGCGCGTTACCGTGCCGAGCAATCCGGGCCGCCCTCTGCGTCCACCTCGAAAAACCATGCCGAACTCCTTAGGTAATTGTCGCTACTGAAATGCTGCTTCGACCGCTGCGACGACTACCTCGCGCGGGATCTGAACGTGTAGGACTACTTCGCCGCCGCCGCCGCGAACCGTCGACGCGAGTTCGCGCGCCCACGTCTGCTCGTAGACGATGACTGCGGCGGACGTGCCTGGTTCGAGTGACTCGCGGACCACGTCCAGATCCTCGTCACTGATCAATGCCTTGGCTTCGATGGACAGTATCGCCAGTCCGATGTCGGTGAGATCTTCGTCGACGTCGATCTGCGACACCTGTCCGTCGGCGTCCTTGGCGATGTAGACGAGGTCGAGCAGAGTGACAAAACCTCGTTCCACCACGTTCTGCAGCGCGGCAACCGCTTCGGGATCCACAGTAGAACCTGGGAATGCCAGCACCACGAGCTCGACCGGTCCGATGTTCATTGCGTCGTTCATCCATCAAGCCTGGTGGCTCCGGCGCGTAGTAACCTCACCCGCAGGGGATGAATTACCTGCCGCGATCGAACTATTTGTTGCGGCGTATGACTTCGCGAATCGGGCGCACGTGTACGCCCTCTGCCGCGAGTTCGCGTCGGGCCTTACCTCTGGTGACGAGTACACCGATGATGCCCAGAACCCAGACGGGATATTGCACCATCCAGGCGACGCGGAAACCGTCGAACGTGTATCCGCCCATGTGTCCGAGGATCACGCCCATCACTTGAATAACGATGAGCGAAGCGAGGAATCCGCCGATGTTGACCATGCCCTGCGCTGTGCCCATCGCCGAACTCGGATTGGATGTGCGCGCGTAGTCGAAGCCGATCACCGAACCCGGCCCGCCCACCGAGATCACGACCACCAGGATCGTCAACAGCCAGAGCGGAGACGGTTCACTGCGTGAGAGCACGATCGTCCACATGAGCGCACTGGCCACCATGATGGTGAGAACCAACCACGATCGACGCATGGGATAGCGACCGGTCAGGATTCCCAGGATCGGGCCGGCCACGATTGCCGAGATGACCGACAGCGTCAACAGCGAGCCGACGGTCGCGGAATCGAGGCCTTGAGCCGACTTCAGATACGGCACACCCCACAGCAACGCGAACGTGGTGATCGAGAACTGCGTACCCATGTGACTGAAGAACCCGAGGCGTGTACCGGGACGCATCCACACCGTCTTGATCTGTCGACCGATCTCCTTGGCACCAGCGGGCGCTGCCACGACTTCGGCGCCGGGTGGCGCATCGCGAATGACGGTCAGCGCAAGAACGAAGGCCAGAACCCCGACGGCCGCCGCGCTGCCATAGGCGAACGTCCAGCCCGGCCCGGTCAACAGAAGCATGAACGGCAGGGCGGACAGGACCTGACCCAGCTGACCGAGAATGCCGGTGAACTGCGAGACCAGTGGCACCTGCCGGGGCGGGAACCACTGCGGTACCAATCGCAGCACCGAGATGAAGGTCAGTGCGTCTCCCGCACCGACGGCGATGCGCGCACCGATCGCGACGGGCAGCGATTCGGTGAACGCAAGAGCCAACTGCGCGGACATCATGATGAACGCACCGACAGCGATCATGATCCGCGAACCGTAGCGGTCGAGGAGAACGCCCGCGGGAATCTGCATGCCCGCATACACGACGATCTGCAGCACGACGAAGCTCGACAGGACGCTGGGCGAGATCGAGAACCGGTCAGCGGCAGACAGACCCGAGACACCGAACGAAGTGCGGTGAAGAACGGCGATCACGTAGGCAAAAACACCGACACCCCAGACCAACCACACTTTTTTCATCGGGTCTGTATGTTACTCCTGTCTTTCGCAAGGCTCAGGACATGATCACTCGCGACCCTGTGACACCCAATTCAGATCTGCTGAACGGAACCCTTCGGTGATCGCGGCAAGTGAGTCGAGGCGCGCGATCTGGTCTTCGCTCAGAACGATGTCCAATGCTCCGGCGTTTTCCGTGACGCGGGCAGCAAACCGAGTGCCGGGAATCGATACGGAAGGCAATCCGTACTGACGGCCCTTGGCGTCGAGCCATGCCAGGGAAACCTGTGCGGGCGTCGCGCCGAGCTCGTCGCCCACCGCACGGACCACGTCGAGAACCTTCTGATTAGCAGGGAGCGCGCTCTCTGAGAAGCGAGGGAAGCGTCGACGCAGGTCGTTGTCGCCAAGCGTCTCCGCATCGAACGACCCCGCCAAGAAGCCCCGACCGACGGGTGAGAAGGGCACGAATCCGACTCCGAGTTCCGCGGCAGCCGGCACCACCTTGTTCTCGACGTCCCGACTCCAGATGCTCCATTCCGACTGGATCGCCGCGATCGGATGCACCCCGTACGCACGACGCAATTCGTCACCGGTCGCTTCGGACAGGCCGATGTTGCGGACCTTGCCCGCCTTCACCTGCTCCGCGATCGCTCCGACGGTGTCTTCGATCGGGACGTTCGGATCGACTCGGTGCAAGTAGTAGAGGTCAACATGATCGACGCCGAGTCGTCCCAGAGACTCGTCGAGTGCCTGCGGTACGTAGGCCGGGTCTCCGTTGATCCCGCGCTGACCGTTGGCGATGTTGCCGACCAGCCCGAACTTGGTCGCCAACTGCACTTCGTCCCGGCGGTCTTTGAGAAGTTCTCCCACCGCACGCTCACTCGATCCCTCGCCGTACACGTTGGCGGTGTCGATGAACGTGATCCCGATGTCCACCGCATGGTGCAACGTGGCGAGCGCCTCGGCCGGATCAACGGGGCCGTAGACAGGGGCGACGGACATCGCGCCGTATCCCTGGGCACTGACAGTGAGACCTTCGGCCAGAGTGACGGTGGGGACGGTCATGAAAACTCCTCGATTCGACTGAGCGACAACCTCGACAGTCTTCACCGAATCGACGCCTCACGCACCGATTAAGGTCACGCTGATCGGGTTACCCTCGAGTGATGGCATTCGATTGGCTCGAACTCGTGCTCACCGCCCACCGCGAATTCGGTTCACGCCTCGCCGCAGTCGAGGACTGGAACGCACCCACGCCCGACTCCGACTGGCACGTCGAACACCTCGTTCGCCACGTCATCGAGGAGCAGCAGTGGGTACCGCCGCTCCTGGCCGGACTGACAGTCGGCGAGGCGACGCCGGATATCCTTCCCGTCGGGGACGATCTGTGGACCGAATGGCAGAAGTATTCCGATGCTGCCATCAAGGCGTGGAAATCGACGGACCTCAGTGCCCACGTTCACCTCTCGTACGGCACGGTGAAGGTGGAACCGTATCTACGCCAACAGACCTCGGACGTCACGATCCACACCTGGGATCTCGCGCGAGCAGTCGGCGCGGACGAGCGACTCGATCCCGACCTCGTCGAGGCCGTCTGGTCCGACCTCGACGGGCAGCGCGACATGCTCGCCGAGAGCGGACTCTTCTCCCCTCCCGTCGACCTTCCTGACGATGCGTCGTTGCAGGACAGGCTGATTGCCCTGACCGGTCGCGACCCTCGCTAGACGTTCAGCGACACACCCGCTGTGCGGGCGACGCCGTCCCAACCACCGGCAGGTGCACCGAGGCCGAGCAAAGCAGCAACCGTCGGCGCGACGTCGATCGTGCGAGCCTGCGTGTCGATCTTCCGTCCGCCGTCGAGAGCGGGATGCCCACCACTGAGAAAGAACGGGATGGGCAGCGTCACGAAGTGACCGTGGTTGCCGGGAATCGGGTTGGACAGTGGAGTCGGATCACTGAACCGCCAACCCTGAGCGCAAAACGCAACGACGTCACCGGCATTGGTGCCGAGATCGAATTCGGCCGGAAGGTGGCTGGATTCGACGCCGTCGACTCCGTCCACGATCTGCTGAATCCGGCTGACGGCTTCGGCCCGTTCGCCATCGGGTCCGACGAAGTAGATCAGGTCTGCGCCACCGTTCTGGGCGATCCGAATCTTGCCTGCCAGCAACGGGTCCGCGTTCAGCGGTCGATCCAGGCCGATGAGCCTCGCGGGCTCCGACCAGTCCATCGAATGGTCGGCCAACACGATCAGAATGCTCCGATTCCAACGACCGGTGTCATGAAGGAAGTCGACGAAGCGGCGAACCTGGTTGTCGGTGTTCTGAAGTGCGGCTGTGCGGGCGATACGGATGGACGGACCGGACAGATCCAGGTGGCCGACGCGATCGACGTCACCGAGATTCGTGAACGACAGTCGCGGCGAGTTCCCGCCGACGATACGGATCAGGGCGTCGATCGTGAAGTTGTCCGGCGCATGCTCCGTACCAGGAACGAGCGGCTGAGGATCCCACACCAGTGAGGCGCGATCACCGAACAGCCCGTGCAGGTAGCGCTTGGACAGCACACTCGCAGTGGTCAATCCGAGTTCGGTACGCACCCGATCCAGAACCGTCGAGGTCTGCAGGTCGGAAGGCCGATCGAGGTCGCGCTTCTTGTCGATGGCGGGATCGTAGACGGAGTTGGCCGGCACTCCCGAACGCACCGGCAGCACTCCCGTCATCATCGCCGTGTGGTTCGGCAGTGTCTCCGCGATCGTGATGGCGCTGGCATCCGGGTAGTGGATACCGCCGGCCGCAAGCCCGGTGAGCGTCGGGGTGAGCTCCGATCGCAGCTCGTCCGGCCGCATGCCGTCGACGACGATGACATGCACGTCCAGGTCTGGGATACCAGCGCTGGTGGGAACACTCGCGCGAGCGGGTGTGCCGAGCAATGCCGATCCCGCAACAACACTTCCACCGATCAGAACGCTACGCCGCGAAACTTCGATGCTCACTGGTCGACTCCTGGTCGGTACGAGGCCTGATCGAGGGCGGCCGAGGTGGGTGAGACTCTACTGCCAGCACCTGCCGGTAGGCGGTAGCTCACGGCGTAGTGCGCGTTACTCCGCGGATTGGTGAGATCGTCGACGTAGTACCAGTCCATCTGGGTACCTTCGCGGGCGATTTCGAAGACGCCGTAGCCGTGCGAATCCAGTTCGACGTACCGCACGTGTCGGTTCACGGCCTTGAATGCTTCTTCTGCCGCAACGGTTACCGTGCGCGGCGGTACTTTCAGCATGTCGTCGATGTTGGGGGACGTCACCGACGGGACGACGAACTCGGCGCCGACGGTCGGTCCACCCGGATAGTTGGCGGCGTTGGTCGGTAGGTCGCACGCCCACGACGTGTGGATGTCACCGGTGATGAAGACTGTGTTCTCCACGCCGTTCGAGGTGATGGCGTCGAAAAGCCTGGTGCGGTCGGCGGTGTACCCGTCCCACTGATCGGTGTTGTACGGGATTCCAGCGTGCGGCACTCCCACCAGTTCGGTCAACGCCGCGGTGGTCGCCGGTTCGAGCGGCGGGAACACGCACGGCGTGATCATGACCGGATTGCCGACGATCTTCCACTGTGTCGGGGAGCTGACGATCCCGTTGGTCAACCAATCCATCTGTGCGCGTCCGGTAATGGTGCGCGACGGATCGTCGACCTGCTTCATCGTCGGCTGCTCGTCACGGTAGGTGCGCAGATCCAGCATCGAGATCTCGGCCAGATTCCCGAAGCGGAACCGGCGATACAGCTGAACATTCGAGCCACTACCCGACGGTCGGACAGGCATCCACTCGAAATATGCCTTGGCCGAGTTCGCCTTTCGATCAGCCCAATCGCCTTCGACACCTGGCGTGTGGTTTTCGGCGCCGTCCCGGTACGCGTTGTCAGCCGATTCGTGGTCGTCCCACGTGGTGATGAACGGGAGCTTCAGGTGAAGTGCTGCCAGATCCGGGTCGGTCTTGTACTGCGCGTGCCGAATTCGGTAGTCGGCCAGAGAAATGATCTCGTGGGCCGGCTCGTGCAAACGGATGGATCCGTTCCGCGCGCCGTACTCCCCCTGCCCGTACTCGTAGATGTAGTCACCGAGATGGATGATCGCGTCGAGGTCTTCGCGGAATGCGAGGTGGCGGTAGGCACCGAAATACCCGGCCTCCCAGTTGGAGCAGGACACGACGCCGAAGCGGAGACGATCGAGATCTGCCGAGTGCGACGGAGCCGTGCGGGTGCGGCCCACCGGGGAAACGGCCGAACCCGCAGTGAATCGGTACCAGTACGTCGTCGACGAATCGAGTCCGGTGACGTCGACCTTCGCGGTGTGATCGGAATCTGCCGAAGCGGCAACACTTCCTGACGCAACGACGCTCGCGAACCCCTCATCGGTCGCGACCTGCCAGTTGAGCGTCACCGTCGGCCCGACGCCCGAACCCGGCGTCGCCTCTGCCGTTGGGGTGATGCGGGTCCAGATGATCACCGCATCCGGCAGCGGGTCACCGGATGCCACGCCGTGCGCGAAGCCCGGGCTGCCACCCGGAACCGCGGCACCGGCGTGGCTCGCCGAAGCGACACCGAGACCTACTGCGCCGGCGAGGGCCGCCGATCCCTGCAGCAGGCCACGTCTGGATATTCGATCGAAGGCATTCGTGTGCACGCTAGGAGTGAACCCGCACCTGAACGGGCGTTCAAGAGAGCTTCGGGATGTTCACCCAGGCTTCGCCTGCGCTTCTCTGGAAGTTTGATCGAGTCGATCCCGATTACAACCGGTAGTCGAGGGCCGAGCCTCGAACCACACCGACCTTGACTCCGATGTAACCGCCGAGTGCACCCCCGGCCGCGATCAGGATCCAGAACGCCGGCGGAATCAGAGCCTCGGACCCGTCGACCTCGGAGAACGCGGAATAGCCGGCGATCAATGCGCCGAACAGCACCGGCAGAATCAGCAGTGCGGCAAAGAACGTCACCCACACCGATACGAAGCGTCCCTTCCACCGGGCAATCTCATGCAGAACCGTCAGGACAACCAGGAAGACACCACTACCGGTCAATAAGGCGGCCAGAACTGCAAATCCGAATGCCGAAATCAGTTCCGACTCCACGTGAATCCCCCTGTACGTCAATCACCTACGCACCCAGCCCCAACTGCGATGCGACGAGTCTATTCACGACGGGCGGTGTTTCGTGACAACTCGAGTCGCTAGTCTGCCGGAAAGACACTCCGCCGACGCCTATGCTTGGAAAATGACCGAACCCGACATCAAGCCCAGAAGTCGTGACGTCACCGACGGACTCGAAAAGACCGCAGCGCGCGGCATGTTGCGTGCAGTAGGAATGGGCGACGACGACTGGGTCAAGTCGCAAATCGGCGTCGCCTCGTCCTGGAACGAGATCACGCCGTGCAACCTGTCCCTCGATCGCCTGGCAAAAGCCGTCAAAGAGGGCGTGCGGGAGGCCGGCGGATTCCCCCTCGAATTCGGCACGATCTCCGTCTCCGACGGCATTTCGATGGGTCACGAGGGCATGCATTTTTCCCTCGTCTCTCGCGAGGTGATCGCCGACAGCGTCGAGACCGTCATGCAGGCCGAACGCCTCGACGGATCGGTTCTTCTTGCCGGGTGTGACAAGTCGTTGCCCGGCATGATGATGGCGGCGGCCCGCCTCGACCTGGCCAGCGTATTTCTCTACGCCGGTTCCACTCTCCCCGGCGTCGCCAAGCTTTCCGACGGCAGCGAGCGCGAAGTCACCGTCATCGACGCGTTCGAGGCGGTTGGCGCCTGCTCGCGCGGACTGATGAGCCGCGCCGACGTCGACACCATCGAACGAGCGATCTGCCCGGGCGAAGGTGCGTGCGGCGGCATGTACACCGCAAACACGATGGCCAGCGCCGCCGAGGCCATGGGAATGTCGCTGCCCGGCAGCGCTTCACCGCCCGCACCGGACCGTCGCCGTGACGGATTCGCCCGCGAAAGCGGCAAAGCCGTGGTCGAGCTCCTGCGTCGAGGCATCACCGCCAGGGACATCCTCACCAAGGAAGCATTCGAAAACGCCATCGCGGTGGTCATGGCTTTCGGCGGTTCCACCAATGCGGTGCTCCATCTCCTCGCGATCGCGCACGAAGCGTACGTCCCGCTGACGCTCGACGACTTCGCTCGCGTCGGCGCAAAGGTCCCGCACCTCGCCGACGTCAAGCCTTTCGGAAAGCACGTCATGACGGACGTCGACCGTATCGGCGGCGTCCCCGTCATCATGAAGGCATTGCTCGACGCCGGACTCATGCACGGAGATTGCCTGACCGTCACCGGCAAGACCGTGGCGGAGAATCTGGCGCACATCACCCCGCCCGATCCCGACGGCAAGGTTCTGCGGGCGATGAACAAGCCCATTCACCCGACCGGAGGCATCACGATCCTGAAGGGGTCGCTCGCTCCCGGCGGCGCAGTCGTCAAGTCGGCAGGTTTCGAATCCGACGTATTCATCGGAACTGCACGGGTTTTCGAACGCGAGCGCGCCGCAATGGACGCACTCGAAGACGGAACCATCACTGGTGGTGACGTTGTCGTCATCCGCTACGAGGGCCCGAAGGGTGGCCCCGGAATGCGCGAGATGCTGGCGATCACGGGCGCGATCAAGGGTGCGGGTCTCGGCAAGGACGTCCTGCTACTGACGGACGGACGATTCTCCGGCGGCACCACCGGCCTGTGTGTCGGACACGTTGCGCCCGAGGCCGTCGACGGCGGTCCCATCGCGTTCGTTCGCGACGGCGATCAGATCCGGCTCGACGTGGGCACCGGACAACTCGAATTGTTGGTCGACGATTCCGAATTGGAAGCCCGCAGGAAGGGCTGGGAGCCGTTGCCGCCTCGCTACACGCGTGGTGTGCTGGCCAAGTACTCCAAGCTCGTGGGATCAGCCTCGGGTGGAGCAGTGTGCGGCTGATCCCAGCTCGCTGCTAGATGGGCCGGTACCCGGCGCCAACTCCGCCGTGGGCATTGATCGTGTCCACGATGGAGGTCATGTTGGTGCCGAGTTCCGGCCCCAGGCACGGCACCCAGAGATAGGCGTTCACCATCGCGACCAGTGTCGTGCCGACCGTGACCGGTGCTCCCGAATCACCGTGGTCGACGCAGATCTGAGTCCAGGTGGATGCGTCGGCGCTCAGGTCTCCCCAGACGACGCCGCAGGTGGTGCCGGTCGTGCGGCCTTCCTTGCAGGCTGTGGCCGGGAAGCTGGCCGGAGCGCCGATCGACGTGATGGTGGCCGCGCCCACCGTCCGAACTGGTGTGACCTTGCCCGGATCGAACTGGATGACCCCGTAGTCCAACTCCGGGTTCGACTCGACGAACGTGCCGACCACGCCCGCGTCCTCGTTGCTTTCCGGGATCACGAACGATCCAGGACCACCGCAGTGACCAGCGGTAATGCCCACAAGTCTGCCGCCGTTGTCATGACCGATGGTGGTCAAGGTACAGACCAGCTGATTGTCGATGATGATGCCCGAACCACCACCCATGGGCGTGGGTGCAGCAACCGCGTTACTGCTGACGATGAACCCGAGTCCGAGTGCCAAGACCAACGCTGCCAGAGCCGAAACAATTCGCTGCAACATCACAATCTCTCCGCCGGTAATCTCCCCGCTGCAAAAAACGCATACCCCGGAAAGTGCGGACCTACGCAGCGTTTCTAGTCGGTAGCTCCGAGCGCTTCGAGCATCTTGCGCGCCTCCTCTAGCTGACGACTCAACTCGTCGACTCGCGCTGCAGCCATGTCTCGCGCAGCGACGATGATGGACTCGACGGCCTCGATGGCGGTGGGCTCGCCCAACTCGCGGACAGCTCGCTCGACTGCGTCGGGTGCAACCGGAACCGCTTTGCCCGGACGCTTCGCGCCCTGTGTGACCGTCACGCTCCAGTCGTTGTCCGCGCCCGCATGGATGGTGACGCTGATGCCGGCCGGCAGTTTCTTCGCACGCTTGACGGCCGGGCGAGGTGTCGCGGCAGGGGCAGCAGTGGTAGTCGGTACCGGAGCGGGTGCAGGCTGCGCCCGCGGCTTGGGCCGAACGGGTTCTACGAGTGGCTCCATAAGGGGTTCGGACTCCACAACTGGTTTGGGTCGCGGGGCCGGTTTGGCCGGTGACGCGGACACACGGTTGATGCGCAATTCTTCTGCTTCGAAAGGCAATTCGTCGTTGACGCCTTTGGGACGGATGAGCACGGTATTGCCGTCCACCGACACGACTTTCGCCGAGGTGCCGGCTTCGATCCCCAAGCTGGGGGTTGCCTCGCGCAGATAGACGGTGGCGCGCTTACCTTCGGCGACAGCCGTGGCGAGCGCTGCCAGATTTTCCGCAGTGAGGTGATCCGGCGTTGATGCGGCAGCGCCGGAACGTCTACGGGGTGGCATGCGCAAGTCCTTTCAGAAGAATGTGGTGCATTTCAGTATCGATAGTGCTTTTCTCGGGGCAACTCTTGCACAAGCCACCGACGTGTTCGCTCTCACCGCCCGACTGAGCCCGAGGATTCGGAGGCGGTTCGGCCGATTCAGTACTGTTCTCGGGGCACCGCGTGGAAGATGGTGGACAGTAATTCGTTGCGGCAAGAAGGAGCACGGTGAGCAGTTCGGAGTCAGAGTGGATCGACGAGGTCACCGAACCCGCCTCTGCTGAATCTCTCGTTGCCGAACCTCACACTGCTGATCCGGTCGACGTGGATGCTCACCTGCTCAGCCGAATTCAAGCCGACATCGAGGAGTCTCTCCTCGGCGGGCCCCGTTGCTTCACTCAGTCGCAGATCGCGGAATTCGCCGGTGTAACACGCGAGCGTGCCGATCGTTTGTGGGTCGCGATGGGCTTTGCAGTCGACGAGGATCCCGACGCAGTCATGTTCACCCAGCAGGACGCGAACGCCCTCAAGACGATCATCGACATGGTGAATCGAGGAGTCATCTCGCAGAGCAGCGAGGTGGCTGCCGCCCGCTCACTCGGGCAGTCGATGTCGAGGTTGGCTGAGTGGCAGGTCTCGCTGATCAGCACCCACATCATCGACCAGCTCGCCGACTCGGCGGATCACGAGCCCGAAGCGATCCGGAAGATCGTTTTGAGCCTCGGCGCCGAGATCATCCCCGCGGTCGAATCCCTGCAGACGTACGTCTGGAAGCGTCACGTCGCCTCCTCGACGGGCCGCAACGTCGGAAACCCCGGCGAAGAAGTCGCGAGTCGTGTTCTGGTCGTGGGTTTCGCCGACATCGTGGGGTACACCTCGCTGACCCGCGGCCTCGACTCCGCCGAACTCAACGATCTGCTCGAGCGGTTCGAGTCGGCGTCCACCGAAATCATCGGGCGCAACTACGGCTGGGTGGTCAAAACCGTCGGTGACGAAGTCATGTTTGCCGCCGAAAGTCCCCACCACGCCGCCGAGATCGCTTTGCAGATCCAGCAAGCCGTCCTCGCCGATCACGACGATCCACAGCTTCGGGTCGGTCTGGCCATGGGTCCGACGTTGGTTCGCTTCGGAGATCTTTACGGTTCTGTGGTCAACAAGGCCGCGCGCCTGACCAGTTCCGCTCGTCCCGGCACCGTGCTGATCGATTCCGAGTTGGCCAACCAGCTCGGCTCGGACGCCAATTTCAAACTGCGGCACCTTCGTCCGCGGCGAGTGCGCGGAATCGACAGGCTCGAACAGTACGTTCTACGACGCAATCTGGAGCCGTGAGTCAGCTCGACACCCCGCGTGCGACCAGAAAATCGTCCACGATCTGCTCGCACGCGGCCTCCCCGAGAGGCGTCAGCGTCGCCAGTTTGGTGAGCACCAACGGGCCGACCAACTGTGCAAGCGCGACGTCGTAGTCGTACTCGCCCAACGCGTCGATTGCCTCCGGCGAGCGCAGGATCCGATCGAACGCATGCCGGTACTGCTCGAAGACCGTCTGTCGCAGTGATCGCAATTCGGGCTTGTCCGTGGACAGGGCGTCGACGCTCGAGTAGCCCTTCAGTTCCGGCCCCAAGCCGAGCCAGCACATCGCCGTCACCTGGATCGGTGCGCTTTCGATGGCCTTGGCCTGACTGGTCAACAACTCGAGCAACTGCGCGCGGAGGTCGCCTTCACCGGACATCTCCGGCACCGGAGGTAACAGGCGAGCAAATGCCGCGGCGAGCAACTCGGTGCCACTGTCGAAATGGCGATACAACGTCGCACGTGCGACGTTGGCCAACTTGGTGACGGCATCGATCGTCACCGCGTCCACGCCGCCCTCTGCGAGCAGCTTGGTCGCCGCGTCGAGCAACCTGGACCGGGATCGTTGTTTGCGCGGATCCTCGTCGCTGACCCGCTGATCGATCTCCTGCTTGTCGATTCCCACCGTCACAACTTCAGTTATACCCACTTGGGGGTTGTGGAACTGCCGTTCTTGTAACGATACTGATGGTCTTGTTTCTATCGGGAGGTTTCGTGAGTAGCGATACGACGCTCGAACAGTCCTCGTGGACCATCCGACAGATCTGGATGCTGACGGTCGCGTGCTGCGCTGTCGCACTGGTCGTCGCAGCGATGGCCGCGCTCAACACGGCCCTTCCCGACTTGGCCCGCGATACCGGTGCAACACAGAGCCAGCTCACGTGGATCGTAGACGGGTACACGCTCACACTGGCATGTCTCCTGTTGCCGGCGGGCGCGCTCGGCGATCGTTACGGTCGACGCGAACTTCTCATGTTCGGACTACTCGTTTTTGCCGCCGGCTCGTCGATTCCGGTCTTCGCGGACGAACCGTCGTGGATCATCGTCTCCCGAGTGATCTCCGGCGTCGGCGCCGCATTTGTCATGCCCGCGACATTGTCCTTGCTCACCGCAGGTTTTCCGCCGGCCCAGCGTGCCCGCGCGGTCGGAGTCTGGTCCGGAGTGGCTGGTTCGGGTGCAATCGCCGGACTGGTCGTCTCCGGCCTGCTCCTCGAAAAATGGTCGTGGCATTCGATATTCGTCAGCCTGGCCGTCGTCTCCGTCCTGATCCTCGTGGTGTCGTTCACGATCGTGACGTCGAAGGACGCGGAGGCAACTCCACTCGATCTTCCAGGCACCGCACTGATCGCAGGCTCGATCGGACTGTTCGTCCTGGGGATGATCGAGGCACCCGCCCGTGGTTGGCTCGATCCGGTGGTCCTTGCTCTGCTGATCGGCGGAATTGCCATGACGGCAGTCTTCAGCTGGGTCGAATTACGCACTCTCCATCCGCTTCTGGACGTCAGGCTGTTTGCCAACCGCGCATTCGGCAGTGGCGCAGCGTCACTGACACTGCAGTTCCTGGCGACCTTCGGCCTGTTCTTTCTGATCGTGCAGTATCTGCAACTGGTGCTCGACTACTCTCCTCTGCAATCGGCGCTAGCCCTCATGCCGATCGCCGTGCCGGTGATGGCCCTGTCCGTGGTTGCGCCCCTGCTGATTCCGCGTATCGGTCTACGCGCCCTCACCGCAACCGGAGTCGCCTTCCTCGGAACCGGAATTGCACTCCTGACGCGCTTGGATGCCAGTTCGACCTATGCCGAAGTCTGTGTTCCCTTGGTAGTGGCCGCCATTGGATTGGGTTTGTCGACAACCCCAGCAACTGCTGCCATCGTCTCCAATGCACCAGACTCCAAACAGGGCGTTGCATCAGCAGTCAACGACGCGACCCGCGAGATCGGCTCTGCCATCGGCGTTGCACTCGCTGGAAGCATCCTCGCCGCCGGGTACGGCAATCATGTTCAGCCCGCGGTCGATTTGCTGCCCGAACCCGCCAGGGAGCCGGTATCCGGCTCCCTGGCCGCTGCACTTCACGTCGCCGAAGCAGCCGGACCGCAAGGCGCACAATTGGCTGAATTCGCCCGTGACGCCTTCATCAAAGGCATGGACCAAGGAGCGCTCACACTCGCCGCGATCATGTGGGTATCCGCGATCGTCCTCGGATTCTGGGCTCCGGGCCGTCAGCGGGACTAACCGTCGTGTCGATACGCCGGAGCCTTGGTCGTCTGCTTCGACTGCAAAGTCTGAAGTAGGGGCATCGACCGAAGCGGCACCACAACCGAGAGAACCATGACGCTGGTCGAGCGAGTGGCTACCCCCGACCGGTTCAGTTCGAGCAGAGTCGCCTGCAAATCCTCGTGCGAAGCAGCGGCAATCCGGCACAGCACGTCGCCGGAGCCAGTAGTGGCAAAGGCTTCGAGAACACCAGGTATGGCTTCGAGTTCGGTGGTGACGGTGTCGAGCGCCCCCTGTGCGATCTGCAAAGTCACGAATGCCTGCACCCCGAAACCCGCTGCAGCCAAGTTGATGTGCGGGGCATACCCGGCGATGACGCCTGCATCTTCCATCCTTTTCAGTCTCGCCTGCACCGTCGCCCGGGCAACCTTGACCTGACGCGAGAGCTCCAAAGCACCGGCACGCGGGTGCTTGTTCATCGCGTCCAACAGAGCCAGATCCACTGCGTCGAGATTCACGTCTGCTCCACTCGTCATTCAACTATGCATATTGCCTATAAAACAGTGCCATAATCTTCGGATTCCGGCGCTATGTCTACTTTCAACTACCTCCGTTGACTACCCAACCTTTGAAGGACTTATCTGTTTGTACTGGCAGTGCCGAACATAACTCGAGCACCGCACTGTGTACTTCGCACTCAGAGGGGACTCATCATGACCGTCGAACAGACTCTCACCGACGACGAACAGTTGGCCGGCCTGGATCTGGAGCAATTACGCCAGTTGGTCGGATTGGTCGAGTACGACAGCGATCACGATCCCTTCCCGGTGAGTGGTTGGGACGGCCTCGAATGGATCGTCGGAAACGCCACGCAGACTTCACATTTCTTCCAGTCCGCATTCGGCATGGAATTGGTGGCGTATTCGGGTCCGTCCACCGGAAACCGCGACCACCACGCGTTTGTACTCAAGAGCGGTGCCGTGCGCTTTGTCGTCAAAGGTGCTGTGGATCCGGCAAGCGAGTTGATCGCGCATCACAGCCGTCACGGCGACGGCATCCGCGACATCGCGCTCAGCGTCCCCGACGTGGACAAGTGCATCGCGCACGCGATCACCCAAGGTGCGACGGTGCTGAGCGAACCGCACGACGTCACCGACGAGCACGGCACCGTTCGCCTGGCCACCCTCGCTACGTACGGCGAGACTCGGCACACCCTCGTCGACCGTTCCCGCTACACCGGCCCTTACCTTCCCGGATACGTCGAACGGACGTCGTCGTACCGCAAGCGTGACGGCGCGCCCAAGCGAATCTTCCAGGCCCTCGACCACGTCGTCGGAAACGTCGAACTGGGCAAGATGGACCAGTGGGTCGACTTCTACAACCGGGTCATGGGATTCACCAACATGGCCGAGTTCGTGGGCGGCGACATAGCCACCGACTACTCCGCGCTGATGAGCAAGGTCGTCTCGAGCGGCAATCACCGAGTCAAGTTCCCACTCAACGAACCTGCCATCGCGAAGAAGCGGTCACAGATCGACGAGTACCTCGAGTTCTACCAAGGTCCCGGCGCTCAGCATCTCGCACTTGCGACCAACGACATCCTCGGAGCAGTCGACGCTCTGGTCGACGAAGGAATCGAGTTTCTCTCCACTCCGGCTTCGTATTACGAGGATCCCGAACTGCGCGCGCGTATCGGAGAGGTTCGAGTTCCGATCGAGGAATTGCAGAAGCGAGGCATCCTCGTCGACCGCGACGAGGACGGCTATCTTCTTCAGATCTTCACCAAGCCGATCGGAGATCGTCCCACCGTGTTCTTCGAGATCATCGAACGCCACGGCTCACTGGGATTCGGACTGGGAAACTTCAAAGCCCTGTTCGAAGCGATCGAGCGTGAGCAGGCCGCGCGGGGCAACTTCTGAGGTAGGTCAGCTGTTTTCGGTCCACGCCCAGACCACCGCGGGTCGCCCGGTGGCACTGACCCGGACTCGTTCGTCCGTACGTTCCAGCCCTGGCAACGCTTTGAGCGTCCGGTTCAAGTTGCCCGGGTCCGGACGCTCACCGGAAAGTTCCTCCGCCACGGCCAGCGCGTACGACGCCGGGAACGACGGTCCCAGCAGCGCACGCGTGAAAGCCTGATCTCGCCACAACAGGGTGTCCGCAAGGATCGGGCGGGTATCGGCGACTATCCGATTGTGGTCGAACGCAAGGACACCCGGGTTGTCCCAGCTCACCCACTCGGCTGAATTCGGCACCTCGTCAGACGAGATCACTGCCCACATGGTCACCGAGAGCGTCGGCCCGCGTGGGTCGCGATTGGGCTCGTCGAACACGGTCAATTGACCGCTGACGAGGATCTTCTCGTCCGGAATTCCGAGCTTGGTGGTCACCGCCCGCCTGGCGGCGTCCTGCAACCGCTCACCGGCGCCCAGCAGCACACCGGGCAGCGCTAGCTGCCCGGTGTACGGCTCCGCTTGCCGCGGCGTGACGGCAAATCGCAACATCCCAGGCTCCGGATTGCCGAACCGGAGCGCAATGACATCGATCGAGACAAGTGACTGGTCCACACCGTCCATCATGCAGGCACTGGGCATCGCACCTGGCGATCGGCCCGGTCGGCACCGTCCGCGGTCAGAACCACCGGCGCCCCCATTTCCTCGCTCAGATACCAGGCGAAATCGTCCGGGTCGGCCGGAAGTTCCTTCGGCACAACCCCTACGGCTTTCAAGAAATCTGTCAGCGCCTGTTGGTGATCGAGATCCTTCCACTCCCCGACGGGAACGGATGACAGTCCTTCGTACGCCTGCACTCCGTGGATCGGGGTGCCGGCGGCCCGCGCACGATCCATCGCATCGAGATGAGTCAGTGCCAATCCGTCGACACCGCCGCTCGCCTCGATTGCGTAGCGCAACAACAACTCGTCGAGGTGACCCATCCGGAATCCACCTTGATACTCACCGGCCCCGTTGTGCAGCTCTGGCAACACCATCGCCAGATCCGGATCCTCGGTCGGGAACGGTCCAGCTCCGTGTCGTGTCATGTATGTGCGGGTGACACCGAGTACGTAACTGTCCCGACCCAACTCGTCGATCATCGCTCGCGCATTAGACGGCTCGACTGTCGACCACGTGGTGTGTGGGTGAAACCCCCGCCACTCGTCGAGAAGGACGCCTTGCGCTCCCTCGAATACCAGACGACCACCGGCACTCAACCCGCCCAGTGCGCCCGGGCCGGCAATGTCTACGACAGCTCCGAATTCCCTGTACATGTCGACCATGTCGTCGATCGGTGGAAACCCGTGGCGGCTCTCCGCGATCAACGGTCCGTAGTGGGCTGCCAACGCCGACAACTTGAAACGCAAGGAATCCGGCCGCAAGCAGTCCCCCACCGTCGGCGCACTGTGGCCCAGCGCATACGCCGCAGTCTCACCGATCCCCTTGCCACACGAGCCGTGCCGGTGGCCGCCGCGAGCATCCTCGCGGGCTCTGTTGGCTGCGACATGAATCGGCGTCGTCAACAATGCGCGCGCGTCGATACGTATGAGGTCGAACGGGCTTCGAACTCCGATCGACTCCAGGACGCGCGCCTCCCGGGCGAGCGCGATGGGCTCGACCAACACGAATCTCGAGAGAAACGTCGGGACACCGGACAACGTACCCGAGCCGAACTGCGAAAACGTGTGGTGCCGCTCGCCGACGATCACGTTGTGCGCTGCCTGCGCTCCGCCGTTGAACCGAACCACGGCGGCCACACCGAGATCGGCTTGCTCGGAGCACAGCCAGTCGACTGTTGCTCCCTTCCCCGCGTCGCCGAATCCGAGATCCACGACGACGACGTCACGACCTTCGAAAGCGTTCACAGACTTCCTCCTTCTAGACGAAATCGACGTCGTCCGTGCCGGTTCCGAGGTCACGGGGCAACCCGGCCACCGTTGCAGTGGTACGTCGTGGAATCAGAGCCAGGGCCTTTCCGACGGTCTCCGCTTCAGCCGTGGAACCGATGTCGCGGAGATCCGTCAGTCCGTCGCGCAAATCGATGCGATCTTCGCCGATTCCGACCGTCAGCGCGATCAATTCGCACACTGCGGCGGGGTCGTCGAGTTTGACGAAGCGTTCACCGAGCAACTTCTTCCAGTGATCCGCGATTTCCGGATCGTTGAAGTACGACGACTGATCTGGCAGAACGAAGTAGACGTTCCATCTTTCTTCGAGTTCACGGTAGATCGACGGCACCGATACGTCCTGGCGAACCTTGTCACCGATCACCGAACGGATGTGACGAGCCGAGAGCCGCGGCTTGTTCAACTCGTCGCCGATGATGAAGAGGTAGCCTTTCCGTCCCCGCTTCTCCCAGGCATCCGTACTGGTGTGGCGCGCCATGAAATATGCTGCCAATTCATAGCTTTCCGACTTCTGACCACCACCGTTGCCCTCGAGGAAGATGGTTCGAAGCTGCTCGTCCATCGCGTTTCCCGACTCGAACTGCCCGACTTGCAGTGGCACCCGGTCGGAATCCGCGTCGCCGATACCGCCGAACAGAATCTGCGGATCGTCGGCATATCCTTTGCGTTGCAGCAGTCCGTGCAGCTTCCCGAGCTTGTCCTGCATGATGCGAGGGACCGCACCCATCGAACCGGTGACATCGAAAAGCACTGCTATCGGCAGCGAATCGGGGTGCCCGTCCGAATCTCGGCACTCACGCTTGTCGACGCCGAAGGGGTCGAGCGTCGGGTCCGCTCTCCAACTGCTCCGCGGACGCGACCGGAGCGAATCGGTGTAGCCGAAGTCGTCGACACCGCGTGCGGCGCGAAAAGTCTTGCCCGCCAAATAGGTGTTGTCGTCCCAGTGTCCGTAGCCCATGACAATCACTGTCCTTTCGTGGAGGGAACGGCGAACGGACGAAATGTCCGCTGGCCATAGAGAAGATCGAGGAGTTCGTCGAACTCACCCAGTAGATCGATCGCACTGGGACGCAGCCTGGGGTTGTCCTGCAGGCAGCCGCTTGCAAACGCCTTCATCCGTTCGTGGGTCTGCTCGCCCAGCATTCGGAGCATCAAGCGATGAGCCATGTAGATGTCCCAAGCCGACGAAGCTGCTTCGCCGAGTTCCGGTGGGTAGGAATCACGATCGGAACCGATCGTCGCCACCGGGCGGTTGCCCGTGCGGGTGGCAAAGGACCACCCGACCAGCACAACCCCATGCCGATCAGGCTCGATCAGCACGTTGTCCGCAGTGATCGCGGTGTGCGCCCAACCAGTAGCGTGCGCTGCCGCTAGAGCCCGAAGTAGCCGTCGGTGCATCCAGGCCCAGTCCCGTGGATCGAGGCCACCTGGATATGCGGCGCGAACGTCGGCGAGACTCACAAAACCTTCAGTCAGATCGTCGAGCACGTCGATCTGACGTCTCGTGCCGGCATCCACATGGGTGATTCGATCGATCAACCGCGGGAAGTACGGGGCTGCCCAACCGACGTCGGACGAATTCTCGATGTCCGTCAACACATTCCGTTCGGCCTCGATCATCGAGTTCGACCGAGGGTTTCGCGGAATCTTGAGTACGACACCGGCATCGGACCGGTACAGGTTGGCGACCGACCCGCGCGCTACCAGTCCACCCAACGCGTACTCTCCCCGCTCTCCGATATAAGCGGGCCGAGAATCCGCCGGCTCGGACTCCTCCGTCCAACTCCGGTAAAGCTCGTTCAATCGGGACGCCGCGGCCGAGTACCGCACCCGATCTTCGGGCTTCACCCGGTCCGGATGAATGGCGGAGGCAAGCCGATGAAAACGACGCTGTGCAGCACGGCGGGAGTCGAGATCACTGGAGACTCCTCCGAACACATCGGCCGAAACTCGTGCTGCCTCGACGATTTCAAGTGCCGTGCTGATCGTTTTCATAGTTTTAGTCTAACCGACTAAAACGAAGACGGCAAGAATGCGCATTTCATCCGAGTACATGCGCATCACATCAGGACACGGCAATCACCTGTCGGCACCGAGGGCTGAAACAGCTTTGCGTAGCTCGATCACTGCCGGACTGCTGTCGCCCTCGCGGGTACACAGATCGATCGAACATTGCTCGATGTCGGAGATTCGCACGAAACTGATATCCGAGCGGGTGTAGTACTCGGCGATCGTTGCTGCCGTTATCACCACCGCTCGACCGTTGGCGACAACCTCGAGCGCTTCGTCCATCGTGCGGACAGAGGGGCCGTACCGGACGGGCACACCACTGGGGCGTGGGTCCACCGACCACCATTTCACCCATTCGGGTGGTGCGCCGTCACTTGAAACCTGCACTGTCCCATCTATTTCAGAAATCTCGATGCTCGTACGGCCCGCCAGCCGGTGCCCCCGGGGCAGGGCCACAACCCGCGGCTCGACGCCGATCCGTTCGAGCACCACACCGTCGAGCACCGGCAGCGGTGGACGCACGAATGCCGCGTCGACGGTCGCGCTCGCTACCGCCGAAACCTGTTGGGACCAATCCAATTGGACCAGTTCCACCTCCGCGTGCAACGAATCGATCACCGCACGCCCCAAACTTCCAGCAGCCCCATTGATGAATCCGATCCTCAATCTCCGGGCCCGCCGACGCTCGAGCGCATCGAGTCCGTTCATCGCGCGAATGGCGAAATCGAGAGCGGGTCGCGCATCCGCGACAAACACCTCGCCCGCGGCGGTGAGCACCACCGGGTGCGAACTGCGATCAACCAACTCGACACCCACCTGTTCCTCGAGTCGGCGAATCTGCTGACTGAGGGCGGGCGCGGTGACGAACAGCCGATCTGCTGCTCGCCCGAAGTGCCCTTCCGTCACGACGACGAGCAATGAGGACACCAAGCGCAGATTCAGATCTTCGCCTCTTCTCGTCTTCTTCATTACCGTCCATTCGGTTGTTTTCGGCGGTCGCTAACCGACAAAGTGATGACCATCACGGTATCTGAACAGCAGAGTTAAGCAAACCGGCAATTGTCGAACGAAGTTCTACATGTACAGCGAATGCCTCGCCAGGTCACAGTTGGCGCAGATCCGGACAGCCCGCCGAATCTGCGAAACCAGGAGATGTGATGAGCAAGTACGAGCACGAATTCGTCCACATGATGGATGGCGTCGAAAAGCAATTGGAAACCATCGACAATCCGCGGCACCAGAAGATCCTCCGAAACTACCGGCGCCACGCGTTGCTCGAGGTCTCCGGTCGCTACAAGGAAATCCTCTCGCCCGACATGACCGTCGAAGAACCCGTCTACCGGTTGTTCGAAGACGGGCAGTCGATTGTTCTGGACGGTATGGACGCCGTCACCAACTTCTACCAGTCACTCGCCGAGACGGACACCCTTGTCATGTGGACCGGACAGTCCGACTTCGCGGTCTCCGACAGCGGGTTCTCGGGTGAGACCCTCTTCAGTCAATTCGTCCCAGGATCGATTCTGGGAGACGGGGTGTTCGGCGCGGTGCACGAATCGGGTGGATCCACGCCCACCGCCCCCGGCCCCGAACAACCCTCGGATATCGACCCCGACGGTTGGTATCTCGTGCGTCGGACCTTGGCATTCGTCTGGCCGTACGACGAGCAGGGGCGACTCATCGGTGAGCATGTCTACGAAGATTCTGCTTCGAAAGTCGTGACCAAGGTGGACCCGAGCGAGGTCATCACGGCGGCGCGCGCAGCCGAACTGCTTGCCCCACTGCTCGAAACGCACCTGCCGTGAGCGCGCCCGTAGCCATTGTCACCGGCGCAGCTGCCGGGTTGGGCGCCGCTATTGCCGAGCGCCTTGCGGAGGACTTCGGCACCCTGCTTCTCCTCGACATCGAAGAGGCTGCACTCGCCGACACCGCAGCACGCCTGGAAAGCCTTGGCGTAGCAGTCCACACGGCACGATGCGATGTTCGGCGTGAAGGTGACGTCAAGAACGCGTTCGACGTGGCTGCGTCGATCGGAAGTCCGACTGCGCTCGTCAACGGTGCCGGCATCGGCGTCTTCACGCCGTTCCTCGAGATCACCGAAGACCAGTGGGACAACACCTTTGCAGTGAACACCAAGGGCAGCTTCCTGATGTGCCGCGAATTCGTGAGTAGAACCGAGGGTCCGGCAGCGATCGTCAACATCGCGTCGATCGGTGCCCGCTTGGGCGGTGACATGCTCGCGCACTACGGACCGTCGAAGGCCGCCGTGATCGAGATGAGTCACAGCGTCGCCAGGATCGGCGCGACTCGAGGACTCCGTTCGAACACCGTCATGCCCGGACTGATCCTCACCGACATGTGGCTTCGAACCATCAAGGAACTGCGCCGACGCGATCCCTCGCTCGCAGATGTTTCCGATGCTGACGTCTTCGATTCTTTTGTCGCCCAGATGGTTCCGATGGGTCGAGCCCAGACGCCCGGAGACATCGCCGAAATGGTCGCGTTCTTGCTCAGCGACAAGGCTCGCAACGTCACCGGGCAGACGATTGCCGTCGACGGCGGCGCCGTGATGACCTGACCGAGTCGATGGCGGTCAGCCCCAGCGCGACTGACCGCCGTCGAGCGGGATCGTTGCGCCCGTAAGGTACCCGGCGTCTTCGCTGACGAGGAAGACGACGGCACGACCGATGTCGGTCTCGGGATCTCCGACGCGACCCAGCGGGATACCCGCGACAAAAGCCGCCGCTTCTTCCGGATTCTTGTCCATCCACCACTGCAACGCGGGGGTCTTGGCGTGCGGGGCGACGTTGAGAACTCGAATGTTGTCCTTGCCCCATTCGCAGGCTGCGGCGCGGGTCAACGAGCGCATTCCTTCTTTGATGGACCCGTAGGCGCCGTAGTTGCTGGCGTCCCAGCGCACGGCCGCCGAGGTGACCATGTTGATGATGACGCCGCCCCCTCGACTGTTCATGTGCGGGTACGACGCCTGCATCATGCGCAGGGTGGCGAGTGGGCCCGTCGCGAAGGAACGCTCGAAGTCTTCGTCGAGCACGCTCAAGAGCGGGCCGGGCTTACAGTCGTTGGCGTTGTTGACCAGGATGTCGATTCCGCCGAACAGTTCGACGGTACGGTCCACGGCGGCGGTGATGTCGTCCCTCTTGCTGACGTCGCAGACCACTGCCTCTCCGCGTGCACCGATGTCAGCCAGCAGTCCGCAGGTGGTGTGCAACTTGGATTCGGTACGGCCGGCAACGGCGATCACGGCGCCCTCTTTGGCCAAGGCCAGGGCGATCCCCTGCCCGATTCCCTGACCCGCACCCGTGATGAGTGCGACTTTGCCTTCGAGCTTGCCCATGTGACTACTCCAATGTCCGTCGACGTGCGGGGCCCTTTTGCGAGAGCGACCGGTCGATTCTGGTGACTGCCGGTGTTTGTCGTCTACACTCGACCTACAAAACAACCAAGCACTTGCTTGACCCTAAGGTGTGCGACTGTGTCGCGTCAATCACATTGGGCGGCAATTCAGCTCGGCACTGCACCAGGAAGGCTCCACCGTGACACTGCCCAACCCCGTCGATTTCAGCGGACGCTCGGTGATCGTCACCGGCGGCACCAAAGGCATCGGCTTCGTCATCGCCGAAACCTTCCTCGCCGCGGGTTCGAACGTGCTGGTCTGTGGCCGCAACGAACCCGAAACTCTGCCCACGGCCGACGGTCGTAGCGCAGCCTTTCGCGCCACGGACGTCCGTGACCCCGCCGACGCCGCAGCCCTCGTCCAGGACGCCGTCGAGCGCTTCGGCCGTCTGGACGTCCTCGTCAACAACGCCGGCGGCTCCCCCGACGCCGATGCTGCGACGGTGTCGCCCCGCTTCGTCGAGAAGATCGTGGCACTGAACTTGTTGGCGCCCTTCAACGTTGCCCAGGCTGCCAACGCAGTGATGCAGACGCAGGACGACGGCGGTGCCATCATCAACATCGGCAGCGTCTCGGCAATCGATCCGCAGCCCGGAACCGCGGCGTACAGCGCAGCCAAGGCGGGCCTCCTCGTCCTGACCAAGGCGTTGGCCCTCGAATGGGCGCCCAAGGTCCGGATCAACCACATCACCACGGGCCTGATCCGCACGGAGGCAGCCGCCGAGGTCTACGGTGCCGACGGCGGCGCTGCTGTCACCAGGACCATTCCGATGGAGCGTATGGCCGTGCCGACCGATATCGCCAACTCCTGCCTGTTCCTGGCGAGCCCACTCTCCTCGTACGTGAACGGTGCCGACATCGCCGTCCACGGCGGCGGCGAATACCCGGCTCGCTACATGGCGACCCATCAGGACTGAATCACTCACAAAGCAGCCCCTGAGCGAATGCGCTCAGGGGCTGATTTCTTCGTGCGAACAACTGCGGGGTGCGACGAGAGGTCAAGCACCCCGCAGTTGAGTATGGAGGGACTAGTGAGTGGAGAAGCTCACTCGTGCACCGGAAATCGCCACCTGATCACCCTTGTTGACCTGAAACGCCAGGTCGTCGGGAGTTCCCCACGCAACGATGGACGGCGCTTCACCCGGATGGATTGCCGCAGCGAATCGGCCGTCGAGGCTGACGAGGTCTGCCGGATGCACTCCGGCGACCCGAGCGAGTTCGAGCGTGCTGGCGGCCAACGTGCACAGTCCGTGCATGATCGGACGCGGCTGGTTGATCCGCGCCGCAGCCTCGGGATCGATGTGGATGTGGTGTTTGTCGCCCAGCAGGCGGTACATCGCTGTCTGATTCTCCGCGGTGGTCAGCACACCGGTGAGCGAAGGCTCGCCCGTCGGCTCCGCCGGACGTGAGGGTCCACGTTCTCCGCCGAATCCACCGGCACCGGGAGCAAAAAGTGACCAGGTCGCGACGAAGTATTCGCACTCCACCCTGACCTCGAACACCGCAGCCGCACCCTTGTCCCACACCTCGCCGACCGAAGCCTTCAAGGTCACGTCACCGCTACGCGGCAGCGGGGCAAGCACTTTCAGCTCTTGCGAGCCGTGGAGCGCCGTCTTGGTGTCGAAGGCTCCCGCTGACCCCAGCGCGTCAGGGGCCCACTGCGCCAGCGTCAGAGCAAAGGTCGGCAGTACCCGAAGCTGATCCTCGAAGACGAGGTCCAGCTCGGTTGCCTTGGCGCCCAAGGCAAGTGCGTACAGGATCGCGTCGCGCTCGGTGTACGAGACGGTGCGGGCCCCGAGATCGGCTCCGCGCCAATCGCCGGCGGTCTTCGCAGCTTCCGAAGTTGTCACTGTCATTTCCTCTCTCAAACAGCGCCGAGAACGAGACCGCTGGTGGGTACTGCCGTTCCGGCTGTGACCAACACGTTTTCGACGCCCTCGGGCTGATTGGTCGACGTGCCTCGGACCAATCGCACACCTTCGGCAATTCCGTTGACGCCGTGCAGGTATGCCTCGCCGATCTGACCCCCGTGAGTGTTGGACGGCAGGCGTCCACCGATCTCGAGGTTGCCTTCGCGGATGAAGTCCTTGGCCTCGCCTGGCTTGCAGAAGCCCAGTTCTTCGAGCTGGGGAAGCACCAACGGGGTGAAGTGGTCGTACAGGATCGCTGCGTTGATGTCATCAGGGGTCAGGCCGCTCTGGCCGTACAGCTGACGAGCAACTAGGCCCATCTCCGGAATACCGGAGATGTCAGGACGGTAGTAGCTGGTCATCATGTGCTGATCCTTGCTACTGCCCTGAGCGGCGCCCTTGATGACGACGGGCTTGTTGGCCAGATCCTTTGCGCGCTCGGCAGAGACGATGACCAGCGCCTGGCCGCCGTCGGTTTCCTGGCAGCAGTCGAGCAGGTGCAGCGGCTCGGCGATCCACCGCGAGTTCTGATGGTCCTCGAGTGTGATCGGACGCTCGTAGAACCAAGCAGCCGGGTTGTTGGCGGCGTGCTTGCGCGCCACCACTGCAACTCGTCCGAAGTCCTCACTCGTCGCACCGTACTGGTGCATGTATCGACGGGCGAACATCGCGACCCACTGAGCGGGAGTCGACAATCCCTGAGGAGTCATCCACGCATATGCAGCGCGGTCGGCCGTGCTGTCCATCGGTCGATCGTGCTGGCCAAGGCCGTAGCGCACACCGGAGCGCTCGTTGAAGGCGCGGTAGCAGACCACTACGTCGGCAACACCCGTCGCAACTGCCATAGCGGCCTGTTGCACCGTGGCACACGCAGCGCCGCCACCGTAGTGAATGCGCGAGAAGAACTTCAGCTCACCGAGGCCACAGTTGCGAGCCACGATGGCTTCGCCGTTGGTCTCCGACGTATAGGTGGACAGTCCGTCTACCTCGGACGGATCGATACCGGCGTCAGCGAGCGCGGCCACGATGGCCTCACACGCCAACTGCAGTTCAGTGCGGCCGGAGTTCTTGGAGAACTCGGTGGATCCGATGCCGACGATGGCGGCGGCTCCCGAGAGTGGGCTGATCGCCATCAGGGCCTCTCCTCTTCCTTGAAAGCGACTGCGACGGTGCCGGATGCATGGTTGCCGAGGCTGTTTGCACCCTGCACCTTGACCACGACCACTCCGTCTTCCTTGGACACGACCTCACCGGTCATCGTCATGGTGTCACCCGGGTAGTTGGGCGCGCCGAGACGAATGGCGATGCGGCGCAGAGTCGATGCAGATCCGGCCCAGTCCGTGACGTAACGGCCAACGAGACCGTTGCTCGTGAGGATGTTCATGAAGACATCCTTGGAGCCGCGCTCCTGGGCCAGGCTCGGGTCGTGGTGCACGTCCTGGAAATCGCGGGTGGCAATTGCGGTGGCGACGATCAACGTACGCGTCAGCGGGATTGCCAACTCGGGCAATGCCTCTCCGACCATGATGTCCGCGTAGCTGCGACCGGTGAGAACGGTCATGCGAGCACCTCCACACCGGATGCGAGCTGCGCACCCAGTCGCGCGAGGTCGGAGCTGGAACCCCCGAGGGTGGCGGCAATCTGCTTACCCCACAGCAGGTGACGGTGAACCGGGTAGTCGGTGTCGACGCCCATGCCGCCGTGGACGTGCGTGGTGCGATGCACGACGCGCTGTCCGCCGTCGGTGGCCCACCACTTGGCGACCAGTACCGAGGTGCCGAGATCCAGTCCCTCGGAGATGCGCCAGGCAGCCTGCCACAGTGTTACGCGCATCGCTTCGAGATCGATGTAGCAGTCAGCGAGTTGATGATTGACGGCCTGGAAGGTCGCCAGCGGACGGCCGAACTGCTTGCGGCCGTTCAGGTACGTGACGGCCTGTGCCACAGCGCCCGATCCGACGCCCCATTGAATTGCGGCCAATGCCAGCTCGACTCGGTCGATCAGCCACGGAACCGTGGTTCCGTCGGCCGCGCCGATGAGTTGCGCCGGCGTTCCGGCCAAGGTGACGTTGGCACAGATCTCCCAGTTGGTGGACTGCGTCTGTTCGAGCGTCACTCCTTCGGCACTGAGGTCCACCAGCAGCAATGCCGTACCGGTGGACGTGGTTGCCGAGACGAGGGCGAGGTTCGCGATGTGAGCCATCGGCACTACTGCCTTCTCACCAGTCACGGTCCAATTGCCCTCGGCATCTTGCTCAGCCGTGGTCAGTGGGTCGCCGCCCGTATACGGACCGAACTCTTCGAGACCGACGGTCAGGAATCGACTGCCATCGGCAACTCCCGGAAGGAGTTCGGCGCGAAGGGAATCTGAGCCGAATTCGTTGACAGCCAGTGCCGCAAGGGTCGTCTCCCAGATCGGCACGGCCGCAACGTGACGTCCCTGCTGTTCGAGCAGCGCGTACAGCTCCGACAATCCGAGCCCGCCGCCGCCGAACTCCTCCGGCAGTGCGATTCCGAGCAGCCCGGTGCTCGCGAGTTCACGCCACAGTTCACGGTCGACGCGCTCAGTGGAGAGTTCGATCTCCTTGGTGCGTTCGATCGTCGCCTTGCTTGTGAAGACCTCGTCGGCCAGTGCGCGAATTGCTTCCTGCTCTTCGCTGAAATTGAAGTCCATCAGTGCTCCTCGCGTACGGCCGGCCGGAACGCGGGAAGCGTCAGATCCGGGTCGGCGTCGATCCAGTCAAGTTCCACGGGCATGTCGACCACGACATCTTCGGGCGCGATGCCCACCATGTTGGCGATCAATCGGGTTCCCTCTTCGAGTTCGACGACCGCAACGATCAGTGGGTAGTCGAACGCGTCGATCTTGGGGTGGTGATTGACCACGAAGCTGTACACCGTGCCCCGGCCCGACGCGTCGATCGTGTCCCACTCGAGTGACTGGCACTCCCCGCACATCGGGCCGGTGGGATGACGCAACGTCTTGCAGGACGTGCAGCGCTGGATCACCAGACGGTGCTCCTTGGCGGCTTCGAACCAGAAAGCGTTGTCCGCGTTGAGAGCCGGACGCGGACGCAGCGCACGAGGAGCCTCGGGCGCAGCAGATTCCTGAGGCTTGAACCGCAGCGTCCGCCACCGCTGGGTGCCGACAACCTGGTCGTCACCGTTGCGGTAGGTCTTGAGCGTCGTCACGAAGTGTCCGACGCCAAGACCGGTCTTCTTCTCCGGCGAAATCGACTCGATGACCTCGGTGTAGTTCACGCGATCGCCTGGGCGCAGTTCGGCGAAGAACTCCTGATCGGAATCGGTGGCCACGACGGAGGTGTAACCGGCTGCGTCGAGGGTGGCGATCAGATCGGTCCACACCGGCGAGGGGTCGTTGCCCGCCATCTTGTCGGTGAACGTCCGCATGATCCAGACCTGGAGCATCTGAGCGGGAGCGACGACGCCGTCGCGTCCGGTGGCGCGGGCGGCGTCGTCGTCGAGGTAAACGGGGTTGGTATCGCCCATGGTCTCGGCCCAATGCCGGATCATGGGGATGTTGACCTCGTCGGGCCCCCAGGTAGTGGGAACCAGAGTCTGGCCGACAAAAGCGTCGAGTTGCGCCGAAATATCGCTCACTTGACCCTCTTTTCGCGAACCAAGCCGAGCCCGATGGTGCCGACCATGTCACGCAGAACCTCGTTGACGCCGCCGCCGAAGGTGTTCACGACACCCTGACGCGAGATCTGCTCGATCTGACCGGCCAGCAAAGCGCCCGACGACTCGGGGCGGATGCGTCCGGCGGAGCCGAGAATTCCGAGCAGGGTGCGATAGACGTCGACATGAGTCTCGGTGCCGTACGTCTTGGTGGCACCGGCGTCGGCTCCGGAAAGCGTGTCCTGTGCGACGGCGGCCGTCATCTTCCAGTTCAGCAGTCGCATGGCCTCGAGCTTGGCGTGAGTGCGCGCAAAATCCTGCTGGACCCAGGGGATGTTGATGGCGCCGTTTTCCTTGGCCCAGTCCAGGACCAGGTTCCACAGACCGTAGGTACGGCCACCGATGGCCGCCAGGCCGATTCGCTCGTGGTTGAGCTGCGCGGTGATAAGCTGCCAGCCTCCGTTGACCTCACCGACAACGTCCTTCGACGGGACGCGAATTCCGGAGTAGTACGTGGACGTCACCATCAAGCCGCCGACAGTGTTGATCGGTGACCACTCGAAGCCTGCGTCCGCGGTGGGGACGATCAGGATCGAGATGCCCTTGTGCTTGGGGGCATCCGAGTCGGTGCGGCAGGCCAGCCACACGTAGTCGGCAGTATTGGCGCCACTGGTGAAGATCTTGTTGCCGTCGACGATCCACTCGTCACCGTCGAGAACCGCACGAGTTTTGAGTGACGCGAGGTCGGTGCCGGCCTCGGGCTCCGTGTATCCGATGGCGAAGACTATGTCGCCGGCCAGAATGCCGGGCAGGAAACGTTCCTTCTGCTCTTCGGTGCCGTACTTCATCAACGTCGGGCCGACGGTGTTGACGGTCACGAAGGGGAACGGCAGTCCCGCGCGCTGAACCTCGTCGAAGAACACGAACTGCTCCTCGATGGAGCGTCCCTGTCCACCGAATTCCTTCGGCCAGCCGATGCCGAGCCAGCCGTCCTTGCCCAGCAACTTCACGATCTCGCGGAAGTACTCGCCGCCCACACCTTGCTCGCCGGCCGCGCGACGCTTCTCTTCCGGCAGCAGCGCCGCGAAGTACGCGCGCAACTCCTTGCGGAGCTCCTGCTGCTCGGGCGATTCCCTCAGATCCATCGCTGTTTCTCCTATGGCATTCATGGCTGGCAACTCCTGGCCTGGACGCTAACCAGATGCCCAGGTGGGCGCTGTGAATGTCTCGATGAGCGGGAAGCCGAAACATGAGCGGCGTCACATAGGGTGAGATATGCGCATGGACTCCTCGGATCGCGTCGCTCTCACCGACTTGGCCGCCAGGTATGCACAGGCCGTCGACCGCCGAAACACCACCGCACTTGCCGCTCTCTTCACCGACGATGCGGCATTCGTCTTGCCGCCGGCACTGAACGGAACCGATGCGCCGACGGAGATACGTGGAAACTCCGTCGTCAGCAGTTCCGTGGTCGATGCCGTCTCACATCTGCACTCGACGCGGCACATCGTCGAGCAGCAGATCCTCGACCTCGACAGCCCCACCACCGCACACGGTGAGGCCTACTGCTCCGCTCACCACATCTATCCGAGGGGCGACGGCCACCGGGACAACCGGATCGAGATCCGTTACCAGGACAGCTTCGAAAAGGTCGACGGCACCTGGCTGTTCTCGCGTCGCGAATTGGTAGTCGATTTCGCCGAGGACGTTCCGGTCATCCTGCTCGGATAATAGGTACATGAAAAAATCGCGGTGATTCTGTATCTCCTCACGGGAGGTTTACCGGGCTAGCGTTCAGCAACTGTCACGCCATCTCGGCGTGCGTTCGGCTATGTCTTGGAGATTCACATGTCACGCTCGCGCACCAGAAGATTCCTCGCTGCCTTCGCAGTGGCCGCCGTCGCAGTCGGAACCGTCGCAGCGTGCTCGAGCGACAGCTCCTCCGACGCCAACGCGCCCCTTCGTGTCGTCGCTTCTTCGGTTCCGCATGCCGAGATCCTGAAGTTCGTCGAAGAAAAGGGCCTGCTCGGCGACACCAAGATCGAGGTCAGCGAGATCACCGGCGACCTCGACGCCAACGAGGTGCTCGAAGCCGGCGACACCGATGCCAACTTCTTCCAGCACGTGCCGTATCAGGAATCGTGGTCGAAGGAGAAGGGTGTCGACGACCTGGTCGCAGTGGCGAAAGTCCACGTCGAGCCGCTCGGTGCATACTCCAAGAAGGTCACCAACGTGGCCGACCTACGCCAAGGCGCAACGGTGGCGCTGTCGAACAACGTCACGAACTTCGCCCGTGGGCTGTACCTGCTGCAGCAGGCCGGATTGATCAAGCTGGATCAGCAGTTGGGCGCGCCCGGCACGGACATCACGCAGATCAGCGAGAAGAACATCATCGACAACCCCAAGGGACTCACGTTCACCCAGGTCGATCCCCCGCAGCTTCCGCGCACGCTCGACGACGGAAATGTCGATCTCGCAATCATCAACGGCAACTACGCAATCGAAGGTGGTCTCAACCCGGCCAAGGACGCCCTGGTGCTCGAGAAGGCCGAGGGCAACCCGTACGCCAATGTCCTGACCGTACGCACCTCGCTCGAAAACGATGCGCGAGTACAGAAGTTGGCCGAGGCATTGACGTCCGCCGACGTCGCGACGTTCATCGAGCAGACCTACCAGGGCTCGGTCATTCCGGCCAGCGCCACCTGATCGAGACCCGTCATGGTCTTCTCGATCGAATCGGTCTCCAAGGAATACCGCAGCGGCACAAAAGTTCTGCATGCACTCGATTCCGTGTCCCTGAAAATCGAAGACGGTGAAATCTTCGGCATCATCGGCAAGAGCGGCGCGGGCAAGTCGACTTTGCTGCGTTGCCTCAACCTGCTCGAACGCCCGACCAGCGGCCGGATTCTGTTGGGCGACACTGATCTGACTGCGCTGAGCCCAGCGCAACTGCGCGACACACGCAAGCGGATCGGTGTCGTGTTCCAGCATTTCAACTTGCTTCACTCCCGCTCGGTCGCCGCCAACATCGCCTTTCCTCTCGAAGTGGCGGGATACTCGCGGGCAGATCGCCGTGCCCGCGTCGACGAGCTGATCGAGTTGGTCGGCCTGGAAGACCGACGTGACGCCTTCCCTTCGCAACTGTCCGGCGGACAGAAACAACGGGTCGGGATCGCGAGGGCCTTGGCGGCTTCTCCCGATGTCCTCCTGTGCGACGAAGCCACTAGCGCCCTCGACTCGGACACAACCGATTCGATCCTCGATCTACTCGCCGATCTCAATCGACGACTCGGTGTCACCATTGTTCTGATCACCCACGAGCTCAACGTGGTTCGACGGATCTGCCACCGCGCCGCTTTGATCGATCAGGGCCGCATCGTCGACGAGGGAACTCTCACCGAACTGGTCGCGGACCCGGGATCGCCACTCGGCGAGGCACTACTGCCGACCGGAACGGTGCGAACTACCCCGACCGGAATTCCCGCACTCCTCACCTTTGTCGATTCACTGTCCACCTCGCCCGTGATTTCCCAACTTTCGCGAGATCTCGACGTCGACGTCACGGTGATCTCCGGAGGTATCGAGAACATCGGCACTCATCAGGTCGGTCGCCTTCGCGTGGAGTTCGCCTCGCACACCGGACTCACCAGCAACGAAGAGACAAGAAAGTCTGTCGAAGAACATCTTTCGCAGCGCGGAGTGAAGGTGACGTTCTCATGAACAAGACGTCCTGGCAGGATTCCCTGGGCGAAGCATGGGAAGCCCTACTCGACACGCTCTACATGGTCGGCGTCTCGTTCGTGCTCACCATCATCATCGGTATTGCGCTCGGAGTTCTGTTGCACGCGAGCGCTCCCGACGGAATCCGTCCCAACCGCGTCCTCAATTCGGTTCTGGGCACCGTGGTGAACATCGGCCGTTCGCTGCCGTTCGTCATCTTGTTGGTCCTCCTCATCCCGGCAACGAGGGCGATCGTCGGAACAGCGCTCGGCGCCACGGCAGCGATCGTGCCGTTGACCATCGGTTCGGTGCCCTTCTTCGCCCGCGTCGTCGAGAACGCCTTGCGTGAGGTCGATTCCGGGCGCGTCGAGGCAGCACGGTCCATGGGCGCCACCGACAAGGACATCATCACCAAAGTGCTACTACCCGAATCAGTTCCAGGACTTGTAGCCGGAGCAACCCTGACTGCGGTGATGCTGATCGGTTTCTCAGCCATGGCAGGTGCCATCGGCGCCGGTGGACTCGGCGACTTCGCAATCAAGTACGGCTACCAACGATTCAACACACCGGTGCTGTTCGTCGCAGTCGTGATCTTGATCGTGCTGGTGCAGGCAATCCAGTCGACCGGTGATCTCGTGGTTCGTTCAATGGCGCACAAGCGCTGACTGATCAGCTCGAGACCATTGCGATCGCTGTTCGCAAGCCACGCCGCTTACCGGTCTGCGGATCGACGCCGAACACTTCCTTGATTCCGCCTCGGATACGGAACTTCAACTCCGAGTGCGTCTCCGGAGCGTCGTCCTGGGATGCCGAGAGAAACCTGTTGGGCAGCGACAACTTCCAGATGGTGCGCAGAGTCAATCCGTACTGCTTCCACAGCGGCCCGGTCGTGTACGGGAGGTCGTACTTGTCACACAGGTCGCGCAACGGCACCGCAATTTCCGAGTACCGGTTGCTCGGCAGATCCGGGAAGCAGTGATGCTCGATCTGATAGCAGAGGTTGCCGCTCATGAAGGCCATGACCGGGCCGGCGTGAAAGTTGGCGGAGCCCAGCATCTGCCGTAGGTACCACTGAGCGCGCGATTCGTTCTCGAATTCCTCGAGCGTGAACTTCTCGGCACCGTCGGGGAAGTGCCCGCAGAAGATGACGGCGTAACTCCAGTAATTTCGGATGAGGTTCGCAACGACGTTCGCCGTCAACGTGGTCTTCCACGCCCGGCCGGTAAGAGCGGGGAACAGGATGTAATCCTTTGTCACCTGCCGCGCGATCTTCTTTCCGACGTCCTTGGCCATGTCCGATTTCTCGGACCACTTCACCTCACCCTTGCGGAGTTTGTCCGTTTCCAGGTGATGCAGTGCCACGCCCCACTCGAACAGTGTCGCGAGCACAAAATTCGTGATCGGTTGAAAGAGATAGTCGGCGTGCCACTTCTGATCACGAGTGACGCGCATGATTCCGTAACCCACATCGTTGTCCAGACCGACGATGTTGGTGAACTTGTGATGAGTGAAGTTATGCGAGTGCTTCCATCCCGAGGACGGGCAGGTGTTGTCCCACTCCCAGTTGCTCGAGTGAATCTCGGGATCGTTCATCCAGTCCCACTGGCCGTGGATGATGTTGTGGCCGAGTTCCATGTTCTCGATGATCTTGCCGACCCCCAGGAGCGCAGTCCCCAGAATCCAGGCGGGCTTCTTCTTGCTGGCGAACAAGACGATGCGGCCGGCCACCATCAGAGAGCGTTGAAACGCGATTGTCCGCTGGATGTATCGAGCATCGTGCGCGCCGCGCTTCTCCTCGATATCGACCCGAATGGCGTCCAGTTCACGCCCGAGCGCCTCGACGTCTTCCTCGGTGAGGTGGGCATATTCTTTGATGTCGGTGATCGCCACAGTGTTTTCTCCGTATCGGTTTTTCTCCGTGCCGCAGGACTGGTCCGTCGGGCGGTACCCCTGGGAGTCGGTGCAGAAACGTCGGCTCCGATATTCATGTGCGTCTTCGTGCAATCTATGCCAGAGTCGATATACGTGAGCCCCGAAAACAAGATCACCATCCGCACCGCTACCGAGAGTGACTGGCCGGCTCTCCAACTACTCGACTCGGTGGGGTTCGGTTTTCATCCGTCTCCCGCGGTCAGCGAGCTGACAAAGGCGCTCTACAAGCCCGAGGACATCATCCTTGCCGTCGACGGTGACGTACCTGTCGGCGTGGCCATCGAGATCGACATGGAATTCACCGTGCCCGGCGGACGCCAACTCCCCACGCGCGGGATCACCTGGGTATCCGTCGCCCCGACTCATCGTCGCCGCGGCGTCCTACGCTCGATGTTCACTGCACTTCACGCCCATATCGAGTCGACCGGTGCGCCGCTTGCAGCACTGACGGCCAGCGAGGCCGGCATCTACAACCGCTTCGGATACGGCCCGGCCACCGTCAGCGAGGGCATCACCCTCGATCGACGCTTCGCGCAGTTCCGCCCGGAGGTGCCCGACAACGGCGGTGTGTCGATTGTCGACGTCAAGGCTGCCACGACGCTTCTTCCCGAGATCTACGACCGCTGGCGACTGCAGACTCCCGGCGCGCAGGTCCGTCCGCAACCACTGTGGGATCACATGTTCGCCGACCCGTCCGAGGATCGTGACGGAGCCTCCGGACTGTTCTTTCTGACACACGCGGACGGATACATCGCTTACCGGCACACGAGCGAGGGCCGCGACAGCATCGCCCGGATCGACGAGTTCGTGACGATCACCGAAGATGCGCACGCGGCGCTGTGGCGCACGATCTGCGGGCTCGACCTCGTCACCCGGATCGAGACACGCCAGCATCCCGCCGATCCCCTACGGCTGATGCTGACGGACTACCGCCTCGCCAGGACAACCACGCGTTCCGATCGTCTGTGGCTTCGCATCATGGACGTGCCCGCGGCGCTCGAAGCTCGAGAATACGCTGCTGACCTGGACACCGTCATCAAGGTCGAAGATCCTTTCCTGAGCGCGGGCGGAACTTTTGCACTTCAGGTCAAGGGAGGCAAAGCCACGTGCACGGCCACCGACGCCGAGCCCGCGATCACGATGCCCGCCGACGTTCTGAGCAGCCTGTACCTGGGCGAGCACCAGGCCAAGGCCTTTGCTGCGGCGCACCGACTCCAGGCAACTGATTCGCAGGAAATCCGGAATCTCGACTTCGCGTTCAGCACATCGAAGCCGGCAATTCTCGGGTACGGATTCTGATGATCTGGCCGACACGTGCGTCGACGATTTGTGCCGTCGGCTGTATTCAGGGTTAGCCTCGAACAATGGCGTTTGTCGAAAAGATGGTCAATAGGCTTCCTGAGCGGGTTCTCGTGCGCGTCTTGCCGCACGCAGAAATGCTCAAGTTCCTGGTGGTCGGCGGCATCGCCTTCATCGTCACCACGGTGCTGTTCTTCGGCATCAAGTGGACGGTTCTGCCTCAGCACCCGGTGACGGCCAACATCCTCGCGGTCCTGATCGCAACGGTTCTGTCCTACGTCCTGAACCGCGAGTGGTCGTTCGCTCAGCGCGGTGGTAGACAGCGCCATCACGAGGCTGCCCTGTTCTTCATCGTCGCCGGTATCGGTTTGGCCATCAACCAGGTACCGCTCTGGACCTCCAGGTACGTGTTCCACCTGCGTCAACCCGAGGTATCGGTGTTGATGGAGAACTTCGCGGACTTCATCAGCGGATCGATCATCGGAACCCTGCTGGCGACGGCCTTCCGGTGGTGGGCCATGCGCCGGTACGTCTTCCCCGAAGATGCCACCGACAGCCAGGTCGTTCTCGACATCGAAGCGACTCCTGGCGCCAAGACACCGACAACGGACGCCACCCCCCTCGACTGACTTCCGGATCGACGCACCAGATAGCTGGCGTGTCGATCAGAGTTCGTCGATACGGATCAACCCGTCCTGAAGAGCCCGAGCAAGCAGCGCCATCTTCGTTGGCGCTGTCCGGCCCACTTCGTCGTACTTCCCGCGAATACGCGCAAGGTGCGTATTCACAGTTCCCTCCGCGATGTACAGCTCACGGGAGACTTCGGCTTTCGAGTCGCAGCGAATCCAGGTCAACAGCACCTGTACTTCACGCCTACTGAGGCTGGGTGAGTCGGCAGTCTTCATCGGTGGTGTCCCTAACTTTCCAGGCCTTGTTTCGCGCGGTCGAACTCCCATGGAAACGGAGCGGGGTCGCCGGGTCACTCCATTTGTTGACTGGGAGAACTCTCGAGCGAGAGTGAACACTCTCAGAACACCACTCGAGTGCGCCTTGACCTCGGTAGAGTCTCGTTTGCCCGTTATGTGCGGGAGAGACTGCCGATCGACCGAAGGACCGACGATGACTGATCACGACGCCTCCACTGTGCAATTCATCGATGCAGGCGTGACGTCGCTCGTCGAGGCTCCTCGAGACATTCTCGAACGCGGTCTGCGGAGCGAACAGGTCGTCAACCAAGCCGGCGCGTCGCAGGCAACATTCTTCCGCAAATTCCGAACAAAATCCGAATTCATCGAGGCCGTGATCGCCAGCCTCACCGAATCGACCTTGCACAGCGCCGACACGGTCAAGCAGACCGTGCGCGCACAGTTGATGGCAAACGACGACGCGCTTCGCCCGACGGTCACCACCCTGGTTACCGAGGCGTTCGACGCTCTCGTCAACGAAGCGTCGACGGCCAGAAGTCTTCTCTCACACATTTTTGCGGGCTCACACAGGCGAACCACCACCGCTCTGGGAAACGAATATCGTCGACGCGACGAACTCGTGTCCGCTGCCTACGAGGCACTGTTCGAGAAAACCGACGCAACACTTCGAAGGCCTTTCACCACCAAGACCTTCGCTGTCACCGTCAACGCTTTGATCGACGGCTTCCGCGTTCGTAGCCGCATAGATTCCCGCTCCGTCTCACCCGAGGTGATGTCCGACGCACTGCTCGCGATATTGGGCGCCGTCGTCGATACGTCTGGTCTCCATCAACACCTAGACGATGTTGTGGGACCGATCGACCAGCCCGCCGCGCCGCGGCCGCTACCGCGTGATCCGCGAGCAGCCTTTCTCGCCGCTGCCCGTAGCGAATTCGGCAAGCGCGGATACTTCATGACGCAGATCAACGACATCGCCGACACTGCGGCGGTTCCCCGCGCCGCCGTGAACAAACTGTTTCCCACCAAGCCCCATATTCTGGTGGCGGCCCTTCAGAATCGAGTGGACTCACTGCGAGAAACCGTTGCCGACGACATTCTGATCGGTCTTGGTGACGTCGCGATCATCGAGAACTTCCTACTCCGCTGCGCTCAACTAGCTTCTGACGAAACAGAGTTCATGGATGCACTGCTGGTTGCCGTTGCCCACGACACCTACGGCGAGCCCGAGAGCCTGCTGTCGCTCAAAGAGAAACTCAACATTCCCTCGATCATCGCTCCGGTTGTGCAGCGGGGCCAGGACAATGGAGTCTTGTCGACCATCAGCAGCCCGATGGACATCGCCGCAGGAATCACCAACACCCTCCTGTTGCGGTGCTTCACCCGCCGATCCGACAGCCCGGCCGACAACGCGGCCTTCGTCAGCGCGATGCTCCTGAACGGGCTGGCTCATCCTTGATCAGGTACGGGATTTACGTTCCGAGCCCCAAACGCTTCGAGCATTCGGCCATCTCGTCGATGATCAGTTCCAACGACGTACCACGACGGCTGGCGGACAGCACGATTCGATCGGCGCCCAATGTGCGAGCCCACTCGAGTTTTGCTTCGTCGAGTCTGGGCAATGTCGCACCGAGAACGAGCGAGACGTCGGCGGGATCTCGGTCGACTTTGACCGCAGCAGCTTTCATCGCTACAACGGCCTTGTCGAGGTCTTCACCAGCAAGTCCCAGCGGCTGGAAACCGTCACCCAATCGGCCTGCTCGCCTCGCGGCCGCGAGACTGTGTCCACCGACGTAGAGCGGAACTCCCGACTCGCGGTGAGGCTTCGGCCAGCTGTATGCACCCTTGAACGAGAAGTAATCACCGTCGAAGTCGACCGCTTCCTTGCCTGCCCAGAGTGCGCGCATCACGGCGATTGCCTCGTCGGCTACCTTGCCACGACGCTCGAAGTCACCGCCGCACGCTTCGATCTCTTCCTTCATCCAGCCCAGTCCGAGGCAGATGCGCAGGCGCCCACCCGAAAGTCGATCAAGCGTCGCCAAGCGCTTGGCAAGCACTACCGGATTGTGATTGGGCAGCACCAGAACTCCGGTGGACAGACCCAAAGTGGTTGTGGCGCCGGCCACGAACGAGAGCAGTTCCAGCGGATCCGGGATGTCGCAGTCATCGGGAAGATGCGACTTGCCGGTCGGAGAATAGGGGTATTCACTCTCGGTGTCGGCGATGACCACCGAGTGCTCCACAGCCGAGATCTCGTCGAAACCCAACGATTCGGCCGCACGGGCGAATTGCAGAATCCAATCGGGGTCTCCACTTCGACCCAATTCGACCGGAACGACTACGCCGAGCTTCATACCGTTTCCTCCAGTGTCGCCATCAATTTCGGACCGTCCACGACGCGACCGAGGAACCGGTCCGCATCCGGATCTGTTGCAAGCCACACCGCCGCTGCAGCCGGTACGGATGCCGGTATGGCAGCGAACCCTGCGTCGACTATCGCGTCTGCGCCACCACGGGCTTTCCCTGATTCCGTAATGACAAATCCCGGACTCAGATTGAACGCCTTGATCCCGGCGCCCCGATACTCGGAGTTGATCGCCCCGGCGATACGTCCGAACGACGCCTTCGAGGCAGCGTAGGACAATCCCCAGCCGCCCTCCCCCGGCGGCGCAGGCGGATCCATGGTGGCCGAGCCCGATGCCAGGTTGACGACAACGCCGTTGCCACTCTTGATCATCGACGGCAGAATCACCTGAACCAGAGCGAGTTGGTGCAGGTAATTCCCGATCACCATCGCCTGAGCGTCGTCGATCTCGATGTCGAGCACCCGGTCCATGTTTCCGACCGTCTGTGCGTAGGCGTTGTTCACCAACACGTCGACGTGTCCCCACTCCTCCAGCACCCGTTCACCGGCGCCGCGGACGGATTCCAGATCGAGCAGGTTCATCGGAACGGCCAGCGCTCGCACCCCGAAGGCCTCTATCTCGGCGACCGTCGTCTCCAGGCTGCCGGGCACCGGAATCACTTGCTCGCCCTGCCTCGTTCGCGGAGCTGCCCGCCCCTCTCCTTCACGAACGGTGCGAGCAGTAATAGCAACGTCGAACCCGGCGCGCGCGAAGGCAAGCGCGCACTCTCGGCCGATCCCCCGGGAAGCGCCGGTTACCAGCGCAACTCCACTCACAGGAACCGCGAACGGCCGTGTGTCTCGAACTCCTTCTCCAGATTCACCACGTCAGCTTCGGTCATCAACGTGTATTCGGGGGCGCCACGGCCCACCCAGTGGAACACCGGTTCGTCGGTACGCCAGCGGTCGGCCTGCAATTCACGCTTGAGCACCTTGTTGGACCCTGTGACCGGCAGGTCCGTCGAAACGCGAACGAACCGCGGCGCCGCCTTCGTACCCAAATCCGCCTGCGCGGCAAGGTAAGCCGCGAACTCGACCGGATCGAAATCGGCGAGATCGGCGACCTCGATCGCAGCCATCACCTGATCACCCGAACGCGGATCCGGCACCGCGAAGACACCCGTTGCAATCACCTTGGGGTGGCGACGCAGGATGTGCTCGATCATCAGAGCCGACGTATTCTCGCCGTCGACGCGGATCCAGTCACCCTTGCGACCGGCGAAGTAGATGAACCCGGCCTCGTCGACGTAGCCGAGATCGCCTGTCCAGTACCAACCGTGGCGAATCTTCTCGGCTATCGCGTCTTCGTTCTTGTAGTACCCCTCGAACTTCTTCGACCCGGCCTTGTCGACCATCTCGCCGATGGCTTCGTCGGGGTTCAGCACGTGAGAGTGCTCGTCGAGAATTGCGCGGGGTCGCTCTTCGCGGGTATCGGGATCGACGATGACGATGTTCTCGCTCGCGGGACGGCCCAGCGCGCCGGCAGGTTGGTTCGGATCGAGTACGACCGAACCGGCACCTTCACTCGAACCGTATCCCTCGAAAAGCTGTGCACCGAAACGCCGGATGAACTCTGCCTTGTCCCCCGGCGAAGCCTCGGTCCCGAAGCCGTGAGTGAGGGTGTTCTCGATGTCGTCGGGCAGTTCTGGCGTCGCCATGAGATACCCCAAGGCCTTACCGACGTAGGTGAAATATGTTGCGCCGTAGAACCGAACGTCCGGCATGAATCCCGAGGCGGTGAACTTACGAACGAGGCAGACCGTAGCTCCCTGCGAAAGGGCCGGCGCCCACAGAGCCATCAACGCGTTGCCGTGGAAGAGCGGCATGCAGCAGTAGCAGACGTCGTCGCGGTCGATGTCGTACTTGGCGCAGTTCGCGTAGGCCAACCGCGTCAGACGCCCCTGGCTGCACCGCACTGCCTTGGACATTCCAGTGGTGCCCGAGGTGAAGAGAAGCAGGAACAGCGTTGACGCGTCGACGCCGAGGTCGATCTGAGGTGACTCGACCTGGTGAGCTGAAATTTTGTCCGCGTAGGACGCGTCGTCGACAAGGACAAAACGGTCTTCGGTCAGCCCGAGGTCCAGGCCGGCCAGTTTCTCGTAGCCCGCTTTGTCGGTGACGATCAGCTGGCAGTCCACGTACCGAACCTCGGCCTCGAGTTCGGCTCCACGCCTGGTCGGATTGATGCCGACGATCGTGGCTCCGGTCAAGGCCGCGCCGCCGAGCCAGAAGAGAAACTCGGGGTCGTTCTCGAGAAGTACTCCGATGTGAAACGGTCCAGGCGCGCGAAGCGACTTCGCAAGCGAGCCGCGCGCTGCGCTCTCGCGCACCACCTCGTCCCAGCTCCAGTCCTGCGTGCGCGTCCGCAGGCCCAGGTGCTGATCACCGAGACGGTCGATCAACATCTGCGCGACGTCCTCGCGCTGGGGTGCTGCAAGCGCTGCGTTCGAAGATGCTTCGGTGGCGGTGTTCGTCATCGTGTCCTGTGTCCTAGTCGATATCGGAATGTCGATTTCTCCAACTGCGATACGACTCGAACGTATCGACGCCTCAGAGCCTGAACCCTCCCAGTCTCGCTCAGTGGTAACCGCCGCCACAGATATGATTTTCTCGTGAGATTTTGTGACGTGAAAAGCGCCACAATACGAAAGGCCATTCCATGACTGCCCCCGCAGATCCGCAGTTGCTTCTGGACCAGGCGGTCTCACGCCTCACTGGTCCAGGTGGGCCATTCGAGATCGTCGAAGAAGAGGTTCTCGGCACCGTCATGCCCGTGATGAAGAACCGTGGTCGCGCCATCGGTGAGCTCATCTCGGCATCTCGGGCCTGGGGCGACGGCGACTATCTCGTCACCAGCGATCGTCGAATCTCGTTCACCGAGCACGCCGACTCCGTCGCCGCTCTGGCAACTGCCCTGCGGGACAAGTACGGGGTCCGTAAAGGCGACCGAGTGGGCATCCTCGCCGCCAATACTCCCGAGTGGGTCATGACGTTCTTCGCGACGCAGGCGCTCGGCGCGATCGCGGTCGGTCTCAACGGTTGGTGGGTTCCGCGAGAGGTGACCCACGGGATCGAGCTCTCGCGTCCGAAGGTTCTTGTCGTCGACGCCAAGCGCGGCGCCGCGCTTCCCGAACTGCCGGCAGGCATCACGGTCCTCACCATGGAAGAGGATCTGCCCGCGCTCATCTCGGAGTATGCAGGCTCCGACGTGCCGAGCACCGATATCGACGAAGACGATCCCGCAGTCATCCTGTTCACCAGCGGAACCAGCGGTCGGCCCAAGGGCGCACTCCACTCGCACCGCAACGTGATGGCCGTCGTCGACTACCACCGCTACAGCGACGCAATCGGCGCCGCCTTCACTGGCCGTGAGTACGACGCTTCCAAGCCGAGCCCGCTGCGTTATCTACTCACTTCCCCGCTCTTCCACATCGCCAGCCTGCACAATCTGGTGGTCCCCCGTCTCGCGACCGGCAGCGCCGTCATCCTGACCGAGGGTGGCTTCGACGTCGACAAGGTGCTCGGGCTGGTCGAACGCGAGCGCGTGACCAACTGGGGTGCGGTACCCACAATGGCGTCGCGCCTACTCGAACACGGCAACATTGCCAAGTACGACGTCGCTTCGCTGACTTCCTTCTCGCTGGCATCCGCGCCGTCGTCGCCGGCTTTCAAAGAACGACTCAAGGAGCAGGTGCCGTTCGCACGCAATGCTCTGGTCGACAGCTACGGCCTCACCGAATGCAGCACCGCCATCGCAGTGGCCGTAGGCGCCGAACTCGAAGAGTTCCCAGGCACTCTCGGCCGTCCGATCATCACCGTCTCGATGGAGATTCGAGATCCCTTCGGCGAGTGGCTGCCGGACGGCATCGAAGGTGAAGTGTGTGTACGCAGCCCGTTCGTCATGCTCGGATATTGGGAGAACGACGAGGCTACCGAGTCGGCAATCGCGCCCGGGCGCTGGCTCCGCACAGGCGATTTCGGCGTCATCGAGAACGGGCGTCTCCGTCTCACCGGCCGTCGTTCCGACCTGATCCTGCGTGGCGGCGAAAACGTCTACCCCACCGAGATCGAGCAGACGCTCGACGAACACCCCGACGTGATCGAGTGCGCTGTCATCGGCATGCCGCACCCCGACCTCGGCCAGGAAGTATCCGCTGTGGTGGTCCTGCGTCCCGGAGCAGAGACCACGGAGGCAGAGTTGCGCGACTACGCCGCCGAGCGCCTGTCCTACTTCAAGGTTCCGTCGAAGTGGCGCATCACTGGTGATCTGTTGCCTCGCAATGCAACCGGCAAGATGGTTCGGCGCGAGATCACCGTATGACCGCGGAGCTGTCACGGATCGTTGCCGAGTCGGCGATCCGTGACCTGCTCTGTGAGTACACGCATCTGATCGATCAGGGCAGATTGCGTGACGTCGCCGCATTGTTCGCCCAGTCCGACTACGGGCAGTGCGGACCGGACGGGGTTGCCACCACAGTCATTTCAGCCGACGCCGACGCCGTCTTTGCAGCATGCAGCGGATTCATTCGGATGTACGGAGATCCGCCGATTCCGCGAACCAAACATCTGCTGACCAACACCCGGATTGCGGTCGACGGCGAATCGGCGTCGGCACTCTCGTACATCACGGTCATACAAGGTACTGAAGCGCTTGCCCTGCAACCTATCCTGTCCGGGCGCTACTTCGATCGCTTCACCTGCGTCGACGGAACGTGGCAGTTCAGCTCGAGGCTCTTCTGCCTGGACAATATGGGCGACCTGTCCGCCCACGCCCGACGCGCACTCTGAATCCATCTCGTTGCCGAGGAAACTGGAGACCACGTGTTCAAGGTAATCGCCCTTCTCACTCGCAAACCCGGACTGACGCGAGACGAATTCGTCGACTACTACGAGAACAACCATGCTCCGCTGATCACCGAAACATTCCCTCAAATCATCGAATACCGAAGGAATTTCCCGGACCTGACTCAGGTTCTACGCACCGGCGACACCCCGGATCCACAATTCGATGTCATCACCGAAATGTGGTTCAGCGATAAGTCCGGATACGAAGACATGCTCGCAACTCACGCCCAACCGGAGGTAGGCAACCGGATTCGGGCTGACGAATCCAACTTCCTCGATCAAACGAGGATCATTCAGTTCGTCGTCGACGAGCGCGAATTTCCTCGGAGTTGACTCCGATGGAGATCGGCGTCAACATTTTGGGCCTCGAGGCCATGTTCGACGGCAAGATTCGCCCCGTTCTGGACTTCGCCGCGCGTGCTGACCGTGCCGGGATCGATCTGATCTGCACCGGCGATCACCTGGGGTTCAATGCCGACGCACACGCTCAGCGGGTAGTCGAACACAACTTCTTGTTCCCTGTGGATCATCCTTGGTACGAACCGATCTCACTTCTGTCCGCGATCGCCGCGGTGACAGAGCGCGCTCGCCTCGGGGTATCGGTTCTGATCGCCACTGTTCGCCCGGCGGCCCTGCTCGCCAAGCAGGTTGCCACACTCGACTCGTTGTCCGAAGGTCGCACCGTCATGGGCTTCGGCGTTGGATGGCAAGAAGCCGAATACACCGCCACCAACATGCCATTCGACGCGCGATTCGGCCGCATGGAGGAGACTGTCGCAGCGTGCCGCGCACTGTGGACCAATGCCCCGGCCACCTTCAAGGGGCGCGACTTCGCTTTCGAGAACTACCACAGCCTCCCACTGCCGACCCAATCCCATGTACCGGTGCTCTTCGGTTTCGGACCAAGTCAGCGGAACTTCGACCGCATCGCACGCGTTGCCGACGGCTGGACCGTGAACCCGACCGATCTGGGAACATTCACCGACAGTGTTGCGTTGTTGCGCAGCACGTTCGAGTCTCATGACCGTGACCCGGACACCGCACGTGTGCAGGTGTCCGCGGCACCCGTTCGACGCGACAGCGGATCCGTAGACCTCTCGGCAACCGCGGACAAAGTCCGGGACTGGTTTGACCGCGGCGCGTCCGTCGTCGTGCTCCGACCTGCCGTATTCGATTGCGCTGCTGAAGAACTACCAGATTTGATCGACTGGATGACCAACATCAAGGAGGCGTGACATGGACCGGGCACTGCAGGATCTCATCGACAAGCAGGCTATTCGTGAGGTGGTTCTGACGTACTGCCGCGGCATCGATCGCCTCGACTTCGATCTCGTCCGCAGCGCTTATCATCCGGATGCGGTCGACCATCACACCGGGTTCGACGGCAACATCGACGAGTACATCGCTTGGGTCACACCGAAACTCTCGGCGATTGGCGGCACGATGCACCAAATCGGCAATCATCTGGTCGAACTGCATGGCGACCAGGCGATCAGCGAGGCGTACTCGATGTCCACTCACTGGGGCGGTGCTGAAGGCATCGGGATGGTCAACTTCACCAGCGGTGCGCGGTTCATCGACCATATGGAGCGACGTGATGGACGTTGGGCCATCAAGGAGCGATGGGCCGTACGAGAGTGGACCCGCTCGGACGAGGGCCGCTTCGTCAACCCCGAGGGGCCTGGCCCGCGCGGGCGTCGAGATGCCTCGGATCCCCTGAAAGCACTACGACAAACCCTTGAGATGCACTGAGATTCAGAAATCGGACGATTCCGACTGATTTGAGGATTCAGTTTCAATCGAACACACATTCGAATATAATTCGATGCATGTTCAACCCCACGACAGAGCTTTTCGGTATCTCAGCACAGCTGACCGGTACCGAAACTGATTGTGCCCTGGTTGATCTCATGACCGATCTGCACGCATGCGAGGCGATGCTGGTCGAACGCAAGCTCGCCGTCGTTGCCGAGTTCTTTTCGCGGCGAAGCTCAGAGCATGTCGCCAGTGGGACCTGGTCGTCGACCGCACACGAGTTGGCGGAATCGGAAATCGGTGCGACGCTCACGATGGGTCGCGCAGCTGCCGGGAAGTTGATCGGGTTGGGTTTCTCGTTGAAGACCCGTTTGCATCGCACTCGAGCGGCGATGGCGCGCGGCGAGTTGGATCTGTACCGCGTGGGATTGATCGATTCCGCAACGGCGAACGTGAAAGACGAGTTGATCGACGAGGTCGAACGACTACTGCTCGAGCACGTCCTCGCACCACCGGTTGCCGGTGGAACCGGCCTGACGGGTCGGCGCCTGACAGCGGCGATCGATCGGATCGTGGCGGCGGTGGACCCGGAAGGCATGCGAGAACGCCGACGTCGCGCTCTCACCGATCGGTTCGTCGGGGTCAGTGCCGCCGAGGACGGGATGGCCAAAATCTTGGGAAGCGTTCCGGCCGAGCAGGCGCGGGCCTTCGACGGTCGGTTGCGCGAGTTGGCGATGTCGGTGTGCCGACACGACTCGCGAACCTACGAGCAACGGCGAGCCGACGCGCTCTTCGAGTTGACCAACGGATCACCGTTCTTGCCGTGTAATTGTGACCGTGCTGATTGCCCACAGGATCGTAGGGGTGCTGTTGTCGTTCGCCGGCCCGTGGTCCACGTCGTGATGGCTGATTCCACTCTGCGCGGTGGCGGCGAGCCCGCCCACCTGGACGGGTACGGAGTGATCAGCGCTGAGCATGCTCGCGACATCGCGCAAGACGCCGTCATTCGAAAGGTCCGCGTACCCGCTGATGTCGCCACCGAACCGGTGGCTGCGTCGGCACACGTCTACCGGCCAGGTGCAGTACTCGATACGTGGTTGCGGATCATCGCGGGCAGCTGCCAGTGGCTGCATTGTGATGTCCCGGCCTGGAATTCCGACCTCGACCACAATGAACCCTTCCATCATGGCGACCCCGACCGCGGCGGCAAAACAGTCGAGTCGAATATGAGTGCGTTCTGCCGCAACCATCATCGCCTCAAGCATTCCGACCGTTGGCGGTTCGCGTCGAACGAGGATCGAACCATGTCGCTGACGTCGCCGACCGGGCACAGCTACCGAACGCGACCCGCAGGGCTGATGGCCGGCCTACGCGAACCGATACCGCCGCAAGGTGGTCGAAATCGGCGGACCCAGGCAGAGAACAAGGCTGCCCGTATCCAGAGCGAACGCAATAACCAGCGCCGACGGATTCAGAAACGAGCAGAGAAGCACGTTCAAAGTAGGCGGTGGAATTCACCGCGGGCTCACCGAGAACCCATCAACTATGGGGATGACCCGCCACCGTTCTGAGGCGCGTCGATGCGTCGCAGTGTCAGTCCGACGTTGGCTTGGTGTCGTCGTCTGTTGCCGGATCGTCCTCAGCAAGTGGATCGATGGTGTCGACACCTTCGAGGACGGTCAGCTCTTCTTCCGCCTCGGCGAGGAGCCCCCTGGCTTCAGCTTCGACCTTCTTCACCCATTCGGACATCCCGAGCCTCTTCTCTTCCGAAGCGAGTTCCCGCTGTACCTGACCTCAGACTACGTCGCCGGCGACGAGTTTCGCCGTCCACTCGGGTCAGTACTCGTGACCGAGTATTCAAGATTTGCGACGGACGGAGCACTCATGCCCGGACAGTTGGAAGGCAAAACCGCACTGATCACCGGGGCCGCCCGAGGTCAGGGCCGAAGCCACGCCGTGCGATTGGCGCAAGAGGGCGCGAACATCATTACGCTCGACATCTGCCATCAGATCGAATCGGTGGCCTACCCGATGGGAACCGCCGACGATTTACGGCAGACGACAGCGTTGGTCGAGGACCTCGGGCGAAATATCGTCGCACGAGAAGTGGATGTTCGCGATCTGCCCGCACTGCGAACTGCAGTATCCGAAGGAATCGCTGCGTTGGGCAGCCTCGACATCGTTCTGGCCAACGCCGGTATCGGCATGATGTCCCCGGACGTCGACGATGCCCACGCGTTCCGCGACCAGATGGAGGTCAATCTTTTCGGCGTCTGGAATACCGTTCAGGCCGCAGCCCCCGCGATGATCGAGCAAGGGACGGGCGGCGCGATAGTCCTTACCGGTTCGACATTGGGACTCGTCGGACGTGGGGGTGACGGAACCGGCGGATCCGACGGCTACTGCGCGAGTAAACACGCCATCGTGGGGCTGGGACGCACGTGGTCACACTGGCTTGCTCCCCACAATATCCGTGTCAACTCCGTGCATCCGGCGGGAGCGAATACGCCGATGGTCGTCAACGATGCCGTCTCGAAACTGTTTGCGGACTCCCCCACATCGAGCGGAGCCGACGTCGGCAATCTCTTGGACGTCGGGCTGATCGAGGCTTCCGACGTCAGCAACGCGATTGCCTGGCTGGTCTCGGATCAAGCTCGGTACGTCACAGGTATCGCGTTGCCTGTCGACGCGGGGTTCACGGCCAAGTAACCGCCGATCAGTCGACCGTCGGCGCCCACTGCACACCGTTGATGTGCCCACCACCGTCGACGAAGAGGGTGTTGCCGGTGACGTAGCGGCTGTCGTCACTCGCCAGGAAGGCCGCAACGGGACCGATGTCGTCGAGAGGGTCCCCGATCCGCCCCATCGGATTCTGTGCGGCCATTACGGCCACGTTCTCCGGATTGGCTTCGGCAACACGCTTGTACGCCGCGCTCTGCGCGCCGGGGCAAATGACGTTGCAGGTCACCTGCCGAGGAGCCCACTCACGCGCGGCGGTTCGAGTGAGCGTCCGCAGAGCTTCCTTGGCCGCGTTGTACTGCACCGAATACATGTGGGCGTTGACGCCATTGAGGCTGCACATGTTGATCACGCGGCCCGTGCCGTGACGCTCGAGTTCCGGTAGTGCAGCCTGCATGGCCCAGAAAGCCGCCATCACTGCCATGTCGAAACCGCCGCGCAGCTGCTCGTCGGTCATCTTCTCGAACCGAGCGAAACCGAAAGTCCGCCAAGCATTGTTGACCAGAATGTCGAGGCGTCCGAACCGCTCCACGGCCCGGTCGACCATGGAAACAACCTGCGCTTTGTCAGTGACGTCGGTGCGGATGAACTCCGCGTCCACGCCCCATTCGTCGCGCAGCCACTGCGCCGTCTCGATACCAGCTGCCTCGTCGATCTCGGCAACCAGGACCGACGCGCCTTCACGTGCAAACGCGCCTGCCACTCCGCGACCGATGCCCATACCGGCACCGGTGACCACTGCTACACGTCCGTCGAGCTTGCCCACGGGGGCCTCCTTCATCAGAACCCCTACCTAGGGCGCGGCACCGTCTTGTCGATGAACAATCCCTCTACGGACACGCACACTTCGCCGTCCGCCGTCTTGATCTCGCCGACGGTGTGAATCTTGCGACCGTCCTTGGAAAGGAACTTGCCGCTGATGGTGAGGGGCTCGAACAGCGGAGTCGGGCGGTGGTAGCGAGTGCTCAATTGTGCTGTCATACCGGAGGTTCCACCCCAGGCATTGGCGACACCGAGAACGTGATCGAGCAACAGCGCCGAAACACCGCCGTGCACGTGACCGGGAGGCCCCTGGTACGGCAGAGTCAACGTGACGACTCCCTGCACCGAACCGTCAGCAAGCCCTTCCAGGACGAGCGGCGGCGCAATGGCGTTCTCGGGACCGGTCACTGGATCGTGACGAGTCACGCCCTCACCGTTCCACATGTCGATCAACCGCTCGGCCACCTCGGGCGAGTGCTGCTCGAGGTGCTCGGCTATGCTGTTGAGCTCCTCCGCAACCCGGTCCAGATTGGCGTTTCCGCGGTCGGTCCGCAGCATCGCGTCGACAACGCGACGCGCCGCTGCCGTCGCCCGGTCGACCGGGGCGTCCTGCGGCGGCGACGTCAGAATCGTGCCGCCCGGATGTGTTGCTGACGTGGGGTGCGTACCGAGGTCCATCAGTTGATCTCCATTGTTGCGTGTGTGAGAACCGGGGAGTTCTCGCGCTCGGGGCACGTCGCCGCCAAGGTCAGTGTGTTGCCGTCTTGCCATACCGAGGTGGTGATGGATTCGCCGGGGAACAGCGAACCGGCAAACCGCACTGAGTAGTTCTTCACCCGGGTCGGATCTCCGTCGAGAATCCCGTCTACCACTGCCTTGCAGACGATGCCGTACGACGCGAGACCATGCAGGATCGGTGCGTCGAAGCCCGCCATCTTCGCGAAGGCAGGATCGGCGTGAAGAGGGTTCATGTCTCCGCTGAGTCGGTACACCAACGCTTGCGAGGGACTGGTGCTCGACGTCAGCACCTTGTCCGGCGCTCGATCAGGCACCCCGGCAACAACTTCGGGTCCGGCATCTCCGCCGAATCCGCCTTCGCCGCGCGCCCAGATCTGCATTCTTGTGGTCCACAACGGATTCCCGTCAAGGTCATGCGCTGCGGTCTCGAGAACGATCACAGCCGCCTTTCCCTTGTCCCAGACGTCGGCAACTCGGGAGGAAATACGCGCGGTACCCGTCGACGGGATCGGGGCGTGAAGTGACAGCGACTGCCCGCCGTGCAGGATCTTGCGCAGGTCGATGTCGATTCCCGGCATGCTCATCGACGGCGCTGGCAGTACACCCGCCGAAACTCCCTGGCCTGCAACCATTGCAAATGTCGGTAGTACCTTCAGGCCCTTTTCGTACACCCAGGTGAGTTCAGCAGGATCCAGCGCGTTCACGCCGGCCCCCAGACCCAGTTGGTAAAGCATGACGTCGCGATCGGTCCACGACGCCTCGCGCACAGTCGGTTCGGCAGCCAATGCCGCTGCAAGATCGATAGCCATCAGTTCTCCAAAGTTCCGGCTCGGTAGACCGTCACGACGCACGCGCCGCCCAGTCCGAGGTTGTGCTGCAGTCCAATTCGAGCGCCCTCGACCTGGCGGGCATTTGCCGTCCCGCGGAGCTGCCACGTGAGTTCGGCGCACTGTGCCAAGCCCGTCGCACCCAGCGGGTGTCCCTTCGAGATCAAACCACCCGACGGGTTGACAACCCACTGGCCACCGTAGGTGGTTGCGCCGGATTCGACGAGCTTTCCGCCATCTCCGACCGCGCACATCCCCAGGCCCTCGTAGGTGATGATCTCGTTGATCGCGAAGCAGTCGTGCAATTCGATGACGTCGACATCATCGATGGTGATCCCGGCCTGCGCAAAGACCTGTTCGGCCGCGGCTGCCGTCATCGGCGCACCGACCACGTCGATCATCGACTTCTCGGCGAACGCTGCCTCGGTGTCGGTGGTCAAAGCCTGCGCGACGATCTCGATCGCTTGGTCTTCGAGACCGTGCTCACGCACGAACTTCTCGCTCACGACCACTGCGGCACCAGCACCGTCCGAGGTCGGCGAACACTGTGAGCGCGTCAGCGGCTCGTGAATCATCTTGTCGCCCAGTACCTGTTCGAGGGTGTACTCGTCACGGAACTGTGCATACGGATTGTTGACCGAGTGCTTGTGGTTCTTGACCGCCACGGCTGCAATCTGCTCGATCGTGGTGCCGTACTTCTTCATGTGTTCGACGGCAGCGTTGCCGAACAACTGAGCGGTCATGGGCGAGCGGGCGAAGCCGTAGTCCTCGACCATGATTTTCAGCTGAGAGTCCAAAGTGGTGACCTTGGGCATCTCACCGTTGCCGGTCAACGCCGTTTTGGTCATCCTCTCGAATCCGACAGCCAAGGCGCAGTCCGCTTGCCCCGCCTGGACCCATTCGCGCGCCATCATCAGCGCCGTCGACCCCGTGGCGCAGTTGTTGTTGACGTTGAAGATAGGGATGCCGGTCAGACCGATCTCGTAGAGGGCTCGCTGGCCGGCAGTCGACGCGTTGAACACGTAACCGACTGCAGCACGCTGGATCTGGTCGTAGCCAATCCCGGCATCGGTCAGGGCATTCGAGACTGCCTCGGTCACCATGTCCGGGTATTCCCAGTCGCGGGTCTCGATCTTCTCGAACTTGGTCATGCCCACGCCGATGACGAAGGTGCGATTGCTCATGTGCAGGTCACTTTCCCGGTTCGGGGTCACGGGGCAGACCCAGGATTCGCTCACCGATGATGTTGAGCTGAACATTGGTTGTACCACCGGCGATGGACATGCACTGCGAGTTCAGGAACATCTGCGTCGCAGACATCCGATGCTGATCGCCCAGAAGGGAACTGGGACCAGCCCACTCCATCGCCACATCCCAGACCTGCTGGATGTGCTCGACGCCGATCAGCTTTGCCACCGAGGACTCAGCCCCCGGCTGTGCGCCGGTAAGCGAGCGCAATGTGGTGCGCAGACCGAGCAGACCGCCGGATTGTGCGTCGCACAGCACCTTTCCGAGAACCGTCAGCTGCTCGTCGTCGATACCACCGGGAAGTCCGTCGACCAGGCTCAGCAGAGCCTCGCCGCCCGATCCCAGAGACGAGTCGTTGGACAGCGAGACACGCTCGTTGGCCAGCGTGGTGCGAGCGAGCTTCCAGCCGTCACCCGGCTCGCCGACCAGGCACTCGTCCGGAACGAAGACGTCGTCGAAGAACACCTCGTTGAAGAGTGCCTCGCCGGTGATCTCGCGCAGCGGACGAATGTCGAGACCGCTGTTCTTGATGTCGATGAGAAAGTAGGACAAGCCCTTGTGCTTGGGGGCGTCGGCGTCGGTGCGGGCGAGGCAGATTCCCCAGTGCGCGTCGCGTGCCATCGACGTCCATACCTTCTGGCCCTGCAACTTCCAGCCGCCATCTGCCTTGGTGGCCTTGGTGCTCAGAGCCGCGAGGTCGGAACCTGCGCCGGGCTCGGAGAAGAGTTGGCACCAGACGATGTCGCCGCGCAGTGACGGCGGGACGAACTTGGCAAGCTGCTCCTCGTTGCCGTGCGCGATGAGCGTCGGGATGACCCAGTTGCCGATGATCATGTCGTGCGGCTTGATCTTCGCAGCGCGTAGCTCTTCGGCAATGACCAGCTGGCTGACGGCATCGGCGGACTTGCCCCACGGAGCCGTGAAGTGTGGCGCGGTGTAACCCTTTTCCGCGAGATACGTCTTCTGCGCGGCACCTTCGAGGTCCAACGCCGGTGCGAGCTCGGCTCGAACGTCGGCGCGGATCGCCTCGGCCTCGGGCGGCAATTCGATGCTGAGCACGCGCCGGGTGCCGGCAATGGTCAACTCGGCAACGCGTCGACGCCAGGATGCCGTGGAACCCAGCAGAATTCGCAAGGACTGCGCACGACGCAAGTAAAGGTGTGCGTCGTGCTCCCAGGTGTAGCCGATACCGCCGAGCACCTGGATGCAGTCGCGCGTGACGGAGAAGCCGGCCTCCAGAGCAGTTGCTCCGGCGACGGCTGCTGCGAGAGAAGCCTCTTCGGCACCGACACCGTTCGCCGGCGTCAGGGCACGTGCAGCATCCCAGGCGCAGACGCGTGCCTGCTCGGCAAGAGCGAGCATCCGAGCAGCCTTGTGCTTGACGCCCTGGAACTGGCCGATCGGACGACCGAACTGCTGACGCACCTTCGCGTAGTCAGCTGAGGTCGTGACTGCCCAGTCCGCCAAGCCGGATGCCTCGGCCGCGAACAACGTTGCGGCAATGTCGAGTACGCGCTGGGTGTCGATGGTGAGGATTTCCGCATCAGCGAGAACTAGTCCGTCGACGGTGACCTCGGAGTTACGACGTACAACGTCGTAGCTGGCCAGGTCTGTCACCTCGAGACGATCGCGTTCGAGCAACACGAACCCGCTGTCCGTAGCGAGCAGGAACACGTCGCCGACATGACCGCCGAGAATCTGACTGGACGTACCGCTCAGCGTGGCAGTGTCACCGTCCCGCATGATCTTCAGCGAACCCGGCTGCAGTGCAACAGCTCCGAGCGTGCTTCCGTCCACGAGTGCCGGCAGTCTGCCCGATACTCCGGCATCACTGAGAACAGCGCTGATCACTACCGTCGGCAGGAACGGACCGGGAACCATGGAGCGTCCCAGTTCCTCGACGACGATCGCGAGTTCGACCAGTCCGTAACCGGCGCCACCGAATTCCTCGGCTACGTGCAGTCCGAGAAGCCCCTGCTCGGCAAGCCCGTTCCAGAGTTGCGGGCGGGTTTCGATCTTCGCCTCGACAGCTTCACGGATGACGGTGGGTGTTGCGTGGCGCGCCGCCCAGCCCCGTACGGAGTCGCGGAGGTCGCGATCTTCTTCACTCAATCCAATAGTCATGTCTACCTCGTCAATTCGACAGTGTCAGTACGGGTCAGATGCGTTCGATGATGGTGGCGGTCGAGAGAGCGCCACCGGCGCACATCGTGACCAGAGCCGTCGACTTGTTCGAGCGCTCGAGTTCGTGCAGCGCAGTGGTGATCAGACGAGCGCCCGTGGAACCGACGGGATGTCCGAGCGCGATCGCACCACCGTTGACGTTGACCTTGGACAGGTCTGCGCCGTGAACCTGCGCCCAGGAGAGCACGACCGAGGCAAACGCTTCGTTGATTTCGACGAGATCGATGTCGTCCAAGGTCATTTTGGCCTTGTCGAGCACCATCTGGGTGGACTCGATCGGTCCGTCCAGGTGATAGAAGGGATCGGATCCGACCATGCCGGACGCGACGATCCGCGCGCGGGGCTTCAATCCCAGTTCCTGTGCGCGCTCTTCGCTCATCAGCAGTACCGCAGCCGCGCCATCACTGATCTGCGACGAGTTGCCGGCGGTGTGGATATGGCCTTCGATAACCGGCTTGAGCCCGGCGAGCGCTTCGGCCGTCGTCTCACGCAGGCCGCCATCGCGAGTGACGGTGGCGATCTCGCCGGTACGCACGCCTTCCTTGTCCACCACGGGAGCCTTGACGGGAACGATCTCCCGGTCGAAACGGCCTTCTGCCCAGGCCTGGGCTGTGCGGCGCTGCGACTCGAGACCGAAGGCGTCGACGTCCGCGCGTGTGATGCCACGCTTCTCGGCAATACGCTGAGCAGAGGTGAACTGGTCACCCATGTCGATGGTCCAGTCGTCCGGGTACGGGTTTCCCGTTCCGGGCGCATTGGCCTGGCCCAGGAACACACGACTCATGGCCTCGACGCCGCAGCCGATACCGGCCGAGATCTGACCAGACGAAATCAGGCCGGAAATCAAATGCACTGCCTGCTGCGCAGATCCACAGGCGCAGTCGATCGTGGTTGCGGCTGTGCTGTACGGCAATCCGGCGTGCAGCCACGCCTGCCGCGTGACGTTGTTGGACTGCTCACCTGCCTGGGTGACACAGCCGCCGATGATCTGTCCGATGTCTTCCGGTGCGACGCCTGCCCGCTCGAGGACCCCGAGCTGCGCTGCTCCCAGAATCTCGGCGGGGTGCAGTCCCGCCAGGGCGCCGCGACGACGGCCGATCGGTGTACGAGCGGCCTCGACGATGACTGCATGACCCATGATGTGCGCTCCTTCGTGGAGTTTTCGGTCGGTGAGCTGGCTCACCGTCAACTTTTTTGCAATGTATTCTATTAATGAGAGGAGGGCAATGCCCCCACAAACGGCCACTTCGGCACCACGACACCTTCAATAATAGAATTGATTTCAATTTTGAAGCTATGACGAACTCACCCCCCGAGAGGGCGAGGTCACGTCAGTGTCGTGAGAGATTCACCAGAAGCAGGTCACACCCTTTGCGGATGTCGTACTCCGCATCGGGGATGGAGATTCGACCATTGAGGCAGGACTGGATGACCCCGAACCACAGCTGCATCAGCAGACGCAGACCTGTGTTGTCTTCCTCGGTGGGGTTCTCGATTCGGGCCGCATCGAGGATGATCTGCCGGAATCCACGATCGATCTTGCCCACGTCCGGCACCGTCGCGACATTGGCGGTACTGGACGACTGCAGCATCGCGGTCGAGAGAGCCGGCCGACGCAGTAACCCGCGAGTGGCGCGAACCAACACCTCGTACACCGCGTCCTGCGGATTGTCCGACTGAACCTGATGCTTGGCGAAGCTGTCGCCGATCTGATCGATCTGCTCGACCATCACCGCGACGAAGAGGTGCGTCTTCGAGGGGAAGTAGCGATAAAGGGTGCCGATGGCCACGCCCGCCCGCTTGGCGACTTCGTGCATCTGAACCCGTGAGAGTTCCTTCTCGGTCCCCAATTCGGCAGCCGCTTCCAACATTCGCACATGGCGCGCCCGCTGCTCGTCCGAACTGGGCTCGGCAGCGTCCCTGACCTCGGCAATTCTCGGCAACGTCGCCCCCATCATCGATTCTGTGTCTCGGTCGCGAACGACCTCGCCAATTCTCGCATCTCGATCACCCATCTCGGCATATTGCCCGCTCAGTGGGACCTGGCATGGCCTTCTCTCTCCGTGCGGTATTCCGTGGACACCCCACCCTCTTGGAGTAAGGACGCAATGATGCAGGACTGGACCACCGAGTGCGACGTGTTGGTAGTCGGCTCCGGCGGCGGCGCGCTGACCGGCGCATACACCGCGGCAGCTCGAGGATTGACGACGATCGTCCTCGAGAAAACCGATCGCTTCGGCGGAACTTCCGCGTACTCGGGTGCATCCATCTGGCTGCCGGGAACCCAGGTACAGGAACGCGCGGGACTGCCTGACTCGACGGAGAACGCACGCACCTATCTACGCGCGCTGCTCGGCGACTCCGAGTCCGATCGCCAGGACGCCTACGTCGAGACCGCACCGGCAGTGGTCGCGTTGCTCGAGGAGAACCCGAACATCGAATTCGAGTTCCGGGCGTTTCCCGACTACTACAAGGCCGAGGGCCGGATGGACACGGGACGCTCCATCAACCCGCTCGATCTTGATCCCGCCGACATCGGTGATCTCGCCGGCAAGGTGCGTCCGGAACTGGACCAAGACCGCACCGGTCAAGGCCATGCTCCCGGCCCGATGATCGGTGGGCGCGCACTGATCGGCCGTCTGCTGGCCGCAGTCCAGAGCACCGGCAAAGCAGAACTTCGAACCGAATCCGTTCTCTCCTCCCTGATCGTCGAAGACGGACGAGTCGTCGGGGCCGAGGTCGAATCGGGCGGCGAAACCCAGCGAATCAAGGCCAACCGCGGTGTCCTGATGGCAGCGGGCGGTATCGAAGGCAACGCCGAGATGCGTGAGCAGGCCGGCACCCCTGGCAAGGCAATCTGGAGCATGGGCCCGTTCGGTGCCAATACCGGCGACGCGATCTCTGCCGGTGTCGCTGTCGGTGGCGCAACCGCGTTGCTCGATCAGGCATGGTTCTGCCCCGGCGTCGAGCAGCCCGACGGCAGCGCAGCCTTCATGGTCGGCGTTCGCGGCGGCCTCGTCGTCGACAAGGCGGGCGAGCGCTACCTCAACGAGTCACTTCCGTACGACCAGTTCGGCCGGGCAATGGATGATCACGACGACAACGGTTCTGCCGTACCGTCGTTCATGATCTTCGACTCACGCGAGGGTGGCGGGCTGCCCGCCATCTGCATCCCGAACACGGCACCCGCCAAACACCTCGAAGCCGGAACCTGGGTGGGCGCCGATACTCTCGAAGAGCTCGCCGCCAAGACCGGACTACCGGCCGACGCATTGCGCAGCACCGTCGAAAAGTTCAACGATGCAGCAAAACTGGGCGTCGACGAAGAATTCCACCGCGGAGAGGACCCGTACGACGCATTCTTCTGCCCGCCCAACGGCGGCGCGAATGCGGCGCTGACGGCCATCGAGAACGGTCCGTTCTACGCAGCTCGCATCGTCCTCAGTGACCTCGGCACCAAGGGCGGATTGGTCACCGACGTCAACGGTCGAGTCCTTCGCGCCGACGGCAGCGCCATCGACGGCCTGTACGCCGCCGGCAACACGAGCGCGTCACTGAGCGGCCGCTTCTACCCCGGCCCCGGAGTTCCGCTGGGAACGGCAATGGTCTTCTCCTACCGAGCAGCCCAGGACATGGCGAAGTAACGTAGTTCAATCACACTGTGTTGCAACAGATCGTGGGGCAGTCGATATCGCAATCGGCTGCCCCACTTTCTTTCTCACGGCCTTTCTTTCTCACGGCCTTTCTTTCTCACGGCGTCGCGATGTTGAAATTCGGGTCGAACACGTCCATGATGTCGGCGAAGCGCGAAAGAGTCGAGACGTCACCGTCGTGCGTGACCTTCCCGCTTTCGAGAATGGTGGACGCCTTGCCCGGTTGGAGCAGGATTCCGGCAAGTAGCGGCTTCGGACCCGTGAGCGTCAGTTGCGCGTCGGGTGCCCGTCCGGAGCGTGCGTTCAGAACCGCTCGACGCACCCACATGTTCCAATCTTGTTTGGTGTCGGCAAAACTGAAGTTGATGGAGATGTCGACGTCGTCCGACTTCTCTGCAACGAGGTGCACGCCCGCATAGTCGAAAAGCAGATCGATCGGCATCGACAAGATCGTGTCCGTGCTGTCGGTGTTGACCTGGCCGGCACCGGTCACCCCGTTCCTCAGTTCCATTGCGGTGGCGAGGAAGATCGACCGATACTGCGGAACTTCCTGCTGATACCCGAGCTGCTCGTAGGCGTCGGCCTGCAGATTCTTCGCTTCCTCGTCGTCAGGATCGGCGAAAACCAGATGATGGAGAAGCTGCACCGCCCACCGATAGTCGCCTGCATCAAAAGCATTGCGACCCTCGGTAAGTATCTTCTCCCGCCCGATCAAGTCGACGTGCCGCTTGGCGTGATCCTCGGGCAGCAACGGCAAGATCGTTGCAGGGTCTCCGTCCCAGAAGCCGAGCTCCTTGTGGAACACTGCGCGCACGTTGTGGTGCAGTCCGCCGTGGTAGTAGCGGTTGTACCACTTCTGGCCGATGGCTTCCGGCAGTCGCACGACCTCTGCAGCTTCGAGCGGCGTGTAGCCCTGGTTGGCGAATCGAAGAGCCTGATCGTGAATGAACTTGTACATGTCCCGTTGTGATTCAAGGAATTCCACCACTGTGGCGTTCCCCCACACCGGCCACGTGTGCGGGCCGTGATGTACTTCGACGTCAGCGCCCCATCGCACCAACGTCTCGTCCAAGTACCTGGCGAAGTTGCGCGCATCTCGGGTGCGCGCACCGCGGATCGTCTGAATATTGTGCATCGAGTGGTTGGCGTTCTCGGCGCACGTGAGCGCTTTGATGGCGGGAATCCAGATGTGCATCTCTTCCGGCGCCTCGGTGTCCGGGGCGTACAGGAACTCGAAGTCCCATCCTCCGAGGTTGCGCACCTCGCCGGTTTTCGTGATGCCGTCGGTGGGCGGAATGTACGTCATGTGGATGTTCATCCCGTCGGCGCCAGACCCCAGGCCGACTGTCACCAGACCACAATCACATTGCGGGAGAATCAAACCGAAGGTGTAGCCCATTCGCCGCGACATTGCATTGCCGGTGATGACGTTCTCACCGATCGCGAACTTGTTGAACGATTCGATGGTTCCGGGTGCGACGATCGGGATCTTGCCCGAAGCCACGTCTGCCTCGTCGACGAGGCCTTTGACGCCGGCGTAGTGATCGAAATGTGTGTGGGTGTAGATGATCGCGACGATCGGCTTGCTGTTGCCCAGTTCACGACGGAACAGCTCCAGGCCTGCCTTGGCAAGATCGGCGCTGGTGGTGGTGTCGATGATGACGAGTCCGTCGGGGGCGTCGACGATGGTCAGGTTGACTGCAAATCTGACCTGATACAGACCGTCGACGACCTTGTAGAGCCCACATCGCCTCACCAACTGCGACTGCCTCCACAGGCTCGGGTTCACCGACTCCGGAGCCTGTTTGTCATCGGCGATGTATTCGAGCGGTTGACCGTCGTGGATCAGATCACCGTTGTCGTTGAAGACCTGATCGTTCTCCCACCCGGCGATGAATCCGCGGTCCGCGTCGCCGAAATCCTCGCGGTCCGACATCGGATAATCGTCGACTGCCGCGCGGTTGACCTCGACCGTGAACGGCGTTGCGGGCTTGGTCTCAGCACCCATGAGCACTCTCCTCCGGTTCTTGTCTTCTCGCCCACGCAAGCACGCGATGCCATCGGACCGTGACCTCACGCGGAACCCTCTGCAGCCAATCTGGCGGCCACGCGGAATTCGCGCATCACCCGTCACAGGTGAGATGGCGACTGAGCGAAGGACAGAACCAGCGCGTCACTACGGGTCGATACCGGGCAAACCGTCTACACTCTTCGCGTTCTTCTCGGCGCGATAGGCGATGAGCCGCTCCGGGCCCTTCATCTCCGCCACGCGGTCGAGCACGTCACGGTCGGATTGGTAGTCCATCAGCGGTACTGCGTATCCGCACGAATCCGAGACGCGCGTCAGATCAACCACGACGATGGACCGCAGCCCCGGGTGGTCGGGGAACTTACCGACCAGCTCGTTGAACGGTTCCGACCCTGCCAGTAGAACGCGCGCATTGCCGTGAAGCCGTACAATCTTCGGTGGTCCGCCAAATGCCATGAACATCAGGGTTATTCGCGAGTTCTCACGCACGTGCGCGATAGTTTCCACTCCGCTACCAGTCAGGTCGAGGTACGCCACCCGGGTGGATGTCAGCACCACAAACGATCCGACTCCACCTTTGGGTGAGCAATTGATCAACCCGTCAGCAGACAACGGTGCGGTGGCAACGACGAACAACGGTTGAGCCTGCAACCACGTGGTGAGCTTTTCATCGATGCCTTCGTAGACGCGCCCCATGCCGAAAGTGTAGATCGCGCCGATTGGACGTCACGGGGCAGACGCTGCGCCGGCTCGAAGCTCCTCACACATCGCTGTGAAAGCGACGTCGCCGGCGGGATCCGTCGGCACTGCCAGTGCAATCCCGTCGCAGAGGTGCGCGTACTTCGAACTCAGCGCTTCGGGGAGTTCGGTGTAAGTGCATTGCGTGACCAAGATGTCGAGAACCTCGTCGGTGAGAACGTCGGGTAGTCGAGCCCAATCGCCCGTTCGCGCCATCGCAGTCAGCTTCTCCCCGACCTCGGACAATCCGAGGACCTCCAGCGCAACTCGGTACGCCGGTGTGGAGTAGAGAAAGGCAAGTTCACTGCGCACCGCTTCTCGTTGAGCAAGTATCGCAGCACGGTCTTTGCCGGTGATCGTCTTCGGAACGGCAATCAATCGAGGCTTCCTTCCGCCTGCCGCCAAAGCCGGAATGATCCTCTCCGCGAGCACCTTCGGATGGGAGCTGGTGGGGTGAGCAACAAAACCGTCGGCGACGGCTCCGGCCAATGAGCACATGCGAGAGTTCACTCCCCCTGTCCATATCTCAGGTGCGGGGACGCCGATCGGCCCCGGGTTGAAATAGGGTTGCAGACGGTTGAAGGTGTAGTGCGTTCCGGCATGGTCGAGTTCACCGCCCTCCTGGAACACTCGGAAGATCTCGCGTACAGCGCTGACGTAATCACGCAGTTGCGCAACAGGATCCGTCCACGGCATCGAGTACCGCCCGACGATGTTTCCCCGCACCTGCGTCGCGAGCCCCAGTTGGAATCGTCCACCCGAGAAGTCCGCCAGATCCCACGCAGCCAAAGCCGTCACCATGGGGCTGCGTGCAAACGCGACAACCATCGACGTCCGGACAGTGAGGGTGGTGCTGTGCTCGACGGCGAGTGCCGCCACCGCAAACGGATCGCGAATGGTCTCGGAGATGTGCACCGTGTCGAAACCGAGATTCTCGATGCGGCCGACGTACTGAGCTACCTGCCGCAGCGGAGTGTCGGCAGGTAGCGAGGTCACCAATTCCATGTCAGGCCAACGGCTCCAGACGAATCGACAGCAGCTTTCCTTCGGTAGCCACCTTGCGAGCGTGTTCGTTGAAGTCCGGGGCGGCACACACGAACAGCGTACGACCGTCGGAACCGCCGAGCCCGCAAGCGAAGACGCCGCTCTCGAAGGCAATTTCATCGATTATCTTGCCAGACGGGTCCACGTGGAGAATTCGACTTCCGAGTGCATCGGCCACCCACATCGAATCGTCTCCGTCGACGCAACAACCATCGGCTGCAACAACAATCTGTGCAAGAGTGGTCTCCATCTCGGGGCCACCAGGCACCGGTCCGAACGACGCCCAGTCGCGGCGCTCCCCCAGCGAGCCATCCGGTTGGACGGCAAACGCGCTGATTCGATTCCCCAAGGTTTCGTCCACGAGTAGATCTCCGGTTGACGTCAAAGCCATCCCGTTGGGGAAGTGGAGATCTCGTGCCACAACGTGCACCGACCCGTCCGGGTCGACGCGGAGGAGATCTGCCGTTTCGACGGGAGCCAGGTGCATCAGATCGAACCCGAAGTTGCCCACGTACGCTCGTCCCTGCGAGTCGACCAGCATGTCGTTGACGTTGGCACTGACGTACCCGGACAAGTCTGCGTGCACCACCAACTCGCCGTCGGATTCTCGCCGCAGAATCTTCTGGTCCCGCATGGAGACGACCAGCAATCTGCCGTCCGGAAGCCACCCCAGCCCGGACGGCTGCCCTGGAACCTCCGCCTCTACGCGTATGTCGGTCCCGTCCTCGCGGGCCGAAATCACCTGGTAGGTGTAGAAGTCCGACACCCAGATCCGGTTCTCGTGCCAGCGCGGGCATTCGAAGTAGGTGTATCCCTCGAGAACTACCGCAACTTCTGGTGCCATCAGGCTCTCCTGAGTCGGTGATGAATGAAGTATCAGTCTCATTCAATCACCGGCACCGCTGTCGCGGTGTCCGATTCCCGACTAGTCGCCGGCTCGAACTTCTTCCAACACGTCGAAAGCGGATTCCCATCCGTCGTACACATTCCCATCGCCCTTGAATCCCGGAATTCCTACCAGGTGGAAGGTCATTTCGGTTTTGTCACCCCATTCTGCGAGCGTGACCGTTATCCGAGGCGCGGCGCCTACCGGATCACCTGGATTTCCCCAGGTGAAGACAAGCCTCTTCGGCTCGTCGACCTCGAGATAGGTTCCGCCGGTGGGGTACTCGGCTCCGTTCTCGTCGTTGATCATCAGGTGGCGGTACGTTCCGCCAACTCTGGGATCGATCGTGACATGCTCACGGGGGCTGCTGACGCCCTCGGGATGCCACCAGCGGGCTGCCTCGTCGGGATCGGTCCACGCTTGCCACACGAGTTCACGTGGTGCGTCGAAGATTCGGGTGATGGTGAATTCTGCGGTGGCATCGCCGTTCTGCTCACTCATTGTCCTTCTCCTTCTTCGGTCGACGTTGCTTCAGCTCACGTAGACGCTCGTCGAGGAGATCGAAGCGTTCGTTCCAACCCCGCCGATGTTCGTTGACCCAGGCACTGGCGTCGTCGAGCCCCTCTGCGCGAAGGGTGCAGGTGCGCCATTGCGCAGTGGCGGTCCGTTCGATGAGACCGGCCTTGTCCAACACCTTCAGATGCTGCGAGATGGCGGGTCGACTCATCTCGAACGGCTCAGCCAACTCGCCGACGGTCATCGAACCATCCGTCAGGCGAGAGAGCATTTCACGCCTCGTCGGGTCGGCCAGTGCACTGAACACTGCATCGAGCCGGACACTTCGCTCGTCCATGTAAGCAACTCCTTAATTAAGGAATCACTTAAACATAGAACTCAGGCGCTTGGGCGTCAACCCTTTCAGCTCCAGGTGTATCGAAGCCGCTCGACGGTTGTCGCCTCGTCCATCTGGGAAAACGTCTTCCGCTCGGCTCCCTTCACGGACACCATCGCTTCGATGATCGACTCCCCGAAGATTTCCTTCGCCACCGAGGAGGAGTTGAACTTCTGCACGATCTCGCCGAGATCGGTGGGGACTCGGGTCACCCCGCGCTCATGACGTTCCACGTCCGTGAGAGTCGACGGGTTCACCACAATTTCCGCAGGCAATGCCGCGGCATTGCCGATACCGATATGCGAAAGGCCAAGTATCGCAGCGGTCGCCAGATACGGGTTGGCCGACGGATCGATGATTTTCACTTCGGCGTTGGCGCCGTGCGGATTCGACGGCGACTCTGCACAGAACCTCAGTGCCGATTCGCGGTTCTCGAGCCCCCAACAGACGTAGGCCCCCGACCAATTGTCCGGGCGCAGCCTGAGGCCGGAGAGCGGTGAGGACGCAAAGACGGCCGTGAACTCCGTCAGATGAGCAAGGATTCCACCCAATGCGGAAGCTCCAGCGTCGGTCATTCCATGCTCCCGACTGCCGCCGGAGAAGAGCGAGCTACCACCCGCGGTCAACGAAAAGTGCTGGTGTGCACCGTTTCCTGCGCCGCCGAGGGTGGGAATCGGCGAGAACGAGGCCGCCACTCCGTGCGCTCTGGCCGTACGGCTGATCAAGATCCGAGCCAACACCACGAGATCAGCGGCTTGAACAGGAGCGCTCGGAGCGATCGATATCTCGAATTGATCGGGTCCGTATTCGGCATGGACCTGCTCGATATGTAGTTGTGCGCGTTCGGCATTGTGCAGGAGGTCCTTGAGAAAGTCCTCATGCCGAACGACCGCATCCAGCCCGTAGGCCGACCATTCACCGCCACACGCGTCACCGAAAAGCGTGAACTCGACCTCATGGCCGACACGGGCTTCGAGGCCGTCGGAGGCGAGCCGCGCAGCGACGGCAGCAAGCGCGGATCGCGTGCACACGGCAGCCGTCGAACCGTCCTGCTCATGCAAAGTCGCGGGCGCCCAGGACACACCACCACCGAGATCGCGGAGATCGGATCGGTCGATACGTAGTCGGAGATCGCCCACGACGGAGAAGGAATCGGTGAAGGCAATCCGATCATCGCTGCAGAAGACGTTCCAACTCGGTGACACTCCCGCACCGACTTCCTCGAAGACACCAGTTCGGGCCGCAGGCATCACTTTCGCTCGTGCAACACCTGCCATGTCGACGAGCGAGCCGATGGTCAGAGCCGGAACTTCCCTCATTCAGAGGCAAATACCCCACCCGGTGACGCGCCAACCCGTCAGATCAGGTTGTCCTCCACCGGCAGCCCGAACGCTGCCCGGCCGTACAGCGCCAACGCGCGCTCCGGTTCGTTGGCAACGTGAACGCTCCCTGCGTGAACGTCGCGCCACGCGCGCTCGATCGGGTTTCCACGGGAGAGGGAGTTACCGCCTGCTGTCTTGAACAGCATGTCGATCGCTTCCACCGAACGTTCCGTCGCGCGAACCTGATCACGACGGGCCCGAAGCCTCATCGAGAGCGGAAACTCTTGGCCGGCTATAGCAAGTTCGTACATCTCCCGGATGTTGCGATCCATCTGCAGAATCGCAGCGTCGATCTCCGATGACGCACGTGCGACGGCAACTTGAGCGAACTGATCCTCGCTGAACCGTCCACCACCCAAGCTCAGACGGACGCGCTCACGCATCACGTCCAGGTACCCCTCGTAACAACCGGCAACGATGCCCACACACGGGGCGGCCACCGTCGAGGTGAAGATGCTCCCGAACGGAAGTTTGTACAGCGGGCCAGGATTGACCGCTTGGCCGGGTCCACGCAGTTGTGCGGTCTCGTAGTTGCGCTTCAATCGGTGCTCGGGAACGAAGGCCTTGTCGACCACGATCTCGTTGCTCGCGGTGCCCCGCATACCCACGACATCCCACACGTCACGGATTTCGTAATCGGTGCGCGGCACCAACACCGTCATGAAATCGACGGGACGGCCATCCATGCCGACCACCATCGCTCCCAACAATGCCCAACTCGCGTGATCACAGCCGGAGGAAAAGCCCCACTGGCCCGAAAGCTCGTAGCCGCCATCCACCGCCGTCAGCCGTCCGACCGGTGCGTAGGCGGACGAGATGAGCGTCGTCTGATCCTCTCCCCACACGTCGGCCTGGGCTTGGTCGTCGAAAAGCGCCAGATGCCACGGGTGCACCCCCACCACCGAGGCGACCCAGCCCGTCGAGCCACAGGCAGCGGAGATCGCCCGGATCACTTCGTAGAAGTGGACCGGGTCGCTCTCGGCGCCTCCGTATCTCTTCGGCGCCAGCATCGAGAAGACACCGGCTTCGGACAGTTCTCGGATGGTCCGTTCGGAGATCTTGCGCGAATCGTCGACCTTCTGAGCGCGGGCCGCGATCTTCGGAAGCAGATCACGGACTGTGCTCAGAACCTTGTTGACCATGGGAGACACTCCTCGCACCGAACCGTGAGGGAGCGGATCGGCAGATAGACATAACGGCTGCCCCGTCACGATATGTCGGTCATGCGTTCCGGTGATCCGAAGTCCCGGAGGCCGGGATCAGCCGCCCGATCCTCGTGCTCTCCGCTGGTCCCGGCCAGTGAGACGACGCCCCAGAGGCAATTCACGCTCCCCTAGCGTCGGGCGTCGACACTGCCCCTGGAAAGGACGGGACTCATCGTGACGATCACTCAGTCCGACAACGACGAGGTTCGCGAGATCCAAGCTGGAACCGCGCCCACTCGCTTTGCACGTGGATGGCACTGCATTGGACTCACGGAGTCCTTCAAGGACGGCCAGCCGCACTCGATCGAGGCGTTCGGCACCAAACTTGTCGTCTTCGCCGACAGTGAAGGCAACGTCAAGATCCTTGACGCGTACTGCCGTCACATGGGTGGCGACCTGAGCCAGGGCACCATCAAGGGCGACGCCATTGCCTGTCCGTTCCACGATTGGCGCTGGGGCGGCAACGGCAAGTGCCAGAAGATTCCGTACGCACGCCGCGTTCCCCCGCTGGCCAAGACGCGCGCCTGGCAGACCCTCGACCAGGACGGCATGCTCTTCGTCTGGCACGACCCCGAGGGCAACCCGCCGACCGACGACGTAGCCATCCCCCGCATCGAAGGCGCGCTCAGCGACGAGTGGAGCGACTGGGTCTGGTACACCACCACCGTCGACACGAACTGCCGAGAAATCGTCGACAACATCGTCGACATGGCGCACTTCTTCTACGTGCACTACTCGTTCCCGACGTACTTCAAGAACGTCTTCGAAGGCCACGCAGCAACGCAGTACATGCGCGGCGTCGCTCGCTCGGACATGCGTCCGCACGCAGCAGGCACCCCGAAGATGGTCGGCAGCAACTCGGTTGCCACGTACTTCGGTCCCTCCTTCATGGTCGACGACCTGACCTACGAGTACGAGGACTACAACGTCGACTCCGTGCTCATCAACTGCCACTACCCGGTCAGCGCGGACAAGTTCGTGCTCCAGTACGGCATCATCGTCAAGAAGTCGGATCGTTTCCAGGGCGAAGCCGCCGACGCGATGGCCGCGAACTTCGGCACGTTCATCGCCAAGGGCTTCGAGCAGGACGTCGAGATCTGGAAGAACAAGACTCGCATCGAGAACCCGCTCCTGTGCGAAGAGGACGGCCCGGTCTACCAGCTCCGTCGCTGGTACGAGCAGTTCTACGTCGACGTCGCTGACATCGCTCCCGAGATGACCGAGCGATTCGAATTCGAACTCGATACCGCACGCCCTGTCGCCGCCTGGCAGAAGGAAGTCGAAGACAACCTCGCGGCGAAGAAGGCCGAAGAAGATGCAGCCTCTTCAGTGCGCTGAGTGCAAGGCGCAGGTCCTGGTCCAGAAGAACAGTTGGGAACACACCACTGTTCAGTGGAGCGACCAGGCCCGCGCCAAGTGCCTCGAAATTGCCGACGAACGAGAATTCGGGCAACGAGAGGGTCGACCGGGTGCTCCCCGCAAGGAGTGCGGCGCCTTGATCGCGTCCATCGTCGATGCGGCCAGGGCCGGGGAGATCGAGATCCTCGACGAAGACCCGGTACCCAAGCCGATCGTCGACGACAGTGAACCCGTACCGGCTCCGTTTCACTAGCCAAGCCAACATCTTTCGAAGAAGGTAGTAATGATCGATCCTCAGTACTACGGCCCGTGGGCAGTCATCGCCGGCGGTTCCGAAGGTGTCGGCGCAGGGTTCGCCGACGAGCTCAGCAAGCTCGGCATCAATCTGGTGCTCATCGCCCGCAAACCGGGACCGCTCGAGGAGACCGCGGCCAAGGCGCGTGCCAACGGCGTCGAAGTACGCACTCTCGCATTGGATCTACTCGTTCCCGACGCGCTCGATCAGATCAAAGCCGTCACCGACGACGTCGAGGTGGGCCTGCTCATCTTCAACGCCGGTGCCAACAGCTACGGACACGAGTTCGTCACCGGCGATCTGAACGGATTTGCCGGAGTCATCGAACTGAACATCAACAAGCAACTCGAACTCTCGCACCACTTCGGCGGTTTGATGAAGGATCGCGGACACGGCGGCATCATGCTGCTCGGTTCACTTGCGGGCTTCATGGGTTCCGAGCACCAAAGCATCTACGCGGCGTCCAAGGCGTTCGGGCGCATCTTCGCCGAAAGCCTGTGGCTCGAACTCCAGCCTTACGGTGTTCACGTTGTCGAGTTCATTCTCGGTGTCACTCGCACACCGGCTATGATTCGCGCAGGACTGAATTTCGACATCCCGGGTATGAACGTCGCAGAACCCGAAGATGTTGCACGTGAAGGTCTCGAACACCTTGCCGACGGCCCGATCTGGGTTGCTGCAGGAAACTACGAAGGCGCCAAGAAGCGCAGTGGCTTCCCCCGCGACAAGATGGTCAAGGGCGCTGCCGAAGCGATGCGCAAGCTGCTCAACCGCTGACATCTGCTGTGCGCCTTTATTAACCCCCCGACGTTAAGAAAGGCGCACAGCATGAGCATCGACATCACCACTCTCCTCGACGAACGCGAGATCACCCGCGCCGTCTTCGAGTTCGCGCGAGCCATGGACGCCCGCGACTGGGATGAACTCCACCGGATCATGACTCCGGACGCTACGGCGGAACTGGGCACCGGAACTCTTCGCGGGCCTGCCGAGGTCGTGGCATCCATCCGCTCGTTCCTCGACGAGTGCGGACCCACCCAACATCTGATCGGCAACGTTCTGGTCGAGGTGGTCGGTGATATTGCCACCAGCCGCTCCTACGTCAGCGACATGCATGTGGGCACCGGGAGCAAGGCTCACCTGAACTTCTTCACCCTCGGCGACTACCACGACTCATGGGCGCGGATCGACGGAAAGTGGCGAATGACGCACCGCACCAAGCATTCACACGCCAGTCAGGGATCCATCGAGGTTCTGGGCGCCGGCCCCAGCGGTTGGCGGAGCTGATTCAGCTCAACATCGACGAACGGCCGGTCGCGAGCGGACTCTTGCTGGTGAGTCCGCCGTCGACCACCAGGGTCTGCCCCGTCATGTAGCGAGATTCGTCCGAAGCCAGGTAGACCATGGCATGCGCGATGTCTTCGGGTTCGCCGAGGTAAGGCAGGGCGTTTGCCTGCTTCATGCCATCGATGACATCAGCGGGGATGTTGTCCACGAGAGCGGGTGTCATGATCGCGCCCGGCGCTACGGCATTGCACCGAACACCGTTTGCTCCGTACTGGACTGCAATGTACTGAGTCAGACGAATGACTGCCGCTTTGGCGGATCCGTAGGCAGACTGCAGGGAATCCCCGATCAATCCACCTACCGAGGCCGTGTTGACGATCGATCCTCCACCGGCACTGTTCATGTGCGGAATGGCAAGGCGTGAAGCGACCACGGTGCTACGCACGTTGAGCGACATCACGCGATCCCACTCGTCCAGGTCCATCCGGAGCAGGTCGAGATCCTTGCGGGGATTACTACCGCCCACGTGATTGCACAAGACGTTGATGCCGCCGAATTCGGCGACCGCCCTTTCGATCATCGCAGCCAAGGAGTCCTCGTTCATGACGTCGACGCCGAAACCCAGTGCATTGCCACCGGTCTCGCGAATCGCCGCCGCCGCTTCCTCGGCTCGCGCCGGATCGAGGTCGGCGACCAGCACCTTGGCGCCCTCTGCCGCCATGAGTTGTGCTGCTGCACGCCCGATTCCACTGGCGGCGCCTGTGATCACTACATTCTTGCCTTCGAGCCTGTTCATATCTGTTCCTTTCGCGGAGAATCGCCATACCCGGATCTCACGTGCCCGGAGTTGACAGCTCGGCGATTGCCCGATCACTACCAGTCAACGCAGGATCGACTGCCTCGTCCAGCTTTCTTGAATGAACTCACAAGTACGTGACCACGGCCCGCGCACCTGCTACACCGCCGAAATCGAGTGGCGACGGAAGACTTCACTGTGCTGAAGTGGCACTATGCAGAATTCTGTTCGACCGTTGTCCATCGACGACCTCGACCGTGCCGCCGAGGTTCTCGGCGAAGCATTTGCCGACTACCCCTGGACGAACTGGTGCGTCGCCGAAGACTCCCACGTGGAACGCGTCGCGGCTCTGCAACGGATCTACCTCGAACAGATGGCACTACCGTTCGGGCGTTCCTACATCGATGATTCCGGCAACGGCGTCATCGCAGTCCTGCCGCCGGACACCCCTGAGCCTGATGGAGAGACTGTCGAGAAGATCGTCGAACTGCATGGAGATCGGTTCGAGCGCGTACTTCAGGCTGACGAACAGCTGTCTGCGCTTCCCGTACCCGAGCACGCGTGGTCGCTGGCAACGATCGGCACGACGCCGCGCTCGCGCGGAAGGGGACTGGGATCTGCGCTACTGAAACATGCTTTGGCAGAGCTGGATCGAACCAAGCAGGATTGCTGGCTCGATACGTCGACCGAACGAAATCTACCGCTGTATCAACGGTTCGGTTTCACGGTCGCAGGCAAAATCTCACTGACCGACGGACCGACGGTCTGGCGGATGCACCGTATTCAGAGCTGATTCGTCGATTTCAGTAGTCTCCGAATCAATTTCGACAAAGACGCATATTGGGTGATCGTATTGACGGCAATCCACCTCGACACCGGCCACGTCCTGGTCCACGAGAAAACCCCGACCGACAGCAGTTGATCGTCGTCGAGGGTCTCGACGTATCTGCGTAACAACGCCACGGCAGCTTCCAAGCGATCCCGAAGCACCGGAATCGGAACGTCGGTGCTCGCGTCGACAACCGACTGATTCAGTGCAGGAGTTTGCGTCCACTTGTAACCTGCAGCAGGCGTTTGTGGTGTCTCGTCACGCAGTCCGGCGCCTATCCACTCTACGACGGCCTCTGCCCACCAGACACGCACCGCGAGTACGTCGTGCACCGTCCACGCATCGACGGCAATGGCGTCGAACAAATCGGCCTCGGCGGCGCCGTCAAGTAACACGTCGAGTTTCAAATACGCCGAGTCCAGCTCACTCATCAGTTCGAGGCGTGAAAAGTTCTGCGCCACAATGCCTCCAAACGATCGGTAGAGATGGAAGAAGCGGAGTCACCGCAATGCGATGACTCCGCGTTCAACTCAACGTCTACCAAATCTAGTTCAGCTCGCCCAAGAACCTGTTGACGTTCTCGGCGATCTCCTTTGATCGGGTGTGGTGCAGGTAGTGGTCCCCGTCCAGCAAGATCAACTCTCCGTGATCAACGGAGGCGGCCTGCCCTTCGTGCAGCGCAGTCCAGCCCTCGACTTCGGAATTTTGCACGGCGAACAACAGAATCGGAAGATCGGCCGGGAACGTCCTGCCGATTGCTTCTGCGAAGTTGCTGGAAAGATGGTCCATCTCGTTGAGGTAGGTGTCGCTGAAGTTGTTCTTCGCAGTCAACTGTCGCATCTCGTCCTTTGCTGCGGCGTCGAGGTACTCGTCCGAGTTCTCACCACCGACGAACTTGGACAGCAGTTCCGACAAGCCCAACTGCCTTCCCACTCGGAGTGCGTCGATCGGAAATTTGGTATCCATATTCGGCTGCCCTGGAACACTGCTGTCGATGCCCACGAATGCGGTGACCTCGTCGCGGTACTTCGCGGTGTAGTCCAGTGCATAGACACCAGTGATCGAGTGTCCCATGAGGATGTATTCGTCAATCCCCAGCGACTGTACTGCCGTATGAATCTCTTCGACGATGTTCGCAGTCGTGCGGTCCTTGTCCGTTTGGTCACTGTGCCCGTAGCCGAAGGGCTCGATCGTGACGACGCGGTAGTCAGGCGCCAGCTCGTTGACAAGCGGTGTGAAGTCGAGAATCGGTGCGGACGTTCCGAACCCGGGTAGCAGCACTATGGTCTGATCGCCGTTGCCGCGGATCGAGTAGCTCATGTTCTTTCCGTCGACGGACACGAACTGGTTGCCCGTGTCCCCGGTCGGAACGCTCGCCTTGCTGGAGCTGACATTGAACACGAGCGCAATCGATACCAGCACAACTAGAACTACGGACACCGAAGCAACCACCTTCAGTGCAACGGTACGAATCTTCTTCATTCTCATCCTCATCTTCTCGGGCGTCGATACGGCTAGGAAAGGCTCGATAGCGAGGCCGCACTGGTCTCGTCGAGCACACGCAACACGTTGTTGCCCATCAGCTTTGCCAAGTCCTCCGCGGACCAACCGCGTTCCGCCAGACGGTCTATCAACACCGCGAAACCGGATACGTCCTGCATACCGTCCGGAAAGTCGTCGAACCCATCGTAGTCACTACCCAAACCGATGTGGTCGATGCCCGCGACGTCTCGGGCATGCTCGACGTGATCGGCCAGATGGTCCACCGTCATCGCCGGCCGTGGGCCGACCCGTCCGCCCTTGAACCACTCGTTGTATTCGGCAGAAAGGAACATGGGCACAAAGGCGATCATGATGACGCCTCGGTTGTCCGCGAGCAGCCGCATGACGTCGTCGGGAACATTGCGTGGGTGACCGCACAGCTGAGTGCAGGACGAATGGCTGAAGATCACCGGTGCCGACGACGTCTCGATGGCATCTCTCATCGTTTCCGCCGAGACGTGCGACAGGTCGACGAGTACGCCGAGCCGATTCATTTCGCGCACGATCTCGCGACCGAAGTCGGTGAGACCGCCGTGCACTCGCGTATCCGTCGCGGAGTCCGCCCACCCGGTGTTGTCGTTGTGCGTCAGGGTCATGTACCGAAGACCAAGGCGCGCCATCATTCTCAGGACACCGAGCGAGCTGCCGATGCTGTGACCGCCCTCCGCGCCCAACAAGGACGCGACCTTGCCCTCACTCCAGATTCGACGCACGTCGTCGCCGGTGCGCGCGAATTCGAAAGTATCCGGGTACCGCTCGATCATCCGGTACACGAAGTCGATCTGTTCGAGGGTGTACTGAACCGCCTCTGGCTCGGTCATGTCACACGGGGTGTAAACCGACCAGAACTGCGCACCGACTCCACCGCGACCGAGTTTGTCGATATCGGTTTGGAAGACGGAATCCTTCTCGAGATTCTCCACCGAGTAGGCGGCAGTCTCGCGAGCCGTCCATGCCAGATCGTTGTGACCGTCGATGACCGGCGCAAGGCCGTAAGCATCCAGTGCCGCTGGGTGATTCACGTCCGGAAAGGGAGCGAGAGGTTTCATCATTAGCTTTCCTCGAAAAGTAGTGCGGGCAGGTCGAGGGCCCTCATCGCCCTCGACCTGCCCGAGATTTCATTCAACGGAGCGAATCATCTCGCCGCGGCTAGTCGGAAATCTTCTTGAAAAGCCGCGTCATGTACAAGTATTCTTCGCCATCGATCGTGAGATGTGCCATCTCCCCCGAGGCGCTCTCGTTACTGATCGAGAACCGGGAAGCAGACAGCGGCACGACCTTGGTGGGCGCGGCCGGGGGCTCGCCGTCGATCTCGATCTTGGCGAAGTTCTGAACCTGGAATCCGCCGTCGTCGTCGCGCGTGAGTTCGATTCGAACGGTTGTCGATTCATAGGTACCGAGAATGTGCGACACGTCGATCTCTGCCGCATCCGCCTCGGACTTCGGTTCCGGCAGAACGAGATCAAGCTCCTGAGCGATCTCCTTCTCGATGTCGTGGGCCAGGGCACCGCCGCCACGCGAGTTGGTGACAACGGCCATGGCCAGGCCGAGTTCGGGGAAAGTGTGGAAACGAGTGATCTGGCCGATCGTCGCACCACCGTGCTGCGCGGATGTCACACCGCCCCAGTCGGACAGGATCCAGCCGAGACCCCAAGCCTGATCGACGCTCGAGACCGCAGTCAGGTCGAACTGCGGGGTTCGCATCAGACGTGCGGATTCTTCGGACAGAATGCGCTCACCCGTCAACGCGAGGCCGTCACGCATGTGTGCAGCACCGAAAGTCAGCAGAGAGCTGACAGATCCGGTGATGATTCCGGCCGGTCCGATACCGCGCGGGAGCAGCCACTGCTTGGTCGGAACCACCTTGTCAGGCGACGTCCGATCCGGGTTGGCCACGTGGCCGACGGCCGTGCGGAACAGCGGCGCGTCCTTGGCCTTGGTGATGATGTGCGTCAATCCGAGTGGCTTCCAGAGATATTCGACCAACGCCTCGTCCCACGTCATCTCACGAAGGACCTCGACGATGCGGCCGGCAACGGCAAAACCCGCGTTGCTGTAACTCAGATGCCCGCCGGGCTCGGTAACGCTGATCGCGGTAGCGAGTTCGTCGACGTACTTCTCGACGCAGTCGTCGCCGTCACCGGTGTCGTTGAACAAGTCTCCGTCGATACCGCTTGTGTGCGTGAGCAACTGGCGGATCGTGATTTCCTTCGTGTTGGAAGGGTCTGCGATCGTGAACTCCGGAAGCACCTCCACCACCAGGGTGTCCAACGTCAGCTTGCCCTCGTCGACGAGTTGCATGATCAGCGTCGTCGTCCAGATCTTGCTCGCGGATCCGTACTGGAACAAAGTGTCGGCGTCGACGTCGACGCGCGTGTTCAGGCTCGTCACTCCGGTGGTGATGACACGAATGTCCGCAGTGCCTTCTTCGCCCAGCGCGATCACACCGACCTGCGCACCCGGTACCGAATGCTTGGCTGCCAGTTCGTCGAGGCGTTCCTGCCACTTCGGGGCGACAAGTAGGTCCTTGGGCAAGTCGGTCACAGGTCGAACTCCTTCGATCATGGAAGCGAGTGGCTTGGACGGTGTTGCTGCGATCCGCTCTGGTCTCACTCGTCGGGACGTGAGGTTGCGGAAGCGATAACCGTCCACCCATGATCTCAGTGTGCTCGCAGTCACGTCCTGGTCGATTGCACCGAAGTTGCACCCGAAAATGGTGCGATCGGACGAGCCTGTGTTCAGGTCTCGCCATTCGAAGCGATCAGCGCTCGAAGGTTCCTTCCAAGCGATTGCGTGAACCCGGATGGATCAAGCGCGCCGCACTGACCAACCCGTTGGCCGACCAGGTGCGGCGGCGAATCAGCAGGCACGGTTCCCCTCGATCGATGCGGAGCAGTTCGCATTCGTCCGGGCTCCCCAACACCGCTTCCACGACGTGCTCGCCGCGCACCAGAGGCGCAACGTCACTCAGGTAGTTGTTGGGGGTGATCGCAGTGAAGTCCTGGCGCAGATAGTCGGGCGCCTCGTTCGGATTCACGAACCGGTCTTCCACCTGAATCGGAGTTTCGTCCTCGAAGTGCACCATCAGCGAATGGAACACCCGTTTGCCCACCGATTCACGAAGGAACGTCTGCCCGTGGTCGGTTTCTTCCTCACGAACGAACACGACCTCGGTTCGATGACGGTGGCCGCGCCGCTGAATCTCGTCGGCGATGTTCTTGACTTCGAACAGCGGGGACGCGGTCTTCGTGGCGGCGACGAAGGTGCCGACCCCCATCATCCGCACGATCAGACCGTCGCTGGTGAGTTCGCGAAGCGCTCGATTGATCGTCATACGTGACAGCCCCAGCGCACTGACCAGTTGATTCTCCGAAGGCAACTGATCACCTTCGGTCCACCGACCCGAATTGATCTGCGAGATCACGAGGTTCTTGACCCGTTCGTAGGCAGGGGCGGACTCGCCGCCTGCCTCGTTGAACAGCACGGCGAGTTCTGCGTCCACTTCAGCAATCGCCATCGCCACCACCCGTTCGTCGAAAACCACCGAGTCGGTTCTCCCGTTCGGCCTCCGAAGTCTATCCGCCTGGTGCACCTTTCCGATCCAACCGCGAGTGCCGGCGCCCGACCTAGCCCACCATGCGCCGCAATTGGCTCGTCGCAACCGAAAGCGCAGCAAGATCGTGTTGCCCGGATGCCTCGATCTCTGCGAGCGCGAGAGTGGACCTCTCTATTCTCGACGCATTCCTTTCTTCCCACCTCGAGAGTTTTTCCGCTGTCGAGTCACCTGTTTCCGCGTCGGCCAAGACGTCGAGGGTCAAGGCTCGCACCGTCGAGTACAACTCGTCACGCAACGACAACCTCGCCAACGCATTCCATTTTCCGTCCTTGCTCAATGCAGACACGCGGTTGAGCATCGGGACGAGCCCGACGTGCTCACCGAGCCGGAAGTAGAGTTCGCCGGTCTCCGAGATCGCGCGATCGGCGAGGTCCGCGATCTCCACCACGTCGAGCAGACCGAACTGATCGAGCAGGATCTCCACTCGCCTGACCAGGTTCTCGGGTGCGCCCTTGTCCGTGATGAGGACCGTTCGCGCAGCCAGGTTCCGCTGATCGGCGCCCACCAGCCAGCCACCGAGTTCTGCCGACGCCTCCGCGATGCGATCACCGAATCGGCTGATCTCGGCCCCGACGGCCAGCGGTTGAGGCCGACGCGTCAGCATCCACCGTGAGGCCCGGTCGAGCAGTCGTCTGGTGAGCAGGATCAACTCGTCGGATACGGCAGTCGAGATCGAGGCTTCGCTGATGTCGTTCCACAACTCCCACAGTCCGAATACCTCGGAGACCACGGTGAAGGCACGTACTGCGTCTTCCGGATCAGCGCCGACTTCTTCACCGAGCCGATACGCATAGGTGATGCCGCCACGATCGACCACGTTGTTCGTCAGCACGGTCGCAACGATCTCGCGCCGCAGCGGGTGCCGGTCGAGGGCGTCACCCCCGGCATCTCGAACACCCTCCGGAAAATAGTTCGCCAGCGTCTGGCGGTAGATCTGATTGTCTATCGAACTTCCCGCCAACAGCGAGGATTTCAGATCGAGCTTGACGTGCGCCATCAGTGTGGCGAGTTCCGGCGACGTCAGCCCCGTTCCCGTCTTCTCGGCCGCGGCGAACTGCTTCTTGGTCGGAAACCCCTCGATGGCTCGGTCGACGATCCCTCTGGATTCGAGGCTGGAAATCACCCTGCCGTGCACACCGATCATCGCCGCCGCGTCCGCACGCGTGGTGCCCATCAGTTCGTTCTGCGAACGGTTGTCTGCAAGAACGAGTTCGGCGACCTCGTCGGTCAACGATTCCAGTAGTTCGACACGATGCGAGTCTGCGACGGCGCCTGAACTGATGAGGGAGTCGAGAAGAATCTTGATGTTCACCTCGTGATCGGAGCAATCGACTCCCGCAGAATTGTCGAGCGCGTCTGTGTTGATCCGCCCGCCGCCGCGTGCGTACTCGATTCGTCCCGCCTGGGTGAGGCCGAGGTTGCCTCCCTCACCGATCACCCGAGCACGGACTTCGTTGCCGTTCACCCGAACCGTGTCGTTGCTCTTGTCTCCGACTTCGAGGTCGGACTCACCGGACGCCTTGACGTACGTCCCGATGCCGCCGTTCCACAACAGATCTGCCGGTGAGCACAGAATCGCCCGAACCAGCTGCGGTGGAGTCAGTTCGGTGACGTCGTCTTCGAGACCGAGTGCCCGACGCATCTCGTCACTGATCGGGACGCGCTTCGCCGAGCGTTCCCACACTCCGCCGCCTGCACTGATCAACGCCGGGTCGTAGTCGGCCCACGAGGATCGTGGGAGAGCGAACAGACGTGATCGCTCGACGTACGAGCGCTCCGGCGACGGGTTCGGGTCGACAAACACGTGCCGATGATCGAACGCCGCGATCAGGCGAATGTGCTTGCTGCACAACATGCCGTTGCCGAAGACATCGCCGCTCATGTCTCCGATCCCCACCGCAGTGAAGTCGTCGTTCTGGGTGTCGACGCCGAGCTCACGGAAGTGCCGCTTGACACTTTCCCAGGCGCCCTTCGCGGTGATACCCATGGCTTTGTGGTCGTACCCGACCGACCCACCGGATGCAAAGGCGTCGCCGAGCCAGAATTCGTACTCTGCGGCAACCTCGTTCGCGATGTCGGAGAACTTTGCAGTGCCCTTGTCCGCGGCGACTACAAGATACGTGTCGTCACCGTCGTGGCGAACGACCCTTCGCGCCGCAACAACTGCGCCGCTCTGCTTGTCGACGTTGTCGGTCAGATCAAGTAGTCCGCTGATGAAGGTTCGATAGCAATCGATCCCGGCCGCCAACGCAGCTTCCCGGTCTGCGTCTGCACCCAGTCCTGGAACCGGTGGGCGTTTGACGACAAATCCGCCCTTCGCGCCGACAGGCACGATGACTGCGTTCTTGACTGCCTGCGCCTTCACCAATCCCAGTACCTCGGTGCGAAAGTCCTCTTTCCGGTCCGACCAGCGCAAGCCGCCGCGAGCCACCGTACCGAAGCGAAGGTGCACACCTGCGACATCGGGTGAGTACACGAATATCTCGAACTTCGGTCGAGGGAACGGCAATACGGACACTTTCTCCGAATCGAACTTCAACGAGAGCGCACCGATCGATTCAGTGGGATAAACGAAATAGTTGGTACGCAACGTGTTACGGACCAGTTCAGACAATGCGCGCAGGATCCGATCGGCGTCGAGTCCTTGCACTTGTGCCACGGCCGTTTCCACCTCCGCTGCTGCACGTGTACCTCTATCGCCGTCGACGACGTCGGGATCGAAACGGCTCTCGAACAATTCGCACAATCTGCCGGCGATCTCGGGATGATCGGCAAGCACCTCGGCGACGCGACTGGTGCTGTACGGAAATCCCGCTTGCTGCAAGAACTCCGCATATGCCCGCAGCACCACTACCTGTTTCCAACCGAGTCCCGCGATCGCGACAAGTTCGTTGAACGAGTCCGGCTCGGCGGAGCCGTTTCGAACTGCGGCAAACGCCGCCCCGAACCGCGCGGCAAAGTTGTCGAAGCGCTCGACCGGAGCGCTCGGATAGTCGAGCGTGAACTCGTAGATCCAGGACTGTTCCGATCCCACCGGTGCGATCTCGTACGGCCGTTCGTCGACCACGTCGACACCCAGGCTCTGCAATACCGGCAGCACCTCGCCCAGTGAGAGCGGGTCACCCGATACGTACAGTCCGAGTCGGTGAGTACCGGGTCCGTCGACAGATCGGGCCAGTCGTGGACTCACCTCTCCGGGCGCGAGGCCCTCGAACAACACCATGTCCTCGGCGGCTCGGGCGGCGTCGAAATCCTGCTTGTACGCCACCGGAACTCGCTCGGCGAACTGAGCACGCCTGCGCCGCTCTTCGTGATTCGAAGCATCCAGAACGAACCGCTCGTCCCAGGTCAGGCACGCGTCGACGACGAGGTCCCGAATCTCCCGTGCTTGTCGCGCCGACGCGAAGTTCGCGCCGCCGCCGACCGTGGCCGTGAAATGTACGACGGCCAAGGGGGATTCCGAGACTCGACTGGAGAACTCGATATTGCGGGCACCGAGTGCGTCGGCGAGTACCGACTCGGCCGTTGTCCTGATCGTCGTACTGAATTTCTCGCGCGGAACGAAGAGCAAAGCCGACAACTCTTGATCTCGCCCCGTCGCCGGGGAACTTCCCACCGGTTGCAAGAACAGATGGATCGACGTTCGGCCGTCCACAGAAGTGAGTTCGTCCAGCGCGTCCGCGATTCGGGCCGGCTCGGCTGCCAGGAGCACTGTGACCGGAATCGACTGGATAACTGCCAGCATCGATTGTCCGACAAACGAATCGACGGTGGATCCGGAGGCACCGAAGATTTCTGCGACGCGTCCTCGCACGAGCGGGGTTCGCCTGACGTCGGCGACCAGACCGGCCGCGGTGAAGAACCCGATGAATCGGTACGCACGGTCACCGATGGACACGTCGATCTCGGTGGCGTATTCGGATCCACCGAACCCTTGCCGGAGGTACACCACCGCAATCGAGAGGGGCGCCGCTTTCGCATCCGAAGAGCCGGTCGGATCGGGGAGCACGCCGAGGGCGTACGGCTCGTCACCGTCGACAGTCCGCACACCGCCGACGACCCTGAAGTTTCCGGCGCTGCACCACCGGAGGAAATCAGCTTCTTCGGCGTCGGCGTTCGAGTCCAATTGCTCGCGCGCCTCGTCGACGAGATCCCGCAGAGGCAAGGAATCGCGGAAGGCACGCGCAATACGGTCGAGGATTCCGGCGACGTCGTCAGCGATCAACTGCGCCTGCTCGTCCGAACAATGCGCGGGTAGTCCTACGTGGATCCATGATTCGGTCCGCTCCCCGATCAGGGCGTCTTCAGTGCACAGCACGGGGTGCACCACGAATTCCGGTTCCACGCGGGCGCGGGCAAGTGTCGCCAGTACCGCTTCGACGAGCTGCGGCATGTCGTCGCCGACGTATTGAATCGCCGGGCCATCCCCTAACTCCCCGGCCGGCGCGAGTCGCGAGATCGACGAATTGAGTCCTCTTCGGTGCGAAAGGTCCATGTGCGCGGCGACAATCGCAAGCTTGCGGTCTTCGGCAAGCGCCGCGTATCGATCAGCCGACAAGCCCTCGAAATACGTACTGGACACCCTCCTCACGTTCTCGGAGTCCGGTGTCGTGTCGACTGAAACGAGGCTCATGTCAGCACCTTCCGCCGAAAGCCACGCTGCTTCCGACTGGTAGTGGGTTCCATCCGCGATCATCTTGTCTATACAGGCTTAGACAAGTTGATCATTGCAGAACGTGAGCCGCGACACAACAGCTTCACCCCTGGACAAATTCGCCACCCTCGGCCATAGTCAGTCATGCCAACTAGTGGCAATTAGCTTTCATTAGATGAAATTCGTAAACGCCTCGCTTCGAAGGAGCCCCCGTGACCACCCAGACCGCGCACGACATCGACAGCGTTGACCTCGCAGAGTTCCGCAGTACCGTCCGAGCCTTCGCCAACGCCGAGATCCACCCAGGAGCAGCCGCACGCGACGAGTCCAAAGAGTTCCCGGCACAACTGGTCAAGCGCCTCGGGCAGCAGGACCTCATGGGCATTTCCGTTCCGGAGGAATTCGGCGGACTGGGTCTGTCGACACGAACCCAACTGGTCGCCATCGAAGAAGTTGCACGCACCGATGCCGCGCTGGCATCGATCTACACCGCCCACTACCTGGGCCTCGAGCCGATCCTCGTCGGCGGGTCCGAAGAACAGAAGCTGCGCTGGTTGCCCCGGCTCGCCTCGGGCGAACTGCTGGCAGGCTTCGCACTCACAGAACCCGATGCCGGCTCCGACATCGCCTCGATGCGTACCGTCGCCCGACGCGAGGACGACGGCTGGCATCTCTCCGGATCCAAGACGTACATCTCCAACGCCAAGGAAGCCGACCTGGTCGTGCTCTTCGCCAAGACGGACCCGAGCGCAGGATTCCGAGGCATCACCGCCTTCGTCGTCCCCAAGGGAACTCCCGGAATCAGCTACTCGGAGCCGCAGGACAAGATGGGAATTCGTTCGGCTCCGACGTACACCGTCTACCTCGACGACGTCGTTCTGCCGCTCGACTCCGTGATCGGTACCGAAGGTCGCGGCGGCAACATCGCCTTGACCGCCCTGAACCGCGCGCGCATCGACGTGGCGGCAATGGCAAACGGCATCGCTTTGCGCGCTTGGGAATTGGGACGCGAGTACGCAACGGAGCGAAAGCAGTTCGGCACGCCGATCTTCGACTTCCAGGCAATCCAGCTACTTCTCGGTGGCTGCGACGCGCAACTTGTCGCATCACGCGTCACCGCCGACTGGGCCGCCGACGTCAAGGACGCCGGCCAGGACATCCGCCGCGCCGCATCGATTTCGAAGTACGTCGCCACCGAAGCCTGCTTCTCGATCGTCGATCAAACCGTGCAGATCCACGGTGGCGCAGGTTTCATGCGCGAATCGGAAATCGAACGCCTGTACCGCGATTGCCGCATTCTCCGCATCTTCGAGGGCACCTCGCAGATTCAATTGCTCACCATTGCCGGCAATGCTCCGTCGCCGCGTTCCACCGAATTCTGAAAGGCGCGGACATGACTGCACTTCCCCCACTCGACGGCATCCGGGTCATCGACCTCTCACGTGTCCTCGCCGGGCCTTACTGCACCGCACTGCTTTCCGATGCCGGCGCAGACGTCGTCAAGATCGAATCCGAACACGGTGAAGACTCTCGGCACCTCGGCCCGTTCCGCGACGGCGAGAGCATCTACTTCAACGTGCTCAATCGCGGCAAGCGTTCGGTGGCGCTGAACCTCAAGAACGACGAGGACCGTGAGGCGCTGCTGACGCTCATCGAGACCGCGGACGTCGTCGTCGAAAACTTTCGCCCGGGTGTCACCAAGCGCCTGGGAATCGACTACGAGGCTGCGCGGGCTCGCAATCCGCGGATCGTGTACGCGTCCATCTCCGGTTTCGGACAGGACGGACCGATGTCCGGAGCCGCCGCCTACGATCTTGTAGTCCAAGCTCTTTCGGGAATCATGAGCATCACCGGTTCGGAAGAATCCGGGCCGACCCGGTTGGGTGAGTCGTTCGGAGACCTGGTCGCCGGGCTGTTCGCTGCCTGGGGAATCAGCACCGCCCTGTTGAGCGCACAGGCAACCGGACTCGGGCAGCACCTGGACGTCGCGATGTTCGACAGCATGCTCGCCATGCTGCCGACAGCGCACAGCCAGCTGCAGTCCACCGGGCTCACTCCCCCACGCGTCGGCAACCGACATCCGGTCTCCACACCCTTCGACACCTACAAGGCCGACGACGGACTCTTTGTCCTCGCGGTTGCGAGCCAATCGGGCTTCGAGAAATTGGCGCAGACGATGAATCGCGTCGACTTGATCGCAGATCCTCGTTTTGCCGACGACACCGCCAGGACCGAGAACGAGCCGGCGTTGCGTAAGGAGATCGAAAACTGGGCTGCCGGAAAGACCGTCGCCGACGTGGTTGGCATTCTCGGCGACGCGGGCCTCGCCGGCTCGGAGATCTGGGACGTCCAGCAGGCACTCACCTCCGCGCAGGCCGAGTATCGGGGGGTCGTCGAATCGTTCGAGCACCCGGTAGCAGGAAAGATCTCCTACGTACGACAACCCGTCGTGTTCGGTGAAAGCCGACGCCCTAGGGTTCGCCGCAGCCCCCTGCTGGACGAGCACCACGGTGAGGTGCTGCCGAGCTCGCGATAGATTCAGCGCAGACATCCCTCGGCACTTGGAGTAGGACATGGCCCCCGGCGACGTGACCCGCAGCGCGAATCGCACGTTCGAACTTCTCGGTGCGATCGTCGAGCACGGCGGGTTGACTCTCGGCGACGCCGCCAAGGCGACCGATCTGGCAACCAGTACCGCGCTTCGCCTGATCAGAAGCCTCGAACAAACCGAGTTCGTAGTCCGGGGCGAGGACAACGTCTATCGCGTCGGCCCGCGGCTACTGCAGATCGGGGCTCGCGCTCTCGGTGACAATCAACTGTTGCCGAGAGCCCGGCCCGCGATGAAGGCCATCGCCGAAACCACGAGGGAATCGACCTACCTGTCGACGATGGGACCGAAAGATACTGCGCTGTACCTCGATCAGATCGAGGGCACACACGCGATCCGTCACATGGGTTGGGTTGGCCAGAGCGTTCCCCTGGACGGCACCGCCGTCGGCGCAGCGTTGAGCGGCAAGGTAGGCGAGAGCGGGTACGCCATCGCCCACGACACCATCGAGGATCACTCGACCGGAGTTGCCGCGCCGATCTACAACGCGGTCGGTCAGATAGCCGGAGCGCTCAGCGTGGTCGGCCCCACCTTCCGTCTGACGGACGAGGTCTGCGCCAGCCACGGCCGCGTCTTGGTGGAGCACTGCGCCCGGTTGTCCGCTGAACTAGGCAGCCAGACTCACTAACCGCCCCGAACACTTGGCGATCCAGTCTCGTATCCGAGACAATGTGATTCCCCCGCTCCGCCTTCCGACCTACCTGTAAGGACATACCCCCATGAGCACGAGCCGCGTGAAATCCGCTGAGCGTGTTCTCGACGTGCTCGATCTCCTGGCTCGCCGGGGTGTGCCGCTGGCGACCGCGGAAATCTCCAGCGCCCTCGACCTGCCCAAGAGCACGACGCATCATCTTCTCAACGTCATGCGAGATCGACGGTTCGTCTCGTACTGGGCTGATCAACGCGCCTGGACCCTGGGTGTCTCGGCGTTCGAAGTCGGTGCGTCGTACATGCGCTCCGGCCCACTGCACCGCGAGGGCCAACGATTCATGCTGGCCCTTACTCAGTCGACGGATGAGACGTCCCATCTGGCGGTACTTCAAGGTTCCGATGTCATCTACCTCGACAAACGTGAACCGCTCAAGCCGGGCGTGCGGTTGGTGACCGAAATCGGGACCCGCCTTCCGGCTCACCTCACTGCAGTCGGGCGGGCGATTCTGAGCCGTCTGGATGCAGAACAGATCAGCGCTCTCTACGAGGGATACACCTGGCCGACGCGGACCGGAACGGGACCGTCGACGCTTCCCGAACTGCGAGAACTGCTCGCCGCAGCACGCGGGAGCGGGTATGCGGTCGAAGAGAATGCGACGACATCCGGGATCAATTGCATCGCCAGTCCTGTGATCACGCGGGACGGCCGTCCGGTCGCAGCTCTCGGCGTCACCTTCCTCTCCGGATCCAAATCCGCCGCGGAGAGTGCACTGATCGCCGACCGAGTACGCACGGTCAGCGCCGAGTTCTCCGCCGACCTCGGCGATCGAATGGTGGAGACTCCGCCCGCCGACATGTAGCAAATTTCTCCGTTCCGGCCTTCTCGGGTCTTGTTTTCGTCTCATATTCAAGACTAGAGTCTCGTATACAAGACTTTATTAGACAGCCATCGCATCATCATTGGAGTCCCATGAACGCCACCCCTGCCACCCGGACAGCCACCCGAACCATCGAGGTCGGAATCGGCGCTGTCACCATCGCCGACGTCGTCGATGTCGCGCGCAACGGTCACGGCGTCGCATTGACCGCGGACTCACTGGCCGCGATCGCCGAAAGTCGCGCACGCATCGAGGCCCTGGCTGCAGACCCCACGCCGGTCTACGGAGTTTCCACGGGATTCGGCGCACTTGCCACCCGCCACATCCCAGCGCATCTGCGGACGCAGTTGCAGCGCAGCCTGATCCGCTCACACGCGGCAGGTTCGGGCCCGGAAGTCGAACGCGAAGTGATTCGGGCCTTGATGCTCCTGCGTCTGTCGACGCTCGCCACCGGACGGACCGGAGTGCGCCCCGTGGTCGCGCAGGCCTACGCCGACCTACTCACTGCAGGCATCACCCCGGTGGTCCACGAATACGGCAGCCTCGGATGCTCGGGAGATCTGGCGCCACTGGCGCACGTGGCGATGGCGATCATCGGAGAAGGTTCCGTCCGCACCGCGGACGGTGAACTCACCGATGCGGCAACGGCATTGGCTGCCCATGGCCTCGAACCGGTGGTTCTGGCCGAGAAGGAAGGCCTCGCACTGATCAACGGCACCGACGGGATGCTCGGCCAACTGGCCCTCGCGATCACCGATCTCGATCATCTGCTCAAGTTGGCCGACATCGCGGCCGCGATGAGCGTCGAGGGTCTGCTCGGCACCGATCAGGTATTCGCCGCCGATCTTCAGGCTCTTCGTCCCCACCCCGGGCAGGGTGCGGCGGCCTCGAACATGGTGCGCTTGCTTGCCGACTCCCCGATCGTCGCCAGCCACGCGGGCCCTGACTGCACCCGAGTTCAGGATGCGTATTCACTTCGCTGTGCCCCGCAGGTCGCCGGCGGCGCACGCGACACCGTCGATCACGCCCGCCTCGTCGCCGGACGCGAATTGGCCAGTGCTGTCGACAATCCCGTCGTCACCCTCGACGGAAGGGTTCGTTCGAACGGCAACTTCCACGGAGCTCCCGTGGCTTACGTCTTGGACTTCCTCGCCATCGTGACCGCGGACGTCGCCGGTATCAGCGAACGCCGCACCGACCGATTCCTCGACGTAGCACGCAATCACGGCCTGACCCCCTTCCTCGCCGACGATCCTGGAGTCGACAGCGGACTGATGATCGCGCAGTACACGCAAGCTGCCATCGTGTCCGAACTCAAGCGACTCGCGAGCCCCGCCAGTGTCGATTCGATTCCCTCCTCGGCCATGCAGGAAGATCACGTCTCCATGGGATGGTCGGGTGCACGCAAGCTCCGCCGGTCCATCGACGGTCTCACCCGAGTACTTGCGATCGAGATACTCACTGCAGCAAGAGGAATCGACTTGCGCTCCCCACTCGAGCCCTCCCCCGCCACCGGAGCAGTACTCCGAACCCTGCGCGAGAAGGTGCAGGGTCCGGGTACCGATCGCTTCCTGTCGCCCGAGATCGAGGCGGCAGTGGACTTGGCCGCGTCCGGCGCAATAGTCGCCGCCGCGGAGAACGCGATCGGTGCCCTGGCATGACCGCGCCCAGAGCGCTGAGGCCTCGTCCTCGACCCGAAATCGAAGCACTTCCGCGATACTCCAAAGCAGCCGGCCTCGAGCAGGTTCGGTGGCGGGCGTCGAGCAACGAGTCTACGGTTGCACCCTCGGCCGCAATTCTCGACGCCGTGAATCTCGCGGCGTCACAATCACACTTGTACCCGTCGTTGTTCGGCGACACGCTGATCGCCCGGTTGAGCGATCGCCTGGGCGTCGGCGACGACCAGGTATTGGTCGGCGCCGGGTCGTTGGCACTGCTCCAGCAGGTATTGACTGCGTACACGGGTCCGGGCACCGAGGTCGTCTACCCGTGGCGCAGCTACGAGGCGTACCCGATACTGATCGGAATCGCCGGGGCGAGCGGTGTACCCGTCGCACTCGATTCCGAACATCGGCACGATCTGAGTGCAATGGCGGCAGCCGTGACCTCGCAGACCCGCGCGGTACTCGTCTGCAACCCCAATAATCCGACCGGTAGCGAGTTCTCGACCGCCGAGTTCGTTGCGTTCGCCCGCGCAATCCCGAGCGATGTCCTCATCCTCCTGGACGAGGCCTACCGGGAGTTCGCGACCAGCGACGTCGACGGCGTCGACCTGCTTCGAACCTTTCCCAACATCGTCGTCTTCCGAACCTTCTCCAAGGCTTACGGATTGGCCGGACTCCGTGCCGGCTATGCCGTCACCAAATCGGCGATCGCAGCCGATCTTCGCAGCGCTGCACCGCCCTTCGGACTCAGCGCAGTTGCCGAGGCCGCGGCCTGCGCGGCCTTGACCGATCCGGCGCACACCGATTCGATAGTCGAAACGGTGACTGCGGGTCGCGCTCACCTACGTGAGCAATTGACTCTGCGCGGCGTCGAGACCGTCCCGAGCGGCGCCAACTTCGTGTGGATCCCCCTCGGCGAGAGAGCGTCTGCACTCGAAGCGGCCTGCGTCGCGCAAGGTGTCTCGGTCCGGATGTTCCCCGGCGAGGGAGTGCGGGTCACCGTCGGCGAGCGGGCAGCAGAAGACGCCGTGATCGCCGCTGTGGACACACTCGCACACACCCTTTGACCGACTGGAGAAAAGAATGTCCGTCCACGAACTCGCTCGGTCGATCGGTTCGAGTCGCCTGATCACCGACCCGTCGGTAATGGACTCGTACCGTCGCGACGAGGCCCATCTCGCCGAACCCGGCCAGCCGGCGGCCGTCATGCTCGCCGAAACTGCGGCCGACATCTCCGAGGCTCTGAAATGGGCTACTGCTCAACGGGTCCCGGTGGTAACCCGCGGCGCGGGAACCGGTTTGGCGGGCGGTTCGACAGCCGTCGAGGGCTGTCTGGTCATCTCGACCACTCGCATGCGCTCGATTCTCGAGATCAATCCGGACGATCAGCTCGCGGTCGTGGAAGCCGGGGTGATCAACGCCGACATCAGTCGAGCGGTAGACGAGTACGGGCTGATGTACGCCCCCGATCCGAGCAGTTTCGAGATCTCCACGATCGGTGGAAACATCGCCACCAACGCCGGCGGACTTCGATGTGTGAAGTACGGCGTCACCCGCGATTCTGTCTTGGGTCTCGAGGTGGTGTTAGCCGACGGTCGGATCGTACGGACGGGCCGAAGGACTGTCAAAGGTGTTGCGGGATACGACTTGACCAGTCTTCTCGTCGGCTCGGAAGGAACTCTCGGAGTCGTCACGAGCGCCACCCTCAAGTTGCAGCCCAAGCCCAAGAGAGCACCGGTCACCGTCGTCGGCAGTTTCGATTCTCTCCGCTCCGCAGCGGACGCCGTTGCCGCTGTCGTTCGTGACGGGATCGGGCCGAGTCTGCTGGAGCTGATCGATCGCGCGACTCTGCGCGCAGTCGACGACTGGAAACGAATCGGATTGGAAGACAACACTGCCGCGATGCTGATCGCACAGGCCGACGGGGTCGACGCCGACGCAGCAGCGGCAGCGATGGAGAACCACTTCGAGCAGGCCGGCGCAGATTTTGTCGCCGTCTCCCAGGACGCAGCGGAAGCCGCGCAGCTACTCGAGATCCGCCGGCTCGCCTACCCCGCGTCCGAACGACTCGGGCAATGCCTCGTGGAAGACGTCGGGGTTCCGCGGTCGAAACTGCCCGACATGCTCGAAAGTATCGACCGGGCGGCGGCCGAGCACTCGGTGAAGATCATGACGGTCGCGCACGCCGGTGACGGCAACGTCCATCCGACCTTCGTCTTCGACCGCACTGCCGACGGCTCGGTCCCCGACGCCGTGTGGACCGCCGCGGACGAGGTCTTCCGGCGCGCTCTCGAACTCGGCGGAACCCTGACGGGCGAGCACGGCGTCGGCGTTCTGAAGCGCCGGTGGCTCTCTCTCGAGATCGGCGAGGACAGCATGCAACTGCACCGATCGATCAAGGCCGCGTTCGATCCGCTCGGAATCCTCAACCCGGGTAAGGGTTTCTGATTCCCGAGTGGTGTTACACAGCATTTACGTGAAAACGGGCCGCGGGTATTGACGCCTGTATATACAGGCATATACATTTATCCGCAGTGACAGTGACCCAGCGCACAGAGCGCCGAGCAACAGGCACAAAGCACGAAGAAGGTGGGCAATACCCCGACGTCGATTCCGTCGCTCGACGGGCTCGCAGCAGAAAGACAGGCCTATGACTCACGATGGACCGGCCGAGGTCATCCTCACTCCGGAACGACGCACTATCGACGTCGTCCCGGATGCAGAACGACACGGCACCCCGCGCAGCCAGTTCACTCTCTGGTTCGGCGCCAACATGCAGATCACTGCAATAGTCGACGGTGCCCTCGCCGTCGTATTCGGCGCCGACGCCATCTGGGCGATCGTCGGACTTCTGATCGGCAATATCTTCGGTGGCGCTGTCATGGCGCTGCACTCGGCACAGGGTCCACGCATGGGCCTCCCCCAGATGATCTCGAGTCGCGCACAGTTCGGTGTCAAGGGAGCCGTCGTCCCGCTCGTTCTCGTCATTTTGATGTACCTCGGCTTCGCTGCCACGGGCACCGTGTTGGCCGGACAAGCCGTCAACAAGATCCTGCACATCGACAGCCCCACCGTCGGCATCGTCGTCTTCGGTCTCCTCACCGCATTCGTCGCGGTCACCGGCTACAAGCTCATCCACATCGTCGGCAAGGTCGCGACCGTCGTCGGCATCGTCGGATTCTCCTACCTGGCCGTTCGACTGTTCCTCGAGTACGACGTCGCCTCGTACGTCGGCATCAAGGGCTTCGACATCGTCACCTTCCTGCTCGCGATCTCGTTGGGTGCCGGTTGGCAGCTCACCTTCGGCCCGTACGTCGCCGATTACTCGCGTTACCTGCCGCGCAGCACCTCCGAGAGCACTACCTTCTGGTCGACGTTCCTCGGCAGCGTCATCGGATCGCAGTGGTCCATGACCTTCGGCGTCCTCGTCGCGGCCTGCGCCGGCGATGCGTTCCTGGGTAACCAGGTCGGCTTCATGGGAGACCTGGCAGGGCCGGCCGCCATCGCCTTCCTGATCTACTTCGTCATCCTGGTCGGCAAGCTGACGGTGAACGTGCTCAACGCCTACGGCGGATTCATGTCGATTCTGACCACCGTCACAGCCTTCAACGGACAGTCACGAATCTCGAGCACCGCGCGCACCCTCTACATCCTCGGTTTCACCGCGATCTCGGTACTGATCGCGATCGCCGCCAGCGCCGACTTCCTGGACAACTTCAAGAACTTCGTCCTGGTGCTGCTCATGGTGTTCACGCCGTGGAGTGCGATCAACCTGATCGACTACTACCTGATCTCCAAGGAGCGCATCGACATTCCGGCGCTGTACGACGTCAACGGTCGATACGGCGCATGGAACTTCACCGCGCTGGCCTGCTACGCCGCCGGCGTTCTCGCCCAGATCCCGTTCCTCGCACAGAAGCTGTACACCGGCCCCGTCACGGACATGCTCGGCGGCGCCGACATCTCCTGGATCGTCGGAATCGTATTCACCGGCCTGATCTACTACCCACTCGCCAAGCGCACGAGCAATCCGCCTGCGTCGATGATCTACCCCGATCACACCGCGATGACCGACTCTCGCGTCTGATCCCCCACCACTTTTCGAACAGCTCGAACTTCAGCAAGCTAGGAGAACACAATGGAAATCAGCACCCCCGGCCACGAGCCGCGCCCCGTCCGTGCTCCCCGCGGCCCCGAGCTCACGACGCTCGGTTGGCAGCAAGAGGGCGCCCTGCGCATGCTCATGAACAACCTCGACCCCGATGTTGCCGAGCACCCGGACAGCCTCGTCGTCTACGGCGGAACCGGTCGCGCAGCACGTAGTTGGGCTGCCTTCGACGCCATGGTCGCCACGCTGAAGACGCTGAAGAACGACGAGACCATGCTGGTGCAGTCCGGCAAGCCGGTCGGTGTTTTCCGCACCAACGAGTGGGCACCGCGAGTGCTGATCGCCAACTCCAACCTGGTCGGCGACTGGGCGAACTGGGAAGAGTTCCGCCGTCTCGAAGACCTCGGCCTGACCATGTACGGCCAGATGACCGCAGGCTCTTGGATTTACATCGGCACCCAGGGAATCCTGCAGGGTACGTACGAGACCTTCGGCGCCATCGCGAAGAAGCGCTACAACGGATCGCTCGCCGGAACGATCACCCTCACTGCGGGTCTCGGCGGCATGGGCGGCGCTCAGCCTCTCGCCGTCACGATGAACGACGGCGTCGCGATCTGCGTCGACTGCGACATCACCCGCATCGACCGTCGTATCGCCCACAAGTATCTCGACACCAAGGCCGACAGCATCGAGCACGCGCTCGAATTGGCGACCGCGGCACGCGATGCGAAGAAGCCACTCTCCATCGGCCTCGAAGGCAATGCGGCAGAGATCTTCCCGGCGCTGCTGGAGATGAAGGCCCCCATCGACATCGTGACCGACCAGACCTCGGCGCACGATCCCCTCGCCTACCTGCCGATCGGCATCGACTTCTCCGACATGAAGACCATGTCGGAGAAGGATCCGCAGAAGTTCACCGAAGATTCCCGCAACGCGATGGCCGCACACGTCAAGGCCATGGTCGGATTCATGGATGCGGGCGCCGAGGTGTTCGACTACGGCAACTCCATCCGCGACGAGGCTCGCAAGGCCGGCTACGACCGCGCTTTCGACTTCCCCGGATTCGTTCCCGCCTACATCCGCCCGCTCTTCGAAGAAGGCCTCGGCCCCTTCCGCTGGGCAGCACTCTCCGGTGATCCCAAGGACATCGAGGCCACCGACAAGGCCATCCTCGAACTCTTCCCCGAGAACGAGCACCTGCGCCGCTGGATCACCATGGCAGGCGAAAAGGTTGCCTTCGAGGGCCTTCCGGCTCGCATCTGCTGGCTCGGATACGGTGAGCGTCACCTCGCCGGTCTCAAGTTCAACGAGATGGTCGCCTCGGGCGAGCTGTCCGCACCGATCGCCATCGGCCGTGATCACCTCGACTCCGGATCGGTCGCCTCGCCGTACCGCGAAACCGAATCGATGATCGACGGGTCCGACGCGATCGCCGACTGGCCGCTGCTCAACGCCCTGGTCAACACCGCATCCGGCGCTTCATGGGTTTCACTTCACCAGGGTGGCGGCGTCGGTATGGGACGCTCCATCCATGCAGGACAGGTGTGCATCGCCGACGGCACCGAACTCGCAGCCAAGAAGCTCGAAGCAGTTCTCACCAACGACCCCGGTATGGGCGTCATCCGGCATGCCGATGCAGGATACGACCACGCCATCGACACCGCAGCCACCCGCGGCGTCCGTATCCCGATGACCGAGAACTGAACCAGCTCCACCACCTCACCCTGAGTTAGGAATTACATTGACCACGAATGGTTCTCGAACCACAGTTCTGACCAACATCGGAACCCTCGTCACCAATGACCCGACTCTGGGTGAGGGCAAGCTCGGTGTACGACACGACGCGGCAATCGTCTTCGACGACGGCGTTGTTGCTTGGGTCGGCGATTCCGCCGACGCCCCGGCTGCCGATATCGGTCAGGATATCGGCGGCCGGGCACTCCTGCCCGGCTTCGTGGAGAGCCACTCGCACTTGGTGTTCGGTGGCGAGAGGGCCGAGGAATTCGCAGCTCGGATGGCGGGCGAAAAGTACGCTGCCGGTGGCATCCGCAACACCATCGAAGCGACACGCTCGGCCACCGACGAACAATTACAGGCCAATGTTCGACGCCTACTCGACGAATCCCTGCGCTCGGGCAGCACAACCGTCGAATGCAAGACCGGGTACGGGCAGAACACCGAGAGCGAACTACGCAGCGCGATGATCGCCGGGCAGTTCACCGACGAGGTCACACTGCTGGCGGCCCACGTTCCACCACCCGAATATGCCGGCCGCGCCGATGATTACGTTGCCATGGCGTGCGACGAGATGATCCCTGCCTGTGCGCCACACGCGAAATGGATCGACGTCTTCTGCGAGCGCGGTGCGTTCAATCGCGAACAGGCACACGCAGTTCTGAGCGCAGGCGTCGCCGCCGGACTGGTCCCCCGCGTCCACGGAAACCAACTCGGCGAAGGACCAGGAGTCCAGCTCGCCGTCGAAATGGGTGCCGCATCCGTCGATCACGTCACGTACGTCACCGCCGAGGACATCGACGCCCTGGCTCAGAGCTCCACCGTCGCAACACTGTTGCCAGGTGCCGACTTCTCCACCCGCAACAAGTACCCCGACGCCCGCGCACTGCTGGACGCCGGAGTCACCGTAGCTCTCGGCGCCGACTGCAACCCCGGCACCTGCTACACCACCAGCCTCCCGTTCTGCATCGCAATTGCGGTGCGAGACATGCACATGACGCCCGCTGAAGCAGTCTGGGCCGCCACTGCAGGCGGCGCCCGGGCGTTGCAGCGCTCCGACGTCGGAACCCTTTCTCTCGGAACACGTGCCGACGCCATCGCGCTCGATGCACCGTCGTACCTCCACCTCGCCTACCGCCCGGGCGTGCCACTGGTGCGCGAGGTCTGGAGAAACGGCGCACTCGCCACCAGCTACTGAAATACACTCACCGGGAGGCCGTCGTGGCACATCAGATCGCAGTCGACATCGAACCCACGCCGTGGACAGGGCGCTCCGACGGCACCACCGCCGAGCATTTGCGTTGGCACCATGCCGTGCAACCGTATTCGGTAGACCAGACGCCCGGCGACTGCGTCCTGATCGGTTTCTCCAGCGACGAAGGCGTCCGGCGCAACAAGGGACGGCGCGGTGCTGCTGACGGCCCGGACGCTTTGCGAGCGGGGTTGGCCTCCATGGCGCTGGCCGAACCGCTGCAGATTCAGGACGCCGGAACCGTTGCCGTGTCGGGTGAAGAACTCGAGGCCGGTCAAGCCGCACTCGGGAACGCCGTCAGCGCTGCGCTTGATTCGGGACACTTCCCCGTCGTTCTCGGGGGAGGACACGAAATCGCCTACGGCACGTATCTCGGCGTCGCGGGCTCCGAGTTGCGGATCGCCGGAGCCAAACTCGGAATTCTCAATCTGGACGCGCACTTCGACCTGCGGGGCGACCCGATACCCAGCTCCGGCACACCCTTTCGTCAGATCGCCGAGGACGAAGCCGCGGCAGGCACCTCGCATCAGTACAGCGTGATCGGAATCAGCCAGCCGAGCAACACCACTGCCCTGTTCGACACGGCTCACCGCCTTGGCGTTCGCTATCTGCTCGACGAAGAATGCGGAGCGATCGGCCGAGCCGTCGTGGATCAGTTCCTCGCAGACTTCCTCGACGACGTCGATCTGGTCTACCTGACCATCGACCTCGACGTCCTGCCTGCAGCTGTGGCGCCGGGCGTCAGCGCACCTGCGGCCTACGGAGTCAGCCTCGAAACCATCCAATACGTCTGTGACCGAGTCACGTCCAGTGGCAAGCTCGCGGTTCTCGATGTCGCCGAACTGAACCCGAGCCTCGACGTCGACAATCGCACTGCCCGAACGGCTGCTCGCCTGATCCACCGGATAGTCACGAAGCACGTGCCGGTTCAGCGCTGAACTCGGCGGGCCTCCAGCAGATCTACGGAACCGCCTGAAAACTGGTTCCACGAGTTCTGTCCGAGCACTTCAAACTGAGCCCTTCGACCTCGCTGGCGGTTGCAGTCAAGACACCGCACAGCCAACCGTCGAACTCCGCTGACCAGGTGTTTTCGCCATGGCTGAGCGGCGTGTCATTCAGGTACCTTTGGGCGACATCCATTGACCCCTCACAAGTCATACCGCCTTCCAGATTGTCGATGGAGGCGATGACGCCTGTCTGGGGGGTACGTGATCGTTCCGCACCCCTCGGATGTGGACGCCGTCGGCAATTGTGAAGGCGAAGTCGACGAATTGCCCGAGCAGTACTCGAAGCCGGGGACGCCACCGATCACGGGAGGCCCGACCGTGCCGTCGTGAATCGAAAAGCCGATCAATCCTCCTGGGTCGCCATTACCGACTTGACCCGGATCACCGGCGTGTCATACCAAGCGTGAGCGAACCGAATTTCTCTGAACTTGCTTGACGTTTCGTCTGTGCTGTCGCGACTGTCGGATGAACAGGCACCGAGCGAGAACACCAGACACACGCCGGCCACGACAAACCTGGTTGTAGTGGCTGCGTCGTTCCGAACTCGTCCAACGGGTGTGCGCGGTCGGCTTCTCGGCATGTGGAAATCCTTGGTCTGAACGGGTCCCCGTGAGGCCGAGGCACGCCTGACTTCGCGACGTTACCCCGGCCCGCGTCCTATCGATATCGTCTGTTTCGACCGACGACGAGAACAACACCGGGCCTTCGATCATGGCACCAGGGAGTTCTCCTGCAACCAGTCCTGAGCGATGTCACTCATGTCGTCGAGATCAGCGACGCGCTGGTTCATCTCGATGAGGTCCTCGGTGGTCAGCGCCGCCGAAACGCCCGCGAGCACTGAGCGGACGTCATCGCGAGCCTTCAATTCGTTGATGATCGGCGTGATGTTCTCGGCGAGAAAGAGGTGCTTCGTGTCCTCGAGCGCGACCAAGTTCTCCGAGCGCATCGCAGGATCGGTGCTGAAGACATCGGCTACCTGTATCTGCCCGCTCAGAAGCGCGTTGAGCGTCAGGGGCCCACCTGCATCGAGGGCCAGGAACTCCCGGAAAGTCAGGCCGTACTTGGCCTTCAACCCGGCAACGCCGTTTTCACGCGTCTTCCATTCTGGCGGACCGCCGAGAGTCAACTCGTCGGCATGCTGCACCAAATCCTCGATGGTCTCCAGCGAATACTTTTCCGCCGTCTCCTGTTTGACGGCAAGTACGTCCTTGTCCTCTGCGGGCGACGGCTCGAGAGCTACCAGGCCCTTGGGCAATTTCGCATCGATTTCAGCGGACACTTCATCTGACGCCGTCGCCATTGTCTTGCTGTCCAAATATTGCAACAAGGCGCCGGAATACTCGGGAATCAGATCGATGGAACCGTCGCGCAATGCCGGTACGTAGAGTTCTCGACTACCGATGTTCAACTTCTCGGTAACGTCGATACCGTTGGCACGAAGCGCTTCGGCGTAAATGGTCGCAATCAGTTGGCTCTCGGGAAAGTCGGCGGAACCGATCACTATGGCGCCCTCGGCACTACCACCACCATCGGTAGCCAAGGGGTCCTTGCCGATTCCGCAACTGGACAACGCAACAGCTGTCACACCGACCAACGCGGCGATCAATACCTTTTTCATCTCGAATGTCCTCAGATCGGTGCGGGCGCAGGCACAGCAGTGCGCGGTGCTGGGGCGGCGGTCTTCTCTGTCTTCTTCTTCCGATCGCGCCTGGTGATGCCGGGCGAAACGACCCGCGCGGTCAGTGCGCCGATTCCGAGATCGAAGACCAGGGCGATCAGCGATACCAGCACGGCTCCAGCCGCCATCTGGCCGTAGTCGCTCTGGGCCTTTCCGTCGATCAGCAACCGGCCGAGTCCACCCAACGAAATGTACGCGGCGACAGTCGCCGTGGAGACGATCTGAAGAACAGCACTTCTGATGCCGGACAACATGAGTGGCAGGGCGCACGGAATTTCGACCTCGGTCAAGATCCGCATCGACCGAAATCCCATTCCCCGCGCGGCGTCGACCGCAGCCTGATCGACCGCTCGGACGCCGGCATACGTATTGGTGAGGATGGGAGGGATCGCGAGAAGTACCAGGACGATGAGACTGGGAATCAGGTACGCGAGTTTGTTCGGAAAAGAGGGCGCGATGATGAGAACCAGCAGGATCAGCAGACCGATGGTCGGCAGCGCTCGCAGCGAGTTCGCCAGTCCAGCAACCACAACGGATCCCCGTCCGGTGTGTCCGATGTAGAGACCGAGCGGGATCGCGATGACCGCCGCCACCGCCAGCGCAGCGAATGTATACATCAGATGTTGCACGAGAAGGGTGGGGATGCCGTCCGGCCCGGTCCAGTGGGATCCGTCGAGAAGGTAGTTGATCATGATGTAGTCACTTTCGGGGTCCACGGTGTCAGCAACCGATTCGCCAACATGATGAGGAGATCAAGGATCAACGCCAGCACCAGGCACAGAGCGATACCCGCGATGATGGGAGTGTAGAAGCGCAACTGAAATCCCTGAGTGAACAACGAACCAATCTGCGGGATCCCCAGAAGTGCGCCGAGTGAGACAAGACTTACGTTCGAGACGACTGCTACGCGCAAACCCGCGCAGATCACCGGAACTCCAACCGGCAACTGCACTTTCAACAGCGTCTGGTATGGCCGGTAGCCCATCGCCGTTGCCGCCAGAACCGTTTCCGGCGGAACCGAATCGAGCGCATCGGCCACTACCCGTACGAGCAGGGCAACGGTGTACACAGTGAGCGCCACGATGATGTTCATCGGATCGAGAATCTTGGTACCGAGAATCGGAGGCAGGAGGACGAACAGCGCGAGCGAGGGGATCGTGTAGAGCAATCCGGCCGTGCCCACCACGTAGGGATGCAATCGGCGACTGCGATAGGCGACCCAGCCGATCGGCAACGCGACCACCAAGCCGATCACCAAGGGAATCAACGACAGAAGAATGTGCCAACCCACCAGGTCCATGATCCGATCGGACTGGCGTCCGAGCCATTCGAAGTTCATCGGAGTGCTCTCCCTGCGTCGGCCAGGTCGGCGGCCTCGATGGCTTCCACCGCAGCGTGGGCGGTGACGGTTCCCACCAGGTGTCCGGCATCATCGACGACAACGCCACGCTTACTCGGCGCTGACAGCGCCGCATCCAACAGAGCTCGCATCGTGCCTTTGGAATCAGCAAGTGTTCCACTGAGATTCAAGTCGTCCGGGCGAATACGATCCATAAGTGCGTCCGGCTTCACCCACCCGAGCGGCTTGTTCGCGGGGTCCACTACCAAGAGCCACGTATCGCCTGTGAGTGCGCGGGCCGCCGCAGCGGAATCGCCCAAATGTGCGACGGGTTCTGAAACTGTCGGCAGCTCGCCGTCCAAAGTCGTGAATCCCAACGATCGGTACCCACGGTCACGCCCGACGAAATCGGCAACAAATTCGTCGGCGGGTTGAGTGAGCAACTCGAGGGGCGTCGCCGCCTGCGCAAGAATGCCTCCGGTACGCAGAACCACCACTTGATCCCCGAGTTTCAGTGCTTCGTCGATGTCGTGGGTGACGATGATGATCGTTTTTCCGATCTCCTTTTGCAGGCGGAGAAACTCGTCTTGCAGTTGGCCACGGACGACCGGATCCACGGCGCTGAACGGTTCGTCCATCAGCATGAATGACGGATCCGCGGCCAACGCTCGCGCGACACCGACTCGCTGTTGTTGTCCACCGGAGAGCTGCCACGGATAGCGGTCGGCAAAGTTAGTTGTCAGACCAACCGTTTCGAGCAGTTCCATAGCGCGAGTCCGTGATTCCTTCTTGCTCGCCCCGAGCAAGCGGGGCATCGTCGCAATGTTGTCGACGATGGTGCGATGGGGAAAGAGACCGGCGTGCTGGATCACGTACCCGATGCGTCGACGCAGAAGTGCCGGATCCATTCCCGCCGTGGACTCACCGTCGAGCGAAATCGCGCCTGACGTAGGTTCGATCAACCTGTTGATCATGCGAAGTGAGGTTGTCTTGCCGCAGCCGGAAGGACCCACCAACGCGGTGATCTTTCCCGTCGGGCACTCCAGATCGAGAGCATCGACGGCAATCGTTCCGTCTGGATACGCCTTGGTGACTTTGTCGAATTTGATCATCTACGAACTACTTTCGTGTCGACCTGAGTCCGGACGCACCCAGGAGAATTGGTCGAGTTCTGTTCGAGCACACACCTACTTGTGATTCAGTCCACCTGCTTATGGGCCGATCGGCTGAGAAAGAAAGTTCACACCGGCACTCAGATCGGCACTGAGCGAACGATCTTCGGTCCTCGCATCCAGCACCATGCGCGCACGCGCAAGGTACGCGCCGAGCTCGGTCGCCGGATCCAACTCACGTTGCTGTTGCGAAAGTGCGCGAACGGCGGAGATCAGTTCGCACGCCAGCACCAATCGAGATTGGCCGAGGATGTCCGCCAATTGAGTTGCAGCTTGGGATGCGAAACTTGCATGGTCCTCGGTACCGCGCGAAATTACCGTGTGGCCCAACGACCCCGGAGCTGCCGACGAGCGGATCTCGGCGATGGCAGCAGAAGTCGTGTATTCGAGAAGCATGGTGCCGCTGCTGCCGTCCGGACCGTCCGCGAGGAACGCACGAAGGCCGGTGACTGCAGGATCGGAGAGGTTGGCGAGCCGACATTGCGAGAGCAGGGCAGCACTGGCGATCGCCAACTTCGCCTCGTCGACCGCAAGCGCGATCGGCATCGCATGGAAATTCCCATTGTGGAACACCATGTCGTCTTCGACCGACACCAGCGGATTCTCCGAAGACGAATTCATCTCGATACTCAGCGTGTTCTGCAGTCGATGCACCGCTTGCCAGGTGGCACCCAAGATTTGAGGTAGGGCGCGAAACCCGAACGAGTCCTGAACCCTCACGGGTGCGATGTCGTGTGGTGCCAGCAGCTCGCGAACCCTCTCTGCGACTTCCGCTTGACCGAAGTGCATTCTTGCCGATTGCACCTGTGCAGCAAACGGTTCGACAGAACTTCGCGACGCGAGCACGGAAAGGACGCTGACAACCAAGCAGTGCTGAAGCCACCCCGCAACTTCGATGCTGGTGTCGCCGGCGATCGCCACCGTCATCGCGTTGGTGGAGATGAAGGGAAGTGCATCACCGTGGTGTGGAGTCCAACTGACCCCTGTGCGTCCGTCGCGAAGCGGGCTCTCGCCGATCAGCCCCAAGGCAATTTCGGAGAACGCACTCAGGTCACCCGTTCCGATCGCGCCGCGTGCGTGCACTGTCGGCAGGTTCTGTGAAGCAACAGCAGCAACCAAACCGTCGATGATGTCGGGATGCATACCTGAGCCGCCGTTGAGGATCTGGTTGGTGCGGATGACGATCGCGGCGCGCACCAACCGGTCAGGGAGCCTGGGGCCCGATCCCGTTGCGTGACTTCTCAGAAGCCTCAGATCCTGCTGCACACCGTCGGAGACGGATGTTTCGCGATTCCCGCCTACCCCGGTAGTGCGCCCGTACACCGCCTGACGGGAGGAAACCCGAACCGCGGTCTCCCATGACCGCCGAGTGAGCTCGAGCGCGGCTTCGGCAGGTCTGATAAAGGCCGGCTCTCGAGCAATTTCATTCACCCGATGAACCGAGAGCCCCCTCCCGTCGAGCAGGACACTGTTGTCTCCCGTCTGGTCTTCCGCAGGAAGACGTTCAGTCATCAGAACTCCATCGATCGAAGGACTCGGCCACCGCGGGCGTGCATCACATCATCTACGCAATGTGCCTTGGGTCACTTTTGATGAATGTATAGTCCTGTATATACAGCCACCTGTCAATAGGGACACTGCAGCTCATCCGCGTGCACACACCTTGCGTCACCTCAGTAGGAGTGAGCAACTGGACACGAATTGTCGCTATTCGAGGACCGGTGTCGCCGATCCTCGACGCGCCTCCAGCGCATCGAGGATGAGATCGAGGCCATAGGCGAACTCACTCGTGTGGTCATAATCCGGACTCAGACCGTGATCGACGATCATCTCGTGAAGGAAGGGCAACTCTTCAGCCGGAAGGCGCTCGAGGATGTCACTCGCAACTTCTTCGACGCCGCCGGGCCCGCTGATCGGTAGATTCACCTCCTGGAGAACATATCCGCCGATGTAGCTGTCGATCAGCGAGACTCCGTGAGCGGCCATCGGCACCGTGAACCCGGCCTTCCGGAGAACTCCGAGCACAGCGTCGAGGTGACGCAGCGTCGCCGGGCCAGGGTTGCGCCGCGAATCCAGCAGACCGAGAGCCCAACGGTGCTGCGACAGGACTCTGCGAGCGGAAGACGCGCGTCCACGAATTGCATCTCGCCAATCCGCACACTCGCTGTCGGGTAGGTCGATCGCCTCGAACACTGCGTCGACGACGCCGTCCAGAATCGCGTCCTTGTTCGGCACGTGGTGATAGAGCGACATCGCCTCGATGCCCAATTCCTGGGCCACCCGTCGCATCGTGATGGCCTCGACGCCACCCGCGTCGGCAACGCGGATCGCACCCTCGAGCACGCGAGCTCTGTTCAGCGGCTGCCGCTGCTGTCGTGACACACAGACCCCCTCCGAGGAACGAATACGTTGACAACCTTACAGGCGTAAGTCATCCTTACAGCTGTAAGCCTGCCTTACACCCGTAAGGCTCTCGCGAAGGGAGATCACAATGCCGATGCCGAGATGGTGGGGACACGTCAACAAGCGAGTGTTCAATCCTCGTGCAATCTCGAGCGGGAAGTGGCCGGTGCTGACGCACGTCGGGCGCACGTCCGGTGCAACGTATCGGACGCCTCTCGACGCCTATCCGGTCGACGGTGGCTACGTCTTCATTCTGGTGTACGGATCAGGCTCGGACTGGGTGCAGAACGTCTTGAAAGCGGGAAGCGCTCGACTGTCGGTCGACGAGACGGAGGTGAGCCTTGGCGCCCCGCGTCTCGTCGCGAAAGACGAAGCATTTCAGGCACTTTCCTCAGACGTATCCCAACCCCCGAGACTGCTCCGCATCACCGAGTATCTTCGGATGGATCTCATTGCTGCCTGAGCCCGTCACGCGAGGACCTCACGCACTGCGGACCTGACTTCCTCCATGCTGCAACCGGATTCGATCAGTTCAGTACCCGTATGCACCAGCGAGTTGATCAGCTTGGCGGTGAGCTTCGGGTCCGAGACACCACGGAGACGGAGGGCCTCGACCAGAGGAAGCACAAGACTGTCGTGCATTTCCATGATCCGCGAATCTCGAAATGTTTGCGGGGTCAGCGTCGCCAACGCTCCGACTATCGCGTGCTCCCCGTCGGCAACCAATTGGAGGTTTGCTTCGACGTAGGCCCATACCGGATCGTCGGCGCCTGCCATCGCCTCGACGATTTTGTCGTTCCAGCGCGGGAACATGTCTTCGACGACGGCGCTGAGGAGATCTTCCCGGGACCGGAAGTAGTGGTAGGCACTCGACCTGGCGAGCCCGGCCTTCGCCGCCACCTCACCGAGCCCCGGCGGCCGGTCCGGAGCCTCGGACAGAAGAGTGTGTGCAGCGTCGAGGAGGGCTCGGCGCTGAGCAGCACGATGCTCGACCACAGTGGGCGCATCGATCCTCGGCACCGAATCTCCTCCAGTCCCCTTGCGGGCTTACTCGCTCTGACGCAATCGACCGTCAACCATTTCGAGGATGCGGTCGCAGTGCCCGAGCACGTCGTGATCGTGGGTCACCATGATCGTAGCGACGCCGGCCTCGTGGGTTTCGCGCGAGAGCAGTTCGACCACCTCATGGCTGCGCTTGCGGTCGAGAGCAGCCGTCGGCTCGTCGACGAGCAGTAGCGAGGGATTGCTCATCAAAGCCCGAGCGATACCGACGCGCTGGCGTTCACCGCCGGAGAGTTGACCAGGTCGACGATCTGCACGGTGACTCATACCGACCGAGTCGAGCAATTCCTCGGGATCGCGACCCGGCCTCCCCGTGAGCTTGGGAATGAGCCGAAGCTGATCGCGCGCCGTCAGTGCTGGAATCAGATTGCCGGATTGAAAGACGAAGCCGACCTTGTCTCGTCGAAGTTTGGCCAGGGCACGGGCAGGCATCGCCGACACGTCGACGCCGTCGATGACAATCGTTCCACTGGACGGCCGACCGAGTCCGCCGGCCACAGCGAGCAGGCTCGACTTTCCAGCGCCTGACGGTCCGACGATCGCGACAAGTTCGCCGCCCGAGACCTCGAGGTTCACGTTGTCGAGGGCGAGCACGGTGGAGTCACCGTCACCGAATCGAAGGCTGACAGCGGTCAATACCAATCCGGTTGTGGTCTTTTCGACTGTGGTCATCGGTTTTCTCCCAAAGCGGTGAGCGGGTTGACACGGGTAACGCGGACGATGGCAACGGCTGCGCCGACCAGCCCGAGTACCGCCAAGAGCACTGCGCCGTTGACGACAGAGCCGGACTCGAGGGCGAACGGCATGCCCCCGCCTTCGAGTCCCGAACCGAGCCCCAAGCCCAGCAACACACCGATGCCGATGGATCCAAGCAGCACTACCAGTGCCTGCGCCATGCCGTCACGAAGCAGGAAGCCGGTGGAGGCTCCCATTGCGCGCAACACTGCGAGTTCACGACCACGCTGAACCGTCCAGATACTGAAGAATGCACCGACCACCAGCGCCGAGATCGCGTACAGAAACGCCTTGATCATCGACATTGTCATCATTTCCGCGGAGAAGCCTGGTGAGGAGTCGAAAGATTCCTCGAGCGTCTTTGCGGACGTTCCCGCCGCCGCATCGCCCGACACAAGGTCCGGCAACGCGCCACCAATACCCCGAATCGCAACAACACTTGCTTCGGAAAAGGCACTGGCATTGGCGGTTTCGCCGATCTTGGCACCGGCGTGAACCTCCTGCCAAGTACGCAGGGGCAGGTAGGCGACGTCGACGTGACCGAAAGTGCGCTTGTCTTCGGTGAATCCGACAACTGTCAGCTCCGTACCGAGTCGATCGAGTATCACGGTGTCACCGATCGCAACACCGTCGTCACGGAAGGTAGAGCTGACGATGATGTCCGTGTCGGCTTGCAGTCCCCTCCCGTCGGCGGAGACGGGCTCGAGGAAGGAGCCAGGTTCGATGCCGAAGAGCGTGAGATCGACAGGCGTGCCACTGCGAGTTTTTGCATTGACGATCATGTTGCCGAAGAGCTCGGCGTCTTGGACATCGGGTTGCGTGCGCCACGCTTGCGCCTGCTCCTCGGTGACGACCGAGCGCGAGAACGCCGAGTCGGCTTTGGTGTCCGGCGCGAAGGCAAACGCCTGAATCGGCGTCCGCTGCAAAGCGGAGACACCGTCGTTTACCAGGCCGGACGAGAGGCCGGACAGGATCACCATCAGGATCGAGATGAGGGCAACCACGGCACCCATCAAGAGGAAACGGTTTCGCGCAAACCACAGTTCACGCAGGGCGAGGAACATTCGGGAAGCTCCAAAGTCGTCGGTTCGAGTCACGCCGACTTTTATCGACGCCTTGTCGAAATCATATCGACAAGGCGTCGAAAAACTATGTGAGCTGCATTACTACTACCCGTAGTAGAGGTTGGACGAAATGGGGCTCGTCAGTCCGCAACACCCATCGGTCGATCTCCGACTATCGAGATTCGGTCCATCACGCGTCGCGCCGGGAAATAATCACTGGCGGCATAGTGCTGACACGTCCGATTGTCCCAGAAGGCAACGGTATTCGGCTCCCACTTGAGACGGACCTGAAACTCCGGACGGTTGACGTGTCGATACAACATCGTGAGGAGTTGGTTCGACTCCTCTTCTGACACTCCGAGGATCCGTTGCGTGAAGGTCATGTTGACGAACAACACCCGCCTGCCGCTTTCGGGAATGACCCGAACCACCGGATGTTGCACAGCGGGGAACTTCGGACGCAACATCTCGACCGCATCCGCCGGCATCGACCTACCGAAAGAATTGATCCAATCATGTTCTGCAACAAGCGGGTCGATACGCTTCTTGATGCCTTCCGGAAGTAGGTCGTAGGCGGCTGCGGTATCCGCCCACAACGTGTCACCACCTACCTCTGGCACCTCGACTGCACGAAGCACCGCTGCGAACGACGGAAACTCGTGCCACGTGACGTCGTTGTGCCAGTTGTTCTCGACTCCGCCGACCATTGCATCCTTGGCAAGTGTCGTGACATCGACGTCCGTCTGCCCGGGTTGCGTGTACTTGAAGAACGGATGCTGCTCGAGATCGCCCCAACGCTCGGCAAAAGCTCGATGATCAGCTCGGCCGAGGTCCTGATCCCGAAAGAAGAGGACTTTCCATTCGAGGAGGGCTCGGCGGAGTTCCGCAATCACGGAATCCGACAGGTCCCCACTGAGTCGAATACCGGAGATTTCCGCTCCGATCGTCGGAGTGACCGCCTTGACCACAAAGTGTTCGTACGGCGCCGGGGTAACCGACTCGGGATTCCGGCGAGCAACGAGTGGACCGTAGGCCGCAAGCGGATCGGTGGGAATCGGAAAGATCGTTGCCGCAGGAAAAAGGGTAGCCATCAGGGCACTTCCTCGAAATCGACGATGTCGTAACGGACAGAATCCAGGTTAAGGTCAAGTCCTTAACGTGTCAACGGTCACGTTCTTCATTCGAACCTTGACCCTGACGCCGCGTCAGGGTTGGAGAATGGTTTCCACAGACGGAATCCGCTTCGATCACGGGAGGGCAGAACGATGATGACCATCGGCGAGCTGGCCAATTTGGCCGGCACCACAGTCAGATCCGTGCGCTACTACCACTCGAACGGGCTTCTCGAGGAACCACAACGCCAACCCAACGGCTACCGCATGTACCGGGCGGTGGACCTGGCACGACTGAGCCGGATCCGTCGTCTGCGCGATCTGGGGATCCCCGTCGCCAAGATCGCCGAACTCCTGGACGGCGATGCTCACGACACTCGGTCCGCGCTCGACGCCCTCGACAAGGAATTGGCAACCAAGGCCGAACAGATCGCTGTTCAACGTGCCCACATCGAGTCACTACGCCGCAACGCCGATCCCGAACTACCCGATGCATTTTCCGAAGTGCTCGCACAGTACGTCGTGGCCGGAGCACCGACAGCATGGATCGACAACGAGCGCGAACTTCTGATCCTCGCGCTCACGGTATCCGGGGGCGATCCCGAGGTCTGCGATTCACTCCTGAGCGCACATCACCGAGCGTTGGCCGAGCCGAACCGCGAGCAGGCAATCGAATTGATCACTCGCATGGACGCCCTCGCCGACGCCCCGGCGGACGCGGACACGATTGCGGCCCTTGCCATTCAGTTCTGCGACTTCACCGAGAGCGTGCTACCTGAACAGGCTGCACCGGAGAGTGCTTCACCCACTCGTCTGGTAGCGGTACTGCGCGAACACCAAGCGGATCGACGAACCGCCACCCAGGAAAGATTCGCGAAGGCAGTGGCGGCCGAGTTCGCCGCCCGCCAATCTCGACCCTGAAACCCCTCATAAACCCCCACATTCGAAGTGGGGTGATCAACGCTGCCCGAATCGGGCTCGACACAAGGACACGACAATGACTGGATCCATCATGCCCAGATCACGCATGCCTCGACCGCGAAAATGGCTGGCTTTCACAGTCGCCGCTGCCGCACTCGCCGTACCCGCCTTGGCTGCATGTTCAGAACCTACTGCCGCGCAGACAGATCCACAACCAAATCTCAGCGCGTTCTACGACCAGGATGTCGAATGGGGACCATGCGCCACAGACACCGGAACGTCAACGGCAAGCGACTGCGCCATGGTCACAGTGCCTTTGGACTATTCTGCCCCTGACGGGAAGACAATCGAAGTGGCGATCTCGCGGGTCGCGTCCACCGACCCAGCGCAGCGACGCGGGATCCTGCTCACCAACCCTGGCGGCCCGGGTGGCCGCGGTCTGGGCTTGCCCGAGATTCTGAATGCGGGCATGACACCGGAGGTCGCGGCGGCGTACGACGTCATCGGCATGGACACCCGGGGACTCGGCAAGAGCACGCCGATCGACTGCGGCGTCGAGCAGATGTCATGGATGCGTTCACCGGGTACCACGGACGAAGGGTGGAACGAGAGCGTCGCGCTCGCACGTGAGGCCGCTGACAAATGCTGGGACAAGTACCCGGACTATTTGCCGCACATCAATACTCAGAATATCGCCCGCGATCTCGACGTGATTCGCGGCGCCCTCGACCAGGAGAAGGCGTCGTACTTCGGGTGGTCGTACGGCACCTATCTTGGTGCGACCTACGCTCAAATGTTCCCCGACAGGATCGATCGTGTGGTTCTCGACAGTGCACCGGACCCGAAGAAGTACGGATACGAGATGTTCCAGGACATGGGCCCGGCCAACGAGAAGGCGATCGACGGATTCTCACAGTGGGCAGCGGAACGCAACTCCACCTATGCGCTCGGATCGACGCCCGCCGAAGTTCGCGCCCTCATCGAGAAGCTGATCTCGGACGCAGCCACCACTCCGATTCGGATCGGTGACTACGCCGTCGACGATCACGTCCTTCCATTCCTGATGTACGTCAACGGAACCGGGGACACCGAGAAGGAAAGTGAGGCATTCGCACAGGTATTGGTCCAGTTGCGCGATCTCGCGTCCGGCAAGACCGTCGAGAACATCCACCCCCAGCTGACGGGTCTGATGCAGGCGTGGTTCCAGACCGAACTGGGTACCGGCCCCGACTATGCCGGAACAATCGCCATCGTCTGCGGCGACGTATCGATGCCGAGTGATCCCCAGTGGTATCGCAACAAGTTGGAAGAGCACCGGGATGATCAGCCGATCTTTGCCGGCACCCACAACACGATCATGCCCTGCGCGTTCTGGCGCAGTGAGCCCCCGAAGCGGATCGACATCGACAGCAACGTTCCGGCATTGCAGATCCAGGCAACCGGAGACACCCGCACGACGTACGAGGAAGGACTTGGTATGCATGAAGCCATGAAAGGCTCACGGCTGGTGACAGTTCCAGGCCGTACCCATGCGGTGTTCCCCAGCTACGGGAACACTTGCGCTAACGCCGCCGTCAACTCGTATCTGCTCGACGGCTCACTGCCGGCAGAAGACGTGGTCTGCGAGTCGTGATCTCAGCCCGTCAGCTCGCTCTTGATCTCGTTCTTGAGAACTTTGCCGACCTTGGAGCGAGGTAGATCGTCCCAGACGACGACTTGCTTCGGAGTCTTCACACTTCCGATGCGAGCCTTCACGAAAGCCATTACCTCGGCGCCGTCGATTTCGGCGCCGAGGTGTGGCTGCACCACTGCCACAACACGTTCTCCCCACTTGTCGTCCGGCAACCCGATCACTCCGCAGTCCTGAATCCCCGGGTACGCCATGAGCGCCTGCTCGACCTCGACCGAGTAGACGTTGAAACCGCCCGTGATGATCATGTCCTTGGCGCGATCGACGATGAACAGGAAATTGTCCTCGTCCAGGTACCCGATGTCGCCGGTGTGATGCCAGCCGTGGGCTGACGCTTCCGCGGTTGCGTCGGGGTTCTTGTAATAGCCCGCCATGACCAACGAACTGCGAATCACCACCTCACCACGCTCGCCACGTCCGAGCAGCGCGCCTTTGTCATCCATGATCCCCACGGTCACCAACGGCGACGGTCGACCCGCCGACGAAAGTCGTGACGTTGCGACAGTGCCGTCCGAGCCGAAGTGCTCCTTCGGTGACATCGTCGAAATCATCATGGGGGCTTCACTCTGCCCGAACAGCTGAGCCATGACCGGGCCGATCTTGTCGATCGCCTCCGCGAGTCTGGTCGGGGAGATCGGCGCCGCTCCGTACCAGAAGCATTGCAGCGAGCTGAGATCCGTGGCCGACAGGGCCTCGTGCTCGAGCAGCATGTAGATGAGCGTCGGCGGCAGGAAGGTGTGAGTCACCTTGTGCTTCTGAACGTTCGCGAGGAAGTACCCGAGGTCGGGCTTCGGCATGATCACTACTTCGCCGCCGAGGGCCATGATCGGGAAGCACAGAACACCGGCGGCATGAGTCAACGGCGCGAGCGCCAGATACACCGGGCGCCCCTCGAACGGATAGCTCATCAAGGTGATGGCCGTCATCGTCTCGATGTTGTGCCCGGTCAACATCACACCCTTGGGCCGACCCGTCGTACCACCGGTGCCGACCAGCATGGTGACGTCGTCGGGCGCCGCGGCGTCGAGTTCTTCTTCCCCGAGCCAGCTTTCGAGAGACTGAGCCGAATCCCATTCGCCGTCGATGCAGACGAGCGTCACCAACTGGGGAAGCGCGTCCTTGATCTGGTCGACCAGCGGGGCGTACGACTTCTGGAAGAAGAGAGCGCGACAATCGAACAGATCCAACAGATCTCGGTTTTCCGCAGCTTCATTGCGAGGATTGATCGGACACCAGACACCGCCGGCCCGGCTTATTCCGAATACGCACGAGAACGAGATCGGATCATTGCCGGACAGAATCGCGACCTTCTCGCCCGGCGCGATGCCCGATGCCGCGAGCGAAGCTGCGAAGCGACGGCTGAACTGTTGCACCTCGCCGTAGGAGAGCGTGCGCTCCCCCATCGTCAAACACGGTGCGGTGGAACCAAGAGAGGCTCCCTTGTCGAGATAGTCGGTCAAACGCATGGGGAGCCTCCAGGGCGGGGCTCCCGGCGCGATGTACGCCGGGAGCCGTGAACGTGATGACGAGGGCGTGGACTAGGTGTTGATGGTTACTTCCGGTTCCAGTGCCAGCCCGAAACTGCGTAGCGCGCCGAGCAGTTCGCGATGCCCGAATGCCTGGCAGGCCGAGGCGAGTCCGGTGCGCTTGGGTGCCTGCTGAATTAGAGAATGCGCTGCGTATGCGTGCAGGAGTCCGGTCTGCTTGTAGTTGCAGTTGCCGTGGATCACGACGTGTGAGCGACCGAGCGGGCCCGACGCGTAGACGGAGTCCATCGAGGTGTTGATACGTGGGTTCTCACGCGGTGGCATGCCGGCCTGCACCGAACCGGCGATCTCGGCCAAGGCGGCTTCCTGCTCGTCGGCGGGCAGGGTCTTGATCTGCTCCTCCACGATCTTCTGTGTCGCGACAACACCTTCCATCACGGTGCGGTCGAACACTCCGCCCGCAGCCTTGACGTTGGAAATTCGCGGATCGTTCTTGAACCACACCGGGTGGCATGTTCCGCCCCACGGCAATGCCAGCGCAGTTTCGTGCTGGCCGGGAACGACGACGTCGAAAGTCTGGCCGGGCGCCCACTGCACGTACTTGTTCTGCTCGAGGTAGTACCAGTTCGCCTTGAGGATGGTGAAGATCGTCTGAGTGGACGCGTAAGTGGGAAATCCCTTCCACAGCACCAGAATGTCGAGTGTGTCGAGGCCCGGCGTTTCCAATGCGATGTTGGCCGCGATCTCACCGGTGGTGTACATCTGAGCGATGCCGGGCGAGAGGAGCAGGCCCTTCTCCTGGTACTTGTCGCTGAACTTCTCCTGGACGTCGAGTACCCAGTCCTGCTCACCGGTGGTGTCCATGTAGTGGCAACCGGCATTCAAGGCGGCCTCGACGACGGTGCCGCCGAGCTTGATGAACGGGCCGACCATGTTGCTGACAACCTGAGCACCGGTGAACAGTTCGGTGAGCGCCTCGACCGTGTGCTCGACCTCGACGACCTCGTGATCGACGGTGTCCAAACCGGGGATCTTGTCGAGAACCTCTTGAATGCGAGCGGCGTCGCGGCCGGCCGCGATGAACGGGATGTTGAACTCGCGCAGGTATTCACACACCAGACGGCCGGTATACCCGGAGACGCCGTAGACGATGACTGGCTTCTTTTCGGACATGTTCGTGGAACCTTTCGGAGACGTGAGAAGGGGGACGAGAGAAGGGCGTACGTGCGAATTGGGGGGGGCGAGTTACATGCCCATGCCACCGTCGACGGGAAGGCCGATACCGGTGATGAATCGTGCGGCGTCGGAGGACAAGAACACCACGGCGTCCGCCATGTCGTTCACTTCGCCGAGACGGCCGAGCGGGGTGAGACCGATGACGTCGCCGACGGCTGCTTCGGCACTGGGCCAGAGGCCGAGCTTCTCCATGTCCGCTGCGAGTCCGAGACCCATCTCCGTGGCAACAAGACCCGGGTAGATGCAGTTGACGCGGACTCCGTAGCCGAGCTTGCCCGACTCGGCTGCAGCAACCCTGGTGAAGCGGTCGACCGCGGACTTGGTCGCGGAGTAACCACTGATGCCGGGAAATGGAATGGTTGCGGCGACCGACGAAATGTTGATGATGGATCCGCCAGTTCCGGCGACGCCACCCGGACGCATGCTGCGCAGCCCGTGTTTGGTTCCGAGCGCCGTTCCGAGGATGTTGACCTCACACATGCGGCGGATGTCGCCCGGATCAAGGTCCACCACCAGCGAGGAAATCTCGATGCCGGCGTTGTTGACGAGGATGTCGAAGCCGCCCAGAGTCTCCGCGGTTGCAGCAACTGCTTCTTCCCAGTTGGCGTCGTCGGTGACGTCCAGCTTCACGAAGCCGGTCTTGACTCCGCCCGAACCGACGGCTTCCGCGGTGGCGCGACCCTCGTCTTCGAGAACGTCGCCGATCATCACCGACGCTCCCGCCTTCGCCAACGCCTCAGCCATTCCGGCTCCGAGCCCCTTGGCACCACCTGTGACCAGTGCTTTTCGTCCCTCGAGATCAAACACGCTCATTTTCGACTGCCTCCATGACTGAAACGACTCTCGCGATGCCACCGTTCACAGCGACGCTGCCAAGTGGTGTGAGTCACAGAGTATTCAACTTTGGACGAGTGTCAAGAGAAATCTTGACGACTGTCAAGATTTTGTTACACGCTCGTCAAAGACCAGGGGTTACACTGATTCGGACGCGGCGATCGTGCCGCTGTGGAAATCGCAGGGAACAGGACGTGCCATCGTGACCACGACAGTCGAGAAGTCAAGTGGGGCAGTGAAAAATGCTGTGCCCACCTCGTCGGATAAGCGGTCCAACACAGACAAGCGCACCAACGCCGACAAGGTGTCACGTCGTCAGGTCGACAAATTCTCCGAGCGGCGCGATCAACTGGCCGAGGCCGCGCTGCAAACGCTGGCCGAACTGGGCTACGCGCGCACCAGTCTGCGCGAAATCGCCCAGAATTCGGAGTTCTCACACGGCGTCCTGCACTACTATTTCAGCGACAAGGTCGACCTGATCACCCACTGCGTCCGCCACTACAAGGCGCGCTGCGTCACCCGCTACGACGGCATCGTCGCCACCGCTCAGACGCCGGAGGAACTGAAAACCGGTTTCGGGGCACTGCTGGCCGAGACCATGATCGACGAACCGACGATGCACCGTCTCTGGTACGACCTGCGCGCGCAGTCGATGTTCGAGGAGTCCTTCCGAGCCGACGTCGCCGCGATCGACGAGAGTCTCGAAAACATGATCTGGCGCATCGTTTCTCGTTATGCCGAGCTTCTCGACGTGGAACCCTCGGTCACCTCGCCGGCGATGTACGCGATTTTCGACGGCCTGTTCCAGCAGAGTCTGCTGCGTCATCTGTCCGGCGATCAGACTGCTGCGAACTATCTTTCGGAGAGCGTCCAGCAGATGCTGCCCCTGGTAGTGCCCACTCCCTGAGTCAGTTCAGCGAGCGGCAATGCCCTCGGCCACGTACTTCGCTCCGCGATCGAATTCGCCGACCACGTCGTAGTCGGCGTCTTGCCGCCAGAAGCGAACCAACGCGCCGTAAGTACCGCCGATCATCTGCGCGAGAAACAGCGGCGGATAGTCCGATCGCACTTCGCCGGCTTCGATCCCGGCGGTGACGATCCGTAGAAGTTCCACGTGGAACCGATGATCGTGGGCCGCCCCCGCTCCGGAGGAGGCGAAGTCGCGCTCGAGTTCCGCAGTCACCATGCGCAGATAGCGCGGATGCATGATCGCTTGCTGCGCAAAGTCCTGAAAAATCCGGGAGATCCGATCAGAAGTCGACATCGGCGATTCCATGAGCTGATCCACCAGTGTCGCAAGCTGATCGAGATGATCACTGTGCAGCGCCTCGAGAACCGAGTCCTTGCCCTGGAAGTAATTGAAGAAGGTGGCTCGTGACACCTCGGCTCGCTCGGCGATGTCGTCGACGGTCGTGCTGGCGAAACCCTGCGCCGAGAACAGAATTCGTGCAGCCGAGAGCAACCTGTCGTTGGTGTCGCGCTTGTTCTGTTCTCGTTTGGAAATCACGTCGACCTGCCCTTCTCCGCCTCAGAACACAGTCTTCGCCACAGTCCGGAATGTGTCCAATGTCCGTCCCGTCAGGTGACGCACCTCCACCTCCGATAGGTGGACTACAGTCCAATTATGTCGACTGTTTCCACCGAACGCCATGACCGCGTTCTCATCGTCAGGATCGAACGCGAAGAACGCCGTAACGCGATCAACCGTGAGACTGCCGAGGGAATCGAAGCCGCGCTGAATCTTCTCGACGACGACCCTGATCTGTGGGTCGGCATCATCACCGGAACCCCCAACATCTTTTGCGCCGGAACCGATATCCGAGAGCGGGCCGACCTTCGCATGCCTCGCGGCGGTGAGTACGGCGTCATTCGGCGTCAGCGGAACAAGCCCCTGATCGCTGCAGTCGAGGGATACGCACTGGGTGGAGGTTTCGAAATCGCTTTGGCCTGTGATCTCATCGTCGCCTCTGCCACAGCACAATTCGGCCTTCCCGAAACCAAGCGTGGTTTGGTTGCGACGTCCGGTGCACTCTTTCGGGCACCTCGGGCACTTCCGATCAACATCGCCCGCGAACTCCTGATCACCGGCCGCACACTCGATCCCGAACGGGCCAGGGACCTGGGCGTCGTCAACGTGGTCACTGCGCCAGGCAACGCACTCGACGAGGCGTTGGTGATGGCGGCCGAGATCTGCGAGTCCTCCCCCACCTCGGTGAGCTTGAGCTTGAAGGCGATCGACGCTCTCTACGCCGAAGCCGATGCCGTCGGATGGAACGTCACCGACGATGCCAAGGAAGCAGTGCTGCGTTCCCCGGACATCGCCGAAGGACTCGACGCTTTTGCGGGTCGTCGGACACCCCGGTGGAGCGGACTGTCGCCTACATGACGGACCACGATCCGAGACAGATTTCCTATACATCTGGTCGGAAAGGGTGTGAACCGGTTACAGTCTCTCCTGTGACGGGAACTGGCGCATACGAGACGGGCACGCTGCTGACGCGGCGACGCCACGTCGATTTTGCGCATGTCTGTACCTCCGGGTGTCCGATCTTCTGATCGGACCTACGACGTGAGCGCCGCTCGCGTCGATACTCGTATGTACGCCCAGATCAGGGGACATTTCTGTCATGACCACCGCTTCCATCTCCCACCTGAGTTCCGTCGTAGCAGCCAACGCCGACGCCATCGACAAGGACGCGAGCAAAGCGCACGTCGTCTTCAAGGCTTCCGCCCAGGCGCACGACGCCGTTGCCAGCACCATTTCTCTCGGTAAGTACAGCGTCGAGGTCGACGAGCCACCGGCCCTCGGCGGCGAGAACACCGCAGCCAATCCAGTCGAGTACTACCTCGCTTCTCTTCTGTCCTGCCAGGTGGTCACCTACCGCGTCTGGGCCGACAAACTCGGTATCGCGCTCGACGACATCTCGGCCAGAGCCGAAGGCGATCTCGACGTCCGTGGATTCTTCGGCTTCGACGACGCGGTCCGTCCGGGATTCTCCGAGGTCCGCGTGGTCGTCACCCTGACCGGTCCGGAAACTCGCGAGCGCTACCTGGAGCTGCAGGAGACCGTCGATGCCCACTGCCCCGTACTCGATCTCACCCGCAATCCCGTCCCAGTGCATACAGTCGTCGAAACCGCCTGACCCGCATCAACCCACCCTTCACCACGGAGTATGAATTCATGAGCGAGAACACCCCCGTCGAAGCCGATCCGACTGCCGATTGGTCGTTCGAAACCAAGCAGGTCCACGCCGGGCAGGGCCCGGACAGCGCCACCAACGCTCGGGCACTGCCGATCTACCAGACCACCAGCTACGTCTTCGACAACACCGACCACGCTGCCGCGCTCTTCGGCCTCGCCGAGCCGGGCAACATCTACACCCGCATCATGAACCCGACGCAGGATGCCGTCGAGCAGCGCATCGCCGCCCTCGAAGGTGGAGTCGCAGCTCTGCTGGTTGCGTCCGGTCAGGCCGCCGAGACCTTCGCGATCCTCAACATTGCCGAGGCCGGCGACCACATCGTCTCCAGCCCTCGTCTGTACGGCGGCACGTACAACCTCTTCCACTACACGCTGCCCAAGCTGGGTATCACCGTCGACTTCGTCGAAGACCCGGACAATCTCGAACACTGGCGTGCGGCCATCCGTCCGAACACCAAGGCGTTCTACGGTGAAACCATCTCCAACCCCAAGAACGACGTGTTCGACATTCCCGGTATCAGTGCGGTCGCCCACGAGAACGGCATCCCGCTGATCGTGGACAACACCGTCGCAACGCCCTACCTCATTCAACCGCTGAAGCACGGCGCTGACATCGTCGTCCACTCCGCCACCAAATACCTTGGCGGACACGGCACCGCGATCGCCGGCGTCATCGTCGACGGCGGCACGTTCGACTGGACCCAGGGACGCCACACCAACTTCACGACCCCCGACCCCAGCTACCACGGCGTCACCTTCGCCGATCTCGGTGCACCCGCCTACGCCCTCAAGGCACGCGTTCAGCTTCTGCGCGACCTCGGCTCGGCCATCGCACCGTTCAACGCCTTCCTCATCTCGCAGGGCATCGAGACACTGAGCCTGCGCATCGAGCGCCACGTGTCCAACGCCCAGAAGGTCGCGAAATTCCTCGAGGGCCGCGCCGAAGTCACGTCGGTCGCGTACGCCGGACTGCCCTCCTCGCCGTGGCACGAGCGCGGAAAGCAGCTGGCGCCCAAGGGCACCGGCGCAATCGTCGCATTCGAGCTTGCCGGTGGTGTCGATGCGGGCAAGAAGTTCGTCAACGCCCTGACACTGCACAGCCACGTCGCCAACATCGGTGACGTTCGCTCACTCGTCATCCACCCCGCGTCGACGACGCACTCGCAGCTCACCCCCGAAGAGCAGCTCGCTTCGGGCGTCACCCCGGGGCTCGTCCGCCTCGCGGTTGGCATCGAAGGGATCGACGACATTCTCGCCGACCTCGAAACCGGTTTGGCAGCAGCAGCTTCCTGATCGATCACACGAAAAAGCTCGGCCCCGATATGTATTGGGACCGAGCTTTTTCGTTGCGAAGAGCTAGCTCTTGGGAGTGAACGCAGCCAGCGGTTCACTGTCGGACCAGTCGTGGCCCCAGTAGCTGTCCGCTGTGATTTCCTCAGCGGTGTAGAAGGTTTCGTCGACGAGCATGCCCTCGCACCCGAACTCCAGATCCCAGCCACCCGGTGCACGCACGTAGAACGACACCATCTTGTCGTTCGTATGGCGACCCAACGTCGAGGAGATCGAGAAGCCGAGCTTGGCAACACGATCGAGAGCCTGACCCACAGCGTCGAGAGTCTCGGCTTCCATCATCAAGTGCACGAGACCGGGCTCGTCCACGGGCGGCGCCGGGCACAGCGCGAGGCTGTGGTGACGCTGATTGACACCCATGAAACGGACTCGACGGGCCGGCGGCGGCGCGTCGATTCCGCCGAGACGGATGGAACCGCGCGGGAGGAATCCGAGCACCTCGGTGTAGAAGGTGTATGCCTCGTCGAAGCGCGTAACCGGAAGCACCACATGGCCGAGGCCCTGATCGCCGGTGACAAAACGGCCGCCGTGCGGGGTGACCAACGGGCTGTGGTCGAGCACCGGCCCGAAGAACACCTCGACGCGATTGCCGTTGGGATCGTCGAAGGCGATGACCTGCTCGGCATCGCGGTAGCTGGCGTCGACCTCGGAGAGTACCTCGACCTCGACTCCGGCTTTCTCGACCGCTTCACGAACACGCTGGAGCGCGAACTGATCTCGCACTTCCCAGCCCACTGCGAGAGCCTTGTCCGTCTCGCCGGGCAGGACGATCAGTCGCGCACGACGCTCGTCCAGGCGCAAGTAGAGGCCGTCGGCTTCCGGGCCACTACCGACCGCGAGGCCGAGTCCGTCGACCACGAGCTCGCGCCAGCGAGCCACGTCCTGCGTTTGGATCCTGAGATATCCCAGACCCCGAATTTCAGTCATTCCTAACCGTCCTTGCTTCGAGAATGTTTGTGGGACTAGATCATCGAGCGGTGGATGCCCTGCGGCTCGCCACCGAGCTGCGAGAGCGTCGACGCATGGAAAATGGAACCGGGCACGTGAATCGCATGCGCCAGACCGGCATGAGCATCACGCCAGAACCGCTGCATCGGCGTGCTCAACTGCAAAGCGCCACCACCGGAACGAGCAAAGATCTCATCCACCGCCCGCACCGCCCGCCACGCGGCAGCAGTCTGCGTACGCCGACCGATCGCACGAAGCTCGAACGAGACCTCCTGCCCCTTCTCGGTCATGTCCCAGAAACGATCCACCGTCTCCAAGATCGCAGCCCGAGAAGCAGCGATCTCGGCAGCCGCCTCACCGATCGCGAAGAGCACATACGGATCTTCCTTGATCGGAACACCACTGACCGTCACCCGCTCACGCTGCGCAGCCATGTTGCACGCCAACGCACCCTCCGCGATACCGATCAACGACGAGGTGATACCGAGCGGGAAGATGCACGAGAACGGGAACTTGTACAACGTCTCCGTACGGCCCGCTTCCTTCCATGCCGTTCCGTCGTACACCTTTCCGGCGTCGATCGTGCGGTAGGTGGGCAGGAACGCGTCCTTGACGATCAGATCCTTCGAACCGGTTCCGCGCAGGCCCACGACGTTCCAGCTGTCCTGGTCGATGTCGTAATCGGAGCGCGGCAACAGCACGTGCAGGTGCTTCGGCGGCATCAGCGGCTTACCGGTCTCGTCACCGACCATCGCACCGATCATGATCCAGTCACAGTGATCGGTACCCGAGGAGAACGACCAGCGGCCGTTGAGGATGTACCCACCCTCGACCGGCCTCGCGACACCCATCGGCGCGTACGGTGACGCCATCCACGTATCGGGATCGGTTCCCCAGACCTCTTCCTGAGCCTTGCGGTCGAAGAACGCGAGCTCCCACGGGTGGACGCCGACGATGCCGCTGACCCAGCCGGTGGCACCGTCCATCGCGCCGATAGCCATTGCGGTCTCGGCGAATTCACGCGGATGTGCCTCGAGGCCGCCGAACTCCTTCGGCTGGAACATCCGGATGACACCGGAGTCGCGCAGTCGCTTCGCGCTGCCGTCCGTCAAGCGCATCAGCTTGTCGCCCTCGACTCCGTCGGCGCGGATCTCGTCGGCGAACTGTGAAATGTTGTCTAGAACCTGACCCATGATCTTCCGGCTTTCTGGTTTCGGTACCCGGCGAGCGCCTAGGCAGAATGAAAATCTGTTGATGAAACGGTGGCAGGGAGCCCGCCGAAGTGCAGAAACGCTTCCCGGTGAGTGGGAGCACCCCCTGTGCGCCTTTTTGGTAGTGGGGGCTACCAAAAAGGCGCACGGGGGGCGAAGCCCGTTACTTGCCTTCGGGCCGGGTAAGGAATGCCAGAACGGACGCAACCCAAGCGTCGCGGGCCTCGATCATCGTCCAGTGTCCGCAGTTGGGGAAGATGTGAACTTCGCCGTTGGGGATGTCGCGCATCGGCAGGATCGCCATGTCCACGGGGCTGACGCGGTCGTCGCGTCCCCAGGTCAACAGCGTCGGCGCCTTGATCTTGTTCAGCTGCGCCCAGTACGGCACGGCGGTCGACGCAGCAGCAGCCGCGCCCATAGCTGCCATGGCCTTGCTGCTGTACATACGGCGGGCGATCTCGAGCGTCGTCGGCTCGGTGGCGAGGGCCCAACGCTCTTCGATGAGCTGCTCGGTGACAACGGCACGGTCGAAGACCATCGAATGCAACCAACGGACCAGAGCTTCGCGGGTGGGGTTGTCGGTGAACTCCATGAGGAGTTTGATGCCTTCACCGGGGCCGGGAGAGAAGGTGTTCTTGCCCATACCGCCGATGGTGACGAGCTTGCTGACCCGATGGGGCTCGTCGATCGCAACCTTGGTGGCGACGATGCCGCCCATGGAGTTACCGATCATGTGGACCGGTCCGAGGCCCAGGCCGTCGAGGAACATGCCGACCGATGCCTGCGCCATCATCATCGGATGGTCGGGGCCGGGATCGCTGACGCCGAATCCGGGAAACTCGAGAACGTAGCAGTGGAAGTGCTCCGCGAAGTCCGCGAGAACGCCGCGGTAGTTACGCCAACCGGTGACTCCGGGGCCCGATCCGTGCAGCAGCAGGAGCGGCGGGCCGTCGCCGGCTTCGTGGTACCGGAGCACACCGAGATCGGTCTGCAGTTCCTTCAGGGTTCCCTCGTAGCTCAGTTCAGTCGTCATGGTCCGAACGGTGCCATCAGTACCGCTGAGCTGCTATGACTCGTCCCGATCAGCGAGACAAGTCGATCAAAATACGTCAGATCCAGTGGTCGGACGACGCCGCCAGCAGGCGATCCATCGTCTCAGCGGAGAACGTATTGGTCGGAACAGGTGGGGTTTTGCGGCCACGGCGGGGAGCGCCCAGTTCGGGGTACAGCGTGCGGGAGACCTCGCGAGCCGCGTCGACGACCAGCGGAGCAACTCGCTCGAGCTGAGCGGTCCGCATGTCCCCACACAACGCGATACTGCCGACAGGACCCTCGTGTCCGCGAATTGCCGACGCCACACACGCGACCCCACGTGCCGACTCACCGCGCTCGAAGGCCAGTCCCCGACGCTGACGGATCCGGTTCAGTTCCTGATGGAGCACCGCGACGTCGGTGATCGTGTTCTCGGTGCAGCGGGGAAGAGCCGACCCGAACAGAGCGTCGACACGCTCGGGGTCGATCCACGCCAGCATCGCCTTGCCTCCGGCCGTCGAATGGGCGAGTACTCGGCCGCCGACGCGGGACGGTAGCGCCGCGGCGAACCGCCCGCCGACCTTGTCGAGGTAGACACTCTCGCGCCCGTCGAGCACCGACAGATGAACGACCATGCCGGTCTGCAGGTGCAGCTCATGCAGAAGCGGCGCCGCGGCTTCGCGGATCTGGCTGTGGCCGCCGTCGCCACCACCGAGGCCGAGTGCACGGCGCCCGAGACAGTAGCCGAACGACGCGTGATCAACCCAGTCCAGCTTGACGAGCTGATCGAGAATGCGGTGGACGGTGGACCGCGGCAACTGAGTGCGGCACGCGACCTCTTCCAGCGTCAGCCGTGCGGCGCGGCCGTCGAAGGCGTCGAGAATCAGTGTCATCCGCTCGACCATCGACGGCGGCAGATCCTTCTTGGGTAGCCCGGCGGCGGTCTGGACGGTGGACAGTGTGTCGTTCATGTCAACGATGGTCATGGACGCCTCCCGAAAACTGGAATTGATTCTACCGACTATAACCCAGGTCACAGTTTCTGGAAAGTGAATCAACCTTTTCGATCCCGATCAGCGGTAATTCACCTGCCGCCGCGCGTGCGGGAGGGCTATAAACGCCCGATGCACCTGGGAATCGTCACGCCGGTCCTGATTCAGCACCCGAGCACACGTTCGGAGTGGGAGACGAGTGCTGACATCGGTGAGATTGCCTCAATTGCTGCCGCGGCGGATCAACTCGGTTTCCACCACCTGACCTGCAGTGAACACGTCGCGGTTCCAGAAGAGATCGCCACCGAACGTGGCGGAACCTACTGGGATCCGCTCGCCACCCTCGGTTTTCTCGCCGCACGTACGTCACGAATCCTGCTGGCGACGCAGGTCCTGGTGCTGGGCTATCACCATCCCCTCGAGATCGCCAAGCGCTACGGAACGCTGGATCGCGTCAGCAACGGACGCCTGATACTCGGACTCGGAGTGGGAACTCTGAAACAAGAATTCGATCTCGTAAATGCTCCGTTCACCGATCGAGGAGCGCGTGCCGACGACGCTTTGGCCGCACTTCGGGTTTCGCTGTCGACGCCGACTCCGGAGTATCACGGCGAGTTCTACGACTACTCCGGATTTGTCGTCGAACCTCATGCCGTCCAGAAACGTGTGCCACTGTGGATCGGCGGCCGGACCAAGAGATCGTTGCGCCGGGCCACCACACACGGCGACGGGTGGGTTCCGTTCGGGCTGAGATTCTCCGAACTGAAGGAAATGCTGGGCGCCACGACGCTCCCCGACGGATTCGACGTCGTCCTCCCCGCCGGCGCTCCGCTCGATCCCCTCGGCGATCCCGAGTCCACGCTTCGCGCCTTGACTCGCGTCCGCGACGCCGGGGCGACCATAGCCAGTTGCTCGGTCGGCGCTCGAAGCGCCGAACACTACTGCGAACAACTCGAAGAACTTCACCGAATCGCCCTCGCCGAGGGCTTCTCTTTCACCACTTCCTGATTCGCCGATAATCCAATGCAAAGGACGTACCGATGACTGACTCGACCGCCCTGATCGAATCCCTGCTCGCCCGAGTGGAATTGCTCGAGGACAAGCTCGCGATCACCGAACTGCTGACCACGTACAGCCCCGCCGTCGACAGCGGATCGGCCGACGAAGTCGCGAACCTGTGGCTCGAGGACGGTGTCTACGACGTCGACACCGGCGCGATGCACGGCCGCGGCGAACTGCGGGCCATGGTTCACAGCGCCTCTCACCAGAACTGGATCATGAACGGCGCGGCGCACATGATGACGCCCGCGCACATCCGCATCGACGGCAACAAGGCCGTCGCTACCTGCCATTCACAGTTGGTCATCAAGGATCCCGAGAACCCGACGGGATTCAAGGTCCTCCGCATCACCGCAAACCGTTGGGAGCTGATCAAGACAGACGGCGAGTGGAAGGTCGAGTTGCGCACCAACGCTCTCCTCGACGGCCGACCCGAGGCTCGCGCCCTGCTGGCAGCCGGCGTGACGGCCTAACCCCCTGTGCGCGGTTAGAGAGTCTCTGCGGTCACTAACCGCGCACAGCGGTTGAAAGTTCGGCCCCCCGAACTCTATAGTTCACATATTCGAACCGGCAGGTCCGAGTACGTGCGACCAGGAGACCGATGAGCACCAGTACGCAAGAGCCGACGACTCCGCGCCGACGACCTACGGGGAGATCCATCGCCCTGCTCGGTCCGGCGTTCGTCGCGGCCATCGCGTACGTCGATCCGGGCAACGTCGCCGCCAACCTGACTGCCGGCGCGAAGTACGGCTACCTGCTCATCTGGGTGCTGGTACTCGCCAACGCGATGGCCGTCCTGGTGCAGTATCTGTCCGCGAAACTCGGGCTGGTCTCCGGCAGATCCCTGCCCGAAATGCTGGGTCAGCGCCTGCGTAAGAACAACCGTCGCGCGTTCTGGCTCCAGGCCGAGATGATGGCGATCGCAACCGACGTGGCCGAGGTCATCGGCGGCGCCATCGCACTCAACCTGCTCTTCAACGTCCCGCTCTTCGTCGGTGGGTTGATCACCGGTTGCGTGTCGATGGTGATCTTGACGATCCAAAGTCGGCGCGGACAGCGCACTTTCGAGTTCGTGGTCATGGGATTGCTGGCCATCATCACGATCGGCTTCCTGACCGGACTCGCCTTCACCGACGTCTCCGGTAGCGAAGCCGTCGCCGGACTGGTCCCCCGCTTCGAAGGAACCGAGACCGTACTGCTCGCTGCCAGCATGCTCGGCGCCACGGTCATGCCGCACGCGATCTACCTGCACTCCGCATTGGCCCGAGATCGCCACGGCCACATCAAACCTGGGCCACGATTGCAGCGACTACTCAAGGTCACCCGTTGGGATGTCGTCGTCGCGTTGATCATCGCCGGTGGCGTGAACATCGGCATGCTGCTCCTGGCCGCGTCCGCGCTGCGCGGAGTACCCGGCACCGACACCATCGACGGCGCGCATGCCGCGATCGAGAATTCACTCGGCCCTGGTGTGGCCGTCGTATTCGCGATCGGACTCCTCGCCTCCGGACTCGCGTCGACCTCCGTGGGGTGCGCGGCCGGCGCCGAGATCATGCATGGCCTTCTGGCCATTCGCATTCCGGTGATCACGCGCCGAATCGTCACTCTCATCCCGGCGCTGATCGTTCTCGCACTCGGCGTCGATCCGACTCTCGCACTCGTACTCAGCCAGGTGGTCTTGAGCCTGTGCATCCCCTTCGCGATCATCCCACTGGTGCGTATGACTTCGGACCCCGAACTCATGGGCGACGCGCGTAATGCCCCACTCACGACCGTCGCGGCATGGGTTGCAGCGGGTTTGATCGTTGCGCTCAACGTCGCTCTGCTGGTTCTGACGCTGACAGGCTAGAGCACCGGAGCCACCCAACGCGTCCCTCACAAACGCGCTGGATGACTCCGGCCGGATCAGGAGGCTTGCTCGGCGAGAGTGGCCTTGGCCCAGCGATAGTCGGCCTTTCCGCTGGGAGAGCGCCTGATCGACGGCACACTGACAACAGTGCGCGGCACCTTGTACCGAGCAACGTGCGACGCGCAATGCTCACCGATCTCGGCAGCGTCCGGGACGTCGAAGCCCTCGCGGGTCGTGATGACCGCAGCGACGCGCTCACCGAACTTCGCATCCGGAATTCCCGCGACCAGAGCGTCGAGCACTGCCGGGTGACTCTTGAGTGCCTGTTCGACCTCTTCCGGGTACACCTTCTCCCCGCCGGTGTTGATGCACTGAGAACCACGCCCCAGCAGGACGATCGAGCCGTCGGCTTCCACTCGCCCGACGTCGCCGAGTACCGACATCCGCACTCCGTCGATCACCGGGAACGTAGCCGCCGTCTTGACCGGATCATTGAAGTACCCGACCGGCACGTGACCACTGCGAGCGATGTATCCGGTCTCGGCAGATCCCGGCTCGAGCGGCCGCATCCGTTCGTCCACGACGCGCGTCTCGTCGCGAGCGGCGATGCGCATCAGGCCGTCTTCGCCGATTTCGAGATTGCCGTCGACGCCCGACTCGGAGGAGCCGAATCCGTCGCGAATCACCAGGTTCGGAAGTATGGACTTGAGCTGCTCGCGCAGTGAGAGCGAGAACAACGCTCCGCCCGACGAAATCATTCCGACTGTACTGAGGTCGTAATCTGCTGCGTTCGACGCCAATTCGTCTGCGAGCGGACGAGCCATCGCATCTCCGACGACGGTGATGGAGACGGCCTTCTCACTCCCGGCGAGCTGCAGCGTCGACTTCGCGTCGAACCGCGCCATGAGAATCGCGTTGGCACCCATGAAGAATCCGGTGAACAGCGAGTACGACGCCGCGCCGTGCATCAGGGGTGCGGTGCTGAGCATGTTCATCGCGGGAACATTCGGCACCGCGGCATACAGCGCTTCGGCAGTCGTATGCGGCGGACCGAACGGGTTTCCGCCGGTGAGCGCCGCGAAGTAGAAGTCTTCATGCCGCCACATGACGCCCTTGGGCATTCCCGTCGTGCCGCCGGTGTAGATGACAAACAGGTCGTCGTTGCTGCGAGGCGCGAAGTCACGAGTAGCAGGCTGCTCGGCGGCAGCGTCGGCATATCGAACGACGTCGACGCCTTCGACGTCGCGGACCGCCGACTCGCCGACGACAACGACGTGCTTGATGCCCGGCACGGCCGGGAGAACCGTCTCTACGACGGGAACGAACTCCTCGTCCACGATCAGCGCTACCGACTGCGAATCGTTGTACAGGTAGGTCAGTTCGGCGTCGACGTAGCGATAGTTGACGTTGATCGGGACCGCGCGGATTTTGAGGCACCCGAGCAAACTTTCGACGAACTCGATGCTGTTGCGCATGTGCAGAGCAACGTGGTCGCCCGGCCCGACACCGACACTCGCCAGGTGGCGGGCGATGCGATTCGAGCCCTCGTCCAACTCGACGTATGTGCGACGACGCCCATCGCACACGAGTGCCGTGCGGTCCGGAATCAAATCCGAAATACCCTCGAACAGATCTGCCAAATTCAATGACACTGCTGGTGCCTTCCTTGATGTCCGGCCCGGCGAATTCGGGGCCGACCGTACTGCGTTTGCGGTGAGAACTATCCGATTTTGGCGCCGACGAATGCGGCCAGGAACTGGGCGGATTCACCCGTCGCACCACCAGAGGTCGCGAAAGCCGATCCCGCCGTGAGGATTTCCGACGGAGGTGTGGGGTGGGGACGTTTCTGGGTGTCGACAACCATGATGGCTCCGGGACAGGATCGGTGGTGACGCAAGCGCGTACGCGGTGGGATCGCCGCGTCGCCCCAAGGTGGCATGCACGGCTCGTGACCCAGATCACCGCTCCCGCTGAGTGGGACTGCCCCTCAGATGGCCAGACTTGTGTTCAAAACTAGAACTAATTCTGATTCTGTTCGAATGATTTTTTCGGAACGGCAACCGAACTCTCGACTTCAAATTAGAATGAATACTAATTTTGCCGAACTTACCGCCAGACCGGATCGAAGGAGCACGACATGACGCAATCACTGAGCTTGGAAGGCAAAGTTGCCGCCGTCACCGGCGCCGGTGCCGGCCTGGGTCGCGCCGAGGCACTCGGACTCGCCGCTGCCGGCGCAGCTGTCATCGTCAACGACATGGGTGCAGCGGCCAACGACGTGGTCGACGAGATCAAGGCCGCAGGTGGACAGGCACTCGCCATCACCGGCGACGTCTCCGACTGGTCGCTCGGCGGGCGCATCATCGAAGAAGCTGTCAAGAACTTCGGATCCTTCGACATCCTCGTCAACAACGCAGGCATCCTGCGCGACAAGATGATCTTCAACCTGACCGAATCCGATTGGGACGACGTCATCCGCGTGCACCTCAAGGGTCACGCCGCCACCTCGCACGCAGCCGCAGTCCACTGGCGCGCAGCCAGCAAGGCAGCCGACGCACCGGTATACGGCCGCATCATCAACACCTCTTCCGAGGCCTTCCTCTTCGGCAGCGCCGGACAGCCCAACTACTCGGCAGCCAAGGCCGGTATCACCGCTCTGACGCTCTCGAGCGCAGCAGGCCTCTCCCGCTACGGCGTCCGCACCAACGCGATCTGCCCCCGCGCCCGCACCGCCATGACAGCAGAAGCCTTCGGCGAGAACAACACCGGCGTAAGCGGTCTCGATCCGCTGGCACCCGAGCGCGTCGCGACCCTGGTCAGCTACCTCGCATCCCCCGATTCCGACGAGATCAACGGCCAGGTCTTCGTCGTCTACGGCAAGATGGTGGCGTTGATGGAAGCACCCAAGGTCGAAAATCGTTTCGACGCAGCCGGATCCGCGTTCACGGTCGAAGAGCTCGGTGGCCAGCTCTCGTCCTACTTCTCAGGCCGCGGACCGTACGAGACCTACGCTGCCTACAGCATCGCCGGCCTCGAAAAGATTGCCCTTGCAGTCGACGAGACCGCAACAGTTTAAGAAGCACCTACGAAGAGGAGCGTTTTCATGAGGTTGAACGGCAAGGTAGCGATCGTCACCGGCGGCGCCGGCGGAATCGGTCGTGCCATCACCCGAGTCTTCGCTCGTGAAGGCGCGAAGGTCCTGTTCGTCGACATCAACGACGAGCAGGGCCAGGCACTCGAGGAGGAACTGGCCGGGGCCGGCAAATTCCTGAACGTCGACCTCGCTGCCGCAGGTTCTGCCGAGCAGATCCGTGACGCCGCGCTCGAGGCTTTCGGCAAGCTCGACATCCTGGTGAACAACGCTCACGCTTCCCGTCAGGCTCCGTTGCTCGAAACCACGCAGGATATGTTCGACCTGTCCTTCAACACCGGCTTCTACCCTGTCGTCCACCTGATGCAGGCATGCCACGACGAACTCGCGAAGACCAAGGGTTCGGTCGTCAACTTCGCGTCGGGCTCCGGCCTGGACGGCATGCCCACCCAGACGTCCTACGCGGCAGCCAAGGAAGCTGTGCGAGGCCTGACTCGCGTAGTCGCCAACGAGTGGGCGCCAGAGGGCATTCGGGTCAACGTTGTCTGCCCGTTCGCCGCCACCGAAGGCGTCGTCAAGTGGCAGGAAGCCTTCCCCGAGCGCGCAGCCGCATCCGTCGCCAAGGTACCTCTCGGACGCATCGGTGATCCCGAAACCGACATCGCTCCCGTCGTGGTGTTCCTGGCGAGCGAGGACTCCAAGTACATGACAGGTCAGACGCTGATGGCCGACGGCGGCAGCATCAAACTGCGCTGAGCGAAGCTCCTCACCGGCTGAGTCGAAGGTCTTCTCGGTGGGCTCAGCTCACCGAGAAGAGCTTGGCAGCGTTGTCGTGCACAACGGCTCGCAGCCACTCGTCACCGAGATCGAAGCGCGTAACCGCCTGCAAGGCGGTGAGATACGGGTACGGAATGTTCGGGAAGTCGCTACCGAACAGAATCCGGTCCTGCATGTCGACGAGCCGAGAGACATCGGCCTTTGGGAAGGCGCACTGCTCTTCCGTGAAGTCGGTGAACGCCATGGTGGTATCCAGGCGGACGTTGCCGTAAGCCTCTGCAAGATCGAGGAATTCGCTGTACTCGGGCATCCCCATGTGCGCGACGATCAACGGCAGGCGCGGGTACCGTGCCAGCAGCGAAGCGATGCGATCGGGCCCCGTGTACTCCCCCGGAGCCGGTCCCGAACCACAGTGAATCACGATGGGCGTCTCGGAGTCCTCGAGCTGACCCCAGACCTTGTCGAGCAGAGGATCGTTCGGATCGTAGTTGCCGACCTGGATGTGGGACTTGAAGATTCGCGCCCCGGACTCCAACGCCTTCCCTACGTACGACGCCGCCGACTCCTCGGGATAGAACGTGGCCGTGTGCAGGCAATCAGGTGTTTGCGCGGCAAATTCGACGGCCCACTGGTTGAGCCATTCGGCCATCGCGTGCTTGTGGGGGTAGATCATCGACGTGAAAGCCCGGACGCCGAACTCGCGGAGACGGTGTACCCGTTCTTCCTCGGCAAGTCGGTAGGCGATGGGCCACGGTCGACCGATCATCGGTCCCGCGGAATCGAAGTAGCCCCACACCTTGTCCATGACGCTCTTCGGCATGAAATGGGTATGGACGTCGATCACACCCGGAACACCCAAATCGCGCCAGAAAGCCCGAACCTCGGCAATCTCTTCCGGTCCGGTCGATGGGACCTCTTCGGTACACACGTCTGACACCCCTTTCGTTCGCTCGACCATACCGAGTGCCGTCGCGCTCACCGGGACAGGTCGTTGACGGCCTGACCCGAGCACCCGAATGTGAACCCATATTGCCGATCACTGTTGGAGGTTGAATGTCTCAGACCGAGTCCGAAGTGGAGTCGATCAGTGCCGTCGAGGAACTGCTCGCCATCGAGGAAATCAAGCGTGTCTTCGCCGCGCGCCTACGCTGTATGGACACCAAGCAGTGGCACGTCTACCCAACCCTGCACACCGCAGACGTCGTCAGCGAGACGTGGGGCGGACTCCCGACAGACAAGCAACCCAAGACCGGTGACACCTCGAACCAGGTAGTGGGAATCGACAAGCTCACCGCAGCGATTCGGAACATGCTCGACGGCGACATCCCCCTCACCACAGCGCACCACGCACACACCCCCGAAATTGTGCTCACCTCGCCCACCACCGCAACTGGTATCTGGGCGATGGAGGACATGTTGTGGTGGAACGACGGCGAGAAAGAGCTGCATCTGCACGGCTACGGCCACTACCACGAGGAATACCGCAAAGAAGACGGTAAGTGGCTGATCAGCTACCGAACTCTGACCAGGCTCCGTGTAGACCAGGACCCCGGATTCTTCCGATTCATGAAAGCGCTGTGACGAAGTGACCAACCCGCTGTTCCAACCGCTCCGCATCCGTTCGCTCGAACTGTCCAATCGAATAGTCATGTCGCCGATGACGCGCACATACTCCATCGAGGGTGTGCCCGGCCGCGACGTTGCCGACTACTACCGCCGACGCGCTGAGGGCGGCACCGGGTTGATCGTCACCGAAGGCGTCGCGATCGATCACGAGACTGCTGTCGATCACGCCAACGTCCCCAACCTCCATACCCCCGCTGCGCAGGCTGGATGGCGCAAGGTCGTCGACGACGTGCACGCTGCGGGCGGCAAGATCGTGCCTCAGCTCTGGCACGTCGGACCGCTGTGGGGCGCGATGACGCAGATAGACCCGTCACTCAAGCCGATGCGCCCCTCCGGTGAATGGGGCCCGCTCGGCGTCACCTCGTACTCCGCTGCCTACGTCGAGCGCGCGCAGGCTAGCACCGAGGCGATGACCGAGCAGGACATCCAGGACGTCATCGACGCCTATGTCCGCAGCGCGAAGCACGCTGTCGAACTCGGCTTCGACGGTATCGCGATCCACGGCGGTCACGGCTACCTCCTCGATTCCTTCTTCTGGGAGGGCACCAACCAGCGCAATGACGCGTGGGGCGGCGACCTGGAGCGTCGTACCAAGTTCCCGGCTGCCGTCGTCGCTGCAATCCGCGCGGCAATCGGCCCGGATCTGCCGATCATCTACCGTTTCTCGCAGCACAAGCAGCAGGATTTCACCGCGAAGATCGCGGAAACTCCCGAGGAGTTGGGTGTCATCCTGGGTGCGCTGGTCGACGCCGGAGTCGACGTCCTCGACGCCAGCATCAGGCGTTTCGACGTCCCGGCCTTCGAAGGCAGCGACCTCTCACTGGCCGGTTGGGCAAAGAAGCTGACCGGTGCCGTCACGATGGCCGTCGGTAGCGTCGGGATCGGAAAGTCACTGCGCGACAGTCGCATCGAAGGCGTCGCACCTGTCGTGGACAACATCCCGCAACTCGAGGAGCGCATCGGCAGTGGTGAGTTCGATCTGATCGCGATCGGCCGTCTCCATCTCGCCGATCCTGCGTTGGCGACGACCCTGCGCGCGGGCGGTCCGCTGCCGGCTTTCGATCGAGCGGTGCATGAGGGCAGCTTGATCTAGGGGCTCCGCCCCTGTGCGCCTTTTTGGTAGTGCGGACTACCAAAAAGGCGCACAGGGCCGAAGGCCTTTATGTTCGACCTATGACTACCTTCAAAGCCTGGGTCGCCCGCGACAGCGACGGCACCATCGACTTCGCCCCCGAAACCGTCGACGAATCCTTCCTCCCGGCAGGTGAGGTCACGATTCGCGTCGAGTATTCGAGCGTCAACTACAAAGACGCCCTCGCGGTCACCCCGAAGGGCGGGGTGGTTCGCGACTACCCGATCGTCCCCGGTATCGACGTTGCCGGCGAGGTCATTGCCTCCGAGTCCGACGCGTTCATCCCCGGCGACAAGGTGGTGGCCCACGGATACGAGATCGGGACCGCCCGCAACGGCGGCTACGCGGAGATCGCCAGGCTGCCTGCCGAGTGGGTGGTGAAGCTCGACGGCATCTCCACTGCCGACGCTGCTGCAATCGGCACGGCTGGATTCACCGCCGCCATGAGTGTCCAAGCCATTCTGGCCAGCGGAGTGAAGCCCGCCGACGGTCCCGTCCTGGTGACGGGCGCGAGCGGCGGCGTCGGCACCGTCAGCGTCGACCTTCTGGCAAGCGCAGGCTTCGACGTGGTCGCCTCCAGTGGCAAGCCCGGTGCGGCAGACCTTCTGACGTCTCTCGGTGCGTCTTCGGTGATCGGCCGGCTCCCCGAGGATCCCGACGCCAAGCCCCGTCCGCTCGGAAAATCCCAGTGGGCTGCGGCCGTCGACTGCGTCGGCGGAAAGACCCTCGCCCACGTGCTGAGCACGATCAACTACGGCGGTGTTGTCGCTGCCAGCGGATTGACCGGTGGCGCCGCGCTGCCTACGACCGTGCTGCCGTTCATTCTCCGCGGAGTCTCACTGCTGGGCATGGACTCGGTACTGATGCCGATCGAACCCCGTCGTGCACTGTGGGCACGTCTGGGCTCCGACCTTGCGCCACGTCATCTGAAGGAAATCACGAACCTCGTTGCCGTCCGCGACGTCGTCTCGGTGATCGATCAGGTACGCGAGGGCAAGTACACCGGCCGGGCGCTGGTTCAGGTTGCCGACGGTTTCTGAACCGCTCAGAACAGTGTGAACAAATCTGCCGGTTCTTCGGCCGTCGTGGACTTCTCTTTGTACGAGGAGTTCACGACGGTCGGTTCCTTCTTCACCGGCGCCGCAAGCGGGACCGACGCGATGTCCCCCGAGACGATGGCGCGTGCGGCTTCGCCGGCCAGCTTGTCGGCCATCTCGTTGTAGTGGTTGCCGACGTGCCCGCGCACCCAGCGAAAGCGCACCGGTCCGACCCGGTCGGTGATGGCTCGGTCGATGCTCTGCACCAGTTCCAGATTCTTGACCGCCCCACCGCTCGCGGTCTTCCATCCCTTGCGCTTCCAACTCGGCAGCCATTCCGACGCGCACTTGATGGCGTACTGCGAGTCGGATTCGATGAGCAGTGGATCCCCACCCGGATGCGCGACGACAGCCTCGAAGAGGGCACGCAACTCGGCAATCTGGTTGGTGCCGGACGCTTCTCCGCCGGCCATGCTCGGACCCTCGTGATTGACCCACGCCCAGCCGATAGCCCCACCGGGGTTTCGCAGACAGGATCCGTCGGTGCTCACGATGATCATGGCTCGGACAATACGTTGCGCCACCGACACACGCCTTAACGGAGGATGGACGGTGGCGATACGCTGACCTCGATGACGCCGCTATCTCCGGCCGACGAAGTCACGGTGACTTCTCAGCGACCACTCGATGCCGCGCTGACGCTCAGCCCGCATCAGCGCGGACCCGGCGACCCCGCACATCGGCGGTCCGCCGACGGAGCGATCTGGCGAGTTTCCCGCCAACTTTCGGGTCCTGTGACCTACCGCATCACGCAGTCGGATCGGCACTCGGTCCGCGTGCAGGCGTGGGGTCCCGGTGCCACGGAATTACTGGAAGGCGCCGACGCGCTGCTCGGTCTCGACGACGAAGCCGAAGATTTTGCTCCCGAACATCCCAAGCTCGCCGAAGCCCATCGACGCTTCCCTCATCTGCGTATCGGCCGCACCGGCCGCGTCATGGAAGCTCTCGTACCAGCGATCCTCGAGCAACGAGTTCACGGCATCGACGCGTTTGCCGCGTGGCGCCGCCTGTTGACCAAGTTCGGTGAGCGCCCACCCGGCCCCGCGCCCGACGGAATGCGAGTTCCACTCACCACGGACCAATGGCGTCGAATGCCGTCGTGGGAGTTCCATCGTGCGAACGTCGATCCCGCGAGGTCCAAGACGATCGTTCAGTGCGCTCGCGTCGCCGACCGCCTCGAGCAGGCATCCACGTTCTCCAGGGCGGAAGCGACCAAACGATTGCGAGCGGTCCCCGGCGTCGGGATCTGGACTGCCGCCGAAGTGGCGCAGCGTGCCTTCGGCGATTCCGACGCACTCTCGGTCGGTGACTATCACCTCGCCGCGGTCGTCGGGTGGTCGCTGCTGGGTGAACCGATCGACGACGCCCAGATGGTGCAGTACCTCGCTCCCCTACAACCACATCGATACCGCGCTGTGCGACTGCTGCAGGTCAGCGGTCAAGCAGTCAAACCCAAGTTCGGTCCACGAACAGCCGTTGCCGACCACCGCTGGCACTGAGCACCAGGAGATTAAAATGTCGACCCGATACGCACACATCGCCTTCTCACCCGCTGCGGTGGAGCGTCAGCGGTCGACCGGTAGCTTCACCGTCTACGGTTCGAAACTCGATCAGCCCGACGAAGGCCCGATGGAATTCGATTTCCGCGCTCAGGGATTCGTGAAATCCGTGGATTCCTTCTTCATGTCCACGGTGACACCCGACGGTTGGCCGTACGTCCAACATCGCGGCGGCCCGCGTGGATTCCTGCATGTGTTGGGTCCGAATCGAATCGGATTCGCCGATCTGCCCGGCAATCAGCAATTCGTGACACTCGGCAATCTGGAAGAGAACAATCGCATCTCGCTGTTCGTCATCGACTACCCGACGCGGACCAGATTGAAGATCTACGGGCGCGCGCAGGTGATCGAAGCGGATCAGGACCCCGAACTGCTGCAACAACTCTTGCAGGTTCCCGGCGGCACGATGACGGCAAAAGCTCAGCGCTCCATCGTCATCGACGTCGAAGCGTTCGACTGGAACTGCAGTCGAAACATCACGCCTCGCTTCGACAAGGAACGCATGGACGAATCCCTCGCTCTGGCACGCCAACCCTTGCAAGCCGAGGTCGATCGCCTTACTGCCGAGGTCGAAGAACTGCGCGCTCGCTTGTCGAAAAACGAATGAGACTAGGCGGTTTCAGGGCACCCGGAGTCGGGTAGCCACCAAACACGGCCCGTCGCGCGGAGACGACGGGTCCCGTTGTGCCCGAGGAGGTCCGCACGATCGATCCTGACGGTGGAGTTCAGGCTGACGAACTGCACCGCCACCATTCACGACCGGTTCCACACAGACAGATTGGCCGTCCCCATGAAACTGTCCCGAACTCTCACGATGTCCGTTCTCGTTGTCGCCGCTGTCGGCGCCGGAGCCGGCACTGCCGTCGCAGCGCCCCCGAATGCGGGCTTCGATCCGTCCCAACCCCTGTTCACCCCGACCGCCGAGTCGAACAGCCAGGCGGCGTTGATGCTCTTCCCCGGAAACGATCCGAAGCAGGCCGCGTTCGACACCATGGCCAACGAGGTCAATACCGGCTGGAACAACGGTGGCCTGCAGTCGACGCTGATCGGGGCCAACCTAGGCGTCGGAATCGGCTGCCTGTCGATCTTCCCGAACTTCATCGCCGGCTGCATTGTCGGTGGAGTCATCGGCACGGTTGCCGGAGTCGGCGCAGGAATCACCAACGGAAACCCGAACGCTGCACCGGCCGTCGAGAAGTTCTTCGCGACTCCTTGAGAGCCGCTCAGCTGTGCGTGTGCCCGGGGGTGTGTGACTCCTCGTGAAAATGCGTGGCGCCGATCGAATGCAGTAACTGGTGAACGGTGTCGTCTGCCAGTTGGTACCGCATCGATCGGCCGTCGCGCGTCGCGCTCACCCATCCCTGGCTACGCAGCAGTCGCAGCGCATGTGAGACGGCTGTGCCGCTCATCCCCAGCGCCACGGACAGATCCGTGACGCAGATACCCGGTGCGTGGTGAAGGCAGAGCAGCAGACGCAGACGGTTGGCGTCGGAGAGCAGTTCGAAGCGACCGGACCAACTGGTGACGTCCAAACCCTCGAGTGCAGCCCTGGCGCGACGAACATCCTCGATGCTCAGCGCGCCGCTGGTGTCTGCTGCACCTGCATTCGTCAACCGACTGCCTCCGTAGAACTTCCGATCCCCCGCCGCAAGTGTACCCAGAAGCGCGACCTGGTCAGGCAGACTCCACCACGGCCGCCATGCCCTGGCCACCGCCGATGCACATGGTCAACAGCGCTTTTCCGCCGCCGCGACGGCTGAGTTCGTGAAGGGCCGTCGTCACCATACGCGCACCCGTCGCTCCCACCGGGTGCCCGAGCGAGATGCCGGAACCGTTGACGTTCAGGCGATCGAGGTCCTCGAAACCCCATTCCTTCACGACACCGAGAACCTGGCACGCAAACGCTTCGTTGAGTTCGACCAGCTCGAAGTCGGCGAAGCCTGTACCCGTCCTGGCAAACAGTTTCGAGACGGCGGCGACCGGCCCGAGGCCCATCAGCGCCGGTTCACAACCGGCCGCGGCCCAGCTGTCGAGGAACCCGATGGGCTCCAGCCCCAGTTCGTCCAGACGATCCTCGGCGACCACCAACATCGCTGCGGCAGCGTCATTCTGTTGGCTGGCGTTACCGGCGGTCACGACGCCACCCTCGGTTACCGCACGCAGCCGTGCCAGAGTTTCGAGTGAGGTGTCCGAACGGATCCCTTCGTCAGCACGGAACTGTGTGACGTTCCCTTTTCGATCCTTCAGTTCGACGGTGACGATTTCGGCGTCGAACCGGCCGGAATCTCTTGCCAGTGTTGCTTTTCGGTGACTGTCGACGGCAAACGCGTCCGACTCTTCCCGACTGATCCCGCAGCGTGTCGCGACGTTCTCGGCCGTTTCGATCATTCCGCTGATCCGGCCGAAACGCCACTCGGGTTGCGAGCGCTCGCGACCACGATCGAGGCGGTCGAACAGTTGCAGCCCACCGGCTTTGGTGCCCCACCGCGCTCCGGTGGTGTAGTGCTCGATCCCGCTCATCGATTCGACACCGCCCGCCAGAACCACGTCGGCAGCACCCGTCTGGACCATCATGGCCGCAGTGACGATGGCTTGCAGGCCCGTTCCGCATCGTCGATCCGTTTGGAAGCCGGCCACCGAAATGGGCAACCCGGCCTCGAGCGCCGCCCACCTACCGATGCACGGCGCCTCCGAATTGGCATACGACTGCCCCATCGCGACGTCGTCGATGCGAGACGGATCGATTCCACTACGACGCACAGTCTCCTTGACCACGGTGGCAGCCAAACTTTCCGCCGGCACGTCTCGAAGTGCCCCTCCGAAGCGGCCCACCGCGGTTCGGACCGGCGCGACCAATGCTGCTCGTTTCACAACTGACCTCGAATCTCGTTCTGGAATAATGGAAAAGGGCTCAGGCAACCAGCAGGCGCACGGTGTCTGCCACCAACGCAGGTTTGCCCGCTCCTTCGATGTCGATCGTGTACCGCACGACAATCGTCGCGCCCTTCGCCGTGCGCTCGAAGGAGAGAATCTCCGCGCCCGCTCTCACCGACGAACCGACCTTGACCGGTTCGGGGAATCGCACCTTGTTGCTGCCGTAGTTCACGGTCATGGAAATTCCGTCGACGCGCATCACCTGAGCGCCCAGCACCGGCAACAACGACAGGGTCAGATAGCCGTGGGCAATGGTGCCGCCGTAAGGGCCCTGCGCTGCGCGCTCGGGATCCACGTGAATCCACTGATGATCCTCGGTGGCGTCGGCGAACTTGTCGATCCGATCCTGTGTGACCGGGAACCACGCGCTGTAGCCCAAGTGCTCACCGACAGCCGTCTCTACTTCGTCGATTCCGTTGAAAATTCGCATAGTTCTCTCCTGAAAAGTGTTGAACAGCAAAGGAAAGCAACAGCGCCCGGCGCAGCTCTAATGTGCGCCCCGGCGCAGCGTTAATGTGCGCCCCGGCGCAGTGTCACCCGATACGTGTACTGCTCCGGCAAGAAGTAACTCACCGACAGCTCGTTGGCGACGCCCTGCGCGTTGGAGTACAACCGATCCACTCGCAACATGGCGTGCCCGATCTCGCAATCGACGTCCCTGGCCACGTCTGCCGTCGCCGGGGACACCGTGATCGATTGTGCTGCTTCGACAATCGGACTGTCGATCAGCGGTTCCAGCAAGCCGATCACGGTATTTGCGCTCACCGCACCGGCGGCCATTGCGGGTAGGTCGATGATCTGACGAGCTATCGCCTCCGGCAGATGCGCCGTCGTCTGAACGAACGGAACCCCTTCGTGTATCCGCCGAAAGACCACGGTGTACACGACGTCGGTGTCGAGCCGAAGCCGACTGGCAGCCTCGATGTCCACGCGCCGTTGCAGCGGTGAGACTACTTCCATCGTCGTGTCCCGCGAAAGGTTCATGAGATCTTCGATGGACCCGAGATGACGGAGATAGCGGCCACTGTTCTCGGTCACGAACGTTCCGCGCCCGGGTACCCGGTACACGATGCCCTCGGCAACGAGGTCGTGAAAGGCTCGGCGGACCGTCTGCCGGCTCACGCCATGATGCTGCGCCAGTTCGGATTCGGTGGGCAGTTGAATGCCGTCGCGGTAGGTACCGGCAGAGATCTGCTGACGAAGCTCACGAGAGAGGCGTTGGTACGCCGGCTCCGTCTCTCTTTCCTTACCGCTCATAGCGACATGATCCTACTTGCTCACCGGGCCGTCACAGACCGCCGCGGGCAACCAACTGCGAAACGATCACGTTGCGCTGAATTTCGTTGGTTCCCTCACCGACGATCATCAGCGGCGCATCACGGAAATACCGTTCGACGTCGTACTCCGTCGAGTAGCCGTAACCACCGTGGATGCGGACGGCGGACAACGCGATTTCCATTGCCACCTCGGAGGCGTACAGCTTGGCCATGCCTGCCTCCATGTCGCACCGCTCGCCGCTGTCGTACATTTGCGCCGCGTGCCAGGTCAGCTGCCGTGCCGCAGTCAACTTGGTTGCCATGTCGGCGAGATAGTTCCCGATCGACTGGTGCTTCCAGATCGGCTGCCCGAAGCTCTCGCGCTGCTGCGCGTAGGCAAGAGAATCCTCGAGTGCAGCCGTGGCGACGCCCAGCGCACGGCATGCCACCTGGATACGGCCGGTCTCGAGCCCCTTCATCATCTGCCCGAATCCCTTGCCAGGAGTGCCACCGAGAATGGCCGACTCGGAGATTCGGTAGTTGTCGAAGGACAATTCACAACTCTCGACGCCCTTGTACCCGAGCTTCGGGAGATCGCGGGAGACCGTCAGTCCTTCGCCGTGCTCGACGAGAACGATCGAGATGCCCGCATGCCGAGGGCTTGCACTCGGATCGGTCTTGCACAGCAAGGCGATCACGCCGGACCGGCGGGCATTGGTGATCCACGTCTTGGCCCCGTTGACGACCAGATCTGTGCCGTCGCTCTTGGCGTTGGTCGTCATGGCCTGCAGATCGGAGCCACCGCCAGGCTCGGTGAGTGCCATGGTTGCCCGGATCTCACCGGTTGCCATTTGCGGCAGGTATTTCACCTTCTGCTCTTCGGTACCGAACAGTGCGATGAGCTTCGCGACCACCGTATGACCGCCCATCGCTCCCGCCAGGGACATCCACCCTCGCGACAGTTCCTGCGTCACCTGCGCATAACAGGGCATGGACACCGGCGATCCGCCGTACTCCTCGGGAATCGCGAGACCGTAGATCCCGATCTGCTTCATCTGATCGATCCACTTCTCGGGATACTCGTTCGCGTGCTCCACCTCCTGAACTGTGGGCTTGACCTCTCGGTCGACGAACCGGCGCACGGTTTCGATCAGAAATGTCTCTTCGTCGTTGAGCTTGAGCATGAATCCGCCTCGACTTGAAAAAAGTTTGTACGGCCATATTTCGATATTGTTCGCGCAATGTCAATACCGCTCCTTGACATGGATACGCAGCAACTGCCAGCATCGAGGCAGTTCGGTGCACATCAACGCCGTTCACGGCAGCTCATCACTTTCACAACTGGCCGTACATTTGAACCCCAGATCGAGGTAATCGACACACATGGACGAGAACCACTACCGCTCGACCAGACGCCGCGCGTCTCTGGTCGCACCGGGTTCGGACGAGCGCAAGGCGCGCAAAGCCATCGCATCGAGCGCAGACGAGGTGATTCTCGACCTCGAGGATGCCGTCACTTCGGCAAACAAGGACCTGGCGCGAGCCCTCGTCACCGCGCTGGTGCAGGAGTTCGGTGCGACGCGCACCATTTCGGTGAGGATCAACGGCCTGGCAACGCCGTGGGCCCGCGACGACCTGATCGCCTGCGGCGCCCTCGGAGAATCGCTGACCAGCGTGATCGTCCCGAAGGTCGAGTCGTCCGACGAACTGCTCGAGGCCGAACAGATCCTCGCGACTGCAGGCGGGCACCACACCACCTTGCAAGCGCTGATCGAAACTCCGCTAGGCGTCCAGAATGCCGACTCCATCGCCCGCGCGACTCCTCGCCTCCAGGGCGCGATCATCGGATACGCCGATCTCGGTGCAGCACTGGGTCGCTCGCGCTCGGCGCTGCCGGAACACTGGCTTGCCGTCCAGGACAGAATCCTGATCGCCTGCCGTGCGGCCGGCATCGCCGCAATCGACGGGCCCTTTCTCGGCATCGCCGACGACGACGCCTTCCGGCGCGCTGCGCACTGGACCAGCGCTCTCGGATTCGACGGCAAATGGGTCATCCATCCGGCGCAGATCGACTCGGCCACTGGCGCATTCACCCCTTCGGAGGACACAGTCAGTGAGGCCCGGCGGGTATTGACCGCACTCGAAGAAGCCGAGACCCTGGGTTCGGGCGCCGCCCAACTCGACGGTCAGATGCTCGACGAAGCTGTGGCCGTGGCAGCGCGTCGTACGCTTGCCCGAGCTGAAGGAGTCTCCGTATGAGCGAGCACTACGTAGGAGGACCGTACTTCGACGAGCTGACCCACGGACAGATCTTCGACGAAGCCCCCGCGGTGACGTTGACCAGTGGACTCGCCGCCGCACATCAGGCAATTCTCGGCGACCGCATGCGCCTGCCCCTCGACGCACACTTGTCGTCGAGCGTCACGGGTTCTGCTGCACCAGTGGCCAATCCAGGACTGGTCACCGACATTGCCATCGGTCAGTCCACCGTGGTCACTCACCACGTCAAGGCGAACCTCTTCTACCGTGGACTGCGATTCCATCGCTTCCCCGTGCTCGGCGACACCCTGTACACACGGACCGAAGTGGTCGGTCTACGAGAGAACTCGGCCAAGCCGGGACGCGCCGCCACCGGACTTGCGGCGCTACGGATGACGTCCGCTGACCAGAACGGCAACACGGTCCTCGACTTCTACCGCTGCGCCATGCTCCCGCTGAGCCCCGACCCGATCGAGACGAGAACCCGCCACGCCGACGACCTCGGTGCGATCGGTCCGCTCGAACCGGCTCCGTACGTCTCACCAAGTGGCTGGGACCTCGACACATATCGAGAGCGGGTGCCCGGCAAGCACTTCGAATCAGGTTTGGTGGGCTCCGTGTTCCGTAGCAGCGGCGACGTCGTCTCGAGCGCCCCCGAACTTGCCCGCCTGAGCTTGAACATCGCAGCAACGCACCACGACGAGCGCGTCGGCACTCACGGTCGCCTCGTCTACGGCGGCCACACCATCGGGATTGCTCTCGCCCAGGCAACTCGCGCACTGCCGAACGTGGTGACAGTGCTGGGGTGGCACTCGTGCGATCACGCCGGACCCGTTCACGAGGGCGATACCCTCTCGAGCGAACTGCACGTCGAAGGTTCGTCGCCCCTCGAACACGGAACCGCAGTGCAGCTGCGTTCACTCGTGTTCTCCCACAATGCTTCTGCAACACAAACTCCGGTCCTCGACTGGCGTTTCACCGTGTTGATGGCATGACCGCACACTCTTCTACCCCGGAGGAACACAGATGACTCAGACCCCCGGCCCGCTGTCCGGGCTTCGCATCATCGAGGTCTCGAGCTTTGTCGCCGCACCCCTGTGCGGGCTGACTCTCTCACAACTCGGTGCCGACGTGATCCGGATCGATCCGATCGGAGGAGCCTCCGACTACAACCGATGGCCGGTGACGGCCGAGGGTGAAAGCATCTACTGGACCGGGCTCAACAAGGGCAAACGCTCACTCTCGGTGGACATGCGTGCCGAGCGCGGCCAGGAACTGATTCGCCAACTGGTCACGGCTCCGGGACCTGGCGGCGGAATCCTGGTCACCAATGCCGGCGGCCGCAACTGGATGAGCCACGACTCCCTGGCCCAGTTGCGCAGCGACGTCATCACTCTCGAGATCCTCGGGCGCCGCGACGGCAGCCCCGGAGTCGACTACACGGTCAACGCCGCGTTGGGATTTCCACAGATCACCGGCCCCGCGGACTACGCCGGAGTTGTCAATCACGCCTTGCCTGCCTGGGACGTCGCATGCGGGCTCTACGCCGCCCTGTCGATCACTGCCGCAGTGCGCCAACGTGACTCGACCGGACATGGATCTCGGATCACGCTCCCGCTCGAAGACGTCGCGTTGGCCACCGCAGGAACTCTCGGCTACCTCACCGAAGTGCAGGTGAACGGCCGCAGTCGTGAGTCCGGTGGCAACGCCGTCTACGGCACGTACGGAATCGATTTCGTCTCCAGTGACGACGAACGGTTCATGATCGTCGCCCTCACTACTCGCCATTTCCGCGACCTTGCGTCGGTCACCGGCACCACGGCGGCTGTCGACGCCGTCGAAACCGCACTCGGAGCGGACTTCTCCACCGAAGCGGACCGCTACCGTCATCGAGAGGTGCTGACTGCCCTGTTCTCACACTGGTTCCGGGAACACAGCGGCGCCGAGATCGCTGCAGCGCTGGACACATCGTCAGTTCTGTTCGAGAGGTACCGCAGTTTCGAAGAGGTTGTGAAATCGGGTGAACTCGAGAACAACCCGATGTTCTCCGCACTCGATCAACCTCGAATCGGACGCTATCTGGCTGCCGCCAACCCCGCCTCGTTCGACGGCGCGCACCTGGGCACCAGACCCGCCTCCGAGGTCGGCGGCGACTCGATCGCGGTTCTCGCCGACATCCTCGGAACCAACGCCGATCACGCCTCGACGCTGATCGCGGACGGCGTCGTCGGGGTTCCGGCGAACTGACCCACCCACGAAAATACTTTCGGCCTCGGAACATCGTTCCGAGGCCGAAAGTTTGTAGCTTGCAATTCAGAGACCAAGATCCTTCGCGATGATGGTCTTCATGACTTCGCTTGTGCCACCGTAGATTCGCGTGACACGTGTGTCTGCGTACAGACGTGCGATGGGGTACTCGGTGATGTAGCCGTATCCGCCGTGCAACTGGAGGCACTTGTCGATCACTCGACCTGCTGCCTCGGTGCAGAACAGTTTCGCCTTCGCTGCGTCGGGAATCGTCAGCGCGCCGCGGTCATGGCATTCGAGTGCGTTGTCGGACACCAGCTGGATGGCATCGACCTCGGTAGCACATTCGGCCAGAACGAATTTGGTGTTCTGGAATGCCGCGACGGGTTTACCGAACACCTTGCGGTCCTTGACGTAGTCGATCGCAAAGCGAAGCGCGGCGCGCGCGGTGGCCGCTGCTCCGAACGCGATGGTCAACCGCTCCTGAGCCAGGTTGTGAGTCAGATAGCTGAACCCGTCACCTTCTTCTCCGAGCCGGTCCTCGACGGGCACCTGTACGTCGACAAACGAAAGCTCAGCAGTATCGGAGGTCTTGAGACCGATCTTGTTGATCTTGCGCCCCACCGAGTATCCGGGCGACGACGTATCGATCACCAGAATCGACAACCCAGTGCGTCGGTTCTCCGCTGTACTGGGGGCGGTGCGGCACACAACCAGGACGCGATCGGCAAGCACCCCGCCGGTGATGAACGTCTTCGAACCATTGACCACGTAGTGCGTGCCGTCCTCGGACAGCTTGGCCGTCGTCGCGATGTTCGCCAGATCCGAACCCGTCCCCGGTTCGGTCATCGCAATCGCGAACATCAGATCTCCCGAAGCGAAGCCCGGCAACCAGCGGCTCTTCTGCTCGTCGTTCGCGTACTCGAGCAGGTAGGGCAGGATCAGGTTGGTATGCACCGACTGCGAGCCGAAGGACGCCCCGGCGGCAGAAACTTCCTCGGCGACGACGACGTTGAACTTGAGCGACTTCTCGCCGCCTCCGCCGTATTCCTCCGGCACCTGAATTCCGAGTACGCCCAGCTCTCCCAGCCGCCGGTAGAAGTCACGGGGCGGGTAACCGTCCTCTTCCCACTTCTCGTGGACGGGGGTGACTTCCTTCGCGATGAAATCGCGGACGGTAGCCCGGAATGCCTCGTGATCCTCGTTGAACACGGTGCGCTGCATGTATGAACTCCAGTCGGTCGAGGGAACAGGGTGATCATTTTTCTCACCTTGCCTCACTGTTCCGCATCCGATCCAACACTCATCGGCTATGGCTCCGATAGGGCGTACCAATATGGCCTGACCTGCGATACATAGGCAACCGCTATCGTTCCGATCATCGACGCGACATTGCTCAAAGTGATCCAGAACACGTTGAATGGGTCAGCCGGCAAATACAACACCATCGATCGCTTCGAGGCTGCGCTTCGAGCACGATCGCATCCGCCCACCAGTCTCGAAGGGACGCCACGTGACCCCCATCGCGCCACAGCGTAACGACGTCCAGCCCGAAGCAACAGCAACGCCAGATTCGTCAGCAGTCCCTGTCTTCGGTACCCGCAAGCGTGCGTGGACGATGACCGGACTCGTCGTCTTCCTCTACATCGTCAACTACGCGGACAAGGCAGTCCTCGGAATCATCGCTCAGCCCCTCGCTCGTGAGCTCGGACTGAAGTCGTCGCAAATCGGCATGGTCGGCTCGCTCTTCTTCCTGATGTTCTGCATCGGTGGATTCCTCGCCGGACCGCTCAACAAGTATCTGACCCTGCGTTGGGCGCTGTTGATCCTGGCCGCCATCTGGTCCGTGGTCATGCTTCCCCTCGTTCTCGGCGCCAGCCTCGCAATGTTGATCGTCTCGCGCATGCTCCTCGGATTCGCCGAGGGTCCCAGCTCGGCACTGATGCACACCGCCGCGTACTCGTGGCACCCGCCGGCCAAGCGCGGCCTTCCCGGCGCAATGCTCGCCGGATCCGCATCTGTCGCAAAGATCGCCCTCGCACCGGTACTGACCTTCATCGCCGTTCATTACGGCTGGCGTGCAGCGGTTCTCTCGCTCTCCGTCCTCGGACTCGTGTGGATGGGTTGCTGGCTGGCCGGTTGGTCCGAGGGCCCGTACACGAGCAAGGCCGTCAAGGCGACCAAGAATGCAGATACAGAAGCAAGCGAGGCGGCCGGGACAGTCGGGACAGCAACGAAGGCAGTCACCGAGCCCAACGTTCCGTGGCGAAAGATCCTGCTCTCCCGCACCTTCGTCAGCTGCTGCTTCCTCATCGCCACCATCTACGCGCTGACCACCGTCGTTCTCACCTGGCTGCCGTCGTACTTCGAGGTCGGCCTCGGATACAGTGCGATGCAAGCCGGTTCGATGTTCGCGCTGCCCTCGATCGTCGGTCTGGTTCTCATGATCACCTCCGGTTCGGTCACGGACAAGTTGATCGGCCGCGGCTACACCTCTCGCACGGTTCGTGTCATCGTCCCCTGTGTCGGCGTTCTGATCTGCGGATCGATCCTCCTCTTCCTGCCTCAGATCTCCACTCCCATCGTCGCCGTCGCCATGGTCTCGATCGGCTACGGATTCTCGGCAATCACCTTCCCGCTCATCAACGCTGCGATCTCCGAACTGTGCCCGCCGCAGCAGACTGCCGGAACGATGGGATTCTTCCTCGCCATCATGTCGATCGGCGGCCTGATTGCTCCCTACGCAACGGGAGTCATCGTGGACAACGCTGCAACACCGGCCGACGGCTACGCCCAGTCCTTCCAGGCAATCGGCATCATCGGAGTCGTCGCCGCGGTTCTGGTCCTCGTCTTCGCCAACCCCGAACGCGACCGCAAGCTCATCCGCGGCTGAGTACTCCACGTATAGCCGTTCGCTAACACAGCCATTCACCGAAAGACATTGCCGGGTCGTCCCACTCGTGATCGACTCGAGTAACGCCCCAACCGCACCGTCGCAACACCGGGCACGAACAGCAGGAGAGATACATGCGAGATGCCGTCATCGTCGACGCAGTACGTACACCGATCGGCCGTCGCGGCCGCGCCCTCTCGGAGATCCATCCGGCCGAGCTGTCCGCACATGTACTGCGTGCGCTCGCTGAACGGACCGGACTCGACGCGGCGACGGTCGACGACGTGATCTGGGGATGCGTCAGTCAGGTCGGCGAGCAGGCCGGAAGCATCGCCCGCACAGCGGCACTCGCCGCCGGCTGGCCCGACAGCGTTCCCGGTGTCACGCTGACCCGAGCCTGTGGATCGAGCCAGCAGGCAGTGTCCTTCGCTGCGGCCACCGTCATCTCCGGCCAGAACGACGTGGTCGTAGCGGGAGGCGTCGAATCGATGTCGCGAGTACCGATGGGGACCGCCAGCAAAAACGGTGAGCACTTCCCCGCTTCGGTACTCGAGCGCTTCGGGGTGGACAGTTTCAGCCAGGGAACCGGCGCCGAGATGATGGCCCGGAAATGGGCGCTCACACGAACGGCTATGGACGAATACGCACTTCGCTCACACGAACTCGCGGCCACCGCCACCGATGCAGGTGCGTTCACCGGGCAGATCGCTCCGATCGCCGGCTTGTCCCAAGACGAAGGCATTCGGCGAGGCGGAAGTCTGGAGTCGCTCGCGAAGCTGCCCCCGGCCTTCGACGCCGACGGAGTCATCCACGCCGGCAACTCTTCTCAGATTTCCGACGGAGCGGGCGCCACACTCGTCACGACCAGTGAGTACGCCCGGGCACGCGGGTGGAAGCCTCTCGTCCGTATCCACACCGCAGTGGTCGCGGCCGATGACCCGGTCATCATGCTCACCGGTCCGATTGCCGCCACCGCAAAGGCATTGGATCGCTCCGGCTTGTCCATCGACGACATCGGCGCCTTCGAGATCAACGAGGCATTCGCGCCCGTCCCGCTTGCCTGGCAGGCCGAAACCGGCGCGGCAGTAGATCGTGTGAATCCGCTCGGCGGCGCGATCGCGGTCGGGCACCCACTCGGCGGATCGGGCGCGATCTTGATGACTCGCCTGGCACATCACATGCGTGATCAGGGAATTCGCTACGGACTCCAGTCGATGTGTGAGGCCGGCGGCATGGCCAATGCGACCATTCTCGAATTGATCTGACCCGACAACGCTTTCGGGCCACACGTCATCCAGCAGGAAAGAAGAATTGATTCATGAAACTCGAGGGACTTTCCACCGCGATCACCGGCGGCGCTTCAGGTCTCGGCCTGGCCACCGCTCGACGACTGCTCGACGCCGGGGCGCAGGTCACGTTGATCGATCTGCCTTCTTCCGACGGTAAGCAGGTGGCGGCCGATCTCGGAGCTGCCGCACAATTCGCCGCGGCCGACGTCACCGACAGCGAACAATTCGCGGAAGCACTCGACGCGGCGCACGAGCGCGGCGGACTGCGTGGCGTCGTCCACTGCGCCGGCGCCGGGCGTCGCATGCGCATTCTCGACAAGGACGGAAAAGCCGGATCGGTCGAGGATTTCGAGTTCGTCGTCAAACTGAATCTGGTCGGTTCGTTCAACGCACTCCGACTCGGCGCCGAGAGGATGGCCGAACTCGACGCCGTGGACGGTGAGCGAGGTGCCATCGTCATGACGGCGTCGGTCGCGGCATTCGAAGGTCAGATCGGTCAGATCAACTACACGGCATCCAAAGCCGGCATCGTCGGTATGACGGTCACCGCTGCTCGCGATCTCGCCAGCCGCGGAATCCGCGTCAACACCATCGCTCCTGGCATCATGGACACTCCCCTGCTGGCGCGCCTGCGTGAAGACGTGCGCACGGCCCTCGAAGCCTCGGTTCCCAACCCTTCACGGTTGGGTCGACCCGACGAGTTCGGTCAGCTGGCCGTCTCCATGCTCGAGAACGGCTATCTCAACGGCGAAACCATCAGGCTCGACGGCGCTATCCGGATGGCTCCCCGGTGACGGGCGCCAGCGTGATCGCCAATCCACAACTGCGCCACAACATGCACTACCCGGATACCACGATGGCGTACTGGGCACCCAGCATGGCGTCACTGTACGGTGATCGCCTCGCCGTCGTGGACGGCGAGCGCGCGTGCACCTTCCGCGAACTCGGCCAGCGCAGTGCACAATTCGCCGGTGCATTGCGGCAAGCCGGAGTGGGCGTCGGTGACGTGGTGTTGATGCACCTCGGGAACTGCGTCGAGTTCCTCCAGGCCTACTACGGCTGCCTGCAAGCCGGAGCGACCGTTACGTTGGTCAATCCGCTTCAACCAGAGCTCGGCCTACGCAAGCAGATCGAAGAGACGTCCGCCGCTGCTGCGGTCACTCAGAGTTCGCAGCTGCACGTCCTTCTGGCCGCTTCTGCAGGAACCACCGTACGTACGATCGTGATGGTCCAGGACACCGAGGGCGCGCTCGACGCACCGGAGTCGGTCGTCGCGTTCGACGCCTTCATCGCGGACCTACCCACCGAATTCACCCCTGCCACCGTCCGTAGCGACGACATCGCACACATCGCGTTCACGGGCGGAACCACCGGGGTGTCCAAAGGTGTTCGCGTTCTTCACCGCAACGTCGTCGGCAACATCACGCAGATGTGTGGTTGGAGAACCGGACACGAGTTGGAGGCAGGTGCCGACGGTCTGGTCACGCCACGACGCATCGCCGGCCTCGACGTGCTCGGTCCGACGCCGGGAACCGGTGCGACCATCGTGGTCTCACCTCTCTTCCACGCACATTCGTTGCTCAACACGTCGTTCCTGTTGATTTCCGGGCTCACTCAGGTATTTGCCGGCCGGTTCGAACCCGGCCGGATGCTCGAGCTGATCGAAAAGCACGGGGCCACCTACCTCACCGGGTCTCCCGCCATGTGGCACGCACTGTCGGTTCATCCCGACGCTACGGTGCGTAACACCGACAGCGTGTGTGTCGTGTCCTCCGGCGCCGCCCCGATCGACAGCGTCACGCTCGCTGCGCTCCGCCGCGCATTTCCCAAAGCGCTGGTCGTCGAGGGATACGGACTGACGGAGGCCACTTGTGTGGTCACGGCCGCACCGCTGATCAACGGCTCGCAATACCGTCAGAGCAGCGTCGGCCTCCCAATCTTCGACACCGAGATACAGATTCGCGATCAACTCGACCGGAAGACCGTTCTGGGCGAGAACGAACGCGGCGAACTGTGGGTACGTGGACCTCAGGTCACCGACGGCTATCTCGGACATCCGGAAACCACCGCAGAACAGTTCGTCGACGGCTGGTTGGACACGGGCGACATCGCGTACGTGGACTCGGACGGATACCTTTTCATCTGTGACCGGGCCAAGGACATGCTCATCTACAAGGGGTACAACGTCTATCCGCGTGAACTCGAAGAGATTCTGGTCTCGCATCCGGCAATCTCGACTGCCGCGGTCGTCGGCCGCGAAGTGGGGAGCAACGGTCAAGAACCCGTCGCCTTCGTGGTGATGATTCCGGGCGCCGAGTTCGACGCCGAGCAGATCAAGGCGTTTGTCGCCGAGCAAGTGCTGCCGTACAAGAAGATTCGCGATGTCGTCGAGGTAGAGCTACTCCCGACGTCCGCCGCCGGCAAGGTGCTCAAAACCGATCTCCGGTCGAGGCTTCTCGAGTCGGTCGACAAGGCAGGTTCCAAATGACGACCTTCGCAGATCTGACGTCGCAACTGCGGGTACCAGTTCTCGCGTCACCGATGTTCATCATCTCGACGCCCGACCTCGTTATCGCGCAGTGCACGTCCGGGATCATCGGGTCTTTCCCGGCCCTGAATGCCCGTCCGCAGTCAGCACTTCGGGATTGGCTCAAGCTGATCACGGTGGCGCGCGAGGAGCATGATCGTGAGCACCCGGAGAAGCCCTCCGCACCATTTGCGGTCAACCTCATCGTCCATCGGTCCAACAACCGCCTGGAAGAGGACCTTGCCACCATCGCAGAGTTCGAGGTCCCGATCGTCATCACCTCGCTCGGTGCACGCACGGACATCAACGATGCGGTACATGCGTACGGCGGAATCGTTCTCCATGACGTCATCGACAACCGCTTTGCACGCAAGGCGATCGAGAAGGGCGCGGACGGGCTGATCGCGGTCGCCGCCGGGGCAGGCGGACATGCCGGTAGACAGTCGCCGTTCGCCCTGATTCGGGAGATTCGTGAGTGGTTCGCCGGTCCGCTACTGCTGTCGGGTGCCATCGCTCACGGTGATTCGATTCTTGCTGCACTCGCGGCCGGTGCCGACCTGGCTTATGTCGGTTCGGCTTTCATCGCTACGGAAGAGGCCAACGCCGATCCGGCGTACAAGGAGATGATCGTCGACTCCGGCGCTTCGGACATCGTGTACTCCAATCTGTTCACCGGCGTACACGGGAACTACCTGCGTGGCAGCATCGTTGCCGCCGGTTTGGACCCGGAAAACTTGGCCGAATCCGATCCTTCCGCAATGAGTTTCGCGACCACCGATACCGACACCAAGGCCTGGCGCGACATCTGGGGCGCGGGCCAGGGAATCGGTTCGGTCGACGCAGTTCTTCCGACGCATGCAGTGGTCGAGCGTCTCGCATCCGAGTACGAGGCGGCCCGCGAGCGTATCTGCCGACGCTAGGGCTGCGACAGATAGTTGTCGGACAGGTATTCGTCGGACAGGTATTCGTGGACCAAGCTCACGAATGCCTGTCCCACCGGCGACAGAGTCGAGGGGTCGAAGGCGAGACCGTACGCACGCAGGAATCTCGGCTCGCAGGCTCGCTCCACCACCTGACCTGGCATCGATTTCGCTACCGAGCGCTCGACCAATGAACCGCCGAGCCCAGCGATGACCATCGGTAGCCGCGACTCCCGCTGCTCCGTGACCACTGCGAGTTCCGTTCTCGTACCGGCCTTTCGGATCGAATCTTCGATCGCATCACCCATCGCCGCCCCGCGAGGAACGAATACCATGGGAATGTCCGGCATTTCCGAAAGGCGTACCGGTCCCTCGGGTAGATCAGTTCCCGCCGGGTAGACCAGGCGGTACTCCTGCTCCCCCAATTCTACGATCTCGAGCCCTTCGCCGGCCTCGAGCGGCAGATGTGCCACCGCGAATTCGCAGTGACCGTCCCGGATGAGACTTTCCAGATTGTCCTCCCGCTCGAGTTCCGAGAATCTGACTCGCGCTTGCGGATACCGTCGACAGAACTCCGCGATCAGATCGACGATCGTCCCGGAGGTCAGAGCAGGAAAAGCCATGATGTCGAGTCGACCGACAATCGCACCGTCGGATGCCGTCAATTGTTCCGCCGCGGCTGCAACGTCTCGCAGAACCTGTCGACTCGGGCCGACCAAGCTGCGACCGGCTGCACTGAGCACCATTCCGCGCCCGATCCGGTGGAAAAGCCTCACTCCCAGTTCACGTTCCAACCCTCGCAACGCCTGGGACACCGTCGGCTGAGCAACACCCAAAGCCGCTGCAGCGCCGTTGATTCCCTTGTTCTCGACGACCGCGAGGAAGTACTCCATCTGTCGAAATTCCACCGCTCAGTCCTTCCCAGAGGATGAAGAGTACGTCGCGGCCATCTCGGCAGCCGTCGCGATGAGCGCTGCAGCGGCCGGCGATTGCTCGCCCGAGCGGTAGACGATGCCGACGTCGCGCCGAAGCGGCGGATCGAAGGAGAAGGCACACACATCGGACATCTGCTGTTGTGCAACCTTTCTCGGAACAACTGTGGCGCCGATTCCGCGACGGACCAGGTCCCACGTCGTGACCGGATGGACACAATCGACGACGACGTTCTCGGCGCCTTCGCTGAGCAAACCACGAAACTGGTTCGATTGGTCACCGAGGTCGGCGACGAGAGGCAAAGTGTGCAGTAGCGCTCGAGGAACCGGATCGATCAACGGCGCCACCAAGCGGCCGGACAACGACGCGTGCGTGGCGAGCACCAACTCCTGAGTGACGATCGGAGCCGTGACCAATCCTTCGTACCCGATACTCAGATCGGTGACACCGACCTCGGCCGATCCGCGCCGCAACGCGTTGTCCACCCCGGCCGGGCCGTACGTGTCGAGAACGCGCACGACGATCTTCGGGAAGTTGGCCCGGAATCGACGGACCAACTCGACCATCGGATCGATCGAGAACGCCGAGTACGAGACGACGTCCACACGGCCGAACTCGAGTTCGCGAACGGCGGTCACCTTGGCCTTCGCGCGCTCGACGTCGGCAAGTATTCGCCTGGCCGCGAGATCGAAAGTTCGTCCGGCATCGGTGAGAACCAACCGTCTACCCGTCCGGTCGAACAGCGTGGCGCCGAGTCGACGCTCGAGCGTACGAATTGCCTGTGAAAGTGACGGCTGCGAAATGTAGAGAGCCTGAGCGGCCTTCGTTATCCCACCGTGGTCGACAACAGCGACGAAGTAGGTGACAAAGTGCAGGTCCACTCACTCATCATACGACCAGCGATCGGTCGCTCACTCCACGCGAGTTACCCCTGGTACCGCCCACTCTCCGGTGAAGATCGGATCCCGCTTTTCCACGAAGGCACGAACCGCGTCGGTAGCGTCCGTCGCGAAATTGACGGCTTGCGCCTTTGCCTCGTTGTCGAGTGCTTCCCGCAACGAGAGCGAAGTGTGATGTTCGAGCATGGCCGCAGACTGACTCAATGCAGCAGGCGGACCGTCGGCGAGCCGTAGCGCCAGTGTCGACGCGTGTTCGTCCAGTTCGGCCGGTTCGACCAGATAGGTCACCAATCCGAGTTCGTAGGCTTCCTGAGCGTCGATCGTCTCGGCGAGCATCACCAGTCGCTTGGCTTGCTGGAGTCCGACCAGTCTCGGCAGGATCCACGAACCCCCGAAGTCGACCGACAACCCGCGTTTGGCAAAGATCTGGCTGAACTTCGCGCCTTTGGCTGCCACGACGAAGTCGCAGAGTAACGCCATGTTCCATCCGGCTCCGACGGCAAACCCGTCGACCTTTGCCACCAGAGGCTTGGGAAACTCACCCAGGGCAGCTGCCGTTGCGTTGATGACGCGCATCCGATCGAGCGGATGCGACGAGCCGCGTTTGTCCAGATCGGAACCCGCGCAGAAGGTGCCACCCGCGCCAGTCAGGATCACCGAGCGAATCTGCGAGTCCTCCTGAAGTTCGAGGACCGCTTCACGGAGCGCGATCCAGGCGTCAAGATCGAGCGCGTTGCGGCGATGCGGTCGATCGAGAACGATCGTTGCGACAGCGCCCGTGCGTTCGATGCTTACGGCCGCGCGCTCGACGGTTTCGGCACTCATGAACCACTCCACACGGGAGAGCGCTTCTCGGCGAATGCGGTGGCACCTTCCTTGGCATCCCGAGATGCGAAGACCGGATCGATGAATTCGCGTTGCGCGACAAAGGCATCCGGATCGGTGTACTTGGCGGACATTGCCAGCACCTGCTTCGTCGCGCGCACAGCCAGCGGACCGTTTGCCGCTACTCGTGCCGCCAGCTCGCGTGCGACAGCCAGAGCCTGTCCCGGTTCGGCGAGTCGATTGACCAGGCCGTGATGATGCGCCACGGCGGCACTGAGTGGGTCACCCGTGATAGCGATCTCCATGGCGAGCTGATACGGGAGAATCTTGGGCAGACGCAGAAGGCCACCGGCGGCCGCGGCAAGCCCCCGCTTCACTTCGGGTAAGCCGAATTTCGCGTCGGAGGATGCCACGATCAGATCCGCTGCCAACGCCAGTTCACAACCGCCGGCGAGTGCCCAACCCTCGACGGCTGCGATCAGCGGCTTCGACGGCGGAGCTTCGGTCAAACCGGCGAACCCACGACCGGGCAGCGATGGTCGTTCGCCGCGTGCGAATCCCTTGAGATCCATACCTGCGCAGAAGGTTCCACCAGCCCCGGTCAGAATTCCGATGGTGAGATCGGACCGTTCCTCGAACTCGTCGATCGCGGCCGCCAAGGCCTTCGCGAGTTCCAGGTTGACCGCGTTCTTGGCCTCGGGACGATTGAGTGTGATGACGGCAATGCCGTCGGCGAAGTCGGTGAGCACGACGCTCATGTTCGGTTCCTACTTCCGTGATGAGAATTTTTGAAAGGTCACTGAGCGCGGAGGCTCCATCGCACGGGCGTGCCGCCGGACGGTGTCACGATCTCCCGCTTGGCCAAAACAACAAGATGAGCATGTGTTTCGCGGACTGCCAGGCGAAGTAGCCGCGGCGACATCTGATCGAACGGGCGAGACCAGGAAATCGTGCGCGAGAGGTCCCAGGCCGTGGACTCGGGCTCGGCCTGCACCGCCTCCACAATTTCCGCCAATCTTTCCTCGTGGTGCCCCATCAATTGACGTGCACGATCAGCGATCCCCCGGAATCGATATTCGTGTGCCGGAAGGACTTCGCATTCACCCAGGGTTGTCGTCGCCTCGAGCGAGAGCAGATAACGATGGAGCGGGTTCTCGAGTTCACCGGGAATCGTGGAGATGTTCGGGCTGATCCTCGGCAACATGTGATCGCCGCTGAACAACAACCCCCGGTCCTCTTCCACGAAGCAGAGATGTCCCGGGGTGTGGCCGGGCGTCCACTGGGCGCGAAGATTCCATCCTGGTAGGTCGAGTGAATCCCCATCGCCCAGAACAACGTCGATGGATTCGTGCTCAGCGAACCGCACCAGGTCGACCCGAGAGGCATCGAGCACTTCCGCCGGCGCGCCGAGTTCGGACAACTGCGAGTTCCAACCACTGATGTCGTTGCGAGTCTGCTCGGGGCCGTGGTATCCGAGAAGCGTCGCGTCGGCCACGTGCATCGCCAACGTTGCACCGCTGACCTGCCGAAGGCGCGGCGCCAGGCCGAAGTGATCGGGATGCAGGTGTGTGATTGCCGCATACCGCACTTCGGAAACGTGGTATCCGATCGACCCTATGCCGTCGACCAGAGCCTGCCACGACTGTTCGTGATCCCAACCGACGTCGATGAGGGCTAGTCCGTCGTCGAGGGCGAGCGCGTAGACGAGCACGTAGCGCAAAGGGTTGTCCGGCATGGGAACAGGGATCGACCACAATCCGTCCCGTACCTGCTCCACCGGTGGAAGGACTTTGTTCGCCCACGCCTCACGTTGTGCGACGCCGACGTCTTCGGTCACGATCATGATGCTTCTCCGCTCGCGTTCAGCATGGTCCGCAGGCTCGACTTGAGCAGTTTTCCGCTCGCATTGCGAGGTAGAGAGTCCACGAAATGGATCTGGCGAGGCTTCTTGTACGACGCCAACTTCGCTGTGCTGAAAGCAATCAACTCCTCGACGCTGGGCACCGCGGCACCGTCGACGAGTTTGACGACTGCGGTCACGGATTCACCCCAGCGCGTGTCGGGAACCCCGACCACCGCGACCTCGGCAACCGAAGGGTGCTCGGCCAGAATGGATTCCACCTCGATCGGATAAACGTTCTCGCCGCCGGTGATGATCATGTCCTTGAGACGATCGGTGACGAACAGATAGCCCTCGTCGTCCAGATGACCGGCATCGCCCGTTCGGAGAAAACCGTCGTGGGTGAACAATTCGGCGGTCTCACGTTCACGTCGCCAGTACCCGCGAGTGTTGTTTCTACTGCGCGCGACGATCTCACCGGACTCGTTGGGCGGCAATTCTGCACCAGTCGTGACGTCTCGAATGGAGATCTCGACGCCGATCATCGGTTTTCCTGCAGAGCGGAGCAAGTCCGATCGCGGCCCACTCACATGATGGTCGTAGGCGCGAAGGACGGATACCGAACCCGTTGTCTCGGTCATCCCGTATCGCTGAACGAATTTGCAGTTCAACACGTTCATCGCGTGGGCGAGGAGTGCCGGCGTGATCGGCGACGCCCCGTACGCGACCACCTGCAAGCTGGAGAGATCGAAACTGTCGAGGGTGGGCAGATCTACCAGCGTCTGAATGACCGCAGGTACCAGAAATGCGTGGGTGACGTGGTGAGTCGCGATGGCATCAGCGACCCGAGCCGGCGCCATGTCTCCGAGCAGCACCAAAGGCACTCCGGCGGACAGGCACGTACTCATCCAGCCTGCACCGGCGATGTGAAAGAGAGGCAGCGCGTCGAGTGCCACTGCATTCGAACCGAATTCGTACACGTCGAACCCAGCGGGTTCGTTGTACAGATTCCGATGCGTGGCCACGACTCCCTTGGGCCGGCCGGTGGTCCCGGACGTGTACAGCTGCAGAACCGCTGCGTCTGGCTCGTGCCCAAGTCCGGGGTCGACGCCCGTCCCGGACGCCGCGAACGCCGCCCAGGTTCGCGAATTCGGCAGACTTCCTGGGGCTCCCACGGCTATGACCGCGATGTCCGGCAACGCTGTGGAAATCGCTGCCGCGCCCACTGCGAACTCGTCGTCGACGATCAAGACGTCGAGTTCTGCGTCCTCGGCGATGTCGACGAGTTCGCGTGGGTTGAGTCGCCAGTTCAACGGAATGAACACAGCGCCTGCCTTCGCACACGCGATGAAGGTTTCCGCACCTTCGAGACCCATCCGCAGTAGCGCGCCGACACGAGCACCCGTCGCGGTTACTTCTGCCAACGCACTCGCCAAGGCATTGGTCTCGCCGTCCAGCTCGGCCCACGTCAAAGCTCGGTCGCCGCACGTGATCGCCGGATCGAACGGCCGAGTAGACGCCGAGTGGCGTATCCGGTTGGGCAGGTGAAGCTCGCTCACATCACGCTCCTGTGTTCCAGGTACTCACCGAGCGCGAACCGCGGTCAGTGGTACTGGAACAGTCGACCATCGCTATGGCCTGCGCCACAAAGACGAGAAGGCGCACAGAGCCATAGCTCAGACCTATGTCTGCAGGTCGCAGCAAGTCACCGCAGCCAGGGCACCGTCATCTGGGAGAATTCGTCAGATGCAGGCACCCGGGATGGACATACGCAGCGCGCAGTATCTCGTCGCCGTCGTCGACCACGGCAGCGTCACTGCGGCCGCGGACGTCCTGCATATCTCGCAACCGTCACTGTCGCAGGCCGTGCGCAACCTCGAACGAGCACTCGGAGCCACACTCTTCGAGCGCACCACTCGCGGTTTGACTCCCACCACAGTCGGACTGGCGGTCGCCGAGTCTGCCCGTACGTTGCTTTCCGACGTTGCGCGGGCCGAAGCCGCGGTGGCTGCGGTAATCGCTTTGCGTGCCGGGGAACTCGCCCTAGCTGTCCAGTCCGATCTGGCCATCGACCCGGTAGCCGAGGTCGCCGGACGCCTCCATCTGACGGCACCCGGAATTCGGTTCTCCACGAACGCCGCCGCGAACGCACTGGAGGTGCGAGCACTGGTCAGAGCGGGCGCGTGTGAACTCGGGTTTCTCGAGACTCATCCGGGTACCGGTGTCTCCGACGGGCTTCGAGAAATCTCCGTGAGTACCCAGGAAACGGTCTTGTCTGTCCCCGTTCACCTGGCCACAGAACTACCCGACCCGGTTCCACGCGCTGTGGTTGCGGGCCTGCCGATGGTGGTCGAGGCCTCTGCAGCCAGGCGCGGGCATTCGGTCGACGACGACCTGGAACTCACCAACGTCGTGGTGGAAGTACCTGATCGCCTTGCCGTCCGGGAGATGGTCGGCCAAGGCGTAGGCGTCGCACTGCTTCCCAGATCGATCGCCGAACAAGACTACCCGGCAGCTGAGGTTCGCTCGCTGTTCCCACCGATCACCCGGCAGACGATCTTGGTCTACCGCGACGGCCCGCTCTCGCCGGCCGGGTCCGCGTACATCGAGAAACTCTCGACACGTCACAAGCCGTCTACGAACAGCCTGCCCAACGGGGAGAGCGTCTCCGGATCGAATTCGACGCCGTAATTCAGCGAGATCGCCGGTTCCACGGGAAATATCTCCGCGCCGGACGCGACCGATCTCTCGGCCAACGAACGCTCCATGAACGCCATACCCAAACCCGCGAAGACGAACGCGCCGACGGTCTCCCGCTGCGCCAGCTCCGTCGACATTCGAGTCCTGGCACCGGCAGCCTGCAGGGACGACTCGATGGCGAGCCGCGCCCGCGAGTGTTTGAGCACGCCCACCACCGGAAGATCGGGCAGTTCCGTCAATGACACCGGCTCTCCTGCAGCGGGTTTCACGCCGTTGGGCCACACATCCGGGTGTACCCCCGACGGCACTGCCAGCCAGTACTCGTTCACCCCGATCACTTTTGTCGACAGCGCCGACATGTCCGGTGGCCAATAGCTGAAGACCACCTCGCACGCGCCGTCAGCCAACGCCTGTTCGGTCGTCGCACCCTGTTGTAGTTCACCGACACGTACGGTGACACCAGGCCACTGCTCACGAAAGTTCGCCACGATGCGTGCGATCGGGCCTTCGAGACCATGTGCCGCGGAAAAGATGTCGAGCCGCCCACGAGGCTCGTCGGCCGTACCGATCGCGACATTGAACGCGGCCGCACTACTGCGCATCATCTGCCTGGCCGGTCCCACCAACGCCCGACCTGCTGCCGTCAAAACCAAACCGCGACCGACACGGTGGAACAGTTCGACTCCGAGTTCGCGCTCGAGACCACGAATCCCCTGCGACAGCGACGGCTTGGTGACCGACAGATTCTGCGCTGCCGTCGACAGAGACTCCCCACCGGCAACGGCGAGGAAGTACTCGATCTGACGTAGGTCCACGCCGTCGACTTTGCCATAAACGCAGCCAGGTATACCGGTAGCAAGCACTGCAGGGTGTTCATGCACCCTTCATTAATCGGACATTCAGGACACACCTTCTTCTACCCGGCGCCACCTACCATAATTGGTCCAGACCAATTATGGATAGGTCTGAACCACCGCGTCGAAGACAAGGAATCCTCGTGAGACGTACGACCATCGCGATAGCAGCCGTGACCGCGGCTCTCGCCGTTCCCGGCATCGCCCCCGCCGAACCCCATGCCGAACCCGGCTGGGGCAGTTCGTCCTTCGAATGGGGCAGCTCTTCGGGTGAGAACAACACGCCGCCCGCAGCGCCCGGCGTCAGTGTCCCCGGCGGACGGTACGAGCACCCCGTCGACCTGACCTTCACCGCCGAGCGCGGCACCACCGTCCGCTACACCTTGGACGGAACGACACCCACCACCGACAGCCAAGCTGCCACGCCGGGACATCCGTTGCAGATCGCACAGGACACCAACGTCACTGTCGCCGCTTTCCGCGGCGATCACGCGAGCGCGGCGGTCTCGTTCGGCTACCTGATCAAGACCTCGGAAAAGCCGCTGGCTCAGGTCGTCGTGATGTCCGACGTCCACGTCGGCGATCACGCGAACAACGACAAGAAGTACGAAAGCTTCTTCGACACAATCGGTTCCATCTTCCCGAAACCAGACGCAATCCTGTCCAACGGCGACATGATCAACGACAACGGAGACGGCAAGGGCCCCGATCACAAGATCGTCGCAGAGATCTTCCAGGCAAACCTCGCCAGGAAGGGTATGAACGACACCCAACTGCTGATCTCCAACGGCAACCACGATGCAAGTCTCGCGGCGATCAGAGCGGGATACCCGACAGAGTGGTTCCCGGATTCCGGTGGCGGATACTACGAATCCGACGTCAGCGGTGTCCATCTCTTCACAGTGAACACCGAGACATACAACAATGATTCAGCACAACGCAATTGGCTGAAGTCCCGCCTGACCGAAATCACCTCGGACTCGGCGAACCTGACCAAACCGATTCTCGTACAGGGCCACCGACCTGCCAGCAACACGGCCATGGACGGCCAGCAAGCGTCGAATCCACGACTGACAGAGGACTTGAGCGCCTTCCCACAGGCAATCTTCTTCTCCGGACACTCGCATCTGAACAACAACGACGATCGGTCGATCCATCAGCGTGACTTCACGTCGGTCAACGACGGTTCGATGTCGTACATCGAAATCGATCACGGCTATCAGATGGTGACCGAATCCGGTCTCGCCAACCGATTCGAATCACCCACGGCCCAAGCACTCTTCGTCGAGGTCTACCAAGACCGCACGGAGATCAACCGCATCAACATGGCGGCAGACAAGCACGACATCTACGCCGGCGGCGCCTGGTCGGCGAGTTGGCAGCCGCCGTACTCGAGCGCCGGCACTCTGAGCGGTTCGGGGTGGACGGTCGAACTCGACGGTTCGACCAACCAGCAGATCAAGGACAACTTCCGCTACATCCAGGGTGCACGGAACACGCACGCACCGGAATTCACCACGACCACCCCGCTCTCGGTGACGACCGGCGAAAACGGTGCGACCGCATTGAGGATCGCGCAGGCCAAGGACGATCAGATGGTGCACCACTACGCCGTCGAGGTCAAGGACACGGCCACCGGAGCGAAGGTTGTCTCGTCGAAGGTGCTCTCCGACTTCTACTTCATGCCGCGGCCGAACAGCCTCGACATTCCGATTCCCGATGCAGCAGCGGGCACCGCGTACGAAGCTCGTGTCGAAGCCGTTGACGCATACGGCAATCGGTCACCAGTGACAACCTTGGCATTCAAGCGCTGACGTTACCCGTTGACTTCACCCGCTGATCCGACACGACGAAGCGGCACCGCAAAAGTATCGCGGTGCCGCTTCTCGGTTCAGTTGTAAGTACGCAGCAGACCCTTGCTGATGATCTGCTTCTGGATGTCGCTGGTGCCTTCACCGATCAGAAGGAACGGCGCCTCGCGCATCAACCGCTCGATCTCGTATTCCTTGGAGTAGCCGTACCCACCGTGGATACGGAAGCTGTCCTGCGTGACCTCCGAGCAGAATTCACTCGCCAGGTACTTCGCCATACCTGCGGCGACGTCGTTGCGCTCACCCGAATCCTTGAGCCTGGCAGCGTTGACCATCATCAGATGGGCCGCTTCGACTTTGGTGCCCATCTCGGCGATCCGGAACGCGATGGCCTGATGCTCGGCGATCGGCTTGCCGAAAGTCTCGCGCTGCTTGGCGTAGGTGACCGCCAGTTCGAAAGCGCGCTGGGCGATTCCGCAAGCGCGAGCGGCGACGTTGACCCGGCCGACCTCGACGCCGTCCATCATGTGCCGAAATCCCAAACCGGGGGTGCCACCGAGAACCTCTTCGGTTGCGATCTCGAAACCGTCGAAGATCATCTCCGTGGTGTCGATTCCCTTGTAGCCCATCTTCTCGAGCTTGCCCGGGATGGTCAGGCCCGGGAGTACCTCACCGAAACCTGCGGGCTTCTCGATCAATATCGTCGTCAGATTGTTGTGCGGCTTCTCCGCGCCCTCGTCCGTCTTGACCAGGACTGCAACCAGCGTCGACGAACCACCGTTGGTCAGCCACATCTTCTGGCCGTTGACGACGTAGTCGCCCGATTCGGTGCGCCGCGCCCTGGTGGTGATCGCGGCAACGTCCGAACCCAATGCAGGTTCGGACATGGAGAATGCGCCGGTGAGCTCTCCGGACGCCAGACGCGGCAGGTACTTCGCCTTCTGTTCCGGCGTCCCGTGCGCGGAAATCATGTGAGCCACGATGAAATGCGTGTTGATGACACCGGACACGCTCATCCATCCGCGGGCCAACTCTTCGACGCACAGCGCATAGGTAAGCAGTGATTCGCCGATTCCCCCGTACTCGGGGTCGATGGTCAGTCCGAACAGACCCATGTCCTTCATCTGCTTGACGATGTCGGTCGGATACGTATCCGAGTGTTCGAGTTCCTGCGCCGCGGGGATGACGACGCGATCGACGAACTCTCGTACCGCCCCGACGATGTCGGTCTGGGTTTCGGTCAATCCCGCCGTCTGCGCCAAACGAGTCACTGTTCCACCTGTCAGTCGGTACTTCGCACTCTCCTGTCGACGAAACTGATTCGACTACAGGAACTTTCAACCAGCGGCGAGCCGTGCTCAGCAGAGGTCGTGCGTCCATTCAATCCTTGAACGGTATATGTGTCAAAGTCGATTTCACATACGAACCGTATGGCGGAAACTATGTCCGAACAGGTCGTTCCCACTGTTGACAATCCCGCCGCGCGTGCTGGATATTCGAGTGGCCAGGTCGCGGTGGCCCTTCGATCGGTCCCTTCACGCGACGCATCCCCCACCTCTCCTCGAGACAGGCGCATTCCATGCACGACGCAGTCATCTGTGAACCCGTTCGCACCCCGGTAGGCGGATTCGGCGGAGTATTCAAGGACGTTTCCGTCACCACTCTCGCCGGCACTGTTGTGCGTGGCCTCGTCGAACGAACCGGCATTGCGTCCACAGATGTCGACGACGTCATCTTCGGTCAGGGTTACGCCAACGGAGAGGCTGCGGCCATCGGGCGAATCGCGGCACTCGACGCCGGTCTCGACGTGTCCGTTCCCGGAATACAACTCGATCGCCGTTGCGGTTCAGGTTTGCAAGCGATCATCTACGCCGCGATGCAAGTACAGACCGGGATGAGCGACCTGGTCATCGCCGGCGGCGCCGAGAGCATGAGCGGAACCGAGTTCTACTCCACCGACATGCGTTGGGGCACAAAGCGCCCTTCCGTCGAGTTCCACGACCGACTGGCCAAACCGCGCACGAACTCCGGCGGAGTCAACTTCCCGGTCGAGGGCGGAATGATCGAGACCGCCGAGAACTTGCGTCGGGAGTACTCGATCACTCGCGACGAGCAGGACCGTTACGCGGTCCGATCGCACGAGCGGGCAGTTCATGCCCAGGACAGCGGGTATTTCGACGACGAGACCATTCCCGTTTCGGTGCCCGGACGCCGTGGTGAGCAGACGCTGGTCACTCGCGACGAGCATCCGCGCCGAGGGATTCAGTTGGCCGATCTCGCTGCACTGCGCCCCATTCGAGGTCGCGTCGATCCCGAAGCCACTGTCACCGCCGGTAATGCGTGCGGTCAGAACGACGCCGGCGCAGCCGCGATCGTCACTACTGCTGCCAACGCCGAACGGCTGGGCCTGCGACCGTTCGCGAAACTGGTCAGCTGGGGTGTGGCCGGTGTGGAGCCGAACCGGATGGGCATCGGCCCGGTGCCTGCCGTGGCGAAAGCACTCTCCCGTGTCGACCTGTCACTCGACGACATCGACCTCATCGAAGTCAACGAGGCCTTCGCGGCTCAGGTTCTCGCGTGCGCCAAGGCCTGGGGATTGAGCGCCCAGGACATCGAGGAACGGTTCAACGTCAACGGTTCCGGCATCTCGCTCGGACATCCTGTCGGCGCTACCGGTGGGCGGATCCTTGCAAATCTGCTGCGCGAACTCGACCGGCGCCAGGGACGGTACGGGATCGAGACCATGTGCATCGGCGGCGGACAAGGGATTGCAGCGGTGTTCGAGAACCTTCGACGCTAGGGAGCGTCAACCGATCGATCCGTCTTGTCGGAGATTCGTGATCTGATCGTCGGTACGCCCCAACTCGGCCAGCAGAGAATCCGTCTGCTGGCCGAGAGCTGGAACATCACCCATGCGCATTTCGACATCCGAGTACGTCATCGGAGGCAACACGGCATCGATCGGACCGTGTTCGGTGCCCACGGACCGCCACCTGGCACGCTTCTCCAGCTGCGGATGTTCCAGCAGACCGGCCATGTCGTTGAGTGCCGCAGCCGGAACACCAGCGGCGGCCAGGCGCTGATCTAGATCTGCCGTCGAGTACAGACGAGTCAGAGAACCCACCAATTCGTCTACCTGACCACGGTTTTCGACGCGCACGATATTGGTGCGGTACCGCGGATGGTCGACCAGATCCTCGCGCTCGAACACGTCCACCATCAGTGCCCGCCATCCACGATCGTTCTGGACGCCGATCAGGATCTCGCCGTCGGCAGTCGGATACGAATCGTAGGGAACGATGGCAGCGTGGCCGAGACCGACGCGCGGAATCTGCTTGTCCGCATACATTTTCATGTACATCGGATGACCCAGCCACTCGACGGTCGAATCGAACATCGAGACCTCGACGAGCGCTCCCTTGCCCGTTCGCTCTCTACGGAACAGGGCGCTCAGAATCGAAGTCAGCGCGTACATTCCTGCTGCGATGTCCGAGACCGGGATGCCGGTCTTGGTGGCCGTTTCCGGTGTGCCTGTCACGGAGATCATTCCGGTCTCGGCTTGGACCAACATGTCGTAGGCCTTGCGCTCGCGCCGTGGGCCGGCACTGCCGTAGCCGGACATGTCGATCACGATGAGCCGTGGGAATTTCTCGCGCAGTTCCTCCGCGCGGAACCCCAGTCTCGCGGCAGCGTCAGGAGCCAGGTTCTGCAGGAACACGTCGGCTCGCGCGACAAGGTCGAGAACGATCTGCCGGCCGGATTCCGATTTCACGTCGACGGCAATGGATTCCTTGGAACGGTTGAGCCACACGAAGTGTGATGCCTGACCGTGAACCGCCTGGTCGTAGTGACGCGCAAAGTCACCCTCACCGACGCGTTCTATCTTGATCACCCGCGCACCCATGTCCGCGAGATGTCGGGTGGCGAGCGGTGCCGCCACCGCCTGTTCGAGTGCAACTACGGTGATTCCGTCGAGCGGAAGGTCCGAGTTCGGCTGTCCCATGTCAGTAGTCACCCCAGAAGTTTTACACCCAGAATTCTTGCACTCTGAATTCTTGCACTCGAACAGGACGGATCAGATGTGGCGGCCGCCGGTGATCTCGAGGACCGTACCCGTCATATAGCTCGAGAGGTCGCTCGCGAGGAACAGTACAACCGAAGCAACTTCCGAAGGCTCGGCTGCGCGCCCCATCGGAATCTCGGACAGCTTCTCGTTCCAGATTCGTTCGGGCATCGCCTCGGTCATTGCCGTGCGGACCAGTCCGGGCTGAACGGCGTTGACGCGAACGTTCTTGAATGCGACCTCTTTTGCCGCGGCCTTCGTCAGACCGACGATGCCGGCCTTGGCGGCGGAGTAGTTGGTCTGCCCGAGCATGCCGACCTTGCCGGAGATCGACGAGATGTTCACGATTGCGCCGGTTTCGCGCTCACGCATGCGGGCGGCGGCAGCGCGTGTCCCGTTCCACGCTCCCTTGAGGTGAACGGCGATCACGTCGTCGAAGTCCTGCTCGGTCATCTTCCGCATCGTGGCATCGCGAGTCATGCCGGCGTTGTTGACCATGACATCGACTGGGCCGAAAGCGCTTTCAGCCAGATCGAGCATTGCCTCGACCTGTCCGGAGTCCCGAACGTCGCAGGAAGCGAAACGAGCGACCGACTCTCCGCCGAGTTCGGCGACCGCAGCCGTTCCCACGCCTTCGTTGATGTCGCCGATGACGACGGTCGCGCCTTCCTTGATGAAGGTGCGCGCAATTTCGAGCCCGATCCCCTGTGCTCCGCCCGTCACCACTGCGACCTTGCCGTCCAACAATCCCATGTCCACTCCGTTCGTGAGGTTAAAGCTCGTCAGGTAAAAAGGTGTCAGCGCTGGTTTTGCTTTTTCGCTTGCGCCACGAGCCCACCGCCGAGAATCAGTCGCTGGATCTCGCTGGTTCCCTCGTACAGGCGCAACAGGCGAACTTCACGGTAGATGCGTTCGACCGGCACACCGCGCATGTACCCGTTGCCACCGTGGATCTGCACGGCGAGATCCGCGACCTTGCCCACCATCTCGGTGCAGAAAAGCTTTGCCGCCGAGGGGCCGAGACGTCGATCCTCACCGCTGACGTACCGCGCGGCTACCTCGCGCACCATCGCACGCCCGGCCATGACACCTGCCTGCTGGTCGGCCAGCATCGCTTGAACCAGTTGGAAGTCGCCGATAGCGGTACCGCCCTGTTCCGTGACCACGGAGAATGCGACAGATTCGTCGAGCGCTCGCTGTGCTGCTCCCACCGAGAGCGCCGCGATATGGACTCGTCCGCGTGCGAGAGACGTCATCGCAGCGCGGTATCCGGTGTCCTGGTCGCCACCGACGAGGGCCGACTCGGGAACCCGGACGTTGTCGAAGGTGACCTCGGAGGTCCAAGCACCCTCCTGACCCATCTTCTTGTCCTTGGGGCCGACCGTGACGCCCGGAGTGTCGGCCGGAACCAGGAACACTGCGATTCCCGGGCCATCGGAATCCGCCGGGCGGGTGCGTGCGAACACTACGAACAGCTGCGCCAGTGGAGCATTGGTGATGAACCGCTTGTTACCGTCGATGACCCAGTCGGATCCGTCCAGAACTGCCTTGGTCCGAAGGCCGGCCGGGTTGGAGCCCGCGCCCGGTTCGGTCAGAGCAAAGGAAGCCACGACGTCACCGGAGGCGATGCGCTCGAGCCACTGAGCCTTCTGCTCGTCGGTACCGAAGCCGACCAATACCTGCCCGGCAATTCCGTTGTTGGTACCGAACATCGAACGCAGCGCCAGGGAGGTGTAGCCGAATTCCATTGCCAATTCGACGTCTTGGGTGAGGTCGAGTCCGAGCCCACCCCATTCCTGAGGGATCGCGTAGCCGAAGAGCCCGATGGCTGCGGCTTTCTTGCGTATGTCCTCAGGAATGGCGTCGGTGTCGGCTATCTCCTGCTCACGCGGAACGACTTCCTTTCGGATGAACTCCCGCGCAGTCGCCAAGATATCTGCGAAGTCATCTGCATCGACCTGCATTCCCACCACTCACCTTGCTGTTTCCGAAGTCCATGCCGTCCTCCGAAGTCAATACCGTGAGGCAATCGGAGTCAAAGACCTGAAAACGAACCGAAGGTAAGGCAGAACCTATAGCAAGCCTCAGACGGTGCGCAGTTCCCGCTTCAGTAGCTTGCCGCTCTGATTGCGCGGGAGTTCGGCCACGAAACGGACGTGCTTGGGCACCTTGAACGGAGCGATCCGTTCCTTGACGTGGGCAATCAACGCCTCGGGCGTCAACTCGTCGTTGCCGTCCTTGAGCACGACGATCGCGGTGACGGCCTCGATCCACTTCTCGTCGGGTGTACCGATCACGGCAACTTCTGCCACTGCGGGGTGCGTGTAGACCGCATCTTCGACCTCGCGCGACGCCACCAGGATGCCGCCGGTGTTGATGACGTCCTTGATCCGGTCGACGACTGTGATGAAACCTTCTTCGTCCCGCACGACCAGATCGCCCGAATGGAACCAGCCGTCGCGGAAGGCCTCGGCGGTGGCTTCCGGGTTCTCCCAGTAGCCGTTGCACAGCTGCGGCGAGCGGTAGAGAACCTCACCGGACTCACCGTCGGCGACGTCGTTTCCGTCGGCGTCGACCACGCGGGTTTCGACGAAGAACACCGCGCGACCGCATGAAGACGGACGATCGGCATGCTCGCTGGGCTGGAGAACTGTTGCCAGTGGACCGATTTCGGACTGACCGAAGCAGTTGTAGAAGCCGATGTCCGGGTAACGCTCACGCAGGCGATTGAGCACGGTGACCGGCATGATCGAGGCGCCGTACTGCGCCTTCTTCAGCGAGGACAGATCGCGGGTCTCGAGGTCAGGATGGTTGGCCAGCGGTACCCACACGGTCGGAGCCAGGAACAGCGATCCGATCTTTTCGGCTTCGACACGGCGCAGGATTTCCGGGATGTCCGGCGCCTGCATCAGACTGACCGTCGCGCCCACGGACAGGTACGGCAGCATGAAGACGTGCATGCCCGCGGAGTGGTACATCGGCATGCAGATCAACGGGTTGTCACTCTTGTCGAGCCCCAGCGCGATCACCGAGGACACGTACTCGTGAACCAGCGCACCGTGAGACATCATGGCGCCCTTGGGCTTCGAGGTAGTACCCGAGGTATAGAGCAGCTGCGCCAGATCCGTCGACGTCGCACGCGGTTCGAAGACCGGTACCTCGCCTGCCTCACCGATCGTGACGACCGACAGTTCCGCATCCCGCAGCGCGATCACGTGGTCGAGATCGAGGTCGGAGCGGACCGAGTCGAGCGTCGACGCCAATGCCGGGTCCACCAACACCGCGCGGGCGCCTGACTGCGCCACGAGGTACCGGAGTTCGTCCCCCTTGAGTGCATAGTTGACCGGAACATGCACCAAACCTGCTCGCGCACAAGCAAGGAATCCGATTGCATAGGCGTCGGAATTGGTTCCGTATGCCGCGACACGGTCGCCGTGTTCGAGACCCAGACCGAGCAGATAGGCCGCGACCCGGGTGACCGCGTCGTCGAGTTCGCGGTACGTGCGGGTGCGATCCTCGAAGACGACAGCTACGCGGTCGGGGTACTTGGCTGCCGAGCGCCGAAGCACTCCGTCGACGGTGTTGGTGCGTGGATCCAGGCTCATGCGCCTCAGGTTATAGGACGTCCAACTAAACCGGAAGAGCGATCGTTACTTATTGCGCCATTCGGGCTTTCGCTTGTCCACGAAGGCTTGCATACCTTCTTGAGCGTCGCAGGTCACGGCGTTGGTTGCCATCGTTTCCGCCATCGCCTCGTACGCCTGCGCTTGCGGCAGATCGATCTGGTGATAGAACGCCTGCTTGCCGATCTTCACCGTCAAGGGGCTGGCCGTCGTGATCTTGGCGGCCAGTTCGCGCACCTCCCGGTCCAGGTCTTCGGGCGGGACGACAAAGTTCACCAGACCCCAGTCAGCAGCGGTCTCGGCGTCGATCGTCTGACCGGTCAGCAACATCTGCATCGACCGCTTGCGCCCTACCGCCCTGCTCAGAGCGACCATCGGCGTCGAGCAGAACAGTCCGATCTTGACGCCGGGAGTACCGAAAACAGCGTTCGACGCTGCAACGACCAGATCACACGACGCGGCCAACTGGCAGCCCGCCGCGATAGCCGGGCCCTGGACTGCGGCAATCACCGGCTGCGGAATCCGCTGCACGGTCTCCATCATCTCGGTACAGCCGTCGAAGATCGCCCGCTCGTCCTCGAGGGTTCTCCCGATCATCTCCGTCAGATCGTGGCCCGCGGAGAACACCGGGCCTTCGGCGCGCACGACGACAACCCGTACGCGCTCGTCCGCAGCCAACTCGAGCAGGGCAGCCGTCACCTCGCGCATGGTCTCCGCCGAGAGCGGATTGCGGCGCGCCGGCCGATCGAGCGTCAGGAAACCGAGTCCCACCGATTCCTCGACGGAAATCTTCACTGCAGTGTTTTCTACCTGTGTCTGCGACATGTGTTCTCTCTACCAATCGAATCCGTCCCGGTCAACGAGACGAAAGGGCATCCGCTCGCGCCGCGTCGATACGGTCCGGTCAATACTTCGCCACTACGAGGAGTGCCCATGAGCACCGATGTCGCCGTCACCACCGATCTCGAACAGATACTGCGCGCCCAGCAGGAAGCAACTCGCGCCGCCGGGCTTCCGTCCGCGCAGACACGACGCGAGCGCATCCAACGCGTCGTCGATCTCCTGGTCGCAAACCACAAGGATTTGACCGAAGCGATCAACGAAGACTTCGGCGGTCGAATTCCGGCCTACTCGGTGATGAATGACGTTCTGGGATCGATGGTTTCACTCAAGCACGTTCGTGATTCTCTCGAAGAGTGGATGATTCGCTCACCGAGAGCGACCGGAGCGATGCAGGACCAACTCGGTGCCACGGCGTACGTGTCGTACCAACCCAAGGGTTCGATCGGCATCATCGGAACCTGGAACGCACCACTCTTCACTCTCCTGAGCCCCCTCGCGTGCGCTCTGGGAGCGGGAAATCGCGCGGTTCTCAAACCGTCGGAGATCGTGCCCAACACTGCGGCCGTCCTGGCCGAGGCGGCGCGACGAACGCTCGACCCTGTGGAGGTCGCGGTGGTGACCGGCGGCCCGGAAGTCGCTGATCTGCTGACGTCCCTGCCTTTCGACCACCTCGTCTTCACCGGCAGCACGACCGTCGGCAAGCTGGTCATGGCCAATGCTGCGAAGAACCTGGTTCCGGTCACCCTCGAACTCGGCGGCAAGTCACCGAGCGTCTTGAGCCGCAGTGCCGATATCACCTCTGCTGCTTCGCGTTTGGCTATCGCGAAGTCGACCAACGCCGGTCAACTCTGCGTCTCTCCCGATCTGATCTACGTCCCGCGCGAGAACACGGAAGCGTTCATCGGCGCATTCACCGATCAGTTCACGGGACTGTTCCCCACCATCGCCGACAACAAGGACATGGTCTCGATAGTCAGCGATCGTCACCTCGCACGCATCGAGGGGTACATCGAGGACGCCGAAGAACATGGAGCACGAATCATCACCGTTCCCGACGAAGAACTCTCCGCTGACACTCGTCGTCGCCCACTGCGAATTGTGGTCGACCCTCCGACCGACGCACAGATCATGAAGGAGGAGATCTTCGGGCCGGCCGTCGTGATCCTGCCGTACGACGAACTCGACAGCGTTGTCGCGGACATCAATTCACGTCCGAAGCCGTTGGCGCTGTACTACTTCGGAACCGATCTGGACGAGAAGGAGTCCGTACTCGAACGCACCGTCTCGGGTGGCGTCACCATCAACGACGCGATGTCTCACCCCGGACTGAGCGACGCACCCTTCGGCGGCGTCGGGGCTTCGGGTATCGGGCATTACCACGGGCGCGAGGGTTTCCTCGAGTTCAGTCACGCGCGAACGGTATTCGAGGCAGCGCAGCATGATCCGCGCGGCGAGTGGGGAATGCTCCCGCCTTACGGTGAGGGTTTCGAGCAGATGATGTTGGCTCAGGTGACGCCCTAGGGCCTCCGGCCCCGTGCGCCTTTTTGGTAGTTCGCGCTACCGGAAAGGCGCACCGGCAAGGCCGCGGCTGAGGAACTCCACCAACTGACCCGGCTCGGTGTCCTGCGACTCGATCAGTTGGATCAGCTCTTTCTTGTCTTCTACCGCAAGCGGTTCGATGCCACCGAAGGTGCGCATCGTGGACCCGGCCGGAAGAACACGAGCACACACGAGTGTGCCTGGCTCGAGGTTCAGCGAGCCCCACTCGTCCGTGACCTTCACCAGATGACCGTTGCGGACGTCGCTGAGGGTCACCAACTGTCCCGGCTCCGTCGAGGCAACCTTGTACACCGAGCGCGCAATTTTCAACCACTCGTCGGCCAGTTCCCGCTCGTCGGAAGGCAGCAGTTCTCCGCGGCGCTCGACAAACGCCTCGAAGATGCCGACGTCGAACAAGGCAGCATCGACGGCCAAACCACCTTCGACGGCCAGCGTCAGTGCCTCTTCGCTGTTGAACTGCTCGGCACGAATGAGCGCGAGATCGAATACGGCGTCGAAGTACTCCGGTGTGCGCGAGAACAACTGAGCCTTGACGTAGAGCCAGCTGGCCCGATCGTCGAAAGTCACTTCGGACTTACCGAGATGACAAACCTTGAACTTTCGACCGGAACCGCACCAGCACTTGTCATTTCGACCGAGCTCAGGATGCTCGGCCGGCGCATAGCGCTGAAGAACCTCATGCAGAACTTCGGACTCGCCGCCCTCGATCCGGCCCAGCAAAGCCAGCGCTCGCGTCACGTCGCTGCGATCGGCCGCCAGTAGCGCCAGATCGAAGATCGCCGGAGTCCAGTCGGGATCAAGATCGTGCGCTGATTCGTACGACGCCTCAGCGGCCAGGATCTTGCCGAGACGGTCCGAAGCCTTGCCCGCCAGCCAGTGCGCTGCCGGCTTGACTCGGCGCGGCCCCTTCTCCGCGAGAGCAGTTGCAACAGAATGCAATGCGGAATCGTGGTCATCGAGTTCGGACAACAGTTCCAATGCTGCCGCAGCCGCGGGCGGCTCGGCGATGCCGACGAAGGTCTGCGGATCCTCCTTGATCTGCTTGCGCGCCCAGTCCGAGACATCCTCGACGCCTTCGGCTTTCGCAGCCATGACCACATCGACGAAGGCGATCACCGACGCGGCTTCTTCGGAGTGCAGGTTCTCTCGAATCTCGAGCATCCTGGCGCGGTTCGCCAGGTGGTATGCCTCGAAATCGAAACCGTCCACCGCGACGTAATCACCGTCGCGGACGTAACCTGCCGCGTCGAGCATCTCGCCCAGCGGTGCGGTCGGCTGACGGAACAGCGACGGCTCGTCGAGCATCAACTGCCAGACAATGGCATCGAGGGTGTCCGCACCGATGTCGGCAAGGACCGTCGCCAGGTTCTCGCCGAATCCGGGTGCGGGATCCAGTACCTCGGGGATGGTGCAGAGCGTCAACTCGCGGTCAGCGACGAACAATCCGATCAAGTCACCTGCCGAGCACTCGGCAAGGGTGTCGGTGTCGAGCAGAAAACCTTCGTCGTGCGGGAACTCCGGGTCTTCGATCCCACGATCAGCCAACAGATCGTCGTCGATCCCGCGATGCACGACGCTGATGCCGTGGATCTCGTCGTCGTCACGATCGAGGAAAACTCGCAGCATCATCAGATCGGGATTGGCGTCGAGAACGCCGGACTTGATCTCCGCTTCGGTGAGGCGATGGGTCAACACTCGATGCTCGAACAACGTGTCGAGTGCGGCGTACCGCTCCTCACTCAAATATCCGAGCAGTGGGTCCTCGACGTACTCGACGAATTCGGCCATGTCCTCGGCTGTACCGTGCCCGGCATCAGCCAACAGGGTGCCCCAGTCCGCCGCTGTCTGCGGGCCGTGCTCACGCAACAACTCCATCGCGGCTTCGGCGATCAAGTCATTGGCATCCATCGGTTCGTTCACCTATCCAACTTTAACGGGGTCGACTCGATACATCGTCACCGGTCATCGGTCGAGTGATCGGCGCCTCCACGCGACTCACGCACCAGTTCGTCGGCGTCGAGATCCTCGGAAGCAAGAACCTCGAGAACCCTCGCGGCCTGCGATTGCGAAGCCATGACCACCACGCCCACCGCAAGCGCGCCCGTGGGGGCCGTCAGGACCAGAGCACTGATCACATCACCGGGCTTGGCTTCGACCGAGTGCGAAACCGTGACGGTCTCCTTGGACCCACGATCGAGCAGCACGACACCGGTGTCCGAAGATTCGACCACCTCGTACACCGACCTGCTGGTTCCGAGCCACTGCGCGGCTGTCACTACTTCCGCCTCCGGGAGGAGTTCACTGCGTCTGGCCAGGAAGTCGGCAAAAATCCCACCCTCGAACAGAGCCACATCCAGTGCCGAGCCGTCGAAGATCGTGGTGGCGAGCAGTTCGTCCTCGGAGAGATTCTCGTTTTCGAGATCGTCGAGCCCGGTCACGGTGTCGACGAACTCGGAGGCAAAGGCAAACAGACATGCCTTCTTGTACAACCACCGACCGTCCGCCTTGACGGATTCATCCGCCTTTCCGAGGTGGCAAACCTTGTACTTGCGGCCGGAACCACACCAGCACTTGTCGTTTCGCCCGAGTTCCGGGTGATCGGCTGGGACGAAGTCCTGCAGTACGGCGTAGAGATTCTCTTCACTTCCGCCGTCGATCCGCCCGAGCAGTGACAGTGCCCGGATCGCGTCGCCGCGGTCCGACGCGAACTGGGCCAATTCGAACAAAGCAGGACCCCAACCAGATTCGGCAAGTAGCGCCTTCTCGTAGTGCGCTTCCGCTTCGAGGACGCGTCCCAGCCGATCGACGGCCTTACCGGCCAGCCAATGAGCCGCCGCCCGCACCGACCTCGGCCCTCGCTCGGCCAGTTCGGCTGCAAGCGATTCGAGAATCGCATCGGTCACCGGATCCTGATTCCGAAATCCGAGATCGAACACTGCTACCGCTGCACCCGGATCTGCGAGTGAGACAAAAGAATCCGGGGAAGCGCTCACATGACGGTGGGCCCAGTCCGCGATATCGAAGTCGACGATGACCGCGTCGGTGTATCCGCGGTCCGCCAGATCGACAAACGCGACGGCAGAGACAGCCTCGTCGTGGGTCAGATCGTATGTACTGGCCACCAAGGCTGTCCGAATCTGCAGATCGTAAGCGTCGAAGTCGAATCCCCGACGCGCCAGCAATTCTCGCTCATGTTCGTAGCCTGCCGCCTCGAAGAACTCACCCAGCGGCGCAATGGGAACCGTGAAAAGTGACGGATCCGCGAGGAGGAGTTGCCAGCACACGGAATCGAGTGCCTCGACTCCGTCGTCCTCGAAAAGCTCGTCCAGGGCGGGAGCAAGATCGGGCTCGTCCTCGATCGCCACCAGGCGAAAAGCAAGTCTTCCGTCTTCGACGGCAAGACCGACGAGATCGCCGTCGGCACACTCGCCCAGGGTTCCGACCGGGAGAACCACAACTCGTCGACTCCGGAAGGGAGCAGCTCCGCGTTCCAGGGCTGCTACTTCCGCCAGGGCCACCCGGATCGCTCCGTCTTCGCCGCCGCCGAACGCCAAGATCGGTTCCAGGTCGGGGCTCGCGTCAAGGATGTCGGACGCAATCTCGAGCTCACTGAGCCGGTGAGTGAACACGAGCCCTTCGAGGGCCGCGTCGAGGGCGAAGTACTTTCCGTTGGGCAGGTACCCGAGCATCGGTTCGGACAGGTACTCGAGTACATCGGCCAACTCGGTCGCAGTTCCGTACTCCTCGAGATGGGTCGCCCACTCTTCGAGACTCAGCGGGCCTTGCTCGCGCAGAACAGCCACCGCAGCGGAGGCAATGGAACCAGCAGCGTCGTCGTCGAAATCAGTCACCCGCCAATGGTAGGCGACTTATTGCAGTCCACTGAGCCCCTCGCCCAGCACGGTCGCACCGAGGATCGCCAGGATGACCGCCATCATCACTGCGTTGTTGGCGGTCATCCATGCCTTCGCGGATGCGAGGATCTCGTCGGCTCGATTGCCGGAGAACACCTTCACCAGGATCGGCGACGCGATGCCGACGCTGGCGATCACCGTGAAGACGACCGCCGCAACAGTCTGTTGAGCAACAACATTCGTGGCGACCGCGATAGTGGCCGCACCGGATACCGCCAGCGCAGCGTTCTTGGGATTGACCGCCGCGGACAAGAACGCCAACCCGAAAGCCTTGCGCGGCGTCAATCCGTCGATGCTCTTCATCCACTTCGGAACTGTCGGATCACTTCCGTCTCTCGGTCGCGCTCGCCACTGCTTGTACGCCAATCCGAACAGAACAAGGCCCAACACGATTCGTACGACGCTCGACCACGCCGAAGTCTGCGACGACTCCGATTCCGCGAACGAGTAGTCCGCGATCACGATGGTCGCTGCAACGACCGCCGATATACCGAGCACCCACCCGAGGAGAAAAGATGCCGCCCCGCGATGTGCTCCGGCGGTAACCATCACGAGCACGATCACCGCCATGGGCATCGAGACGAAAAGCAGACCGAGGGCAAGAGGCAGAGACAGACCGATCGCGGCTAGCACCGAAAACCTCCAGTTGAATGCACGATCGATGACCGACGCGAAATCATGACGGGGGTGGCAGCATGACCTCGATGAGATGCGGACCGGGCTCCGCCAGCGCTGCAGCAAACTGCTCCGCCAACTCCTCCGCCGTGCTCGCCCGTGACGCCGGCACACCCAGGCCCTCGGAGATCTTGACGTAATCCATGTTCGGAGACGACAGATCCAACATCGACTGTGCGACGACGCCGGCGCCTTCTGCGCCGACGCGTTGCAACTCGCCACGCAGAATGGCGTAAGCGCGATTGTTGAGCAGAATCGTCGTGACGTTCAACTGCTCTCGCGCCTGCGTCCACAACGCCGTGATGGTGTACATCGCGCTTCCATCGGCTTCGAGATTGATCACCGGCCGCTCCGGCGCTGCCACCGCGGCACCCGTCGCCACCGGGATGCCCTGGCCGATGGCACCTCCGGTGAGCGTGAGCACGTCGTGGCGCGGCGCTCCGGCAAGGGCAATCGGGATCGCCCAACCGGAAGTGGCCGCCTCGTCGGAGATGATGGAGTCGTCTGGCAGTAGGGCCCCGATCACGTCGGCCCAATTTCGCACGTCGAGAGGCCCGCTCGGCAGCGACGGCCGATTTGCCTCCTGCAGAACGGGTTCCACTCCGGGTGCCACGAGTTCCGCCACTGCTTCCAACGCGCCGACAACATCGTCGCTGACATTCGCCAGCGTTGTCACCGCGGCGCCGTCCGGGACCAGATCGCTCGGTTTTCCGGGATACGCAAAGAATGAGACCGGCGAAACCGCGCCGGCCAGAACCAGCTGAGTTGTTCCGCGAAGTTGTTCAGTGGCGTGCTCGGCGAAGTACCCTAAGCGCTCGAATGACGGTAGCCCGGCGCCCCGTTGAAGCCTCGCTGGGAAGGTCTCGACCAGAATCTGCGCACCCGTCGTGACGGCGATCCGGGAAGCGGCGCGCAGTCCGGCTTCAGAACACGCTGCGCCGCCCAGCAGTAGCGTCGCGCGGCCCTCGGCATTGAGCGCGCCTACCACCGAGTCGATCTGTGCTGCAGAAGCTTCCGCTCGCGGCGGTATGTCCCGAGGCTCCGCAAGCACTCCACCTTCGCCCCACGAGACGTCAGCAGGTAGGACCAGTGTCGCGATCCTTCCGGGCGGATCCATTGACGCGGCAACGGCGTCAGCTGCATCGCTACCGACGGTCGCGGTGGAGTCGGAACGTCGACTCCATCCCTCCAGCCACTCGGTCAGCGCGTCGATATTCGATTCGAGAGGAGCGTCGAAACCGTGATGATATGTCGCGTGGTCCCCGACGATGTTCACGATCGGTGTGTGGGCGCGGCGCGCGTTGTGAAGGTTCGCCAGTCCGTTCGCCATACCGGGGCCGAGATGGAGCAGCGTCGCGGCAGGCCTTCCGGCGATCCGTGCGTAGCCGTCCGCGGCACCGGTCACAGCGCCCTCGAACAGGCCGAGTACGGCTCGCATCCGGGGAACGGAATCGAGTGCGGCAACAAAATGCATCTCGGACGTTCCGGGATTACCGAAGCACACCTCGACACCCGAGTCGACCAGACTCTGGATAAGTGACTGTGCACCATTCATATCGGTCACCTCTTCTTCATGAAAGCTGCGAATGCTTCTTGCGCTTCATCGGATCGTCGTCGTCTCGCGAAATGATCCGACTCCACGTCGATGGTTTCCAGCAGGGAGTCGAGATGCGGTCGACGGAGCAGCATCTTCGTGAGCGCTACCGATTCAGCCGGGGAGTCTGCAATGCGAACTGCACGGTCCAGCGCCACGTCGAGTGCGGTGCCGGCCTCCACGACGCGATTGACCAGACCGGCTTCGGCAGCCTCGTCGGCGTCGAACATATCTCCGAGCATCAACAGTTCGGTCGCGCGTTTGAGGCCCGCGATCTGCGGCAACAAATAGCTCGATCCACCCTCGGGCGAGAGCCCGAGCGGAACGAACGGCAAGCGGAACCGCGTACCTCGTCCGGCAAACGCCAGGTCGCAGTGCAACAACATCGTGGTGCCGATCCCGACTGCAAACCCTTCGACCGCTGCGACAATCGGTTTACGTGCGGTAACGAGTGCGATCAACAGATCCTTGGCCTCACCGCCGTCCTCGCCGGCAGTGTCCTGAAAACTTCCGATGTCGTTACCACTGGTGAAGACACCACCGGCACCCGTCAGCACCGAAACCCGCACTGCGTCATCGTCGTCAGACTCCCGGATCGCGTTCGTCAGTTCGCGGTAAGTCTTGGGGTCGAGCGCGTTGCGCCTCTCCTGGCGATCCATCGTGAGCAACCGAACTCCCGCTGTGTGCTCCTCGATCCGAACAGTCATCCGTACCTCCGTCGTAGCCGAGAGTCTCGATTCAAGCTACTCGGTCGATTCAGCCGACTTCCAAGACGAGCTTTCCCTGCACATGTCCTTTCTCTCCGACTCGGTGTGCCTCCGCGATCTCGTCGAGCGGAAAGGCTCTCGTCGGGGGGAGGCTGAAGCGCCCGGATTCGATCAGCGCGCCGATATCACCGAGAGCGTGGATCGCCCGCCCGCTGTCGCCGCGGCTGAACCTCACGCCGTACGTCTGTGCGCCGTCGAAATCGGCGATCGTAACCACATGATCTGTGTCGCCTGCCAACTCGATGAGCACCGGCAGCGCACCGGTTCCGGCCACGTCGAGCGCCAGATCGACGCCGTCTGGCACGAGTGCACGAACTCGCTCGCTGAGGCCCTCTCCATATGTGACCGGCTCGGCGCCGAGCGACCGTAGGTACTCGTGATTGGATAGACTTGCGGTACCGATCACCCGGGCGCCGCGAATCACAGCCAATTGGACGGCAGCGCTACCGACGCTGCCGGAGGCACCGTTCACGAGCAGAGTGTTGCCATTTTGCACCCCGAGTTGGTCGAGCGCGCGTGTCGCCGTCTCGACCGCCGCGGGCAGCGCGGCGACGTCGATAAAGTTGTGAGACAACGGGATAGGCGCAAAATACGCAAGCACTGCAAGTTCAGCCTGTGCCGCACCGTCAGTGCAGAAGCCGAAAACACGATCACCGAGGTTCACATCTGTGACGCCCTCACCGATCTCGTCGACGACGCCCGCCGCTTCGTACCCCAGGGTTTGCGGCAGCTCCTGATCCATCAGCCCCTGGCGCTTCTTCCAGTCACTGGCATTCACACCTGCCGCTCGGACGGCGATCCGAATCTGGCCTGGCCCCGCGTGCGGGTCGGGTAGGTCGACAAGCTCGAGGACTTCGGGCCCTCCGAACCTGCTGAAGCGGGCTGCTTTCATATTGTGCTCCGATCTTGATTTCGGGACGGACCTCCGCGCCCGTTTGAAATGTAGGCGAAGTCTCTTCCCCGAAGCGAGGAACGTCACGTTCAGCGTTTCTTCAGAAACAGGTCCGTACCGTCGTCACCGGTTCGTCGAACTACTGAGGATGAACCGGCTGGCGATGCCCCCAATTCCAGAGGGTTGGGGGCGTCCTCCATTGGGGCGATCTCTGTTGGCGCAACATCTGTCGGTGTCCGAAAGATCTGCCCCGGCGCACCTTTGCGTTTACGCTCAGCCCGAGGAACTCCGCGCGAAAGAAAGCCGGTCGACTGACGATGAGCAAGAACACGGAGCCGTCTGCCCGCACCGTCATGCACACACCACGATTCTGGCTGACACCATTGATAGTGGTCACCCTCTTGATGTCCGCGCTGGCAGCGCTGTACATGGGCGGGATACTCGACCCCAAGAAGCATCTGGACCAGTTCCCGATCGCCCTGGTCAACCAAGACGAAGGTGACACCCTCCCGGGCGGTGATCCCACCGATCGCAAGAATTTCGGAAACGACATAGTCGCCGGCCTCGAAAGCGGAATCGACCACCAGAAGATCGACCTGCAGCAGATCGGCATCGCCGAAGCACAATCACGGCTGAACTCCGGCACGCTGTACGGGGCGATCGTGATTCCCAGTGATTTCACGAAAAGGACGACCATCCTGGCGGAGGCGAGCGTCGTCGCCGGTGATGTAGAACAACCGATCATCACGATCTATACCAATCCTCGAGCCGGTTCCGTCTCCGCATCTCTGGTCCAATCGATCGGTACTACAGCGCTCGCGTCGGTCAACAAGAACATGGGCGAGCAGCTCACCACCCTTGTCACCGCGCAGTTGGAGGCGGGAGGCACCGGAACCCAGATCTCCGGAGCGAGCCGCCTGCTGCTCGAGAATCCGGTGAATGTACTCACCGTGGCTCACGATCCGCTTCCCGACGGCACCGGATTCGGTTTGGTTGCATTCTATTTCGCGCTGCTGTTGGTACTTGCCGGGTTCACCGGAGCAACCGTCGTCAATTCCTTGGTGGACGGCATGCTCGGTTATGCGCCCACGGAATTCGGTCCACTCTTCGTTCAGAACGATGTGGTGGGTATCAACAGGTTTCGGACGCTGCTAGTGAAATGGGCGTTCATGATCGTGCTGTCCGGGATAGTCTCCGCGTTGTTCCAATGGATCAGTCGCGCCCTCGGTATGCCGGTCACTCACGGGCTTGCGTTGTGGGAGTACGGGGCGTTGGTCATCACAGCGGTCGGCATCACGGCAATGTCGGTGATGGCCGCGTTCGGCTCGTTGGGCATGTTGATCAACCTGTTCGTCTTCGTCATTCTCGCGCTGCCCTCGTCCGGCGGCACCATCCCCCTCGAAGCCAGCCCCAGGTTGTATGCCTGGCTGGCCCAGTTCGAGCCGATGCACCAGATTTACATGGGCACACGGTCGATCCTGTTCTTCGGTGCGCGCGGTGAGGCCGGCCTGCTGCATGCCATCTGGATGACGTTGGTGGGTCTCCTGATCGGCGTCGTACTCGGCATCGTGACCACCCGTTTCTACGACCGCAAGGGCTACGAACGCACCCATCGCCCCAAGGTGGCGTGACATGGTACCCAGCAGGTATTTGATCGAAACCTGTTGAGCCGATTCATTTCGATTGCGCGTTTCGGGAATCTTCGAGCCCCCTCCGCACGTTGTACAACTATGGCTAATTACAAAACAGTCAATCCCGCGACAGGTGAAACCGTCAGGGAATTCGATACTTTGGATGACGCCGGAGTTGAAGCCGCACTTGCGAACACGCATCGCGGCTACTTGACCTGGCGCAACAGTGCGCCTCAGCAGCGTGCGGCAGTCCTGAGCAAGACCGCCGAACTGTACACAGAGCGCGCAGACGAACTGGCTCGAATGATCTCGTTGGAGATGGGTAAGCCGGTCCGCGAGGCCAAGGGCGAAGTGCAGCTCTCGGCCGCGATCTATCAGTGGTACGCAGATCACGGTCCCGCACTGCTCGAGGAAGAACGACTCGACGTTCCCGGGGCCGAGGAGTCGGTTGTGTACCGGCGACCGATCGGCGCTCTCATCGGCGTCATGCCGTGGAACTTCCCGTACTACCAAGTCGCCCGCTTCGCAGCACCGAATCTGATGCTCGGCAACACGATCATTCTCAAGCACGCATCGAACTGTCCGCAGTCGGCGTTGCTGATGGAAGAGATTCTGCGACAAGCCGGATTGCCGGACGACGCCTATGTCAGCGTCTTCGCGACCAACGAGCAGATCGCGGACATGATCGCCGATCCGCGCGTTCAGGGTGTGTCACTGACTGGCAGCGAACGCGCAGGCACCAGCGTCGCGGAAACTGCCGGACGCAATCTCAAGAAGGTAGTTCTCGAACTCGGAGGATCCGACGTGTTCATCGTCCTCGATTCCGACGACTTGGATGCCACAGTCAAGTCAGCAACCAAGGCGCGGCTGTCCAATGCCGGCCAGGCGTGCAATGCGGCCAAGCGTTTCATCGTCACCGAAGATTTCTACGACGACTTCACCCGCAAGTTGGCGACTTCCTTCGAATCCGTCACTGCCGGTGACCCGTTGGACGAATCCACAGTCTTGGGTCCGCTCTCTTCGCAGAGCGCGGCAGACACTCTGATCGAGCAGATCGACGACGCGGTGTCCAAGGGCGCCACGCTGCTGACCGGTGGAAAGAAGATCGACGGCCCGGGCGCCTACGTTCAACCGACGTTGCTCGCAGACGTGACACCGGACATGCGGGCGTACAGCGAAGAACTGTTCGGACCTGCCGGCGTCGTCTACAAGGTCAAGTCGGCCACCGAGGCTGTGGAACTTGCCAATTCGTCGGTCTACGGACTGAGCGGATCCGTCTGGAGCAGCGATCTTGATTCCGCGCGGTCGGTCGCTGCCGATCTCGACGTGGGGATGGCGTTTGTCAACGAGCACGGTACGACGTTGCCCGGCCTGCCCTTCGGTGGAGTCAAGCGCTCCGGAGTTGGCCGCGAACTCGGCCCGTGGGGAATGGACGAGTTCGTCAACAAGAAGCTGATCCGCGTCTCGAAGAAGTAACTCGGCGCAGAAGTAACTCGACGCAGAAGTAGTTCGACGCGAAGGAAGGCCCTGACCTCGATGGAGGTCGGGGCCTTTCCTCATAACCCACGAACCAGCGTGAGGGTCCGCTGCCTGATCACTTGCTTGCTGGAGTTGCGGTCTGACGAGAGAGACTCCAACCGAACCGAGACGCAAGGAGAGCCACGAGCCAGCCCAACAAGGCACCCGCGAACGGAGTGGCGACGGCGGTGTAGATCGCCTCGTAGGAAACACCGACCGACACGGTGGAGCCTCCGACAAAGGCGAAATCGGTCCGGTAGGCGAGGGTCGCCCACTCGACCAGAACGGAGACAACAACAATCAGGAACCCCGATACGAAACCGAAACCGGCCAGAAGTACATGAAGTGCGCGCATCCGATCAGTGTGCCTGTAACGCCCACCCAGATGAAACCGACCTGCTGGTATGACACTTTCACGAATTGCTCTCACTACCGCGATCGCCGCCGCCCTCTGCGCGAGCGCCGCTATCTGTTCCGCGACGTCAGCGTCCGCGGAGGTCGTCGACGTCACGATCATTCCCGGCCTCAGCAGCGGCCCGACAACGCCGTACGGAGCCGGCTGCACGTATCTGGTGGTAGCCAGGACAGCGGAGTTGGTGGAGCCGAACGTTTCGATAGTCGACATGAACCGGGCGTCGACCATGTTCCCGCAGGAATTGATCTGGGACACCGTCAATCCCTACTTCACCTTGCCGGTTGTACTCGGCCACGCCGTCACGCTGTGGACTCCGACTGCACCGGGCGAACACTCTCTGATGGCCTACCAGACATCCGCGGGCGGGCCGGTCGCAACGGTCAACGTCAATCCGGCCACCCCGATCGGGCCGGGGTGCATCGTCGCGCCCTGAACCACCGTCCGTCAGCTCTCCAAGAAGTCGACGAGCACCCGGTTCAGTTCATCGGCGGGAACCATCGGAATACTGTGGTGTGAAGCATCTTCCAACACCTCGACGCGCGCTGCGGGAACACGCTCACGTACTACCTTGGCCACTGTTGCCGCATCATGCACGCGCCCGTCCCGCGCGAGGACCACCAACAACTCGACATCCAGAGCGCTCGTGTCCTGCTCCGAAGGACGTTGAGGCACTACCAGATTGGGTCGTGGTAGATCCGAAGTGCCCAATTCCGCAAGTGAGAGCCAGTCGGAGTCGATGCTCAGCTCGCCTGTCTCCCACTCCAACAGTCGCCGTCGGCGTGCTCGCGAGGGCTTGAGCAACAACGGAAGTGCACGCAGAAGGTAGCCCGCCTTCATGCCGGAGAAACTCGAATTGGGATCGAGCAGAACAAGTTTCCCGACACGATTCGGTCGATGCATCGCAAAGGCCAACGCAATCATCGCGCCGTAGGAATGTCCGATCACATCGACGGTGTCAGCGCCGGTGCAATCGACTATCGAGTCCATCCACTCGATCAGATCGTCGACGGACTTCATTCGATCACCATTCGGAATGCTGAGTCCGGCATCACCCAGGGTGTCGACGGCAAGAACACGCCGGGATTTCGACAGCGCCTCAACGTTGTCGAACCACACCGTCGAGGTGGCGCCTCCCCCGGACAGAAGGATCAACGGCCGCGAGTCTTCACGTCCACAGACGTTCACATGCGTGCTGCCGAACCGCCCCGCGAGATCCACACCCAGCGGTTTCTGCGGCCATTTGGTCAGTACGGCGTCGTATGCGCGATTGAAGTTCATCCCCACCCCCATTTCTCTCGATTATCGAGATAGTAGACAATCGAGAGACGACACACCAGGGCTGGGAGATATCCATGAGCGTCGGCGACACAGAAGACGAAGCGATGGCGATCGTGCACTCGCTTCGCGCGCTGACCGTCGACTTGAACGTGGCGGTTTCCGGATTTGCGTCCAAAAAAACGATGCACTCCACCGACGTGCGCGCGCTGATCTGCCTTCTCGACGCCGAGCGCTCGAACACACCGGCGACGCCAGGTTGGCTCGGCGCGCAACTGGGCATCAACTCGGCGTCGGTGACCGCGCTCGTCGACCGGATGGTCAAAGCGGGCCACGTAGCTCGGGAACGCGATTCGGCGGACCGACGGCGAGTGATCTTGCAGGTCACACCAGCGGCGGTCACACTCGGCGAGAGCTTCTTCGGCCCACTCATTTCACGGGCAGTGAGCACCATCGGCAATTACACGGCCACCGAGCGAGCCACCATCGCGAGTTTCATCGTGGCGATGCGAGCGGATGTGGAGCGGGCTCGCATCGATAGGGAGCCCTCCCGGTGACTTGCATACTCCCCGCCGGAGAACGTGCGTTTCTCGTCGACCTCGATTCCGAAGCCGACGTGCTCACGTTCACCGAAGCTCTGACGCGAAGCACCCCGGTCGGGGTCGAAGACTTCCTCCCCGCAGCGCGCACCGTTCTGGTCACCTGTAGCCCGACGGCAGATCTCACATACGTCCGGCAGTGCTTGAACGATCTGGAGCAGTCGAAGTCCGCTGCGATCGCGGACGCGCATTCCGAGACCGACCTGCTCACCATCTCCGTCAGGTACGACGGGCCCGACCTCGACGACGTCGCACAGTCACTCGGAATGACCCGATCCGAGGTGGTTGCGGCTCATACCGGGGCGATGTGGCGTTGCGCCTTCATCGGATTCGCACCCGGCTTCGCCTACCTGACTTCAGGCGACACTCGGCTCGACGTACCGCGTCGAACTCAATCACGAACCGCTGTGCCTGCCGGTTCCGTCGCCCTGGCCGCTGGATACAGCGCGGTCTACCCGCGGGCATCACCGGGTGGCTGGCAGATCATCGGAAGCACCGACGCCGTGATGTGGGACCTGAACGCCACACCACCGGCCACCGTTCAGCCCGGCAGACGCGTGCGCTTCGTGAACGAGAATCAACGATGAACAGTCTGGAGATACTCGACACCGGGCCGCTGAGCCTGATCCAGGACCTCGGACGGATAGGTCATCTTCGCTCGGGTGTCGGGGTTTCCGGTGCGGCAGACAGGCGATCTCTCAGGCTTGGCAATCGGCTCGTCGGCAACGACGAGGGCGCAGCCGGCGTCGAAATTCTCCTGGGTGGGCTGAGTCTTCGAGCGCAGCAACCGACAACGATCGCGTTCACCGGAGCGCCGGCACAGGCCTACCGCGACGGCATTCCGGTCGGGCATTCGAGCGTGATCTCTGTGCGAGCTGGTCAGACCGTCCGCCTGGACTACGCACCGAGTGGACTGCGGACGTATCTGACCGTCCGAGGCGGCATTGTGGTTCCCGAGATCCTGGGATCGCGCAGCACCGACACGATGTCCGGGATCGGTCCGGCTCCTCTCGAGCCCGGCGTTGTTCTCCCGATCGGGCCTTCGCCGACCGCGTTCTCACTCGTCGACCTCGCACCGGTGCCGCCGATGACAAACGAGACTCTCGACATTCGAGTCCTATTCGGTCCGCGTGCAGATCGATTCACCAACCCCGAAACACTCGTCCAGGGCCGATGGGCGGTTTCGACCGACTCTGACCGAATCGGGGCACGCCTCGATCGCGTCGGCGCCGACGAACTGCTTCGACGCACCGATGACACCGAACTGCCCACCGAAGGCGTGGCACTCGGATCGATCCAGGTCCCACCCAGCGGCCAACCTGTCGTGTTCCTCGCCGACCACCCCATCACCGGCGGTTATCCGGTGGTCGGAGTGGTCGCGGACGCAGATATCGACCGGCTCGGCCAAGCCCGCCCGGGTCAGCACATCCGGTTCGTCGGCGCCTGAGCAGCGCCGAGCGTTCTCGTGTCGGACCTTGCCGTCACACTGATGGTGTGCGAGTTGTCCTGGTTCCCGGTAGTACGACGTCCACGGGAGCTGTGACGGCGACTGTCCTCCGGACCGATCCCGGTGGAACGCCGCTCGCCGATCCCGTCGAATACCCCGACCTGATCGCAGCGGTGCGCACCATCGAGGAAGCCGAGCACCCGCGGTGGGTGTGGCCGAGTACGGCGACCGTGTACCCACCGCTACTGCGGGCAGGCGTACGGGTTCAGCGGTGCCACGACATCTCCCTGACCCGCGCGATCCTCGGAATGCGCGTCGGCAAACCGTCACCACCTGCCGACGAGTTCGACGACGATCGCCTCGGTCTCTTCGACACCGCCCCCGTTCTCGATCCCCTCGCCGTCGCCACCGAATTCGCCGAGCAGCGCGCAACCGTCGGCGCGGACGCTCGACTGGACTTGTTGATCGCAGCAGAATCGGCCGGCGCTCTCAGCGCCGCCGAAATGACGCACACGGGCCTTCCGTTTTCGACGCAGAAGCATCGCGAACTCCTCGAAGAACGGCTGGGGCCGCGCCCGACGGGATACGACCTCCCCGCTCGTATGCAGGAACTTGCCGCACAGATCAGTGAGGTATTCGGGCGCACCGTCAATCCTTCGTCGTCGGTGGAGATCACCGAGGCGTTCGGGCGTCAGGGCATCGAACTGCCGTCGACGCGCAAGTGGTTTCTGCAGGAAATCGATCATCCGGCTGTGCCGCTACTCCTTCGTCACCGCGAACTCGCCAAGCTGTACAGCACCAACGGTTGGCAGTGGATGGACAGTTGGGTGCGGGGAGATCGATTCCGTCCGATCTACGTTCCCGGTGGTGTCGTGTCCGGCAGGTGGGCGAGCCGAGGCGGCGGGGCCCTCCAGATTCCGAAGACCATGCGCTCGAGCGTCGTCGCCGATCCCGGTCACGTGTTCGTCGTCGCCGACGCCGGTCAGCTCGAGCCCCGAATTCTGGCTGCCATGTCCGGCGACCGCCGCATGATGGCCGCCGCCGGGGACGACGACCTGTACGCACTTGTCGGTGCTGAAGCCTTCGGCGGTGATCGCGCAAAAGCCAAGGTCGCAATCCTCGGAGTCCTGTACGGGGCGACGGCGGGTGAAGCCAAAGCACTACTCATCTTGTTGCGGAAGCGATTCCCGGTCGCGGTCGAGTACGTCGAGCAAGCTGCGAAGGCAGGCGAGCGCGGCGAGGTGGTTCGGTCACTGCTCGGCCGGGCTTGTCCCCCACCGTCTCCCGACTTCTACTCCCACGGCGACGCTCATGCCCGCGGTCGTTTCACGCGGAACTTCGTCGTGCAGGCCACCGCGTCCGAGTGGGCGCTGTGCCTCCTGGCCGACCTCAGGCGACGCCTCGCCGAAGATCCGGACGGCGAATTGGTCTTCTTCCAGCACGACGAAGTGGTCGTGCATACCCGCAACCCCGAAACCGGTACCGCGCACGTGCTGGCCGCAGCTGCTTCGGCAACTCGATTGCTGTTCGGCGACACAGTGGTCCGTTTCCCCATGGACGTCGCAGCCCGCGAGACATACGGCAAAGGCACTTCGTAGCGTCGTCAATTCCACTCCAAGTGGTTCCACCGCGCCCGTATTGCGTGTTCTACTGGAAAACGTTGCTTTGTTGGTGCTGGTCGACTGCGTTCGAGGAGAACCATGACCAAGCTGGATACAACTGACGCAGAACGGAACGAGCACGGAGCGGTAAAACGCCGTCGCCTGCCGATCTTCACCGTGATCGCCCTTGCGATCTTCGCCTTCGTCGCAGGCGGTTTCGGTGGTTCGTTCCAAGGCAAACTCGCCGAGGTACAAAAGAACGACAACGCCTCCTACCTCCCGAGTTCCGCCGAATCGACGATCGTCAGCAACCAATCCGCGAACTTCCTGGCAGTCGAGACCATCCCTGGTTTTGTTCTGTTCCATCGAGATTCGGCCCTCACCGAGGCAGACAAGTCTGCAATCAACTCGGCGTACGACGCCATTTCCGTCGTCTCCGGAGTAGATGCCGACGGTATGCAGCCCACCCAGTACTCCGCCGACGGCACAACTGCGTCGATCTTCGTGCCACTCGTCGCCAAAGACGGCGACACCGCCGTGGCAGGCGATGTTCTGGCGACCACCGAACAGAACGTCATCGACGCCGCGAAGCAGGCTGCCGGGGATGTCGAGGTACTCCCAGCCGGGCCAGGTGGGCTACTCGTTGCCTTCATCGACGCCTTCGCCGGTCTGGACGGAGCACTGCTGGGTGCGGCACTTCTGGTCGTGATTCTCATCCTGCTTGTCGTGTACCGGTCGCCTGTCCTGTGGTTCTTTCCGCTGTTCTCCGCACTTCTCGCAATCGGCTTGTCCTCGATGGTGATCTACTTCCTCGCGAAGGCCGAAGTACTCACGTTGACCGGCCAATCCCAAGGCATCCTCTTTGTCCTGGTGATCGGTGCCGGTACCGACTACGCCCTACTCTTGATTTCTCGCTATCGCGAAGAACTGCACACGTATCCCAACCGCTTCGACGCGATGATCAAGGCCTGGCGCGAGTCTGCGCCGGCCATCACGGCTTCGGCTGTCACCGTAATTCTCGGTCTGCTGTGTCTGACGTTCTCTCAACTCAACTCCAACAAGAGCCTCGGACCCGTCGCCGCCATCGGCATCGCCTGCACCTACCTGGTGATGATGACGTTCATGCCTGTCGCTCTGGCCGCCACCGGACGGTGGGTCTTCTGGCCGCGCAAGCCCAAGGTCGATCACGCCGCAGACCTTACGACGCACGGGATGTGGGGCAAGATCGCCGAGGCCGTCGGCAGCAAGGACCGTCCACTGTGGATCGGCGCCACTGTCTTGTTGATCATCCTGTTCGCAGCCGGGATCGGCAGTCTCAAAACCGACGGCCTGACATCCACCGAAAGCTTCACCAACCGCCCCGACGCCGTTGTCGGACAAGAACTCTACGACTCGAAGTTCGATCCCGGAGCCGGCGCACCGGCTGTGATCACCACAAACGCCGACCAGGCCGACGCCGTCATCAAGGCAGCCAGCGGAGTCGAAGGTATCTCGAAGGATCCGGGCGCCGTCTGCACGCAGGTGGACGTCGCGAAGGTCAGCGAGCTGATCAAGACCAACCCCGCTGCCGTCGCACAAGCCGCTGCTGCGGGTTGCGCCCCTGCAGCTTTCACCGTTGCACCGATCGACGGCCGAACCATGATCAACGCAACCCTCGCCGACTCCTACGATTCACCGCAGGCACTCGACACCGTCAAGCGACTGCGGACGGCGGTGCACGACGTGCCCGGCGCCGACGCAATTGTCGGCGGCAGCACGGCCACCACCCTCGACGTCCAGGCCGCCTCGGTCCGCGACAGAAACCTGATCATCCCGATCGTGCTGGTGGTGATCTTCCTGGTCCTGGCCGCTTTGCTTCGCGCTCTGCTGATCCCGGTGATTCTCATTGTCACCGTGGTGCTTTCCTTCGCGGCGACACTCGGCGTGAGCGGATTCTTCTTCACCCACGTATTCGGGTTCGCCGGGGCGGATCAATCGTTCCCGCTGTTCGCCTTCGTGTTCCTGGTCGCTTTGGGTATCGACTACAACATCTTCCTGATGACCCGAGTGCGGGAGGAGACGGGAGAATTCGGCACCCGCTCAGGTGTTCTGCGCGGCCTTGCCGTGACGGGCGGTGTGATCACCTCAGCCGGAATCGTCTTGGCCGCAACATTTGCCGTACTGGGCATCCTGCCACTGGTCTTCCTCGCCGAGATCGGATTTGCCGTGGCCTTCGGCGTGCTGCTCGATACGATCATCGTGCGCAGCGTCCTGGTTCCGGCGCTCTCGCACGACATCGGGAAACGCATCTGGTGGCCGTCCGAACTGGCCCGCGCAAAAGACTGATCGACTACAGAAACGCTTCTTTTGTCCACAGGTGAAAGAGTGCGTAGGCACGCCAGGGCCGCCAGCGCTCCGACAACGCTGCGGCCTCTTTGCCTGACGAAACCCCCAGCGCACGTTTCAATACCAGATCGTCGGGTACAAATGCGTCGCGATCACCAAGAATTCGAACGGTGAGATAGTCGGCGGTCCACGGTCCGATTCCCGGTAGCGCCAACAACTCTTGTCGAAATTGGACGGGATCCGCATCCCAGGTGAGTTCGAGGCCGTCCGCTGCGGCAGTTGCCAACGTGTGCACCGTTTTTGCGCGCGCCGTGGTCAATCCGACGGCTTTCTGAATGTTCTCCGGCGATTGCGCTGCAACCGCGCCCGGATCAGGGAAGGCAAGAAACTCACCTCCCACCGACTCCCCGAATGCGCCGACAAAGCGTCCACCGAACGTCCTCGCCGCGCCGAGCGAAACTTGTTGTCCCAGAACAGTGAGCACCGCGGTCTCGAACCCGTCCACCGAGCCGAGTACCCGCAATCCCGGACGGGCCGCCACGAGTGGGGCCAACAACTCGTCGCTGCCGAACGCTGCCTCGACAGCGGTGTGATCGGCGTCGAGGTCGAGCCAACGACGCACGGTCGCCTCGAGCACCTCGGAATCCGATTCCGGTGCATCAGCATCCACCACCACGCAGTCATCACTCCACGACACCGACACGATTGCCGGGCCGGAAGGCAACGGTATGACCCTGGTGTGAACACCGTCGTCGTGATGCTCGAGGCCGGCGATACAGTGAGCCCGCAATGCGCCAGTGAGCGGTTCGACCGCATACGGTTTCTGAAAGTGCAACTTCACCTCGCTCACCGGTTCGATTCCAGCTTCAGCAGAATCGCTTTCAGTTCGGGGCCACCCGCGTACTGCCCGAGGCTGCCGTCGCTGCGCACCACCCGGTGACACGGGACCACCAACGGCAGCGGGTTCTTTGCGCATGCGGTCCCCACGGCACGCACGGCCCGTGGACTACCCGACGCTGCTGCGACCACCGAATAGCTTGCGGTATGGCCGTATTCGATTTCGGGGAGATGGCGCAACACTTCGCGTCGGAACCCCTTCGCGAGTTGAAAATCCAAGTTCAGATCGAATTCCCTACGCGCACCGGCAAAGTACTCGTCCAGCTCCCGAGCGACGTTGTCGAGCCTCCGCGGATAATGAAGCACTCGGGGACTGACAGTGTCGGACAATCGTTCCAAAACCCGATCGTGCCCTTCGACGGCAAAAGCAACCCGCACCAAACCCACGTCGGTCGCCGCCAGCAGTAGCTTTCCAACAGGTGAATCGACGGTTCGGTACGCCACGTCGATCAATTCGGCTTCGGAGGCCTCCGTGGCCAGGCGCGCGCGAAGCCGGGTCAGAGCGTCGGCGTCAACGGCTGGAAGTGCCTCGAACACTTCGGCGTCGGTATTCATGAGTGACTCCCTTCCGCAGCGGTGGCGGACAAGTAGGTTCTTCGTAAGGTGGCGATACCGTCGGCGCCCGCACGTCTGGCGGCTGCCGGAGTATTACCGAGGATGTCCGCGATCTCGGCGTACGGCAGCCCACCCAGAAAGTGATAGGCAACTGCCGCACGTTGTTTGAGTGGTAGTTGTTCGAGTGCGTCCCACAGTTCGTGATCCCATGTGCCCGGTACGCCGATTCGCGTCGGCAATTCCGGAACGTCGTCTGTCGGAACGGCCACGCGGGCACGCACTCGGGTGATGTCGATGGCCTTGCGGTGCGCGATGGTCACCAGCCAGGCTTCGATGTTCGCGTCCGGGTTCAGATCCGGATAGGCCCGCATCGCTGCGATGAACGTCTCGGACCACGCGTCCTCGGCGTCGACGGGACCGACCACCGCACGGCAGACCCGAAGGACCACAGCACCGTATTCGGTCACGACGTCTTCGAACGGTTTCAGTGTCACGATCGGTAGACGTTCCCGATCACCGAATTGTGAGTCGAGCGCATCAGAAGAGGACATCCGATTCGCCGCCGTGCTCTCGATCGAGGAGGAAGCGCTTGCGTTCGAGGCCGCCGGCAAAACCGGTCAGGCTTCCGTCGCTTCCGACCACGCGATGGCAGGGAACGATGATGCTGATCGGATTCTTACCGTTTGCCGCAGCGGCCGCGCGGATCGCAAGTGGGTTACCCAAAGTTTGCGCGAGCTCCATGTAGGTCCAGGTTTCGCCGTACGGGATCGTTCGCAAGACGTCCCACACTCGCTTCTGGAACTCTGTGCCCACGGGCGCCAGCGGCACGGAGAACTCCGTGCGATCACCCTCGAAGTACTCCGTGAGCTGCGATTCGACTTCACCGAAGACCGCCGGGGAACGATCACCGAATGTGGACTCGTCCGGCTTGTGACGATGCTCCGCCATGTACAGCCCGCAGAGGTTCTCACCTGCCGCTACCAGCGTCAACGCCCCGATCGGCGAGTCGATCACGGTATGCGTTCGGATTGCCGTCATGTCTCGATCCTTCCAGGTTGAGCGGTGCAGCAGGCAGCGGGTGAATTGATTGTCCGCGCTGGCACCGATACCTCGAAGACGCCGCGCGCCTCGTGAATGTGAGATTTACCTGTACTTTGACGTCACATCAGGCAGTATCGAGGGATGGCTCTAGTTTTGCCCGGAAGCTCCACCGTCGTCCGCTCCGTCGGCGACGTGGTGCACTGGTCCCTGTCCACGGTCGCTTTTGCGGTCACCCTGCCCACTCGACTCGAGGCGCTCCTCTTCTCCGTCGAGAGGTTGGTGGCACGCATCAACCAGATCGCCGACAACGCCGACCGCGTCGTCATCGGGGCCGCCGCCGTGACCGTTCGAGCGGAGACGTTGGTCGAAGCAGTCGAGCAGACCTCGGACATCGCGGGACAGCTCCTCGAGATCTACGAGCCCATTGCCCTGCAGCTCGCGCCGCTGGCCGCAAGGTTCGCCGACGACCTTTCCGAGGCGGAGGTCAGCGCCGCGATCAAACTGATCGACCAACTGCCGGAGCTCACCGACCGGGTGGCCGCGGTGCTGCCCATCCTCGGAACCCTGGACTCCGTCTCGCCCGAGATCCACGAACTCCTGGGAGTGGTCAAGGACCTGCGGCAGGCGATCGTCGGAGTTCCCGGCTTTCACTTTTTCCGCAAGCGAGGCGAAGCCAAGCTCGATTGATACCGTCGAGGCGAAGCCAAGCTGGATTGATACCGTCGAGGCGAAGCCAAGCTCGATTGATTTTTCAGGCCGAGTAGCCGTTGGTTCCGGCCCGCGTCATGACGACCTTCGGAACTACTGCTCGAGACGAGAGTTTGAGCAGACCGTCCACCAACTCGACGATGTCGTCGACCTTGATCATTTTGTCGGGTGTGATCCGATCGTGCGTCCACGCCGACATGTCCGTGTCGACGTAGCCGGGAGCGATGGCCGTCGCACTGACGCCGTTTCCGGATTCCTCGGCGTTGAGAGCCTCCACCATCGAAATCAGTGCAGCTTTGGTGGCTCCGTACACCGCCAGACCGCTCTCGGCATACACGCCGGCCATCGAGGCGAGGGCGATCACCTTTGCTCCGCCGGCGAGGTCCGCGTCCGCCGCATTGCGCAGGAGCGGCAGCGATGCTTGCAGGAGCGCGAACGGCGTCCGGAGATTGACGGCGACGGTCTTGTCGAAACGTCCCATGGGGTAGTCGGCTACTCGCCCACTGGTTCCCACTCCGGCGTTGAGGACCAGTGCCCGCATGGAGCCGAATCGCTCGCCGTGTGTGGCAACGAGTGCTGCGGCGAAGTTCTCGTCCGCCATGTCGCCGGCCGAGACTACGACGTCCGGCGACCCGGCGCGCGTAAGTTCTTCGGCGACCACGGCGAGTCGTTCGGCGTCGCGTGCGGTGATGGTCAGCCCGTACCCTTGCGAGGCCAGTCGGGTTGCGATGCCGAGCCCGATTCCCTTGGAGGCACCGGTGAGCAGTGCTGATCGACTCATTCGAATTTCCCTTGGAGTGCGTTGAGGCCGGCCGAGATCAGTTCCGGCACAGAAGATCCAGCCTTGTCGAAACCCCCGCCGACGGTGGCGCCTGCCCGGAATCGGTGATCGATACCTTGCGCCACGACGGCGAGTTTGAAGAATCCGAGCGCCATGTAGAAGTTCCAGTGCGCCAGTTCTCGACCTGACACGGTCGAATACCGTTGCGCCAGATCGACAACGGAGGGTAGCGACGGACTGGTCCATGCAGCAGGCTCACCCAGAACCAGATCCAGCGCGGGGTGCCGGTAGACGCACATCATCGCGATGTCGGCCAGCGGGTCTCCCAGCGTCGACAGTTCCCAGTCCACCACTGCGGCAACCTTGGTGACGTCGTTCGCTTCGAGAATCGTGTTGTCGATTCGGTAGTCACCGTGCACGATGGACGAAGCGGATTCTGCCGGAATCATGTCCGCGAGGCTCGACGCCAATCTGTCCACGTCTGCCGAGTCCTCGGTCTTGACGCGTGACCATTGACCGGCCCACAGCTTCACCTGACGGGCCACGTAGCCCTCGGGTCGGCCGAGTTCGCCGAGACCCACTGCGTTGTAGTCGACCTCGTGCAGGGCGGCCAGAACGCGCACCAACTCGTCAGTGCACTGCGTGACCTGTTCTGCCGGAACCGCTTCCAGTTCGATTTTGGTCCGGATCACTTGGCCGGTGACGAATTCGACCACCGTGAACGACGCACCCATCACCGAGGCGTCCTCGCACAGCGCGACGGTCGGAGCGACCGGTACGGCAGTGTTCTGCAACGCCGAGGTGATTCGGAACTCGCGCGCGACGTCATGCGCCGACGGAGTGAGACCGGCAGTGGGTGGACGACGCAGAATCCACTTCGAGTTGTCGTCGAAGATTCCGTACGTGAGGTTGGATTTGCCGCCCGAGATCAGTTCGGCTCGCAACTCCCCGCTGACAGCGACGCCGGAGGCTTGCAGGTATTTGTGCAGCGCCGCCAGATCGAGTCCTGGAAAGTCCGTCACTTCGTCTCCTCCCGCGCAGCCCGCTTCGCAGCTCCGACAACACGTTTCGCAATGGCCCAGCGATGAACCTCGGACGGGCCGTCGTAGACGCGGAAGGGACGCACTTCGCGGGACAACCGCGCCAGCGGCAGATCGCCGGACACGCCCATCCCGCCACACATCTGAATGGAGCGGTCGACGATCCGGAAGATCGCCTCGGCCGCATAGGTCTTGGCGATGGACGTCGCGTTGCTTGCATGCCCGCCCTGATCGAGTTCGAAGCAGGCCTGCACAAGAAGTGCGCGGCTGGCTGCGATGTCGATCTCGTTGTCGGCGACCATCTTCTGGATCATGCCGAGATCACCGAGTTTCGAGCCGAAGCCTTCGCGTTCGGCAACCCTGGCCACGGCAACGTCGTGGCCGCGGCGCGCCGCACCGAGCCAGCGCATCACGTGCGTCATCCGGGCGGGGCCTAGGCGAACCTGCGCGTAGGCGAAACCCTGATCGACCTCGCCGAGAACTGCCTCGTCGGGAACGAAGAGATCCTCGAACGTGACCTCGCAGTGCCCGCCGATCATGGCCTTGTCGAGGGTGTCGATGTGTCGACCCACGTGAAGGCCTGCAGTGTCCGTCGGCGCCAGGAACATTGTCGCTCCGCCGCGTTGCCCCGGCTCGCCGGAGGTGCGCGCCATGATGATGAAGAATCCGGCACCGTCGGCGCCGGTGATGAACCACTTCTTACCGTTGATCTTCCAGCCGCCGGGAACCTTCTCCGCGCGGGTGTTCAAGGCTGAGGGATCGGATCCGGCTCCGGGCGCGGGTTCGGTCATGGCGAATGCCGACCGCATGTCCCCGCTTGCGAGCGGCGCGAGGAACTGCTGCTTTTGCGCTTCGTTCGCGACGTGGGCAAGCATGTGAACATTGCCCTCGTCCGGCGCAGCGATGTTGAGCGCTGTCGGCCCGAAGAGCGAGTAGCCGGCTTCTTCGAAGACCGGCGCGCGATCACTCATGTTGAGCCCGTGACCGCCGTACTCGATCGGCGCATGGGGAGCGAAGACACCGGCTTCTTTTGCCGCAGCCTGCATCTCGATGCGAATGGCATCGCCACCCGCGACCGCGATGTCACCGGCATGTTCGTCTTCGATGGGGAGCACTACGTTGCGAGTGAAGTCGCGCGTCTTCTCGATCAGCGCCACCACCTCGGGCGCGTACGTCAGATCGATTGCCACCAGCCACCTCCGAAAGAACATCCCGACCGAGCGATCGCTCGGTACGAGCACTCTCGCACACGCCGACGTGTCGGGTCAACAATCTTCGAGCATTGCCTCACCCTGATCCAGCCGGCCGGCAACCACCATGTCGCGGTACAGATCGTCCTTGTCCATGAGCTCGTCATGGTTGCCGATGTTCCGGATCCGACCGTCCTCCATCACGACGATCCAGTCAGCGTCGCGCACGGTCGAGAGCCGGTGAGCGATGGTCACCACGGCCCCGGTGCGTGCACGTTCGTTGATCGCGTCGACTATGGCGGCTTCGGTGAGCGTGTCGACCTGGGCAGTGGCTTCGTCGAGCAGAAGCAAGGCACTCGGCCGCAGAACTGCGCGCGCCATCGCGATCCGCTGACGTTGGCCACCGGACAGCGAGGTGGCCGTCAGAGCGGTGTCGAGTCCGTTGGGCAGGGCCTCGATCGCGTCGTCGAGTCGGAGCAAGCGAAGAACAGCCTGAACTTCATCGTCTGTTGCGTCGGGATGACTGAAGACGACGTTCTCCCGAATCGTTCCGGGTACCACCGGTGTCTCCTGCTCCACGTACGCGAGACTCTCGCGCACAGCGCGGTGATCTAGCGCGTCGTAACCGACTCCGTGCAGGAGAACCTCACCCGATCTCGGTTCGACGAATCGCAACACCGTCGAGAGCAAGGTCGTCTTACCCGCACCCGACGGACCGACGATGGCCATGTGCCCGCGCTCCGGGATGACGAGCGAGACATCACGCAACGCCGGATGGTTCGAGCCGTGGTAGCTCACAGTGACATCGCGCAACTCGATGAGCGGCGCGGCAGCATTCGTGTTCTCGACGACGTTCACGACCTCGTCGTACTTCTCGGTGGGCAACGACTGCATCTCGCGGATTCGGATAGCCGCCGCGATTCCCGACTGAACGGAGGTCACGTTCTGCGCAAGCTCCGACACCGGCCCCATCAGGGTGAAGGCGTAAAGCAGAAACGCGATGAGCGTCGAGACGGCCATTTCGCCGTCGGCGACTCGCCAGGCGCCAAAGCCCAAGATCGCAATGATCGAGCCTTGAATGGCAGTCCACGCGACAGTCCAGGCGGTTGCCGACACTCGAACCGCCGTGATCGCATGCCGTTTCGCATCGGACGCATTGTTCGTCACCAGAGCGCCGACGCGATCCTCGGCGAGGGAAACCTTGACCGTCCGGATCGCACGCAAGCCACCCTCGAGAACGCCGCCGAGCTGACCGAGTGATTCCTGGGTTCGCGCTTCGGCTGCGGAAATCCGAGGCATCAGAACGGCAAAGAGTATGGAGGCGAACACGATTGCCACCATGGTCACGCCTAACAACGGCAGATCCAGAACGCCCATCAGAACAATCGTTCCGATGGTCAACGCGGCTGCGTTCAGAATATTCACCGCAGCCGACGACGCCGCTTCCCGCAGCAGCAAGGTGTCCGAGGTGACCCGGGTGACCAATTCACCGACCGACCGCGATTGCAGCGAGGGCACTGTTGCTGCCAGGAATCGTCTCACCAGCGAAGACCTGGCGTCGAAGACAACCTTTTCGGCGGCAGTTCCGAGGACGATCCACTGAGCGCAGCCGAGCACCGCACCGACGACCAAAAGGACGACCAGAGTAAGGATCGGCCCTTGCAGCGAAGCGCCGGTATCGAGGGTGTCGAGAACCCACTTGGTGACCATCGGCGTTGCCAGCGTTGCCGCGGAGCCGCACAGCGCCAAGACCAATCCGAGGAGGAGCGACGGCAGGTGCGGGCGAGCGAACTCCGAGAGGACGCGGAGATTACTCCATTTCGGCGCGGGCTGAGGAGCATCGGATTCAAGCATGAATTTATGGAACACGAATGTTCCATAAAGGGCAAGAGGAATTCCGATACGGAAACACTGGATACCGAAACCGGACACGGCTACGCTTCGAATTCGTGACAACGATCCACAGCGCACCAGAACAAAGCGCGACCCGCGAGCGCACACGAAAGGCCATCCTCGATGCCGCCGTTTCGGTGTTCGCATCCAAGCCTGCCGCGACGCTCAGCGAGATCGCTGCAGCCGCGAAGGTCGGCCGGACCACCTTGCACCGTTACTTTCCCGAACGGTCAGACCTGGTCGACGCCGTCGCGGCCGAGGCCACCCGCGCCGTCGGAGAGGCCGCAGCAGCGGCGCGTCTCGGTGAGGGCTCCGGAGCAGAGGCACTGGTGCGCCTGTGCCACGAATACTTCGAACTGGCCGATCTTTTGACGGTCCTGTTCTTCACTCCCGGCGTGTATCAAGAAGATTCGTTTGCCGAGTCCGCGTCGAACGACGACGGAGTCAGCGACGCCATCGAGCGCGGACACTCCGACGGTTCCATCGACCCCGACATGGGTTCGGACTGGGTGCAGAACCTGCTGTGGTCACTGCTCTACACGTCGATGGACTACGTGAACTGCGGCTCCGGGACGCGACTACAGGCCTTGGACCTGACGGTTCGCAGCCTCCGCCGCGGAATCGCGCCCGATCCCGCGGTCTAGGTTGTCGGCTGCTTGAACAGCGGCACGCCGTTTGGTCACGCCTAGTTTGCGGTAGATCGAGCGAATGTGAGTCTTCACAGTGGGATAGGCGATGCCGAGGTGCGCAGCGATCTCGTCTGCAGTCATCGTGGTGCGCAGAAAAGTGAGGATCTCTTTCTCACGTTCCGTCAGGACTCCGGCGAGTTGGGCAGAGAGCCGGCCCCGTTTTTCCAGAATCGTGCGCAGGAGCTCCTGGTGTCTCGACCCCTGTGTTGCGTGCGCGTTCAACAGATCGACGATTACCGGATCGCCGCTGAGAAATGGGGCGAGAATCCGCTCGGGGATTGCCTCCGCCAGCGCACGATCCAACTGCTCGTGCGCCTGCGGTCCACGCCCGGCGACGGAGCTCAGGGCGGCAGACGTGACAAGGGTGCTCACCAGCGCATATCGCGGCAGCGCGGCCGAGGTTGCCAAGCGAAGCGCTTGAGCCGACGGTTCCGGATCCCCCATGACTCGGTAGAGCTCCGCGAGAAGCGCGTGAGCGACCGCAGCTCCTGTTCTGGTCAGCGTGGGCATTGCGATGCGGCGAGCTTGCTCGTCCTGTCCTTGAGCGTGGGCGAGCCAGGCCGTGGTGACGCGCCGCAGCGTATCCCAAGGAATGCCATGCTTGTCCGCAGTGCTCACGCCGCGCAGCAGACGAGCGGCGTTGTGGTACCGGTCTTCCCGGTTCAGAGCGATCAGGCTCATCACCAAGTACAGACGGGCGAGCGCCTCGAAATTGGTTCCGGGACTGCCCTCCACGATGATCGAGTCGAACTGAGCGATCGCCTCCTCGAAGTCGCCACGCCAGTAAGCGATGCACCCTCGATTCGACTGTGGGAGACCGCCTTCGAAGCGTTCCCAATCGGACGCCACCTCTCGCGCAGGAAGGCCGTCGAGGATCCGTTCGGCTTCGGTGAATACTCCTGCGTGGGTGAGCGCAAAAGCCAAATTGGATTGCGCGAGACGCAACGTCTCCGTGCGCGACTGCAACTGCGCCTCGTCGCTGGCGGAGCGAAGTAGCGCGATTGCACGAGGAAGGTCACGACGAAGCCTGATCTCGGTCCACCCGAGGAGGAAAAGCGCGGACGGGTAATCGTCCTCGGGCTCACACTGGGCGAGCGCGTGGCGAGCGCGATCGGCGATGACGGCCTTGGTCGAGGTGTCCGGAGCGAGCAGCAGGTCGGTGAAGCAGACGACAAAATCGTCGGACGCGACCCGCAGACCCTGCCCGCGGAGAAACTCAGCGCCGTACTGATCGCCGCTGAGATCGCGGCAGCACGCCCGTATCAGCAGGATGTGCGGATCGTGCGGATCGGGATGCGCAAGGCAGAGTTGCTCGAGTTCCCTGGTGTGAGATTCGAGTATCAAACGAAGCCAGTTTTTCCGCAGGACGCGTCGAGCCTGCTCCGCCTCACCAGAGGCGAGTGCGTCACGCACGGCTTCGATCATGTGTCGAAGATACTCGAGACGTTCGATGTCCGTGGAGATCCGGTCTCATCCGCTTCGGATGAGACCGCGATCGAAGCCTGCGGAAACCAGTGAGAATTGCCGGAATCAACCGAAATGCGCTAGTCGGCGGAATCCCGGTGCGCAGGCCTGACACGAAACGGATAAGACACATGAGCTTCTGGGAAAGCCTCGGCTGGATGCTGTGGGCAACCGTCTTCATCGGATATCTCTTCGCGCTGTTCGCGATCATCGCCGACCTGTTCCGCGACCACAAGCTCAGCGGTTGGTTGAAGGCCGTCTGGGTGTTCTTCCTACTCTTCCTGCCCATCCTCACCGCGCTCGTCTATCTCGTCGCCCGCGGCGAAGGGATGACGGAACGCAGCAACAAGGCCGCACGCGACGCCGAGAAGGCCGCCGAATCGTACATCCGCGAGGTCGCGGGGAAGAGCCCCAGCGAGGAGATCGCCGCAGCCGCAGCACTGCTCGAAGCCGGAGCGATCAGCGAGGACGAGTTCGCCGCACTGAAGCTGAAGGTCCTCTCGTGAGTGCCGCGCGTTTCGGCCCTGTCGATTTCTATCTTCTCCGTCTGCCTGGGCAGGACCTCGACCCGGCCGCGCTCTCCGCGCTCACCGACCTCACGGATACGGGCCTGGTGCGGCTGCTCGATCTGATCGTCATCTCCAAGTCCGAGGACGGTGAACTCACCCTCATCGAGGTCGAGGAGTTGCCGAACGGCTTCGAGATCAACGTCGAGATGCTCGGCGCGTCCGGTCTGCTCGGGCACGAGGACATCACCGAACTCGCGGCAGCCATTCCCACCGGCGCTGCAGCGCTGCTGGTAGCGATCGAGCTGGTCTATCAGCGCGAGCTCGCCGCCCGGACCGCGGCGTCCGGCGCGGTGTTACTGGGTTACGAGCGGATACCCGCACCCGTCGTCAACGCCCTCATGGACACGATCATCCCGAAACTGGAGGTCTGACATGCCGTACATCCCGAGAAGAGGTCGCCCCGGACTGCTGGGCCTCGCCGCCCGCACAGCGGTCGTGACCGGTACCGCGACCGCCGTCAGCGACGGGATGGCCACCCGCCGGCAAAGGAGAGCCCAAGCCGAATACGAGCAGGCGCAGTACGAATTTGCCCAGCAGCAGGCCGTACTCCCGATGCCCACACCCGCACCCGCCTCCCCGGTCGATCTCGTCACCGAGTTGCAGAAACTCGGCGACCTCAAATCACAAGGTCTACTGAGCGAGGCCGAGTTTCAAGCCGCGAAAGCTCGACTGCTCGGCTGATTCACCCCGACGGGCGAGGGATTCCCGCTCTCGCTTCCATACCCGACACCGAATGGAACCCGCTATGTCCGCGACCTCAGTCAACGTCCTGAACTTCAATCGGGCAGAATCCGATCTCATGTTCGCTCGCCTGGCCGCGGGCGTCGGCCTGGGCACGTGGAACCACACTCGTGATCTCGGGTCGCTCGACGACCAGCCGATCATCCGCCAGAACCGCGACACCCTGTACAGCAGCGCGATCGTCGATGTGCGCGAAGACGTCACGATCACGGTGCCCGATACCGGCAAGCGCTACATCTCCGTGTGGGTGGTCAGTCAAGATCATTACGGTCCCGTCATCCTGCGCGATCCGGGAGAGCACCTGCTCACGCGCGAATTGGTCGGAACCGATTACGCCGCACTGATCGTCCGTATCCTCGTCGATCCGAACAGCCCCGAAGACGTCACCGAGGTGAACCGGTTGCAGGACGCCCTCACCATCGACGGCGGCGGAACAGGCAAGTTCCCGTTGCGCGACTACGACGAGCAGTCGCAGACCGAGACCCGCGACGCGCTCCTCGCCCTCGCTCGTGGCATCACCACATACGACCATTCATTCGGCACCGCGGCGGAAGTCGACCCCATCAGGCACCTGCTCGGTACCGCCTCCGGCTGGGGCGGCCTCCCCGAGTACGAGGCCACCTACGTCAACTTCGACGAACGTCTCCCCGTCGGGGAATACCGTCTCCGCCTGAACGACGTTCCCGTGGATGCATTCTGGTCGGTCTCGCTGTACAACGCGGCGGGGTACTTCGAAGAAAACGCTTTGGGCGTCAACAGCATCAACAGCATCACCGCCACCCCCGACTCCGACGGCAGCACCACCATCCGCTTCGGTGTCCATCTCGACGGCGTCGCGAACGCACTGCCAATCATGCCGGGCTGGAACTACGTGCTGCGCCTGTACCGCCCCTGCCCCTCCGTGCTCGACGGCACCTGGACGGCTCCTCGTCCCGAAGCGCTCTAGCGAAGCGTTTACCCACGCACACACCACTCTCGGGTGACTCGACCTGAGCACGGAGGTACAACCCATGCGTCTGCTATTTCAGCTCATTTCGCAATGCGTACTCGGTGCGATCGCGCTGATCGTCGTACATTTCACTCTTCCCGGGGTCAGCCTGAGCGTGAACGGCTTCTTGGCCGCTATCGGTGTATTCACCCTCGCACACATGATTCTCGGCCCATTCGTGCTCAGCGTGGCACTGCACTACGCCGCTCCGCTCGCGGGTGGTGTCGGCTTGGTCGCCACACTGCTAGCGCTCCGGGTTGCCACCCTGGTCCCCGACGGCATTGCGATCAGCGGCGTCGGGTCCTGGATCCTCGCACCGATCATCGTGTGGGTGATCACCGCGTTGGGCGGCTGGATCTTCATGGCTCTTGTCATCGACAAGTGGATCAAGAGACGCAATGCCGAAAAGCTCGTGCGCAGTGTGCAAAAGGCATGAATGATCAGTGAAACGGAACCCACAAGGAGTCAGCCATGCCAAGTCACCCGCTCGATCGTCGCGTTCTCCTCAAGACCGCCCCGAACTTCCGGGATCTCGGTGGCATTCCCGTTGCTGACGGCACCGTCCGCGCAGGCGCGCTCTACCGTTCGGCGACGCTCGCGAAACTCGACGGCGACGACGTTGCCGCGGTCGCCGACTTGGACGTCCGGACCGTCTACGACCTGAGGACCGCCGCCGAGCGCGACGGCGCACTCGACAATCTCCCCGACTCGACACGCACGGTCTGGCTAGACGTCCTCGCCGACAATGCCCAAAATGCAGCGGCCACCGGACTACTCATGACCGACCCGCTCGCGTACGCCGAGACCATCAGCGGCGGCCGTGGGATCGCGCAGATGGAGGAAGCCAACCGCAACTTCGTCAGCCTGCCGTCCGCTCTCGACGCCTATCGCACGTTCTACCTCGACCTCATCGACGAAAACCGCGCCGGGGCAGCACTTTTCCACTGCACCACCGGCAAGGATCGAACCGGGTGGGCCGCGACGTCTTTCCTACTCCTCCTCGGGGCCGACGAAGCCGACGTACGCGCCGATTATCTGGAGACGAATACCGATCTGGCTCCCATGACGGAACCGATCCTCGACTTCGCCGCCAGCAAAGGCGTTGACGCAGAACTACTCCGGCCCCTCCTCGGGGTCCGTGACAGCTACTTCGACGCCGCTCTCGACGAAATGCGCACGCACTTCGGCACCGTCGAGGACTACGCAATCAACGGACTGAAGCTCACCGCAGAGCAACTCACCGCGCTCCGCGAGCGGTTCACATCCAGGTCGGGAGTCATCAGCGCGAAGTGATCGGAGCCCTTACCGGACAGTCATTTTCGCCCTCGCCCCGCTTTTTCTGGTGATTGTCCACCCGGGTGACCACGACGACGGCGAGGATCCCCACCGCCAAGCCGAGCGCGGTGAACGGAGTGAAGGATTCTCCGAACATCAACGCGCCCCAGACCGCGGTGACGGGGGCGATCAAGAACATCAAGGTGTTGACGGAAGTGATGCCGATGCGACGGAGCAATAACCAGTACAGCCCGTAACCACCGAACGTGGACAGCACGACTAACCAGAGCAATGCGATCCAGAATGTGTTGACGCTTGGCGGTACGGCGACTCCTGAGGCCACCGCCAGTGTCGTGAAAACTATTGCGCTGGTCGAGCAGTGGATGGCCAGGGCCTGCAGAGGTGGCGTGGTCGTGAGAGCGCGTTGTTGGACGAAGGTGGATGCAACCAGGCTGAGCATCCCCAGGAACGGGATCGCGTATGCCCACCACGGAGCGGATGTACCGGCCCCGGCATCGGCTGCCGTGACCATCGCGACGCCGCCCAGTCCGATCGCCAGCCCGACCCACTGCATACGCGGGACTGCGACACCGAGGACCGGACCGAGCAGAGCCGCCGCGACCAGCGGCTGAATACCGTCGATCAGTGCGGTGGTTCCGGTGTTCACGCCGAGATCGACTGCCCAGTACACAGACAACAGGTAGCCGCTCTGAGAGAGCATCCCGATCACCACCTGCCTGCCGAGAGCCCGCGGAGTCGGCACCATGTTCCGGCGCCGGGCGGACAGCCAGACAATCGGGACGAGCACCGCCGCGAGCGGAAGGAACCGCCACATCAGCAACGTGGGGATCTCGGCACTGCCGGCCCCGAGTTTGGCTCCGATGAAACCCGAACTCCAGCACGCGACGAACAGGACCGACAAGGTAGCCGTCACGACAGATCTCGGGATTACGATCCGAGGTATACCGATCTGTTTACTCACACGTTCGACTATACAGATCGGTATACTCTTGTCCATGGCAGCGGAATCCGTACCCGAGTTGACTCCGAAAGCGCGTCGCATCCTGGAGTCGGCGTCGAAGTTGTTCTACGAAAAGGGTATTCATGCCGTAGGTGTGGATACCGTCGCACTGGACGCCGGGGTCACGAAGAAAACTCTGTACGAGCGGTTCGGCTCGAAAGACGGTCTCGTCGTGGAATACCTGAAGGACCGAGATCGGCGGTGGCGCGCCTTTCGCGACAAGAAGCTCGCATCCGCCGGCGAGAGCCGCGCCGAACAGTTGAGTGCGGTGTTCGATGCTTCCGCCTCCTGGTCCGGGGCGAGCGGAGGAAAGGGGTGCAGCATGATCAACGCCCACGCTGAGTTCAGTGATCGCTCACATCAGGTCTTCGCTGTTGTCGCCGAACAGAAGCGGGAGATGTTGGACCTTTTTCGGCGCATTCTGGCGACGGACGGGCAAGCCGACGAACGCCTCGCCGAGGCAATCATGCTGCTTCACGAAGGTGCCCTCGTCGCAGACGGGATCGGTATCGGCACCGACCCCTTCGGCGGCGGTCGGGACGCGGCGCTCGATTTGCTGAAGAACTCCGGGTGATCCACCCCGCTGCGCACATTCCGGGCGACCCCTACGACAGAGTCCGTACCTGACAGCAAAATCATCCACACCGGCGCCACAGAGTTTGCTTCAGCCCGAAAACGATCGGAACGGAAGATCGCAAACTCCTACTTGATCATCGAATGTTTTCGATTGATCATTTTTGTTGTACGATTGAGATGCGCCCGGACAGGTGCGCCAGCAATAACCCGGTTCCGTAACTTTCCTGTTCCGTCGCCCGCGCGACGAACATCGCACAGCTACGAGCAAAACGTGAAGGAGTCTTTGATGCCCACATACTTGATCGACTACGGCGAGGTCATCTCTCAACCCCAGGATCCGCAATCCATCGACGAACTGATCGCCGTGACGGGGATGGATCGAATCGACTTCACTACCAACTACTGGGCCTTTCGACCGGCATATGACGCCGGCCAGTCCGCACACGACTACTGGAAAAATGTTCTAGCGCAACCAGTTCCAATCGATCCGAACATATTGAAGGCCCTTGTGGAGATCGATATCGCAGGGTGGATGCACTTCGATCGCGATAGCGTCGCATGGATCGAGAATCAACACCGCCGCGGCTCGAAACTGCATCTACTGTCGAACGCACCGAACGAATTAGCCTCAGCAATTACAGGTTCCGAACTGGCCCGATACTTCGATAAACTCATCTTCAGTGCGAGCCTGAAGATGGTCAAACCCAACCGGGAAATTTTTTCACAGGCACATAGTGCAATCGGCGGCAGCGCAGAAGACATCATTTTCGTCGATGATCGACCTGAAAATATCTCCGCTGCAAAGCAATACGGAATGCAGGCCCACCTGTACGTCGGCAAATCCACCCTCTCAAACCTTGCCGACCGCGATTGAGGCTAGACCCCAGGCGGCATCAACTAGGGGGTGCGGACACCGATCACCATGACTCGGAAGCAGTGACCGTCTGCACGGGAGGTCGTCAGCGGCTCTGACAGCGCATTATGGCCGCCAAACGCAACCCGGCAAGAATGGCCCGCTCGTCCGTGTACACACTCGAGCCTTCGAGATCGAGCACAGCATCGATATCCGCGCCCCCACCTATGTCGACGAACTCACCGAACTCACGCAGCAGAGTTCGCGTACGTTCCCGGTCGGCACGCCACAAAACTACGCGAATGCGGAGAATCAGAAAACGCTCACTGAACCGACCCATGATCACCACGCCGTCACCTCGATCGAACAATCATTGAATTTGTTTCACTGCAACGCAACTCAACATCTGATCGAATTGCAGGTTGGGCCCGCCAACTCCGTCGTTGGGCTCGGTCCGTCAGCCTTCACCGTCAGAAACAGTCTGATACTCAGACACAGAGCACCTGTATCCCCTCGTCCCTCAACTCCGCCACCACGTCCTGAGGGGCCCCGACATCGGTGACCAACACGTCGATCCGATCGAGCGCACAAACGACTGCAAGTGCTGTCCGAGTGAATTTGCTCGAATCGGCCATGGCGATCACACGCGTAGACGACCCCAGAGCAGCACGTTTGACCGCCGCATCCTGCATGTCGTAGGCGGTAACCCCGCTCGTTCGACTGAGTCCGCAGCAGGTCAGCAAAACTGTGTCGAATCTCAGCGCAGCGAGGTTCTGCTCCACCATCGGACCCACCATGGAGGTCTCCCCGCTACGGACCGTTCCTCCAGGCAGTAACAATCTCACCGTTGCAGCCTCCATGAGAACGGGAATCGCGTGCGCCGCCAACGGCATCACGGTGACATTGCGAGACGACAACTCGTGTGCTGCTGCCAGCCCCGTCGTACCGCTGTCGAGCAACACTGCTTCGCCATCGGCAATCAAATTGACTGCGGCGGAAGCGATTCGAGCCTTCTCCATCACCCCCTCCATCTCGCGCAGGACGAACGGAAGCTCATCACCACGCAACATGGCACTCACGGCCCCGCCCCGCACCCTTCTGAGCACCCCGGCAGTTTCCAGTTCGGCGAGGTCCCGACGGATTGTCACCTCGGAAGTGTTCAGATCGCGTGCGAGGTCCGTCACGGATACCGACTCGGAGTTCTTCAATGCTCGCACTATCGCGACCTGTCTACCATCAATCACCATGACTAAAATCATACATCTTTTCTGATCATTCGAAAGAATTTGACGATCACTTACCTGCGATGATCAACGTCCGCACATAACTGCCATCACCTTTTGGACAACGAACCACCGGCAGGAGGTCATCGTCGGTCGCGCCGATGTACGTCAGTAAGGGCGCGGTCCCAACACCGTGTTTGACCGCCTCGTAGTGGCCGGCGATGTTGTTGGTCTGGATCTGCGCTCACCCGGTGGGCAGTATCCGGTCGAGGATACGTAGAGATTCGACAATTCCAGAAACAGCCACGGCTGAAAGGTCAACGCGCGTAACACCGCTGATGACGTCGCTCCAGGTCACGCCGAAGTCCAATGCACAAGTACTACGAATCCCTCGAGCACTACCTGAACAAATACCGACAAGCGCACCTGTGTGCGAGAAACAGGACCCTCGATGTCAAACTATTCAACTCTCGAGCGCGACGCACACACAGTGATGTTCCCAGCGTTCGATTCGGATCACGTCGAAACCTGGCTCGCTGATCTTCTCCGCGCCGGAACCGTTGCGGTCATCCTCGGCGAATCCCGCGAGGAGTACGTATCCCGCAGAATGACATCTGCTCGCCGCGAGAATGAAACCGGTCAATCACTCCGCAAACTGACCAGCGCCCTGGACTCGAGCACTGACACGCCGTTGCTCGTCGCAGTCGATCAGGAACCCTGGGGCATCCAGCGCCTCCATACGCTCGTTCCCCAGTTCCCCTCAACCGACGCGCTAACGAAAATGACCGATACGAACATCGAAAATGTTGCCCGATCAGTGGCGTTCGCCGCCCGTGAGATGGGCGTGAATGCATTCTTGTCGCCCGTACTCGATCGCCTGGAAGGCAACAATCCCTGGTTGTTCGAACGCACACTCGACCTACCGCATTCGGAAATCGCTCGCATCGCAGTGGCCTTCGTTCACGGCGTCCAGACCTCTGGAGTCGCGGCAATCGCAAAACACTTCCCGGGGTTCCCTGTACTCGAACACGACCCCGCACTAAAGGACACAGCCGTCGCCGCAAAGGACTGGAGCGCAGAAACTCTCACACCATTCAAGGCTGTCGTCCACGCCGGCGTTTCCGGCATGATGGTCGGACCGGCCATCGTCGAAGCTGTCGATCCAACCGCTCCGGCGACGACCTCGAGCATCACGATCCGAGCACTGCGAGAGGATCTGGGCTTCCGCGGCGTCGTCGTGAGTGACGATCTGGATTCCCCCGCAACGATGCTTGGGCGGTCACCCGAAGAGACCGCACTCGCAAGTCTCCTGGCCGGCGCCGACCTCCTACTGATCCCCGGCGGCGATGAAGTCGCCACTGTTGCAAAGTCATTGGCCGCCGCGGCCCTCCGGAATCCGAAAGCAGCAGAACGACTTCGCGGCGCGGCAAACCGTGTTCGCGAATTAGTGAGTTCGATCGTCCCACGCTCCACCCATGGCGAACAGATCGGTTGACAAAGGCGGTGTTGTTGGCGTCGGCCGATCGGCTTCGGAACCAAGGCTCGGGATTCGGCACAACAGCTCAAGGCCTCAAACCGATTTGGTCAGCCTTCCGGTCTGGGAACCGGCAAGACTCGCGGCGCCGCTCAAGGCGGATCCTCTGCTCGTCGGGACCCGCCACTGGTGCAGACATCTGCAGTTTCTGTGTGAACGGGTGTGCCGGATTGTCGGAAACCGGTTCGGTAGAATCCACTTCGACTATCTTGCCGTCGAGCATCATCGCGACACGGATGTGCGCAGCCGGAGCACTTGCCGGGTCGAGAATCGAGACAATCGCCGTCGGCGGCGGCGGCTCACAGAATTCTCTGCTGTGCCGGCTCACTGCCAACCGCGCTGCGCGATGTAGCTCGCCCGACTGTCGGGCTCCGTAGCTCATCACGGCAGCACAACTCACCACGCCCCAGACCGCAAAATGACTCGGTTCCGCTTCAGCCGTTTTCAATGCGAAATGGTCGGAGAGCGACGATTCGAGAGTTCTGCGATCTCAGCGTTGGACTTCCGCCGCACGAACCGTGAATTCCTTCAGCCGATCCGCCAGTGGGTCCACGCCGAGCCCTGGTCCATCGGGGACACGGAGCCCACCGCCTTCAAGCACGAACGGCTCCGTCAGATCGACTTGATAGAACCTGTCGGAAGCGGACACATCACCGGGCAAGGTAAAACCGGGGAGTGCAGCCAACGCAACGTTCGCCGCCCTTCCGAGACCCGTTTCCAGCATTCCGCCGCACCACACCGGCACGTTGTGTGCGGCGCACACATCATGGATGCGTCGAGCCTCGAGATAGCCGCCGACACGGCCGGGCTTGATGTTGACGATCGAGCACGCGCCGAGTCTGATGGCATCGGCGGCAGACCGGGCCGACACTATCGACTCGTCGAGACAGATCGGCGTCTTGATGCGAGCCGCGAGGTCCGCGTGCCCCAGGACATCCTCCTCGTCAAGCGGTTGTTCGATCAGGAGCAACCCGAAAGGGTCCAGCTTCGCCAGCTGAGGGGCATCGCCGAGGGTATAGGCGGTGTTGGCGTCAACCTGGAGCATTACCTCGTCGCCGAAGCGCTCACGCACGGCGCGGACAGGATCGACATCCCATCCCGGTTCGATCTTGAGCTTGATCCGGACGTATCCCTCGTCGATATAGGAACCGACAGCATCAAGTAGTTCTGGAATGGAGTCCATGATTCCGACCGAGACTCCGCTCGGGACGTGATCGACCACCGCGCCCAGACTTTGCGCGAACGAAATGCCCTGGCTCCGCAACTCCGCATCCATGATCGCCATCTCGAGGGCGGCTTTTGCCATGCGATGCCCCTTGTACTTGGCGAGGCGAGGCGCCACGAGGTGCGCCGAGACCGCATCCATCGACAACAGATCTGGGATGAGAAACCTTTTGAGTACGTCGTCGATGCCATCGACGTACTCCGAGGAGTAGAGCGGGTCTGACATGCCGACGCATTCACCCCAGCCGTCGCCGTCTGGAGCGCGAACCCGCACCACCAACATTTCCCGTTCGGTCTCGATGCCGAACGAGGTACGGAAAGGCGACACGAGCGGCATCTGAACCCGCCTGATTTCGAAGCTATCGATCTTCATACTGCCGTCCCTTTGGACACGATGTACGCGTTTGCACGACGGTCGAAATCCTCGACCTGCCCACCTTCGGCGAGCAGGGTTCCCAGAACCTCCCGTATCACGAGGCGCCATTCGGAGGCGAGCCCAGGATCCGAGTGACGAAGCGCCTCGATGTCGGTGGGCACCGCCACGGATACATCGGCCGCGGACGTGTCCTCCAGTGATGGCCGGCCAAGGGGGTCTCTCGACAGCATTGGCTCTGTATGCACCTGGGCGCTGTTTCGTTGCTCGAGCGCTGCGCAGCTCGAAGCGCGAGAACTCGCGAGGTCCCATTCGAGTTTGAGGCGGTCAGTCTCGTCTTCGCCATTGAGGTCATCGAGCAGCGTCCCGTAATGATTGACGTGGTAGACGCGAGCAGTGCCGCCGAGCTTGGAAAGGTTGAAGTGCGCATTCCTGCTGACCAGGGGGTCGAACGTCCACGTGATGGTCTTGATGCCCCGCGCCATGGCCCAGGCTCTCTGGTGGAGTTTGAGAGCGAACCCGATATTTCGGCCGCGCGCACTGTCCGCCACCCCGGCGATATGGCTGTGCAGTGACAAAGTCGACGGCACGCCCCACATCCCGACAGATATGCCGAGAATCTGGTCGCCCGCGAAAACCCCACAGACATAGCTTTCGGTACCGGCAAGCGCTTGAAGAACCTCGACGTTCATGATCGACATTCCGTCAGTTGGCCGCCAGATCTGATCGATCAGTTCGACACCCCTCTGCATGTCGTCGATTGAGATCAGCGCGCGGATCGCCACTCCTGATCGGTCTGCCGCCTGAGCGGCGGCGATCGCGGCAATCCGCGACGTCTCAGTTCGCGCGACGTCTCGCGCTTGTTCAGCAAAAGTGGTCATAAGTCGAGGATTGCCCATTCGGGCGAGCGGAACACTGTCCAGCTCCACTATTTCTTCGGCACTCGTTCGTCTGACGGCACTGGTTCGGTCAGTCGATTCACCAGCATTGTCACGAGCGCAGTTCGCACGGGAATCTCCTCGACGAGCGCGTGTTCATGATCCGCGTGGGCCCCGCCGCCGACTGCTCCGAGACCATCGAGGGTCGGCACTCCCAGACCTGCCGTCAGATTTCCGTCGGACCCTCCACCCACGTGGGACTCACCAAGGCGTCCGAGTCCGGCCTCGTCTGCGACTCGCGCAGCAATCGCGAACAATTCAGCGGACATCTCGCGCTCCAACGGAGGTCGGTTCGGACCTCCGGTGACAACAAGCCTGGCACCTGGAAGAACCGGACGTAGTGCCCTGATCTCGCGATCGACGCGCTGCTGCTCCTCCCGGCTCCATGCACGTGAGTCGACCGTGACCTCGGCTGATGCCGGCACTGTGTTGGTCGTGGTGCCACCAGAGACGACTGTCGGCACCACGGTGGTTCCGAGTTCTGTCGAACCGATTGCGGCGATCCTGATGATCTGATGCGCCAATTCCAGGGCGGCATTGATGCCGGCCTCCGGCTCGAGCCCTGCGTGCGACGCGCGTCCCGACACCACCACTCGATAGTCGGAGATTCCCTTCCGCGCCGTCTTCAAGGCGCCTCCATCGGCCGATGCTTCGAGTACCAGTACTGCTGCGACGTCTCGACAAGACTGTTCGATCAGCGCGCGGGAAGTATCAGAACCCGTCTCTTCGTCGCCGGTGACAAGCACGGTTATCGGTGCTCCCCTGTCGACGTGTGCGGCTGCGTAGAGCGCCATGACAACGCCAATCTTCATGTCGAACGATCCAGGTCCGCGTATGACTCCATCCTCGACAGACCATGGATGAGTTTCGAGCGAGCCGAGTGGCCACACGGTGTCGTGGTGACCCAGCAGCAATACTCTGCGAGGCCCTTCGCCGAGACGCCATCGCAGATGAGTGCATCCGTCGACGATGACGCGTTCCGGCTCGACGCCCAACAGTGCGGTTCCAACCAGAGCAACAGCGTCGGCGCTGGCAGCCACGGCTTCCAGGTCCGACGACGGGGACTCACACCTGACCAGAGTGCCGATATCGATCAGCATCTGCTTCGACAGTTGTTCAAATGTCGCTAGCACGGGGGTCACACAAGGCTCCTTCGATCGACTGATTCACCCCAGCCTTTCGCAGTCCTGCCGCGATTGAATCGTCCATCCGCGCATATCGGAGGGTCAGGGATGGTTCGCCCAGACCAACATCACTGGCCGAGTTCGACAGTGTTGTCGCAGGCGTCAGGAATCTCCTGGGTATTGCCGGGAAGCTGCCGCACTTCCAGCAGGCGCAGCTGCAGCATGGCTGCGAATCGTTGCTGCGGGTCGTTGAGATCGAGACCGCTGACCGCTGAGACACGACGGATCCGATAGCGGAACGTGCTCGGGTGGACGTAGGCCTGTCGGGCGGCGATGCTGACATCACCGAATGCATTGAGCCAGTAGCGCAAGGTTTTCACCAGGTGTGCCTGGTGCTTGGCGTCGTAGGCGAGCAGCCGCGCGATGGGCAGTGAAACTGCGTTGCCTCGCGCAGCGACCAGATCCGAAAAATCGAGCATCAATGAATCGATGTAAGCGTCTTCCGCGGCAATCACGCGGCGTTTCCCTCCCTCGTGCCGCAGCACTCGCAGCGCTTGGTCGGCACCGCGTCGGGCATTCGGAAGGCTCCCACCGTCCATGGCGAGTGGGCCGATTCCGATCAATGCCGAAAGGTTTTGACCGGTTCGGTCGAGAAACCCCTGAGCCATGAGGTGTGTCCGCTTGGCATGATCCGGAGCGTTACCGAGTAGCGGCACGATCGCGTAGGCCCGGTCTCCGAGCACTGCAACGGCCGAGCCAGGTTGCAGAGCCGTCAGGTGAAGAGCCAAGGCGTCGGCGGCGCGCTGCAGACTGGCGGCGTGCATCGGTGCGCTGTCGGCGGCCCCGGCGCTTTCCGCTGTCCAGTTCAGGCCGAGTGCAAGTACCGCCACCGGTCGACCGATGAGGCCGAGTCGCCCGGCCGCCTCAGGTGCCGACGGGCCGCCTTCGAGCGCAGTGTTCACCAGGTCTGCGCGTAGCCGTCGCTCGACATCACTTCCGGCACGAAAGCGCAGCATGTGCAGCGCGACCAGCTTCGCGGAATCAGCGAAAGCCTGGTTGCGTTCGTCGCTCAGAGGCTCACGGACGGCGGCCCACATCGAGCCGAGCACCTCCTCACCCGCGCGCACGGCGATGGCGACGCGCGCCATGGCGTGCTCGTCGTCATCGAGAGTCCAGCCAGGGAGGAAGACCGGATCCTCGCTGCGATGGAGCTGCTCGAACTCGCTTCGGGACTCAGGTGAACGGAGGTAACGCTCTGGGACCCGGCGGCCGAGAATCGTTTCGACACGGGAGAGGTCGGCTTCGTCCTGGCGTCCTGAAAACGCCAGGACGTTGGAGCTTCTGTCCTCGATCGTGAGTGGCGCGTCCAGCAAGGCTGCAATCGCGTTGGCGAGCGAGAACAGATCACCGGAGGGCATCCCGCCGATGAACTCGGTCATGGAGCCGCCGATATCGTCTTCTGCGAGCAACGTGCGCAACATCGCGACCAACTGCGTCCAGGATGCTCCTTCCACCAGGCCGAGCAGCGTCACACCCGATCGCTGGACTGCGAGCGTCATCGAAGCATCAACAGTGATCGGTGCGCGCACGACCAGCGCCGCAGCGTTGCGATTTCCGAGTTCGCGCAGCAGTCGGCAGATCCCGTCATGATCGTGGACCCCGACACCAAGCACGATCGAGCGTTCAGCTATCACCAGATCGTCGGCGGAATCGTAGATGACCACGCCTCCGAGCGCGTGGTGGTCCATGATCGATCCGGCCAACTTCTCGAGGAGCGTCGCGCCGAGATGGTCCAAAATCCGGCCAAGACTGCGGCGGTTTGTCGCGATTGAGCTGAGCATTCACGAATACTATGGCGTGTGATAGATCACTAGTATCGTCGCAGCGGACATAAATCGACGCGCTTTTTCCTCCGATCGAATCAAGTTCGGCGAATCCTCCGTAGTTAACGCCCCGACTCGAAATGGTCCGCACAGACCGCGGCAAGCGCATTCCACACTGTCCCGGCAGGAGTTTCCACTATCCCAGCGGACGGAGTAGCACCCACAGCAGGGAGGCCGTTTGTGACTGCGACCAGCGTGACGCCGGCTGACATCTCACTTGCACCCATTGCGGTGTACCCACCGTACGTACCGCTATGGCCCTGCCAGACGGTGCTACCCACCTGTGTGCGGAACGTTCCCATCCCGTAACTGTTGATCCGGACTGGTTCTGCCGGTCCGGCAATGGCCTGCGGCGTCGCCGAAATCATCTGCTCCAGGGTCGCCGAACCGAGCAGCGTCTTGCGAACGAACAAGCTGTCGAGAAACTGTGCTGCTCCGATCGCGGTACCCGCGAACAGGCCGTCGCCGAACGGAAGACCGAAAAGGTCAGACGGTATGCCGGACGGCTGCCATGCTGCATAAGTGTCGTGGAACAAGCCGTCCGACAACCGCTGATAGCCCCGGGCCAACGACTCGGCCAAGCGCGGGGACCGTCGCAGGGTCAGTAAATCGTCGTTCATCGAATAGTGGCCGCCGACTGAGTGAATGAGGTCCGAACAGGCACGTTCCATCTGCTCCTCGCCGCCGAGCGCCTGCACCAGTACCCGGGCCAGCACGATGTATCCGGTATTGGAATAGTCCCAACGGCGTCCCGAATCGACGGGGGGACCAAGAGCCTCGGCCAGCATCGTCCAAGTGAACGGCCGGTTCGGATCGTAGACATTGCGCACAGCGGAGTCCGAACCGGCAGCGTCACACAGGGATTCCTCCAACTCGGGAGGAAACAGCACCTCCATCCCCGGCGATGCATAGATATCCGGAAAGCCTGACGTATGCGTGAGCAACATACGAACCGTCACTGTGTCAGCGCCGGGCACATCGGGGCCCAGATACATCGAGATCGGCCGGTCGAGTCCGATGACTCCGCGCTCGACCTGATGCAACGTGCATGCTGCGAGTATCAGTTTGCCGAAGCTGGCCAAGCAAAACGGCGTTTCGTCGGAGACAAGGACGGTTTGGTCGACCCTCGCCAAGCCCTGAGTGCCTGTCCAGATCAGCTCACCGTGGCGCATCAACGCAGCCTGCGAGCCCGGTGCCGTCGCCAGGCTCGCAACACGGGCCATCGCGGCATCCAACTGATCCTCGATGGGGATGACAAGCGTTTCTCTCGACATGGTGTTCGTCCTTCGGCTCGGGTGGGGCGACTGATTCCATGATTGTTGCTAGCCGAGTGTCGACAGTCGTGGTCTGGCGGCACGACACTCGCGCGGTCTGTTCGTGCAGCCGAACGGACAATCAATGCAAGCATTACAGGCGCCATCGCCTTCCTGCCCCATGACCGGCAGACCGTGGATTGGCCGATGGCTTTGTCCGATCAGATGGATCTTGACTATCGGCCTCGTCGCGGCCGACGAATACTTTGCATCGACACACGCTTACCGTTGCACCATGATCAGCCGGTACCAAGTCGCAGCGATGGTTGTCGTAACGCCTCCCGAGCGCAGGGCTGCCATTCGACGAAACCGATTCCTCGAGTGCACCGACAAATTCTCCGTTCAGATGTCTTTCCAGATCCGGCTGTGAACGATCTGCCAAGCCAGCTGACTCGGTGGCGGTCGCAGAAGAACTTGAACCAAATCAACTCCGAAACCGAACAAGGAAAATCGATATGCCTACGAAATTGGCTGCAGACCTGCTGAACTCACCGCATTGGCAGCAACGACTCGACGAATTGGCTGCCAAGCACTCGGTGCCGGGCGCCCAGGTTGGTGTTATTGCACTGGCCGATGACGGCAGCGCGGACGTGCGTGTGCTGACCACCGGTCTGACTAGCCTCAAGACGAAGGTGGAGGTCGACGCCGACACATTGTTTCAGATCGGATCGATCACGAAGATATGGACGACGACTCTCGTCATGCAGTTGGTGGACGAGGGCTTGCTGACCCTCGACACCCCCGTCGTCGAGGTGCTTCCGGAATTCACGATCGCCGATGCCGACAATACGAAGAATGTCACAGTCCGCCAATTGCTCACGCACACTTCTGGTATCGACGGGGATGTTTTCACCGACACCGGCGACGGCGACGACTGCCTCGAAAAATACGTCGCGGGGTTGGCGAGCGCAATCAGTGTCACCTCGGCCGGAGGGCACCTCAGCTACAGCAATACCGCGTTCGTCGTCGCCGGCCGAATCGTCGAGGCACTACGAGGGCAGACCTGGGACCAGGCACTCTCTGAAAGAATCTACGGCCCACTGGGTTTGACCCAAACGGTCACCAGATCTGATGATGCCATCCTGTTCCGTGCGGCCGTCGGCCATCTTGCCAACCCAGACCAGGAGTCAGCAGAGAACGTGCTGCCGACTACACGCTGGGCACTTCCACGTTCAGTGGGACCGGCCGGCACCATCACCGCATCCATGGGCGATCTACTGGCGTTCGCGGCGGCGCACCTGCGCGACGGGCTGGGGTTGACGGGCGAACGAATCCTCTCGGAAAAGTCGGTGGCGGCGATGCGGGTACCGCAGTTCGACCTCACCGGCCTGTCCACCGTTGATCAGGGTTGGGGATTGGGATGGATCATCTCAGACTGGAATGGCGTGGCATGCGTACATCACTCCGGTGGCGTGATCGGTCAGATCGCTCAGTTGCATACATTCCCCGAGTTGGGCATCGCAATCGGGGTGCTGACAAATTCGCACCGCGGTGCCGCACTGGCTCACGACATCGAGACTGAGATCGCACACGCTCTCGGTCTGACCTACCCGGAACCGGAAGCGGAGCCCGGCGAGACTGATTTGTCGGAGCTAGTCGGCGCCTACGAGACGACAACGGATCGAATCGAACTGAGCCGCAAGGACGATGGTGAGTACCAGGTCCGTATGGTTGCGAAAGTAGAGATCACCGGCGAGCCGCCGATGCCTCCGCTGCCAGTCCAGCCTTTGTCTCGATCTCGGTTCCTCATCGAGCTTGCAGGTGCGTCTTTCGAAGCTGCGCGCGTCACGGTCGACGGAGACGAACATCTCTACATGACAAGGCTTTTCAAGAAGGTTGATGCATAGTCCCAGCCGGAGCGAGTCACTGCAATCGGCCGGCGCAGTGCGCCAACTCCTCGAAGACCGAATGTTTCACCATCAGTTAGCCCATCCCTGAGTTCTTCTCGTCCACAATGGATGCAAATCCTTATGTGTAACAGCAACACCTATGTGAAACGAAGATCTGAACTTCACGCAGAGATCTGAGCATGTTGCCGGACGTCTCAACCCGGGCGACATGCTCAGATCGTTGTGCCCCTCACCGCCCCATCAGTGCTGAAGAACCCACTCACCAAAGGCCTGTTTCGCAAGTTCAGAAGGAACGGGCATCTCGAGGTCTCTCTCACCCCAACTCCGGCCCGGAGACACGCAGATCAGGTTTCAGGCCCGAGACGAACTCCGTGCATCCTTTCATATTTGGGTCATGCCGATGTCAGACAAAACATTAAGACGTTTTGTATCAACAGATTTCGGGATAGATCTATTGACTGAAGCCGCGTTCACACCTACTGTGATGCGGGTAACAAATTCCCCGCGATTCGCGGAATCTGATCCGTCTTCGTATTCCGCCTTCGCAAATCCCTTACAAGCAAGGAGCTTTCAATGGGTTCATCTGAATCTGACCTGACTGCAATTGACAATGCCGTCACGGTTCTCAGCGGTATCGCTGGAGTGATCGGCGGCATTACCGCCGCCCTTGGTCTCGTCTCGTTCTTCGGAGGCGGAGCAAGCCTGTCGTAACGCCGTAGCAGAGCAGATGGGTCGACCGAATTTCGGTCGACCCATCTGTTTTCAATTATATTGCAAGGCAACTAGTTACATGAATCCGGCAGCTTTCCAAAGATATTCATCCACTGTCACATTCAACGGCTGCCACATTCAACACGAGCACCCCACGGCACCAGATACAGCCTCGAACAGATCTGTAACCGTGACAGGCAAATGGCTGTCACGGTTACAGATCCAGCTGGGCGCAGACCTTCGGCGAAGGGGTTTAGGGTGACCGCTACCTACCTGATCTGGAAGTACCGTCAGGGATGCCGTCAGTCGCCCACATTTGTCCCGTCATCCCTCGTATGATCCGCCCCGACGCAGCGCGCGGCCGGCGAGCCGGCCGGTCGGTAGGCCATCTTGGAAAGCAATTGCGCCGTTGATCAACACATGCCGCATACCCGTTGCGTAGCAATGTGGTTCTCGATAGGTGGCAAGGTCCTTAACCGCTTCCGGCTCGAATACGGCGAGATCCGCGAAGGCGCCCACCCGAACCTGACCCCGATCGAGCAGTCGGAGATTCTCCGCGGGCAGGCTGGTCATGCGCCGGACGGCGTCTTCGAGAGGGAGAACACCCGCACGGACGTACGGGCCCAGGACCCGAGCGAATGCACCATACGCGCGAGGATGGGTGGGCGCCTCGTTGAACGGCGCCTCTGCGGGCGAAGCTTCCGAGTCAGAACAAATCGAGACCCACGGACTTTGTAGTGCGAGATGAATATTCTCCTCTGTCATCTCGAAGTAGGTCGCCAGTAGATCTGGGTCGGCAGTCACGAGGTCGAGCAAAGTGTCGATCGGATCGGGGTCTCCACGGTCAGTGGAGATCTCAGCCAAGGTTCGACCTCCGACGTCTGGCTCTATCCCTCCGAGCATCAGGATGCCGCTGGCACCTCCCGACCCGAGGTAGAGGTTCTCCCAGTCCGCACCCGGGTGGGTGATCGATGTCTTGATGGCGGCGCGAGTCCCGGGTTCTGCCAGTCGGGTCAACAGCGCAACGCGGCCGCCCTCGTGAAACTGCGGCGGAATGCACGCACTCAGAAGTGTCCCACCAGCCTCGTAGGGATAGATATCGGCACTGACGCTCAGACCCGAAAGGCGTGCGGCTTCGATCTTGTCGATCGCCTTGCTCATCGCCGGCCAGTTCTGCCGACCGGAGGCCTTGATATGGTAAACCTCTGCGCGCGTATATGTTACACGAGCGATGTCAATCAGTTCGTCGATGGCGTCGAGCAGCCGATCCGCCTCGTTACGAATGTGCGAGATATAGAGCGCATCGTGCTGGGCGAGCACTTTCGCGTATGCGGTGAGCTCGGCAGTGCTTGCGTAGCTGCCCGGCGAGTAGATCAACGCCGAGGCGACGCCAAGGGCGCCCGCGGTGAGCTCGTCGTCGAGTATTCGGCACGCCGAGCTGAGTTCTTCTTCGGTAAGGGCCCGATTGTCCGCGCCGGCATGAATCATGCGAAGGTTGTGGGCACCAACAAAACTGGCGATGTTCGGGCCAACGCCGGTCATCGCCAGGTGATCGAGGAAGTCGTTGAGTCGCGGCCAGTTCCTCCGTACGCCTGAGGGAAGCGGTTCGGCGTCGATGATCTCACCCATCTCGCCGCTGACCGGCCCCATGGAGAAGCCTTCCCCGAAGACCTCCGTGGTGACGCCTTGATAGAGATCTGACAGCCCGCGCGGATCTAGTTGAAGCGTGTCGTAGGCGTGGCTGAGCACGTTGATGAACCCGGGTGCCACGACTGCGCCTTCAGCCGACAGTTCCTGGCAACTGGTGGGGGGAACCTCGCCGACCGCTACGATCCGATCAGCGCTGATCGCGACGTCGGCACGGCGAAGGGGTCCCCCTGTTCCGTCAGCAACCATGCCACCACGCACCACGAGATCGATGGACATCGTCTGTTCCTCCGGGTTGAAAATCGACAACTTTTGCTCCTCTGTGACTGGTTATGTTTAGGCACTCGGCATCTGGCGATCCGATCGCGCCGAGTGCCGCTGTCAATTGGTCTGGCGCGCAAACATCTCGCGAAGAGCCTCTCCGAGCAGGTTCAGGGCCAGCACGGTGAGAATGATGCATGCGCCGACTGGATAGACGAGCCACCAGTAACCATCGGCGATGTAGGTGGCACCGTCCGATAGTTGGCCACCCCAGTCCGTCGAGGGGTAGGACAGCCCGAAGCCGAGGAACCCGAGGGTGGCGACGATCAGGATGGCGTCGGCAACCTGAAAGGTGATGTTGACGATGATCACGCCGAGGGCATTCGGGACCAGATGCGTCAGGATCAGTCTCGGACGCGATGCACCCATTACCCGAGCTGCCAGCACGAACTCTCGTACGCGCAGCGACAAGACCTCGCCTCGAACCAATCTGGCGGGCACAAGCCATGAAAACGCACCGATGATCAGACCCAGCGATACGGCGCTGGCGGTGAATCGTGCAGACAAAATGAGAACGACAAGCAGGAACGGCACCGACAGCAAGATGTCGACCAGGCGCATCATGGCTCCGTCGAGGAAGCCTTTGGCGAGGCCGGCGATGGTGCCGTACAGGGTGCCGATCACGGTTGCAGTAACCGCGGCGAGCAGACCGATCTGCAGGGAGACCTGGCCGCCTTTCATCAAGCGCCCGAGAGCATCGAAACCGTTGGCATCGGTGCCGAGGGGATGTTCGCTGGTCGGCGGCAGCGCGGCATCCGCGAGGCTCACATAGGTCTGGTCGGTGTGATAGATGTACGGCCCGAGAAAGCAGAAACCAGTGAGCAACAAGAGCAGTAGCAGGCCGACGAGGCCGAGCGGATGTGCTCGCAGTCGACGAAGCATGGCCCCCAACGCCGCCGACTTCGCGGGCACTTCCGTGCTTGTACTTTTCTCAGCCGATTTTGTGGGCACTTGTGTTGGTGTACTCATGCGGACAGCTCGATCCGGGGGTCGGTGATGGCTAGCGCGACGTCGGCGATGAGGTTTCCGAATACCGTCAATGTGCCACCGATCAGGGTGTAGGCCAGTAGTACCGGGTAGTCCTCACGTTGGAGGCTGTTGAGGAACAGCAGACCGAGGCCCGAGTAGTTGAATACAGTCTCGGCAATCAGGTTTCCCGCCAGTAGTGCGGGAATCGACAGACCCACCACTGTGATGAGCGGTTGGCAGGAATTACGCAACAGATGTCGGGTCAGGACCAACCGCTCGGGCAGTCCCTTGGCTCGCGCCACCTTGATGTAGTCCTGTCCGAGTTGATCCAGAGTGGCAGTTCGCTGGTAGCGGGAGAAGACTGCGACGCTGGTGAGGGCGATCGTGATGACCGGCAGCGCCATGGCTTTGGGGTCTGTGAAGATCACCCACGGCGAAGGTGACTGGGACGCTTGGGAAGGGAAGATCGGGATGGCCTGACTGAAGAGCGCGATGAGGATCAGGCCGAGTAGGAACTGCGGCGTCGCATACAGCGTGTACGACGCGGCAGTGGCTGTGTGGTCGACAATGCTGTTGCGTTTGACTGCCTGCCAGATCCCCAGGGGTATCGCGACGACGAGCGCCAGTACCAGAGCCGCCAACGAGAGCATGGCGCTACGGCCGGCGTTCTGCTGCAGGAGCGTCGCGACACTTTGGTTCAACTTGTAGGAGTAGCCGAGGTCTCCGTGAACCAGCTCGTTGAGGTAGCTGAGGTACTGCTCGATGATCGGTCGATCGAAGCCGTGCTCACTGTTGAACGCGGCCACTGCTTCGGGAGATGCCCTCTGGCCCAACACTGCACGCCCAGGGCTGCCTTGCACAAAGTGGAGCAGAAAGTACACCACCGCGGAGATCCCAATCAATACCAGGAGCGAAATCGCCAGGCGCCGAAGCACGTACCATGCCATGTTGTCGTCTTTCTATTCTACGAAGTCTGCTGACGGCCTTCTTGTGGTGATCTAGGAGTGGAAGTACCAGAGCTGTGGGTCCAGGACGCCCAATCCGTAGCGCGTGATGTTCGCAAACGCGGTCGGCGGACCGGAGATGTCGGACTTCCAAACAGCGATGGTGGAGGGGTTCGGCATGAACAAGTAGGGCAAGTTCTCTCCGACGAAGGTCGTCTCGGTCACCATCGCGTTCGGGTCGGTCGAGTTCTTCGAGGCATCCATCAGGGCGTCAGCCTTGGGATCGCTGTAATGGCCGAGGTTGTACGAGGCTCCGGTCGCCAGATAGCGAATTGCGGAGGGGTAGGCCGCTGTGTTGAAACTCCCTTCGTCTGCCAGGGCCCACTGGTCCTGATAGGCCGGCGCGGCATTGTTGTCGGCGTTCTCGTAGAGGAAGTTGAGGGACTTGGCCTCCCCGCTGATCGTGATGCCGACTTGCTGTGCCGCGGAGATGAACGCGATATTGCGGTTGGCGATGCTCGCTGGCGAGTTCGCATAGAGCAGATTGAAGCTGAGGGTCTGTCCGGCAGGGATGTCGGCACCGCAGTTGCCGGGACCGGTTCCGGGACTGACACACGTCCTTGTCCCATCGTCGCCGACCTCCCAACCATGTTCGGTGAGAAGCTTTTCGGCCGCGGCAGGGTCATAGGGGTACGGGGCGTCCTCCCCGAATGACGGGGCGAAGCGAGTGCCGGCTTGACCGAGCGTGTACGACGGTGCACCGGCGCCGCCGTAGATCCCGCGGCTCTTGATGTAACCGGGCTGATCGATAAGATGTTGCAACGCCTGCCGTATGTACAGCTGGGCGATAACCTTGTCGAAGTTGTTCGTGGTGTTCTTGAAGTTGATCACCACCGGATTGAACTGTGTCGGGCCGGGTCGGCCGTACACGTGATACCCCTGTTTTTCCAGATCGGAGGCCTGCGACGCGAAACTTGCATCCAGAGCAGCGACTGTCAGCTCGCCTGCCTTGAGCTGATTGAGCATCGCTGATGTGGAGGTGAACGGCAGGAACTTCACCGCCTCGACCGTCGAGGGTCTCGGTCCGGTGTAATTCGAGTTGGGAACGAGTGTGTATGCACCAGTAGCAGATTCGAAACTCTGCAGCCGAAAGGGGCCATTGACGACTTGCCACAACGGATTGCTGGCGAAGGTCGACTGCGCACGTCCCTGTTCCGACAGGTAGTTGTAGATCGCCTTGGCGTTTTCGGGCACCGTGTAGTCAAGGTGTTGCCCGCCCGTGGACGCGATGTTCCACGCCGTCGACGGAAGCGGAATCAGCAGCGGCGCCGCCACATTGTTCAGAAAGAAGTCCGGATTCATCGCCTGATTCAGCTGCAGCTCAACGGTGTACGGGTCGGTCGCCGTGGCGCTGACCAAGTTCTCCGGGAAACTGCCCGCGACATAACCGCTCCAGTTGGCGGGACTCTCGGCGATCGCGCCCTTGATCAACTCGATCGAGAAGATCAAGTCATCGGCATTGACCGGTTTCCCGTCAGACCACTGGTACGAATCCTTCATCTTGATCGTGAAGGTCTTGCCGTCGTCGCTGACCGTGGGCAGCTCGGCCAGACTCAGTGCAGAGTTGACCGAATCCTTCGAGCCGACGTCGGCTGCGGCGTACAGGTACTTGAACATCACCTGCTGGGTAGCGAACTGAACATCTGAACTGGCGAAGTTCGGGTAGATGACGTTGGGTGCGAGCCCCACAGGCGATGCGACGGTGATCGTACCGCCTGCCGTGGGTTGCCCGACGGCTTCGGGTAAGGATCCGAAAGCATCTCCGCCGGAACCTGTTCCGGCGGGCTCGACGCTCGTACATCCGGCGATCAGCAACGAGACTGCTGCTGCAGCGAACACCCCACGCAGCGCTCTGTGGGTAGTGAGAGTGGTCATTCTTTGCTCCTGTCAGTCATGCACGTGGGGGCTCGATCCCGCCCACTTCAAGAAGATCGCTGAGACGTACCAGCGTGTAGTAGCTATTGCCCATCCAGTCGGCGGACGAGCACAAATTCGCATGGCTCCGCTCTCGTTGCCGTGCAACCGATTTCATACCGGTATGAGACTGACGAGCCTATGTCGTGGCGAGATCGGCATGCTGCTCGAACCGTTTGGGCTGCAGCGGAAAGTGGCAGGCAACCTGATGGGTATCACTGATCGACTCCAGCGGCGGCTCCGCCGCGGCGCACAGGTCGGTCGCCTGCGAGCATCGTGTCCGGAAGCGGCATCCGCTCGGCGGAGCGATGACGCTGGGCAACTCGCCGCGGATGGGCGTGCCACCGTCACGGCCAGTGGCCAGCGGATCGGTATCCGCGACTGCTGCGAGAAGCCCAGCGGTATAGGGATGGGCAGCCGTCGCGTAAACCTCTTCGCACGTGCCGATTTCGACGAGCCTGCCGAGGTACATCACTCCGACACGGTCGGCGAGATAGCGCACCACCGCAAGATCATGAGAGATCACGACGCTGCTGAGTCCGAACTCGCGCTGGGTGCGTCGCATCAGGTTGAGAACCTGTGAGCGCACAGAAACATCCAGCGCACTCACCGGCTCATCGGCGACGAGCACCAACGGATCGAGCGCAAGTGCGCGCGCCAGCCCCACCCTTTGACGCTGTCCCCCGGACAGCTCATGTGGATAGCGCTCCATCACGCTCGCCGGGAGACCCACCTGATCCAACAGTTGCCGGGCACGGGTCGCCCGCTGCGCTCCGGTGCCGATGTTCTGGATGGCCAGTGGTTCACGCAGAATGGTGTCGATCCGCATCCGGGGGTCGAGAGAAGCGTGGGGATCTTGAAACATCATCTGCAATTCAGCCCGACGGCGCCCGAGTTCGCGCGAACCCATCTTGGTAATCGAGTCGCCCTCGAGTAACACTTCGCCCTGGGTCGGTTGGTCCAACGCGACGATCATCCTGCCGAGCGTCGATTTGCCGCATCCAGATTCTCCGACAAGCCCGAAGGTCTCACCGGCAGCGACATCGAAGCTGACTCCGGAAACTGCCTTGACGGTGCGTCGCTCACCGAACAGTCCTGATCTACCGGTTGGATACTCGCGCACCAGATTACGAACGCGCAGCCGCGGAACCGACTCCGATCCACCGAGCCCGGCAGTTGCGGGCGCAATCCGGGACCGCACACGGGTGATCGGCCCGGCGGCCGGATGCCAGCAGGCGTAGGCATGCCCGGCTGGCTCGATCGTCAGCTGCGGATCGTCCTCGTGGCAACGATCGGTGGCTGAGGCACACCGGGGTGCGAACGGGCAGCCAAGCATTGGCAGCGCCATGTCTGGAGGGAACCCGGGAATGCTGTACAGCTCGTCCTGCTTGTCGTGAGTGATCGTGGGAATCGAAGCGAGCAGCGACTGTGTGTAACGGTGCCGCATGTCGCCGAACAGAGTGGTTGTCGGGCCGGTCTCGGCAACGCGCCCCGCATACATCACCGCGACGCGGTCCGCGTGCCCCGCGATCACCCCGATATCGTGGGAGACCAGGATCATCGCCATACCGAGCTGTGACTTCAAGTCGTCGAGCAGATCGAGGATCTGCGCCTGGATCGTGGCATCGAGAGCGGTGGTCGGCTCGTCGGCGATAATGATGCGAGGCTCGCACGCCAGCGCCATGGCGATCATCACCCGTTGGCGCATACCTCCGGAGAGTTGGTGCGGGTAGTCGTTCATCCGCTCGGACGGCCTGGGTATCCCGACCAGAGCCAGCACCTCTTCAGCTCGTCGGCGCGCAGCGCGATTGGTCCCACCACAATGAAGATGCACCGGTTCTGCAACTTGATCACCGATCCGACGGGTGGGGTTCAACGCGGACATCGAGTCCTGGAAAACCATCGCGATGTCATTGCCTCGGACCTGCCTGTACTCGGACTGCGGCAGGCCGACGAGTTCTCTGCCGTCAACCATGATCGAGCCGCCGGTCACGGCACCGCCGGCCGGCAACATGCCCATGATCGCCAGTCCGGTCATCGACTTCCCAGAGCCGGATTCGCCTACAACGCCAAGAGTTTCGCCACGGCGCAGCCGCAAACTCACGCGAGACACCGGTCGTACGATTCGATCGCCGCGTCGAATTTCGATCGAGAGATCGCGGATCGCTAGCAAGTCGGGGCCGTCACCAGAAGCACTACCCAAGGTGTCAGCCATCTGCGTGGCCTCGCTGTCCAGAACCATGGACTGATCGTAGTGGCGCACACCCGGGGGGTAGGTTGGTCGACGCGAATGAAATCAGGCAAAAAACTTCGTCTCGGAGGACAAATTCGTGCGTTGGCAGTTCGCCGCACCGAAGACCTTCCAGCTATGAACGCCCGTGGTCAGCGACATATTTCCACAGGCTTCGCTAGCCGACGAGTGGCGTTTCGAGACAGCAGCGACGTGACCGAGCCTGCCGAGAGGCACAAGAAGAGTACCGGCACATAAGGGAGAGAACGGCATTCGGCTGGTCGGACGCATGCAGCGAAACCGCTCATCCCGAATTTAGCTCTACGACATCGCTTTTCAATTGCATGCCCCCACACTCACTGCCCCACCCGCTTCGCCCCCACAGTCACTGCCCCACCCGCTTCGCCCCCACAGTCACTCCCCCACCCGCTTCGCCCCCACCATGCGCCTCGCTATCTCCAAATACCTCTCCACCAACTCGTCCGGGGACAATTCACCGTCCGGGCGGTACCAGACCGCCACGGCGACGCACATCGTGACGACGGCACGGCTGGCGTCCTCGGGATGGTCGGCCTCGAACACTCCCGAAGCGACGCCGTCGAGGACGATCCGATCCACCTGCTTCTGCTGTTCGTCGCGCTGCGCGATGTAGCTCGCTCGGCTGTCGGGCTCCATGCTGCGGATCTCGGAGGAAGCGACGAACGACTGCTCGCGTCGAAACATGTGGAACCGCAACAGAGATTCGATCACCGCGTCGAAGCGGTCAGAGGGATCGTCCCCGGCGTCGAGTTCGGCGGCTCGGCTTCGCTCCAACAACTCCGTCATCACGACCGTCGCCAAACCGATCAGCAGAGCCTGCTTGGACGGGTAGTGGTGGTAGAGCCCCGGCACCGACAAGCCGGACCGCGAGGCGACGTCGCGGATCGAAGTCCCGTGATAGCCCTGCTCGACGAACGCCTCCAGTGCCGCAGCGAGCGGTTTCGGCAGTCCCAGGTCTTCGTAATCGCGCCAGGATCCGCGTACCGGAAGCTCGTTCGTCATACCGATACCGTAGATCGCTCTTGCTCCGCCGCCGAACACGTCGGTGCCATTGGTTACAGTCGATGTTCACCGAAAGACAGGGACCAGTCATGATCCATGTTCGCCACACCGCGGTTGCTGCCGTGCCGGTTGATGTCGCCTTCGACTACATCGACAACTACCGCAACGTCCCGACGTGGATGTTCGGTGTTTCCGAGTTCACCCCGTTCGGAGAGTTCGATCAGGGGCTCGGCGCCACATTCGACGCTGCCATGCAGGTCGGGCCAAGCACGTTGCGATCCAAGCTCGAGGTCACCGAGTGGGAGAAGAATCGGATCATCAAGCTGTCTTCGCTCGGCGGTGTATCCAACTCGTCCACCTGGGAGTTCGCCGCGATCGACGATTCCAAGACCCAACTCTCCGTCGACTTCGCCTACAAACTCCCCGGCGGCATTGCCGGCAAGGCACTCGGCCGCTTGATCGGGCCGTTCGTCGAGAACGCTGTCAAGAACAGCGAGGAGACGTTGCGCCGCAGCCTCGAGGAGCAGTTCGCGGCCCGCGGCGAAGGCTGAAACTACCCGCGGTCGCCTTCGAGGCCCAGGGCGTTGGCCCACACCTGAGTAGCTGTCTTGACGACGTCCTCGAACGAGACAGGGTTGCCGTCGGCGCCAGGTTCCTCCGAGACGAACGAACTGTAGGCAAGACGGCTCACCATCGCCGACAACGCTCGCGATGCCAGCAGCGGATCCAGTGAACGGTCCGCTTTGCCCGCTGCTTGCAAACGTTCGATGGCGCGCGCATTACGCGAAATGAAGGTCTCGGCTCGGTCCCGACGCAGTTTCGCGAACGCCGGATCGATGTGCGATACCTGCTCGAGCAGCCCCATCAGTTTGGCGTTGCGGCGAAACGCTGTCAGGTAGGCACGGTTGCTCGATTCGAGGACCGCATACGGATTGTCGACGTCACGGACCCGACCCATGCCGGGGTGCAGCATGTCTTCCTGCGCAACGTCGAGAACTGCGGCGAAAATCTGCTCTTTGTTGTCGAAGTAGGTGTAGAACGTGCCGGTGGAGCAGTTCGCTTCCTTGGTGATGTCCGTCAGCCGGGCATCGAGATATCCCGCGCGTTCGAACACAGTCCGAGCCGCTGCAACCAGAGAAGCCCTGGTACGGACGCCGCGAGCGGTCACCGGGAGGTCACGCAGAAGCTCCGTCGCTGCCATTGATGGTGGCGGACGGTCTTCCCAGTTCTCCTGAGGTTCGGCGCGAGAGGTCACCAGCTACTTATACGGCAAAGCCGGCGACATCTCGGCATCGGCGTCAGGTGATGGTGATTCCTCCGTCGACGGCGATGGTCTGGCCTGTGACGTATCCGCCTGCCTCGGATGCGAGCCACACCATCGTGGCCGCGAGCTCTTCCGGATCGCCCATCCGGCCGAGGATCAGGCGCGGAGCCATCGCATCCAAGTAGCCGTCGTTGTATTGGTCGGTCATTTCCGACTTGAAGAAGCCGGGCGCGATCGCGTTGACACGAATGCCCTTGCGCGTTCCCCACTGCTGTGCGAGGTCGCGGGTCAATCCGACGACGCCTGCCTTGCTCGCCGCGTAGGCGGCCTGCGGAAGTCCGGCCGTCGTCAGTCCGAGAATGCTCGAGATGTTGACGATGGAGCTGCCCGGAAGCATGACGCGGCCGCAGGCCTGCGCTGCCCAATACGACCCGTTGAGGTTGATGTCGATGACGGCGCGGAACTGATCCGGGGTCTCGCGGGTTGCCGGCACCGCGGTTCCGACGCCGGCGTTGTTGACCAGGACGTCCACGCGGCCGAACTTCTCCATCGCGGCGTCCACCATGTTCTGAGCCTGTGCCGGATCGACGATGTCGGTGGCCACGCACAACGCTTCGCGGCCGGCGTCACGCACGAGCTTGGCCGTGTCTTCGAGCTTGTCGACGCGGCGAGCTGCCAGGACGACGTCCGCGCCGGCCTCTGCTGCGGCTTTCGCAAACGCCACCCCGAGGCCCGACGACGCACCGGTCACGATGACCACTCGATCGGTCAGAGAGAACTTGTCGAGAACAGACATGCGCGGTGATGCTCCTGTGTCGTCGGGTTCGGGAAGTGACATATGGACTTCAGTTGCGAAATTACAGGCCGAGATCGCGGCCGATGAGTTCCTTCATGATCTCGTTGGATCCGGCCCAGATCTTGGTGACGCGGGCATCCATCCACGCGCGGGCGGCGCGGTACTCGGTCATGAAGCCGTAGCCGCCGTGCAGCTGGACGCAGTGATCGAGGACCTCGTTCTGCACCTGCGCGGTCCACCACTTCGCCTTGGCCGCATCGATGGCGGTCAGCTCGCCGGCAGCGTGTGCCGCGACGCAGTTGTCGACGTAGGCCTGGGTGACCTCGATGCGGGTGACGAGATCCGCGAGAAGGAATTTGTTCCACTGCAACGAGCCGATCGGCTGACCGAAAGCCTTGCGATCCTTGGCATATTGCAGCGTCTCTTCGAGGATCGGAGCGGCGTGCGCGATGTTGGACACCGCAGCGCCGACGCGCTCCTGCGGCAGCATTTCCATCATGTGGATGAAGCCGCGGTCGATCTCACCGATGATGTTGGTGGACGGCACGCGAACGTTCTCGAAGAACAGTTCGGCGGTATCGGACTCGTGCTGGCCGACCTTGTCGAGCTTGCGTCCGCGTTCGAAGCCTTCCATGCCGGTTTCGACGGCAAAGAGAGTGATGCCCTTGGACTTCTTCTCGGGACTGGTCCGCGCCGCCACGATCACGAGGTCGGCGTTGTAGCCGTTGGTGATGAAGGTCTTGGAGCCGTTGATGATCCAGTCGTCGCCGTCCTTGACCGCAGTGGTCTTGAGCGAGGCGAGGTCGGATCCACCGGAAGGCTCGGTCATGCCGATGGCCGTCAGCATCTCGCCGGTGCAGAACTTGGGCAGCCAACGCTGCTTCTGCTCTTCGGTGGTGAGCTGAACGAGGTAGGGAGCAACGACGTCGGCGTGGATGCCGAAGCTCGAAGCAACAGCTGCGCTGGCACGCGAGAGTTCTTCGGCCAGAACCGCGTTGAAGCGGTAGTCGCCAGCTTCGCTTCCGCCGTACGCCTCCGGAACCTCGAGTCCGAGGAAGCCGTTGCGTCCCGCTTCGAGCCAGATTTCACGATCGATGAAGCGCTGGTCGATCAGCTTCTCTGCGACCGGAAGGATGTTCCGGTTGACGAATTCGCGGGCAGATTCGCGAAATGCCTCGTGATCGGGTCCGTACAGAGTGCGACGCATGACGAGTTGCTTCCTTTCGGCGTGGCAAAGCCACACGTAACGATGTTCCTAAGCATTCGCTTAGAATCTAAGCACCTGCTTATAGTGAATCGAGAGCGGGATATTGTCAACATCGAAATCCGTCACATCTGGAGGAAACCGTGAGCGATTCACCTGACGTGGTGATCAGCCCCTCCAAAGCTGCGGCCCGTATCCGCGCGGCAGCCGTGGACGCTTTTGCCTCTGCCGGTTACGGCGGCACCACCACCCGTGACATCGCCGCGCGACTCGACATGAGTCCTGCGGCCATGTACCCGCATTACCGCTCGAAAGAAGAACTGCTTTTCGCGATCAGCTTCGAAGGCCACACCGAAGCGTTGAAAGTGGTCGAGGGCGCCGACCGACCGGGCGAAGAACCGTCCGTTCGCCTGCGGGAATTGATCAGCACGTTCGCCAGTTGGCAGGCCGGGCACCATTCACTCGCTCGCGTCGTCCAGTACGAACTCACGGCACTCACACCAGAGCACTATCGAACCGTCGTCGCGCTTCGTCGCAGCACGACGCGGGTGGTCCGGGAGGTTGTCGACGCCGGCGTCCAGTCGGGTGATTTCACTATCCCCGACGCCGAAGGCGTCACCCTCGCCTTGATGTCCCTGTGCGTCGACGTGTGCCGCTGGTTCCCGGCCGGCAACTACACGGATCCGGAAGACATCGGAAAACTGTACGGAGACCTGGCATTGAGGATGGTGGGCGCCGCCTGAATCAGGTGACGGCGACCGCAGAAAGGACTCGGCCAGTGGCCAACCGCACTTATCTCTACTCGACCCCTGTTGCCCCGCACGAGAATCCGGCTGCCGCTCGCGCCCGGGGCCTCGAGGGAATCTCGGAGTGGTCGTACGCGATACCGCTGGTCCCCAGGATCCTTGTGTCCGTGAATCCCTTCGCTCGCCAGTCGATCATCTGGGACGACGTTCCCGACCTGATCGCGGTCACCGCGCCCTGTGGCCCCGGCATTGCCCGGCTCGAAGACTTCCTCGGCCGCATCGACCACCCCGAACTCGGCGCGATGGCCGGTGAAGCGCTGAGCTTCCTGCGCAGCCACACCGAACCCGACCACTACTTCGTTCTCGAATGCGGCGAGATCTTCGACATGGACGACGAACCGTTCGCCGAACAAGGCCAGGCACTGATGGCCGGTCTGGCGACCATCGACGCCGAGATGGAGGCGGCTTTGACCACGTTCGCACCCACCAAGCCAAAGTTCTGGGAGAGACTGTTCACGCCGACTCAGGAGAGCATCGAGGAACCGCTCCGCGAGCTCGGCCTAGGCTATTGGTCCGAGACCCTGTACTTCGATCTCGACGTCCCTCGATAAAGCACCGCTCAGTCAGAGATCTCGTCGAGCCGACGCTCCAAGTAGGCCCGCTCCGGATCGGTACCAACCAGTTTCAGGGCTTGCCGATACGCAGCCGCTGCCGCGTCGGTGCGCCCCAACCGAGCGAGCAGTTCGGCGCGCGCGAGGTGATACGGGTGGTAGTCGGCAAGTTTGGGCTCGGCTGCCAGTTCCTCCAACGCTGCCAGTCCGACCACCTCGCCATCGCGCATCGCCAGCGCAACTGCCCGATTGACGGCCACGACGGGCGACGGAGTCAGTGTGAGCAGCACTCCGTAGAGCGCGCAGATCTGTGGCCAGTCGGTGCTCTTCACATCAGCAGCCTCGTCGTGCAATGCGGCGATAGCGGCCTGCACCCCGTAGGGCCCCGGCGCTCCCCCGGTCAACGCGACGACGACGAGATCGCAGCCTTCCTCGATCATCGGCTGGTCCCAGCACCCACGATCCTGGTCCTCGAGGAGCACGATCCCGCCACCGGCGTCGGTACGGGCATCCCGACGCGCGTGGACGAGAAGCATCAACGCAAGCAACCCCGCGATCTCGCGCTCATCGGGAAGCAATGCGCGCAAGATCCTCGCCAGCCTGATCGCCTCTACCGCCAGGTCGACGCGTTGCAGATCCGGACCCGAACTCGCTGCATACCCCTCGGTGAACACCGAATAGATCACCTGCAGAACACCGGGCAAACGTTCCGGGAGTTCTTCGGCGCTGGGAGTCCGGAAGGGAATCCGAGCCTGACGGATTTTCTTCTTCGCGCGCACGATCCGCTGCGCCATCGTCGCCGAAGGAACGAGGAAGGCCCGAGCAACCTCGGGCGTCGTCAACCCGCCGAGGCAACGCAAGGTGAGCGCGATTCGGTCGTCCTCGGCAAGCGCTGGGTGCGAGCAGGTGAAGAACAGCTGCAACCGCTCGTCGGGAAGTTCCCCGTCGACCGTGGGCGGCGCAGGGTCGGCACGATCGGCGTCCACCTGCATCACCGCCAAGCGCGCCGCATAGGCCTGATCACGACGAAGCCTGTCGACAGCTTTCCGACGCGCCGTGGTCAGCAGCCAGGCGCCGGGTTTGGCCGGCACACCGTCCACGGGCCAGTGCACCAACGCAGACTCGACGGCCTCGGAGGTGACTTCTTCTGCCAGATCCAGATCACCGAAACGGCGGACGAGCGAGGCCAAGAGCCGTCCACGTTCCTCCCGGAACACTGACTCGATGGAGTTCTCTGCCTGCTCGTCCACGGCGAATCAGTCCCCGAACCCGGCCAGCGGACGCACCTCGACGCTGCCGCCGTCGCGCGCGCCGGGGCACCGCGCGGCCCAGGACAGCGCCGCATCCAGATCAGGAACGTCGATGACGTCGTAGCCGCCGAGGATCTCGCGGGTTTCTGCGAAGGGCCCGTCGGTGACGGTCTTTTCCCCGGACTGCGAGACTCGAACCGTCGTCGTGGTGGTCAGGTCGGCGAGGGCATCGCCGGACACCCAGATGCCGGCGTCCTTCATTTCCTTGTCGTATTGCTGCCAGTCCTCGAACGTGCACTGGGGTTCGGTGTCTCCGCCGGGTGCGGTGTAGATGAGCAACATGTACTTCATGACTGACTCCTTGGTCTGTTGTTTTTCTTCAGGCTCTCTTGCCTTACAACATGACGACGAACGGTTCTCCCCGGAATCGACAGGCGACTCGAAAAAACTTTCGGCGGGTTCGTCGGAGGCGCTGCCGTTAGGCTGAGTGTATGACCGAACGCGACCGGGACGCCGCTGGGAAGCCCCTCAATTCGCGGCCCCGCGACGGGCTCGGCCGTCCACTGCCACGCGACGCAGCGGGTGGTGTCCCGCGCATTCCGGACGATGTGCGCCTGCCGCCGGACGAGTCGATCACCGAGGCTCAGCGCCTCCTCGACCACGGCATGCCCTTTCATGCACACGAGATTCTCGAAGGAACGTGGAAGAACGCGCCGCCCGAGGAGCGCGACCTGTGGCAGGGGCTGGCACAACTGGCCGTCGGGCTCACACATCTACTTCGGGGCAACACCACCGGCGCCGTCTCGCTCCTCGGTCAGGGTCACGATCGCATCAGGCACTACGAGGTCGAGAGTCCACACGGACTCGACATCCCCGGTCTGCTGACGTGGTCCGAACACCTGCTCGCCGAAATCGATCGCCCCGGCGATTTCCCCGCCCCTCCGATTCCGAGGTTGAGAATCCCCTGATGCCCATCTTCCCCATGTTTCCGCTCGGCTCCGCATTGCTACCGGGTGAGGTGTTGCCGCTGAACATCTTCGAACCTCGGTACCGCGCACTGGTCGAGAACGTTCTCGAAGCTGCCGACGGCCCACTGTTCGGAGTAGTACTCATCGCCCGTGGCCACGAGGTCGGTGGCGGCGAATCACGCCACGACGTCGGCACTCTGGCTCGGATCGAATCCCATGTCGCAATGGGTGCCGGACGATATCAGCTGTATTGCCGGACCGAAGGCCGCATCCGGGTCAATCGCTGGCTGCCGGACGATCCCTTCCCGCGTGCCGAGGTCGAACTGTGGCCGGACGAGAACAACGGAACACCCGTCACCGCCTACGAATACGACTCACTCCTCGAGCGCATCGAGTTCATGTACGGAATGTTGGGAAAGCTCGCACTTCGGGCCGGCGAACAGACTCCGCGAATGCCTGTCCCACCGGATCCCTTGGATCCGCTGGGTTCTCGGCTGTATGCCCTCGCCAGGAGCATTCCGATGGGTGACGCCGATCGCCTGGCGATTTTGACCGCGCCAGGCGCCGACGAACGTATACGCACACTCTCGGAGGCAGTCGAGAACACCATCGAGGTGGCGCAGTTCAATCTGCTTTGAGGTGAGCTAGGCCATCGTCTGGCCCATGTCGATGACGATCTTCGTCCCGGTGACCGCGCGGGAGAGATCTGTCGCGAGGTAGACCACGGCATTGGAGATGTCCTCGACCGTCGTGCGCGGGACCGAGGTGAGCGGCCACTTGTAGGATTTCATGTACTCCGGGTGCGCCGTGAGTATCTTGCCGACGTTGGGATCGTTGCCCATCTCGGTCTCCACTGCCCCCGGATGAATGCTGTTGACTCGAATATCGAAGCCGCCCAATTCCGTTGCCGCAGTGCGTGCCAAACCGACGAGCCCGTGCTTGGCAGCCGAGTAGTGCGCGCAACCGGGCGCTTCGGCGACGCCGGCAGCACTACTGACGAGCACGATGGAACCACCGTTGCCCGCCTCGATCATGGCGGGAACCGCAGCCGCCATCGTGCGCCACGCACCATTGAGATTGATGTCCACCAGCGTCGACCACTGCTCTTCCGGCATCTCCCAGAAACGATTCCACGTTGCGATGCCCGCGTTGGCGATCACGACGTCCAGGCGACCGAACTTTTCGACGCCCGACGCCACTGCCGCGCGGAGCGCCTCGAGGTCACGGACGTCCGCTACAGCAGTGACGATCTCGCGTCCCTCGGCTCGAACCAGGCGCGCCGTTTCATCGAGGTCGGCTTCAGTTGCGGCCGCGTAGCCCACGTCCTCGGACACCGACGCGCACACATCGACAGCGATGACGTCGGCACCTTCCTGCGCGAGTCGAATCGCATGATTGCGTCCCTGACCCCGCGCTGCACCGGTGATGAAAACGACCTTGCCTGCCAACAGTTGTGTCATGGCCGGGACGTTAGACGCTGATGTGGCCCGCTGCCTCCGAGTTCCCGCTCGACGGGAATCAACCGTCGACGATGACGACGTGAAGATTCCTCGGACCATGGACACCTTCGACGCGCTCGAGTTCGATGTCGGAGGTCGCCGACGGGCCGCTGATCATGGTGGTGGGGCGTTCCGGCGTCAGTTTCGCAATCGCCTCCGGCACTCCCACTTCCACACTGCTGCGATACACGACGCAGATGTGTGTGTCCGGCACCAGTGTCAACGCACGACGCCCTTGCGATGGACCAGCGTCGAGGAAGATGGTGCCGGTTTCGGCGCAGGAGACCTTCGAGCCGGTGACTACAGCGTCGAGCTTCTCGAGTTCGGGAGCCGGCACGTCCGAGCTGTCCACCACCAGCGTTCCGTCGAACCCGGCTACCCATGATCGGTCGAGTCCGGCAGGGATGCCCAGCGTACGCAGCTCGTGTGCGCTCAGTATTCCGCTGACAGCCTCGGCGATTTCTGTTGCAGCACATCGGTAGACGTGAGCCTTGTAGTCCTCGAGTCGATCGACGAACAGTTCGATGCGCTTCTCGTCGGACATGGTTCTACCAGTTCGATAGTTCCGCGGTATCTCGCTCTCACGGGCCGGCGCCAAGGTGATCGCATCACGAATGCGACCGAGTACCGCCTCACGTGAATTCACCTGTCCGCCTTCCCGTCACGACGAGCCTCGTCCATTGCCTCACGTCCTTCGTCTGAGTCCCACCAGGATCGGAAGGTCTGCTTGGGTGGTGCTGGGATGTCTCTGGCAGCGGTCCAACCGTTCAATGGAGGTGGCAGCGTCGAGATCTTCCCCTTCTTACCTGCCACGACGCGTCCGAGCCCGGCAGCTTTTTGAGCCAACGTCCACCGGCCCTCAGTCGACATCGCAACAGACGCGGCTTTCATCGCCAAAGACTCTGCCGTGACACCGGATTGCTCGACCTTCTGGTGCCGCAATTCGACCAGCAGCGAGGGTATGTCGATCTTGACCGGGCAGGCATCGAAGCACGCACCGCACAGACTCGAGGCAAATGGAAGCGTCGAGTTGGGATCGTCTTTGCCATGCATGCCCGCGAGCTGCGGAGTCAGAACCGCGCCGATCGGTCCAGGATAGGTAGATCCGTAGGCGTGACCACCGGTGCGCTCGTAGACGGGACATACGTTCAGGCACGCCGAGCACCGTATGCAGCTCAAGGCTTCCCGTCCGATCTTGTCGGCAAGCGCGGCGGTCCGGCCGTTGTCGAGAAGGACCAGGTGAAATTCCTGTGGACCGTCATCGGGCGTCACGCCGGTCCACAGGGAGGTGTACGGGTTCATCCGCTCCCCCGTCGACGACCGCGGCAGCAGTTGAAGGAAGACCTCCAGATCCTGATACGTCGGCAGAATCTTCTCGATGCCCATGACGGTGATCAGTGTTTTCGGGAGCGTGAGGCACATTCGCCCGTTGCCCTCCGACTCCACGACGGTCAGTGTTCCCGTGTCCGCGATACCGAAGTTGGCGCCGGAGACTGCGACCGGCGTCGTCATGAACTTGTGGCGCAGGAATTTTCGCGCGGCTGCGGCGAGCTCGGCCGGATTCTCCCCGAGGTTAGGATCGACATCTGGCATCTCACGAAGGAAGATCTCTCGAATCTCGGACCTGTTGCGATGGATGGCGGGAACCAGAATGTGCGACGGTTTGTCGTGGCCGAGCTGGACGATCAATTCCGCGAGATCGGTCTCGTAGGCGGTGATTCCCTGGGTTTCGAGATGCTCGTTGAGACCGATCTCCTGCGTGGCCATCGACTTGACCTTGATGACCTCTTCGGAGCCGGTGGCTTTGACAAGTTCGGTCACAATGGCGTTGGCCTCGTTGGCATCCGCTGCCCAATGCACCTGCCCGCCGCGTGCGATGACTGCAGCTTCGAACTGTTCGAGCAGTTCCGGCAACCGGGCCATGACGTCGGCTTTGATCGCAGATCCGGCATCACGCAGTTCTTCCCAATCGGGAAGCTCCCCAGTCACGTTGATGCGCTTGGCACGAATGGTGTGTGTCGCCTTGCCGATATTGCGTCGGAGTTGCGCGTTGGCCAGTTCGTGATGCGCTGCGACGGGGAACTTTTCGGTTCCGCGTAGGAACCCCGCCCCTTCGGGGGATCTAGGCGGGAAGCTGGGCAGACCCAGCGTGACGGCGCTCATGCTGTCACCCGGCTTTCCACCGACGCCAGAATCTCGGCGAGATGAATTGTCTTGGCACCCATCTGCAGTCGTGACATTCCGCCGCCGATGTGCATGAGGCAGGAGGAGTCTCCGGCGCTGCAGAATTCGGCGCCGGTATCCGCAACGTGGCGAATCTTGTCCGCCAGCATGGCCGTCGAGGTTTCCGCGTTCTTGATGGCGAAAGTGCCGCCGAATCCGCAGCAAGAATCTGCTTCGGGGAGTTCGACCAGATCGATGTCGCGTACGTTGCGCAGCAATTGAAGTGGCTTGTCTCCCACTCTCAACATGCGCAGTGAGTGACAGGTCGGGTGATAGGTGACCCGGTGCGGGAAGTACGCGCCCACATCGGTGACACCGAGAACGTCCACGAGGAATTCCGAAAGCTCGTACGTCTTCGCCTTCACGGTCTGCACCTGCCCACACAGCGACGCGGTGCCGTAGCGCTCGGCAACGATCTCGTGCTGATGACGGACCGAACCGACGCACGACCCCGATGGTGCGACAACCGCGTCGATGGACGTGTCACCGAACGTCTCGGCGTAGTTCGCAACCAGCGGCAGTGCGCCCGGCTGATAGCCGGTATTGACGTGCATCTGCCCGCAACAAGTCTGCCCGGACGGAAACACGACGTCGTGCCCGAGACGGGAGAGCAGGAGGGCGGTGGCCTTGGCCGCGTCGGGAAACATCGTGTCCCCGATGCAGGTGGCGAACAGCGCTACTCGCATGTGGTTCCCCGCAATCTGTCGGTGTGGTCTGACCACAGTAATACATTCCCGGACAGGCCACCCCGTAAACGGCGTCCACCCGGTTATGCTCTTGCCTCATGCCGACCGAGCCGAGCCCGCGAGCGTGGGAACAAGTACTGAGTCATCTCGAACGTCGGCTCGTCTCAGGCGAGGTGTCTCCCGGACAGCGCCTGCCGGGAGAGAGAATCCTGGCAGCGGAACTGGGCGTCGGACGGTCATCGGTCCGCGAAGCGCTGCGAGTCATGGAAGCACTCGGACTCCTCAAAGCGCAGACTGGATCCGGCCCGACGTCCGGCGCGATGATCGTCGCCAAACCGACCGGCGGCATGACCATGCTGATGCGGATGCAGGTTGCCGCACAAGGCTTTCCGGTCTCGGATGTAGTGAAGACACGACTCGTGCTCGAATCCGAGGTCATGAAGTCCCTGGCATCGCGGACTCCGACGCCCGACCTCAGCGCGGCCGTCGAACTGCTCGACTCGATGGACGACGCAACTCTCTCGGCCGAGGAATTCCTGCTACTCGACGCCCAGTTCCACGTGGCGCTCGCCGACGCGGCGGGCAATCAGGTAATCGCGGCCATGATGACCGGCCTGCGCGAGTCCATCGAGGCCTACGTTCTCGCGGGCGTGCAGATCGACACTTGGCCGAGCACCTGCACGCGGCTTCGTCACGAACACCGGGGATTGGTGGAGGCGGTCAACGCGGGTGACGGCGAACTCGCACGTCAGCGCATAGTCGGCCACATCCGCGGTTACTACTCGGAAAGCGCCCACACCGACCGGTGACAGGGGGTGGTAATTGCACCTCCAGAAGTCGTGTACTGTTGGTTTCACACCGACGCGGGGTGGAGCAGCTCGGTAGCTCGCTGGGCTCATAACCCAGAGGTCGCAGGTTCAAATCCTGTCCCCGCTACAAAGATGAGGCCCGTAGGTTGCGAAAGCGACCTACGGGCCTTTTGCTGTGCGCCTTTATTAACCGCCGGGGGTTAATAAAGGCGCACAGCAGGGGTTCACACAGCCACTTTGTGAAAATCGATCTCCGCGGCCAGCATGCCCGAGAACCAGCGATCCAGGTCCTCGTCGCTCACGGACTCGGGCATGGCATCCACCTCGCACGCCAGCACCGCCACCTGAGACACGAACGGCGGAGCGACATGCATGTCCACCCAGTCCTGCAACGCTGGTTCGCGCTCGACCTTGACGGCCGCAGCCTCCCGGCACCACGACAGATACAGGGTTTCCGCGGCGTACATGCCCACCAGGGCCGCCGCCCGGCCCTCGTCGCGGGCGAGGGCCAAGGCGTGCGTGGACAGCACAGCCGACTCCTCGACCAGATCCGCTGCGTCACCCTCGTAGGGGAATCGGGAACGCAACTGCGCAAAATACTCGCGCTGTTCGCCCACCAGGTTCGACATCGACGTCACGTGGTCGAGCGCATCGTCGAGCGTCGGGGACTCGGCGACCACCAACCCCAATACTTTGACGGCCGTCAGTACAAATGCCTCTTCGATCACGAGGTACCGGCGGAATCCCTCATCACTCAACGTCCCGCCGATGGTCTCCGTGATGAATGGAACCGCCCGCGCGGCAGCGAGGTTACTCTGCTGCCGCGCGAGCAGGTCTGAGGACCGACTCATTCGCCGGCGACCCAACTGATCAAGCCGTCGAACAGGTCGGTGTATCCGGGCCACTGCTCACAGAACTCCGGCGGAGCCCAGTGCGGCGAGCAGTCCGAGGTGAAGACGATCGACCGTCCGGCGCCGTATTCACCTGCAGCGACAAGCGGATCGCCGTTGATGGTGGCGGGAACCGCAGCACCGTCTTTCGCGACGACGCGGTTGTATCCCAGGAGCGCCGGCCATGAATCCCCGGCGCCACCGAGAGCCGGGTGAGCAGCATCGACGACGGTGGGAACGATCCCGGCCGGTGTCTCGACGCGATCGTCCTCGGCCAGCATCGTCACCGGCAGCACCTCGGCAATCGCAGTCTGACGGAAAGCTGCTCGTGCCTGGAACCCCGAGAACGAGAGGTAGCCACCGATCATCATCAGTGAGCCACCGGCGTTCACCCAGTCACGAAGCGCAACAAGGCGATCCTCGCCGGCCCGGAACTGGTCGAACACACCGGGAGCCAACTGCAGTGAGTTCGCTCCGATGTCGGAGAGAACGACGACGTCGAACTGCGACAGGGCTTCTGCGGTACCGGGGAACTGCGTCGGCACCAGGTGTGCGGGCATGTGTGTCACGTCGTGGCCACGTGAGGTGAGCGCATCCCTCAGCGGACCGACACCCTCCACGTAGGAATGGACACTGAACTCGTCGACGCCCTTGACGTGCGTCGACGTCGTCATCCAGCTCTCGCCGGCGATCAGTACTCGTTTACCCATGACTGCTTCTGTTTCCTTTCGCGGCCTGCTCGAAGAGCGACCTCGGGTTGTCTCGCATCAGTGCGGACACTTGCTGGGGATCTACGCCTGCGCGCACCAACCGTGCGGCGAAGGCGAGTGGTACGTAGGAGAATCCGTTACCGCCGTGCTTTCTGAGCATTGATTTGAGGAAGAGATCGTGACTGAGCAACAGTTGTGAGGCGTGGCCGGAAGTCACCAATCCGGCTACCGCAGTGGCTGTTTCCGCCGGATGTGGAGAAAGGCCCTCCCCGGGGAAGTCGAAAGGCATTCCGATCATGTCGAACTCGAGGAAAACTCCGCGGTCGGCGAGCGATCGTTGGTAGTCGGTGTCGTGTCCCGACGGGTCCATGTGGCACAGGACCACTGCTTGCGGATCGACGCCCATCTCGTTGACCACGATGTCGACGACGTGATGTCCGACGCGCTGCCATCCCGGAAGGTGAACGAACAGGGGCACGTCCACCTCACGCTGAGCGATGCACGCCGCCCGCAACGCTTTCGCCTCGTTCTGAGTGAAGAGCGGGGAGACACCGATCTCCCCGATCACTCCCGGAGCCAATTCCTTTGCCGGATCGAACTCCTCGACGAGCGAACCCGCCAGATCGTCGACACCGAGTTCGTGGACCTCCACCGGATGAGTCGTCTCGAGGTACCACCCCGAACCCATGATCACTCGCACGTCGGACTTTCGCGAGAACTCAGCCAACTTCTCCGGCGCCCGGCCCAGCCCCGGCGGCGTCAGATCGACGATCGTCCGACCACCGAGGCGAGCGAAGTCCGCAAGGTCTTCCACGACTGCCGCTGCGTCGTCGACTCGACAATTGTCGAGGCTGTAGTACGGATTGTCGTGAAGAAGCCAGGCATCCTCGGCACGTACCGGACCGGCCAACCGCTGCGCCACAACCGGATCCGGGGCCTCGGTGTATGCACCGGTGACGTCGTTGTGCAGATGTTCGTGTGGGAGAACCAGCCCGAGTTCCGAGCTGTCCACAGTTCCCGTGACGGTACGAACCTTGCTCATGAGCGTGCAGGCCCCGAGGGTGCGGACTGCAGGTGTCGCCACAGCGCGCTCAGTGTGTGTCCGCGCATGTTGATCCAGATGGCCAGTAGCAGAACGACACCGGTGATGATCGGCGTCAAGAACGGGCTCACGCCGAGCAGGGTCAATCCGTTGGCGATGATTCCGGTCAGGACAGCGCCGATGACGGTACCGATCACGGTGCCGCGACCGCCGAAGAGGTTGGTGCCACCGAGAACCACCGCGGTGATCACGGTGAGCTCGAATCCCGTTGCGGAGTTGGCCGAACCCGAGCCCAGTCGAGCCGCGATAAGCAGTCCCGCGATGCCGGCGGCCAGGCCGGTGAAGACGAGCGTCATCATGAGCACACGACGCGTGTTGACGCCGGACCGTCGTACGGATTCGACGTTGGAACCGATACCGGTGACGTAGCGTCCGAAGCGCATGCGGTTGAGCGCAATTGCTCCGATGACCACGACGACGAGAGCGATCCAGGCGCTGGCGGAGAACCCGAGGAACTCTGCAGTTCCGAGCTTCGCGAAGTAGGTGTCTGCCGGGACCGGAACGGAGAACCCTTCGGTCCGGTACAGCGCGATGCCGCGGATGACGGACATCGTCGCCAGAGTCACGATGAACGGCGGAATGCCCTGGTAGGCAGCGAGCCATCCATTGACCAGACCCCAGGCCGCACCCATCACCGGGGCGGCGACGAAGACCAAGGACGAATCGACGCCCGCCTGGATCAGTTCGGCACTCATCGCCGCGACGAACGCGACGATCGCACCGACGGACAGGTCGATCTGACCGGCCGTGATCACGAAAGTCATTGCTACCGCGATGATCAGAACCGGAGCGATCTGGGTTGCCAGGTTCGACAGGTTCGTGAATGTCAGGAACGACGACGTGGTCGCCGAGAAGACAGCTGCGACAGCAATTGTCACCGCGAGCATCGCAAGCGTCGGCTTGTTGACGCTGTCCCACAACGACGGCTTGGCGGCGAGCTTTCGCTCGACCGGTGCCTGGGTCTTCTCGAGAGTGGTCATGCCGTGACTCCCTGTGCTGCTGCCGGTGTCCGTTGCGGCACCGGAGTTCGAGTGATGAGTCCGACGAGAGACTCGATGTTGAGGTCGCCGATCGGAACGTCGTCGACGCTCTGCCCCTCGTACATGACCGTGATTCGGTCACACACGCGGAACAGATCCTGCAGGCGGTGCGTCACGAGAATGACGCCCACCCCGGCCGCTGCCACGTCCGTGATCAGCTTGAGCACCGACTCGACCTCTGCGACGGCAAGCGCTGCGGTGGGCTCGTCGAGGATCAGCACGTCGGGCCGGAAGGAGACCGCGCGGGCGATCGCGACGGTTTGCCGCTGTCCGCCGGACAGCTGCCCGATCTCCTGGTAGGTCGACTTCACCTTGACATGCAGGTCAGCAAGAATGTGAGCCGCCTTCTCGTGCATGGCATGCCGGTCGAGGAAGGGACCCTTTCGCGGTTCTCGGCCGAGGAACAGGTTGCTGGCGACGTCGAGCGTGTCGCACAGAGCCAGGTCCTGGTAGACGATTCCGATCTTCTTCTGCTGCGCGTCGAGCGGCGTCGAAAAGCGTACTGGTTCACCGTTGACTCGCATTTCACCGCCGTCGTGCTGAACCGCGCCGGCGAGAATCTTCATCAGAGTGGACTTACCGGCGCCGTTGTCGCCGACCACTCCGAGTACTTCACCCTTCGCCAGCCGAAGGTCCACTCCTTGAAGGGACTTCACCGGTCCGTACGACTTGGTGATGCCCGAGAGTTCGATCAGTGGAGGTGCCATGATTACTTCTCCAAGTAGTACATGTAGTCGGCCACGTTCTCCGGAGTCACGATCTGGGTGGGAACGGGGATGTTTGCCGGAGCGCCGCGTCCACAAGCCAGGTCGATTGCCGAATTCATTGCCTCGTGGCCGAATTCGAAGGTGTTCTGCTGGACCACGCCTTTAAGCCAACCGGCTTTGAGTCCGCCTACCGCCTGATCCGAAAGATCCCAACCCACTGCCTGGATGCGATCCTGCGCCTTCTGACTGTTGACCGCCGCGACGAGTCCGATCAGGGCCGGCTCACCGGTTGCGTAGACGTACTTCATGTCGCCGCCGCCGGTCAGCAGGTTCTCCGCTGCGGTCTGTGCGTTCTCCTGAATGTTACGTCCGTCCACGACGGTGCCGACGGTCATTCCTCGGCCGGTCACGGTCTCCGTGAAGCCCTTCTGCCGCTCCAACTGGACAGTGCTGTTGAGCGCGCCGACGATACCAACCGTTCCGGTGTTGTTCGCGACATCGGCCAAAGTGTTTCCGATCTTGGCACCGCCCTCTGCATTGGCCGTACCGACCTGAGTCGACAGCGCCGGATCGTCAATGGTCGCATCGACAGCGACAACCGGGATGCCCGCGTTCTTGGCCTTGACCACCGACGGCTTGATTCCGTCCGTGTCGATCGCGTCGACGATGATCGCGTCGACACCGGCGGCGATCAGATTGTCGAAAGCATTGGCCTGTGCGACGGAATCGTCGTTGCCGCTGATGATCTGCAGGTCGACGCCTGCCTTGTCCGCGACGTTCTTCGCGGCATTGTTGATCTGGTTGAAGTACAGCGCCTGGAGATTGATGGTCACCAGGCCGACCTTGAGCTTGCCGTTCGTCCCGTCACAGCTTTCGGCGACCCGGGTCGGCTGCGGGATGGACGAGCCACCCGATGCGTCCTTCGAGTCACTCGACGACGCCGAGTCACAAGCGGTGAGCGTGAGCGCGACTGCAGCTCCCAGAGCCAGAGGCAAAGCACGTTTCATCATCGAGTCTCCAAAAGGGTGTGAGGGGTCAATATTGCTGTGAAGCTGTCCAATTCATCTCGGGTGGGGCATCCGCGGGGTCCTGCGGTGGCGCAAGCCAAGGCAGCCGAGGCTCCCGCGAGTCGTGCGGCGTCCACCGGCGAGCGCCCGGCGTCGACAAAAGCGATGTACGTACCGCCGAAGCAATCGCCGGCCCCGACTGCATCGACGACGTCGACCACTACTGCCGGTTCGCTCGTCACCTCGCCGTCCGGTGTGGCCAGCGTCCAACCTCGCGAGCCGTCGGTCACCAGCAGGTGAGTATTGTGCTCGGCGGCCAGTGCCTGCCACTGATCGAGATCGATCCCGAACTCGCCTTCCCACAGGGCACGCCCTACGACGACGTGGTCAGCGAGCGCGAACGCGCGCAGTGCCGCGGCTTTGTTTTCACAACCGTCCAGATCGATTACCAGACTTACGCTTCCCGGTAATTCATCCGGGAGGAAGACCGCACGGTATCCGTCGAGGAACAGTCGTCCACCGCCGGCAGCGGCCAATCGGGTAACGACAACTCCGATGCGTTCGGCATCGTTCGGGTCATCCTGGCTGATGATGGAGCGATCGCCGTCCTGCGCGATGAGAACAACTGCCGTCGACAGGAACGCATCTCGCGGCGACCAACTGGTGTCGACGCCATCTGCCTCGAGGGCTTCGAGAAACTCGGTGGACCGCGCGTCCGGGCCCACGGCACCGGCAAAGATCACCTGCGCGCCCATTCGGGCCGCGGATACCGCAGCATTTGCATTCATTCCACCGTCGATCTGACTGATGGCCGTTGCCTGAACGCGCTCCCCGAGTACCGGTACGTGTGGGACATGCACCGTCACATCGTTGTTGGCGTATCCACAAAAGACAATCATGGTTACTTTCCTGCAGCCCGGGACAGTTCGCGGACCTTCTCGCCTGCGACCCGTCCCCACCAGCGTCCATTGTCCTTCACCGAAGATGCAACTATGGCGCCGTCGCATTCCTTCATCAGCGCTGCGACATTGGCAGCCGTGATGCCGGATCCGATGATCACCGGAAGAACGGTGTTGTCTCGGATCACGGAAACCTCGTCGACCGAAGCGGCGTCACCGGTGCGCGAACCCGTCGCGATCAGAACGTCTGCGTCGAAGAACTCGGCGTCTTCGGTCTGTTCCGCGACAGTGCGGTCCGCGACAATGGCATGCGCACCGTGCTTGACGTGCACGTCAGCGAAGATCCTGACCGGGTCGGCGCCGATGCGATGGCGGAAGCGCGTCGTCTTGGCAGCCTGACCCTCGATGAAGCCCTCATTGGCAATGTAGGCATTGGCCCACTGATTGACGCGCACAAAACTCGCGCCCGCCGCCCACGCCGCGGCCACTCCGCACTCGCCGGCGTTGGACAGGATGCTGACGCCGACCGCCTTGCCGAACTCGGCGACCACCGCTGCCGTGATGACGCCCATGCTGGCGGCCGTCTCGTAGCCGTGTTCTCCGGGCTTGAGGAACGGTATGTCCCAATGATTTTCGACGATCACACCGTCGAAACCGTTGTCGACGTACGCATGTGCTTCCTCTACAGCGAAGCGAGCAATTTCCGAAACCGGCTGCCCGGTGTAGTGCGGGCTGCCCGGCAGAGCAGGGAGGTGGATGGCCCCGATGAGAGAAGGCGTGCCGGTGAACATCTCTGCCAACGCCGAGGGCTTGGGCGGAAAGACTCCGAGCGGTGATGCGGTCACTTCAGCTACCCCATTCCATGCGCAAGATTTGCGCTGTATGTCCATGCACAAGATCTGCACACGATGTAATCGATTGCCTTGATGATTTAGCAGGTTATGCGATCAACACCGGGTTGTGTCAAGGATTTCACAATTCGAATATGTAAACGATTGCCTCAATCGCGTTACATGCGGGACACTGGACCGTGCGGTTCGATAACCTCGGACCCGAATCGAGCAGAAAACGGGGGACGCATGCGCAAGGCGACCATTCGCGATGTCGCGGAACTGGCCGGGGTGTCAACTGCCACCGTGTCGCGGGCACTGTCCGGATCCCGCCCTGTCTCGGACGAGCTTGCAGCGACGATCAAACGAGCCGCGGATTCTCTCGGATACTCGGGAAACATCATCGCCAGCTCGCTGCGTCGTAATCGGACTGACACGGTCGGCATGGTGGTTCCGAGTATCGCGAACCCTTTCTTCACGTCGTTGGTGGTCAATGTCGAACACGTCCTCGCGCAGCGCGGACTACAACTGTTCCTGTGCGATTCTCGTTCCGACCCCGACGTGGAAGCGCAGCGACTGAAGTCGCTCGTCTCGCGGCAGGTGGACGGAATCATCATCAGCCCGTGCCACGGCGAATTGAGTGCCGAAGCAGTCCGAGCCAGCGCGGCAACGCTTCCGGTCGTTCAACTGGACCGGTTCGCAATGGATACCCAAACGGATTGGGTCGGTGTCGACGACGACGCCGCACAATCACTCGTGATGGAGCATCTGTCCGAGCGCGGCGCGCGATCGGCCGCCTTCATCAGTTCCGAGCTGACCAATTCGTCGACCGAACTTCGCCGGGCCGGATTCTTCCGCCATGCGGATCGGATGGGCATCGAAACTCGTGACGAGTGGACACAACTCGGCGAATATTCGATCGAGTGGGGGCGCACGGCGTCCAACACCATCCTGACCGGCAAGACTCGCCCCGACGCCTTGGTCTGCGCCGACGACCTGATCGCGCTCGGTGTGCTGCAGACCTGCCACGCATTGGGCATCGACGTCCCCGGCGACGTTCTGGTCACCGGTTTCGACAACATCCCCTTCTCCGAACTGTGCAATCCGCCGTTGACCACCGTCGGACAGCCGCAGGAAAGAATCGCGGAAGAAGCTGTGCGACTTCTGGATCAGGCGATGAACAACTCTTCCGAGTCGACAGCCCACATTGCGCTTGCTCCTGAACTGATTGTCCGTCAGTCCACCGTCGGCCAAGCAGCGGCCACCGCACCGTAAGCAGCAATTGCATCGTCCAGTTCCGAGACCTTGACGCTTTCGTTGGCCGCATGCATCAGCGAGGGAGTGCCCGGCCCCCAGATAACGACGGGAGCTCCTGGGGCGGCCGCTGCGAGCACCGAAGCGTCGGTGAAGTACGAAACCGGTTCGGTTGCAACAGGGATCAGCAAGGTGGCCAACCACGGATCCGACGCGTCGGTACGCACACCTCCCAGGTGAATCGACGTCTCTACCGAGTCGACCTCCGGTTGGGCGCGCCACCATGCGAGCAGGTCTGCGCCGTCTCCCACCGTGCGGTGATCGATCACCGCACGTGCACTGTCCGGCACGATGTTCGGAGCTGAACCTCCGCCGACCAAGCCGAGGTTCCAGGTTTCGGCACCCAGGAAGGCGTCCGACGACAGCGGAAGCTCACGTCGAGCTCGGTCGACCACGTCAAGCAGTTTGAGGACGGCGTTAGTTCCTCGCTGCGGTGTACTCCCGTGCGCGGCTTTTCCTTTGACGGACACTTCGAGCCACAGGGCGCCGCGGTGCCCCAGGTTGATTCGATTGCCCGTCGCCTCGGGAACAATGACTGCCCCGACCTCGAGATTTGCTACGGCGTCGGCCGAACGGACTGCACCGAGGGATCCGATTTCCTCGTCGCTCGTCAGCAGTAGTGCGACCGGAACTCCACGTTCGAAGGCGTCGACTACCGCGGCAGTAGCGGCAACCAGGCCGGCTTTCATATCCGATGTGCCTCTGCCGAGGAACAATTCGCCGTCCACCTCCGCGGCGTACGGATCGAACTCCCAGTCGGAGACAGTGCCCACCGGCACCGTGTCGACGTGACAGGCGAACAGCAGTCTTGCCGCCGAGGGTGCTGCTTCGTTGGTGATCAAGGCCCAGGGATGATTGCCGGTCAGATCCGACTCCACCTTTGCCTGCGGCGCATGCGAGAGCACCAACGAGACAATCGAATCCATGGCTCTGCGCTGGGGAGCTGCCTCTCCGGAGACCGTGTCGAGGGCTACCAGTTCCGAGAGAAGACCGAGAGAATCCATGTACCCATTGTTGCACTGTCGCGGATTCAGTGCGTTGCCAGCTGAGCGACGACGATGTAGTTGTCCGGCGTCGACTCCCCCTCGACGACATCACAATTGGCGAGGATCAGCCGTCCCGGGACGGATTCGCGCAACTCGTGTGCGCCCAACAGTGAACCTTTGTGCAACGGCCCGACGGTTTCGACGTCGTACTCGAGCACTCCGTTCGGAGTACCCAGTAGAACGTGATCACCTGGCTCGACTACCCGTAGCGCTCGGAACGGTGCTTCGCGAGTGGAGTAGTTGTGCCCGACCACGACAACCGTCTGTGTGGTCACCGTTCCCGGCAGTCCGCTCTCACCCCACCACACCGGCAGTTCGCCGACCGGATTCAGCTGCTGCCCACTGTCGCCGCCGCGCATCAGTTTCTCCGCGTGCAACGGACTGCTCAGGTACGTAACCCCGGACGCAGACCTCAACTCGATCCGCTCGGGTTCGGCCGGACCGACGCTCACCGATGCCGGTGCAGCTGCGATATGCGACTGCACCGGCGAGCGGTCTGGTAGCGATCCAGCGTTCTCGCCCGAACATCCGGATACGAGGAGTGCGAGGATCGCTACCGCCGAGAGGCCCGCGCTACGCAGACGTGTTGCCCGTACCGTCATGACGCTTGCGACGGACGACCACCGTCGTAGCTGCTGCGGCTGCGGCGCCCACGACGCCGACGCCGATCAGTACAGCCGGAAGATTCGAACTGCTGCTACCGCTGCTGCTGCTTGCAGTGTCACCGAGAGCAAGATCGACCGGGGGCAGGGTTCCGGCAAGTGCCGGATCACCATCGGAGTCAGTGACGTAGTAGTCGACGACGTCGAAGGCGCCCTTGTTGTTGTAGTAGCCGACCAGCTTCACTCCGGTCTTGTTCACTACAGCGGTGGTCTCGTCGACCTTCGTGACTCCGGAACCGTCGTCAGTGTGCTCACCGATGATCACTTCACCGCCGACACCTGTTCCGTTGTCAATCTCCTTCTCGCCCTTTGCCTTGAGCTCGTCGACGATCTTCTGCGCTGCATCCGCTTCGGCCTTTGCGGCGGCAGCTGCGGCCTGAGCTTCCTTGGCCTTTGCAGCTGCGGCGTCGGCTGCGGCCTTCGCGTCTTCGGCCTCCAGGTAGAGATCCTGCGCCTTCTTGCTCGCCGCTTCGGCAGCTTCGGCCTTCTTGGCGGCTTCGGCAGCCTTCTCGGCGGCGATTGCTCGCTTGTCGGTGGCCTCCTCCCCTGCAGCATCGGCCTCTGCCTGGGCCGTCTCCGCGGCCTTCTGTGCAGCGTCGGCGTCCTTCTGTGCAGAAGCTGCGGTAGCAGCCGCTTCGTCTGCGGCCTTACGGGCGGCGGTGGCAGCTTCTACTTCGGTGGCGGCTGCGGACTCAGCTGCCTTGGCGGTGGTTTCGGCGGCAGTGGCCACCTTCTGAGTTTCCTTGACGGTGATCGCGAGCTGCTTGGCATTCCAAGCGGCGGCCAACGCCTGAGCCTTTGCAGCGAGTCCCTTCGCGAAATCCCAGTTCTTGAAGGCTTCGTCGGCTTCCTTGTTCTTGTCCGCAACCAGCTTGGCGTTTGCATCCGCGGCAGCCTTCGCCTCATCGGCCTTGGCCTGCAGAGCATTGGCCTCGGCGCGAGCCTGTGCCGCCTCCTCGGTCTTGGTGCCCGAACCGGCGGCCTTCGCAGCTTCCTCGAGTTCCGTTGCCTTGGCTGCGGCCGCATCTGCTTCTGCCTGAGCTGTTTTTGCTACCTCTTTGGCGTCGGCCGCAGCGGACTCCGCAACCTTGGCCGCCTCTTCTGCGTCCTTGGCAGACTGTTCCGCTGCCCCGGCCTCAGCCTTGGCCTTGGTCGACTCGACCGCAGCCTTGGTTGCCTCGACGCTCGCCTGAGTCATTGCCTCGGTCGCCTTCACCGAAGTGTCTGTCGCTGCGGACGAGTCGACCCCTGCCGTCGCGGCTGCTTCGGCCGCCTTCGCTGCGGCGTCGGCTGCGGCTTTTGCTTTTGCTTCGGCTTCCGCCAGTGCCGCGGCGTCCGTTGCCGCGGTTCCGGCAGTACCTGCTTCTGCAGCGCCGGCCTCGGCCTTCTCGGGTACGGTCTCGGTGCTTGTCGCCGCGTCGGCGTCGGTAGTGGGAACTGCCTCTTCCTCAGCGCAGGTCACAAGCGGATCTGCGCTCGGGGTACACACGGTTTCCGGCTCTGCCGATGCAATTCCCGTGCCGCCCACCGCCAATCCGAGAGCGAGTACGGCACCGGCGGCCGCAGAGCGGACCCTCCGAGAATGGGCGATGGACTTCTCCGACATAGCGCTCAACCTTTCGGCCTTCTTTACGAAGACGGCAATTCCGGCGTGGACAGCCTTTACTTCGTCGGCTGAGTTCCAGACGTTACGACCGGTCGGTCCGAAAAATTGAAAGCATGTGTTCGGCGAGCGGGAATCAGGACCTCGGAACTCGCCCCATCAGGTAAAACTCCGGGTTGGGCAGCATGCCGGAAAAACTCGCCATTCGGTTACTGAGGCCGAAAAAGGCAGTGATCGCCGCAATGTCCCATGCATCCTCGTCACCGAAGCCGTGCTCATGGAGAGCATCGAAATCGGCGTCGGCGATTTCGTGAGAGGCGGAGTTCACCTTGGTGGCGAAGTCGAGCATCACGCGCTGACGATCGGAGATCTCTGCGGTGCGATAGTTGACCGCAACCTGATCGGCAACCAGTGGCTTCTTTTCGTAAATACGCAGAATCGCGCCGTGCGCGACAACGCAGTACGTACATTTGTTGGCCGCGGAGATCGTGGTGACGATCATTTCTCGATCGCCCTTGGTGAGCGCGGAATCTTCCTTGAGCATGATCGCGTCGTGGTACGCGAAGAATGCCCGGAACTCGGCTGGGCGACGAGCGAACATCAGGAAGACGTTGGGCACGAACCCCGACTTCTCCTGGATCTCGAGAATCTTGGTGGCGATGTCCTCGGGCACCTCGGTCAATTCAGCCTGCGGAAAACGGGTGCTCACTGTGCCTCCTGGTCAATCATCGATGTTCGATTCAAGATAATGAGGATTAACTGAGTTGTCCAGATGCATTCCTGCCCTACTTTTTCGGGCACGGATAGTCGGGTACGACCGAGGCGATCTGCGTAGCGTGAAACCCGTGAACAGGAAGACACGATGATCGACGGACTGAACCGCGCGCTCGAGTACATCGAAGACAATCTGAGCGGCGAGATCGACACAGCCGAGATGGCAAGGCTGGCAACCACCTCGGAATATCACTTCCGAAGGATGTTCTCGGCCCTCGCCGGCATTCCTGTGTCGGAGTACATCCGTCGTCGTCGACTCACCCTGGCTGGTGCCGAGTTGTCGGTCAGCAGATCAGGAGTGTTGGAGACAGCCGTGAGGTACGGGTACTCGTCCGCGGAAGCCTTCACACGAGCGTTCACCACATTTCACGGCGTGAGTCCCGGCGCAGTCAAACGCGCTCCCGCCGTTCTCAAATCACAACCGAAGCTTGTCATTCACGTGACGTTGGAAGGAGCCACACCGATGGACTACATGCTTGTGGACAAACCCGCCTTGACGGTAGTCGGCTTCAAAACCCGGGTACCACTGGTTCACGAAGGTCCCAATTCTGCCATCGAAGATTTCACCCGCACCGTGGACAAGGTCGCGCTGCGAGGGCTGCGCGAGTTGTCCGATCAAGAACCGGAGGGAATCGTCAGTGTTGTCGACAATTTGGCGCATCCCAGAACCGAAGGCACAGAACTGGATTACTACCTTGGAGTGGTCACCGGCGAAACCGCGCCCTCAGGCTTCGAGGCGCTTTCGGTCGACGCACACACGTGGGCCGTGTTCACCGCCGACGGATCGGCAATCGAGTCTGTGCAGTATCTGTGGCGAGACATCTACACGGAATGGTTCCCGGCCAACCCTTTTCGCTCCGTGCCTGGTCCCGAGATAATGCGTACCGAGTACAACGACGATTTCACCGTCGCGCGATTCGAACTTTGGATTCCGGTCGAGAGCGAACTGAACGACGTCGGGGCGTAATGCTTCCGCCGGGTCGGTGGAAAGTCACGACCCGGCGGCTGAGCACATCGATGAAACGACCTGTCAGAGAATCAGTTTCGCACCGGTGGCAGCAACCACGTCGTCGACGCCGATGCCCGGCGCCGTCTCCACCAGGCGGAGACCGTCGTCTGTCACGTCGATCACGGCCATGTCGGTGATGATTCGCTGGACGCAGCCCTTACCCGTCAGGGGAAGAGAGCACTCCTCGACGATCTTGTGCTCACCCTTCTTCGACACGTGCTCCATCATCACGATGACACGCTTTGCGCCGTGGACCAGATCCATCGCGCCGCCCATGCCTTTGACCATGTGGCCGGGGATCATCCAGTTCGCGAGGTCTCCGGTGGCACTGACCTGCATGGCGCCGAGCACGGCAACGTCGACCTGGCCGCCGCGGATCATGCCGAACGACGCGGAGGAGTCGAAGAACGACGCACCGGGGAGAACGGTGATGGTCTCCTTGCCCGCATTGATGAGCTCGGGATCGAGTTCGTCCTCGGTGGGGTAAGGCCCCACGCCCAGAACGCCGTTCTCCGAGTGCAATACGACGGTGATGTCGGTCGGAAGGTAGTTCGGAACCAGCGTCGGCATACCGATGCCGAGGTTCACGTACTGCCCGTCCTCGAGTTCGCGCGCGACGCGGGCCGCCATCTCTTCACGGGTGAGCTTGGTGGGTATTACGGAAGTCATGCTCGTACCGTCCGATTCTCGATGCCGACCGTCACCGGGCCGACGTGGACAACGCGCTGAACGTGAATGCCGGGAGTGTGAATCTCGGCGGGGTCGAGTTCGCCGGGCTCGACGAGGTGCTCGACCTGCGCGATGGTGATGCGACCCGACGTTGCTGCAGCCGGATTGAAGTTCTGGGTACTCGCGCGATAGACGAGGTTGCCGTGCCGGTCACCCTTCCAAGCGTGAACCAGTGCGTAGTCGGCGACGATGCCGCGCTCCATCACGTAGGTGACGCCGTCGAAGTCGCGAGTCTCCTTGGGCGGACTGGCAACTGCTATGCCGCCGTTGCCGTCGTAACGCAGTGGCAGGCCGCCGTCCGCAACCTGGGTGCCGACGCCGGCCGGGGTGAAGAACGCGGGAATTCCGGCTCCCCCGGCACGCATGCGCTCGGCGAGCGTGCCCTGCGGCGTCAGTTCGACTTCGAGCTCACCGGAAAGGTACTGACGCGCGAACTCCTTGTTGGAGCCGACGTACGAGCTGACAGTACGGCGGATGCGCCCCTTCTCCAGGAGCACTCCGAGCCCGAACCCGTCGGTGCCGCAATTGTTGCTCACCGTTTCGAGTGACGTCGCGCCCTGCGCGAGGAGCGCATCGATGAGGATCTCCGGCACTCCGACGAGTCCGAAACCTCCGACAGCGATCGTGACGCCGTCCGGCACGTCGGCGACGGCCTCGGCAGCAGTGGGAATGACTTTGTCCATCATGTCGATCACAGTAGCGCGGTGCGTACGTATTGTGAACCCCCGTGCGCATCACGAACATTTTTTGCCCCCGGCATTGCCTGGGTCACATTCACGAACTATTCTGTTCGCAGAGCGCAACACATGTACACATTGCGAACACCTTCACGTAACCGAACGACGAGGTTCCCTATGCTGCATCTACCGCCGAGGTACCAGCGGCCGACTGGCGTCAACGCCCCGGCCGATTTCGCGGACTACAAGACCACTTCTCTTCGCCACCCGAAGCAACCGCTGAAGCTGCTCCCCCAGCGCCTCACGGAGCTCACCGGGCCGGTATTCGGCGAAGATCGCGTCGGCGCCGGCGAAAACGACCTGACCATTGCCAACGGCGGCGAAGCACAGGGACAGCGCATCGTCGTCCACGGGCGCGTACTCGACGGCGACGGAAAGCCGGTCCCCCACACGCTGCTCGAGGTGTGGCAGGCCAACGCCGGTGGACGCTACCGCCACACCGGCGACAACTGGCCCGCGCCGCTGGACCCGTTCTTCAACGGGCTCGGTCGCTGTGTGACCGACGCGAACGGCCACTACAGCTTCACCACGATCAAGCCCGGCGCCTACCCGTGGATGAACCACGACAACGCCTGGCGACCGGCCCACATCCATTTCTCGCTGTTCGGCACGGCATTCACGCAGCGCCTCGTGACGCAGATGTACTTCCCCGACGATCCGATGTTCTTCCAGGACCCGATCTACAACGCGGTGCCCGAAGAGGCCCGTCATCGCATGGTCAGCGTCTTCGACTACGACGCCACAGTCCCCAACTGGGCTCTCGGGTTCCGCTTCGACATCGTCCTGCGCGGCCGTAATGCCTCCGTATTCGAGAACGAGGAAGACCACGATGACTGACAGGCAAACACCTATATACCCCGTCGTCCCCGGCGACTTCACCACTGCCCCCTTCGGTGTCACGCCCTCTCAGACCGTCGGGCCGTACTGGCACATCGGCCTCCCCTGGACGGACGGCCCCGACGCTGCCCCGAGCGATACCCCCGGACGAATCACGCTGGCCATCACGGTGATCGACGGCGCCCGTACACCCGTCGCGGACGCGATGATCGAAACATGGCAGGCCGATACGCTCGGACGCTTCAACCATCCGGACGATCCCCGTGGCGCAGTGGAGCTCACTCCGGCTGGTTTTCGCGGATTCGCCCGCAGCGCAGCAGATTACACCGGCACCGCACTGGTTCACACCGTCAAACCCGGAGCGCAGCCGACTGAAACGGATGTGGACGAAGCCCCGCACGTCAACGTGTCGGTCTTCGCTCGCGGCATGCTCGACCGCCTGGTCACCCGCTTGTACTTCCCCGAGGACACCGACGCACACGCAACAGATCCGGTGCTGTCTTCACTGAGCGAAACCGAACGCGCGAAGTTGGTTGCAACCAAGGTCGACGGTGGGTACTCCTGGACGGTCTATGTTCAGGACGAGGACGCGAACGGCGTCGAGACGCCCTTCTTCGAACTGTAAGAGGAGTACACATGCCCACTCGCGGCGCACTGTTCGATCCGGTGTTCGGGGCCACCCGAGTAGCGGAACACCTGTCCGACCAGGCGTGGGTCACCGCGTTGCTCGACGTGGAAGCCGCGCTGAGCTGCGCGATGGCCACCGTCGGATTGGCGGACGGGGAACATTGCGCCGCGGTGGCTGCTGCTGCGGCCGAACTCTCACAACCGGGTGGTCTGGACATCGTGGCGCTCGGCCGGGCGTCGGCAGCCGGTGGAAATCCTGTCATCCCGCTGGTGAAGATGCTTCGCGAAAGGGTGGGACAGGAAGGTGTGCCTGCCTCCGTGGTGCATCCGGGAGCCACCAGCCAGGACATCATGGACTGCGCTCTCATGCTGTTGACGCGACGCGCGGGCGCGGTGGTTCTTGCCGACCTGACACGCGCCGCCGATTCCGCCGCCCACCTCGCCCGCCTCCATCGCTCCACTCCGATGGTCGCGAGAACTCTGGGCCAGCAGGCACTTCCGACCACTTTCGGCCTTCTGGCCTCGAGTTGGTTCACGGCACTCGACGCCGCCGCGATCCGCCTCGAGATCGTGCTGTCCACGTTGCCGGTTCAGTTCGGCGGCGCCGCAGGCACACTCGCTGCGTTGTATCCCGACGGGCTCAGGATCGCCGATGCACTTGCCGACGAACTCGGCCTGGCCAGGCAGGTTGCTCCCTGGCACACCGACCGCGTGACCATCGCAGAACTCGCGACGACGCTCGGTATCGTCGCCGGCGCTGTTTCCAAGCCCGCCACCGACATCACCGTCATGGCGTCCACCGAACTCTCCGAGGTCGCCGAAAGCGCTCCGGGCGGCTCATCGGCCATGCCGCACAAGCAGAATCCGGTTGCGGCGATCACCGCCCGCGCAGCAGCGCGACGTGCTCCCGCACTGGTCGCCACAGCCCTGTCGAACATGGATCACGAATTCGCCCGCGCTGCAGGCCCCTGGCACGCCGAGTGGGAAACCGTCACCGAACTCCTGCGTCTGGCAGGCGGAGCAGCGCACCAGCTTTCCGTCAGCCTCACCGGCCTGCAAGTGCACACCGAGTCGATGGCACGCAATCTCGACATCACCGGTGGCCTGATTCTCGCCGAGCGGGTCACCAAGGCACTGTCCGCGCACACCGATCGAGCACGCGACATCGTCACAGCGGCAGCCACTTCCGGAATCAGGTTGGATCGTGATCCCGCCATCGCCGCGCACCTGAGCGAAGCGGAGATCGCCGAACTACTCGACCCCGCACACTATCTGGGCCACGCCACCGATCTGGTCGACCGTGCCCTCGCCGAACGCCCTACAGGAGGATCTCGATGAACGTCGCGCTCAACTTTCAACAGACCGGCAATCCTGATGCTCCCGCAGTAGTTCTCCTGGGTTCACTCGGATCCGATCTGTCCATGTGGCAGCCGCAGATTCACGCGCTGTCGAATCGCTACCGCGTCATCGCCGTCGACCATCGCGGCCATGGCAAGTCACCGGTACCTGCCGGCCCCTACTCCATTGCCGATCTTGCCGGCGATGTCATCGCTCTCCTCGATTCGCTCGAACTCGAGTCCGTACATCTCGTTGGGCTCTCCCTCGGCGGCGCCGTCAGCCAGTGGATCGCCGCACACAACCCCACTCGCGTCGAGACGTTGACCTTGATGTGCACGTCCTCGCAGTTCGCCCCGGCTCAGCCATGGATCGATCGCGCCCAGGCTGTCCGAGCGGACGGTATCGCGTCCATCGCGGCCGCCGTCGTCGGACGCTGGTTCACGCCGGGACTGGCCGACAACGATCCGGAACTAGTTGCCCGCCACGTCGCAATGGTCGAAGCCACACCCGACGAGGGTTATGCCGCCTGCTGCGAGGCACTTTCGGTGTGGGACGGCCGCGCCGACCTGGCACGCATCGTCGCTCCGACGCTCCTCATCGCTGGCGAGCAGGATCCGGCGACGCCTCCGGCGACGTTGAGCGCGATCGCCGACGGTATCGCCGACGCGGTACTGCACGTCGTTGATCCCGGCGCACACCTCGCCAGCGTCGAACAGGCCGGGCGCGTCACCAAACTACTTGCCACGCATATCGCCTCGCACACATCTGCGCTCGCCCAACGTAGCGCCGCGGTGTCGGCAGGCATGACCGTACGACGCCAGGTGCTCGGCGACGCCCACGTCGACCGTTCCATCGCCGGCGCCACCGAATTCACGGCCCCGTTCCAGGACTTCATCACTCGCACGGCGTGGGGCGACATCTGGTCACGCCCCGGCCTCGATCACCACACCCGCAGGCTCCTCACTCTCGCGATCCTCACCGCCGTCGGCAACGAACACGAACTCGACATGCACATTCGCGCTGCGCTGCGTGCCGGGATCGATCCCGACGAACTCGTGGAAGTATTTCTCCATACTGCGGTCTACGCGGGTGTGCCGAACAGCAACTTGGCTTTTGCGCTGGGAAAGCAAGCACTCGCGGACCTCTCGGCCGAACCTGAGGAGAACGAGACACCATGAGTGAGAACAGCAGCGAGCAGGCGCCGGGACCGTCCCCGGACTACGTGCAGTCGCTGGCCCGTGGGCTTTCCGTCATCAAGGCTTTCGACGGTGAGCACCCGCGTCGCACCCTCAGCGAGGTTGCCAGGCACACCGATCTCACGCGTGCGACCGCTCGCCGCTTCCTGCTCACACTCGTCGAACTCGAATACGTACGTACTGACGGTTCGGTGTTCTGGTTGACGCCTCGCGTCCTCGAACTCGGCTACAGCTACCTGTCCAGTCTGTCTCTCCCCGAGATTGCCGGGCCGCATCTGGAAGCTTTGTCCGCCAAGGTCCGTGAATCCACGTCCGTGTCGATCCTCGACGGTGACGACGTCGTCTACGTGGCTCGTGTTCCGGTCAGCCGCATCATGACGGTGTCCATCACCATCGGCACGCGCTTTCCCGCCTATGCGACGTCCATGGGCAGGGTCCTGCTCGCCGGCTTGCCGGACGACGCATTGGACGCCTACCTCGCCCGAGTGTCCTTCGCCCGGCTGACCGGCAAGACCATCTCGACCGCCGACGGACTGCGCGCCGAACTCGAGAAGATTCGCGCCGACGGATTCGCGATAGTCGATCAAGAACTCGAAGAGGGTCTGCGCTCTCTCGCCGCACCCATCCGGGACGCAACCGGTGACGTGGTCGCGGCCGTCAACATCTCCACCCAGGCTGCCCGCTACAGCGCCGAAGCTGTTCGCGATGAACTGGTTCCGGCCGCAGTCGCCACCGCAGACGCCATCTCCATCGATCTCGGACGTACTCAGTCGTCCAACAATCACTCGGCAGCTACTCGCTGACCGGGCAGACCCAAGGAAGAACCAATGCCTGACGTTGTCATCTGTGAACCGCTCCGCACCCCTGTCGGCCGCTTCGGCGGCGTATTCCGCGACGTTGCCCCGGAAGATCTCGCCTCGACGCTGATCACCGAACTCGTCACGCGTACCGGCATTTCCGGCGCGGAGATCGACGACGTCATCCTCGGCCAGGCTTCACCGAACGGCGAGGCCCCTGCGATCGGACGCATCGCGGCGCTGAACGCCGGTCTGGGTGTGGACGTTCCCGGCATGCAGGTCGATCGCCGGTGCGGGTCGGGGTTGCAGGCAATCATCCAGGCTGTCATGCAGGTTCAGTCCGGTGGCAGTGATCTGGTCCTCGCCGGCGGTGCCGAGTCGATGAGCCAGGCCGAGTTCTACGCGACCGGAATGCGTTGGGGCGTCAAGGGTGAGGGTGTTGCACTCAACGATCGCCTGGCCCGCGCCCGCATCACAGCCGGTGGACGCGACTTCCCGGTCCCCGGCGGAATGATCGAAACGGCAGAGAACCTGCGCGCCGAGTTCTCGATCAGCCGCGAATATCAGGACGCACTCGCGGTGCAGTCGCATCAGCGTGCCGTCGCAGCACAGAAGAACGGCGTCTTCGCCGAGGAAATCGTTCCGGTATCCGTTCCGCAGCGCAAGGGTGAGGCCCTCCTCGTCGACACCGACGAGCATCCGCGCGCCGACACCTCGATGGAATCGCTTGCGCGCCTTCGACCCATGCGCGGAAAGATCGACCCCGACTCCACTGTCACGGCAGGTAATGCCAGCGGGCAGAACGACGGCGCAGCACTGGCGATCGTCACCACCGCCGACAGAGCTCGTACCCTCGGACTGCGACCGCTCGCACGCCTCGCGAGTTGGAGCGTTGCGGGCGTTCCGCCGCGCACCATGGGCATCGGCCCCGTACCGGCGTCGGAGAAGGCACTCGGCCGCCTCGGGCTGTCCCTGGCGGACATGGACGTCATCGAACTCAACGAAGCCTTTGCGGCACAAACACTTGCAGTCCTGCAGAGTTGGAATCTCGAGGCCGACGACCCACGCATCAACCCCAACGGCTCCGGCATCTCCCTCGGACATCCGGTCGGTGCCACGGGTGGACGAATCCTGGCCACCCTGTTGCGCGAGATGGACCGTCGCGAAGCGCGTTACGGCCTCGAGACGATGTGCATCGGCGGCGGGCAGGGCTTGGCTGCGGTCTTCGAGCGCCTGTCCTGATCAAGCCCCGACGTGTGCAACGCCGGGGTCTCCGAGTTCGCCTCGTAGACCGTCGAGAAAGACACGCAACAGGTCGGTGAGTTCGGCCTGCTGCTGCTCGGAAAGAATCGACGTCAGTTCGGCTTCACGGCCGAGAACTCGGTCCACCAATTGCTCCACCAACTCGTGGCCGGCGGCAGTGAGTGTCACGAGCACAATTCGTGACCCCTCCGCGGCGGGAGATCTCTCCACCAGACCCGCGTTCTCCGCGCGCGCGAGTCGCTGCGAGATCGCACCGGCCGTGACTCCGGTCTGCTCGGTGATCTGGCGAGTCGTCAACTGATACGGCTCGCCGGATCGCCGCAGGACACTGAGTAGATCCAGTGTCGCCGTGTCCGCACCGGCCGAGGCCAGTACCCGTCGGCGATCTTCCCCCAGCAACTTGGCGCACATCCACAGCCTGGTCACGATGCCGATACCTTCTACGGGCGTGCCCGGCCTTTCGCGAAGCCAGGCCAACGCAACCGCGTCCACCGCGTCGTCCGGGTTGTAGTCGCCCACCACTGCACACCTCGTTTAGCTCTAAATGATACGTTCTTCGTATAGGTCTAAACGTAGCTCACGGAGGTAGGCATGACACGCACAGTTCTGGTAACCGGCGGCGGAACAGGGATCGGGCGCGCAGTAGCGGGCGCGTTCGCCCGAGACGGAGACACAGTCTTTGTCACCGGCCGACGCACAGAAACACTCGAAAAGACCGCACAGGCGTTGGGGGCCGATGTTCACGCCGTGACGTGTGACAACTCCGACCCGAAAGACCTGAAACAACTGCAGGATTCGCTTCCCGGAACCATCGACGTCGTCGTTCACTGCGCCGGTGGCAACACGGACTTCGACCGCGAAGCACCGTCAGATCTGGAATCCGTGGCCGCCGCGTGGCATGCCAATCTGGACTCCAATCTGATCTCGGCAGTGTTGACCACAGCAGCAGTTCGAGATCGAATCCCCAGTGGCGGTGCCGTCATCACCATCGGATCGATTGCCGCCGACAAGGGCGCTGGAGCGTACGGCGCCGCCAAAGCCGCAGTTGCGACATGGAATATCGATCTGGCCGCCGAACTGGGCCCCGAAGGCATCACGGCGAACATCGTCTCCCCCGGCTACATCGCCGACACGGAGTTCTTCCGAGACTTTCTGACGGACGAGCGTCGCGCGATGCTGATCGAATCCACCAGCACCAAGCGCGCCGGAACCCCGGACGACATCGCGTCAGCCGTCCATTTCTTGGCCTCACCGGGTGCCAGGCAGATCACCGGTCAGGTATTGGCAGTCAACGGCGGTGAGAGAACCAGTCGCTGATCATGCCAGGTGACGCTCGAAGAACGAGTCGATGCGTTTCCAGGCATCCTGCGCTGCAACAGGATCGGGACCGATTCCGAGGATTCGCTCCAGCGGACGAAGGACCTTGGGTCCGGCCTCCGCGTCGTTGAGGAACGCGTGACCGGCTGTGGGGTACTCCTTGACGTCGTTCTCGATACCGGCATTGCTGAGCGCCGTCTCCAGTTTCGTTGCGGCGCCGCGGAGCGAGAAGTCCTTGCCTCCGAAGCTCCCGACGATCGGGCACGAATCCACGACGGCCTCATCGAGTTTGCGTGGAAGCTGGCCGTAGTTGACCGAGGCGGCGTCGAAATCTCCGGCGCTGACCATCGCGAAGCCACCACCCATACAGAATCCGATGACACCGATCTTTCCGGTGCAGTCCGGGGATTCCACCAGCCAACTGCGAGCGACTTCGATGTCGGTGAACGCCTTGCCGTGCCCTCGAAGCATCGACGTCATGGTGGGCACGAGGCACCGCTTCGCCCCACCCGCGCTGTACAGGTCGACAGCAAGCGTCAAGAACCCCGCTGCGGCCAGTCGCTTGGCTTGCCTTTGCATCACCTCTTCGAGCCCGAAGGCCTCGTGAATCATCACTACCCCCGGCCACGGGCCGGGGGTAGTGGGTGTTTCGAGTATCGCTCGCAGCGGTTGTGATCCGCCGACTACTGCGGCGCGGCCCGTCAGATCTATGTCCACCATGTCTCGATGCTAGGCCGACGCGGCGTCCGTACGCCCGGAAGTGGCTCAGGCGAGCTGTTTTCCCTGGCCGGCCGCGAGTCCGGTCAAGACCTCCGCGAGTTGAGGCAAAGCGTAGGGCGCGCTCAGTGGACCGAAATTGTCGACGAAGGCATTCGAGAGCAGAAGTTCGACAGGCGCGTAGGCTCGCGCCTTCACGGCGGGGAGGTTCTGGAAGACTGCGAAGTTCTCCAACCTCGCCGTCGCCTCCGGATCAGAAGCGAGGCTGAGCAGAATGTCTGCGGGCGCGAGTACTTCGGCCTGCTCAATCGACAGCGCAGCCATCTGCTCGGCGTTGTATCCGCGATAGTTGAGTCCGAGTTCGCGCAGCAGAACCCCGGGCGCACTGGCATCACCTTGCACGTACAACTGGTCGCCGTACATCGAGCCGATCATGATCGCCTTGCCACCCAAACCGTTCAGCGAAGCAGCGGTATCGGCGATGAGAGCGTCGGTCCGGGCGATCGCCGCCGTAGCAGCCTCGTCGACAAAAGCGGCCTGCCCGACCGTGGCGACGCCGTCCCGCCACGACGTGGTCCAGTCCAACGCCACGACCGGCGCGATCTGACTGAGCTTCTCAGCCGCCGGTTCGAGATAGGTCTTCATTCCGATGATGAGGTCCGGCGAGTAGCGCGCGATGATTTCCGGGTTGATTTCGCCTGTGGTGTCGAAGCTTTCGAGATCAGCTATTCCCGCGGTGCTCTGCCACGGCAGAGCACCGCGGTCCCACGCTCCAGTATTGCCGTAGGCGACGGGGTGCACGCCGAGGGACAGGAGAAATTCGAGATCCGTGAAGTCGCTGGCGACAACGATCCTTTCCGGCTTTCCCGAGATCGTCGTGGTCCCGAGCGCGTTGATCACCTGGCGTTGCTCGCCGGCGTCAGCGGAATCTGACGACGTCGAGCAACCCGCAAGGATGGCCGCCGCTGCCGCTGCGCCTACACCGAAGAACCCGCGGCGGTTGAGCTGATCCACAAGGTCAGCAGTCGTGGGTGATTCGCGAATCGTTCCGTACATGTGCGCACTCTCCTTCTCGGCGTCTGCTGCGCGCGCCGAGGGCACAGCGAATGAGAGGTTAGCCCACCCTCAGCTCCCATGGGGTCCCTACGTTGTCGACTTCGAACGATCCGAGCGCGAGAACCCCGCTGGGCAGCTTTCTCGCTGGTCTATCCCCGCAGGCTGGCATACGAGGCACGAGTCCAGGCCTTCGACGGATTGATCAGACAAGTGTTGAAGATCGGTATCCCTCCGCCTTGTCAGCCCCTGACAAACTCGCTTCTGCACGTCGCCCACCGTTCGACTTGCGCGGCATGGGAGGATAGACACATCGAGATCGGGACTTCGATGTGAGGGCCCGGATCGAGTTTGTAGGGAGTATCGGTATGGCACAGGGCATCGTGAAGTGGTTCAACGGCGAAAAGGGCTTTGGTTTCATCGCTCCCGACGACGGAACACCGGACGTGTTCGTTCATTACTCTGAAATCTCGGGCAACGGCTACAAGTCGCTCGACGAGAACCAGCGTGTGGAGTTCGAGGTTGGCCAGGGCCAGAAGGGTCCTCAGGCCACCAATGTGCGCGCTGTCTAATCAGTGACACAAGAAGAGGGCCGTACCCGCAAGGGTGCGGCCCTCTTCTGCATCAGGCTCACACATGAATCACTGATCCTGAATGACGGCCAAAGCTCCCACGATGTTCGACTCCGCAACCGATTTCGAGATTCCGAGGTCAGCCAGAACACCTGATCCGTCTTCGAGTTCGAGTAGTGCGAGCAGGATGTGCTCGGTGCCGATGTAGTTGTGGCCCAAGCGAAGAGCCTCACGGAACGTCAGTTCCAGAACCTTGCGCGCACGAGCGTCGTACGGAATGAGTTCTGGTAGTTCGGAAGTCGGAGCCGGTAGTACACAGGCCACCGCGTCCCGAACGGAGCCAAGCTCCACCCCCTGCGCGACTATCGCCTTCGCAGCCAACCCGGCAGGCTCCTCGACAAGCCCCAGGAGCAGGTGCTCAGGCTGGATCTCTGCGTTGCCGGCAGCGCGGGCTTCGTTCTGCGAGGCCATGACGACGTTCTTCGCCCGCGGGGTGAACCGGTTGAACCCTTCGTTCGGATCCATCGGCTTCTGATCACTCGGCGCCTTGGGAACAAACCGCTTCTGCGCAGCCTGCTTCGAGACACCCATGCTCGCGCCGATCTCCGTCCACGACGCTCCCGACCTGCGCGCCTGGTCGACGAAGTGGCCGATCAGATGGTCTGCAACTTCACCGAGACGATCAGCGGCGATCACGGCGTCGGACAGTTGGTCGAGCGCGTCGGTGTGCACCTTTTTGATCGCCTCGATGAGGTCGTCGAGCCGGACCTTGTTGGTCATTTCCACTGGTTTGCTCATGCGTCAACCTTAGGTTGACGCACTCGAAAACGTCAACCCCGAGTTGACGATGATTTCTTGTTGCCGCCAAACGACTAACCGGAAAAGAACTCGCGCAAAGCCGGAAGAATGGCGCCATCAGCGACGCCGTGACCCTGGCCGGGGATCTCCAAAGTATTTGTTCCCGAGACTTTTGCGGCGATTCGCATTGCCGAAGCAGGCGCCCATCGACCACTGTCACCGCCGTACATAACCAACGTGGGGACGGTAATCGAGGCCAGCCAGTCGAGCGACTCGCAGCCGTGGTCACACACAGCGACGTCATAGGGCAAGGTGTGCGCGATGGCGCACATGTCGGGCCAATCGGCACTCCGCTTGATCTCGTCGACCATCTCCGGAGACGCGCCGGTCAGGTCCAGAAAACGGGTCACAGCACCCTCCCTGTCGCCGGCCGCAATCAACCGCTCCAGATCACTTTGGACGGTTTCGTCCTGCTGGTCGTCCATGTACGGCGCCTCGTAGACGGCGAGCTTACGCATCGGAACGGCCTGCGCAGCGGCTTCCAACGCCAGCGCCGCACCCGACGACAATCCGTAGACCAGCGGTGTTTCACCGGTAGCCGCGACGACTGCTCGCAAATCCTCCACCTCGTCGTCGATCGAGAACGCGTGGCTGTCACTGCTGTCCCCGCGCCCGCGCCTGTCGTACGAATACACCGTGAAGTCCGCCGCCAACTCCGCAGCGAGAGAATCGAACCATCCTCGATCGCAGAACGCTCCGGCGACCAGGACTACTGCTGGTCCGGCACCGGAGCGTTCGTACGCGATGGTCGTACCGTCGCGGGATTGCACTACCTCTGGGGATTGCTCTGTTTTCACGTCGATCTCCTCAGGTCTGGTCAACGCCTACCTGATTAGACCGCCCGCGCTACCGAAACTCATCGCTCCAGTCGGCAGGGGCTTCAGCCGATTTTGTTGTAGAGGGCATCCCAGCCCTGCGCCACGTAGGAAATCGTGTAGATCGAACCGTAGAACGTGGAGCCACCCAGACTGGTGACGTTGCCCGCCTGCACTGCCGGGAGTCGCTGCCACAGCTTGCTCGCCACCAATGCCTGGTACGCCGCACTGTCCTCGTTTTCGGTGATCATGAAGCCGTCGACGCCGGCCAGCACGTCGAGGCCCTCGAGGCTGACCCCGCCCTCGGGATCAAGCCCCTCCGAGGTGGCAGTTTTGCCACCGATGTCGCCGAGCGTCATGTCGCTGGGCTTGTCGCCCTTCTCAGAGGTACGGATGCTCGTGACGTACAGCGTGTTCGTGTCGGGCATGAACGAGACACTGGCGACGGTCTTGGACGCAATCTTCTCGGCATGACGACTGCGGATGTCGGAAATCAGATTGTCGTAGTCGAGCGTCAATCGATCGAGTGTGGCCGTTCGACCGAGCCAGCCCGACAGCCGCGAGAGGTTGGTGCGCCAGTCGTCGGTGAACTCTGTCGTCAGAACCGGTGCGATGGTGGACATCTCGGCCACCGGCCACCACTCGCTCTCGTAGTTCAGGCACACGATCAGGTCGGGCTCGAGCGCCAAGATCTGCTCGCGGTTGGGGATCTCCGACAGGAACGGTACCGACGAATCGATAGGCACCCACGGCGTCGCCTGGGCGTACGTGTAGCCGACGAGCGGAAGTTCCAGAGCTACAGCAGGTTCGAGGTCGAGCCGAGAGTCGATCGCGACAACTCTCTTCGGATTGACAGGAATGTCGTATGTTCCGAGAGGTGTCGTCACGGAACGCATTTCGGTTTCGCCCGAACTGCTTCCGCTGTCACCGCACGCCGCCAGGAACGCGCCCAGTCCGGCGATTCCGGCGCCGAAGCCGAATTGCCGACGAGTGAGATCCGAGACGAGGCGGTTGTCGGAGTAACCCTCGGGAAGCAAGAGCGTGGATTGAGCGGGCATGCGTGTCGAACCTCCAGAAGAAATGATTCATCCACTGTTGGGAGCGGATAAGGATGCCCTAACAGCGTACGCAGAGAGGGTCGTCGCGATCGGCCCAGAAATAGTCGAATCAGGCCAAATCGAGCCGCCCTACTTGTCGAGCTTGCGCATCTCGACGAAGTAGACCGCGCTGAACGCGAGGTAGGTGCCGACGATTCCGAGAACCGAGATGATCAGGACGAGAGCAAGAAACATAGCCATGATGGTCTCCACTGACACGGGTTGTTCACGATGTCGATCGAGAGAAAATGGCTTCGAACTGCGGCGTTGCGACTCGAAGCGGTGCCGAAACTTTGGGTTACACACACCACGGTAGCCCCAGGCGTCTCGAGTTTCGATGAACTCGAGGTGAACTCTCCTACGGCTCCGTCACACTTTTTGTCGGACAGTCAGTTCGGTCCGAGCACCTGCCCGGACCACTCGACCAAAGGCGTCAGTGCGCGCCACGCCGTGCGAACTTCCTTCAATGTCCTGGCGCTGTCCAGCCACGGCGGACTTGGGTAAGTACGACCAGCGGTCAGCGACTTGTGACGCAGCAACTCGATTCGCGGGTGGTCCACCGTGTACCCGCGAGGCGCCGTCTTGAGCTTGTCGCCGCCGATCGTGAATCCGGCCTTTTCGACGGAGGCCAGGATCTTCTCGAGTTCCGGTCCCCGAACGTCGTCGTCGACAGCCGCTCGATATCGCGCGATAGTCTCCGAACTGCTGGCGTAGAACCCGCCGGCCACCATCAACCCTGCCGCGTCGACCTGCACGTAGTAGCCACAGCTCTCGGCGAGACCGACGAACGCGCCCTGATGCGTCTTGTACGGAATCTTGTCCTTCGAGAATCGAACGTCACGATACGGCCGAAAGAGCTTGGCTGAGCCGAATTCGTCCTCCAACGCCGCGGTCAACGACGCCATCGGACGACGAACCACCTCGTCGTACGTCTCTTTGTGCGCTGCCCACCAGGTCTTGCTGTTGTCGGCCTCTAGGTCTTCGTAGAAATCGAGTGCAGCAACGGGTATGCCAGTGAACGCAGCCATGTCGTAAGCCTAGTCCGAGCTGACACGCACAACCGACTTGTCATCCGAATGGACTCTTGCCGCGCCCGCGAATTGACCGAAACATGGCCAGGTGGAACAACAATTACTCACGGAGGGAACACATGACACCGAGACTGTCGGTATTCACGGATCTACTGGCCCAAGAAGTCTTCCAACCAACCCCGGTGGTAGTGGAAGCCCCAGTCAACATTCCCGTTCTTGTCATCGCCGTCATCGCGTTGGTGACTGCGATAGCAGCACTTGCTGTGGCACTTTCGGCTCGCATGCGTGCCGCTGCCGCACCGCGATCCGCCGCGGCTCAACAATACGGATCAGTGCAAGCTTCGCAGAGCCCTCCACCGGCACCGCCCACCGGTTGGCACCCACACCAATAGAACCCAACCAAGTCAACCGCGTATCCCTGGCATCAAAGAGGTGTTGCCCTGCACCGATGCCCGGATCGGCCCGAATCCGTAGACTGCATGGGGATGATTTCCGAAATACAAGCATGGGAACTGACCGACACCAACCGAGACTGGCTGATTCACCGACCTGTCGAGATCGCAATCTACGTGGCGCTCGCAGTAGTGCTGCGCTTCGCACTGCACCGCGGGATCGACCGAATGTCGAAGCCTCGCAAGTCTCCGAACGCCAAGGTGAACGAGCGCAGATCGCAGCGGGCGCGGACCATCGGTTCGGTACTCAAATCGACGGTATCCATCGTCATCCTCGTCTGGTGTGTGCTGCAGATCCTCGGCATTCTCGGGATCAACGTCGCGCCGTTCATCGCATCAGCCGGTGTCATCGGCCTTGCCATCGGTTTCGGTGCACAAAATCTGGTGCGTGACTTCCTCTCCGGCATCTTCATGCTGCTCGAGGATCAGTACGGCGTCGGCGACGTCGTCGATCTCGGCGACGCGGTCGGCACCGTCGAAACAGTGGGCCTGCGTGTCACCACGATTCGAGATGTCAACGGCACCTTGTGGTACTGCCGCAACGGTGAAATCCTGCGAGTCGGCAACATGAGTCAGGGTTACGCCACTGCCGTTCTCGATCTCCCGATCGCCCACAACGCGAACGTGCACAAAGCGTGCGAGGTGGCGACGCGAGCTGTCCTCGAGGCGGCGGAGTCCGAACCGATCAGGGCGGACATGATCGACAAGCCTGAGATGCTGGGAGTCAATTCGGTTACTGCCGAGGCGATTACCATCCGAGTGACGGCGCAGGTCAAGCCTGGCCGCCAATGGGCGGTCCAGCGCGCGTTTGCGCGCTCGGCACTGACTGCATTCGAAGAGCAGGGTATCGAGGCACCCTACCTGCCTGTGTTGCGATGATTGTTGGGACGGAGTCAGCAGCCCTTCTCATTAACTACGCGAGCCCCCGGCGCGGTGGATACCGCCGGGGGCTCGCTTGTGTCAGAAGCGTAATTCAGACGGTGGAGGTCGAGACCTCCCGGTTTGCCGATGTGTTACCAAAAACCCTGTGCAGGAACATCGTCAGAGCAATGGCTGCCACGATCCCGATCAGCGGCGGGATTCCCACCTCGAACTCACCGGAAAGCCAAGCGAGGAACGCTGCGACGGCATAAACGGCGAGGTTGCGCCAGTGCACCGGCCGCGGGATGTAATCCTCGGGAATGCCGCGCCGCCACCGGCACAGGAAATCCGCGATGATCACGCCGCCCAACGGCGGGATGAATGTTCCGAGCAGGCTCAGATAGTCGACGAGATGGTTATGCACACCGGTCAGAGCGAGTGCCGTGCCGATCACACATCCACCGATGACGAACGGAGTCTTACGGGGCTTTCTGAACAATTCGGCGCCGGCCACCCCGAAGGCGTATGCGGTGTCGGCGTTGCTCTTCCAGAGATTCCCGAACAGCAAGACCAGGCCCCAGCCGACAAGCCCGAGGTTGTAGAGAATCAGCACGAAGTCACCCTCGTGGAACGTGATAGCTCCGATGGCGCCGAACAGGATCATCAACCCGTTTCCGAGGAGGAACCCGATAACGCAGGCCCACACCGCTTGTGATCCGGAACGGGCAAATCTGGTCCAGTTAGGCGCTTGCGTTCCCGCCGATACAAACGTGCCGACCACCGTGGTGATTGCGAGCGCGATCGTCATGGTCGTCGCGGGTTGAACCGAGACCAGGCCGGAGAATCCACCGACTTCTTCGAGGGAACGGAATACGACCCAGCAGGCCAACGCGAGGATCAAGGGCGTCGAGACGAGCGAGACCCAATACATTCCGCGGTAGCCATAGCAGGCGGTGATGCACATCAAGATGCTCGCCGCGATCATCACCGACGCCCTGGCGAGATAGGAATCCCAGCCCAATGCCTGGGCGGTGAGATCGCCGATCGTGCCGATGATGACTCCGTACCAGCCGATCTGGGTACCGCCGAGCAGGATCGAAGCGAGCTTGGACCCGCGAGTGCCGAAACTGTAGCGCGCCATCACAACTGTTGTCAGTCCAGTACGGGCTCCGACGAACCCCATCATGGCGACGTACACCCCCAAGATGGCAGATCCGGCGGCGATCACCACCATCAGTTTCCAGAACGAGAACGCGGTACCGAGCGCCGCTCCGGCCAACATCGTCGGAGTGAAGATGGTGAACCCCAACAACACCACCGCGAGCGAGAAGAAGGGCTTTCGTGCATGAAGTGGAACCGGAGTTACGGGATAGTCCGGATCGACCGGAGGGCCGGCACTCTCCGAATCACCTGCGACCGTGGCGGGTTCGACGGCGCTGCTCATACAACTTCGCCGATGTCTTCGAGCCACAGGCCCGGGCGCTCGGCCAGCATGCGGTCCATCAATGCCACACACTCCGCGTCGTCGACGACGTCGACCTGAATTCCGCTGCTACGCAACCATTCTTCCGATGCCTCGAAGGAACGATTTTCGCCGACCACGATTCGAGGAATCTCGTACAGTCGCGCAGTTCCAGCGCACATGAAGCACGGCGACAAAGTCGTGTAGAGGACGCACTCGCGATACACCGAGGCCGGGAGCCGACCGGCTCGCTCGATGCAGTCGGTCTCGCCGTGACGGATGGCGCTGTTCATCTGGACCCGACGGTTGCGTCCCACTGCAAGCACCTCGCCGCGATGAATCAGTGCCGCGCCGATCGGCACGCCGCCCTCCTCCCAACCGATCTTCGCCTGTTCGATCGCTAGCCCGAGAAAATACTCATCGGTGTCTGCCGGGTGATTCATGTGCGCTCCTGGAGTCTGACCAAAATCGTTGAATGTGGCTCGTGTCACAATCCGACCACGGTCGTAATACCCCGACAAGGGACAACCTGTCAGTTCGGCAGAACTAGCTCTATGACGGACTGCCCCCTCGGCGGACGATATAGAAATGCTGCCCACTCTGCGACAAGTTCTCGCGATGCCCTCGTTCAAGGCCGCAGCAATCGAAGTGCTCGCGGGCGACGTCGACACCGCGGTGGTCCGCTGGGTCCATTCGTCCGAGGTCTACGAGATGGGCGGGCTGTTGTCCGGAGGCGAGGTCCTTCTGACAACGGGTCTCGGCCTGCACGGGCGATCCCCCGAGCAACTCACCGCCTACATCGACCAATTGGCGGACGCGGGATGCGTCGCCCTCGCGATGGAAGTCGGCCGCTCGTTCCTCACCGCCCCTGCCGAGCTCGTCGAGGCTTCGCGCCGGCGCGGGCTCGCGTTCCTGGCACTGCACGCAGTAGTGCCCTTCGAGCGGATGGTCGAAGACTTTCACGACCTCATGCTCCGCCGCACGCTCGGTTCGGCACGAGCCGGCGAGCCTGTCTGGCAAGAACTTCTGGGGATCGTGGTGGCGGGCCAAGGCATGACTGCACTGCTCAACAAGGTGTCACGTCTCGCAGGGTGCGGTGTCGATCTCCTCGACGCTGATGGCAGAACCGTCGAGCGCAGCACAACCGACGCAGAACGGTCCGAGACCGAACGGACGATCCACGACGTACGCGGGCCGACGAACTCGCTCGGTCGACTGGTCCTGAATGGCCGGGCAACCACACGCCGAACTGCCGTCGCCAACTGCGCCGCCGTGGCTGTGGCTCTGGAACTCGGTCGCCACGGCGATGTCGGCCCCAGTCAGTCACTCGCACAGTCGGTGATCACAGACGTGGTGGGCGGAGTGCTCACATCGCACGGCGACTTGTCCGAGCGACTGACAGCGGCCGGGTGGAAGCCGTTGTCGGAGGGCCAACATGTCCTCGTCGCCGCTGTCGACGTCGATCGACAAACGCCGGTTCGAGAGCTCGCGGACCCGGTGCGCAACGCTGTGCGAGCCGTGCTCGGCTCCTGTGTGGTCGGGACTGCGGCGAATCACGTCATCGTGCTCGCCCATGGCTGGTCGGCCGCATCCCCCGCTCGAGTGCGGACGGCATTCACCGAAGCCGACGAGCTGCTACGCCGCGGACCCGGCGGTTCCGCGGTACGCACGCTCGGAGTCGCGACACCGGTCGAGGATCTGTCCGGCGTCGGGGCCGCCGTCGCGCAAGCTCGCGAGGTCGTTCAGATCGCACGGCGTTTCGGCACCCGAACCGGCGTGATCCTCGCGAGAGACGTCGGAGTCCAACGACTGCTCGCCGCCGGTACGACACCCGCTTCCCTGTCCTCGTTCGTCACGGAGCAACTCGGTTCGCTGATCGCTTACGACACAGCACATTCCGCAGATCTCGTCCGAACCCTCGATGCATACCTCGCACATCGGGGCGGCAAGGCGAGAACCGCGGATCTGCTCGGGATCAGGCGCCAGTCGCTCTATGCGCGATTGACTCGTATCGAAAAGCTGATGGGAGTTTCTCTCGACGATCCGGCACAGGTGGTGTGTCTCGGACTTGCACTGACCGCATGGCGAATGCGCACCGGCCTTGATCCGCAGGCCGCGTTCGAGCGTCTCCCCGGGTGAGCAACTACCGTTCTGCGATGATGGACGTATGACCGGAGCAGCGGAGTTGATGATCGAGATCCCTGCCGGGGAGGTGCATCTTCGGGACGACCGCAAGGGTACTGCGTGGACCTCGAGAGTCGAATCCTTCCGCCTCGCGCGCCATCTCACGACCCTGGCACTGCTTCACGGAGATTCGTCGGCCGATTCGAGCAAGCCCGCAGTCGATCTTTCCTGGCAAGACGTCATCGCAACCTGCAACACACTGTCCGTCGAGGACGGTCTGACGCCCGCATATCGAGACGTCGACACCGATTCTCCGCAGTGGGACCGGACTGCAACCGGCTACCGACTCGCCACCGAGGCGGAGTGGCAGTACGCGTGCAAGGCCGGCACCTCCGGCTACCGCTACGGCGAGATCGACGAGATTGCCTGGTACAGCGACAATTCAGAGGGTAGGGCGCATCCCGTCGGAACGAAGGCACCCAACAACTGGGGTCTGTACGACATGATCGGCAATGTCTGGGAATGGTGCTGGGATCTCTACGACCCCGAGGTCTACGGCACGTACCGGATCTTTCGCGGCGGCAGTTGGGCCGAAAGCGAGCGCGGTTGCGGCGCTACCGTGAGGCGGCGGAGCCACCCGACGTTTGCCATCGACGACCTGGGATTTCGCCTAGCTCAAACGATCTGAGGGCAGACGGCCGAGGACTTCGAGCACAGCCTCGATCTCTTCTCGACTGCGCAGCCGAACTATCGGTAACGACGGCACATCGACAAGAACAGTGGCCATTCGCTCCGCGTTGTGTCCGTCGGTTCGCCAGGCCCACCGAACCACGTGTTCCGGATCGAAGAGAATGGTGTGCAGGGGCGGCTCCATGTTGCGGTTCCACAACACCTCTCGCTGCAGACGCCGACGTACGGTTCGTGTGATCACCTGGCGCATCACCTTCCGCCGAGGCAGATCCAACCACAGCATCAGGTCCGCACGCTCGGCCAGAAGCCGACGCACCGCACCGTACTGCCACTCGGTCACCCAGGCCGGCTCACTGGAAAAGCGTCGTACTTCGGTTTCGAAACTCTCGAGCGGAATCCAGTCGGGCCCGTGGAAGAGAGAGTCCAGCTCAGTGTGTTCGATCTCCAGAAGCCGCCCGATTCGACCGGCGAGAGTCGTCTTTCCGGCGCCCGAGGTCCCCGCGACAAGGATCTTCTGCGGACGAATCGTCAGCGCGGTGGGGTCTACGAAAGGCACCGATACACACTAGGGGCCTTACACTTCGCAGTCCACCCATTCGATGTAACCGGTGCCGTTGATCGACGCACCGTCGAAGCTTCCCCGGTAGGTGTACGCGCCGACGTATCCCTTGCCGTGACCGTAGCGCCACTCCGAGTCGATCTCGGCCTCGAACTCCACGACCGTCCTGCCGTGATCGCGTACCTGCCAACGCAGTACGCGCGGCACACGCATCTCGCGACCCTGCGGGTCGACATGCAATGCGTCGGCGTACTCGAGCACGTCGAACACGACGTCGTCGAAAACCCTTGCGCTACCGTCCACAGTTCGAACGTAGGCGAGCTTGCACGCCGTCACCCCTGACGCTCGAACATCGGTGAGCAACAGTTGATGCCGGTCGTCGAGTTGAACGATCTGATAGGTGAAGAAGTCGGCCGGGAGCTTCCACGACTCGGGAAGGGCGCGGCGAGTCAAAGATTGTGGCGTCATGCACCGCGCGTATTCAACGGTGCACGGAGCCGAAATGCTCACCGGTCCATCCGGACTCGAGATCGTCCCCGAACACTGCGCCAGAAGACTGACGTGGTCGTAGACCGGATTGCGCACGAACCACGACGCTTGATCTGTTGCCACTACCTCCAGATCGACATCGAAAGAGTCGTAGCGCCCGGTGACACGGAAATTCGGGTAGTTGTTCTCGATGATCAGGTTGTCACCGAAGGCAATTCGCGAACCGCCTTCTTCGAAAGCGCACTCGTCGTCGGCGTCGTACGCCCGATAGAAGTGGTGGCCAGGCGCAGCGGTGGAACTCAGCACGGTTGCGGTATTTCGCGCGTCGGGTGCAGCGAGATAGTCGTTGTCGAAGACCACCGTCCCGGTGGCACCGATCAACGTCATGGTGTTGAGATAGCGAAACGGCCCTGGCAACTCGGGAACGAAGATCCCGTAGTGCGTCCAGGCAAATTTCCGCGAAGCAAGATGCGGGCGCATCATCGCCGGTCGATCGAACGGGCGTACCGACTCGGCCATCCGCTTGTCGATCAGCGGAAGCGCACCGTCCAGCAAGGCCCGTACCGCCGGTCGCCACAACCGACGCGAGCGGGTGGCGGAGGCAGTGTGGGAACGATCAACAGTTTGTCCGGTCACGCCCCCAAGTTAATGTAACCAGACGTAACAAACAAGTGTCGAAGTTTTCCTCGACGACCTCACCCCTGAACACCCGCGCCCTGCGCAAGGGGCGAATAGCATGTGAGAATCCGCGTACCGGAACCGGTCGCAGAGAGGGCGCAACAATGCAGCACGAAGAGTCGTCGTTCACCGGGGTAGCCGGCACCAAGATCGTCTACGACGTCTGGACTCCGGACCGCGAACCCACGGGGGTTCTTGTCCTCTGCCACGGCCTCGGCGAACATGCGAGGCGCTACGACCACGTAGCCGCGCGACTCGGCGAACTCGGTCTCATCGTGTACGCACCCGACCACCGCGGGCACGGTCGGTCCGGCGGCAAGCGCGTTCACCTGAAGGAATTCTCCGATTTCACCGACGACGTCCACACCCTGTTCTCGATCGTGACCGCGGCCCATCCCGGCAAGGACAAGTTCCTGCTCGGACACAGCATGGGCGGCGCGATCGCGCTTTCCTACGCCCTCGATCATCAGGCCGATCTGAAGGCGCTCGCACTTTCCGGACCTGCTGTGATCATTGCAACCGGAACTCCGAAAATCGTGATGCAGTTGGGCAAGATCGTCGGCAAATATCTCCCCGACGTGCCCGTCGAGAATCTGGAAGCGGCTGCGGTATCGCGTGATCAGAAGGTTGTCGACAAGTACAACGCCGACCCGCTGGTGCACCACGGCAAGGTTCCCGCCGGAATCGCGCGCGGCATGATCACCGCCGCGGAAGGCTTCCCGGCGCGCCTGCCTTCGCTCACCATTCCCGTACTGCTTCAACACGGTTCGGACGACCGTTTGACGGACCCCGCCGGCAGTAAGCTCGTCGCAGATCTGGCCGGCTCTTCGGACGTCACCTTGAAGGTGTACGACGGCCTGTACCACGAGATCTTCAACGAGCCTGAGCAGGAAGAAGTTCTGAACGATCTGATCGAGTGGCTGCGTCCGCGGGTCACCGGAGCATAGTCGTGTCGACGTGCGGGATCCTGCTGGCTGCCGGGGCCGGATCCCGCATGGGCAAACCCAAAGCGCTCGTCACAAACGCCGACGGTCAGTCTTGGCTTCGCCACGGGGTGACGACACTGCAGTCCGCAGGCCTCTCACCGGTCATCGTGGTCCTCGGCGCTCAGGCAGAGGACGCCCTCGAACTACTGCCCACCACCGATGTCGTTGTAGTGATATCGGATTGGCAGCACGGAATGAGCGCCTCGCTGCGGTGCGGACTCGAGGCCGCCATGAGAATCGACGACGCAGATGCGGCAGCGATCTCCCTGGTCGACGTCCCGGATCTCGATGCCGACACCGTGACGCGGATCGTGGGTGTGAGCGCCCCTGCGCGAAACATGCTGCGAAGAGCCGTTTTTCACGGTAGGCCCGGCCATCCCGTCCTGATCGGACGTGACCATTGGCCGATGCTTGCAGAGTCTCTCACCGGGGACGGGGGCGCCAATACCTACCTACGAGAACACGGGGTCGAATTGGTGGAGTGCAGCGACCTCAGCAGCGGCGTCGACGTCGACTATCCCGAAGCCTGATCGCACGCCGCAATCCTCCCAGGTGGTGGGTGTCCGTATTCGGTGTAAAGATGATCCGATGAAACGTACCGTCGCCGCCCTGCTCGACATCGAGATCGACGAGGCGACCAACCTGGAGTTCAAGATCGCGGTGACGCGCGCGCCGGGTGTCGAACTGCTGGAAACGATGTCGTTCGTCCATGACGGCAATCCACTCGAACCCCGCGAGATCACCGCCGAACACGGTACCCGCATCCACCTACTCGACTGTGCCCCAGGCAAACTGATCGTCAGCTACGACGCGACCGTGATCGGCCGCGCCGAACCGGCGTCGGTCAGCGACTACGACGTGTCGAAGTATCTGCGCCCCAGTCGGTATGCCGAGGCGGACAAGTTCTTCGGTTTTGTCGCCGGGCAATTCGATCTCGCCACTCCCCCGGCCGAACTCCTTCTCGAAGTCACTCGCTGGGTGAGTACACATTTGAGTTATGTTCCCGGCACCAGTCGCGGTACCGACAGTGCGGTCGACACCTTGCTCGCCGGCGCCGGAGTGTGCCGCGACTACTCGCACCTGACCATCTCACTGCTGCGCGCCGTGGGGATTCCCGCTCGACTGGTGGCCGTCTACGCGCCGGGTTGCGATCCGATGGATTTTCACGCTGTCGTCGAAGCCAACATCGACAACGTGTGGCGCGTGGTCGATGCAACGCAATTGGCGCCGCGGAGCAATCTTGTGCGCATCTCGACCGGCCGAGACGCCGCGGACACAGCGTTCCTCGACAACCACGGCGGTTCGATCACGTTGCATGCCTCGGAAGTTCGCGCAGTCGTCGACGGCGTTCTCGATGACGACGACTACGCGATCCTCACGTCGATCGGCTGAGAAAGCGTCAGGCGCTGATCTGGTTCTGCGAGGCCATCGTTCGCTCGAGGAACTTGACCGTGAGATCGACGATCGCCTTGCCCTCCCGAAGAGCTTTGCCGATCACCGGGAAAGCATGGATCTGCCCACTCCAGATGTGCGTTTCGACGGCTTGTCCTGCCTTGATCAGGTTCTCGGTCATGATCTCGACGTCCGGACGCATCAATTCGTATTCGGCGGACACCAGGAACGACGGCGGAATCAGACTGGCATCGGCGTTGATCGGAGACTCTGCACCGACTATTTCGTCCGGACCTTCGAGCCACCGGTCCTTCAGCTTTGCCACCTGTGACATCGGCAGGTAGGCATCGCGTTTCATGAAATCGGGATCGTGGTCCTCGAGGTTCACATTGAGAAGTGGCGAGTAGCCGATCACGGCTGCGGGCCGCGTGATTCCGCGCAGCGCGGCAATTTCGGCGACTTTCATTGCCAGGTATCCACCCGCCGAATCACCGGCAACCACAATCTTGTTCGGGTCTTCCGCTGTCTCGAGCAACGCGGTGTACGCGGCCATTGCGTCCTTGACGGAGGTGCCGATGGAACCTTCCGGCAGCTGGCGGTAGCGCACGGAGATCACTGGTACGCCGGCCTTCGCCGACAGCAGGCCGCACAATGCCCGGTGCGTTGCCAGACCGCAGAAGACGAAACCGCCGCCGTGGAAGTACAGGATCGTGGCGCCGGCCAACTCGCCCTGCGCTTTGCGCGGATGCTTCACCTTCTCGCTGGGCACACCGCCGAGCGTGAAGGGCTCGATGTCGAGGTTCTTCGGCTTCGGCAGCTTGTCCGCCATAGCGTCGAGTCGCTCGAGTTGGCGGATACCGCGTTCGGTGGTCGGCCAGAGCGTGAACATCGGCTTCACGAACGTCCTGGTCAGGCAGAAGATAACCCGCGCTCGCGGACTCACGTTCCAATGCCATACCGTCGAATCTCGCGTCCGCATAGCGTCCTCCCAGGTCAAGCCGTTTTGTGCATTTGAGTTACACATACTTATCGGCTGCTGTTGTGAACGATAACTGACGCTGCGTCAAAATGACACGACGGGTAGGCCTCAATTGCTCGAGCGTGTGCAAGTTCTGGTCGCGATCACGGCCGGGAGAGATATGCGCACAGTCCGCGGTGCCCTCCACGCATCATCGCTTCATGATTCCACTCGAACAGCGGCTTCGCGATCTTCGAGGCCAGGCCGAGTGCTCCGGACACCGCTACTTGTTGCCGAAATTCGGCGATACAACCAGATCCAGCGGGGCGCACCGCCCAACTACTCCAGCCGGTCATTGCTCCGGTGAGTTGCACTTTCAGGTAGCGCGCAATGGGGTCTTCGACCTCGCGTCGCCCGAAAACCAGCAACGTCAGAGGTACGGCGCTGCGGATGGCCATGGAGCCCGAATGCTCATCGGTTGTCCGCACTCGGCGTATCTGAGGCCACCACTGCGAATACCTCTCGGCGTCCGCGAGAACGTCGTAGACACGGTCGGCAGAGGCCGGGACCGTCCAAACGCTGTGGAAGTCGAAGTCGGTCACGGCGCCCGAGCTAGCCGGTGCGCACTGTGAGATCACCGAACAACGAATACGAGACGACACGAATAACCGGTGCACCTGGGCCGGGATCCTGTCGACCCCCGTCGAATTCCCGATCTCCGAAAAGGTCGAAGCCACCCAGTTCGACTGAAACCCCCTCCGGAACCCGCAGCCTCGTGTCTCCGAAGATCGACACGATGGTGATCGTCGAGGAGGACGCTGTGATGGTTGCCGATCGCAGATCGAACTTGACGTCCCCGAACAACAGCAGAGCGAGTGTCTTTTTCGCCAAAGACCAACGGCCGGAGCGCTTCGTGTCACCGAAGACACCGACGATCCTTGCTTGCGGCGGCGACACCACAGCAGGCGGTGCCGCACTGAACGGCACGATCTGCTCGAGCTGCCCTCGATCTGCGGTGGGCGACCACACCACTGCCGCCTTGTCCGAGTACTCCTCGAGGGTCAAACGCCCCTCACCCACCGCGACTTCCAGACGCGCTTGGGCATCGACACGCAATTGATCGACGTCGTGGCCTTCTTCAGCAGCAGTCACCCAAGCACCGTAACCCGAACTGCGGGTGCCTACGCGCCTGGCCCGGTCAGTACTCGAAGGTCTCCACCCGACGCAGGATCTCCTCCGCGATCTTGGCGGGACTTCCACCCACGTCGACGACGATGGCCTGCTCATCCGGGTCGACGGCCTCAAGCGTCGAGATCTGGGAGTCGAGGAGCGAGGCGGGCATGTAGTGATCGAGGCGAGCGGTCAACCGCTGACCGATCTGATCCCGCGAACCGGCGAGGTGCACGAACACGACGTGCTCACCGCGAAGGACGTCGCGGTAACTCCGCTTGAGTGCCGAACACGTGACGATTCCCGGCTGACCGGCGTCGGTGTGACTCTTGATCCAGACGGCGATCTTGTCGAGCCAGGGCCAGCGATCTTCGTCGTTCAGCGGATGCCCGGTCGCCATCTTGTCGATGTTCGCCTGCGGGTGCAGATCGTCGCCTTCTTGAAGGTCCCAGCCCATCGCTCCGGCGAGCATGCCGCCGACCGTCGACTTTCCCGAACCCGAGACACCCATCAGGACGAGAACGGGGTACTGCTTCTGCTGTGCCGCTTCGCTGTTCATGTGCTCGCCTACCTAGATGAATGCGCTCAACACGAGCACTCCGGCCAGGCCCGATACCGAGATGATGCATTCCATCACGGTCCAGGTCTTGAGGTTCTGTACCACGCTGACGCCCAGATACTCCTTCACCAACCAGAATCCGGCGTCGTTGACGTGCGAGAGGAAGAGCGAACCTGCACCGATCGCCAAGACCATCAGTGAGACGTGTGCGGACGAGAGGTCGGCCGCGACCGGAGCGAGGATGCCCGACGCCGTCACCGTTGCCACCGTTGCCGAACCTGTTGCGACGCGGATCAATACCGCAACCAGCCAGGCCAGGAACAACACGGGAAGGCTGCTGCCCTTGATCGCGTCGGCGATCACTCCGGCGATACCGGTATCGATGAGGACCTGCTTGAAACCGCCACCGGCGCCGACGATCAGCAGAATGCCTGCGATGGGAGGCAGGGAGCTTTCGAGTGACTTCGAGATGGCCTTGCGGTCCATACCGCCGCCGCGCCCCAGAAGCACCATTCCGACCAGAACCGCGAGACCCAGAGCGACAACGGGTGTTCCGAGGAAGTCGAGGACAGACTTGGGGAGGGCCTCGGAATCGGGAGCGATCACGTCGGCAAATGCCTTGCCCAACATGAGAACAACCGGGAGGAGGATCGCTGCGAGAGTAGCTGCGAACGAGGGACGTTGCTTCTTCTCTTCCTCGCCTCGATCTTCGCCTGTGACAAAAAGATCCGGGACCTTCACGTCGACCCACCGTGCCGCGTACTTACTGAAAACCGGTCCGGCGAGAACAACCGTGGGGATCGCGACGAGAACACCGAGCGCGAGGGTGAGGCCGAGGTTCGCGTTCAAGGCCGAGACCGCAACCAGCGGCCCGGGGTGCGGCGGAACCAAACCGTGCATGGCCGAGAGGCCGGCGAGGGTGGGGATCGCGATGCGCATCAGGGACAAGCCGGAACGCCGCGCGACGAGGATGATGACCGGCATCAACAGAACGAGACCGATTTCGAAGAACATCGGCAGACCGATCACTGCGCCGACCAGAGCCATGGTCCACGGAAGCGCCTTGGTACTGGAACGGCCCACCAGCGTGTCGACCACTCGGTCGGCACCGCCGGAATCGGCGAGGAGTTTGCCGAACATCGCGCCGAAACCGATCAGGATTCCGACGCTTCCCATGGTCGACCCGAAGCCGGTGGCGAACGCCGCAACCGACTCGGCCGATCCGAGACCGGCCGCCAGACCGACGCCCACCGCGCCGATGGACAACGCGAGGAAGGGGTGCAGGTCGAGCCAGGTGATCAGCGCGATGATGACCGCGACGCCGGCGACTGCAGCGATGATCAATCGTGCGTCGCTACCAGCGGGGACGACCTCGGCCGCCAGCAATGCTGTGGTGTTCATAGGGACTCCCAGTCCGATGAGTGATTGAGGTCACTGTTCCTTAATTAACCTACAATTTCAAGAGCAGACACTAATTTGTAGTATTTATCCGGCTTCCACCGGGCTTACTCCATACGCATGGGACGATCTACGTATGCCTTCTGTCCCGTTTCAGCAGTTACACGACTCGATGCTGGAACAGCTCGGCCAAGACATAGTCGGTGGTGCGCTCGCTCCGGGTACGACGATCTCTGCCGACGAGGTGGCAACGCGCTACGACGTGTCGCGAACCGTCATCCGTGAAGTTGTCCGCGTTCTCGAATCACTCGGACTGGCCTCGGTTCGTCGACGCGTCGGAATCACCATCCTCGGCTCCGAGCACTGGAACTCGCTCGACCCCAACGTCATCCGCTGGCAACTGGCCGGTCCTGATCGGTTCGAGCAACTTTCGATCCTCAGTGAACTCCGTTCCGGCATCGAACCTCTGGCTGCGCGACTGGCCGCAACTCGCGCCACACCCGAGCAGTGCGGCGCACTCACTGCAGCCGTAATAGGCATGTCAGCTACCTCGCGCGCTGCCGATACCGACGCATATCTCGGCCATGATTCCGACTTTCACCGCACGCTGCTCGCCGCTTCCGGCAACCCGATGCTGCGGGCGATGTCGCAGATCGTCGTCGAGATACTCGAAGGCCGCACCCGCCACTCGTTGATGCCCCACGAGGCCGACCCCGAAGCGATTCACCTGCACGGAGTGGTCGCATCTGCCATTCAGGCCGGGGACGCCGACGCCGCGGAAGCCGCCATGCGCTCGATCGTCGCGGAATCCGCAGAAGCGGTCGAAACAATGCGCGAAAGCCCCGAACCGCCGCCTCATCTGTAAGTCGAGCCACAGACTCGGCGGAATTGGCCCGCAACTGCTCCGCAAGTGGAACGCTTGGCGCCATGACAGCACTCGCTACCCAGAACAGCGCACTCTGATGGCCCGCCCGGTACGCGTCGTCGTCCTCGGCGCCGGATCGTGGGGAACCACGGTCGCCGGCCTCGCTGCCCGCAACACCCCAACCCTGTTGTGGGCACGCAATTCCGAAGCGGCCGACGAGATCAATTCGCAACGAACCAACTCCAAATACCTTGGTGAGCGCAAACTTCCCAAGGGCCTCAAGGCAACCTCGGATCTTGTCGAAGCCGCTCGCGAAGCGGACGTACTCGTATGCGGGGTGCCGTCGCACGCCGTTCGCTCCACGCTCGCCGAGATCGCCAACGAAGTTCGGGCGTGGGTCCCGGTGCTGTCACTGTCCAAGGGCCTCGAGCCCGGCACCCGGCAGCGTCCAACCGAGGTGATCGCCGAGTGCCTGCCCGGCCATCCCGTCGGACTGCTCGCCGGCCCCAACATCGCCAAGGAGATCGTCGACGGCATGGCGGCGGCATCGGTCGTGGCGACCCAGGACGACCGCGTCGCCGCCGCGCTGCAACCGCTGTTCGCGTCGTCCGTCTTCCGGGTTTACCGCAACACCGACGTGCTCGGCTGCGAACTCGGCGGCATCCTCAAGAACATCGTTGCCATCGCCTCGGGCATGGCCGACGGTTTGGGAGTCGGTGACAACACCCGCGCGATGGTGCTCGCTCGCGGCCTCGCCGAAATGACCCGACTCGGCGAGGCGATGGGCGCCAACCCGCGCACCTTTGCCGGCCTGACGGGCGTCGGCGATCTGATTGCCACCTGCATGGCTCCGACTTCTCGTAACCGTCGCGTCGGTGAGGCTCTGGCACAGGGCCTGACCGTCGAGGAGGCTGTCGCCAAGCTCGGCCAGGTCGCCGAGGGCGTCAAGACCGCTCCCACCGTCATGGATCTGGCCCGCGAGTACGGCGTCGACATGCCGATTGCCGCGGAGGTCGAGGCCGTCATCGGTGGCCGACAGAGTGCCAGCGACGCATATCGCGGACTTCAGAAAGTTGCCCCCGGCGGTGAGCACGAGGTGGCGTGAGGAAGATCTACAGGTATCTAGCAATTTAGCTAGATACCTGTAGATGGTTCGAGATCAGAGGGTTGGAGTATCGACGAAGATGTCGATCGTCAACGGGGACTGACCGCCGTACTGCGAGAAATCCGAGATCCCCGCCTCGCGCAAGATCTCGACGTCGAGCACTGTGCGACCGGTATCCGTGCCGGCAGGACGCCCGAGAATCTCCATCGCCGCATCGGCCATGATCTCGGGCGATCGCGAGTGATCGATACTGTCGTCTCCCCCGAGCAGATTTCCGACAGCGGCAGTGGCGATCATGGTCTCGGGCCACAAGCAATTGCTCGAAATCGGTGTACCTGAATACTCCGCGGCGATACCCAAGGCCGCCAATGTCATTCCGTACTTGGCCAGCATGTAGCCCGGATGAGCACCCAGCCAGTGCGGCGAAAAGTTGAGCGGCGGCGACAGCGTCAACACGTGCGCGTTTGCCGAAACCCGAAGGTGCGGAAGGCACGCTCGGGTGAGCGCGAAAGTGCCACGGACGTTGACCTGCTGCATCAGATCGAATCGCTTCATCGTGAGGTCTTCGCTTTTCGAGATGTCGAGGACGCTCGCGTTGTTGACCACGATGTCGATGCCACCGAAGTGCTCTACCGCTGCCGCCACGGCCCGCGCGATATCGTCGTCGTTCCTCACGTCACCGACTACAGGAACGGCATGACCCTCGAGCTCGTTCAACTCGTCGACAGCGGTGTGGATTGTCCCGGGCAGTCGGGGATCTGGCGTATCGGTCTTGGCGAGCAACACGATGTTTCCGCCGCGGCGCGCTATCGCACGGGCGATGGCAAGTCCGATACCGCGGCTTCCCCCGGACATGATCGCGGTTCGTCCGCGGAAGTTCTTGTCGTCCAAAACGAATCCTTGTCATCGTCGACGTTCTTCGTCGCTGCGGATGTGGCTGCGGGAAGTCCCGACACGACCACTCGTCGACTTCCACGATATGAGCGCCTTACCGCGATGACTACGTCCGCGGAGCATCAAGAATCATTGATCCGTTGTCCTGACGGAACAACGGATCAAAGCGATCAGCCACCCACCGGACGCAGGATCCACCATCCGCCGAGCACGAGCACCGCGACGTTCACGAGCATAAACAAACCGACCCAGACGATCGCGGGTATCGGTGAGAGCCTGGCCAACTGGTCTGCGTCCGAGTCCGGTGCCCCACCTCGTCGCATTCGCTGCCGTTGAAGTTCCACGACGGGGCGCGGTCCTGCAAAAAGCAGGAAGAGCGTCAGGAAGTACGCTGCGGCGACTTGCTGCTCCTGGGTCCCCCACCAGACGAGCCCGAACAACACGGCTCCCACGACCGCAAGTGAGAAGATTCCGTAGAGGTTTCGGATCAGGACCATCATGACCGCGATCACGAACACACCGATCCACAGCACCGAGACCGCACGCTGTGCCCCCAACAGACCGGCCGCACCGAGGCCGAGAATCGACGGTCCCACGTACCCCGCGAACGTCATGAGAATGACGCCGAAGCCGGTCGGCTTGCCGGACGAAATCGCGACACCCGACGTATCCGAATGCAGGCGAAGACCTTTCAACCGTCGACCGACCAGGACGGCGACAATCAGATGAGCACCCTCGTGTGCGATGGTGACGACGTTGCGTGCGATCCTCCACAGGTGCGGCTCGAGAACGATGATCACGGCAATCAACGCGGCCAGCTGAACTACCCACGCCGGCGGATTGGGGCTGACAGCCGCCACCCGATCCCACGCGGTTTCGAGGGCGTTCACTCCGCTTGTCCGCGCAGGTATCGGCCGAAGTGCGGGACTGTGAATCCGATGGACCCACGTTCGGCCGAGTAGATGAGGCCCTTCTTGATCAGCCCGTCCCGTGCCGGCGACAGGGAAGCCGGCTTTCGACCGAGCTCGACGGCGATCTTTGCGGTCGCGACAGGTCCGTCGTCACCGGCGAGGTCGGCCATGGCGCGCATGTACTCACGCTCCGCCGGCGTTGCTCTCTCGTACCGTGATCCGAAGAATCCGACAGCGAGTTCTTCCTCAGCCGTCGGCGCGCCGACGCGCACGTCTTCTGCCGTGATCGGGCTCGACGCCGCCACATCCCACGTGGCTTTCCCGTAGGCCTGAACGAAGTACGGGTACCCGTCGGCCGCTTCGTATAGTGCGTCGAGCGCGGATTCGGTGAACTCGACGTCCTCACGCTCGGCAGGTGCAATCAGAGCCTGATCTGCAGCTTCACGCTCGAGGCGGTCGATCCGGTGGTAGCTGAACAGGCGCTCCGAGTAGCTTTTCGACGCCGACAGCACAGCGGGTAGATGCGGAAGTCCCGCCCCGACGACGATCAGCGGTGCCGCGTCCTGACTCAACTCGTGGCAGGCCCCGCAGATCGCCGAGACGTCCGCGGCACCGAGGTCCTGCATCTCGTCGATGAAGATGGCGATCCCGACGCCGACATCCCGGGCCAACGACGACGCGTCGAGCAGCAACTCGACCAGGTCTATCTCGATGTCGCCGCTGTCCGCGCGACCTTTGATCGCAGGTGCGTCGATGCCTGGTTGCCAGCGCTCGCGCATGCCTTTGTCCGCGGTGGCGCGTAGGGCAAACGATTTGAGGACTCCGAGGAACTGTTCGACCCGCTCCGGATCGCGATGGGAGACCGCGATCTCGCGGACCGCCATGTGGAGCGCTGACGAGAGTGGGCGTCGTAAATCCTGGTCGGGCCGCGCTTCGATCTTCCCCGTCCCCCAGCTTCGGGAGATCGCGGCCGAGCGCAACTGATTGAGCAGGACGGTCTTGCCGACGCCACGCAATCCGGTGAGGACAACACTTCGTTCCGGGCGGCCACGCGCAATTCGCTCGAGCACGACGTCGAAGGCATCGATCTGCTTGTCGCGCCCGGCGAGTTCCGGCGGGCGTTGACCGGCACCGGGGGCATACGGATTGCGCACGGGGTCCATGCCCATCGACGGTACAAGCCGAGTAGACGAATATCCCGCTCTCTAGCGCGTGTCCTAGAGAGAACTAGTAACTGCTATTACACCCCGTGAACCTCGTACTATCGCCGTATGCAATGGCTTCGGGCGGGGATCGGAATCATCGCGGGGGGCACGCTATGGGTCATGTCGTTGCTCGCGTCCACACCAGACACGCTTTGCCAGGACAACTATCCCGCCCCCGACTCGCCTGGTCCGGGATACTTTTCAGCCGTGTGGAAGGCACATCGTCTTCCGCTGCCTGTGCCAGCAGCCAGATGCACGACACATCTAGTCGACGTGGACTCCACGGCTACCTCGGTCGTCGTGGACTGGCCGATGGCCGGTTTGGGAGTTCTCGGCATTACCCTCATAGTGGTCTCGTTGCTAACCCTCAAACGCCCTACCGAAAACTGAGCACCCAGCATCCTGTCTACCTGTTCGAGCTTGACGGCTAGATGAAGTCCCCGGCCACGTGGGCCCCAATTGCTCCGGCCAGAATGATCGCAGGATGCGCCGCGGCCAGATAGAGCCCAGGCACGCCTTCGGCGAAGCCCAGTAGCGGGCGGCCACCACGCGGAATGGGACGGTCAGCGATTACCGCCTCGATCAGTTCCACGTGGTCACCGCCCACGAGCTGACTGCGGACCGCCTGCAGCGTCGGCTCGGCAAGCTCACGAGCATCTCCGGAGAACCCGACCGGAACATCTTCAGCCGCAATCAGTGTCGTGTCGTTCAATTGCCTGATCTCGAAGTCCGGAGTGGAGAGGATTCCGTTCACCAATGGTTGCGGCGTCGAGAATCTGATGAGGCAACACGGGGAGGCGTCGACCTCGACGTCGACTCTCGCCGACTCCGCGAGTCCGGGGATCGCGGTCCCCGCGGCGAGGATTGTGGTCGATCCGTAAACGGGGCCGTCAGTGGTCAATGCACCGCGAACCCTCCGACCTTCCGTGAGCAGAGAGAGCACCGAAACCTTGGAATACACTGTGGCGCCGTATTCTTCGGCACCGCGCAAAAGAGAACCGGCGAAAGCAACCGGGTCGATTCCACCGTCGTCAGGCGCATATGCCGCTACGGCGGGTGCTGTGCGCAATCCCGGCTCACGAGCAAGGACCTCATCTTCACCTATGAGTTCGACGGGATGACCGAGTGCTCTATGCTCATCGACGAATTTTCGAGTCTCCGCTTCCGTCTTCTCCCACGTGATCGCGCCTCTGCGGCGCAGACCGAATGGCTCGACGAGTTCGCGCTCCAGGCGGTCGAACTCGACTGCGGCGCCATGTCGGAACGGATCGGAGTAGGTTTCTGCGGCACTCTTCGAGAGGCCGACCCAAGCAAAGGAGTTGCCGGTCACCCCGCCTGCCACCGAGCCCCGCTCGAGCACGGTGACTCGGAGACCAACGCGCGCCAGGTGATACGCAATCGACGCACCGACGACACCGGCACCAATCACCAGGATCGGACTGTCGTTTCGACCATTCGGATGCGTCACCAGTGGACCATATCTGCGAGCCGCAACCTGGATCCACTCAATTTTGAAGCGAGGACTTCGGCGGTTAACGGAGGACTAGGCCTCGGCGCACATCGGGACCGATACGGTGTGCTCATGCTCTGGCGTTGGTTCGCAGTCGTGATCGTCATCCTCGCTGTCGCCGGCATTTGGCGGGTGACCACCCCCGAACGTCCAGTTGCCGCAATAGTCGACGCCGAAACGCTGACGTGCGCGCCCCGTATCCGATCGGCCCACTCCAGACGACACCGACAGCGACGGTTCCAGACGATTTCGTACCCGTCGCCGCCGTCACGTGCGACCCGCACATCAGCGACAACGTGGCAGCCGACCGAACCGTCAGCTTCTATGCTCACCGTTGGGAGGGCGATTTCAGTCGGGCAGTGAAAATGCTGAACCGCTCGTCCGCGCACAAGACTTGGTTCCCCGGAAGCTGCGGTGACAACTACAGCCTGGCTGTGCTGGACCAATTCTGGTTGGTCGACGATCGAGGCCGAGCAACACGGCCGGGGCACCCCTCCGACTCGTGTGGACTACCGAAACCCGGTGGCCTGGCTGCCATCAAGGAACTGACATCGGCCGGCAGTACCGAGCACCGAATAGCATTGTCCGACGACCAGATCTACGAATTCTCGCATTGCCGGCCGACTTACCGCCCAGCCACAACAGGTACCACGGCGCTGACATCGCTGTCGGCGGGCAGCGTTTTCTGCCGATTCTCCTCCACCGAATTCGTAGGCACGTCGTCTACGACGGAAACCTTCGACGGACTTCCACCCGCTCCCGACTGTGACGCGGTGGCCACCGAGGTGGCGTCGACGGTCAACGTGGACAACCTTACGAACGAAGAACGATTGCTCACCGTCGAACTCGACGGCTGCCGGCGTGTCATCGCCGACGGATACGCACCGCTGCAAGCGTCGGACGATCTGGTGGCGTCTCTCCGGTAGCGCTGCGCCACAACGCGGTTGACCGCCCGAATACGCACGTCCCGATGCGACCAGTGACAGCACTCAAAACCTGTCAGGCGCCCGGGAACTGAAGGTGCGCTTGGGTCTTTCCCAGAACCGTCTGGCCCTTGTGCTTGACTGTGACATCGATCCGCGTTGTCCGCATTGTGGCGTCGATCCGCGCGATCTTCGCAGTGATGGAGAGATCAGCACCATCGACGGCATCGACTACGACGGGCCGAGTAAAGCGAGTTTCATACGAGATCACACCGCTCGGATCACCAACCCAGTCGACGATTGCCTGCAAAGCAATTCCGGCAGTGAGCATTCCGTGTGCCAGAACTCCCGGCAGCCCGGCCGACGTGGCGGTTGCGTCGTTGAAGTGGATCGGGTTCAAGTCGCCGGAGGCACCTGCATAGCGAACTAGGTCATCACGAGTGAGGACCAGATCGACCTTCGCGACTATGTCACCGAGGACGAGGTTTTCGAAAACCGGCACGGCGGGTATGGTCATGCCTCTTCTCCTCGCGCCAGCAGGGTCGAGGTGACCGTCGCGACCAAAGCGTCGGTCGCGTCGTGGATCTCGGAAACTGTCGAGAGGATCGCACTGCCTGCTCGCACTGTCACCCCTGTAATCGTCAGTGTCGTAGACAGGTCATCGCCGGCGACTATCGGACGCTGATGCTCGATCTTCTCGGAAGTATGCACCACACGAGTCGGATCGAGCCCGGTATCCGGCGTGCGCAGCAGTGCAATGATCGCTCGTTGCTGGACAACGGTTGTGAATGTTGTCGGCGCGATGACATCGACGAACCCGGCCTCCCTGGCGACACCGACATCATGGTGCAAGGGATTGTTCGAACGCACAGCCGCAGCGAACTCGCGAATCTTTTCGCGCCCGACAAGGTACGAAGACGAGGGAAACACCCGCCCGGCGAGCGCTGGGTTCACAGGAGACATCTCGGAATCCTAACGGCGGCCGACCTCGCGTTGATTCGTGGCCTGAGGTCTCGTCGGCCCGAGAATGCGATCGAGGAGACGCTCAACCAACTGGACCGCCAATTCTGCTGTGGCGTAGCCGGGAAGCATCCCTTGGGCGAGCCCGGCGACAGCCGCCAGAATGAGCTCGGCGTCGAGGTCGGGATCCATTGACGGCGCAACCGCGTCCCGATTGGTCACTCGTTGAAGCTGGCCGGAAATGAGCGCTGTCAACTCTCTTGGGGCAGTGAGGGTTTCCTCGGCGGCGATTCCTTGTCCGGTCAGTGCGGCAGCGTGGAAGGCACCGAGAACAATCGCTTCCTCCCGACGTTGTCGATCGAGTGGGAGCATGCCAACAAGGAACGCTGAAATAATCTCGCGGGGTGTCGCTTCCGCGCCAAGAACAGACAACTCTTGCATCAAGCGAGCACCCGCATCCTGACGCACAGCTTGATGCGTCGCGAGAAGGAACTCCCGCTTCGTGCCGAAGTAGTACTGCACAAGTCGCACCGAAATCCCGGCCTCGGCAGCAACGGACTGAAACGTCACCGCCGCGAGCCCACCGTCGACAATTACTCGCCGCACCGCGTCGGTGATCTCCCGTTGCCTCACTTCATGGTCGACCAGTCGCGGCATGAGGCTGTCCTTCCCCTTTCGATATGGATGACTTTGACCCGTTAATGATACGCACGTACCGCATTAGTGATACGGTCATACCATCAAAATTGAATGCAGCGAGAGGGAGGCTCATGCCGAAGATCGGACGATTCAAGAACGAAGCATCAAAGCAGGCGTACGAGAGCATCTACCGAGAACTGGAGAGCACCTGGCCGGTTCCGTCGACACAACTCGACGTGCCGACATCGTTCGGAACCACCCATGTCCGTAGGTCGGGGACCGGCACGGAGACGCCGATCGTCCTGCTGCACGCCGTCGGCGCCAATTGCCTGCAATGGCACATCGTCATCGAGGACCTGTGCCGAGACCGAGTCGTTTATGCGCTGGACACGATCGGTACTGCAGGCCGCAGTGTGCAGACCGCTCCATTGACCGGTGAATCCGACTTCGCCACCTGGGTGGGCGAGGTATTGAACGAACTCGGGGTCGATCGCATCCACCTGGTCGGCTACTCGCATGGTGCGTGGCACGCCGTTCTAGTAGCACTTCACGCCCCTGAACGACTGGCGAGTGTGACCCTCATCGAACCGGGTGGAGTCTTCGACAAGCCCTCGTGGCGTGTGCTGCTGAAGATGGTCCGCGCCGGTATGCGCCGCACCGACAAGAATATCCGCAAGCTCAACGATTGGCTGTCCCCCGGGTACGTCATCGGCGACCTCGAGTTCGCTTTGGTTACAGAGGCATTGAACTACCGGCCCGGTGTCGGGTGGGCACGAATGCTCAAGGATGCAGAAGTGCAGTCGATTTCGGTTCCCATGCTCGTAATCTCCGGCGCTGAGACGGTGGTCTCCAACCCCGAGCAGGTGGCCGCGAGGCTGGCTGATCTTCAACCAGAAGCCGAGGTGGAGATTTATCCCGGAACGGGCCACGGAATCCTTGGACACATACCTGATCGGGTAATTCCCCGACTCATGAAGTTCGTCCGCAATCATGACGACGCGAAGCGAACGTAATCTCTCCGATCAGGCGCCGACTGGGTGGTGAGGAAGCCGGTCAATCAGCTGGCCAAGGCGGTACAACTGATTGATGCGAACATTCCTCTCCTACCGCCGCGGTCAGGTAGTGGTGGCCGTTGCCGCCGCCGTTCTGGTCGTGGCGGGAGGTCTGTGGTGGACGAAGACCATCTCCTCGCGCAGATACTCGGTGGCAGTGCTTCCGACTACGAGTCCGATTGACGATCACAGATGCGGACGTACCTGGGCTCGCGGTGACTGCCCGAGGTCGAACCCCCAGCGCCGCCCGAGCATTGGCGACCGACGCCGCCGAAGCTCTCTGTTCGATGTTCGAAGAAGCCAACGCAATGACTTCCGGAGGGTTCACGTTCACCGTCGTTCCACCGGGGAACTGACGGATCTATGGTCAGTAGCGCGGCCGCACCAGGTTTATGCCTGTTCCCGCTCGGCTGCGAGGGCGACCGCCTGTTCGAAGGTGTGGACGAGCACTGCACGTCGAGCGACCTTGTGATCCTCGTCCGGTTCGAGTTCGTCAATGTAGCCATCCCACACACGCAGATATCGATCGCGCCAGTCGATCAGCACTTGCGTCGATGGAAAGGTCACACCGACTCGTTTCGTCTGGGCAATATCGGTGAGGATCTCGAGCCACGCCGGCACCATCTCCCCGCCCCATTCATCCGGCTCCAGACTCGAATCGTCTTCGAACTCGGCAGTGATGTCGTCCACGATTCGACCGGTCAGTGCCCCCAACCCATCCGCGACGGCGTCACTGTCAAAGTTCCCCGGACCCCAGACTCCCACAAAACCTCCCGCTCGTCGCTCGTATCGATCGTGGCCGCAAACGTGTGAATCTGCCGTCGACCCCGTCAGAGTTTACGGTCGTTGCTACCCGCCCAAATTGGGCTGTCGGCTATCTTCCGAAACTTCGGCGACCCGCCGATTGCAGAAATTTTGAGCATCAACCAGTTCCAGATTCTCACAGCCACCTCCACGTGGTGTTTCACCGTCAACACTAACCGACCGGCAGGACTCTTTTGGCTACCGGTACACCACTATGCGTCGACCAGTTAGACCAGGCGTGAACTCGAACTGGCGCAACAGATCGCCCGGAAGTGAAGGAGCGCTTGGGTCTTTCCCAGAACCGTCTGGCCCTTTGTGTGGGACGACGATTGGTTCTGGGCGCATCGATTCTGTCGGAAGCACTGCGGTGTTGTCGACACACGGAATTTGCACTCGATGGAGATCGAGGATCCGTATCCACCGGTGTCGCAAGCAATTCCTGAAGATTCGCAGGGGAAATAGCTGCGCATCGCCACCCCCAACAGCGATTCCGTCGATTGTGTAACAACCACACGAAGAACAGCCATCGATCTCCGAAAGGAAGACTGATCCGGCGAAACCGCAAGGTAGTGTCACATCTGCCCAGCAAAACTCGCCACGTTTTCGAGAAGGCGGTCGGCTTTGCCAACTGCCACCTCTGACTTTACGACGTTGCTGGGCAGGCGTTTACGAGACTAGGTTCTCGGACCGCAGGATATCGAAGGTCGATGGGCTGATCACCCATTCTCCGAAAGATATTGGAAAACGAATCGAACCACATAGAGGGGAGATGAATCATCCAGCTTGCGATCAATTTTCTCCAATCAACTTCGGCGACGGTTTGATTCGCCGCCCAGGGCCGGGTTCTGCAATACCGGTCGACTACTCGATCACGCGTCTCACTACTAAGGAAGGGACTGAGCACATGACTGAGGTAATTTCGTGGATTGTCCAGAATCCGATTGGTGCGGTCGTCGCGTTTGTTGCCGACATCGTAATATTGACGATGTCGTCTGTCGCGGGATACTCGTAACCGAATCCGCCCGTCCTTCACGGTATTCCTAAGTCGAGGAACTACATTCGAAACGCAGAAGGCCGCAACCGCAGCGTACCGTCGGCGCTCGTCACTGACCTTTCGTGGCCTCATATGCCCAACTGCGCTGGGTCCGTACTGACGTCCCTCGTGTCGAGTGTCATACCACCAGTTTCAATCAATCACGCCATCACTACTCAGGAGGAATCACAATGGGTTCGATCAATGCATTCAACGAATGGGTCAACCAAGCTACGTATGCGGGCGACCCGTTTGCCACCGCCATAGCGATCGTCCAGTTCTTCGCGGTGAGTCTCGTCAACCTGTTCACCGGCGGCCCCATTCTTTAAAGGAGTCCACTCGGTCCAACTTCTGCGCGGCGTCATCGCGGCCTGTTCTTCGGCGGTACAGCTCCGCGCGAAGGGTGCCGGGACATCGATGACGAACGTGGCGTGTAGTTCGGCCTCGCGGATGGTCAGTCCACGTAGTTTTTGGACGTTCGATCAGGACGGGTCGATGTCGGAGCGATGAACTCCGAAGTGCCCGAGCATGTTCGACGTTTGGTCATTGTCGAACTTGTTACCCGTCAGTCGGGGTAGGGTTCAGGGTTTTCCTGGATGAATCGCGGATTGCAAACCCGTACGCTATCGCAATGGACTTGATGGTCTGGATCGTCACGACGCCATTTCTTGCGGCAGCGCTTGCGGGCGTGATGCGACGAACGCTGGGGACGAGGGTCGGTTGGCCACGAACACTGGTGGTCGCGGTGATAGCGCTCTCGGTGGGTGTCCCACTCTCGGGCTACGCCGCGACATTCGCAGGAATTGCCAGCCAGGACGATCAACTTCTGGTGAGCGTGGGAGTAGCGCTCACGTTCTTCGGAGTTGTCGCACTCTGGGTGTTCGCGGCCTGCCTGGCAGTACTGGTCTTCCTCGAAGTTGTCGTTCCTACGGGGTCCTTACCGGGTCCGTCAGAAGCATTGCGGCGCAGCCGCAAATCCTGGCGACGGACGAAACGGTACGTCCAGATCACGGGCATCGTCGTGCGAGCGGGAGGCGGGCCGGCTCTCCGTGCCGGGCCGTCCGCGCCTCAGTTCGGGGACGCGCTTGTGGAAGTGATCAACCGGTGCGGCGTCACTTTCGTCAAGCTGGGACAGATCCTCGGCACGCGAGACGACCTCATACCACCTGAGCTGGCTCGCACTCTCTCGTCTCTGCTAAGTTCGGCACGCCCGGCTGATCCAGGCCGCATTGCGGAGCTACTGGCATCGGAACTCGGCGACACCCCCGAGTCGGTGTTCGCACGGTTCGATGTAGAGCCGTTTGCCGCCGCCTCTGTCGCACAAGTACATTCCGCGCGCACCACCGACGGCGTCGATGTGGTTGTGAAGGTTCAACGACCCGAGGCGAGCGCACAGGTGAGCGTGGATTGCGATATCTTCCTCCGCGTTTCATCCCTTGCGGAAACCCGTTTTCCCTGGGCACGCGATATCGGCGTTCATCGACTCGCCGGCGGCCTCGTCACGTCGCTGCTCGAAGAGCTCGACTACCGTACCGAGGCCGCGAACACCGCCACGATTGCCGCCACCATGGCGAGCCGACCAGATATTGTCGTTCCGCACATCTACCCCGAACTCAGCGGCGGGCGGGTGGTTGTGATGGAACGTCTTCACGGAACACCACTTTCCGACGGCGAGGCAGCGCTCACCGACGTCGACGTCTACTCCCGCAGCAGAATTGCGAACGAGCTACTTGCGTCGCTGCTCGACGGGATCTTCGTCCACGGGGTGTTCCACGCCGATCTGCACCCCGGCAACATCATGATCCTTGACGACGGACGCGTCGGCCTACTCGACTTCGGCGCAGTCGGTGTTCTGGACGGGGAGACACGGATCCTGTTCGCAGTACTCCTGAATGCTGCACTGGCAGGTGACCCGGTGGCAACAGTCGACGCGATGCTGATGGCATTCGACGTGCCTGACGACGTGGATCGTGGAGCGCTGCGTCACCAAGTAGGCCGCGAGATCACCCTTCTCGGTCTTGCGCCCAATGTTTCCATGGGATCGTTCGCGCGAATGTTCACCGTGCTTCGAGAGCACCGAATAGGTGTGCCGGGAGACGTCGCAGCAGCTTTCCGTTCACTCGCGTCGGTGGAACGCGCCCTCCGGCTTCTGGATCCGAACATCGACCTCGTCTCCGCGGTGCGCGCCGAAGTACCCCGACTGTTGACCCAGGTCGCCAGCCCCACCGCAGCGGCGCAGGCGATGCTGTCGACGATTGCGGTCACAACGGCCGTGGTCAGGCGGCTGCCTGGTCAGCTCGACCAGATCACGACCTCACTGGCGTCGGGAAGCTTCACACTCCGTACCCGCTCCATCGCACACCCCGACGACAGGCGGTGGCTCCGACGGTCGGCGAACAACGCCCTGGGAATGGCGGCTGGCGTTGCTGCGCTGATAGTCGCGGCGATCCTGCTGTTCGTTCCCGGTGGACCACAGCTCACACCTCAGTTGTCCAGCTATGCGCTCGTGAGTGCGGTACTGGGCTTCGTAGGGGTCGTCCTGTGCATGCGGACCGTGTTCCGCTTGTTCACCCTCGACAACAGGTAACGAATAGCTCAGAAGTGTTCATCGCTTGATCTCGATATCGTCGAAGTCGAGCGCCAAAAGCGTCGGCCGCGAGAGGACACGACCACCTGGGCCCCGCGGAAGCACGCGGCGCCGAGTGGGGAATGTGAGGCCGTCGAACTGGCGATGCTGGTCGCAGTAAAGGGCGGCTTTGGCCCACTTTCCTACAGGTTCAGCGACGAAGTCGTGGCGGCGGATGAGGCCACCGCTGTCGACGTAGAAGGTCTGTTGCCGGCAATGGGTGTCGATTCCCGGCGCGAATGTCGCCTGCAGTCGTCGCCATTGCCGCCCGGCTTCCTGCCACGGTTCGCCTTCGGTGACAGTGATGTCGTCGCGGGTGAGCAGCACAGGTGCGTTCAGATAGTTCCAAAAGGCGTATCCGGCGAAGTAAGCGGTGTCGAGCGCGTCCCAGTGAAGATTGCGCCGGATTCCACTCAACCCGAAGAACTCTGGACGGGGGTCGGTTCGACTCTCGAGTTGTTCCCCGTCACGAGTCTCGATCCACACGGCCCCCTTGTCGAACACAGCGCACTCGCCGACGCCCGGAAAGTCCTGGAGGACAGTGCGTTGCTCGGCAACTTGCACCTCGACCGTGAACGTCCCGAGCTTGTTGCCGGGGAAGCGCCCAGGCAACAGACCGCCCAGGCGTCCCCGTGCCGTGATCGCTGAAACTGACTGCCAACGTTCGACTCCGCCATGTGCGGTGAGAACTTCATCGAGCAGTTCGTTCATGTCTCGTCGCTTTCCGTCCCCTGACGGAACTGAGGAATCAGTGATCAGACGGACGGGTAGCTGTAGTTGCGTTCTTCCGGCGGTACCACTGCCAGCCCGCGGTGATGATGACGGCGCCGGCGAGGGACCCCAGGATGCCGCTCGGGCGCAGTGATATTCCGTCGCCTGCAATCAGACTCACGAGCAGTCCGCCCACCAAAGAACCACCGATTCCCGCGATGAACGCGAAGGTCCAATCCACCCGTGCGGCCCTTTGTCCCAGAATCAACTGGGCTCCCGCTCCGATGACGATTCCGAACAGAAGTATTCCGATGATGAGCATGTGAAAAGACCCTTTCGTGGAGTGACGACGCAAGGCGCGAACGACTTACTCTGCGCCATCTTTCCGGTACGTCCCTTATGTCGTGGTGAAATCCATGTGAAAGGTCGTCACCGATCACTCCACACTGCTAGGACGACGCCAGTGTCGTCGCCCAGCGGTAGTCCGCCTTACCGGCCGGAGTCCTCTTGACTTCGTCGACCAGCACGATCGTGCGCGGCACCTTGTAGCCGGCCAACGTCTTACGGCAATGTTCCTGAACTGCTTCGAGAGTCAGCTCGTCAGACTCGGGATAGGTCGCGATCACCGCGGCAACCTGCTGCCCCATGCGCGCGTCGGGTGCGGGGACAACAAGCGCGTCGGAGATCGCCGGATGCGCGTGAAGGGCGGCCTCGACCTCTTCGGCGAATACCTTCTCGCCGCCGGTGTTGATGCACTGTGAGCCACGGCCGAGGAAGACAATGGTGCCGTCCGCTTCCACCTTGCCCATGTCTCCGAGCACCGAAAGACGGGTGCCATCGGCGCGGGTCGGGAACGTCCGGGCGGTCTTCTCCTCGTCCTTGTAGTACCCGAGCGGGACGTTTCCGATGCGAGCGATGTATCCCACATCGTCGGAGCCGGCTGGGATCTCTTCGAGACGCTCGTCGACCAGAATCATGTTCGGCGAGGGCGGCATTCGCAGATTTCCTGCCTCGTCGATGGCGAAGGCGCCGTCGTTACCTGACTCCGAGGCTCCGAAGTTGTCCCGCAACAGCAGGTCCGGCTTCACCGCCAGCATGCGGTCCCGGACGCTGGTGGACCAGATCGCGCCACCCGAGGTGATCGAGAACAGGGTGCTGAAATCAACCTCGTCTTTGCGTCGTTCCATCTCGTCGACCAACGGCAGTCCCATACCGTCGCCGACGATCAAGATCACCTGTACCGAATCCTTCTCGATCGCTTCGACGACCTTCGCCGGGTCGAATTCTCGTCGTAGAACAACCCGCGCACCGAGGGTGAGGAAGGTGAACAGCGAGTACAACGCGGCGCCATGCATCAGCGGGGCGGCAATGAGGAACGATAGCTCCGGAAATTCCTTTGCAGCACTGGCAATCTCGGCGAGGTCCTGCCGCGCTCCCTCTCCGTACGGATTTCCGCCGGAGAGCGGCTTACGGAAGAAGTCGTCGTGACGCCACATGACGCCCTTCGGGTATCCGGTTGTCCCGCCGGTGTAGAGCAGGTACACGTCGTCGCCCGAACGAGAGTCGAACTCCCCCACTGGCGACTGTTCACGCGCGTCGTCGAAGGAAACCACGGAAACTTCGTGCTCATTCGCGGCAGCGACCAGTTCGGCCTCGATCTCGCCGATCACGATCACCGTCTTCACCTTCGGGCATGCACCGAAAAGGGAAGCAAGGACACGCTGATGTTCGGGAAGTTCCACGACCACCGCGACCGAGTCGGAGTTGGTGAAGATGTACTCCAGTTCGGCGGGTGTGTACCGGTAGTTCACGTTGATCGGGACCGCGCGGATCTTGATCAACCCGAGGATCGACGTGACATGTTCAACGCTGTTCTTCAGGAACAGAGCCACGTGGTCACCACGCGAGATACCGGCTTGCGCGAGCAGGTTGGCGGTTCGATTGGCCTCCGCGTCCAACTCAGCGTAGGAGAAGTTCTCTCCCTCGTAAGTCAAGGCGACGCGATCAGGTACCGAGCTGGCGACGGTTTCGAATACATCAGCGAGGTTGAACTGCATCGTCTTCCCTTTCAGAGTCTGCGCCGCGATATCGAGGCATACAACCCTGAATCTAGAACACGTTCCATGCAGCCCGAGGCAAAACGGAACGATTAGCTGACCATTACCTGGACCTGACCTTGATCGGCGCGGCGACGGCCGAGCCCGCACCGCCCGACACCCATTCGGCGAGCAAGGTCTGCCACGACCCGCAATGGCAGCGCAGGTAGGTGACCGTCCCCTCGCTGGTCCGATGCCGGGATTCGACCTCCCAGCGATGGATGCAACCGATCGGCGTGATCTCTGTTTTCTTCATGGAACGAGCATGATGTAATGGCATTGTGCACCTCAACCCTTACGGCGAATATGCGGTGACGTTGGCAGCCGACCTGGCCAATCGAAACCCCACTTCCTTGGCCGAGTTGGTCGAACGCTGCGTCGACGCGGGCATCATTCTCGATTTCCCCATCGCCGAGAAAGATCTCGACGAGACCCTCGATCTCCTGATCGAGTGGTCGAAGATCGTCGACGTCACGGACGAGGCTGCCCGCGCCGAGTTGGTGAACGTCATGCTCGAGCAAGCGTCGGCATATCCGCGCATGACCAACCACGCCAACGACGGATGGCATCTGCACTATCGCGATCCGCAACAGTCGCTCGCCGAGGTCCTCAAGGCCCTCTTCTCGGTAGGCACGGCGCTGCACCTCGTCGGCCGCGGAATGCACAGATTGGGTCGGTGCACCCTGGACGAGTGCACCAACATCTACGCGGACACCTCACGCAACGGCAATCAGCGGTACTGCTCCCCCACGTGTGCGAATCGCGATGCGGTGCGACGCCACCGCGCGCGCAAGTGATCTGTACCGACTACGACGTCGGACCGACCACCTCGAAGTCCGAGCCACCTTGGTAGTCGAACTGGAAACTGCCGCTACTGCTACCCGAGCTGATTCGATTCCACGCGTCGATCAAGTCCTGGACCGTGTTGTATCCCAGATCCTCCAAAGAACCTGAGAGACTTCCGGTTCCGGCGCCCTCGAACCAGCCGCCGACCACGACGGCCTGCGGAATGGCAATAGTCGGATTGGTGGGATCGAGGAGTCGAACGCACGCTCCCGCGACGGCGTAGACCCCAGCGGGCAGATTACCGACCGTCCGGGTGATCGTCTGGCCAGGCGAGACTGCAAACAGATCGAGGATGTTGCTGACGGTCGGATACACCAGCACGCCAGGCTGGAGCAGTTTTGCCGGATCACGAATCACGTCGGGGACATCCCTGGCATTGAGGATCGCCACCGTGCAGTTGATGAAGCTGAACCGCGGATTCGGATTTGTGATGGTGAAGGTGATCGCATTGTCCGCTGCGCTCACCGACACCGGCGGCGGGAGAATCGCCGGTGCTGCCGACGCCGTCGCCGGAGACATCACAACCAGTCCCACGACGGCGGCCGACGCCGCAGCGATGCTTCCGCAAGCTCGTATGAATCCACGACTTCGCATTTCCGAACCTCCAGGCAAGTCGGTCAGATCACCAGACGCATGAAGAATAGAACGATCAGTCGGAAAATTGGGGAGACAGACGGTGAACTACCCGAAAAGCCCTTCGAGGCTGCCGCTGCCGAACAGGTCGCTCAGGCTTCCGGTATTGATACCGCTGAACGGTCCACCGATGACAACGAGGCTCGGCACGCCAGGAACGGGCTTACCCAACGTCTCGAGATCGAGGAGATCGGAGCAGGCACCGAGCACCGCGTAAGTCCCGTCTGGAACATCGGTAACGGTATTGGTGACCGTCTGCCCCTTGCCCACGGCAAACAGCGAGTTCGGATCGGTGATCTTGGGGTACACGACAAGATTCGGGTCGAGCAGTTTCAGCGGATCGTCAAGCACAGCAGCAGAATCCGCGGCATTGACGACGAATGCCTGGCACAGCGAGACAATGCCCGAGTTGTTGTTCGTGATCGTCAGTGCCAGATCGTTTCCGGTCACCTTGTACGAGACAACCGGCGGGAGCACCTCGGCCGACGCAGTTGCAGGATTGACCATCGCTACGCCGGCCGCGGTGGCAGCGGCAACCGCCACGGTCCCCACTACGCGACGTACTCCACTCGTGCCCAGCTTCATCGAGGATCCTTTCGTACTGCACCTTGAGTTCGGCAACAGTGCGCAGCCTAGATCGGATCTAGCGCCCGAAATGGTCCAATGGTCCCGCCGGGAGGTCATGCCCGAAAAATCGGGACAAACGTCCCCTTCTCGAAAATGTTGCTGTTCGACTCAATTCCCGCTGGAGACAAAGGGCGTACGCACCGGTCCGCCTGCCGATCCGTGCGGTGCGACCAATCCACGCTTTTCGAGGATCGGACGCACGCCCTCACCGAACTGATACGCCTCTTCGAGATGCGGATAACCCGACAGTACGAAGTGATCCAGGCCGATCGCCGCGTACTCGGCAATCCGATCGGCCACTTCTTGGTGCGAACCGACCAATGCGGTACCCGCTCCCCCTCGGACCAATCCGACGCCGGTCCACAGGTTCGGCGCAATTTCCAGCGACCTCGCTCCGACACCCTCCTTGTAAGCCGAACCGCCGCCGTGCAATTCGAGCATCCGACGCTGACCTTCGGAGCCGGATCGCGCAAGACTCGCTTGAGCCTGCTCGACGGTCGCCGGGTCGAGCGCACTGAGCAGCCGATCCGCTTCTGCCCACGCTTGTTCCGAGGTGTCCCGGCTGATGACGTGCAGACGGATTCCGTAATCGAGGTGGCGTCCTTGAACTTCCGCGAGGTCGCGGATCCAGGCGATCTTGGCTGCGACGGCGGATGGCGTCTCACCCCAGGTGAGGTAGGTGTCCGCGTAACGCGAAGCGACGGTTCCGGCTGCCGGCGAGGATCCGCCGAAGAAGATGGGCGGTACCGGATCCGGAATACGCTGCAGCGTAGCTTTTTCCACGTTGACGTACTCGCCGCAAAAATCAACCGGACCGTTACCGGACCACAGCTGGCGGATCACGTCGAGGAACTCGCCGCAACGTGCGTACCGCTGGTTCTTGTCGAGGAAGTCACCGAACGTGCGCTGCTCGTGGTCCTCTCCACCGGTCACGACGTTGAGCAGCAGGCGACCGCCCGACTGCCACTGGAAGGTCGCGGCCATCTGGGCAGCCAACGTGGGGCTGAGCAATCCCGGGCGCAGAGCAACCAGAAACTTGAGCGTCTCGGTGGTCTCGACCATCATCGCCGTCGTCAGCCATGCGTCTTCGCACCACGCGCCCGTGGGCGTGAGGACTGCTTCGAAGCCGTTCGTCTCTGCGGCCGCACCGATCTGATTGAGGTACTTCAGCGTCGCCGGACGATCACCGGACATCGAGCTACCGTGCCCACCCGCCATCAGATTCCGAGAATCACCATAAGTAGGCAAGAACCAGTGGAAGCGCAGTGACACGGGGATTCCTTTCGTCGACGAACAGGCAGAACTCTTCTGTCATTACATCCACACTCCACCTCGAAGAACAGGGTTGAAATCACCCTGATCTCTATGGGTGCCCACTTTCAGTCCCGGCGATACGTTCGTGAATTTGCACCGCTACCCGGGGGCTCCGATGACTACGTTTGCCGAAGTCGAGCACAATTCACCGTTCTCGAACGAGACCGACGATGAGCGACGTTCCAGGCTGAGAACCGTCGTCGCCGCAAGCCTGCTCGGCACGACGGTCGAGTGGTACGACTTCTTCCTCTACGCGACCGCCGCGAGCCTCGTCTTCAACCAACTGTTCTTCCCGAACCAGAGTTCCTTTGTCGGGACCATGCTTTCTTTTGCGACCTTCGCGGTCGGCTTTCTCGTTCGCCCGATCGGCGGAGTGGTGTTCGGTCACATCGGCGATCGCATCGGGCGCAAGAAAACGCTTGCTCTCACGATGTTCATCATGGGTATCGCGACGGCGCTCATGGGTGTTCTTCCAACGGCCGCTCAAATCGGCGTCGTGGCACCGATTCTGCTTCTGCTGCTTCGAATCCTGCAGGGGTTTGCACTCGGTGGTGAGTGGGCCGGAGCTGTTCTTCTGGCGGTGGAACACAGTCCGGAGAAGAAGCGCGGCTTGTTCGGCAGCATCCCGCAGATCGGGCTGGCTCTCGGGTTGGCCTTGGGCACAGGAATGTTCGCGCTACTTCAAACGGTCTACGACGACGAACAGTTTCTCCGTTTCGGCTGGCGCATAGCCTTCGTTCTGAGCTTGGTGCTCGTGATCGTTGGGTTGGTGGTCCGATTGAAGGTCGACGAGACGCCGGCATTTCAGGCGGTTCGCGACCTCGAACAACGCTCCTCCGCACCGCTCAAGGAAGTCTTCCACGGAAGGGTTGCACGAAACACCGTACTGGGCATGCTGTCTCGCTGGGGCGAGGGCGCCGCCTTCAACACCTGGGGCGTCTTTGCAATCACCTATGCAACCAAGACTCTGCATTTCGAAAAGGTCCCCGTACTCCTCGTGGTCACTGTCGCAGCAGTTGTCATGGCGATCTTGCTGCCGTTCTCCGGCCTGCTCACTGATCGGTTCGGTCCGCAACGGGTCTACATCGTGGGCATCGCCGCGTACGGACTCGCGATCTTCCCCGCTTTCGCACTGTTCGGGACCGATAACCTTCTGCTCTTCGGACTCGCGATGATCGTGGTCTTCGGAGTGATTCACGCCTTGTTCTACGGAGCCCAGGGAACGCTCTACGCGAGCCTGTACCCCACCGAAATCCGATACACCGGGTTGTCGGTCGTCTACCAGTTCTCGGGTATCTACGCCTCCGGCGTCACTCCCCTGATCCTTACTGCACTGATCGGCGCCACCGGCGGTTCGCCGTGGCTGGCCTGTGGATATCTGGTGGCCACCTCGGCGATCAGCGTCGTCGCCACTGCGGCGATCAGGAAGCGTGATCTGTACCTGTAGTGGATGACATCTAAATATCTCCATCTCTTGCATATTTGCTAGATATCCACAGAAATACCGGACAAGTAGATACCGATCGAGATACGCCCACGCATCGGATACATCGGTGTATCGTTTGGGTTCCATCCCGACGGAGGCACCGATGACGACTGGAACGGACAACTCGCCGGCCAAGCGTGTCACCAAACGCCGTGGTCAGACCCGGCAGCGCCTCCTGGATGCGGCCGCGGACGTCTTCTCCGCAGCCGGGTTCGGACACGCCACCGTCGAGCAGATCTGCGAACGCGGCGGATACTCCCGGGGCGCGTTCTACTCCAACTTCGACTCACTCGACGAATTGTTCTTCGCGATGTGGGAGCAGCGATCTGCAGCAATGCTCGCCGACCTGAGGGTGGCGACGGAATCGATCACCGCCGGGAACACCGTCGACATCCATGCCGCCGTGGCCCGGATCGTGGCGGTGGTTCCGGTCGACCCGCAGTGGTACCGAATCAACGCCGAGTTCACTGCCCACGCACTCCGCAACCCGGCACTTCGCAAAGCCCTCGCCGATCGCGAAGACGCAATCCTTCGAACGCTGCTTCCTATCGTGGAGGCCGCACTCAGCGATGTCGGGCGAAAAATCGTCGGTGACCCGACGTCGCTGGGACGGGCGCTGGTCGCCGTACACGACGGCACCAGCGTGCAGTGCCTCGTCGATACCGACACCAACGCGGCCTTCGCGTTGCGCCGCGATATCTTCACTCGAATTCTGCTGTCCTACAGCGAAATAATCCAGAACAACCAATCGGAAGAGGAGCTGTCGTGAGCGAACAAGCTGACGTCATCGTTGTCGGGGCAGGGCTGGCGGGACTGGTCGCCACCTACGAACTGACGCGCGCCGGCCGCAAAGTCCTTGTCGTGGAACAAGAGAACGCTGCCAACCTCGGTGCGCAGGCATTCTGGTCTCTCGGCGGACTCTTCCTCGTGAACAGCCCCGAACAACGCCGGCTCGGCATCAAGGACTCCCTCGAGTTGGCCATGCAGGACTGGATGGGCACTGCCGCATTCGACCGCGACCGCGAAGATCACTGGCCGCGTCAGTGGGCCAAGGCATACGTCGAGTTCGCAGCCGGAGACAAGCGTCAGTACCTGCACGATCTGGGCCTTCGCCTGATGCCCAACGTCGGCTGGGCCGAACGCGGACGCGGAATGGCTCTCGGACACGGCAATTCGGTTCCGCGCTTCCACCTCACCTGGGGAACTGGACCAGGTGTCGTCGACGTTTTTCTGACCAAGGTCATCGCCGCGCAGAAACGCGGGCTGGTCACGTTCAAGCACCGCCACCAGGTGGATCAGTTGGTGGTCACCGACGGCGCGGTCACCGGTGTACGAGGAACCGTCCTCGAACCTTCCAGTGATCTGCGCGGTGTGAAGAGCTCACGCACCCCCGTCGGCGAGTTCGAGTTCGCCGCACAGGCCGTCGTGGTGACCTCCGGCGGTATCGGCGGCAACTACGAACTGGTGAAGAAGAATTGGCCGGAGCGACTCGGCACGGCTCCGAAGCACATGCTGACGGGAGTACCGGCGCACGTCGACGGGCGCATGCTCGAAATCACCGAATCCGCGGGCGGAAACATCGTCAACCGCGACCGCATGTGGCACTACACCGAAGGCATCCAGAACTGGAATCCGATCTGGCCGAACCACGGAATCCGCATCATCCCCGGACCGTCCTCGATGTGGTTCGACGCCACCGGCAAGCGTCTGCCGGTCCCCAACTTCCCAGGCTTCGACACGATGGGGACCTTCAAGTACATCCTGGACAGCGGTCACGAGTACACGTGGTTCATCCTCGACCAGAAGATCATCGAGAAGGAGTTCGCACTCTCGGGATCGGAACAGAACCCTGACTTCACCAATCGCGACTTCAAGCTCCTCCTCGAACGAATCAAGAAGGGCGCGCCGGGACCGGTCGAAGCATTCAAGCAGAAGGGCGCCGACTTCGTTGTGCGTAACAACCTTCGCGATCTGGTCGGCGGGATGAACGCCCTCACCGACGAACCGCTCCTGGACTACGAGGACATCGAGCGCGAGATGATCGCCCGCGACCGCGAAGTCGACAACAAGTACAGCAAGGACTTCCAAGTCACCGCCATCCACGGTGCACGTAATCTGTTGGCAGACAAAATCGTGCGCGTCGTTGCGCCGCACAAGATCCTGGATACCAAGAACGGACCACTGATCGCGGTCCGGTTGCACCTGCTCACCCGCAAGACACTCGGCGGCTTGGAGACCAATCTGGATTCGCAGGTCATCAAGGCCGACGGCAGTGTCTTCGACGGCCTCTACGCGGCCGGTGAGGTCGCAGGCTTCGGCGGCGGCGGAGTCCACGGCTACAGCGCGCTCGAAGGGACCTTCCTCGGTGGCTGTATCTTCTCGGGCCGCGCAGCCGGACGAGCATTGGCGCGCGACCTGTAGCCCGAAATCAGGCGAGCGAATGCGTGACCAGAATGTGGTGGGCACGCATTCGCCGCGCCTCGTGCACGGATTGATGGTGGTGATGGTGCGTCGGTCCGCGCGCGTGGCGAACCAGATCGTGAACAGTTCGGATGACGGTCGGCATTGCGATCCTCCCTCAGGAGATGGCGACTGCTGTTCTTGTCGGTGGAATCACTGTCTGGACACCGCCACTCGCGCCACCTCCTCCGGATCGATCAGGTGGGTATGGTCGTCGTCACCGACATCTATCTGCACGACGTCGATGCGGCCGTTAAATGTGGTTGCGCCGCTGTAATCAACACTGACAGGCATGCCGTAATCGTCACCGATGTCGGTAGTCTCGTCGGCGGAGAAGACCATCGGTTGCGTCTGCTCGACGCGACCCGAGCCCACTTCGCGACCGTCGTGATAGATCGTGACCCCGCCGCCTCTCGCGAGACCACCTCCGTCGTAGGCGAATTCAGCCCTGATCTGGTGTGATCCTGCCGGAATGTCAATGTCGGAGCCGATGACGAACTCGGTCATGCCCAGTAAGTTGTAGACGAATTTGGCGCGACCTTCCCGCGCGTAGAGTGCCCAGCCCCCGAACCTGCCTCCCTGCGCGATCATCACACCGTTTGCCGTGATGCCATCCGCGACGTCGACAGCTGCTGTCACACTGAACGATCGGTTCTTGATGCTCAGCACGCTGTGCTCACTCAGTCGCTTCATTCCGGGAAACAGAACCTGTCTGTTCCCCGACACCAACTGCGGGCGCCCCGCGATGTGAGGGTTGAACCGCTCGAATCTTCGGTCGTCGATGGGGAGCACGTTGTACTTGACCGCTTCGATCAACCACAAACGTTGCAGTGCAGCGAGTTTCTCCGGCATCTGGGCCGCCAAATCTTTGGACTGCGTCCAATCCTGTGACCCGTCGTAGAGCTCCCAGACGTCGTCGTCGAGAGCGGGGAGTACCTCCGCGAACAGCCACGGAGTGCTGTGCCTGGTGACCGCACTCCAACCCTTGTAATAGATACCGCGATTGCCGGCCATCTCGAAGTACTGCAGATCGTGACGTTCGGCGACTTCGGCGTCGTCGAAGGTGTAGACCATGCTGGTCCCCTCGATGGGTGATTGCTGGACGCCGTTGACAAAGGTCGGTTCCGGTAGTTTCGCGGCTTCGAGGATCGTCGGTGCAACGTCGATGACGTGGGTGAACTGCGACCGCGTCTCACCCTTGGTCCGAATCCCTTCCGGCCAGTGCACGATCGTCCCGTTGCGAGTGCCACCCCAATGCGACGCAACCTGTTTCGTCCACTGATACGGCGTACACATTGCCCACGCCCACCCCACGGAATAGTGGTTGTACGCGTCCTTGGTGCCGAACTTGTCTTTCACTTCCGCCATGAACTCGGGCGTCTCGATGGCGGCAAGTCCGTTGAAGTTGGCCATCTCGTTGAAGGCTCCGTTGATCGTCCCCTCTGCGGACGCTCCGTTGTCTCCGATGATGTAGTACACGAGGGTGTTGTCGAGAGCTCCGAGTTCTTCGATCGCATCGACAAGTCGGCCGACATGGAAATCGGTGTGTTCGAGAAATCCTGCATAGACTTCCATTTGGCGTTCGAGGACGGGCTTCATCGCCTCACTCATGTCCTCCCACGCCGGAATGGCCTCGGGTCGCGGGGTGAGGACCGCATCCGCGGGAACGACTCCCCGCTGCTTCTGCTGCTCGAGGATCGATTCGCGTTGAGCGTCCCAACCTCCTGCGAACCGGCCCTCGTACTTGTCGGCCCACTCCTTCGGAACATGTTGCGGCGCATGGGTAGCGCCGGGTGCAAAGTAGACGAAGAACGGCTTGTCCGGAGCCAGGGACTTCTGCATGCGAACCCAGTCGATCGCGTGATCGGCAAGGTCTTCGGTGAGGTGGTAACCCTCCTCCGGTGTCTTGTCCGGCTCGACAGGCGCGACGCCCTCATACAGCGCCGGGTAATACTGGTTGTTCTCCCCGCCGATGAATCCGTAGAAGTGCTCGAATCCGCCTTCTCCCGTCGGCCACGACGTGAACGGTCCCACCGGGGAGGTCTGCCACGGCGGCACCTCGTGACACTTGCCGAACTGCGCCGTCGAGTATCCGTTGAGTTTCAACGTCATCGGCAGTGCGGCTTTGGTATTCGGGCGCAGACCGGAAAGACCAGGAGCTGAGGTCGCGGTTTCGGTGACCGAGCCCATTCCGACCGAATGGTGGTTGCGCCCACTCAGCAGTGCGGCGCGGGTCGGTGCGCACAGCGCAGTCGTGTGAAACCGCGTGTACGTGAGCCCATTACTTTGCAATCGCTCAGCGGTCGGTGTGTCCGCTGGTCCGCCGAAAGCACTGCTCGCCCCGTACCCCACGTCGTCCAACAGCACCACCAGAACATTGGGTGCCCCGGCCGGCGGCAGTAGCGGAGTGATCGGCGGAAACTCCGTGTCCGGATCCTTCGCGTCGTACGTCACCAGACCAAGATGTTGTCGATCCGGGATCGGTAGTACAGCGCGGCTCTGGCCTGTCGGATCCGTCATGACGTCTCGCCTTCTGTCTCTCACATGGCTCCTTCAAGCGTTTCAGGACCACGACGACGTCGACATCATCCGTTTCGGGTGAAGGCGCACCATCGCCGCAGCGTGGAGGCTTGAAGTGTGGATCAGCCCGGACGTTTCGCTCCCACCCCGATCGGGCATGCCTTCCTCGTCCCCCGGCGCCGTGTGCGTGCGGGCCTGACCCAGATCGTGTGCGTCGTCATGGGACTGGCTGCCGGACTGACGATGCCGTCCATCCACAGTGGCCCAACGATTCCCGCCCGTCAGGTCAGCGAGATGCTCGTTGCCCTCGGTCTGGGGTTGCTGGGTGTTGTCGCGGTGATCTTCTCGCTCTTGTTTCTTGTCGTCCAATGGGCCGCGACCACCTTCACTCCTCGCCTGCTGTTGTTTCGCGACGACCCCATCGTGTGGCGGACGTTTGCTTTTGCAATAGGCCAGTCGGTTTTCGACATCACGGCGGCGCTCGCCATCACCAACGAAACGGACGTGTCCGTGATCGTGCCAAGTCTCGCAGTGCTGGCACTCTTGGCCACGCTGACGCTGATCAGACTGCTCCAGCTGCGCGCCTTCTCGGCCATCCAGTTGGCTCCGGTACTGACCTCGATCTCGAGTCGTGGCCGAGCAGTCTTCGCCGCCGTGTACCCCACCACCGATCTGGAGTTGCCGCCTGTACCAACACTTCCGGTGATCACGACGATCGAGTGGCATCGACCGCCGGCGGCTCTGCAACAGATCCTCGTCGAAGATCTCCTGCAGAGCGCTCGGAACTGCCGATCGATGGTGGTCCTCCGAGTGTCGCCGGGTAGCACGCTGCGAGACGGATTGCCGCTCGCCGACATCTACGGCGGACCCATGCCCGCCAACACGATCCTCGACGCTATGGTCAGTGGGAGTGAGCGTACCTTCACCCAGGACCCCCTACTCGCGATTCGGTTGTTGGCTGACATCGCACTCAGAGCGCTCTCACCCGCTATCAACGATCCTGCGACGGCAGTGCAGGCTCTGGACGAGATCGAAGACCTCCTCTCTCTGGTGGCCGCCGTTCGCGCAGATTCGATCCGGGCCGTCGACGAGCGTGGTGATCTGCGTGTGGTGATTCCGCTACCCGACTTCACGAGCTTCGTCAGAACCGGACTGGACGACGTCATAGCCTCGGCCTCGAACTCGCCACTCGTTCTGGGTCGACTTCGCGACCTACTTTCGCATGTCGCCGCCCGATCGGACTCTCGGAACCGCGACGTTCTCGCCACGCGCGCCCGTTGGGTAGGCCAGATGTCCGACGGGTTCCGTCGGCTCGAACCCCCGTTGTGAACCCGAACAAATTTGTTGGTGATCGCGTCAAGGCATCGTCAAGATCAGTCTCAGAGCTACGGGAAATGACGATACTGACTCGGTGAGACATGCAGTGATACTCGGACACCGTGGAGTCATATCGTCGACCACCCGCCCCGGCCGTGGCCCTGAGAAGCAGAAGCTTTCCGTCGCAACCGGACTGGCTGGGCTTTCGCTCGACGCGATGGCCTCGGTGTCGTACGGTCCAGAAGCCATCGTGTTGGTGTTGGCCCTCGCCGGCGGCGCGGGGATCGGCTTCACCGTGCCGGTGACGATCGCCATCGCCGTGCTGCTTGTGGTCCTGGTGGCGTCGTATCGCCAGGTGATCGCCGCATTTCCCGAAGGCGGTGGCGCCTACGCCGTCGCGAAGAAGCATCTGAGCCCGCGCGCCAGTTTGACCGCTGCCGCATCGTTGATCGTCGACTACACCCTCAACGTCGCGGTGTCGATCGCAGCCGGCGTCGCGGCTCTGACCTCCGCCTTCCCTGCGCTTCTTCCCTATACGGTCTGGATCGCACTGGCCATACTCGGCGGCATCACGGCATTGAATCTGCGGGGCATCGCAGATTCCGCGCGAGTGTTCATGCTGCCCACCGTAATCTTTGTCGTCAGTATCTTCACTGTGATCGGCGCCGGACTGTTACGGGAGAACCCTGCCGCCGCCCCGGCTCCCTTCCTCGCCGACAACGCACACACGATCGGCATTCTCCTTCTGCTCAAAGCATTTTCGAGTGGTTGCGCCGCATTGACCGGTGTCGAAGCCATCGCCAATGCGGTACCCAGTTTCAAGAAGCCTCGCGTGCGTAGCGCTCAGCGTGCCGAAGTTGCTTTGGGAATCCTGTTGGGCACCATGCTGATCGGCCTTGCCGTGTTGATCGAGAAGTTCTCACTGGCTCCGGTCCCTGGAACAACGGTCCTGTCGCAACTCACTTCCGCTGCCCTCGGAAATGGTGTGGGCTACTACGTCGTCCAATTCTCCACCGTGATTCTGTTGGCGTTGGCCGCGAACACCTCGTACGGCGGACTTCCCAACCTGATGCGGATCCTCGCCGACGACAACGTGCTCCCGCACCGCTTCAGCCGGAAGTCGACGCGCGACGTCTTCACGTACGGCGTCTTGTCGCTCGGTGGCGTCGGTGCTCTCCTGCTCATCGGATCCGGCGGAAACATGAACACCTTGGTGCCGCTGTTCGCCATCGGTGTGTTCATCGGATTCACGCTCGCGCAGTTCGGCATGGTACGCCAGTGGCTCGCCGAACAGACGCCGGGCTGGAAGTGGCGCCTAGCGCTCAACGGTTTCGGGGCTGCGTTGACTTCGATCGCAGCAGTGGTGACAACCGCCATGAAGTTCACCGAGGGCGCCTGGTTGATCGCTCTCGCGCTCCCTGCGCTCGTCCTCGGCATGGAACGCATCCGCGGTGCGTACACACATATCGGTACTCGGTTAACCGTTCAGGGTGAGAACGATTCTCTGTCTATCGGATACAAACCAGCGGTCCTAGTACCCGTGTCCGAAATTACGTCGCTCTCCACCCGCGCGATGGCCGCGGCAACGGCGATGTCGTCACAGCCCATCGCAATTCGAGTCTGCCTGGCCCACGAATCGACGACGGACTTCACACGCCGATGGCAAGCCCGACACCCGAGTTCGCGTTTGATCGTCATCGAGGACACCGAGAATTCCGTGGGGAACACCCTCGCCCGATACATCCGCACACACTTCCCCCACCGAGAGACATTTGTTGTCGTCGCCACCATCGACCCGGCGACCAGATGGCACCGGTTCCTCCCGAGCCAACGGACCGATGAGATCGCTCATGCACTGCGCAAACACACCGAGGCCGTGGTGTGCCAGATTCCGGTTCGGATCGATCCGGCTCACCGCGATCCCGCCCTACGCGCATGAGCCGACGCTCAGAGCGAGGTCCCGAACAACATGCCAGTGCCACCGGGACTAGCCCATATGCCGAGATCCCGATCAACGCCATGGTCGACCGACCACCAGTCGCCTGATCGGACCGCGTGTGATTCGACCTTCATTTCTTGCCCTTTCCCTGACGTGGCTCGGCCATTCCGAGCTGGTTGCGGATCGCCTTGGCGGTCAACTCGGGAATTTCCGAGTGCCGGGCAACGACTGTTCGTCGTGATCAGAAAAGCGTCAGTACTCCCAGTTGACACACCTTGCGGTGCTGTCGTGCATCCGAGGGCAGGAGTAGTCACCGCAGCCGCAGTTCAGTCCGGCGTAGTGGCTGGTCCCGGCCTGGTGGTCTTCGCCCTGCTCGAAGTCGTAACCGTTCACTGACTTGACCTTCCCGTCGTTGCCCGGCCCCTCGGTAGCCCCTGACAATTTTTTTTCCGTCCTGGCATGGAGCTCCGGATCGGCGAATTAGGGAGTGGCGCAATGCTTGGGCCGCAGAGTTTTTCAGCGAAGCGACTTTGAAAAGTTTTCGGAGCCGGAGGCCGGCGAAGCCGCCAGGGGTTGCGCCGGGACCACTGTCGATCAGGATCCGAAGGACAGAAAGGAAAAAAGGATCTTTTCACTTTCACAGAGCGGAGCGCAGCGGAGCATCCTCTTGGGGACACCGCAAGTGGCCGGGCGGCCGGGCAGGCGGATGCAGTAGGTGATCCGACCGACCGGGTTGAGTGCCTGATATTCACTCCTGCTGAACCGAAACTCGGCCGGGGCAGGTTGCGATCCGCTTCTCGTGGCGCGCATCGGCGACATTGTTCCTGTTCAGGATGAATGAGTGGGGAGGATTGAGCTGCATTCCCGTCGCGTGGGACGTGACCGAGGTCATCTTGTCGCAAATGTTCGGTTACCGAAATATGCGATACCGTCAGTTACATCCAAGTGGGGCTGCGGCCGATGCAGCCTTCGCGTCATAGGAGGTTTCATGTCCCGTTCACGTATGGCCGTAGCTGCACTGCTGGTTCCGGCCGCTGCCGTTGCTGTCGCCCTGCTCGGGGCGGGTGCGGCTTCTGCCGCGACCCCGTATTCCGGCAACGGTTATGTCGGCGTCAATTTCGATCAGAACGAGACCCGATTCATAGCCGACACCAATGCTGGCAACCTCCTCGGCCCCATTCCGGATCGGGGTTGGCGCGTGAACCTCGGCCCTGGTTCCATCTACCAGCCCACCGGAAACGTCGTCTATGCCACCGTCGACCAGATCGTCGACGAGGCAGCTTCACACGGAGGTCGTGTCTCCATCACGCTCAGCGACCCGGCGCTCTGGAATGGCACGTACGTCACCGGTTTTCAGCGCTGGTGACCTAGCTCGATCCAGAGAGGAGACCGTCGAAAATGAAGCTGAAAAAGGGCCAACTGGTTGCATCGGCGGCACTCGCCTCCGTGCTGCTCCTTTCGGGCTGCAATGAGACGGTCTCCGGTGCTCCGGTCGCCACAACCGTTGCCCCCACGTCAACCGAGTACAAGACCACCCTGGTTCCGCTTCCTGGGGTGGATTACCAGCGGTTTGTATGGCACGGAACCGACACCCAGGTTCTCATGCCACTCGTGGACGGTTGGCAATTCCACTCCAATTTCGATGAGGAGGCCGGCGACGGAGAGGGACTCATTCTCTACAACTCGACTGGTCTTGCTGAGGGCCGGATCACTTCCGGAACAATCGCTTTCAACTCCTGGGAGAAGAAGTACGCCAAGGACGAGGAGCAGGCCACCGTCCAGGCTTATCAGGACCTGGCTCGGCTGGACGACTTCAAGCTGATCGAGAAGAAGAAGACGAACGCCAGCGGATGGGACGCGACAGTGGGAACTGCGACCTTGACTTTCAAGGATCCTGGCACGGACCGCAAGCCTTTCTTCATCACCTTCGCCATCTACTCTCGGATGGAAGGTGGTCAGGCGAAGTCCTTCACGATCATGGCCGAGGACGAGTACGGCGATATTCAACAGGTCCAGGACTACAAGTTGAAGTTTGTCACCACCCCGCTGTTTCAGTGACGGGACCGGGAACTCGGAGATTCGTACATGTTCCTGGTCTAGGTGGCGGGCGATTCGGTGATGGCGTCGGCGGTGACGAGCATGTCGATTTCGACGCTGTTGGTTCCGCTGGCATCAGTGCCATACACGGTTACTCCGGCCAGCCATTGGCCGTCGTGTCTGTTTACTGCACCAGAACCACCGGCTTGAGATGTATTGAGACTATAAGGCCATTTCAATGGCGCAACGCGGTGTGGACAATGGTGCACGAGCGGTTGGCGCCGCCCCCTGACTTGGCGTCATCACGGGAATGGAGCCTGTCATTGTGGTGGGCTCGACTAGCCCCTTCCATCCGCACCATCCTCCGCAGGACGCTACGACTTGGCTTTCGATTCGTCCGTCGTTGAACTCAGCGGTGATGCATACCGCCCGAGCCGGGTGATCACATACCGGGCATCTACCGAAGTAGTTCAAGACGTCACGCGACTCGGATGCCACAACCTTTACACGCTCGACCATATCTTCCTAGACTTGCACAGGCGCAGCTTGTTGATGGTGTGATCTGGGCCTTTTCGCAGCGCCAGTGTGGCACGGGCCCTGGTGGACAGGATGTTCTCGATCGGATTCGGTCGGCCCGCTTATTGCAGAGAATGCATTCTCGCCCAGAATTTCAAAACCCCGTCGAGGTATCCGGACATGTAGAGCGCGGATGTTTTTCACGCGCGCGTGCTCACGTGATCGGCGCTTGAATGCCCCCCCCCCCCCCCCGAAAGAAGGTGCGCCCGCTCGACCACCCCTGTGAGGGATAAGGCCCGACTGCCGTGAGAGCAACGGTGTTCGCGCTCTGCACCGACATGATGACGGCTTGTTTTGAAAACCGGTCAGCAATGACACCCCCGAGGTCGCGAACGCGAAGAGACCGAGACTCAGACCAGTCGCAACGGCAGAGAGCTCGAGCGGGCTCTCGTCGATGTGGACAGAAGTATCCGGTAGTCACGACGGTGAAGCGGCCGTAGCGTTCGCCATCGCATGAGTCGCTCCACCCTCATGCCTACACCTCGCACTCGACGCCCGACAGCCTCAGGTTCGGCCATCCGTCAGTATCCCGCAGGATCTGTCGATCGTGAGTGGAAACCACCACGGCTGCCTCAGTAGCGCTGAGCGCCTCGGTCAACTCATCTACGAGAGCAATGGACAGGTGATTGGTCGGCTCGTCCAAGAGCAGCACGTGCGGGCGGCACGCGAGCGCAAGGGCGAGATCGAGTCGGCGTTGCTGGCCCATCGACAGCTCGCCGATCCGCTTGCTCATCTCATATGCGCGCAGGAGCCCCAATGATGACAGCGAGACTGCAGAACCCGTCTGAATCGTCCCAACCGCCACGAGTTCGTCGACCCGTGAGGAGTGATGCCTGACCTCCGGCAGTCGCCGGTTACTACCTGATTCCAGCTGTATCAAGGACCGATCGATGAACACCGACTTCGTCTAACTGTCCGATTGATCGAGAAACCACTTCGGCTCTAATCACATGTTCAGAGTTGAGCGGGTCAAAACAGGATCTAGTCAATACGGATCGTGTGTTCTCGCCGTACGAGATTCCACCCTGTCGTCAAAACGAGCGCCCCGACGGCAGTTCCAAAAATGGGTCCGCCAATGAGCAGTCCAGTTATGAATCGGTAAACCGAGACCTTTTCGATCTGGGTCGATTCGAGGTCGTGCGGCCGGTAGCTGAATGTGTAGATCGTGAAGGGTTGGGAGGCGTACCACCACAACACGGCAGCACTTACGAGTCCGCACACTAAGCCGAAACCGGCGAAGGCCAGCAGAGTAACGGTCGCCGAGCGGCGTTGCCCCTTCAAAACTTCTCTTCCATCGCCACACACGCACGCTACCCAATGAGAAACCGCACACGAACGGTGGAAGGGTTTGAGCAGAACACCTCCACCTAGTGGGCCCCAACTCACCGGGATCAGGCAGGTGGCCGATGCGGTTTCACCGAGTACCCATTCTGGCAGCGGATGGAAATGTCGACGCCAACGAGTATCCTAAGTGCATCTAGTGGTTACATTGATTGCGATTCGCCGACATATTGCGGTCGAGGCCTTCAGGTTTCCGAGATGCGCGTCTACAGCAAAGCCCCGACCGGCGGGGTGAGCCGACAGACGGGGCCTGTGCAAGATTGGAGCCGTGGTGGATGGCTTCGCACTGGCACACAACGCAGCGGGCAAAATTCCGGTCCGGATCGATCCGGCTCACCGCGATCCCGCCCTACGCGCGTAAGCAGACGCTCAGAGCGAAGTCCCGAACAGCATGCCGAGCAGATACGTCGCGCCGGCAGCGCCGTAGCCGATGGCAAGTTGGCGTAGTGCCCTCTTGAACGGAGGTCCGCCCGACAGCAACCCGACCACAACGCCGGTGGTCAGCAACGCGATCCCCACGAGTACGGACGCGACGATCAGGGCCGTCATGCCTTCCAGGCCGAACAGATACGGCAACACCGGAATGATTGCGCCCGAGGCGAAGAAGCAGAAACTTGCCGCCGCTGCGCCCAACCCGGTTCCGACGGCTTCATGGTCGTCGACAACGTCCGCGGCGCCGAAGGTGCTGTTCGCGAGGACCTCGGCGGCGCGCTGGTCCGCTTCCTCGGCGGACATGCCGCGGGCCCGGTAGACCAGGGACAATTCGTTGGCGTCGACGTCGAGCAGGCCGACAGCTTCGCTGGCAGCGGGACCAGGATTGGACGCTTCCAGCAACTCTCGCTGCGAGCGGACTGAAACGTACTCGCCGGCTCCCATCGACAGGGCGCCGGCCAGAAGCCCGGCCATGCCGGTGATCAGAACGATCTGGTTGGAGACGCCGCTACCGCTGATGCCGAGTACGAGAGCGAGATTACTGACCAGGCCGTCGTTGGCCCCGAAAACGGCGGCACGAAATGTCCCCGAAAGTCTGTTGCGGCCCCGGGTGGCCAAGGCCCGCACCACTTCTTCGTGGATCTTCTCGTCCGCGCCCATCGATGCGGTCGCGTCGGCGTCGTTCGGATAGGGGGATCGTGTCTCGGCGCGCTGGGCAAGAGCGAGCACGAACACGGAACCGAAACGCCTGGCCAGAAAGCCCAGTATCCGAGTGCGGATATCACCGCGCAGTGGTTTGCCGACGTGATCGCCGAGTAGCGCTCTCCAGTGCGCCTCGTGTCGACCCTCCGCGTCGGCCAGTGCGAGAAGGATTTCGCGCTCCTCGCCGCTGCGCCTACCCGCGAGGTCGCGGTAGACGGCGGCCTCGGCTTGTTCGTCGGCGAGGTATCGTCTCCAGCGCTTGACATCTCGCGGGTCTGGATCGGGTCGTGCGGCCGGAACTGTGGACATCGTGTTCCCCTTCCGGTGAGGCGGTCACGCTTCGAGTACGCGGTCCATCCACGTCGTCAGATCATTGATGACGTCGTCGCGGTTGGTCTCATTGAAGATCTCGTGCCTGGCGCCCGGATAGGTGTAATAGGTGACGTCTTCGATCCCCGCCGAGTTGTACCGTTCGACTGCGACGTCGGTACGGCTCAGCGCGGCATTGAGAGGATCCGAGGTGCCGACGAAGACCAGGATCGGAAGGTCTTGTCGCACGCCCTCGACGTCGACGAACCTCGGCCCAGCTGCGATAAGTCCGCCCATGCCGGCGTCGTCCAGGCTGAAACCGCACAGTGGATCGTTGATGTACAAATCCACCTGCGCTTCGTCACGGCTGAGCCAGTCGTGCGGAGTACGGGCCGGTTCGAATTCCGCGTTGAACTGGGCGAGGACGTCCGGGCCGTCGTTGACGAGGCTCTCGATCAGTTGATCGACCGCGGTGGTCCCCGACAGTGCGACGGCGTCGATCAGGTGCGAATGATCGAGGATGTACTGCTGTGAAGCAAACGAGCCGAGGCTGTGACTGAGCAGTACGACGGGCAGGCCGGGGTGTTTGTCGCGGATGATGCCTGTGAGGGTCACCATGTCTGCCACCAAGCGGTTCCAGCCGTCGTCGCCGATGTTGCCTGGGCCGGCGTGCATGCTCTCACCGTGGCCGCGGTGGTCTGCCGCGTAGACGTGAAAACCGCGAGCATTCAGGGCTTCGGCAACGTGTGCGTAGCGTTTTGCGTGCTCACCCATACCGTGTGCGAGTTGAACAACCCCTCGAGGTTTCTGATCGGTGGGCCATTCGTGGACATGAATGACCACTCCGTCGTCGCTGGTGAAGGTGAACATTCGCTACTCCCGGTAGTCGCGATCCGGACAGGTCATTTCTCATGCTAGATCCGCAGCGGCAATCCATCCGGGAAGTAGGTCCTGATCACCGGCGAGCCTGATTCGTTTCTGCACATCCGGCTTCAAACTCGGATATACCGGACACGGATGTTCCGGAGCCAGTTGTCGACCAGCCTGAGGAGTACAGAGCGATGAATTCGAACCGCATGCGCAACGTCGGCTTGTTGGCGGCTCCACTTGCTGCTCTCGCCCTTCTCAGCGGTTGCGGCTCGGATGAAACGGGAACGGCCGAGAGTTCACCGGCACCCACCTCAACGACGACCGCCTCTGCGCCGACGACCCAGACCGGTACTGCCGCACCCTCGACCACCCATACCGATCACACCCAAACCACAACCTCGACGGCACCCAATCCCGAGGGTTGCGCGATCGGGGAACTGAACGTCACCCTCGGCCAACCGAGCGGCGCCGCTGGTTCGGTGGAGCTTCCGGTGGTCTTCACCAACACGGGCGGCCGCACGTGCACGCTCGACGGTTTCCCCGGCGTCTCGTATGTCACGGGAGCGTCCGGAAGCGAAGTGGGTGCTGCCGCCGGCCGCTCCGGATCCGGTTCACTCGTCTCCCTTGCCCCTGGCTCTGCCGCAACGTCTTTGGTGCGCGCCACGAACGTCGAAAACTACCCCGCAGATCAGTGCGGCGTGACCGACGTTGCGGGACTGAGGGTTTACCCGCCCAACAGCTACGACTCGGTCTTCCTCGCCTACCCCACCAAGGGTTGCTCGATGACCGGCGCAAACATCAACCAGCTGACGGTCGCACCGGTCACCAGCTGAGTCACGGCTTGAGTCGTCGTAGACCCCAAACCGCCGGCAGGAGGAACAGGCCTGAAAGGATTAGGACGAGTGCAGCTTCCGTGAATTGGAATCGTCTGACCTGACCGACCGAGTGGTACCAGGTTTCGTAGTGGTCCACTCCCTGGGCGAGCACACACGCACGATACTCGGCTTCGAGTTGGGCCAAGAATGCCTTCTGGCGAACGTAGAAATCCACGTCACTTTCGTCGGATCGCTGATCGTATTCACTTCCGGCTGTATCTGTAGTGCACGCCTGATAGTCGATCTCGACCGGCTTCCCGTTGGCATCGGTGTATCCACTCCGTATTACCCACGCCATCGAGGAATCCATGACGTATGTTGCGTAGAATGTGTCGTGGTCGATACCTTGTGTCAACACAGTCGGCTCGGCATAGTGCGGCCGTGCCAGGTTCTGAAATCCCACCATCAAACCTGCTACAGCGACCAAGGTGACGGCCACCGCGGCGATGGGTGATCGCACCAGCAGTGATACCGCAGCTCCGGCGACCAATGCCATGAAAGTGTATGCACCCAAGACAATTCCGCTGGAATTGAACAGAGGGAAGAGCATCGAACTCATTCCGTACGACTGAACGGGTCCGACGTTGACCACATAGCTCCAACTCTCGAATCCAACCCGCGCGGCCTCGAGAATGAAGCCGAGGGTTGCGGTCGCAACAGTGAGCGGAAGAAAGACAACAAGAACTCGCATCCAGAACCACCGCGCTCGACTGACCGACTGCGTCAGACCGAGAACATGCGTTTGCTGGTCGATGTCACGGGAGAAGACGGTCGCACCCACCAGCGCCCCGAGTAGTACCGGCAGGGCAGCGGCGATCGTGTTCACACCGGTAACGGCGGTATCCGCCCAACAGTCCCATCCGACCCCGACACACCCGAAGTACGTTCCTCGACCCTCTGCCCCCAAGCTACTTCGAGTTCCGATTCCGCCGACTATCGCTGCTATAGCCAAAGCTGCGATGAATCCCAATGACACGATGAGCGATGTCCGGTGGTGCCGCCACGTAACCCAGATCATGCCGCCACCATCGTTTCCGCGCTCAGGTGCCCGAGCACCACGTCATCGAGTGTTGCGTCGTCGATCACCCAGCCTGCCCGAGGGCTCGGACGGATTCCCTCCACCACATGAGAATTCGACCGCATCCCCTTGTCGGTATGAATGACCGCACCGGCGCCGACCACGTCCGAAGGATCGCCGTCGCCGATCAATACGTAATGGGCAGCGATCAATTCATCCAACGGTCCGGACAACCTCGCGTTTCCACCGCCCAGCAGAAGAAGTCGATCCGAGACGTCTGCCAATTCGGAAACGATGTGTGAAGACAACAGAACCGTGGTGCCGTACTCGGCAACGTCTTCGAGCAGAGTGGTCGCGACGGACCGCCGCGCCACGGGGTCAAGATCTGCCAAGGGTTCGTCGAGTAGAAGCAACTGCGGTCTGCGCCCGAGCGCCAAAGCCAGTGCAACCCTGGTTCGTTGACCTGGTGACAGAGTCTTCGCCTTTGCATCGAGAGCAATCCCAGCGCGCTCCACCAGATCCAGAGCGTACTTCGCATCCCACTCGTCGTTGGTGTATGCGCCGAATCGAAGAAGTTCTGCAACAGTGAATTTGGGATACAGCGGCTTGTGCTGAGCGAGGTACGACAGGCCTGGGCAGATGCCGTCCTGATCCGGCGTGCTGCCCAGGACGGAGATCGAACCGTGGTCAGGCATCGTCAACCCGACCGCCAAGGACATCAGTGTGGACTTGCCCGCTCCGTTCACCCCGACCAGGGCAGTGATGCTTCCTGTCGCGACCTCGAATGTGCAGGCGTCGAGCACCTTCTTCTTGCCGAAGCGCTTGTCCACGTCCTGCATCGTGAGCGCCGATTCTTGCTCAGTCATGATGTCTCCCCCTGCTTTCCGGACGGATCCGATTCGATGAACGTCTTCTCGAGTTCCAAACTCACCAGTGCTTCGATGTCCGTGCGCTCGAGTCCAGCGGCCACGGCATCTGCCACCCAGCGGGCCAACTCGCGCCGTAGCGCAGAGCTTTCCGCCATACCGGGCTTGGCCAGGGACTTGACGACGAACGTGCCCAATCCAGGCCGCGGAGCAACAAGTCCGTCGCGCTCGAGTTCCTTGTAGGCCTTGAGGACTGTGTTCGGGTTGATCGCGAGCGCTCCCACGACGTCCTTGGCTGTGGGCAGCCGATCCCCGACTTGAAGATCACCGAGCCTGAGCGCCTGCTTCACCTGAAGGACCAATTGCACGTATGTGGGAATGCCGGATCGGCGGTCGATACGGAAGTCGATCATCCGAACCCTTTCACTAGTTCATTAGTGGAATAGATATTTACCCTGCCTTGACCTCCCGGGTCAAGCCGACGACCCCTGTAAAGTGCAGATGCCCCGGTTCACCGGGGTGCCACGCTGCTCGTGTGAAGTTCGGTGAAACCCCGGCACTGTCGACGCAACTGTGAATTCGCCCGTCACTACTCGAGGCGAACGAGTCAGGTCACCGGCCTCGTGGCGACACGATGGTTCTCGGACGAAGGACCGCTCGTGGCGCTTCCCCTCGCGGCCGCGCTGCTCGCGACCCTCGTCCACTAGCGGAGGGGTGGCTGTGAGTAGTCGGCCGACACGTAGATTCAGATCCGTACTTGCAGCGCTGACGGTGAGTACCGCACTGCTTGCCGGTGCCTGCAGTAGCTCGACAACCGACGCACCCACAACGACAGCCGCCTCGGACGGTTCGTTCCCGGTGACTGTTGTTTCCGGTCCCACGGATTCCGGCACGGATATCACCATCGAGTCACGTCCGCAGTCGATCGTGTCACTCAGTCCCAGCGCCACCGAGACCCTGTGGGCCGTCGGCGCGGGCGATCAGGTGAAGGCCGTCGACAATCAGTCCGACTACCCAGCCGGCATCCCGGTCACCGATCTCTCGGGCTTTCAGCCGAACGTCGAAGCCATCCTCGGTTACGCACCGGATCTGGTGATCGCATCAGACGACATGAACGATCTTGTCTCCGGACTGGAGAAGGCGAAGGTGCCGACGCTCCTGTTACCGGCAGCGACGAGCATCGATGACGTCTACGCCCAGATCGAGCGCGTCGCAAAGGCCACCGGCCACGAGGACAAGGGCACCGAAGTTGTCGACGCCATGCGCTCGGACATCGACGCCGCTGTCGCCAGTGTTCCTGCGCGCCAACAGCCGCTGACGTACTTCCACGAACTCGACTCCTCGCTCTACACCGTCACGAGTTCGAGCTTCGTCGGGCAGATCTACTCGCTGTTCGGCATGAAGAGCATCGCCGACGCCGCCGGGCAGGGTGACTACCCGCAGTTGTCCGCCGAATTCGTGGTACAGGCCAATCCCGATCTCATCTTTCTCGCAGACTCCCAATGCTGCGGAGTGACAGCAGAATCCGTCGCCGCTCGACCCGGTTGGAGCGGCATGAAAGCTGTCACCGGTAACCAGATTCATGTGCTCGACGAGGACCTCTCGAGCCGGTGGGGACCCCGTGTCGCCGATCAGGTGAAGGCTGTCGCGGCCATCGTTGCCCAAGTTCCCACGGCCTGAGCACTCGATGATCAAAGCCGGTATTTCCCAACATCGGAGCGTCGTTCTGCTCGGCGCCGCGCTGATTCTGTGCGCTGCCTTGCTGATCGGTGTTCTGGTGGGGCCGGCCGGTTTGACGCCTGATCGGACCATTCTCGAACTTCTGGACGGAATACCCGGCATCAACATCGATTCCGGTCTCACCGCGACACAGCAGGCGATTCTCTGGCAGATCCGGCTTCCGCGAGTAGTCCTGGGCGCGTTGGTCGGAGCAATGTTGGCCGTAGCCGGTGCCGCCTACCAGGGCGTGTTTCGAAATCCCTTGGCAGATCCGTATCTCCTCGGAGTTTCCAGCGGAGCCGGACTGGGCGCAACCCTCGCCATCGTTTCGGGCGGAGCACTCGGCATGTTCGGAATTCCCATGGCCGCCTTCGTCGGTGGCGTGCTGGCAGTGTTCGCCACCTATACGCTCGGCCGAAGCATTGGCGGGCCGCAGAACGCGGTAGTCATCATCCTCGCCGGTGTCGCTGTCGCAGCGTTCACAAATGCAGCGCAGACTTTTGTTCAGCAGCGGTTCGACGATTCACTGCGTGAGGTCTACTCCTGGCTGCTCGGCGGACTGTCCACCGACGGATGGTCGGAAGTTCTCGTTGTCCTGCCGTACGTCGCGCTGGCATCAGCCGTCATCCTGGTACACCGTCGCGTACTCGACGTGATGGCCGTCGGTGACGTCGAAGCCGCCAGCCTCGGCGTCGATCCGGCCAGATCACGCCTGGTACTGGTGCTCGCCGCAACTCTGGGAACAGCCGCAGTAGTGAGCGCAAGTGGGCTCATCGGCTTTGTCGGAATCGTTGTTCCCCATGCGGTTCGACTGGTCGTCGGCCCGTCGCATCGGCTGCTGCTCCCTCTGTCACTCATGCTGGGTGCGGCGTTTCTCGTCCTCACCGACGTTGCCGCCCGCACGGTCATGGCGCCGGCCGAACTCCCCATCGGGGTAGTGACCGCGATGATCGGCGCTCCGTTCTTCCTTCTGGTTCTGCGCCGCAGTCGAGTTTCGGCATGACCGACAGCGCAGTCCGGTGCCGCGGCCTCCGAGTAAACCTCGGCGGCAAGGACGTCGTCGACGGCATCGATCTCGATGTGACACCCGGCGATTGGATTGCCGTGGTCGGGCCGAACGGCGCAGGCAAAACGACCTTGATGCACGCCCTCGCTGGATTGATTCCGTCCACCGGTGAGCTCTCGGTCGGGGGACTCAGTCCACGCAATTCCAGCCGCAAGGCCACGTCAGCCGTAGTCGCGCTGATGCCGCAACGCCCGGTAGTACCCGAGGGCTCAACGGTTAAGGAACTGGTTGCGCTCGGCCGCACTCCCTATCTACGACGCTTCGGAACCGAAACCGCCACAGACCGTTCGGTGATCTCTTCGGTGATCGAAAGACTCGACCTCACCGAGTTCGCAGATCGACGAGCCACCGAACTTTCCGGCGGCGAATTGCAGCGCGTGGTCCTCGCTCGGGCATTGGCTCAAGAACCTCAGGTACTGCTCCTGGACGAACCCACCAGCGCCCTCGACATCGGTCACCAGCAGCAGGTTCTCGACTTGGTGGAGGAACTGCGTGAAGCCGACAACATCACGGTCATCGCCGCGATGCACGACCTCACTCTCGCGGGTCAGTACGGTCGGCGAATCGTGCTGCTGGACAAAGGCAGCGTCGTCGCCGACGGCACACCCTCAGCGGTGCTGCAAGCAGACCTCCTCGGCCGTGTGTACGGCGCTCGGGTCGAAATCCTGGACCGGCCCAGTGGTCCCATAGTTGTCCCGATTCGGCAGGAAGGCACCCGCTGATGGAACTGGTGATGCTCGGCACCGGCGCTGCCGACGGTTGGCCGAACCCATTCTGTACCTGCCCTTCCTGCCTGGCGGCAATGTCGAATGGCACCATTCGCGGACACACTGCTGCCTTGCTGGACAACCGGATCCTGTTGGACTGTGGACCCGAAGTACCGCGTGCTGCGTCGCGATTCGGTCGCACGCTGGCGCACGTCGAACACATTCTGCTGACACACTCTCACCCCGATCACCTCGGCCCGATGGCGTTGCTGTTCCGGTCCTGGGCCTCTCGCACCGAACCACTACAGGTTCTCGGACCACCCGACGCGCTCGATCTCTGCCGAGACTGGGTGGGTCCAGGCGATCCGGTGACCTTCATGCCGATCGAGGCCGGTCAGTCGATCATGTTGGGCACCTATCGGGTTCGCACACTCGAAGCCGCGCACGAAGTACCCACTCTTCTCTACGACATCACCGACGCATCCGGATCCCGAATCTTCTGGGCCACCGACACCGGGCCTCTGCCCGAATCTACTGTCGACGCCCTTCCCGATGCGCGTTTCGATGCCGTCTTCCTCGAAGAGACCTTCGGCTACAAGACCGACCACGGCACCGGGCACCATGATCTGCCGAGTTTCGCGGAGACGGTGTCGCGACTACGCAACTGCGACGCGATCACCGATCGAACCGATGTGGTCGCCGTACACCTCGGGCACCACAACCCAGTCGAAAACGAACTCGCGGAGGAACTTCGAACGTCCGGAGCGCGAGCGGTTCCGGATGGAACTGTGCTCGAGATCGGGGTAGGACAGAGCCATCGAACTCTGGTCACCGGTGGCGCCCGCTCGGGCAAGTCCACCTACGCAGAGGGCTTGCTTGCCTGCTACCGGCACGTCACGTACATCGCCACCGGGGATCCGCAGGACGACGATCCCGACTGGATCGAACGAATTGCGTCGCATCGCGCGCGGAGGCCGTCGACGTGGACGACGGTAGAGACCTCCGAGGTGGCCGAGATTCTTTCAGGCGCAACAACACCGATCCTGATCGACTGCCTCGGCACGTGGTTGACCGCGCGCCTGGACCGACATCAGGCATGGACCACAGAAGATCTCAGCGCCGTCCACGCAGATATCGACGTCTTGGCCGACGCCTGGGCCGCCTGTCCGGTACCGATTGTCGCCGTCACCAACGAAGTCGGAAGCGGTGTGGTCCCGGACACGAAGTCCGGGAGGTTGTTCCGTGATCAGCTCGGTCTGCTGAACAGCCGCATCGCCGCTGCATCCGAGTCGGTGGTTCTGATGACCGCCGGACTCCCCCAGCACCTGCACGGGTGACGTCAGAGCAATCCGGTGAGCTGGCGCGCACAATCGAATAGAAAGCCGACCAACTCTCGATCGCCTTCAGTCACTCGTCCGCTCGCTCCCTGGACGCACAACCCGCCAGCCACCTGGTCCGCGTGATCCCGAACGGGCACCGCCAGTGCGGATCGACCCAGGCGACACTCCTGGTTCTCGAACGCAAATCCTTGCCGGCGAACAGACCTCAGCTGTTCAGACAAAACATCGAAGTCACCGATCGTGAACTCCGTGACCCGGCGCAGTTCCAAGCCCGGCAGCAACCGCTCGTCATACGCCAACAGCACTTTCCCCAGCGCATTCGCGTGAAGGTTCTTCGGCAGTGCGGCAATTCCGATGATCTCGTGGTCGGGATCCTTGTCGACAAAACGCAAGCGCCCACCGGTAAACGAGGCTACGTGCAGTCCGAACCTCGTGTGTGTCCGCATGTCTTCGACGCGCTCGTGCAGGGTCGGCGCCGGACCGCTCGCCGACGCTGCATGTGAGAGCTCGGCAGTTCGACGCCCCAGCGCAAACCCGGACAGGTCTGGCACCCGCACCAGAAAGCCCTCGGCTACCAGCAGATTGAGCATTCGATACGCCGTAGCCGAAGGGACGCCTGCAAACGTGGCGATCTCCTTCGCAGTCGTTCCCGGCCCCAAGTGAGCTACAGCCTCGAGCATCCCGAGTGCCTTCTGAACCGCACGCGGTTGTTGCCCGCTGAAGTGAGTCTCTTCGCCGATCCTTTTGCCTGATCGCGGACCAGCGGTTGCACGGTCCGCGGTCACCACCCATGCTCCGGCGAGTTACCTTCAGCTGTATCGCGATCCGGGACAAGTCGTCTTCGCCCGTCACCGTCGATCAGTAGTGTGCCGGCACCGGGCAACAGGTCTGCCGTCTCGACGCTGTCGAAGGCGCCCACCATCAGAAGGCTTTCAGGTCTGGCTCTGCGGAGCAAGGCGCTCCACACGGTCCCCGACGCAGCGACAACAAGAGCTGCGATCGGCAAGGCCCACATCCCGTGTACCGCACCGTCGAGCACGATGTAGACCAGTAGACCGGCGCCGGCAGCGCTCACGGATACGGTGCATATCCGGGTCAGTGACGTGTGTTCGCCGATCCGGCGCAAGAACTTCCACGAAGCAAAGGCCACCAGGGTGTAAGCGCAGACCAACGCTGTCTCGACTACGCCGTCGAAGGATCCGGAATCGTCGCGAACCGTATCGGAGTAGACGAATACTCCCACCGCGCTTGCCGCGACGAACGCAAGTACCGCGACGTACGGGGTACGAAATCGTCGGTGCACAAGGGCAAGCGGCGACGGCAGTACCCGTTCGATCCCCATCGAGTACAGCAACCGCGAGCCCGCCTGCGCACAACCGAGGGTGGACGCGAACCAGGAACACGTCATTCCGATCTTGACCGCCAGAACCACTTCCTCGCTGGCTCCGGATGCCGTTCCTTCGAAGTACGCTCCGACGATCGTTGCGCCGTGACCGGTCATCGCCGCCCAGGCCGCAAAAACGAAGAGAACTCCGCAGATGATCGGCGAAATGAGGACCGTGCGCGTGACGCTGATGAGTGGTCGTTTTGCTTCCGGACCGAAGAAGGCTGAACTCTCGAAGCCCGCCATGCTCAGTACGGTCAGCATGGCGAGAAACGGCACAGCGCTCAGCGACGGATTCGGCAGGGCAACAGCGGTTGTCGCGCTGGTGTGCGTCGCCAGCATGACCACGACTATCAGAATCAGAGAGCAAGCCTCGACAACGAGGATCGCTCGGGTGGCGAACCGAACGCCTCGCACTGCAATCCACGCGACGGCAAGGGCAATCGCCACCGTCGTGATGACCGTCGCGGCAGTCCCTCGCACGTCGAGTCCGATAAGGGCGATGGTATCGAGCAGACTCGGAACCGCCTGGGAGAACACAGATACCGAGATTCCGAGGTAGCCGAGCACCAAGGCGGCACCCGCCGTCAGTGTCGCCCGGATACCGGAGCCCTGGAAGACGAAGCTGTACAACGATCCTGCTGCGGCCAGTCTCCGCGTGAACTGAGTGATGCAGAAGGCAACGAGAAACACCGCCGAAGTTGTCGCAGCAATCGCAGCCAACCCGACGTAGCCGGGACTGTAAGTGATCATCCACAGGGCGATGAACACCATCCCGGTTGCCGGCGCGATCGTGGAGAGCGATTGCCCCAACAGGTCGATCGGGGTCAGACGTCCCCGTCCGAGACCGCGGAGCGGGGAGAACACGGGCTCACTGTGTTGATCCGTATTCTGCGCTCGCGTGATCGCTGCACGCAGTGCCGCACTCACGGCCATGTCTCACCGTCCGTCGCGTCCGGGCCCGAACCTACGAGCGAATTGTCAGAATTCGGTCAAGTTAGTCCGCTTATGTTTCGGCGCAGTTTCCACGATGGCGCGCACAGAACTTTCAAGTGAGAATCCGACCTTGCTCCCGCGCAGCGTTATGCCGGATCACTGGCTGCCGGTGGTATTGCGCCGCGCCGGGCAGCGGTTCCACCTGCGGGTTCACCGATTCTCACACGAGAACTGCTCTCTCAGTTGCACCTCGTCCAGGCGTATCGCGGTCGACGCGGGTTCGCAGCACTGCCCGTACAGGATGTGTCCCACACACCACCGGCCCTGCCGAACAGAACGGAGGAAGCATGGACTTCGTCAGCGCCACCACTGCGGCGATCATCGGATTTGTACTACTACTCGCCGGCATTCCCAAGCTGAACGACCACGACGGGGTACTCAGTTCCGTACGCGGTTACAAAGTGCTGCCAGCGCGACTCGAAGTTCCGATCGCTCGCGCCCTTCCCGTCGCCGAGTCCGTCGTGGGTGCCCTGTTGGTTCTCGGCGTTGTCCATCGACTCGCAGCCGTGGCCGCTGCCGTGATGTTCGCATCGTTCTTCACGGGGCTCACGATCAATCTCCTACGCGGTCGACGCGATCTGGACTGCGGTTGTTTTGCATTCGGAGTCGGCAAGATTCCGCATATCGGGTGGTTCCACGCCGTTCGCGCCGGGACACTCGCGGTGATATCCGTGGCCGTGTCTGTCGCCCCCAACCAGGCCGAGATCGACGTCCAGATCGTGGCGGCAACCTTCGGATTCCTCCTCGTTCTGGCTGGAGTTGCTCTCGCACAAATTCGTTCGGTCGTCCATCTAGGGCGACGCCCGGTCGACGACTACCTGTCGAGTGCCTCGATCCGACTCCGCACTGCCGAAACCGCATCCCGGTACGGCTCGTGAACCACACCCACAGCCCCGAAAACTCGAAGGCAGGACTACTACGATGACCACTTTCCTACTCGTCGCGACCGTGATCCTGGTGATCGCCGTAGCCGTACTCTTCTTGATGGTTCTTGCCCTCGCTCGTGAAATCGGCCGCGTACAAGTACGTCTCGGACCGCTCGGCGCCCGCATGATGGATACCGGGCCCAAGGTCGAACAAGTCGGCCCGTCGTTTGCCGGTCTGATCGACCAGGAGGGACGAACCGTCGGAGTCGGCGGTCACCGCGACAAGCCGCAACTCCTGCTGTTCACCGCACCGAGCTGCTCGACGTGCAAGAGTCTTCTTCCCGGCGTAAGGGCAATGGCCCGAGCTGAATCCGATCTCGATGTGGTGATCATCTCCGACGGAACACCTGAAGAGCACCGTGAGTTCCTGGCCGGCAGCGGGATCGGTTCCGAGCTCAGCTACATCGACGCCCGAGACGTCGGCATCGCGTACCAGGTGGGTACAACTCCCTACGGAGTGATTCTCGACGAGCACGGCAAGATCCGAGGAAAGGGCCTGTGCAATCACATGGCTCAAGTGGAGAGCCTGCTCAATGCGCTCGAATCCGGTACCCCCTCACTCCAGCACCTTCATGCCCAGGCGAAATCCGGCAGCGCGGCCTGATCTTCCTGCACAGTTCGATCCTCTTCACGAATCAGGAGAAAATCGTTGGACGACAATGAATTCCCACAGCACAACATGACGGAGAATCGATATCCCGTCGACGAGGCGACAGTTCAGGCCCAGGCCGAATGGATGGCGGGCCAGGGCGGCTCGCTCACCAGCCGAACGGGGCGCAAACTCTCCGAACGAGTTTCGCGGCGCTCGATGATCAGTCGGATCGGCAAGTGGACCATGGGTGTGTCAGGGGTGGCACTGATCAGCACACTTCCCGTGACTCGCAGCGCCTTCGCCCAGGAGCCCGAAGTTCCTGCGCCGGCGCCAGGGCCAGAGCCTCTTGTCCCCGTCTACGACGGCAAGGATCCAGCCGAGTGCGAGTACTGGCGCTGGTGCAACATGGACGGAACGTCCTGTGCCGCATGCAACGGCGGCGGTGTCACCACCTGTGCGCCCGGCAGCAAGCCCGGCGCAGAGTTCTGGGTCGGATGCTGCACCAACCCTGATACCGGCAAGACCTATCTGATCGCCTACTACGACTGCTGCGGCGCGCCTTCGTGTTCCAACGCCTTCTGCGGCGAACCGGACATGCAGGCCGTGATGTACAACCCGGTCTCCGGAAGCTACGACCAGGAAATCATCTGGTGTGTCTCCGACGAGTCTCAGGCGTACACCTGCACGATGGCGCCCATCATCGGTGAGGACTGCCAGACTCGACCCGCCGAGCGCCCCAAGGTCGGTGCCGGATCATGAGCAGTTCACTAACCCGAAAACTGGCGCGCCCAGCCGTTGCCGTCATTCCACTCACCGTCGTGCTCGCGCTGGCCGGATGCAGTTCGTCCGACAACGACGAACCCTCCAGCGCAGGCGATGTCACCTATCCGACAGTTCCGTTCACCGCCCCGGGCGAGGGGATCTCACTCGGGCACGACGATCAGGAAATCGGCGATACCATTCCCGAACCACTGCACGTCGGTTCGATCACGCCGATCGCAGCTGACCGCCTGCTGGGCGTCGAGGGTGGATTCGGCCAGCTCGAGCTCAGTGTCAATGTGATCGATCCGAAAACCGGTGTGGCCGAGAGTCGAATTACCGTCGGTCCGGGAATCTGGGATCCGGTCATTCACGGATTTGTCGGGGATTCTGCCGAAGACCCTGCGGTTCTCGCGGCGGAGGTGTGGCGTCCCAGAGGTTCTCGCGGCGCAGCAGATTTCACGGTCAGCACCTACTCGGGCAACCTGCTGGAACCCGCCGAGGTCATGCTTCCGGACGTCGCACGCGTGCATTCCCGTCCCGGCTCCAATGCCGTGACCTCCGACGGCAAGTTCTTTGTCACCTGGGATGACGGGTTGTACGGCATCCGGGTGGTCGACCTCGAGAAGAAGGAGGCGACCGGTGCGCTCCAGATAATCGGCTGTGGCCCGTTCACGTGGATGGTCGGGCACGAGTTGTACAGCGTATGTGAGGACACCCGAGAACTGCTGCACGTCACGATCGGTGACGACGGTGTTCCGAAGGAAACCGCCCGAAGCAAGGTCCTACCCGAAGATTTTGTCTCCACACGCAAGGTCACCTGGGCATCGGAAGCACAAAAAGCGTTGCTGGTCAGTGAGAACGGCGATGTCTACGTTTTCGACTTCTCCAACGGACTGCCTCAGGAAGTTGTCAAGCCGATCGGGAACGCCGGGCAGGATTCGGGTCGATTCTCGGAGAACGTCATCAACGCCGACGCAACCCGGCTCGCAATCGCGTACACGGATACGGCCATTCATCCGGACTCCGCTCGCGGAGGCTCACTGGTCAAGATCGACTTGTCCGACGCCGCGAACTACGCCCCGGTGAAAAGTCTGACGCTCGCAGACCTCGGCCTGACGGACATCAAGAGCATGACCTTCTCCGTCGACGGCGCCACGTTCTACGTGCTGGGTACGGGGCCGGAAGTCGAAGGTTCTGCACCGCAGAAGATCGTGGGCTACAAGGCGACCACCGGTGAGCAGGTCAGTTCTGTCGATGTCTCTGGCAACGTCGGCGATGTCAGTGGGTTGATCACACCAGAAGTACTCCGATGAGTCGTCCCGGATCCGGTGTGGTGATGGGCCGGCGCCGTTTCCTGAGTTTGGGAGCACTCGGCGCCGGAGCACTCGGGCTCGGTGCTGTTGGAACGATCGCCGGATGCAGTTCCACTGCAGCAACTCCGACGTCCACGACCGATCTCGACTACATCCTGCCCACCGACGCCGAAGTTGCTGCAGCCGAATCGGCCCGGACCTGGAACGGAACCACCGCTGCGTTTGCCCTGACCGCCGGATTCTCGACGGTCGATCTCGGCGGTCGTCTGGTGAACACGTGGACGTACGGAGGCGCTGCGGTGGCTCCGGAGCTTCGCCTGAAGTCCGGAGACCGTGTCAATGCTTCCGTCCAGAACGGTCTCGAGGCCGAAACGACGCTGCACTGGCACGGAATTCGAATCCGCAACGACATGGACGGCGCTGCACCCACCACGCAGGCTCCCATCGGCGTCGGCTCGAGTTTCTCCTACAACTTCATCGCACCGGATCCGGGAACGTACTGGTACCACTCGCACAGCGGATTACAAGCCGATCGGGGACTCTTCGGTGCCATGATCGTCGAGGACCCGAACGACTCCAGCGGAGCTGACGCCGATGTCGTCCTGATCCTCGACGACTGGCTCGACGGATTGGGTACCACCCCGGATTCCGTCCTGATGGCCCTGAACCCGGCAATTTCGGGCGGGCATGGCGGACACGGCGGTGGGGCAACAACTCCGGCAGAACACTCTGAAGCCGACATGTCCGTCGCGCAGCAGTTGGTGAGCGGCGGACACGGTTCCTCCGAGGCGCTCGGCGGAATGACTCAACACATCGCGTATCCACTGCACTTGATCAACGGGCGACCACCCAATGATCCTGCTGTCATCACTGCAGCGCCTGGTTCGACCCTTCGCCTACGAATCATCAACGCGGCAGCCGAAACTCCGTACCGGTTTGCCGTGGCCGGACACGAGATGACGATTGTCGCCACCGACGGCTACGACGTGGTGCCAACTCCTGCCGACACCATCATCGTCGGCATGGCCCAACGCTACGACGTACTGGTGACGGTGAAGTCGGGAACTTGGCCGGTGGTCGCGAAGGTCGAGGGTCGAGACGGTTACGCATCGACCGTCCTGCGGAGCACTGACGCCTTGGCTCTCGCGAATCCGGATGTGGGCGGCAACCTCTCGGAACTGGCCGGCAGGCTGGTACCCGAAAGTGCGCTACGACCAGCGGAATCCGCACGTCTCCAGACGAGGTCACCCGACCGCGATTACCACATCGAATTGATCCAAGCCGGAGATCGTTACGTCTGGGGCATGGCGGGTGCCGATGCGGGCAAACTCGTCATGAAACAGGGCGAACGGGTTCGCATCACGATGAAGAACACCTCCACGATGTGGCACCCCATGCATACCCACGGCCACACGTTTGCGGTACCGGACTACGGCGGACTTCGCCGCGACACCGTCAACGTCCTACCAGGTGCCGAGCTTGCCATCGAGTTCGACGCCGACAATCCCGGCGAGTGGATGTTCCACTGCCACAACGCCTACCACTTCGAAGCCGGCATGACGGCAAATCTGCGTTACGTCCGCTGACAAGTTGAAGAATGGAGAGAACCCCTCATGAAGAAACTCGTTCCCGCTTTCCTCGCCGCGTGCGCTGCCTTGAGCCTCACCGCCTGCAGTAGTGATGCAGGTGCGTCGTCGGACGAACCTGCCGTCGTGATCGAGGTGAAGAACATGGCGTACACACCGGCATCGGTCACCATCGAGAAGGGACAGACCGTCGAATGGAAGTTCGACGACAGCGGACTCCCCCACGATGTGGTCGGCAACGGTGAACTCGACGGGAAACTGAAGAGCGACTTGCTCACCGAGGGGACCTTCTCCTACACGTTCGACGACGCCGGAACTTTCACCTACCACTGCACGCCCCACCCGATGATGGTGGGCACCGTGATCGTTCAATAGTGAGGAGGTGGATCGCCGGCTTCGGCCTCGCCGTCGCCGCAACGTGTGTTCCAGCATGCGGCACAAAAGATCCCGTCCCCGACGTGGTGGTCGAGATCAGCAATGTTCAGTTCAGTCCGATGGACGTCACAGTAGAGCGTGGTGGCACCGTCGAGTGGCGCTTCGACGACGGTGGACTCCTGCATCACGTCGAGTCGCCCGGCCTGTTCGACAGCGGCATCACCGGGGACGGCGCATACCGGCACACGTTCGAGAGCGCCGGCGTCTACGAATACTCGTGCTCCGTACACCCGTACATGATCGGAGTCATCACAGTGCTGTGACTCTGGCTCAACCTTTTTCGCTGTGAGATTGGCTCACTACTTTCATTGAACCACACACATTTCGGAGGATCTGATGACTACCGTTCTCTCACACGGCCCGCTCCAGACCGATGTCCCCGACATCCGGCCGACCCTTCAAGGCTCGGTCGGGACCGCAACTCGTGCCAGCCTCATCGCGGCGGGTGCTGCCGCGGGTGCCGGTATTGCACTCGTCGCTGTGCCCTCTGCGACAACAGCTTTGACCACTGCCGTTGTCGGAGCCGGACTGGTCACTTCGCTGGCCGCCAACTGGTCGACCTGCGGCATGTCCGTTGCCGGAGTTGTTGCCGCTCCGAAGCAAGCTCACCGAAAGGGATCCTCGACTCCGGTACGCCGACTCGGCTGGCACGCACTGGGTTCCGTCACGACAGGAGCCGTTACCGGCGCACTGATCGGCGCGATCGGAGCGGCGGTGTCCGGCTACGTCCCGGTCGGCTGGGCGCTAGGCGTCTGGGCCGTCGTCGCGGTTGCGTACGGGCTGCACGAGTTGGGTGCGGTGAGGATGCCGACTCCGATGCGGCGCCAACAGCTTCCGCGTCATCTGCGCCGGCGCATGGCGCCGTGGAAGGTCTCGCTGATCTTCGGTGCGATCATCGGTCCGGGATTTCTGATCTTCATCCGGTCGAGTGCGTACTACCTCCTGACGCTCGGCGTCATCGCCTCGGGTTCGCCGGCACTCGGTGCGGCGCTGTTCACGGTCGTTTCCCTTGGCCGCTGCATGCCCAGCCTCGCGGCAATCGTGCACACCAAGCGCGGTGGCTCGATGCCGGGATTCCTCTCGATCATGTGCGTCGTGGACCGGCGAGTGCAGAGCGTCACCGGCGCTGCGCTGATAGCGCTGGGAGCATTTGCCGCAGCAGCACTGATCTGACTGTCGACCTAGCACCCTGTGCGTCGAGTGAACACACGCTCCAACTCCCCGGAGCGTGTGTTCGCTCGACACAAACTGTGCGCACTCTCAGCGCGTCAGGACACCGAGAGTGCCGTCTGGACCGAATCCTCCGACGGCGACGTCACCTTTGCATCCCGCCCCCACAGCATGTCCAGCGCTGCCTTGGGTTTGGCGAGAGCCCACTCGCGAGCGGCGTTCTTGATCAGCGTCGGAGTTGCGCACCCGCAATCGCTGTTCACACCGTCTGCGTCGATGCCGACGTCTCGGCACAATGCCACAGCGCGGGGCACGTGGTACCCCTGGGTGGCGATCAACGCCCTGGTTACCCCATACGTATGTATGGCCCGGAAGCAGGTGTCATAGGTATCGAGGCCGTACGGATCCCCCACGATGCGACGCTCATCGATTCCCTGCTCCACCAGGTAGTTCGTCATCGCCGCGATCTCGTCACCCGAGCCGCCGTTCGCGTCGCCGGAGACCAGGACCGCTCTTGCCTTCCCCGCCTCCACCAGGTCGACGGCTGCGTCCAGCCGTCCCTTCAGGAACGCCATCGGCTTGCCGTCCTTGATCTGCGCGCCCAGCACGATTACCACCGGAGCCTCGGGAGCTTCCGCTGCGTCCGACGTGTGGCCGGCCGACGCGACGGAAATCCAGACGATCGAGCCCGCGTAGACAACCGCTCCGAGCACGGCGATACCCGCGACCCAACGAGGCCACCTGCGCTTCCGCGGCGGTTTCACTGGATCTGCAGCGGCTTCGTCCATTCGTCGATCAAACCACACGGTTTCTTCACCGGTTAGGTGCTCGGTCGATCCTCCATCCCTCCGCGCCACTGCGCTCGGCCCACAGATCCGAGTACTTTCCACCTCGCGCGATCAGGTCTTCGTGGGTACCAACCTCCTCGACCCCACCGTCTTCGAGGTAGACGATGTGATCTGCTCCCCGAATAGTCGACAGGCGATGAGCGATCACCACGACGGTTCGACCACGAGCCAAGCAGTGAATCGCCTCGGTGATCGCGACTTCGTTCTCTCCGTCGAGGGCAGAAGTTGCTTCGTCGAGGAGAACGATCGGAGTGTCTTTGAGAAATGCCCGCGCAATCGAGACCCGCTGACGTTCACCACCGGACAGCAGTGATCCCCCTTCACCCACCCTTGTCTCTTCACCGCTCGGCAGACGATCGATCACTTCGCCGAGTCGGGAATCGCTCACCGCTTGGCGGACCTCCGACTCCGTGGCATCCGGTCTCGCCAACCGAACGTTTTCCAGAATGGTTCCGTCGAACAGGTAAACCTGCTGCGAGACAGTCGATATCCGCTTCATCAGCGCACGCGTTCCGATCTCGCGAACATCCGCTCCCCCGATCGATACCGTTCCTTCGTCGACATCCCAGAATCTCGAGATCAGCCGAACCAGCGTGGTCTTTCCGGAACCGGAAGGGCCAACCAAGGCGGTGACCGAACTTTCCGGGAACTCGAGACTGAGGTCGCGGATCACGGAGACGGACCCGTAGCCGAAGGAGACCGAATCGAACCGAATATCGTACGACGTGGGCTCTTTCGATACCTCGGGCTCCGCCAGCACCGGGACGCCGATCATCTCTCGGACGGATCCGAGCGACACCCGAGCCAGTGAGATCCCTTCGCCAAACCCTGCGAGCATCTGCATCGGCTCCACGAACCTCACGGCCAACACGAGAACAACTATCACGCTTGCGGTGTCGATGGACCCGGCGGTGACCAGCAGTGCCGCCAGCGCCAGCACGGTGAGAAAGGCAACCTGAACGACGATCATGAATCGCAGCAGATACTTGTCGACCGAACCGATTTCCTGCAGGTGCGCATCCCGATTGGACACAAGAGCATCGTCCAGCCGATTCCAACCTTCGTCACTCTTTCCGGCCGAGCGTAGAACTTGCTGTGCCTGTGCATATTCGACGACGCGCGATGCCAACTCGGATTCGCTCTCGCCGATCGCCTCGTATTCGGGCACAACCGCCCGCTGCACATTGCGGTAAGCCCGAATTCCCAGTGGAACAAACACGACCATCGCGAGGGACAGTCGCCAGTCCACGAACAAGACAGCGATCGCCACGGTCGCGGGAGTCACGGTGACAGTGACGAGTTGCGCGATGATCATCCCCGGGATGCTCATCAAGATCGCCGTGCCCTCGGTGACCAGGCGAGTGAACGCTCCACGGTTTGCCTTACTGAACCACCCGAGCGGAATCTGCACCAGGTGTTCGCCCAGTCGGTGCATGATTCCACCGGCAAAACCCTCGATTCCGATGCGGTACGCACGATTCTCGGCGATCCACCGGACAGCGCCACAGGCCGCCGCCACGAAAGCCGCCGTGACAACCCACGGAACTGCAGCGTCGTAGTCGCCGCCAACAACTGCTTTCAGTATCGGAATCATCAGAGCGAAGACGATGCCTTCGAGTACCCCCGCGAGCGTGAAACCTGCTATCTGGCCACGGATCCCATTGTCTCGCCCGAGGATCTCGTCCAGGTCTCGAATCATTGCAGCACCTCTCGCGGAGATATGTCCTCGCTGAGAGGGTTCTGGAGCGCCCACATCCGCGCGTAGGTTCCCCCGAGCTCCGACAACTGTTCGTGCGTACCCTTTTCCACGATTTGTCCGTCGTCGATTACGAGTATCTGGTCTGCGTATCGGATGGTGTGCAGGCGATGAGCAATCACCATCATGGTGCCGCCGTCTGCACTGATCTCACCCAATGCGCGTTGAACGGCCGATTCACTGTGGGGATCGGCCTGCGAGGTCGCCTCGTCCAGGATGACGATCGGCGGGTTCTGAAGGATGGCGCGGGCGATGGTCAGGCGTTGCTTCTCCCCACCTGAGAGCTCCCCACCCGAACTTCCACCGATCTCGGTATCGTACCCGTCTGGCAGTCGCACGATCACGTCATGAATTTGCGCCCGCTTCGCCGCTGTCTCCACTTCCAAATCCGTTGCATCTGGTCTGCCGAGCCGAATGTTCTCGCGCACGGTGTCCCGCAAGAGCACAACATCCTGGAAGACGATAGCCATCGATTTCAAGACTTCACGACTGGACTGATCTCGTAAATCGCTTCCACCGAGGCGAATAGATCCATCCGTCACGTCCCAGAACCGCGGAAGTAGACGCGCCAACGTGGTCTTTCCGGAGCCGGACGGTCCGACTATCGCAGTGACGGTGCCCGGTTGCATCTCGAAGGAGATGTTCTCGAGGACGCGCTGTCCAGTGGTGTACTCGAATCCGACGCAGTCGAATTCAACCAAGGTACCGCGAGCCGAGACCGGCTCCCGGGGTTCAACCAGCTCTTCTTCGCCGAGAATGCTCTCGACGTGGGTCGCTCCGAGTTGGCCTTCGCGGTAGAGGTTGGCCATCGTTCCCAGGTGGAGAACCGAAGATGGAACGCCTGTTCCGACGACGAGAAAAGCCACCAGAGCTACCGGGGTAACCCAACCCCCGGAGAGCAGTGCGATCCCCGACCCCGTGATAACCACGATGAGTACCGCCGGCGAGAGAAGGATCGACATCGCGACCACCGGTCTTCCCATCCCCGACATCCATCGCACGCACACCGCGACCATCGAATCGACTGCGCTCGAGTAGCGCGCGAACGCTCGACTCCCATTCCCGTAGGTCTTGACGACCTCGATACCGTCACCCAGTTCGACTGTTGCAGAGGTCAATGTCGACATGGCGCGATTCCACGAGTCGACGTTCGTTCGATACGCTCTGCGCATCGACGGCGCGGCAAGAGCGAGACACACTCCGATGTAACCCACCAGGACCAGGCTGAACTTCCAGTCGATCGCCACCAGATAGACCAGAGCCACTAGCGGCGACAGGATGGCAGGCACCACGTCGGCGGGAAGATGGGCGACGAGGAGATGCATCCGTTTGACGTCGTCGGTCATCGCTTGCTTCACTTCGCCGGTTCCGCCGTTTGCGAACCAGCCCAGAGGAACTCGAGACAGATGCCGAGCGATACGCGAGCGGATCGAGTACTTGAAATGCGCGTCGGCAGTGTGACACACCGTCAGGGCCGCGTTGTAGACGACAAAACCGAGAATTGTGCCCGCTGCGCCGATCGCGGCCCACCACCAGACCAGATTCAACGACGCGTCGGTCAGAAGCACTCGCGCGATCTCGACCACCGCTACGTAGGGCAGGAAACGCAGCGGCACCGACAGCGCCGACAAACCAGCCCCCAGGAGGAGTCGATTTCTCACGGGCGCGATCATCCTGCCCAAAGCGTCTCGGTCGACGAGACCAGTCGAATCTTTCGAGGCTGCAGCCTCATTCACTTTCATTGCGCCACTCACTCTTCGACGATGATCGTGCCGGTCATGTTCGGATGTGGTGTGCACGTGTACGTGAAGGTTCCCACTTTGTCGAAGGTCTGACTGTAGGTTCCACTTCCTTGCAGCTCACTCTTGGTCCCCAGTTCTGCGAACACCACATCGTGTGGCATACCCTGGTCCTCGAAAATCCACGTGACGGTCTGTCCTTTGCGTACCGTGACGGAGTCCGGTGTGTACGCAAGGTTCTTCACCGAGATCTCGACCGGCGCTTGCTCGGTAGATCCCGTCGAATCGTCACCGCACGACGTCAGTGTGAACACCGCTGCAACAGCGAACAATGTGGTCAACCCGGTGCGAACTGACATTGCACTCTCCTCATCGAACATAGTGGAGGTCGGCAGTCATCCCGGCCTCGAAGTGGTACGCGTTGTGACAGTGGAACATCCACCGTCCTGGATTGTCGGCGTCGAAGTCGATCGCCAATTGTGTACGCGGAAGCGAGATCACGGTGTCTCGGCGAAGCCCACCGTACGAGGGAACCGAGAAGGTGTGGCCGTGGGTGTGCATCGGGTGCCACATATCGGTGTTGTTGTTCATGACGATTCGTATCCGCTCGCCCTGCTTCATGATCAACCGACCTGCATCGGCGCCCGCCATTCCCCAGACATATCGATCGCCGGCCTGAATGAGATCCACCGAATACTCACGATCCGGCACCCTCTGTTCCCGTGCGCCTGACGGGCGAAGCTCCGATTCCAGAACGAGTCGGCCGCCGGACCCAAACAGCACTGCAGGAGAAGTCAGATCGACGCTCGCTACCGAATCCGGCGTCCGAAGCAGGCACGCGACGCCACCTGGCTTCCCCTCCACCTTCGCGGCGATAGGCCACGAGCCGGACTGCACCGTCACCAACACGTCGTATCGCTGCGCGGGTGCGATCAGAATCTCCTCTCCGACTGCGTGAGCGACGTCCTGCCCGTCAGCGCTGACAACGGTCAACTCGTGCCCGGCAACCGAGAAACGGTACGGAGTCTCCGCCCCGGCATTGATCACCCGCAATCGAAGCCGAGTTCCGGCCGTCGCACTGATGACAAAGGGATCTTCCACAGGCCGTCCGTTGATCAGGTGCAGTGGATACGTGATGTGCGTTGCCATTCCACCGAGCGCCTCGGAATTTCCGTGTCCGCCTGCAAGAAGTACTGCAGCAGAGTCGATCTCTGCATCGTCGACTTCCGGCGGGGTTCCACCGTGCCCGTCGTGTCCTCCCTGCACTTCCGGAGACAATGCACGAAGAACTGCATCCGGGGTTGTTCCCAGCCCGTCGAGCCAGTCGTCGATCACGATGACAACGTCCTCGTCTGCGCCGGTCAGATCATTCGGGTCCTCGACCACGAGCGCACCGAAGAGCCCTCGATCAGCCTGCAACCCTGAATGAGAGTGGTACCAGTAGGTTCCGCGGTCCGGGGTCACGAAGTCATAGGTGAATTCCGCGCCTGGTTGGATTCGTTCCTGGGTGATCGGCGGGACACCGTCCATGTCGTTGCGGATCGCAATGCCGTGCCAGTGAACCGAGGTCTCCGCCGGAAGGTCGTTCTGCAACCGGACTTTGAGCCGGTCTCCCTTGGAGATTCGGATCTCCGGGCCCACCGCTTCTGCGCCGTACGACCACGTGTCGACCTCTCTGCCGCCCAGGCTCACCCGAGCCGGCGTAGATGTCAGGTTTCGTTCGACTGTATGTCCGCTACGAAAACGCAATTGCTCGGCAGCACGAACCTCGTCGTCGAACGGCGAAATCTCGGAACTGGTTTCGTTCGCCGAACCACGGCTGCACGCACTCAATGCCGCCGAACTCAGTGCCGCAGAGCCGAGCGTCAACGCTCCCCATTTCAGAGCCAGACGCCGACTCAACGCACTCGAACTCATGCTGTCAGCGCCGTGAAATCCTGATAGCGCTTCGCGGCAACAGATTCGGTACCCGCACCAGCCAGATTGCCCGTAGCCATGGCGTCCATGTCCTCGATCATCCAGAAGGTGGCGAAGGGATGAGTGGCAAGCCACATGTCTCCGTTGACCTTGGCCACTCGGTTCTCCTGCACCGCTGAAAGACTCGAGAATCCGGGAACACCGGCAACCTTGCCGAACTCGTACACGCCCTCGTCGAACACGGCCACGATCCGAGCGTCCTGCGCGGGAATTGCTTCGTCGGACAGGGGTGCATACGGCAGACCTCCAGCGGCGTTGGCTCGCTGGGATTCCGGACGCCCGAAGCCGCTCTCCGCCAACAACAACGACGGCGGTGCCTGTTCGGTGGTGGTGGCGAGAATTCCTGAACTGCTCATCAACACCGATACTGTGTTCGTTTCACCACCGGAGTGAGCAGAGACGTCAGCGATCTTGCTCTCCAAAGCGCCAGTCAACTTGTCGGCGACCGCCTGACGATCGAAAGCACGCCCGAAGAAGGCAAGATTCTCACGCCACGGAGTGGTGACGGCCGGGACCGGCACTGTGGGGACGGTCGATGCGAGGGAGTCGTAGTAGCTCCGATCACCCATCGACGTGAAGATGACCAGTCCCGGATCCTGGGCGAGGACCTGCTCGATCGGGGGTGCACCGAGCGGCGGCACTGTGACCACCTCGGTACCAGCTGACGCCAGGATGTCCTGGCCGATCTCCGATCCCCACGACGTGAAGACCACGTCGGGCGTAATACCGACGGCAAGGAGACCGAGTGCGGCGTATTCGTCGAGGGAAACAATTCGCCCGAGGTCGCCCGGAACCGACGTCTCACCGAATTCATGGGACACAACACGCGTTCCCTCGACAGGTTCCGTCGTCGGTCCCGCCTCACTCGAGCTACAAGCGGCCGCAGTCAGGGCAACGACACTGACCAGCAGCGAAGCACCCAGCCTTGATAGATAACCGGGTCGCGTTTTCAACTTCATGGTGTCCTTCAGCTTCGAAAAATCGGGGATTCGCACAAATCCGAGCACTGCTCGGATTTGGCAAGTAAACCTCACCTAAGTTCATCCGTCAATCGCTTGCGCCGACTACGCGACCCGATCCGACGCCGCTAAGCTCGGTCGGACCATGACTGCGCCATCACCTGACAAAAAGCCCGCCGCGAAATCACAGCGCCGCCGGAGTTACAACACCGGGATCACTGCGGACGCAGTGCTGTCCGTTGCGTTCGGGCTCAGTCGCGAGCACGGAGTCGAGGGCTGGTCGCTGCGGCAGCTGCTCGGCGAACTCGATACGTCGTTCTCCGTCGTCTATCGGCTCGTCGGAGATCGCGAAACACTCTCGGCGGCGGTGGTCGACAGTGCGATGTCGGCCGTGAACGTGCCATCCGCAGAAGAAGATTGGCGTCAATGGCTGACACATCTGCTCTTGCAGATGCGAGAAGCGTTGATCGAGTGTCCAGGCGCGGCGCAGTGGCTGCTGATGAACGGAGTTGCCACCGAGCGCAGCCGGGTACTCATGGAGGCCGGATTGGCATCGCTGACAGACGCCGGGTTCGGAGCGGAAGCCGCCCAGGCCTACACCGTCGCCTTCACCTCGACAACCACGCTGATCGCCATGAACGACGCCAGGCGCATTCCCAGCGGTCAGCCTTCACCCGATCACAGCGCGATGCTGGAACGACTGAGCAACGACGGGCCCGCCGATCCCCGTTCATCGATGGAGACATTGATCGGGAAGTTCGCGGGGCCACCGGATACTGCGGAAGCGACACGGGCAGAACACTATCGCTACACACTCGACCGTGTCCTCGACGGTCTCGAAGCACGACTGGACGCAATCAAAGAGTCACAGAAATGACCGAGGGGTGGGGGGGGCCCCGAAGCGCGACCGACCCCACCCCGGGGGCGGGGTGATCGGGGGGGCGAAACGAAAAGGTGAGCGGCAAAACCAAACGAGTCAGCCC